>NZ_JBJXCY010000001.1:353649-1840886 GCF_046159835.1 Tepidamorphus sp. 3E244 | reverse complement strand
CGGTTGAACACCGGCACACGCATCAGTTCGCGCATGGACGGGAAGCCGAGAATGCGCAGTTCGCCCGTCTGGCCCGACGACCAGAACCCGTAGTAGGGGTCAAGCTCGCCAGGCTCGAGGTTGTAGTTGCCCTTGCCCTGGGCATGGGCTTTGTTCGGGCCGAGTGCTGGCATGAGTGATCCACCGGCTCCGGTGCCGACAAGGGCAGCGGTGGCTGCCGATGCGGTCAACATCGTTCTGCGTGATAGGCCTTTTTTCCTGGTTTCTTCTGCCGACATGGGACTACCTCCTTTTTCGGTCAGGACTTCCTTGAGCCAAGAGCTCGTTTGCGGCACTCACTAAATCCGCCGCGGGATCGTGTGCGGGCGCCATGCCCGCTGCCTTCATGTCCTTGGCGCGCCGGGCCTCCCGCTTGATGACGACCGGGCATTTGGCCGTGCTCTGGTAGAGAACCTGGCAGTGCAGACACTGGTGGCATTCGTTGGGATTGATGCTGCCGTCGGGATGGATCGCCTGGACGAAGCATTCATTCTTGCAGCGGTGGCAGGGGTTGCCGCACTCGCGGTAGCGCTTCAGCCAATCGAACATCCGCATCCTTGCGGGGATCGCCAGTGCAGCTCCCAGTGGGCAGAGGTAGCGGCAGTAGAAGCGCTCGACGAAGAGACCTGCTGTCAGCAGCGCGACCGCGAAGAGAACGAACGGCCAGTCACGCTGGAACTTGAGGATGATCGCGGTTTTGAAAGGCTCGATTTCCGCATATTGCTCGGCCATCTCCAGGGAATAGAGCGACAGACCAAACAGGCCCAGGAAGATCATGTATTTGATCGGCCACAGCCGTTCGTGCAGGCCCCAGGGCAGCTTGTATTGTGGGATCTTGAAATACTGACCGATCTTGTTGGTCAGTTCCTGCAGGGCGCCGAAGGGACAGAGCCAGCCGCAAAAGACGCCGCGTCCCCAGAACAGCAGCGATGCAGCGACCGAGAACCACAAGATGAAGATCAGGGGGTCCATCAGGAATGCGGACCAGGTGAAGTCGCTCATGGCCGCGTTGAAGAAAGCCAGCACGTTGACGACAGAAAGCTGCGCGTTGGCGTGCCAGCCGAGTACGACCAGCGTGACCGTCAGGAATGCGATGCGGAACCAGAAGACGAAGCGCTCGCTTCGCGTGACCTGCATCTGGAAGAAGAAGACGCCAGTCAGAATGATAATCGCGGCGGCAAGGATACCGACCTCATAGCGCTTCTGCCACCAGATGCGATTCCACAAGTGGCTCAGTTCGCCGGGGTCCGAGGCCGCATCCTGGGTTGCTGCACTGCCATCATCGACGGTCTTCGGTGTCTCCGACGGGATCGCTTCGAGGAAGCGGTCGGGAAGATTGTAGCCGAGATCGAAGGTGATGAAAGCTTTGTCGATCGCGCCGACTGCACGTTGCACCAGTAATTGCAGACGGAAGGGATCTGCCGGATCGAAACCGGTATCGGCGGGAATGCGGAACAGATCCAGTTCGGCGAAGGAGGGCGCATCTTCGGGCGCCAGCCGACCGAGGCGCCGGTGCATCTTGTCATGGAAACGGACGGAATTGTCGCCCTGGATCAGCTGTATGCGGTCGAAAATGCCACCGCGCACATAGCCGGAACCCTTGAAGGAATAACGCCCGCGGCCAAGGACAAGTATGGCCTGTTCGTCGTCGTCCAGCCATTCGGTGAGATTGGCGTACTCGTCGTCGCCCAGCAGTGTCCGGCCGATCTCCGGCGCGCTGACGAGTGCCATGTGCATTTCGATGAATGTATCGCTTTCATCGCCGGGCTCGGGCCGCGCAATGGCGCGCTGATCGCCTGATGCGATAAAGGCTTGATTGACCTGGCCGAGATCGAGCTTGAGTGTGCGGATCGAGCCGTCGCCTGCAAGCGTCTGCCAGTCGGAGACAGGAGCATTATCAGTCTCGAACGGAATGATCCGCTTCCCCGGGCCTTCGGAAACCTTGTCCGCCTGAAGGCCGCCGAGTCCCAGTTGCCGCGCAACACGCAGCCCTGCGCGCACGATGGAATCGTCGATGACCATGATGGTGACTGTGGCGCCGGAAACGATATCCAGATCATGCGCGGAACCGCTCGATTCCGCCTCGGCCGCCAGATCGAGGCCGGTGTATTTTGCGATTACCGCGCGGATCGCGCTTTCCGGGATGCCCACAAGCACGATCGGCTCGGTGTGCTTGACTAGCCGTACGCCGGTGATCTTGCCGTCCGGGGCAACGCCCATGACCACATGGATCGGCTTGCCTGAATACCCCGTCGTGGTGACGAAGTCTGAGGTCAGGAAGACGTAGCCGACAACAGCGCCGCCCTTGCGGGCTTCATAGACAGGCAGATCATCTCGCAGGCTCCCGAGCGTATCAGCTTCCGGGACGATGTCCTGAAGCTCGACCTTGTCGATGAAATCGGAGATGAGGGGGGCGGCTATCGCATCAGCGGCAAGGCCGAACCAGGCAATACAGGAAATCAGCAGCGCGCGGCCAATTTGCGCAATCGCGACAACCAGACCTCGGTTCTGCTCGCAAGGCGAAACCCCCTTGCGGGAACCGCGAATGCGTACGGTCGAAATTTGCTTTGGCGATGACATCCGGATTGATCAGCTTTAGGAAAATTGCTGACCAACATTTATTCACCGCGTTCATAGCCTTCTTTGCAGAACTGCAAACAAGTTTGAGAAGCTACAATTCGCGGACAGCTCCATCGGAGTTTTTAACGATACTCTAGGGCGTGGATTTTGAGTGGAAATTAAATGGCTAGTTTGGGTGGGAAGTGGACTCTCGACGTGTGGTGACGAACGTCCGATTCAGGCCGCGAGGGGACCGTCGGCCTTTGAGCCAAGAGCGGTGGAAAGACGACGTTCAAAATATCTGTCGGCATAACTGAGTTGTTCAACTGTGGTATTGAGGCAATACTATTGCTCCATTTTGCCAAACTGGTATCAGACGACAGAAGCGCTTTTATGAATAAACCCCCTAAGCAAAAGATTGTTCCGCCAAGGGCAATGCCCAGCATCCTCGACAAGGAATTGGAGGATCGCAGAGCGGACGCGTTCGGACATCAAGACTACGCGGAGGCGTTGAGGGATCTGGTCGAGGCGCCCACAAACAGACCGCCGTTCAGCGTCGGGCTGCTAGGGCCGTGGGGGACCGGTAAGAGTTCAATCAAGGCTCTGTATCGGCGAGATCTGGAAGATGACAAGACCGAATCGGTCGGCAACCGCCGGATCGATCATATTCATGTCATCACGTTCAATGCGTGGCGTTTTGGCGGTGAGCAGGACTTGAAGCGCGCACTGCTACGGGAAGCGTTCAAACAGCTCGGTGGCGACGAGAACGCTCTACGACAACGTCTGTTTGAGCAGATCAACAAAGTTACCCATGAACGGCGGTCGTTTCTAGAATGGTTTGGCGAGTCGTTTGGCCAGATCATCGGCAGTGCGGTCGTATTGTTGCTGCTCTTTCTCGCAGCGGCGGCGATCACAGCGCTCTTTGTATGGTCGACCGGGATGACGGGCCACCAGTCAGTAGTGTGGGTTACCCTGGCAGCGATAGGCCTGACAGGTTGGTTCGCAAGGAACATCGTTGACCTCCGCGTTCGCTCACCAGCGCGGTTTCTGCCGCAAACGTCGGTTTCGTTTCCCGCGACCTCGGCGGAAGAATACGAGCACTTACTAACGGAGCAGATCAACAAATTCAGAAAGGGCGCCGGCCGGAAATGCGAACGGCTGGTTGTCTTTGTCGACGATCTGGACCGACTGTCGGCACCGGAAATGGTGGCCGGTCTCGACGCCATCCGCACGTTTCTTGAGTTGCCATTTAACACGTCGGAAAACGGCTTCGGTGTTGTTTTTGTCATTTCATGCGACGAGGACAAGATCGCGGAAGCGATCAAGCGGCGAAGCGGGCTCGGCAGTTCTGACTTGCCGGGCGCGGTATTTTCGCGCGGCGATGCACGCCGGTATCTTGACCGCCTGTTTCAGTTTCGGTTGGAAATCCCGCAGTTTCCAAAACTGGACATGCGCGATTTTGCACTGAAGAAGCTCCAAGCGATAGAGAACGTAGCGACTGATCTCAAAAAGCGGAATGTAGCTCTTGAAGACGTAATAGATCGACTGATCCATGTCGATGTGCAAAGCCCACGAAACGCCATTCAGCTTTTGAATGCCTTCATACAGTCGTGGTGGATTGCCAGCCTGCGCGAACGCAACGGTGTTGGTTCCAATGCACCCGGTGAATTGCACAAAGGCGCTGTTACCGACCATCCGCTGTCATTGGCCGCATTGTGCGTGCTTCGCGTCGATTTTCCCGACTTCTACGATGCGGTGCAGAACCGCCCCGAAATCATACAGGAGTTCCGCAGCGCAGTATTTGGCGGCAAGTTACCATCGGAACTGGCGCCACAGGCACGCGAACTACTCAAGGACTTCCTCGTTGTAGACAAGGACGGCATTCTCACCGGCGAAGTGCGGGCCGATCATAGAAAGCTCAGACGTTATCTTTCCAGTCTGGCAGACCTGCGGTGGCCCGTCGTGTTGCAGCCGCTGCTGCGGCTTGCTGAAGACCCGATCACACGGAAGTTCGGCGATAGAGCGGCTGCTGTCTTTGACAGCCTCGTGTCCGGCGATGTTATGGGCGTGCTTGAAGCGTTTGGACGGAATTTAGACGACAAACCCCTAACGGACGAAGATACTCTGCTGCTCGAGGATTTTGGCGAGGCTTTGCCGCAGGAAACCGAGGCGCGCCGCACCAGCGCCGCGCGGGTTTTGGCCGCCTTGGTAGACCGTATACCTATGGAGCGGAGACGCAGAATTCTGTCTCCGCTAATACGACAAATGGCAGCGCTTAAGGCCGTTCGTATGAACATCCAGCCAGGGCGCGCCCAGCAGATCATCGAAGGCGCAACTGCCGAGGATCGACGGGACATTGCCGAAAGGTTTATCGCTGATCTCTTGAATTTAGAGCCGTTGAATTGGCGTCTGGCCACAGGTGGCGAACCCAACCTAGATGAGGTGATAGGCGCTGTCAGGGACACAGTCGATTTAGCCTTGGACGTAAAAGAGTCCAACGGCCTATCTGCCAGTGCGGACACCATGCTCAGGGGTTGGCTGTTGAAACGTGAAATCCGCCTCGGAACCGAATCGCAGACATTGCCATTCACCGAACTTGAGGCGTGGGTAGACAGGCATCGTAGTCTTCTTCCGGAATATCTTGGGACTGACTACTCAGATCAAGCCATCGGTGAACTCGAAGGGCCAGTGACCACTACCGAATTTACAGCCGCCGTCCTCCCGAAAATTTCTTCGATACTCGCTGACACTGCGAAGCTCGGACAGCAAGAGCGTGATGTGCTGTGGAACCAACTTACTCGGCTCGTAGGCGTCCAACCTCAGTCGGCGGCTGCGACCGCGTGGGCCGATGCTGCACTCTACAGCGATCTGGCTAATCCGGATCAACGACGGGCGTTTCTCATCGCGTTCGCCAACCGTCTCAGCAATGAGATGGAAGATGGGAAAACTTGGCCGCTCGAGGCGGGCGAGGGCGCGACCAAATTTAACGATCTGACTGCGGAGTGGTGCGCGGATATCGACCTGACAACGGCAGAAGCGCTAGAAAAACTCGTTCTGCAATGGGCTAAAGATGATTTGCGGGAGCAATTTGCTGTTCGCACACTGGACCTGTTGAAGAGGCAGGCGAAGGTATCTTGGGACCGGATTATTTCCGAACTCAGCAAGAAGGAAATCTCCACGCAGCCGAAAGGCATTTTAGACTATCTGGGGCGCAATTTCGGATCAATTGACGAAGCTGCAAACAACCAGCTCGTGGTCAAGATGGATGAGATAATAAACACGGACGCGCCAGTTGAAGAATCTGTCGAGGGTTATAGCGCGCTCGTGAAGAGCATGCCGGACGTCGCATGGTCAGAGGCTCCGCTTGGGGATCATCTTGTGCGGCAATTGGATCGAATCAACGCGATGCACAACACCCCAGCCTATCTGCGTCAATTCCTGCCGATTTCATCGAACTTGTTCAAATTTGCTGCTAATGGGAAGGTTGCGCAGATATTGACCCCGTTGCTTGCAAATGCGGTCGGCACGCCCAAGCCATATGTCGTCGTTCATCGGTGCATGATCGGCGTATGGCCTAAGCCGAATGAACAAATCGGCGACTATAGGCCGGATGATATAGTGGTAAGGGCATGTCAGTTCATTCGCGAGCAACCCGGCAACAAGGGGATCGGTGACGTATATGAATCAGTTTGCGACATGGCAGTGCGAGGTCTGTCGGATGCGGGAAGCAATCAAGGAATAGCGGACGTCACGCCGCTCGTGTGGAGTACAGTGCCGGGCCGTGTTTCAGCATTGTCCAGTTTCGTAACAACGATCCTGACGCCTGCGAATGTAACGAATATTCTCATACAGCCCCAGGCGCAGGATTTGCAGAATGGCGATCTGTCCTCGTTATTGGCCGCTACATCGAAGGCTTTCGACGAGGACAAACGGCTCGAAGCGGCTAGACTTATCCTTGGCTCGTCACCTGTGCCACTGTTTGAAAGACCCGATGGTGCACTCGAATTCTGGATTTCGGCTATTTCCGCCAGTGATCCGCAGTTTGCGATAGATTTTCTTGCCGATGATGGCCTGAACGATGAGCAACGGAACCGGATTCTTGTACACGTCGTAGACGCAGAAATTGCGAGCTCTCCGGCTTCAGTTGAAGCATTGCTGAAGGACACGGAGCGAACGAAGACGAGAACTGCGCTTGTCGAACGGCTGGCTCAGATCGGGCAGGCGTGCACTTCGACGAGCGCCAAGAGCGAGTTGGCGAAACATATGATTCTATCTCTTCCCTCGTTGACGGGAGGAGAGTTGGACTCTGTGACCCGGCAAATAGCCGATCTGGGTGGCTTAAGGGCGCTCGAACGCAATGACGAGGTCTTGGGCAAGCTTGATGAAGAACAGATGGGCGTCCTTGCCAATGCAATTCCCTCTTCCGGCCGACTGCGCAAGCTAAATGAGGAGTTCGATAGATAACGCACAGAATGTGTGAGCCAGTTATCGTCACCCGCTTTGTCCGCAACGGCATTGTCAGAGGAAACTAGTTGAGGCGGGTCAGGGGTCGGCCTAGCCTCACAGTATGAGCACATCGAACCCTTTTCGGCACTTCAAGACGAGCCCTGAGATCATCCGCCTGGCAGTAATGATGTACATCCGTTTCCCGCTGTCGCTGAGAAACGTCGAGGACCTGCTACACGAGCGCGGGATGGATATCAGCCACGAGACGGTGCGCTATTGGTGGAACAGAATTGGCCCGATGTTCGCTGCTGAGATCCGTCAGCGCCGGGTCGAACGGATGCGCTCGATGACCCACTGGCGGTGGCATTTGGACGAAGTGTTCGTGAAGATCAACGGCGAGACGCGCTATCTGTGGCGTACCGTCAACCACGAAGGCGAGGTGCTCGAAGCGTTCCTCTCGAAACGCCGCGACCGTAAGGCAGCGTTGAAATTCCCCAGGAAATTGCTCAAACGACACGGTCGGCCAGAAGCGATCGTTACCGACAAACTGCGGTCCTACGGTGCAGCGATGCGCGAACTCGGCAACGCCGAGCGGCAGCAAACGGGCCGCTATCTCAACAACAGAGTTGAGAACTCACACCTTCCGTTCCGACGAAGAGAACGAGCAATGACCCGCTTCAGGCGGATGCGAAGTTTGCAAAAATTCGCCGCCGTTCACTCCTCGATCCACAACCACTTCAATAAGGAACGCCACCTCTACAGCAGAGACAATTTCAAGCTGAACCGAGCCGCGGCGCTAGCCGAGTGGCGGCAGCTCTTCGCTGCCTGAGCAAAGGCACGTCGCGGATTGATCTGAGACTTTTTTGTTTTGTCTGACAGCACATAAATGAGGGAGAAAGGGTGCCGGGGTGTGAAACAGCAAGCAGCGCAGCAGTATCCGACGGGGGCAGTCAAGCAGCTTAGAAATGTATTGGCTGGTGCGATATCCGATTTCAGCGCCAACGAGGTGCCGTCCCTCTGCAGCCGTCTTCAACTGCGAGATGGGGATCGCGATGAGTCATTCAAGAGCAAATTTAAGTATGCAGAGCGGCGACTGATCGAGAAATCGGCAGCGGAGTTAATCCCGATTGCCCAACGCCTTCTTGAAGAGGTCGACTCCTACGAGGTGGCCGAGGCCTTAGCCAAGCTGCACGAAGCGGGGAAGGCCACAGTCTCCGAACTCACCCGTCGCCGAATCATGACGCTTTTCGATAATCGGCCGTACAGTACCGAGTTCGAAGATATTGAATTCATTCGCCGCGTTTGGCCGACAACAAATATGCCATCGGTCGTCTCTTCATTCTCCAACAACCGTTCTGAAGCGACGTTGGATGACGATCTCTTCAACGCCATCGTCCGGAACAACGACTGGAATAACCGGGAGACGTTGGAAGCCGTGGGATATCTCACATGCTCGCAAAGGCAATTCTTCTGCTTTCTGGAGGAAGTCAGCAGCCCTCTCACGCAATCGAGGGAGGTTCAAGCCGATCTCGCGGCGGCTATCAATGAGCACCTGCGCCATGACGGCTATCGGCTGATCATTGCCCGGCGGCTCTCAGGCAGTCCCGTTTACGAGGTGCAGCCAGCAGCCTTCGGCAGTCCCTCGGATGACGCGATCTCGGAGGCGCTCGCTGACTTCGACACGGACACGGTGCATTCCAGATGGACTCAGGCGCTAGACCGTCGGGATACCGATCCCGCAGGAGCGATCACACTGGCCAGAACGCTGCTTGAGGACGTGTGCAAGTGGATCATCATCGAAGCTGGCGAGACGTATGAGGAGAAGGATGACCTGCCAGTCCTCTATCGGAAATTAGCGAAGATTCTGAATTTGGCTCCGGACGGCCACACGGAGCCTGTTTTCAAGCAGATTCTCGGCAGCTGCCAATCAGTCGTCGAATCGTTGGGATCGCTGCGCAACAAGATCAGTGACGCTCACAGTCCGGGTCCAAAAAAGGTAAAGCCTGCGGCCCGACATGCTCAGCTCGCCGTCAATCTGTCCGGCACGATGGCGACATTTCTGGTTTCTACATGGGCGGCAAGAAAAGGCGGAACCCCCTAGCTTGCCGCCCACTTCTTCAACTCGTGGATGGCGGTTGCGATTTGACGCTCCTCGTTCGGTCCACCCTTGTGAATGACGCCAACAACTTTGCCACTGGAATCCAACACAGGACCTCCGGACATGCCTTGACTGAGTTCTTGCGACACCTCCACTCGATCGATCGCGTGCTTGCGAGGGAGGGACGTAACCTTTCCACCTCGAACGTTGAGACCGTCACCAGGCCCATATCCCGGATAACCGTAGGCAACGACGTCGTCACCAACCGCTACCTCTGCCGTCGCCGCTTCAATTTCGAAGAACTCATTCGAACTAATCGCGTGGTCGAGGATTGCCAGATCGTGATGCTGGCATCGCTTGCGAACCGAAACCTGGGCTTGGTTCGACGGGGTGCTTGGATGATAGATAAGCAGATCCTTCGGATCCTCCACGCAATGAGCAGCCGTGACGAGCCCAACACCGCTCAGGAAAAAGGCGGTACCCTGCTCACCTCCATTCCCGGAATGCTCGACGATCCAAACCGACCTATCCCGCCGCTCACTGTCGGTCGGTGTGATCTTCATGGGATGATCGGCGAAGCTCCGATTGTATCGCAATGCCAAGGACCGAACGACTGGATCCGCCAACCCCTTCAAATGGGCGACGTATGCGATCTTTCCGCGAATGTGAGAGCCGATATCGCCTTTGCCACCTTTTGAAGCATATGTTGCTTGTGAGGCTTTGAGCCCATGTTTCTCTATCGAGTTGAGCTTCGCTCGGATGTCGCGGACGTAACGGCGATCAACGTTCAGCCCTGAATTGATTTTCACGCCAGTGACGATGCGCCGCGAGTTTCGGTCAGCGTAGTGGAGTTTATGCGGATTAATGGTGAATCCGTTGCCTTGGACGGCCGCACGCAAGGTGGCCGCGAGCAAGTCCGGGGAGAATTTCCCGACCGCGGGTGGACCGACTTCGAAAAGCGGGACTGGAGGCTGATAACCTGAGAATGTGATGTCGTCCGCATACCGGGTATAGATCGCTCTCGCGCTCTTTGCGATGCGGAGGAGCTCCGTATCGAGGCGATAACAGATCATGTTAGACAGCACTGGGCTCGTCGGTGCCCCCTGGGGAAGATGGCCTTCATAGCAAGCCAGTCTCGCCACGATCTCAGCAACGCGACGTTCAAGACCGACGGACGTTAGCAGGCCCACGATCCGGTTCTCGGTAATCGTTGGGAAGAAGTCCTGAAGGTCCAAGTTGAGTACGAAGCGTCGCGCGCCATGAGCCTCAGCATTCGTTTTGACGGAACGATCTAACACGAAGCCGTGGACTGGGTTTCGGATCCTATATATCTGGCCCAGCAAAGGCGCGAGCTTGCGCTGCAGAATTTTTAGCCGACGGTCCGGCGCATAGATCATACGCGTCTTTCCGGGCCCTTTCGCGATCGAGAACTGTCGATACATCTTGCGGCGGTACCACCATATCTTCTTCAGCTCTGCTGGGCTGATATCAAGGTGGGCGAGCAGCGTCTTCTCATCGCAGAACATGGCAGGGATATCTATGGAATAGAGCTTGCCGAATATTCGAGCGGCCGATGGCACGGGGCCCCCTTCCAATCACGCCGCTCACCATAAGCATTCGGCGGGCAAGATGTGTCGAGACGTTTGCTCTTAGGCCGCAGTTACACAGCCCGTATGCGAAGAGTGGCCCCGTCCAGCTTGTTTACCCGCTTTGGCACGACTGATCTATGCGTCCTTGGAAATGTCCACGGAAAATACCAGTTCGCCTAACCGCGGTCTTCATTTAAGGCGAAGGAAAGGAGGCTTGAAGTTCTGGATTTGGCACAACGCCGAAATCTCGCGGCTGAATGTCTGCTTCCAGCCATCGGCCAACCCCATGCCGCTATTCTGCGCCCCGACCCAAGCTAGTCATCGTATCTGATTTGACAAAAGGCAACTTCCGAGAAATTCAAGCAGCAGGCTGAACGGTCGCAATGGGGGCGCGAAGCGGACGTTGACCACAAGGTAGTCAAGCGGCGGCTTTGGGCCGATAGCGTGCGTTGCCCAAAGTGCGGCTGGGCCCCGGAAGTAACATCAATTGCTGACAATGTGCTGACACGCTAGTGTGACAAGCAAGATTGTTGGCTCTAACTCATTGAAATCATTGGTGCCGGCTGCAGGAGTCGAACCCGCGACCCCCTGATTACAAATCAGGTGCTCTACCAACTGAGCTAAGCCGGCATCTGCCGCGCGTGTAGCCGCAGCCATCATGGCGGTCAAGCGGTTAAGGGGTTCGGTGCACTTGGAAGCCTTAACCCTGTCGCGGATACGCAGCGGCATTCCGGCGCAAATTGACGTAAAGTGATGCGGCAATCCAGATGAAAACGTGCCGGGTGTTTGCCGGTGCCAGAGAGGCCGCGTATCCATGTCCTTCGTTTCAAAGATCTTCTCAGCCAAATTTCTGCGCATGGCGGTGATGACGTTCGCCGTCTGCGTGTTCGCCGGGTATTCCGCACCGGCAGATGCCCACAAGCGCCACCGCACGGCCTATGTCGTGGGAACGCATTTCCCGTTCGTGTCGGGTTACCGCTACCACCCGTCGGGCTACTGGTACGTGGCGCGCCGCGCCGACTGCCGCTACGACGCGCGCTACTACAGCCACCGCCGCGGCGTGGGCTATGTCTATGTCGGGCCGAACCACGGCTACTACCGCCATCACCGCGTGCGCAATCACTACGCGCACCACCCGCGCCACAGCTACGGCTATGTCTATCACTACGAGCCGCGCAACCGGGGTATCTTCACCGCCCATGGCGGGTTTCGCTGGCACCACTAGGCGCTGAAAGCGAATGGAAGAAATTCAAATGGCGGGCCTGCAAAGGCCCGCCATTTTTCATTGTGCGACCGTGCGCGGTCAGTCCTTGGCGGGGTTCGGCGCGCCGGACTTTTCCAATGGCATGTAGAGGTCGCCGCCCTCGCGGAACTTCTCCGCCATGGCCGCCATGCCTTCCTTCTGCGCCTCGGCGCGGATGTCGTGGGAAATCCGCATCGAGCAGAACTTCGGGCCGCACATGGAGCAGAAGTGCGCCACCTTGTGCGCTTCCTTGGGCAAGGTCTCGTCGTGCATGGAGCGCGCGGTTTCCGGGTCCAGCGAGAGGTTGAACTGGTCCTCCCAGCGGAACTCGAAGCGGGCGCGTGACAGGGCATCGTCGCGGATTTGCGCGGCCGGGTGCCCCTTGGCGAGATCGGCCGCGTGGGCGGCGATCTTGTAGGTGATGACGCCGACCTTCACGTCGTCACGGTCGGGCAGGCCGAGGTGCTCCTTGGGCGTGACGTAGCAGAGCATGGCGGTGCCGAACCAACCGATCATGGCCGCACCGATGCCCGACGTGATGTGGTCGTAGCCGGGTGCGATGTCGGTGGTGAGCGGTCCAAGCGTGTAGAACGGAGCCTCGCCACAGGTCTCCAGCTGCTTGTCCATGTTGGCCTTGATCTTGTGCATCGGCACGTGGCCGGGGCCCTCGATCATCACCTGGCAATCCTTCTTCCAGGCGATCTGCGTCAACTCACCGAGGGTTTCCAGTTCCGCGAACTGAGCCGCGTCATTGGCATCCGCGATGGAGCCGGGTCGCAACCCGTCGCCGAGAGAGAACGACACGTCATAGGCGCGGCAGATGTCGCAGATCTCTTCAAAGTGCTCGTAGAGAAAGCTCTCGCGGTGGTGGTGCAGGCACCACTTGGCCATGATCGAGCCGCCGCGCGACACGATGCCGGTGACACGGTCGACGGTGAGCGGGATGTAGTGCAGGCGTACGCCGGCATGGATGGTGAAGTAGTCCACGCCCTGTTCTGCCTGCTCGATGAGCGTGTCGCGGTAGACCTCCCACGACAGGTCCTCGGCGATGCCGTTGACCTTTTCCAGCGCCTGGTAGAGCGGCACCGTGCCGATGGGGACGGGCGAGTTTCGGATGATCCATTCACGGATGTTGTGGATGTTGCGCCCTGTCGACAGGTCCATGACCGTGTCGGCGCCCCAGCGGATCGCCCACACCATCTTCTCCACTTCCTCCGCCATGGAGGAGGTGACGGCCGAGTTGCCGATATTGGCGTTGATCTTCACCAGGAAGTTCCGGCCGATCGCCATCGGCTCGCTTTCCGGGTGATTGATGTTGGAGGGGATGATCGCGCGGCCGCTGGCGATTTCCTGGCGCACGAATTCCGGCGTCACGAAATCGGGGATGGACGCGCCGAAATCCTCGCCGTCACGCTCGATCTTCTCGCGCAGCTTTTCGCGGCCGAGATTCTCGCGGATGGCGACGAACTCCATCTCCGGCGTGATGATGCCGGCGCGCGCATAGGCCATCTGGGTCACGGCCTTGCCGTTGCGTGCCTTCAGCGGGCTATGGCGGACGGGGAATTCCGGCGTCAGCTTGTCAGCAGAGACCGAGCCGTTGTCCTCAGGGCGCACGCTTCGGCCTTCATAGGCCTCGACGTCGCCGCGCGCGGTGACCCAGTTCCCGCGGACGCGCGGCAGACCTGAATTGATGTCGGTTGTCGCGTCCGGGTCGGTATAGGGGCCGGAGGAATCGTACACCGTGACCGGCGGCTCGCCAGCGGTCGGGTGAACGGCGATCTCGCGCATCGGCACGCGAATATCGGGATGGAAGATGCCGGTGTGGTGGATCTTGCGCGAGGCGGGCAGGGGGCCGGTGGTGACCTCAACCTTTTTCGCGGTCGAACCGTCGATGGGCTTTTCGAACGTCATGTCGGATGCTCCGTGCAACAGCAGTGGAGATCCAGTCGCTTCGGGAATGAAGTGGGGCTGCCCGGCCTGAACGGGCCTTTGAACTTGCCGATATCGGTAGCGCGGGCATGAGCACCGTCCCTCCGCCAGTGTGAACTGGATCAGGTTCGTCGGGTCACCGCGCTGCATGGCCGTATCCGGCCTGCCCAGCGATATCTCAGCCCCTTGTCGGGACCCCCCGGGTGAAGATGCGAGGTTGCCGCCGTGCATTCGCCAAGTCAATTGCCCTTGAAGAGGCCGAAACGCTTATTTTCCACGCGGCGGGGTCGGAACCGTCATATCGGCGGGAGTCGTTCGGAACTTTTGGCCGAAAGGCGACGTTTCCCCACCAGTTGTTACAGGAGGAGCAGGCATGAAAACCCGCCATCAGATTACCGCCCTCGTCGCCATGCAGATCGCACCGGTCATCTTCGGCCTCGGCATCATCGCCGTTCTGATGATCCCGGCGCTGAATGCCAATGCGATGTACCTGATCCCGCTCGCGGTTGCCGCGAGCTTCCTCATCTCACCGCTGATCGCCTACCGGATTGCACCGGAACTGCGCACCGCGCGGCTTTACGAGGATTCCCCGCGCCGCGCGGCGTAAAGCGCCAGCGCTGCCGCGTTCGAGACGTTCAGGCTCTTGATCGCACCCGGCATGTCGAGACGCGCGAGCACAGTGCAATGTTCGCGCGTTCTCTGTCTCAGGCCTTTGCCTTCTGCCCCCAGCACCAGCGCATAGGGCGAGGCGCCCGTCACCGTTTCCAGGTCCGTTTCGCCCTCGCTATCCAGCCCGATGAGGCGCACGCCGTTCTCGGCGAGGCGCGCCATGGCGTCGGCGAGATTGCGCTCGCGGATGAAGGGCACGTATTCCAGCGCGCCGGATGCGGATTTCGCCAGAACCGCACTTTCAACGGGTGAATGCCGCGCGGTCGTGACGATTGCATCAACCGCGAAAGCAGCTGCGGACCGCAGGATCGCGCCGACATTGTGCGGGTCGGTGATCTGGTCCAGCACGAGAAGCCGTGCAGCTTTCGTCTTCGGGCCGAAGAGGAAATCGTCCAGCGCCATATCCGGGATCGGCGCGCAATCCAGCCGCACGCCCTGGTGGACCGTGTCCTTTCCGAAATGCCGGTCAAGTTCGCGCGGATGGGTCTCGATGACCTCCAAGCCGGCCGGAACCGCATCGCCGAGCTTGCGCAGCGCATTCGCCGATGCGTGCAGCTCGAAGAGCTTGCGCTGCGGGTTGCCGAGGGCGGCTTCCACCGTGTGCAAACCGTAGAGAGATAACCGCTCGGGCGGGGCGGGTGGCGCGTTGCCGCCGCCAGGCTTTCGATGTCCACCGGGGGCGCCCTTTCGGGCGTTTCGCTTGTGATCTGGTCTGTTCATGCCGCCTGATAGCGCAGCCGAAGACGCGGCGCCACGTCAAGATTGGCATCTGCGTGACTTTGGCGGGCTTTGCAGCGGGAAATGCGGTTGACACCCGGACCATTCATTTTCATAAAGCGCGCTCGCTGCGCCGCCGGATCATTTCCGGCGTTTGTTTGCGAACTCCGTGGAGGGGTGCCCGAGTGGCTAAAGGGGACGGGCTGTAAACCCGTTGGCTATGCCTACGTTGGTTCGAATCCAACCCCCTCCACCATCATTTCCTTGCATCTAGCCGCCGCGCCAGCCCTAGATGCGGGATATCCTCTTCACGCTGTCGCGGTCTTCGGCCGCCTCGCTCCAGAGAGGGCGCGCCAAGGGCGCGGCGCCCGGTCGGGCTTGCGAACACCCGAGTGTTCGAGGGAGCGCAAGATTTGCCGAGACGCACGCCGAAATGAATTTTGCGGCTGGCAGTGTGGGGCAGGTGATTATATCTTGCCGACGATCAACGACGTTCAAGCGGGTATAGCTCAGGGGTAGAGCAACAGCCTTCCAAGCTGAAGACGCGGGTTCGATTCCCGCTACCCGCTCCAATCGTTGTCTCGTGGCGAGTTCCACGAGACAAATGGTGGTTGGGTCGCACCAACCCGCGCTTTGCACTACGGTGACGTTCTCGCCATGACTCTTGGCAGTCTCGCAGCCGGCTGAGTCAATTTTCGACAAATCGAGTGCAGCAGGCCCCATGTCGGCGGGGCGTGTGCGATTGCGCGTGGTCACGTCAACTTTTTTCTTGCGTCTTTCGCCCATATCTCTTAACGCGCGGGGCGCGACAAGGGCGGCGGATGAACTGCCGCGCATCAACGAGACCATTTGGAGCCCCGACTCATGGGTAAGGCGAAATTCGAGCGGAACAAGCCGCACGTGAACGTTGGCACGATTGGCCACGTTGACCATGGCAAGACGACGCTGACGGCTGCGATCACGAAGTTTTTCGGCGAGTTCAAGGCGTACGACCAGATTGACGCGGCGCCGGAAGAGAAGGCACGCGGCATCACGATCTCCACGGCGCACGTGGAGTACGAGACCGAGAACCGCCACTACGCCCACGTCGACTGCCCCGGCCACGCGGACTACGTGAAGAACATGATCACGGGTGCCGCCCAGATGGACGGCGCGATCCTGGTCGTGTCTTCCGCCGACGGCCCGATGCCGCAGACGCGCGAGCACATCCTGCTTGCCCGCCAGGTCGGCGTGCCGGCGATCGTGGTGTTCATGAACAAGGTCGACCAGGTCGATGACGAGGAGCTTCTGGAGCTCGTCGAGCTGGAGATCCGCGAGCTTCTGTCCTCGTACGACTTCCCGGGCGACGACATTCCGATCGTCAAGGGCTCGGCGCTGGTTGCGCTGGACGACGGCGACAAGAAGATCGGCGAAGACGCGATCCGCGAGCTGATGGCGCAGGTCGATGCCTACATCCCGACGCCGGAGCGTCCGATCGACCAGCCGTTCCTGATGCCGATCGAAGACGTGTTCTCGATCTCGGGTCGTGGCACGGTCGTCACGGGTCGCGTGGAGCGCGGTGTCGTGAAGGTCGGTGAGGAAATCGAGATCGTCGGCATCAAGGACACGGTGAAGACGACCTGCACGGGTGTGGAGATGTTCCGCAAGCTGCTCGACCAGGGCGAAGCGGGCGACAACATCGGCGCGCTGCTGCGCGGTGTGGAACGCGAGAACGTCGAGCGCGGCCAGGTGCTGTGCAAGCCGGGTTCGGTGACGCCGCACACGAAGTTCAAGGCGGAAGCCTACATCCTGACGAAGGAAGAGGGTGGCCGTCACACGCCGTTCTTCACCAACTACCGTCCGCAGTTCTACTTCCGCACGACGGACGTGACGGGCGTGGTGACGCTACCGGAAGGCACCGAGATGGTGATGCCGGGCGACAACATCGCCATGGATGTGGAGCTGATCGTTCCGATCGCGATGGAAGAGAAGCTGCGCTTCGCCATCCGTGAAGGCGGCCGCACCGTCGGCGCCGGCGTCGTCTCGAAAATCATCGAGTAGCACGCGACGGCTGTCGGGTGGTGCCGAGCATCAGCCGGCATCAGATATCAGAAGCGGGCTTCGGCCCGCTTCTTTTGTTTCGGCAAGGCCATCGCAGCCAAGGGAGGGTGACGTGATCAGCGCAGCGCACTGAAACCGTGTTTCAACGAAAGCGACGAGGATCACCATGTCACGACTAGGTACGTCACGACCCTTTCCGGATGCGCGTGCGCGCCATCCCATCACGCTGCCCAACGGCGACGTTCACCCCAACACCGTCTTTCTCGCCAATGTCATCGACCATCCCAATGTCGAGTTCGGCGACTACACCTATTATTCCGACTTCGAGACGGTCGACGACCATGCCGCCCGCATCGCGCCTTACCTTTATCCCGGTTCGCCGGAGAAACTGCGGATCGGTCGGTTCTGCCAGATCGCCCATGGGGTGCGCTTTATAACCGCGTCCGCCAATCACCCGATGCGCGGCCTTTCGGCCTTTCCGTTCCGCGTGTTCAATCCCGACACCATGACGGCCTACGTGGACGAGGTGGCAGGTTACGGCGACACGGTAATCGGGAACGACGTCTGGCTTGGATACGAGGCAACCGTGCTGCCGGGTGTCACCATTGGCGATGGGGCGATCGTCGGCGCGAAGGCAGTCGTCAGCCGCGACGTGCCGCCTTACTCAATCGTTGCGGGCGACCCGGCGCGCGTGGTGCGGACGCGGTTTGACGACGAAACGATTGCGCGACTGCTCGCCGTGCGGTGGTGGTACTGGGACATAGCGCGCATCGAGGCGGCGCTTCCTGCCATCGAGGCGGGCGATATCGATGCGCTGGAGCGCGCCTGAAGGACTTTGATCCGGGTTGGCAAACAATCGGATGCCACAGGCACTTGAAGCGCGCGGCAAGAGAGATTAGAGAACAGCGCTCCGGCTCGCCGGACTGGCGGCAACGCCATGCAGGGGTATAGCTCAGTTGGTAGAGCGGCGGTCTCCAAAACCGCAGGTCGCGGGTTCGAACCCTGCTGCCCCTGCCATTCTCGTCCCACCGAAAATCTTCGATCTTCTCAGCCCGTCACACCGAAATGGCGGGTGATGCGGGCGACGGCGTCGTCGGTCTCGCTCTTCAAGGTCATGGACCAGGCGAGCGCCTTGCCGTTGGCGGCGATGGCTTCGGCTTCGTCCTCGTTCGCACGGGCCCAGTCGACCTTCTCCGTCAGGTCCGACAGGTCGGCGCGAACCGGAACATAGTGCTCCCACGGGGTGAGGCGGTCGTAATACCACTGGCGGTAGCCGAAGGGGCTGTCGGCCTTGATGACACAGCAGCCCTGAAGCATGCGCTCCATGAAGCTGGACCACGAATTAGAATGGCCGTCGAAGACGAGGCCATAGCGGTCTTTCAGCCATTCGTCGGGCGCGACCCATTCGCCCAGCACGCCGATTTGCTCGTAGTGCCGTTCGTAGGTTGGCCCATATTCCGACCCGATGAAGCGCATGTCACAGGCGGGATGATCCTTAAGCAGGAGTGCTGCGCGCAGCCGCTGGCGCACCAGCGGATTGTTGGTCGCGTCCGCGACGGCCATCCTCGCGCCACAGCCCGTATCCGACCCGCGCCAGCAAATCTCGGTGCGGCGCGCGCGCCAGTCGTGGGTGATGGTTGCGGCTGAATTGCGGATCTCGGCATAGGCGCGGCGGGAATAGAAGATCGGATCGGGGACGAGGATGACGTCGTCCCGGAAACTCGACGGCGAGAGCAGGCCTGCACCCGGCCAGTCGCCATCGGAGAGATCGACGACGATGTCATCGACTGCCGCGGGGCAACGCGCGAGCAGGTAGATGAAGGCCGGCAGGCGGTGAAGCGTCTCCTTGGTCATCCAGTCATGGGGCCAGTCCGGCAGGTGCGCCGTGATGGAGCTGGACGTCCGCGTCAGACGGACATTCATGATGGAGGGATGCTCGGCCCAGTCCGCGATGGAAATGTCGGGCACGGAGACCGGGGCGCTGACAGCCTGCGCGAGCTTCTTCACCGCACGGTTGAGCTTGTGGCGGAAGCGGGCGCGGCGGTAGGGCAGGGCGGGGGCTGAATAAAAAGGCTTTGGGAAAAAGAGCGGATTTGGCATAATCAGGACTTCACTCGGCTGGAGGGTCCTCTCGCACAGGCCCGCCAGTGCTGAATATCACAGATTGCCTCTTGAGAATCTCTTTGCCGGTCGTTATGTAGACCATTACGAGGCGCGCGGGCCATGCCAGCGCGCCCGATTGTTTTGACCCATTTCCCACGGAAGTTCCGGCCCGTATGGCTTCGAAGACCAATCCAGTCACGTTCCTGCAGCAGGTTCGGACGGAAGTTGCGAAGGTAACTTGGCCGTCCCGCCGCGAGACCATCATCACCACCATCATGGTGTTCATCATGGTGTTGCTGGCGAGCCTGTTCTTCCTGGCGATCGACCAGACGATCGGCTGGCTTGTCAGCCAGCTGCTCGGTTTTGGGCGTTAGAGGGAGATCGATTTGGCCAAGCGCTGGTACATTGTTCACACCTACTCGAACTTCGAGAAGAAGGTCGCGGAGGCTATCCAGGAGAAGGCCGACCAGACTGGTGTCTCCGAGGCCTTCGAGGAAATCCTCGTGCCGACCGAGAAGGTTGTGGAAGTGCGCCGTGGCCGCAAGGTCGACGCGGAACGCAAGTTCTTTCCCGGTTATGTCCTGGTCAAGATGGACATGACCGACACCGCCTACCACCTGATCAAGAACACGCCGAAGGTCACCGGGTTCCTGGGGGCGAACAACAAGCCGACCCCGATTCGCGAATCCGAAGCGATGAACATCCTGCACCAGGTGCAGGAAGGCATCGACCGGCCCAAGCCGACGATCAGCTTCGAGGTTGGCGAGCAGGTTCGCGTTGCCGACGGCCCCTTCGCCTCGTTCTCGGGACACGTCGAGGAAGTCGACGAGGAACGCGCGCGGCTCAAGGTTGCGGTTTCGATCTTCGGCCGGGCGACCCCGGTCGAACTCGAATACGGGCAGGTCGAAAAGACCTGATCCGTCAAGGCGCGTGGGAGGTGCCCTGCGGTTGCCAGCCGTAGCGGTCAGCCGGACCACGCAACTCAAGTCCAGGCAGGCGGTCTGACCGCAAGCCGAAACAGGAAGAGCAAAGAGTATGGCAAAGAAGATTATCGGCTACCTCAAGTTGCAGGTGCCGGCAGGTGCGGCAACGCCGTCCCCGCCGATCGGCCCTGCGCTTGGTCAGCGTGGCCTCAACATCATGCAGTTCTGCAAGGACTTCAACGCGAAGACCCAGAACATGGAGAAGGGTGCGCCCTGTCCGACGATCATCACGATCTTCCAGGACAAGTCGTTTGCCTTCGAGGTCAAGACCCCGCCGGCCTCGCACCTGCTGAAGCAGGCCGCGAAGATCAATTCCGGCTCCAAGGCCCCCGGGCGCGAGAAGGCCGGCAAGGTCACCCGCGCACAGGTTCGCGAGATCGCGGAAACGAAGATGCCCGATCTCAATGCAAACGACATCGAAGCGGCGATGAAGATCGTCGAGGGCTCTGCCCGTTCGATGGGCCTGACGGTCGAGGGATAAGGTCATGGCAAACGGAAAGCGCATGAACAAGGCCCGTGAGGGCATCGACCGCTCGGTCACGATCACGCTCGAAGAGGCCGTCAAGGCCGTCAAGGAGCGCGCCACGGCGAAGTTTGACGAGACCGTCGAGCTGGCCATCAATCTCGGTGTCGACCCGCGTCACGCCGACCAGATGGTTCGCGGCGTCTGCACGCTGCCCAACGGCACCGGACGTTCGGTTCGCGTTGCGGTCTTCGCGCGCGGCGACAAGGCCGACGAGGCCAAGGCAGCCGGCGCAGACATCGTCGGTGCGGAAGATCTCGTCGAGACGGTCCAGTCCGGCAAGATCGACTTCGACCGCTGCATTGCCACCCCGGACATGATGCCGCTTGTCGGTCGTCTGGGTAAGGTGCTCGGCCCGCGCGGCATGATGCCGAACCCGAAGGTCGGCACCGTCACGGCAGACGTGAAGGCCGCGGTCGAAGGCGCCAAGGGCGGTGCCGTCGAATTCCGCGCCGAGAAGGCCGGCATCGTTCATGCCGGCGTCGGCAAGGCGAGCTTTGCCGAGAACGCGCTGGAAGAGAACATTCGCGCTCTGGTGGACGCGGTCATCAAGGCCAAGCCCGCCGGTGCCAAGGGCACCTACCTGAAGCGCATCGCGCTGAGCTCCACCATGGGGCCCGGCGTCAGCATCGACACGTCGAGCATCTCGCAGGGCTAAGTCCGCGGCACGACGTTTCACGAGCTTCCCCGCGGCGCGTGTTTGCGTGGCGCGGGGATCAGCCGGTTCAAGGGCCTGTTGAAGGTCCAGCGAGCCGGTCCTGTCCGAGATTGCGGGCGCCAGAGGCTTCGGCTGACGGCTTAATCGGGTTTCCGGCCAGCATGAGATGGGTACGAACCGGTTTTTCGCGGGTTTTCCCGCTGGAGATCTGTTCGAGCCACGTTGCTCAAGGCGTGCCTCGTGCTCGTTTGCACGAAGCTACCGTCTGGCGGGACAGGGATACGCGCTGCATGCGCCCACCGTGTCGCCGACGGCAGCAGGGCAGGGGCAAGCAGCTTGTGCAACCGGCGGGATGTCGCAAGGCAGACCGCCAGACTGGAGAGAGCAAGTGGATAGAGCGGAAAAGCAAGAGCTCGTCTCGACGCTTAACGACACGTTCAAGTCAACGGGCGTTGTCGTTGTTGCCCACTATGCCGGCCTGTCCGTTTCCGACATGACGACCCTTCGGGGGAAGATGAAGGAAGCCGGCGCGCAGGTGAAGGTGGCCAAGAACCGGCTCGCCAAGATTGCTCTTGAAGGCACTGACCTGGCCCATATGACGTCGCTCTTCGAGGGACAGACCCTGATCGCCTATTCGGACGATCCGGTTGCTGCTCCGAAGGTCGCGACGGAATACGCCAAGACCAAGGACAAGCTCGTTGTCCTGGGTGGCGGCATGGGGCAGACCGCGCTCGATGCAGACGGTGTGAAGGCCCTGGCCTCGCTGCCGTCACTCGACGAACTGCGCGCCAAGATCGTGGGAATGGTTCAGACCCCCGCGAGCCGTATCGCGCAGGTTGTCCAGGCACCGGGCGGCCAGGTGGCCCGTGTCATTCAGGCCTATGCCGACAAGGGCGAGGCGGCCTAAAGCCGGTCCTCCCTCTCAATTGGTTCGAACTGATCAGGAGTTAAAAAATGGCTGATCTCGAAAAGATCGTAGAAGACCTTTCCAACCTCACCGTCCTGGAAGCCGCCGAGCTTTCCAAGATGCTCGAGGAAAAGTGGGGCGTTTCCGCTGCTGCGCCGGTGGCTGTTGCCGCCGCTGCCGGTGGTGCTGACGCCGGTGCCGCCGCGGCCGAGGAGAAGGACGAATTCGACGTCATTCTCGCCGACGCCGGCGACAAGAAGATCAACGTCATCAAGGAAGTCCGCACCATCACGGGTCTTGGCCTGAAGGAAGCCAAGGACCTCGTCGAAGGCGCACCGAAGCCCGTCAAGGAAGGCGCTTCGAAGGACGAAGCCGAGAAGATCAAGAAGCAGCTCGAAGAGGCAGGTGCCAAGGTCGAGCTGAAGTAATTCAGCGTTGCCGCCCCGGTTTTCGCCGGGGCGGCGATCTGCTGATGCGTTTGAGGCGGGTGGGCGTGCCGTTTCGCAGGGAAATCTTGCGCGACGGCATGTCCGTCTTCGCGTTTCGGGTCGCTCCTCCCGATTTCAGGGGAGTGTACCGGATCAGGCGTGATGAAAGTGTTTCAGCCGGCGCGGTCCGCATGGGCCTTGCTGCCGGGCCGCTGGGTCAACGCCCGGCACTGCTGCAGGTTCCGCAATCCTCTCGCGGGTCCGGTAGCGCGAATTGAGTATTTGACGCGTGTGGACGGGGCACCTTGTCCCTGAACAGCAAGACTCCAAAGGAGCGACGATGGCGCAGTCCTTTATCGGCCGCAAACGTATCCGCAAGTCCTTCGGGCAGATCCGTGAGGTAGCACAGCTGCCGAACCTGATCGAGGTCCAGAAGGCGTCCTATGACTTCTTCCTCCAGGTGGACAAACCCGAAGAGGGTCGCCTGGACGAGGGTCTGCAGGCGGTCTTTGCGTCGGTGTTCCCGATCACGGACTTCTCCGGCGCAGCCATGCTCGAATTCGTCGACTACGAGTTCGAAGCGCCGAAATACGACGTCGACGAGTGCCGCCAGCGCGGCATGACCTTTGCCGCCCAGCTGAAGGTGACGCTGCGCCTGATCGTGTTCGATATCGACGAGGACACCGGCGCCAAGTCGGTCAAGGACATCAAGGAGCAGGACGTCTACATGGGCGACATGCCGCTGATGACGTCGAACGGCACCTTTGTCGTCAACGGCACCGAGCGCGTGATCGTGTCCCAGATGCACCGTTCGCCGGGCGTCTTCTTCGACCATGACAAGGGCAAGACGCACGCCTCCGGCAAGCTGCTGTTCGCCGCGCGCATCATCCCGTACCGCGGTTCCTGGCTCGACATCGAGTTCGATGCCAAGGATATCGTCTATGTGCGTATCGACCGTCGCCGCAAGCTTCCGGTGACGACGCTGCTCTATGCGCTGGGCCTGGACGCCGAAGGCATCCTGTCGACCTTCTACGACACCATCACCATCACCCGTGACAAGGACGGCTGGCGCCGCCCGTTCAACGCCGACCGCATGCGCGGCGTGAAGGCCGTCACTGACCTGATCAACGCCGACACCGGCGAAGTCATCCTCGAGGCCGGCCGCAAGCTGACCGCGCGCAAGGCGCGCGACCTCAACGAGAGCGGGCTGTCCGCCCTGAAGATGAGCAACGAGGAACTGGCCGGCCAGTACCTCGCCGAGGACATGGTCAACGTCGAAACCGGCGAGATCTACGCCGAAGCCGGTGCCGAGCTGGAAGAGACGCTGATCGAGACGCTGATCGAGGCGGGCTTCGCCGAGCTTCCGGTTCTCGACATCGACCACGTCACGAAGGGGCCGTTCATCCGCAACACCCTGGCGCTCGACAAGTCCGAGAGCCGCCAGGACGCGATGTTCGACATCTACCGCGTCATGCGTCCCGGCGAGCCGCCGACGATGGATGCCGCCGAGGCGATCTTCAAGTCGCTGTTCTTCGATCCGGAGCGCTACGACCTGTCGGCCGTTGGCCGCGTGAAGATGAACATGCGTCTCGACCTCGATGCGCCGGACACCATGCGCGTGCTGCGCAACGAGGACATCCTCGCGGTCGTCAAGACTCTGGTCGACCTGCGCGACGGCAAGGGCGAGATCGACGACATCGATCACCTCGGCAACCGCCGCGTGCGCTCGGTCGGCGAGCTGATGGAAAACCAGTACCGCGTCGGCCTGGTGCGCATGGAGCGCGCCATCAAGGAACGCATGAGCTCGGTCGATATCGATGCAGCCATGCCGCAGGACCTGATCAACGCCAAGCCGGCGGCCGCCGCCGTTCGCGAGTTCTTCGGTTCCTCGCAGCTGTCGCAGTTCATGGACCAGACCAACCCGCTGTCGGAGATCACTCACAAGCGTCGCCTTTCGGCGCTTGGACCGGGCGGTCTGACCCGCGAGCGTGCCGGCTTCGAAGTGCGCGACGTGCACCCGACCCACTATGGCCGCATCTGCCCGATTGAAACGCCGGAAGGTCCGAATATCGGCCTGATCAACTCGCTGGCGACGTTTGCGCGCGTCAACAAGTACGGCTTCATCGAGACGCCCTACCGCAAGGTGAAGGACGGGCAGGTGACCGACGAGGTCGTCTATCTGTCGGCCATGGAAGAGAGCAAGCACCACATCGCGCAGGCCAACGCCAACCTCAACGACGAGGGGCAGTTCGTCGAAGACCTGGTCGTTGCGCGTCACTCGGGCGAAGTCATTCTCGTCCCGCGCGAGCGCATCGACTGCATGGACGTGTCCCCGAAGCAGCTCGTTTCGGTCGCCGCGGCGCTCATTCCGTTCCTCGAAAACGATGACGCCAACCGCGCGCTCATGGGCTCGAACATGCAGCGGCAGGCCGTGCCGCTCGTCAAGGCGCAGGCACCGCTCGTCGGTACCGGCATGGAAGGCGTGGTCGCCCGTGACTCCGGCGCTGCCATTGCCGCACGCCGTACCGGCGTCGTCGACCAAGTGGATGCGACCCGTATCGTCATCCGCGCGACGGAAGAGCGCGACCCGGCGAAGCCCGGCGTCGACATCTACCGCCTGCTGAAGTTCCAACGCTCCAACCAGAACACCTGCATCACGCAGCGTCCGCTGGTGCGCGTTGGCGACCGGGTGAATGCCGGCGACATCATCGCCGACGGCCCGTCGACCGATCTCGGCGAACTGGCGCTGGGCCGCAACGTGCTCGTCGCCTTCATGCCGTGGATGGGCTACAACTTCGAGGACTCCATCCTCCTGTCCGAACGTGTCGTGTCCGATGACGTATTCACCTCGATCCACATCGAGGAATTCGAGGTCATGGCCCGCGATACCAAGCTTGGACCGGAAGAGATCACCCGCGACATCCCGAACGTTTCGGAAGAAGCGCTGAAGAACATGGACGAGGCGGGCATCGTCTACATCGGTGCCGAGGTCGAGGCCGGCGACATTCTCGTCGGCAAGATCACGCCGAAGGGCGAAAGCCCGATGACGCCGGAAGAAAAGCTCCTGCGCGCCATCTTCGGCGAGAAGGCCTCCGACGTTCGCGACACCTCGCTGCGCGTGCCGCCCGGTGTTACCGGCACGGTCGTGGAAGTGCGCGTGTTCAATCGTCACGGCATCGACAAGGACGAGCGTGCCCAGGCGATCGAGCGCGAGGAAATCGAACGTCTTGCAAAGGACCGCGACGACGAGCAGGCGATCCTCGACCGCAACGTCTTCGGGCGTCTGTCGGAAATGCTCGACGGCAAGGCCGCCGCGTCCGGCCCGAAGGGTGTCAAGAAGGGCGAGACGATCTCTGGCGAGCTGCTGGAAGGTCTGCCGCGCGGCACGTGGTGGCAGTTCGGCCTCGACGACGACAAGGCCATGGGCGAAATCGAAGCCCTGAAGCGCCAGTACGACGAATCCAAGAAGCTCCTTGAGCAGCGCTTCATGGACAAGGTCGAGAAGCTTCAGCGTGGCGATGAACTGCTTCCAGGCGTGATGAAGATGGTCAAGGTCTTCGTCGCGGTGAAGCGCAAGATCCAGCCGGGCGACAAGATGGCCGGCCGTCACGGCAACAAGGGCGTCGTCAGCCGCATCATGCCGGTTGAAGACATGCCGTTCCTCGAGGACGGCACGAACGTCGACATCGTGCTGAACCCGCTCGGCGTGCCGAGCCGCATGAACGTCGGCCAGATCCTTGAAACGCACCTTGGCTGGGCCTGCGCAGGCCTTGGCCGGCAGGTTGCCGAAGCCGTGGATGCCTATTACCGCGAAGGCCGGATCGACCAGCTCAAGACCGAGCTGATCCAGGTCTATGGTGGCGAGGAAGACCTCGAGGGCATGGACGAGAACCAGCTCGTTGAACTGGCCGAAAACCAGCGCAAGGGCATTCCGTTCGCGACCCCGGTCTTCGACGGTGCCAAGGAAGCCGACATCGAGCGGATCCTCGAGCAGGCGGGTCTCAACCCGTCCGGCCAGTCGATCCTGTTCGACGGGCGCACGGGCGAGCAGTTCGACCGGGCGGTGACCGTGGGCTATATCTACATGCTCAAGCTCCACCACCTCGTAGACGACAAGATCCACGCACGTTCGATCGGCCCGTATTCGCTCGTCACCCAGCAGCCGCTGGGCGGCAAGGCGCAGTTCGGCGGTCAGCGTTTCGGCGAAATGGAGGTCTGGGCCCTGGAAGCATACGGCGCAGCCTACACGTTGCAGGAAATGCTGACGGTGAAGTCGGACGACGTGGCCGGCCGTACCAAGGTCTATGAGGCCATCGTGCGCGGCGACGACACGTTCGAGTCCGGCATTCCGGAATCGTTCAACGTGCTTGTGAAGGAAATGCGTTCGCTCGGCCTCAACGTCGAGCTGGTTGACGAAAAGCCGCAAAACGCGGCGCCGGACGTTCCGGCGCTGCCGCCTGCGGGTGCGGCAGAGTAAGCCTTCAAGTCGACGAGTTAAGCGAGCAATCGATTATACGCGACGGGGTGCCGGCATTTCGCCGGCATGACCCGCGCGGCACAAGGAGACCAGGATGAATCAAGAGGTCATGAACGTCTTCGGGCCGCAGGTGCAGGCGCAGTCCTTCGACCGCATCCGCATCTCGATTTCCAGCCCGGAGAAAATCCTCAGCTGGTCCTTCGGCGAGATCAAGAAGCCGGAAACCATCAACTACCGTACGTTCAAGCCCGAGCGCGACGGGCTGTTCTGTGCGCGCATCTTCGGCCCCGTGAAGGACTACGAGTGCCTTTGCGGCAAGTACAAGCGGATGAAGTACAAGGGCATCATCTGCGAAAAGTGCGGCGTCGAAGTCACCCTCAGCCGGGTTCGCCGCGAGCGGATGGGTCACATCCAGCTGGCTGCGCCGGTTGCGCATATCTGGTTCCTGAAGTCGCTCCCCAGCCGCATCGGCATGCTGCTGGACATGACGCTGAAGGACCTGGAGCGAGTGCTCTATTTCGAGCACTACATCGTCATCGAGCCGGGTCTCACGCCGCTCAAGGAATTCCAGCTGCTATCGGAAGATGAATACATCGACGCGCAGGACGAGTTCGGCGAGGACAGCTTCACGGCGATGATCGGTGCCGAGGCGGTGCGTGAGATTCTGCGCAACCTCGACCTGGAGCGCCTGCGCGACCAGTTGCGCGTCGAGATCGCGGAAGCCACCACCGAACTGAAGCCCAAGAAGCTTGCCAAGCGCCTGAAGCTTGTCGAGGCGTTCCTGGATTCCGGCAACCGCCCGGAATGGATGATCATGTCGGTGATCCCGGTCATTCCGCCGGATCTTCGTCCGCTTGTGCCGCTCGATGGCGGCCGCTTCGCGACGTCGGACCTCAACGACCTGTATCGCCGCGTCATCAACCGTAACAACCGCCTGAAGCGCCTGATCGAGCTTCGCGCGCCGGACATAATCATCCGCAACGAGAAGCGAATGCTTCAGGAAGCGGTCGATGCACTGTTCGACAACGGCCGTCGCGGCCGCGTCATCACCGGTGCCAACAAGCGCCCGCTGAAGTCGCTCGCCGACATGCTGAAGGGCAAGCAGGGCCGGTTCCGTCAGAACCTGCTCGGCAAGCGCGTCGACTATTCCGGCCGTTCGGTCATCGTGGTCGGCCCGGAGCTGAAGCTGCACCAGTGCGGCCTGCCCAAGAAGATGGCGCTGGAGCTGTTCAAGCCGTTCATCTATTCGCGCCTCGACGCGAAGGGCTATTCGTCCACGGTCAAGCAGGCCAAGAAGCTGGTCGAGAAGGAAAAGCCGGAAGTCTGGGATATCCTCGACGAGGTCATCCGCGAGCATCCGATCATGCTGAACCGCGCGCCCACGCTTCACCGCCTCGGTATCCAGGCCTTCGAGCCGGTGCTGATCGAGGGCAAGGCGATTCAGCTGCATCCGCTCGTCTGCGCGGCCTTCAACGCCGACTTTGACGGCGACCAGATGGCCGTTCACGTGCCACTGTCGCTTGAGGCGCAGCTTGAAGCCCGCGTGTTGATGATGTCGACCAACAACATCCTGCACCCGGCCAACGGCCAGCCGATCATCGTTCCCTCGCAGGACATCGTCCTAGGGCTCTATTACGTCTCGCAGATGCGCGACAACGAGCCGGGCGAGGGCATGGCGTTCGGTTCGATCAACGAGGTCGAGCACGCTCTTGCAGCCAAGCAGGTGACCCTGCACGCCAAGGTCATGGGCCGCTACATCACGGTCGACGAGGAAGGCAACACGGTCAACGAGCTGCACGAGACGACGCCAGGCCGCATGCTGATCGGCCAGTTCCTGCCGCGCCAGTTCGATGTGCCGTACTCGATCATCAACCAGCTGATGACCAAGAAGGCCATCTCCAAGATGATCGACACCGTCTACCGCCACTGCGGTCAGAAGGACACGGTTATCTTCTGCGACCGCGTCATGGCGCTCGGCTTCCGCCACGCCTGCTACGCGGGCATCTCGTTCGGCAAGGACGACATGGTCGTGCCGGACACCAAGTGGAAGTTCGTGGAAGAGACGCGCCAACTCGTCACCGAGTATGAGACCCAGTACAACGAGGGCTTCATCACCCAGGGCGAGAAGTACAACAAGGTCGTCGACGCCTGGGCCAAGTGCACGGATCGCGTCGCCGACGAGATGATGGCGCACATTCAGGCCGTCCAGGTGGACGAGGAGACGAAGCGCGAGAAGCCGATCAACTCGATCTACATGATGTCGCACTCCGGTGCGCGTGGTTCACCGGCGCAGATGAAGCAGCTGGCGGGCATGCGTGGCCTCATGGCCAAGCCGTCCGGCGAGATCATCGAGAGCCCGATCATCTCGAACTTCAAGGAAGGCCTGTCGGTTCTGGAGTACTTCAACTCGACCCACGGCGCCCGTAAGGGCCTCGCGGACACCGCGTTGAAGACCGCCAACTCCGGTTACCTGACACGCCGCCTCGTGGACGTTGCGCAGGATTCCATCATCACCGAGCCCGATTGCGGCACGGAACGCGGCATCACGATCGCCGCGGTGGTGGATGCCGGTGAAGTCATCGTGTCGCTCGGCCAGCGCGTGCTGGGACGTACCGTTGCCGACGACGTGAAGGATCCGGCGACCGGCGAAGTGGTCGTTGCGAAGGGCACGCTGATCGAGGAGTCGCACGCCGACCTCATCGAGAAGGCGCAGCCGCCGACGGTTCGCATTCGCTCGGTTCTGACCTGCGATTCCAATAACGGCGTATGCGGTGCGTGCTACGGGCGCGATCTTGCCCGCGGTACGCCGGTCAACATGGGCGAGGCCGTCGGTGTCATCGCGGCCCAGTCCATCGGCGAGCCGGGCACCCAGCTCACCATGCGCACGTTCCACATCGGCGGCACGGCGCAGGTGGTCGACCAGTCGTTCGTTGAATCCAACTTCGACGGCAAGGTCGAGATCCGCAACCGCAACATCTCCAAGAACTCCGACGGTCACCTGATGGCCACGGCCCGCAACGTGCAGGTCGCCATCATCGATGCCGACGGCACCGAACGTGCGGTTCACCGCATCCAGTACGGTGCACGCCTGCGGGTGGACGAGGGCGAAGAGATCAAGCGCGGCCAGCGTATCGCCGAATGGGATCCCTATACCCGTCCGATCCTGACCGAGGCCGATGGCCAGATCGGGTTCGAGGACCTCGTCGACAACGTGTCGATGGCGGAATCCACCGACGAGTCCACCGGTATCACCAAGCGTTCGGTGATGGACTGGCGGGCAACGCCGCGTGGCGCCGATCTTCGTCCCGCGATCACGATCGCGGACTCCAAGGGCGACATCAAGAAGCTGCAGCGTGGCGGTGAGGCCCGCTACATCCTTCCTGTGGATGCCATTCTCTCGGTTTCGCCGGGTGACGATGTGAAGGCCGGTGACGTCCTTGCGCGTATCCCGACGGAAGGCGCCAAGACGCGCGACATCACCGGTGGTCTGCCGCGTGTTGCCGAGCTGTTCGAGGCCCGCAAGCCGAAGGATGCCGCGGTCATCGCCGAGATGTCCGGTACGGTGCAGTTCGGGCGCGACTACAAGAACAAGCGCCGCATCATGATCGTGCCGGAAGGGGACGATGCCGAGCCGGTGGAATACCTGATCCCGAAGGGGCGTCACCTGCATGTGCAGGAAGGCGACTTCATCGAGCGCGGGGACTACATCATCGACGGCAACCCGGCGCCGCACGACATCCTGGCCATCAAGGGCGTGGAGGAGCTTGCTGCCTACCTCGTCAACGAAATCCAGGAGGTCTACCGGCTCCAGGGCGTGATGATCAACGACAAGCACATCGAGGTGATCGTTCGCCAGATGCTGCAGAAGATCGAGGTCACCGATCCCGGCGAGTCCAGCTTCCTCAAGGACGAGCAGGTCGACCGTATCGACTTCAAGGAAGTCAACGAGAAGCTCGTGGAAAAGGGCAAGACGCCGGCGCAGGGCATGCCGGTCCTGCTCGGCATCACCAAGGCAAGCCTGCAGACCCGCAGCTTCGTCTCGGCCGCCTCGTTCCAGGAGACGACCCGCGTGCTGACCGAAGCCTCGGTCCACGGCAAGGTCGATACGCTCGAAGGCCTGAAGGAAAACGTGATCGTCGGCCGCCTTATTCCGGCGGGCACCGGTTCGGTCATGAACCGGATGCGTGCGATTGCCCAGGAACGCGATTCGCTTATTGTCGAGGAAAAGCGCCGTCAGGCGTCGATTGCCGCGGCCAAAGCCGGGGAAGCTGCCGAGTAATCGGGCTTTTCTTCGCGGAATCGGGAATCACAAGAGACAAGAGGGCCGCCTGAGGGCGGCCCTTTTTCGTTGATCCGCGCGCACTTGGTTCAAGTTCGGTCGTTTGTGTCGCCTACCGCGGCGAAAACGTTGAAAAATTGCCGTCAGCGCCGGTTGACGGGGTGGAGCGTGGTGAGTATGTTCCGCCAACTTTCAGCGACTGGTGGTAAGTCATCAACATTCGCAGTTCGACACGGACGCGAATTCAACGACTTAAACGCTGTCGCCGCGCAAGCGATACCAGATCGAGGTCATGACCCGGCGCAAGCTGGGTCCTCTGCGTTTCGATACTGCCCCCGGGGCTTGGCCCCGCTCGGGCTTTTTTCGTTTGTTGGCGCGCTGAATAAACTGAAACCGAACGGACCGTCGCGAAGGTCCGGAGAAGAGAGACAGCAGGCCGATGCCGACGATCCAGCAGCTGATCCGCAAACCGCGTAAGGACAAGCCGAAGCGCAACAAGGTTCCGGCGATGGAAGCATGCCCGCAGAAGCGTGGCGTTTGCACCCGTGTCTACACGACCACGCCGAAGAAGCCGAACTCCGCGCTCCGCAAGGTGGCCAAGATCCGCCTGACCAACGGTTACGAAGTGATCGGCTACATCCCGGGCGAGGGTCACAACCTGCAGGAACACTCGGTGGTCATGATCCGCGGCGGCCGCGTGAAGGATCTGCCCGGCGTTCGCTACCACATCATTCGCGGCGTTCTGGATACCCAGGGCGTCAAGGACCGCAAGCAGCGCCGTTCGAAGTATGGCGCGAAGCGTCCGAAGTAAGTCGCGTTCAACGCACGAGAATTACAGGCGAGAAGGTCACAATACATGTCGCGTCGTCGTCAGGCTGAAAAACGGGAAATCCTGCCGGATCCGAAGTTCAAGGACATCGTGGTCACCAAGTTCATGAACTCGGTGATGCGCGACGGCAAGAAGTCCGTAGCCGAAAGCATCGTCTACAACGCCTTCCAGGCGATCGAGGATAAGGCCAAGGCCGATCCGCTCAACGTCTTCCACACGGCGCTGGAAAACGTGATGCCGGCCGTTGAGGTCCGCTCCCGCCGCGTCGGCGGTGCGACCTACCAGGTCCCCGTCGAAGTCCGCAACGAGCGCAAGCAGGCGCTGGCGATCCGCTGGCTGATCTCTGCAGCTCGTGCCCGCAACGAACGCACCATGACGGAGCGCCTGTCGGGTGAGCTTCTCGACGCATTCAACAGCCGCGGTTCGGCCGTGAAGAAGCGTGAAGACACGCACCGGATGGCGGAAGCCAACCGCGCCTTTTCGCACTACCGCTGGTAATCGGACTTTTCCGGAGAGACCCCCATGTCCCGCACGCATCCGATCGAAGACTACCGCAACTTCGGCATCATGGCCCACATTGATGCCGGCAAGACGACGACGACTGAGCGGATTCTCTTCTACACCGGCCGCAGCCACAAGATCGGCGAAGTCCATGACGGCGCCGCCACGATGGACTGGATGGAGCAGGAGCAGGAGCGCGGAATCACGATCACGTCCGCTGCGACCACTGCCTATTGGAACGACAAGCGCCTGAACATCATCGACACCCCCGGGCACGTTGACTTCACCATTGAAGTCGAGCGTTCGCTGCGTGTGCTCGATGGCGCGGTTGCCCTGCTGGACGCCAATGCCGGCGTCGAGCCGCAGACCGAGACGGTCTGGCGCCAGGCCGACAAGTACAAAGTTCCGCGGATGATCTTCGTCAACAAGATGGACAAGATCGGTGCCGACTTCTACCGCTGCATCACCATGATCAAGGAGCGCCTCGGTGCGCGCCCGCTCGTCATGCAGCTTCCGATCGGTGCAGAGAACGAGTTCGCCGGTTGCATCGACCTTATCCGGATGAAGGCGATTGTCTGGGAAGACGAGAGCCTCGGCGCGAAGTTCAATTACGAAGACATTCCGGCCAATCTCGCCGACGATGCTGCGAAGTACCGCGAGCAGCTCATCGAGACGGCCGTCGAGCAGGACGAAGCCGCGCTTGAAGCCTATCTCGAAGGCAACGAACCTGACGAAGAGACGCTGAAGAAGCTGGTTCGCAAGGGCACCTGCCACAACGAGTTCGTGCCGGTCTTCTGCGGCTCGGCGTTCAAGAACAAGGGCGTGCAGCCGCTCCTCGACGGTGTCGTGGACTACCTGCCGAGCCCGGTTGAAGTTCCGCCGATCAAGGGCATCGACCCGAAGACCGAAGAGACCATTTCGCGCAAGTCCTCCGACGAAGAGTCGCTCTCGCTGCTGGCCTTCAAGATCATGAACGACCCGTTCGTTGGCTCGCTCACGTTCTGCCGCATCTATTCGGGCAAGCTGGAAACCGGTGTTTCCCTGCTCAACACGGTGAAGGAAAAGCGCGAGCGCATCGGCCGCATGCTGCAGATGCACTCCAATCACCGTGAGGACATCAAGGAAGCCTACGCCGGTGACATCGTCGCCATCGCGGGCCTGAAGGACACGACGACGGGCGACACGCTTTGTGACGCGACCAAGCCGGTCATCCTGGAGCGTATGGAATTCCCCGATCCGGTCATCGAGATCGCGATCGAGCCGAAGACCAAGGGCGACCAGGAAAAGATGGGCATCGCGCTCAACCGCCTGGCTGCCGAGGACCCGTCCTTCCGCGTGAAGTCGGACGAAGAGTCCGGCCAGACGATTCTGGCGGGCATGGGCGAGCTTCACCTCGACATTCTCGTCGACCGCATGAAGCGCGAGTTCAAGGTCGAAGCCAATATCGGCGCGCCGCAGGTTGCCTACCGCGAGACGATCACGCAGCAGGCTGACGTGGACTACACCCACAAGAAGCAGTCGGGTGGTTCGGGCCAGTTCGCCCGCGTCAAGATGGTCCTGATGCCGAACGAGACCGGGGCCGGTTTCGAGTTCGAGAGCAAGATCGTCGGCGGCAACGTGCCGAAGGAATACATCCCGGGCGTTCAGAAGGGCATCGAAAGCGTGTTGACCTCCGGCGTTCTGGCTGGCTTCCCGATGGTCGACGTGAAGGTTCAACTGGTCGATGGTGCCTACCACGACGTTGACTCCTCGGTCATGGCGTTCGAAATCGCCGGCCGTGCGGGCTTCCGCGAAGGCATCAACAAGGCCGCGCCGAAGCTTCTCGAGCCGATCATGAAGGTCGAGGTCGTGACACCGGAAGATTATGTCGGCGATGTGATCGGCGACCTGAACTCCCGCCGCGGCCAGATTCAGGGCACCGAGGCGCGCGGTATCGCGACCGTCGTCAACGCGATGGTGCCGCTGGCCAACATGTTCGGTTACGTCAACACGCTGCGCTCGATGAGCCAGGGACGTGCCCAGTACACGATGCAGTTCGACCACTACGAGCAGGTGCCGCAGGCGGTCGCTCAGGAGGTTCAGGCGAAATACGCCTGAACAGCTTGAGACAAGGTTCAACAACGAAATTTTCGTAGAGACGGAGACAACCCATGGGTAAGGCGAAATTCGAGCGGAACAAGCCGCACGTGAACGTTGGCACGATTGGCCACGTTGACCATGGCAAGACGACGCTGACGGCTGCGATCACGAAGTACTTCGGCGACTTCAAGGCGTATGATCAGATTGACGCTGCGCCGGAAGAGAAGGCACGCGGCATCACGATCTCCACGGCGCACGTGGAATACGAGACGGATGCGCGCCACTACGCCCACGTCGACTGCCCCGGCCACGCCGACTACGTGAAGAACATGATCACCGGTGCCGCCCAGATGGACGGTGCGATCCTGGTTGTGTCTTCCGCCGATGGCCCGATGCCGCAGACGCGCGAGCACATCCTGCTTGCCCGCCAGGTCGGCGTGCCGGCGATCGTGGTGTTCATGAACAAGGTCGACCAGGTCGATGACGAGGAGCTTCTCGAGCTCGTCGAGCTGGAGATCCGCGAGCTGCTGTCGTCCTACGAGTTCCCCGGCGACGACATTCCGATCGTCAAGGGTTCGGCGCTGGTTGCGCTGGACGAGGGCGACAAGAAGATCGGCGAAGACGCGATCCGCGAGCTGATGGCCGCCGTCGACGACTACATCCCGACGCCGGAGCGTCCGATCGACCAGCCGTTCTTGATGCCGATCGAAGACGTGTTCTCGATCTCGGGCCGTGGCACGGTCGTCACGGGCCGCGTGGAGCGCGGTGTCGTGAAGGTCGGTGAGGAAATCGAGATCGTCGGCATCAAGGACACGGTGAAGACGACCTGCACGGGTGTCGAGATGTTCCGCAAGCTGCTCGACCAGGGCCAGGCCGGCGACAACATCGGCGCGCTGCTGCGTGGTGTGGAACGCGAGAACGTGGAGCGCGGCCAGGTGCTGTGCAAGCCGGGTTCGGTCAATCCGCACACGAAGTTCAAGGCGGAAGCCTACATCCTGACGAAGGAAGAGGGTGGCCGTCACACGCCGTTCTTCACCAACTACCGTCCGCAGTTCTACTTCCGCACGACGGACGTGACGGGCGTGGTGACGCTACCGGAAGGCACCGAGATGGTGATGCCGGGCGACAACATCGCCATGGATGTGGAGCTGATCGTTCCGATCGCGATGGAAGAGAAGCTGCGCTTCGCCATCCGTGAAGGCGGCCGCACCGTCGGCGCCGGCGTCGTCTCGAAGATCATCGAGTAGTCGTCTACGCCAAGAATTAACCGGGCGGTGCCAGCCGCAAAAGCTGGCGCCGCCTGTTTCGATCAACCCGTTTGGGACGTAAACCGATGAACGGTCAAAATATCCGAATCCGGCTTAAGGCCTTCGATCATCGCGTGCTCGATAATTCGACCCGCGAGATCGTCAACACGGCACGCCGTACCGGCGCACAGGTTCGTGGGCCCATTCCGCTGCCGACCCGGATCGAGCGCTTCACGGTGAACCGCTCGCCGCATGTCGACAAGAAGAGCCGCGAGCAGTTTGAAATGCGCACCCACAAGCGGCTGCTCGATATCGTCGATCCGACGCCGCAGACCGTGGACGCGCTGATGAAGCTCGACCTCGCCGCCGGCGTTGACGTCGAAATCAAGTTGTAAGCCGGAGAGAGACGTTAGCCATGCGCTCAGGATTGATCGCGCAGAAGCTCGGCATGACCCGGGTCTTCACCGAGGAGGGGGAACACATCCCCGTCACGGTTCTGAAGGTCGAACAGTGCCAGGTTGTCGCGCAGCGAACCGAAGAAAAGAACGGCTACACCGCGCTTCAGCTGGGTGTGGGCCGCAAGAAGGCCAAGAACACGCCCCGCGCAGAGCGCGGCCACTTCGCCGTGGCCAGCGTTGAGCCGAAGCGCAAGATGGCCGAGTTCCGGGTGACCCCCGAGAACATGGTCGACGTGGGTTCGGAGTTCACTGCCGACCATTTCGTCGCGGGCCAGTTCGTCGATGCCATCGGCACCTCGACGGGCAAGGGCTTTGCCGGCGCCATGAAGCGGCACAACTTCGGCGGTCTTCGCGCCTCGCACGGCGTGTCGGTTTCGCACCGTAGCCATGGTTCCACGGGTAACTCCCAGGATCCCGGCAAGGTGTTCAAGGGCAAGAAGATGGCCGGCCACATGGGTGCGACCCGCGTGACCACGCAGAACCTGCAGGTTGTCCGCACCGACGTCGATCGTGGCCTGATCATGGTCAAGGGCGCGGTTCCCGGCACCAAGGGCGGCTTCGTGCTGCTCAGCGATGCGGTCAAGCGCAAGCTGCCCGATGACGTGCCGTTCCCCGGCGCGTTCCGTGGCAAGGGCGATGCCGGTGAAGCGCAGACTGCCGAGGCGAATACGCCGGAAGCAGCAGGGTCGGAGGACGCGTAAATGAAACTCGACGTGATTTCTCTCGACGGCAAGAAGGGCGGTTCCATCGATCTCGACGACGAGATCTTCGGTCTCGACCCGCGCGCCGACATTCTGCAGCGCATGGTTCGCTACCAGCTGGCCAAGCGCCAGGCCGGTACGCACAAGACCAAGACCCGTGCCGAGATCAGCCGCACCGGCGCCAAGATGTTCCGTCAGAAGGGTACCGGTCGTGCCCGTCACGGTTCGGCGCGCGTCGGCGTGTTTCGTGGCGGTGGCCGGGCGTTCGGTCCGGTCGTGCGCAGCCATGCCCATGACCTTCCCAAGAAGGTTCGTGCGCTCGCGTTGAAGCATGCCCTGTCGACCAAGGCCAAGGCATCCGACCTGATCATTCTCGAGAACACCGAGATGAAGGACGCCAAGACCAAGGCTCTGTTGGGTACGCTCGGCAACCTGGGCTTTTCCTCGGCGCTCGTCATCGACGGCGCGGATGTGAACGGCAACTTCCAGATGGCTGCCCGCAACCTGAAGCATCTCGACGTCCTGCCGGTGCAGGGCATCAATGTGTACGACATCCTGCGGCGCGAAAAGCTCGTGCTGACGCGCGCTGCAGTCGATGCCCTGAAGGAGCGCTTCAAATGAGCACCGATACGCGACACTACGACGTGATCGTTTCGCCGGTGATCACCGAAAAGGCGACGATGGCATCGGAAAACAACCAGGTTGTTTTCAAGGTTTCTCCGGACGCGACCAAGCCCGCCATCAAGTCGGCGGTCGAGGCCCTGTTCGGCGTGAAGGTCAAGGCCGTGAACACGCTGGTCCGCAAGGGCAAGGTGAAGCGGTTCCGCGGCCGGATCGGCAAGCAGAATGACCTGAAGAAAGCCGTTGTGACCCTCGAAGAGGGCCACAGCATCGACGTCACCACGGGCCTCTGAGACGGCGGGAAGCGTTATGGCACTGAAGAAATACAATCCGAAGACGCCGGGCCTTCGCCAGCTTGTGATCGTGGATCGCTCGCAGCTGTGGAAGGGCGACCCGGAGAAGACGCTGACGGAAGGCCTGACGAAGTCGGGCGGCCGCAACAACACCGGACGCATCACTGCGCGCCGGCGTGGCGGCGGTCACAAGCGTCTGTATCGCGTGGTCGACTTCAAGCGTCGCAAGTACGACGTCACCGGCACGGTGGAGCGTCTGGAATACGACCCGAACCGCACCGCGTTCATCGCGCTCATTGTTTATGAGGACGGTGAGAAGGGTTACATCCTGGCTCCGCAGCGCCTGACGGTTGGCGACAAGGTCGTCGCCGGGCAGCAGGTCGACGTGAAACCGGGCAACGCGATGCCGCTGGCCTCGATCCCGATCGGTACCATCGTCCACAACGTGGAGATGAAGCCGGGCAAGGGTGGCCAGATCGCGCGCTCCGCGGGTGCCTATGTGCAGCTCGTCGGCCGCGACCAGGGCTACGCGATCCTGCGTCTGAGCTCGGGCGAGCAGCGCCGCGTCATCGCGACCTGCATGGCCACGATCGGGGCGGTTTCGAACCCTGATCACATGAACACGAACATGGGCAAGGCCGGCCGCAATCGCTGGGCGGGCAAGCGTCCGTCCGTTCGCGGCGTGGTCATGAACCCGGTGGATCACCCGCATGGTGGCGGTGAAGGCCGTACCTCTGGTGGCCGCCATCCGGTTACGCCGTGGGGCAAGCCGACGAAGGGCAAGCGGACCCGCTCTAACAAAGCGACCGACAAGTTCATCGTCCGCAGCCGCCACCTGGCCAAGAAGAAACGGGGTTAAGCGTTATGGCGCGTTCCGTCTGGAAGGGTCCTTTCGTCGATGGTTACCTGCTGAAGAAGGCAGATGCCGTTCGTGAATCGGGCCGCAAGGAAGTCATCAAGATGTGGAGCCGCCGCTCCACGATCCTGCCGCAGTTCGTCGGTCTGACGTTCGGCGTCTACAACGGCCAGAAGCATGTGCCGGTGCTCGTCACCGAGGACATGATCGGTCACAAGTTCGGCGAATTCTCGCCGTCGCGGACCTACTACGGCCACGCCGCCGACAAGAAGGCGAAGAGGAAGTAACGATGGGCAAGCAGGCGACACCACGTGCGCTGGCCGACAACGAGGCCAAGGCGATTGCGCGCAATCTGCGCGTCAGCCCGCAGAAGCTGAACCTCGTTGCGCAGCTCATTCGCGGCAAGAAGGTCGACAAGGCTCTGGCCGACCTGACCTTCTCCGAGAAGCGGATCGCGAAGGACGTGAAGAAGACGCTGGAATCGGCGATTGCGAATGCGGAGAACAACCATTCGCTGGACGTCGACGACCTCATCGTCGCGGAAGCCTTTGTAGGCAAGTCGCTGGTGATGAAGCGTTTCCAGCCGCGTGCGCGCGGCCGCGTCGGGCGGATCATGAAGCCGTTCGCAAATCTGACGATCGTCGTTCGACAGGTCGAGGAGGCCGTCTGATGGGAAATAAAGTAAATCCGGTCGGTCTTCGGCTCGGCATCAACAAGACCTGGGATTCCCGCTGGTTCGCGGACGACCAGGAATATGGTGCGCTGCTGCATGAGGACATGAAGATCCGCAACTACCTCAAGGAGCAGCTGAAGCAGGCTGCGGTTGCGCGTATCGTCATCGAGCGTCCGCACAAGAAGTGCCGCGTCACGATCCATTCCGCACGTCCCGGTATTGTCATCGGCAAGAAGGGCGCGGACATCGAGAAGCTGCGCCGCAAGATCGCGTCGATGACCGACTCCGAAGTGCACCTCAACATCATGGAAGTGCGCAAGCCGGAGCTCGATGCCCAGCTCGTCGCAGAGTCCATTGCCCAGCAGCTTGAGCGCCGCGTGTCTTTCCGCCGCGCCATGAAGCGGGCCGTGCAGTCCGCCATCCGTCTGGGTGCGGGCGGCATCAAGATCACCTGTGGTGGCCGTCTCGGCGGCGCGGAGATCGCGCGCACGGAATGGTACCGCGAGGGCCGCGTGCCGTTGCACACGCTGCGCGCCGACGTCGATTACGGCGAGACGACGGCGATCACGGCATATGGCACCAACGGTGTGAAGGTCTGGATCTTCAAGGGCGAGATCCTGGAACACGATCCGATGGCTTCGGAGCGCCGCTCGCTTGATGGTGGCGAGACGTCCGGACGCCGCCGCGAACAGGCCAAGGGCTGACACGGTCAGCTTAGGGATTAGGAGACAGAGAAGATGCTGCAGCCAAAGCGCACAAAATTCCGCAAGCAGCACAAGGGCCGCATCCACGGCCTGGCTACGCGGGGCGTTACGCTCGCATTCGGTTCCTACGGCCTGAAGTCGCTGGAGCCGGAGCGCGTCACCGCGCGCCAGATCGAAGCTGCGCGCCGCGCGATCACCCGCCACATGAAGCGTGCGGGCCGTGTGTGGATCCGCATTTTCCCCGATGTGCCGGTTTCGAAGAAGCCGACCGAAGTGCGCATGGGTAAGGGCAAGGGTTCGCCGGAATACTGGGCGGCGCGGGTCAAGCCTGGTCGCATCATGTTCGAAATCGACGGTGTCACGCCGGAGGTCGCACACGAGGCCCTGCGCCTTGGAGCTGCGAAGCTGCCGGTCCGCACCAAGGTTGTCAGCCGGGTCGGCGAGTAAGGATTGAAGTGATGAAAGCCGAAGACGCCAAGGGCATGACGCCCGACCAGTTGAGCGAAGAGCTCGTGAAGCTGAAGAAAGAGCAGTTCAACCTGCGTTTCCAGCAGGCCACCGGGCAGCTCGAGAATACCGCACGCGTCCGCCAGGTCCGCCGCCAGATCGCGCTGGTCAAGACGATCATCAACGACAAGGCGCGCCAGCAGGCGCAGGCTTAAGGGGACGACGATGCCGAAACGAATTCTGCAGGGCACCGTGGTGAGCGACAAGATGGACAAGACCGTTGTCGTCCTGGTCGAGCGCCGCTTCACGCACCCTCTGTTCAAGAAGACCGTTCGCCGTTCCAAGCGCTACCAGGCGCATGATGCGGAGAACGCGCACAAGGTGGGTGACATCGTGCGTATCCAGGAATGTGCTCCGATCTCGCGCTCCAAGCGCTGGACGGTGGTTGAAACAAGCGCCTGAGGGCAGGGCAGCCGGGCTTTGAGCCTGGCGGCTTAGACAGGAAACAAGAGGTCAGCCATGATCCAGATGCAAACAAACCTCGACGTCGCCGACAATTCCGGTGCGCGCCGTGTCATGTGCATCAAGGTGCTGGGCGGTTCGAAGCGCAAGTACGCGCGCGTCGGCGACATCATCGTGGTTTCTGTGAAGGAAGCCATTCCGCGCGGTCGCGTGAAGAAGGGCGAGGTCCTGAAGGCCATCGTCGTCCGCACGGCAAAGGCTATCCGTCGCAATGACGGCACCGTGATCCGTTTCGACCGCAATGCGGCCGTTCTGGTCAACAACAACAAGGAGCCGATCGGCACCCGTATCTTCGGACCGGTTCCGCGCGAACTGCGCGGCAAGAACCACATGAAGATCGTTTCGCTGGCTCCGGAGGTTCTGTGATGGCTGCGAAGATCAAGAAGGGCGACAAGGTCGTCGTGCTGACCGGCAAAGACAAGGGTCGCACGGGCGAAGTGATCGAAGTTCGTCCGCAGGAAAACCGCGCGCTCGTTCGCGGGATCAACATGATCCGCCGCCACCAGCGCCAGACGCCGAACCAGGAAGGCGGGATCATCTCGAAAGAGGCCGCGATCCACATTTCCAACCTGGCCCTGGCGGACCCGAAGGACAACAAGCCGACTCGCGTCGGCTTCCAGACCCTGAATGATGGGCGCAAGGTGCGCATTGCCCGGCGCTCGGGAGAGACGATCGATGGCTGAGAACGGTTACGAACCGCGCTTGAAAAAGCATTACGCGGACGTTGTGCGCCCGAAGCTCCTTGAGGAGTTCGGCTACAAGAATGTGTTGGAAGTGCCTGCGCTCGACAAGATCGTGCTGAACATGGGCGTCGGCGAAGCCGTCGGCGATTCCAAGCGCGTGAAGTCGGCTGCCGAAGAGCTTGGCCGCATTGCCGGTCAGCAGCCGGTTGTCACCAAGGCGCGTACCTCGATTGCCGGCTTCAAGCTGCGCGAAGAGATGCCGATCGGTGCCAAGGTCACGCTGCGCAAGGCGCGGATGTACGAATTTCTCGATCGCCTGGTGACGATCGCGCTGCCGCGCGTCCGTGACTTTCGCGGCCTGAACCCGAAGAGCTTCGACGGGCGTGGCAACTACGCGATGGGCATCAAGGAACACATCGTGTTCCCCGAGATCGATTACGACAAGGTCGACCACATGATGGGTATGGACATCATCGTGTGCACGACCGCGAAGACGGACGACGAGGCACGTTCGCTTCTGAAGAACTTCAACTTTCCCTTCCGGGCCTAGCCAGGCGTCGGGACCCGGAATTCGGAGGTAGAAACTATGGCGAAGAAGAGTTCGGTCGAGAAGAACAAGCGCCGCCGGCGCTTGGTCAAGCAATATGCCGACAAGCGCGCCGCGCTGAAGGCTGTTGCGACCGACCAGTCGCTCTCCATGGAAGAGCGCTTCAAGGCGCAGCTGAAGCTGGCGGATCTTCCGCGCAACAGCTCAAAGGTGCGCATCCGCAATCGTTGCGAAGTGACAGGCCGGCCGCGGGCGTATTACCGCAAGCTGAGAATGTCACGTATCGCGCTCCGGGAACTGGGCTCTCGCGGCCTGATCCCGGGCTTGGTCAAGTCGAGCTGGTAAGGAGACCCGAAGATGGCTGTCAGCGATCCTTTGGGAGATATGCTCACGCGGATCCGCAACGCGCAGATGCGTGGCAAGTCGGTGGTGAAGACCCCGGCGTCCCGCCTTCGCGAAGGCGTTCTGACGGTGCTTGAGACGGAAGGCTACATCCGTGGCTACTCTCGCACCGAATTCGGAAACGGCCAGGCGGAGTTCGATATCGAGCTCAAGTACTTCGACGGCGAGCCTGTCATCCGCACGATCGAGCGGATCTCCAGGCCGGGCCGCCGGGTGTACAGCTCGGTGAAGACGCTGCCGCAGGTGAACAACGGTCTCGGCGTTTCAATCGTGTCGACCCCGAAGGGCGTGATGCCCGACTGGCAGGCGCGCGAAGAGAACGTCGGCGGTGAGGTGCTCTGCCGCGTCTTCTAAGACGCGCTGAGCGGACAAAAACGGAAACGGGAAGCAAAACCATGTCCCGCATTGGCAAAAAACCGGTCTCGGTGCCCAGCGGCGTGACCGTGTCGATCGATGGCCAGACCATCGCGGCAAAGGGCCCGAAGGGTCAGCTTGAAGTCACGCTCGTGGACGACGTTCTCGCCAAGATGGACGATGACGGCGTCCTGGTCGAGCCGCGTGACAAGTCCAAGAAGGCCCGCTCGGCCTGGGGCATGTCCCGCACGCTGGTGTCCAACATCGTCGAGGGTGTGGAGAAGGGTTTCGAGCGCAAGCTCGAGATCAACGGCGTCGGCTACCGTGCCGCGGTGCAGGGCAAGGTCCTGCAGCTTGCGCTCGGCTACAGCCACGACGTGAACTTCGAGATCCCCGAGGACGTGCAGATCGTTTGCCCGAAACCGACGGAAATCGTCGTCACCGGCATCTCCAAGCAGCGCGTCGGCCAGGTTGCGGCGAATATCCGCAAATGGCGCGAGCCTGAGCCCTACAAGGGCAAGGGCATCAAGTATGCCGGCGAGTACATCGTCCGCAAGGAAGGCAAGAAGAAGTAGGCCTGCCATGAAAAACAACTCGATGACCACGCCGCAGCGCCGCGCAGCGCGCGTCCGCCGCGAACTTCAGAAGGTCAACAACGGGCGTCCGCGCCTGTCGGTTTTCCGGTCCTCCAAGCACATCTACGCGCAGGTCATCGACGACCTGACCGGCGCCACCGTCGTGTCCGCCTCGAGCCTCGAGAAGGACATGCAGGGCAAGCTGAAGACCGGTGCCGACACAAGCGCCGCCTCCGAGGTTGGCAAGCTCGTCGCCGAGCGCGCCAAGGAGAAGGGCGTGACCGAGGTCGTGTTCGACCGCGGCCCGTACATCTATCACGGCCGGGTCAAGGCCCTCGCTGACGGCGCCCGCGAGGGTGGCCTGAACTTCTAATCGAATTCACCGGCGTTAGCGCGCCAGCAACGGAACGAAACGACGATGGCAAATCCCAATATGCGAGAAGAGCGCGACAGCGAATTCGTAGATCGCCTCGTGCACATCAACCGCGTGGCCAAGGTGGTCAAGGGCGGCCGGCGGTTCGGCTTCGCAGCCCTCGTGGTTGTCGGCGACCAGAAGGGCCGCGTCGGCTTCGGTCACGGCAAGGCGCGTGAAGTGCCGGAAGCGATCCGCAAGGCGACGGAATCGGCCAAGCGCCAGATGATCCGCGTTCCGCTGCGCGAAGGCCGCACGCTGCATCACGATGTCGCCGGGCGCCACGGCGCCGGCAAGGTTGTGCTGCGTGCAGCGCCTCCCGGCACCGGCATCATCGCGGGTGGCCCGATGCGCGCCGTCTTCGAGACGCTCGGCGTGCATGACGTCGTCGCCAAGTCGCTTGGCACGTCGAACCCGTACAACATGATCCGCGCGACTTTCGAGGCGCTCAAGGCTGAAGACAGCCCGCGCTCGGTTGCTGCGCGCCGCGGTCTCAAGGTTTCCACGCTGCAGTCCCGCCGGCGCGAAAGCGCTGAAATGGCCGAAGGCTGAGTGCAGGTTTCAAGGAAGGGCTGAACGATGTCCAAGAAGACCGTCACGGTTGAGCAGACCGGCTCGCCGCTGCGCCGCCCCGATGTCCAGCGCAAGACGCTGATCGGGCTCGGCCTGAACAAGATGCACCGTCGCCGCACGCTGGAAGATACCCCGGCCGTGCGCGGCATGATCGCCAAGGTTGCGCACCTCGTTCGCGTCGTCGACGAGAACTGAGCACGCACCCACATCAAGTTGAAAGCTCGCGCTTGAATGCGCGGACGGAGAAACCGATATGAAGCTCAACGAGATCAGTGACAAGCCGGGTGCCACCCAGTCGCGCAAGCGCGTCGGCCGTGGCATCGGTTCGGGCCTGGGCAAGACCTCCGGTCGTGGCCACAAGGGCCAGAAGTCGCGTTCGGGCGTGGCTGTCAAAGGCTTTGAAGGCGGCCAGATGCCGATTCACCGCCGGCTGCCGAAGCGCGGGTTCAACAAGCCCAACGCCAAGCAGCTCAACGCGGTCAATCTCGACCGTATCCAGACCGCGATCGACGCGGGCAAGCTGGATGCGAAGAACACGGTGGATGCCGCGGCACTGGTTGCAGCCGGCATCATCCGCCGCGAGAAGGACGGGGTTCGTATCCTGTCGCGCGGCGAACTGACCTCGAAGGTCGCCTTCAAGGTTGCCGGCGTTTCGGCAGCGGCGAAGGAAGCCATCGAGAAGGCGGGCGGCAGCATCGAATTGCTGGCACCGGTCAAGAAGGCGGACGAAAGCAGCGCTGACGCCTGATCAGGCGCAGCGCCGGACCGCGTTCCGGCTTTGCCGCCAGGGCAGGGGCAGGGACGCGAGAAGCGGAGATATTCATGGCGTCAGCTGCCGAGCAACTTGCTGCCAATCTCAATTTCGGTGCCCTTGCCAAGGCCGATGAACTCAAGAAGCGCATCTGGTTCACGCTGGGTGCGCTGCTCGTTTATCGGCTGGGTACCTACATCCCGCTGCCGGGTATCGATCCCGGCGCGGTGGCCGACATGTTCAACCGCAATTCCAGCGGTATCCTCGGCCTGTTCAATACGTTCGCCGGTGGCGCCGTGGAGCGCATGGCGATTTTTGCGCTGAACATCATGCCCTACATCTCGGCGTCGATCATCGTTCAGTTGATGACGACCGTTTCGCCCCATCTTGAGCAGCTCAAGAAGGAAGGCGAGCAGGGCCGCAAGCAGATCAACCAGTACACCCGCTACGGTACGGTGCTTCTTGCCACCGTACAGGCATATGGTATTGCCGTTGGCCTGGAAGGTTCGGGCAACGTGGTGCTGGATCCGGGCCTGTTCTTCCGGGTGTCCACCGTCATCACGCTGGTCGGTGGTACCGTCTTCCTGATGTGGCTGGGTGAACAGATCACGCAGCGCGGCGTCGGCAACGGCATCTCGCTCATCATCTTCGCGGGCATCGTTGCCTCGTTCCCCAACGCGATTGCGGGAATGCTGGAGCTTGGCCGCCAGGGGGCGCTGTCGACCCCGCTCATCCTCGGTCTCATCATCCTGCTCGTCGGCGTCATTGTCGTGATCGTCTACGTCGAGCGGGCCCAGCGCCGGTTGCTGATCCAGTATCCCAAGCGCCAAATGGGCAACCGGATGTTTCAGGGCGAATCCTCGCACCTGCCTCTGAAGCTCAACACGGCCGGCGTCATCCCGCCGATCTTCGCCTCTTCGCTGCTGCTGCTGCCGGTGACGGTTGCAAACTTCTCGGCAGGCGATGCGGGCGGATGGCTCGGCACGGTCACGGCTCTTCTTGGCCACGGCCAGCCGCTCTACCTCGCGTTCTACGCGTCGATGATCATCTTCTTCGCGTTCTTCTACACGGCGATCGTCTTCAATCCGAAGGACACCGCCGACAACCTGAAGAAGCACGGCGGCTTCATTCCCGGCATTCGCCCGGGCGAGAAGACGGCCGAATACATCGACTATGTGCTGACTCGCATCACCGTGGTCGGCGCGCTCTACCTGGCGCTGGTTTGCCTGCTGCCGGAATTTTTGATCGGTTACTACTCGATCCCGTTCTACCTCGGCGGCACTTCGCTGCTGATCGTGGTATCGGTGACGATGGATACGGTGTCGCAGGTCCAGGGGCATCTGCTTGCGCACCAGTATGAAGGGCTGATCAAGAAGTCGAAACTGAGGGGGAGCCGCAGGCGATGAGGCTGATTCTGTTGGGGCCGCCGGGTGCTGGCAAAGGCACGCAGGCCAAGCGTATCGAGCAGAAGTACAACGCTGTTCAGCTTTCGACCGGGGACATGCTGCGCGCCGCCGTTGCTGCGCAGACGCCGGTTGGCCAGCAGGCACAGCCGATCATGGAATCGGGCGGGCTTGTTCCCGACGAGATCGTGGTCGCCATCATCGCCGAGCGTCTCGAGTCGCCGGACGCGCAGAACGGTTTCATTCTCGACGGTTTCCCGCGCACGGTCGGCCAGGCCGAGGCGCTGGGCAGGATGCTGGACGAGAAGGGGCTGAGCCTCGATGCGGTGATCGAGTTCACCGTCGACGAGGACGAACTCGTCAAGCGCATGGAGAATCGCGTCGCCGAGACGATCGCCGCCGGCGGGCAGGCACGTTCCGACGACAATCCCGAATCGTTCCGCAAGCGCCTCGTCGCCTATCGCGAGCAGACGGCGCCACTGTCCGACTACTACGGCGTGAAGGGGCAGTTGAAGAGCGTCGACGGGATGCAGGATATCGACGAAGTCACGGCATCGGTCGTGACCGCGTTGGAAGGGTAAGCAGAGTAACAGTCGCAGACCAAGTGAAAGGTTGACTTGCGGGCCGATGATCCGATATCTACGGCTCTCTTTTTAGCGAGTTGATCACGCCGTCTTCGGAGGTGCCGCGCACCGTCCGGGAGCGGTGTTGTTCGATTTGCAGTCATACCTGACGTGGTCCCGCCTTGACGAACTGGCAGCCGGGGCTGCCGTGAGACCACGAACCAGGCCCGGTGAGGCCGTGTTGGAGAGAAGAAAATGGCCCGCATCGCAGGCGTCAACATTCCGACCGCAAAGCGCGTTCCCATCGCGCTGCAGTACATCCATGGGATCGGCCTGCAGAAGGCCAAGGAAATCTGTGAGAAGGTGAGCATCGACCTGACCCGCCGGGTCAACGAGTTGAGCGATGCCGAGGTTCTCAAGATCCGTGAAGTCATCGACCGCGACTACATGGTCGAGGGCGACCTTCGCCGCGACGTCGCGATGAATATCAAGCGCCTGATGGACCTTGGCTGCTACCGTGGCCTGCGCCACCGCCGTGGTCTGCCGGTGCGCGGTCAGCGTACGCACACCAACGCGCGCACCCGCAAGGGTCCGGCGAAGGCGATCGCCGGCAAGAAGAAGTAATTTCAAAGGACAAGGCCGGTGCCGCGAAGGCGTGGCGACCGGAACCACGAGGACCAGACAAAAGCCATGGCCAAGGACTCAAAGCGCGTATCGCGCAGGGAACGCAAGAACATCGCGTCCGGCGTCGCGCACGTGAACGCCAGCTTCAACAACACCATGATCACCATCACCGATGCGCAGGGGAACACGATTTCCTGGGCCTCGGCCGGCGCCATGGGCTTCAAGGGTTCGCGCAAGTCGACCCCGTATGCGGCGCAGCTTGCCGCTGAAGACGCGGCCAAGAAGGCTGCCGAGCACGGCATGCGCACGCTGGAAGTCGAAGTGCGCGGTCCCGGTTCGGGCCGCGAGTCGGCACTGCGCGCCATCCAGGCGGCGGGTTTCAACGTGACGTCGATCCGCGACGTGACCCCGATCCCGCACAATGGCTGCCGCCCGCGCAAGAAGCGCCGCGTCTGAGACTTCGAAATATCGCCTCGCGGCACATGCTGCGGGGCGCTCGTTATTGGGGCGCACGCCAGGGGGCAAGTGCGCCATTTAAGATTTTGGCTGACCGGGCCAGAGCCTGATCGAACCGGAGGGACAATCCCGAACCGGTTCCGGACCCGCCTGCTGGGGCAGGGTTTGTCCCAGGGCGAAGGCGCCGGTCCATCTGCAAGAGGTGTCGAAGGTGATCGAGAAGAATTGGCAAGAGCTGATCCGGCCGAACAAGCTGGAAGTGCAACCCGGTCACGACCCCAAGCGCCAGGCGACCCTCGTCGCCGAGCCGCTCGAGCGCGGCTACGGCCAGACGCTGGGCAACTCGCTGCGCCGCATCCTGCTGTCTTCACTGCAGGGTGCCGCCGTTACGTCCGCTCAGATTGACGGCGTGCTGCACGAGTTCTCGTCGATCCCGGGCGTTCGCGAGGACGTGACCGACATCGTCCTGAACATCAAGGACATCGCCATCAAGATGGAAGGCGACGGCCCCAAGCGCATGACCCTGCGCAAGGAAGGCCCCGGCCAGGTTGTTGCCGGTGACATTCAGACCGTTGGCGACGTCGAGATCCTGAACCCGAACCTGCCGCTTTGCACGCTGGACGACGGCGCGGAAATCCGCATCGAGTTCACCGTCAACACCGGCAAGGGCTACGTCGCGGCTGATCGCAACCGCCCGGATGACGCGCCGATCGGCCTGATCCCGGTCGACAGCATGTATTCGCCGGTCAAGCGCGTGTCCTACAAGGTCGAGCCGACCCGTGAGGGCCAGATCCTCGACTACGACAAGCTGATGATGGAAATCGAGACGGACGGTTCGGTTACGCCGGAAGACGCGATCGCCTATGCCGCCCGCATCCTGCAGGACCAGCTTTCGATCTTCGTCAACTTCGATGAGCCGAAGCCGGAAACGCCGACCACCGAAGTGCCGGAGCTGGCCTTCAACCCGGCGCTGCTGAAGAAGGTGGACGAGCTGGAGCTTTCGGTTCGCTCGGCCAACTGCCTGAAGAACGACAACATCGTCTATATCGGCGACCTGATTCTGAAGACCGAGTCGGAGATGCTCCGCACCCCGAACTTCGGCCGCAAGTCGCTGAATGAGATCAAGGAAGTCCTTGCGCAGATGGGTCTGCATCTGGGCATGGAAGTGACGGGCTGGCCGCCGGAGAACATCGAAGACCTGGCCAAGCGTTACGAAGAGCATTATTGAGGCGCCGCGCGCTCTGCCGCGCCGTAGGAGAATAGTCCGATGAACCATGGAAAATCCGGCCGCAAGCTGAACCGGACCGCCAGCCACCGCAAGGCGATGTTCGCGAACATGGCCGCTTCGCTGCTGACGCACGAGCAGATCGTCACGACTCTGCCGAAGGCCAAAGACCTGAAGCCGATCGTCGACAAGCTGATCACGCTGGGCAAGCGTGGCGACCTTCACGCCCGCCGCCAGGCGATCTCGCAGATCGGCGACGAGGATGCGGTCAAGAAGCTGTTCGATACGCTGGCGGGCCGCTACAAGGACCGCAACGGCGGCTACACGCGGGTCATGAGGGCTGGTTTCCGGCACGGTGACAACGCGCCGGTCGCGGTGATCGAGCTTGTCGACCGTGACGAATCCGCCAAGGGTGCCGCCGACCGTGCGCGCCACGAGGCGGTGATGGCCGAGATGGACGAAGGCGCCGAAGCCTAAGCCTCGCTTGTAGCCAAATCATTCAAAAAGGGCGCGTCGGCTCGGCTGGCGCGCCCTTTTTGCGTCTTGTCGCCAAATTTTGGTGGCACGCCTGTCAATCCGATACCGGGGACCCGATATTCCACGCGGAGGTGGCCCATGCATTTTTCTTCCCGACTGAACCGCACCCGTACTGTCATCGCGGCATCTCTTGCCGTTTTCGCCGCCGTTACGGCGTTCCTGTTCGCCGCGCCGTTGAGCGCTCAGGACACCCGTGTCCCGCAGAGTTCCGGCGAGATGCGGCTGTCATTTGCCCCCGTGGTTAAGACGGCCGCGCCGGCGGTGGTGAACGTCTATGCCACGCGCACCGTGCAGCAGCGCCAGCGTGTGCCGTCGATCTTCAATGACCCGCTGTTCCGGCGCTTCTTCGATGCGCCCAATCTTGGCGCGCCACGCGAGCGGGTTCAGAACGCGCTCGGGTCCGGCGTCGTTGTCGATTCGTCCGGCCTGATCGTCACCAACCACCACGTCATCAATGGTGCGGACGAGGTTCGCGTGGTGCTGGCGGACCGGCGTGAGTTCGCAGCCGAGATCGTGCTGAAGGATGACCGGACCGACCTTGCCATCCTGAAGATCGACAACCCGCCGTCGGACCTTCCGGCCATCGAGTTCACGTCTTCGGACGCGCTGGAGGTCGGTGACCTTGTGCTTGCCATCGGCAACCCCTTCGGCGTCGGCCAGACGGTGACGAGCGGGATCGTCTCTGCGGTCGCTCGCACCCAGGCCGGCATCAACGACATGGGCTTCTTCATCCAGACGGATGCCGCCATCAATCCCGGCAACTCCGGCGGCGCGCTGGTCGACATGGACGGGCGGCTCGTCGGTATCAACACCGCGATCTATTCGCGCAATGGCGGCGGGTCCATCGGCATCGGCTTTGCGATCCCGTCAGAGATGGTGCAACTGGTTGTCGCCTCTGCCGCCACTGGCAAGACGGTGCGCCGTCCGTGGTTTGGCGGGCGGGTGCAGGCGGTGACGGCTGAAATCGCCTCGACCATCGGCTTGCAGCGCCCTGTGGGCGTGCTGGTCTCGCGGCTGAGCGACAAGGGCCCTGCGGCGCGCGCCGGGCTGGCGGTCGGTGACGTCATCACCGAAGTCGACGGGCGCGAGATCGCGGACCCGGCAAGTTTCAGCTACCGCCTCGCCACGAAGGGCATCGGCCAGACGTCGCAGCTCACCATCATTCGCAACGGCAAGGCCGGCACCTTGCCCATCGAGCTTGCCATCGCGCCGGAGGACCCGCCGCGTGATGTGCGGATCATCCGCGGGTCGTCCCCGTTGCTGGGCCTGAAGGTCGCGAACCTCTCGCCTGCGCTGTCGGAGGAAATCGGCCTCGATGACCGCGACAAGGGTGTCGTGGTGGTGGACGTTGCCCGAAACGCACCAGCGGGCCGTGCCGGATTCCGCCCCGGTGACATCCTGCTGAGCATCAACGAGGAAGAGATCGACACGACGGCCGAACTGGAGAAGCTGGCTGGTTCCAGTACGCGCCTGTGGCGCATCCGCGTCGAGCGTGGCGGGCGCGTGTCGCAGCTCGTGTTCGGCGGGTAGGCCAAGATGGCGAACCTGTTCGAAGCCGCCGGCATGGATGCTGACGCGCCGCGTCCGCTGGCGGACAGGCTGCGCCCGGCATCGCTTGCCGACATTGCGGGGCAGGACCATCTCGTCGGTCTGGACGGCATCGTCACGCGGATGCTGGAATCCGGCTCGCTCGGCTCGCTCATCTTCTGGGGGCCGCCGGGGACGGGCAAGACAACGCTGGCGCGCCTGCTGGCGAAGGAAACCGATCTGCACTTCGAACAGATCTCTGCGATCTTTTCCGGCGTGGCGGACCTGAAAGCGGTGTTCGCCGCCGCCCGGCAGCGCCGCCAGACGGGGGAGGGCACATTGCTCTTCGTCGACGAGATCCACCGCTTCAACCGCGCCCAGCTCGATTCCTTCCTGCCCGTCATGGAAGACGGCACGATCACGCTGGTCGGTGCAACGACCGAGAACCCGTCGTTTGAACTGAACGCGGCGCTTCTGTCTCGCGCGCACGTCCTGACTTTCCGCTCGCTCGATCAACAAGCCCTCGACAAGCTGCTGGGGCGCGCGGAAGTGGAAACAGGCAAGCCGCTGCCGCTGGACGATGATGCGCGCGCCAGCCTGATCCGAATGGCGGACGGTGACGGACGCGCGGTCCTGACGCTGGCCGAGGATGTTTGGCGGGCGTCGCGCTCCGGCGAGAACTTTTCGGCAGAGGCGTTACAGGAGGTCGTGCAACGTCGCGCGCCGATCTACGACAAGGGGCAGGACGGGCACTACAACCTGATCTCCGCGCTGCACAAGGCGGTGCGCGGGTCTGATGCCGATGCCGCGCTGTATTATCTCGCACGCATGTTCGATGCCGGCGAGGATCCGCTCTACATAGCGCGCCGTGTGGTGCGCATGGCGGTGGAGGATATCGGGCTGGCGGACCCACAGGCGCTCGGCATCACCATCGCCGCGCGCGATGCCTTCCAGTTTCTCGGTTCGCCCGAAGGCGAACTCGCCATCGCGCAGGCAGTGATCTATCTGGCCGTCGCACCGAAATCGAACGGTGCCTATGTCGCCTTCAAGGCCGCCAGCCGCACCGCGAAGCAACACGGCTCGCTGATGCCGCCCAAGCACATCCTCAATGCCCCGACGAACCTGATGAAGGACGAGGGCTACGGGAAGGGCTATGCCTACGATCACGACACGCCGGAGGGCTTTTCCGGGCAGGACTACTTCCCCGACGAGTTGGGACGCCAGACCTTCTACGACCCGCCGGACCGCGGTTTCGAGCGCGAAATCCGAAAGCGTCTCGACTGGTTCGCCAAGCGCCGGCAGTGAACCCACCTTGACCGGAGCGTCGCGGGCCGCCTAACGATGGGCGATCGCTGGCCGCGGGCACAACGCATGGGCATACCGAAGATCATCCACCAGACCTGGAAGGACGAGCGCATCCCGGCGCGCTTGCACCATGCCGTCCAGTCGGTTCGCACCTATCACAAGGACTGGGACTATCGACTGTGGACCGACGCGGCAATGGACACCTATGTCCGCGAAAACCATCCGGATTTCTTCCCGGTCTATTCCGGTTTCACCATGCCGATCATGCGGGCGGATTCCTTCCGCTACCTGATGATGCTGGATTTCGGCGGGCTGTATTGCGACCTCGACTACATCTTCCTGCGCCCCTACGACTATGCCGGTTGTCAGGTGATGCTCGCCAGCGAACGCAACATTGACTACGGAGACTGGCGGGACGCTGTCTGCAATTTCGTCTTTGCGTCCGAGCCCGGCCATCCCTTGTGGCGCGACTGCATCGACAGTCTGCGCGAAAACCCGCCCAGTCCGAAAACATATGCCGAAGTCACGTCTTCGACGGGGCCGGGTTTCCTCAACAGGATTTACCAGGCAGGCGCGGACCGGTACCAAGGCGTGCGCGTCGAACGACGCATCGCCTTCAATCCGCGGCGCACGCGCCGGCGCACGGAAGCCACGGAGCTCCTGAACAACGGCATGACCTACGGCTATCATCTTGGAAGCGGCAGTTGGAAAGAGCGCTTCACGCTGGACTATCTGCGCTTGAAGGGTGCTCGCCTGCTTGGCAAAGGCGCAGGTAAGCAACCGCTAGCGAACGGAAAGCCGCGATGAGCCTCGTTCAGCAGGCCTTGCTGGTCGCGTGCGGCGGCGGGGCAGGCGCGGCGTCGCGCTTCCTTGTCGGGCTGTGGGCGGCGTCTGCGCTCGGGACGCGGTTTCCGTGGGGCACGATCATCGTGAACGTCGTCGGCTCGTTCCTCATCGCCTGTTTCGTGGAGTACATCGTCGCGCGGGGCGAAGGCAGTTCCGCCATGCGATTGCTGCTGGTGACCGGCTTCCTCGGGGGGTTCACGACCTTCTCCGCATTCTCGCTGGACACGATGGCGCTCGCCGAGCGCGGCGAGACAGGACTCGTGCTTCTCTACGTGGGCGGTTCGGTGCTGCTGTCGATTGCCGCCTGCTGGGCGGGACTGGTTGCCATGCGGAGCGCGCTGTGAGCGGGTCCGAGACGGTCAGCATCAACGCGGACGAGGACGGCATGCGCCTCGACCGCTGGTTTCGCGAGCGCTATCCCGCACTCGGCCATGGTGCACTGCAGAAGTTGTTGCGCACGGGGCAGGTGCGCGTCGACGGATCGCGCGCCAAGGCCAACCAGCGTATCGCGCAGGGGCAGGAGGTGCGCGTGCCGCCGATGGCGGTCCATGCGACCGACGACAAGCCGAAGCCACCGCCGCCCAGCGCCAGCGCCGCCGACCGCAAGCTGATCGCGGATCTCGCGATCTACGAGGATGAGGACCTGCTGATCCTCAACAAGACACCGGGGCTTGCGGTACAGGGCGGATCGAAGATGTCGCGCCATATCGACGGCATTCTCGCCGGCATGGGGCAGGGCGAGAAGCGCCCGCGCCTCGTCCACCGGCTCGACCGCGAGACCTCCGGCGTGCTGGCGATTGCCAAGCGCCGCACCATCGCGGCGAGCCTCGGCAAGGCGTTCCAGACGCGTTCGGTGCGCAAGATATACTGGGCGGTGACCGGCGGCGTGCCGGACCCGGTGCAGGGCGAGATCGACATCGACCTCATCAAGGCGAAGGGGCCGAAGGGCGACCGCGTCCGCGCCGCGCACAAGGGCGAGGCGGATGCGCAGCGCGCCGTCACGAAATATTCCGTCGTGGACAAGGTCGCAACCACGGCAGCCTGGGTCAGCCTCAAGCCGCTGACCGGCCGCCAGCACCAGCTGCGCGCGCACATGGCGGCCATCGGCACGCCGATCCTCGGCGATGACAAGTACGAAGGCGATGCGCTGACGCCGCCGGTACTTGAGAACCGGCTGCACCTGCACGCAAGGCGCCTGAGCTTCAAGCATCCGCGAACCGGCAAGATCGTCGACGTGACTGCGCCGCTGCCCAAGCACATGGTGGACACGTTTGCGTTCTTCGGTTTCGAGGTGCCCGCGAGCGGGGCCGTGGACGGGGATGACGAGGCATGAGCTGGCTCGAATATCTCGTCATCTTCCTGTTCGCCGTCATCGTCGCCGGCATCGTGTATTACAGCCGCCGCCAGGCGCGCATCATGCTGGGCGGGAAGCCGGCGACGCCCAACGACGCTGCGATGACCGAACTTCTGGCCGAGATGAAGCGGACCAACGCGGCGATCGAGAAGCTGGTCGCAAATCACGAATCCCGTATTGAACGCATCGAAGCGCGCGACGGCGGCAACAAGGACGGCGACCACAGGGACGGCAACGACACATGAGCGAACCGACGCTCGTACTCTTCGACATGGACGGTACGCTGGTCGACAGCCAGCACATGATCGTGGCCGCGCTGACGGCGGCGTTCGAGTCGGAGTCGCTCGACCTGCCGGACCGTAAGACCATGCTGTCGGTCGTTGGCCTGTCGCTGGTGGAAGCAATGGCGCGGCTGGTGGCGTCGGACCATGCACAGCACGAACGTCTCGCCGGGGCCTACCGGGAGGCGTTCCAGACGCTGCGGCGGCAGGAGGATTCGCGCGAGCCGCTGTTTCCCGGCGCGCCGGAGACGATTTCGCGGTTTGCCGCGCGCGACGATCTCATCCTCGGCATCGCAACCGGCAAGTCGCGCCGCGGCGTGGACCACGTCCTGCAACGCTACGACTGGCACGCACACTTCGTCTCGATCCAAACGGCTGACGATCACCCCTCCAAACCGCACCCCTCCATGGTGACAACAGCCATGAGCGAATGCGGCATCCCGGCGGAGCGCACGTTTGTCATCGGCGATACGGTGTTCGACATGGAGATGGCGCGTTCGGCTGGCGCGCGCGGCATCGGCGTGTCATGGGGCTACCACGACACGGAACACCTGCGCCCGGCGGGCGCGTCCCTCGTCATCGACGATTTTTCCGCGCTGGACGAGGCCATCGCATCGCTGAGCGGCGAGCACAGGGAGACGGCTACGTGAGCGACGACAATCCGCTGCTGCGCGCGCAGGAGCTTTCACGCATGGAACTGCCGAAGCGTTTCTACAAAGACGTGACGGTGCGAGCGACCGAAGGCGGGCATGACGTGCTGCTCGACAACCGCCCGCTGAAGACGCCGGCGCGCAACCCGCTGTCGGTTCCAACCGACATGCTCGCTAGGCTGATTGCCGATGAATGGGACGCGCAGCTCGAGGTTGTGAACCCGGCGACCATGCCGGTGACACGGCTTGCCAACACGGCAATTGACGGTGTGCGCACGGTGAAGGCCGAGGTTGCGCGCGATGTGGCCGCCTATGCCTGCTCGGACCTTGTCTGCTACCGCGCCGAAAGCCCGGATAGCCTGATTGCCGCGCAACGCGAGGCGTGGGACGGGCTCATCAACTGGTTCAACGAGCGTTTCGGGATGCAACTCGTGCTGGCCGAGGGCGTCATGCCGATCTCGCAGGATGTCGAGGCGGCGGACGGCATCGCGCAGCAGCTGGAGACACTTTCGGCGATCGAGCTGGCTGCGCTTCACACGCTAACCACCTTGTCCGGGTCCGCCGTGCTGGCGCTCGCTGTTCGCGAGGGGCGCACCAGCCCCGACAGCGCCTGGGAAGCTGCCCACGTGGACGAAGACTGGCAAATGCGCCAGTGGGGCGAGGATGCCGAGGCGATGGCCCGGCGGGCAGCCCGCAAACGCGAGTTCGACGCGGCCGCGAATGTCATGGCGGCGCTGCAGCCCGGCAACGCGGGCTGACCCCACGATGAGCCGCAGCCAACAGGCGCGACTGGCGCTGTGGCTGACAGTCTCGCTGGTCGGCGGGCTCATCGGATATGTCTACACGGCGCTGTCCTACCCGCTGGAGGGACCCCAATCCGCGCCGCCGCTGCGCGGCATGCGCGCCGGGCTGATGATCGCCTGCGCGACCAGCGGCTTTGAAATATTCGTCATGCGCAGCCGGTTCGGACGCTGGATCAAGTCGTTTCCGCTCGGCGCCAGCCTCATCTTCCGCACGCTGATCCATACCGCGCTGATCGCGGTCATTCTGCAGGTGAACGTGCGGCTGGTTTCGCTCAGCGCCGTCGATCTCAGCGGCGAATACCTGTTTTCCGATCTCGTGCGCGACACGCTGTTCTCACTCGTTGCTATGGCGGCGATCCTGTTCGTGATGCAGATGCGGCAGCTGGTGGGACCGCGAAACTTTTCGCTGCTGATGAGCGGGCGCTATCACAAGCCGCGCCGGGAAGAGCGCATCTTTGCGATCTTCGACATCGTCGGTTCCACGGCCATCGCCGAGCAGATCGGGGACGAGTACTTCCACGCCTTTGTCTCGCAGGTCTTCTTCGACATCGATGCGCCCGTTGTCGACCGGGGAGGCGAAGTGATGAGCTTCGTTGGCGATGCGCTGATCGCGGACTGGCCGATGGGGCCGCCTGCACAAAACCGGCGCGTGATCGAGGCGGCCTTCGCGGTGTGCGATGTGCTGCGGGCACGCGGCGACGCCTACCGGCAGCGTTTCGGGCTAGAACCTCAGATTCGCGTCATCCTGCATGGCGGGGCGGTGGTCGCCGGTGAAATGGGCGACAGCCGCCGGCAGATCGTCTACCTCGGTGACGTGCTGAACGTTGCCTCGCGCATCGAGGCCGTCGCCAAGACCAACGGCTCTAAGTTGACGATTTCCGGCACGCTGCTTGGGCGAACCGACTTGCCGCAGGCAGTGGCGGCGCACGAACACGGCGCGTATGATCTCAAGGGCGTGCGCGAGAAGATCGCCATTTGCGAACTTTCACGCGCCAGCTAGGCTGCGTGTTAGAGCGAAAGTCGGCTTTGTCGGCTCTGCGCGGCCTGATAACTAGACGCGCCTTTTGTCTTCGGTGGGGGAGTTCATGCACGAGATTCTGGATCAGCTGGCCGAGCGCCGGGACGTCGCGAAGCTTGGCGGCGGCGAAAAGCGCATCGAGGCGCAGCACGGCCGCGGCAAGCTCACCGCGCGCGAGCGCCTGACGCTGATGCTCGACGAAGGCTCGTTCGAGGAGTTCGACATGTTCGTCGAGCACCGCTGCACCGATTTCGGCATGCAGGAGAGCAAGGTCCCCGGCGATGGCGTCATCACCGGGTGGGGCACGATCAACGGTCGCTGCGTCTTCGTGTTTGCCAAGGACTTCACCGTGTTCGGCGGCTCGCTTTCGGAAACCCATGCGCAGAAGATCTGCAAGGTCCAGGACATGGCGCTGAAGAACCGCGCGCCTGTGATCGGCCTGTTCGATGCCGGCGGCGCGCGCATCCAGGAAGGTGTTGCGGCGCTCGGCGGCTATGGCGAGGTGTTCAAGCGCAACGTGATGGCGTCCGGCGTCATCCCGCAGATTTCCGTCATCTTGGGACCGTGCGCGGGCGGCGACGTCTACTCGCCCGCCATGACCGACTTCATCTTCATGGTGCGCGACACGAGCTACATGTTCGTGACTGGGCCGGACGTTGTGAAGACCGTCACCAACGAGACGGTGACGGCGGAGCAGCTTGGCGGTGCGTCGATCCACACCACCAAGTCCTCCATCGCCGACTGCGCCTTCGACAACGATGTCGAGTGCCTGCTGCAGGTGCGCCGCCTGATGGATTTCCTGCCGCTGAACAACACGACCGGCGTCCCGCACATGAAGTCTTTTGAGGGTTCGCAGGGCATCGACGAGAGCCTCGACACGTTGATCCCCGACAATCCGAACAAGCCCTACGACATGAAGGAACTCGTCCTGAAGGCGGTGGACGAGCAGGACTTCTTCGAGGTGCAGCCGGACTTCGCCAAGAACATCATCACCGGCTTCGGGCGCATCGACGGCCACACGGTCGGCATCGTCGCCAACCAGCCGATGGTGCTGGCGGGCGTGCTGGATTCAGATGCCAGCCGCAAGTCGGCGCGCTTCGTGCGCTTCTGCGACTGCTTCAACATTCCCATCGTCACCTTCGTGGATGTGCCGGGCTTCCTGCCGGGCACGGCGCAGGAATATGGCGGTCTCATCAAGCACGGGGCGAAGTTGCTGTTTGCCTATTCCGAGGCGACCGTTCCGCTGGTCACGGTCATCACCCGCAAGGCCTATGGCGGCGCGTATGACGTGATGGCGTCGAAGCATATCGGCGGCGACATCAACTATGCCTGGCCGAGCGCGGAAATCGCGGTCATGGGGCCGAAGGGCGCTGCCGAGATTCTCTACCGCTCGGAGCTTTCGGACCCCGACAAGATCGCCAAGCGGATCAAGGAATACGAGACGCGGTTCGCGAACCCGTTCATCGCGGCGGAACGCGGCTATATCGACGAGGTGATCATGCCGCATTCGACGCGCCGCCGCGTGGCGCGTGCGCTCGACATGCTGCGCACCAAGAAGGTCGATCGTCCCTGGCGCAAGCACGACAACATCCCGCTCTAGGGCGGGCCGGCTCTGACCGTCGATTGTCTGCGTGAAGTGCCTCAGGCCAGCGTGCGGAAGACGATCACGAAGCCCAGCCCCATGAGTGCCAGGTAGAGCGCCTTGCGGAACATCGTTTCCGGCATCTTGTGGCGCAGGCGCTGGCCCGCGAACAGGCCGATGACGGTCGGCACGATGCCCGCCAGCGAAATGGCGAACATGTGCCCGTCATAGGCAGCGCGTTCGAACAGCGAGATGCCAAGTGCCAGCGTCAGCGTCAGGAACAACATCCCCATCGTCTGCACGAGGCGGTTTCGGTCGAGGCCGAGCGCATCGAAATAGTAGACCGATGGAATGCTCCCCGAACCCGTCAGCCCCATGATGACGCCGGTCGCCGCGCCCAGCAGCGGCGACAGCAGCGTCTCGCGCCGGGCGGGGATGACCGGGCGGTAGTTGGCAAGGCTGAATGCGCTCTGGACGATGAGGCTGGCCGCCAGCACGAGCGGCAGCAGCGGGTGGCTCGTCTTCACGACGATGAGCACGCCGACCCACGTGAAGATGACGGCTGCCAGGAAGAACTTCCAGAACCGCGCGAACAGTTCACGCAGGTGATCGCCGGAGAGCGCCTGGAAGACGTTGGACGTGACCGCTGGAATGACCGCCAGCGTCAAGGCTGGCTGGAGGCCAATGACTGCGGTCATCACCCCGACGGCAATCGTCGGGAAGCCGACGCCGACGACGCCTTTCACGAAACCGGCCACCAAGAAGGTGATGGCGACGAGGGCGAGCGTCGTCGCGGGAAAGTCGAAATCGAGCAGCGGCCCGCTATCCATTTAGGAGATCGCTGATCTTGCGCCCGTCGACCTTGAGGTCCGGCGCGATTTCCGCCAGCGGCTCCAGCACGAAGGGCCGTTCGGGAATGTAGGGGTGGGGGACCTGCAGCCCGTCCTCGTCGATCACGGCATCACCATAGGTGAGGATGTCGAGGTCGATGATGCGCGGGCCCCATTTCTCGGTGCGCACCCGGCCCATGGAGGTTTCGATGGCAAGGCAGGTTTCCAGCAGCTGCCGGGCGCTGAGCGTCGTGTCGAGCGCGATGGCCGCGTTGAGGAACCAGTCCTGATCGGTCTTGCCCCACGGCTCGGTGCCGATGAAGGTCGAGGTCTTCACGACGGCGATGCCGTCCGTCGCGTCGAGCTTCGCGATGGCCGTTTCGAGGTTTGCCTGGCGCTCGCCCATGTTGCCGCCAAGCCCGATATGGGCGCGGACGGGGGCATTCGGCACGGTGTTGCCGCTGGTGATTTTGGCGGTCACGTTCATTTCTCGCGGCGCCGGAAGATTTCGACGCCGACCTCGCCAACGAGGGCTGGTACCGAGGCATGCGGCTTGCGCACGCGGACGTGCACCGTCTCGATACCGGCATAGGTCTCCAGCACACGCTCGGCGATTTCCTCGGCCAGCGTCTCGATCAGGTTGTAGCGTTCGCCCTCGACCACCTCGCGGATGGTGCCGGCCACGAGGTCGTAGCGCACGGTGTCGCCGGCATCATCGGATTCGGCAGACGGGGCGAGAAACATCTCGCCTTCGAAATCCACCAGGAAGGGTTGCGGATAGTCCTTCTCGTGCTCGAACGCGCCGTGATTGGCATGGAAGGCCATGTCGCGAATGAAGATCTTGTCGCGGCGCGAAATGGGGGTCGTCATGGGATTATCCTTGGTCTTTGCGCGGCATGGCGCGCGTGGCGATCGCGTGCATCACGCGCATCGCATCATGGTGTTCGGCAATGTCATGGGCGCGGATTGCGGCCGCGCCGTTGGCGACAGCCTGCAAGTGCGCGGCGAGCGAGCCGGCGGTGCGATCCAGCGGGTCACGACCTGTGATTTCGCCGATGAAGCGCTTGCGTGACGCGCCGACGAGGACAGGGAATCCGAGCGCGCAGAGATCGGCGATCCGGTCGAGGACGATGAGGTTCTGGGCCGGCGTCTTGCCGAAGCCGATGCCGGGATCGAGCGTGATGCGCTCGCCCTTCACGCCGGCCTTGAGCGCAGCCTCGACCTGGCGCTCCAGGAACGCGACCATGCGGGGAATGACCTCCTCGCGCGGCTGGCGCGACAGGTCCGGCTCCCAGTGGCCGATAATGGCGGCGGCATCGTGATGGGCGGTGACGGCGGCAATCTCGGGATCGCGCGTGAAGCCCCAAACGTCGTTGACGATGGTTGCGCCGGCCTTCAGCGCGGCGTCGGCGGTGTCGGCCTTGTAGGTATCGATGGAGACGGGAACGGTGATGCTGGGCAGCACCGCGTCGAACACCGGGATGAGCCGGGCAAGTTCTTCCTCGGCGCTGACTTCGGCGGAACCGGGGCGGGTGGATTCCCCGCCGATATCGAGAATGTCGGCGCCTTGCGCGACCATCTCGGCGGCGCGTGCGATCGCCTTGTCGGGATCGAAGAAGTGACCACCGTCGGAAAAGGAATCGGGCGTGACGTTCAGCGCCGCCATCAGCAGCGCACGGTCGCTGCGCGCCGGGGCCATGCCGCCGACTTTTCGCCGCGGCGCAGGGGCGCGGAATTCTGCCGTTGTGGGTCGATCGTCTGACATTCGCGTGGTGTTAGACCACCGCGCGCGCGAACGCCATGTGAAATTGCCGCCCGGAACAGGTATTTTAACGCCTTTGGGGCCTTAAGCGTGTGCGACAAATGTCGGGGAACCCGGCGCACCTGCCGCGTTGCGGTATCGGCGCGGCGAGGGTAGGTTCACAGACCCTGAAACGACAACAAGAACCAGTCAGCCGGCCTCGCGCATGTTCAAGAAAATCCTGATTGCCAACCGCGGCGAGATTGCCTGCCGCGTCATCAAGACCGCCCGCCGCATGGGGATTGCCACGGTCGCGGTCTACTCGGATGCGGACCGTGACGGGCTGCATGTGCGCATGGCCGACGAGGCGATTCACATCGGGCCGCCGGCGGCGGCAGACTCCTACCTTGTGATCGACAAGATCGTTGCCGCCTGCAAGCAGAGCGGCGCGGAAGCGGTGCATCCGGGCTACGGATTCCTTTCGGAGAACGCAGCCTTCCCGCAGGCGCTCGAGAAGGAAGGCATCGCCTTCATCGGACCGCCGGTGAACGCCATCGAGGCGATGGGCGACAAGATCGAGTCCAAGCGCTTCGCCAACGAGGCCAAGGTCAATACCGTCCCCGGCCATCTCGGTGTGATCGAGGACCCGGACGAAGCCGTGAAGATCGCCGACGAGATCGGCTATCCCGTGATGATCAAGGCATCGGCGGGCGGCGGCGGCAAGGGCATGCGCATCGCGCACTCGGCCGATGAGGTGGCGGAAGGCTATTCGCGCGCGAAATCCGAGGCGAAATCCTCGTTCGGCGACGACCGCGTCTTCATCGAGAAGTTCATCGTCAATCCGCGCCACATCGAGATCCAGCTCATCGCCGACAAGCATGGCAACGCGATCTATCTCGGCGAGCGCGAATGCTCCATCCAGCGCCGCAACCAGAAGGTGCTGGAAGAAGCGCCGTCGCCGCTGCTGGACGAAGAGACCCGCAAGACGATGGGCGAGCAGGCCGTCGCGCTGGCGAATGCGGTCAACTACCACAGCGCCGGCACGGTCGAGTTCGTCGCCGACCAGGACAAGAACTTCTATTTCCTCGAAATGAACACCCGCCTGCAGGTGGAGCACCCGGTGACGGAGCTCATCACCGGTGTCGATCTCGTCGAGCAGATGATCCGCGTCGCGGCGGGCGAGAAGCTGTCCTTCACGCAGGACGACGTGACGCTGGATGGCTGGGCCATCGAGGCGCGCATCTATGCCGAGGACCCGTATCGCAATTTCCTGCCGTCCATCGGGCGTCTGACACACTACCACCCGCCGCAGGAATCGACCGACGACGCGGGCCGCACCGTGCGCGTCGATACCGGCGTCGTGGAAGGTGGCGAGATCTCGATGTTCTACGACCCGATGATCGCCAAGCTGTGCACCCACGCGCAGACACGCGAGGAGGCCATCAGCCACATGGGGCGTGCGCTCGATGCCTTCTATATCGAGGGCATCCAGCACAACATCCCGTTCCTCTCGGCCATCATGGAGCACCCGCGCTGGGTGTCCGGCCAGCTGTCGACCGGCTTCATCGCCGAGGAATATCCGGACGGGTTCTTCCCCAACGAGCCGGACGAGGGCGCTGTCGGGGTGCTTGCCGCCGTCGCCGCGATTGCCGACGGCATCAACAACGCGCGCCGGCGCACCATCACCCAGCAGATGGAGCACAACCGATTCGACTTTGCCGCCTACCGCGTGGTGGTGCTTGGCGAGCAGTCGGTTGCGGTGTCCATCGCCGGTAGCCGGCCGAGCTACACCGTCACGCTGGAAGAGCGCGGCGAGGCGATGATCGTCACCAGCGAGTGGGTGCCGGGCCTGTCGGTGTTCCACGGCACCGTGGACGGCGAGCCATTCAGCGTGCAGATGCGCCCGATCCTCAACGGCTGGCGGCTCGACTATCGCGGCGTACAGGTGCAGGCACGCGTCTACACCGAGACCGAGGCGCAGCTTGCCGCGCTGATGCCGGAAAAGGTCGCGCCCGACACCTCCAAGATGCTGCTGTGCCCGATGCCGGGTCTCGTCGTCTCCATCGCGGTGGAAGAGGGGCAGGAGGTCAAGGCGGGTGAAACGCTCGCCGTGGTCGAGGCCATGAAGATGGAGAACGTGCTGCGCGCCGAGCGCGACGGCACCGTCAGCGCGATCCACGTGGAGCCGGGCGACAGCCTCGCCGTCGATGCGGTGATGATGGAATTCGAATAATCGCGAATCCTCTCGTGAAACTTCACCTTCGGTCAAAAACTCGCTAACCTGACTTTCATGGCGGGCATTTCCGCCCCTTTGCCGGGCCGGTTTGCCGCATCTGGTAGCGAGGGTGTACGCCATGCGGATACTCGCGTCGGTGCTTCGACGCGTCTTCGTGCGCGGTGAATTGACGATCTTCGACCACGATGGGTCGTGCCACGTCTTCGGTAACGGCGAAGGCGGGCCGAGGGTCGCCATTCGCTTTCAGGACCGCAGCGTCGCGCGCACCATCCTCCTCAATCCCGAAAGCGGTGCGGCGGAAGCCTACATGGACGGCCGGCTGACGCTGGAGCCGGGTTCGACCATCCACGACCTGATCCGCCTGCACTCCGTCAACCGCAATGCCTTCGACCATTCAACGCCGATGGCGCTGGTGAACGGCTTCAACTGGCTGACGCGGTCCCTGTCGCAGGCCAACTCGGTGCACCGCGCGGCGAGGAATGCCAAGGAACACTACGATCATCCGCCGGAATTCTACGCCATGTGGCTGGACCGGGAGATGAACTATTCCTGCGCCTATTTTCCCAAGCGCAACATGTCGCTGGAAGGCGCGCAACTGGCCAAGATGCGCCATATCGCGGCCAAGCTGGACATCGAGCCGGGCATGAAAGTGCTGGAAATCGGCTCGGGGTGGGGCGGGCTTGCTGTTTATCTGGCGGAAGCAACGGGTGCGCAGGTCACCGGTATCTCACCCGTGCCGCACCAGATCGAGCGGGCGCGCCAGCGTGCCGCCGACCACGGCCTCAGCGACCGGGTCACCTTCGTCCAGACCGACTACCGCGAGCTGGAAGGCCAGTTCGACCGCATCGTCTCCGTCGGCATGATGGAGCATGTCGGCCAGCCCTATTTCCGGGAGTATTTCCGCACCATCGGCGAACGGCTGACGCCGGACGGCTACGCGCTGGTGCACGCCATCGGCTATTCCGGTTCGCCGGAGCCGTCGTCCTCCTTCATCACCAAGTACATCTTTCCCGGCGGCTATATTCCATCCATGTCGGAGGTCTTCGAGGCGACGCAGCGCGAAGGGCTGTGGGTCGCCGACTGCGAGTTGCTGCGCCACCACTACGGCTGGACGATCCGGCACTGGCGCGAGCGCTTCGAGGCGCGGCGCGACGAGGTCGTGGAAATGATGGGGGAGCGCTTCACGCGCATGTGGGAGGTTTATCTCAACGCGGTGGAGCAGACCTTCTATACCGGCGGGCACATGGTGTTTCAGATCCTCGTGTCCCATGCTGCGGATGCGGTCGCCTTCACCCGCGACTACATCACCGAGCGTGAATCCTCGCTGCGCGCGGCCAACCACTGAACCGGGCTTTCTCACTTGGCGCGTCTCTACTTTGCCTACGGGTCCAACATGTCGCGCGCGCAGATGGCGGCGCGCTGCCCCGGAGCGCGCCCGCTGGGGCCGGCCCGGCTCGACGGCTGGGCGTTCTTCATCAACCAGCGCGGCACGGCCTCCATTCGCCCGTCGCTGGGCAATGCCGTGTGGGGCGTGGTGTGGCGCATCCAGCCGCAGCATCGCGGCGTGCTCGACCACTACGAGGGCGTGCGCCTGCGCCGCTACCTGGTGCGCGACGTGACGCTGGAGACCGGGCAGGGGCGCTTGCGGGCCTTTGCCTATGCCGGGACGCAGACGAGCGAGGGGAAGCCCGTGCGGGCCTATCTCGAAGGCGTCGTCATCCCCGCAGCCCGTGCCTGGGACCTGCCGGAGCCCTATGTGAGTGAGCTTACAGGCTGGTTCCGCTCGCGTCCCATTGGCCCGGCGCGGCCGCGCGCACCGGGAAGAAGCTGGAAGCCATGATCTTCAATCGTTGTCTCCAACTCGTCGTGCGAGGCCGTGTGCAGGGTGTCTACTACCGCGCGTGGACGAAGCAGCAGGCTGACGAGATCGGGCTGGACGGCTGGGTTCGCAACCGGCGCGATGGCAGCGTGGAAGCAGTTCTGGACGGCACGCCGGAAGACGTGGACGAGATGCTGGGCCGCATGAAGGCTGGCCCGCCGGATGCGAGCGTCGACACAATCGAGATCATTTCCGAAGGCGGAGCTGCGCCAAAAGGGTTCGAGGTTCGCGATACGGCCTGAAGGCTCAGGCGCCTTGCGTCGAACGCCCGAAGACCTCTTCAAAGGTGCGCCGCATTATGCTGTCGACTTCCGGCAGCGTGACCGGGATGCCGAGATCGACAAGGCTGGTGACGCCGTGGCCGCGAATTCCGCAGGGCACGATGCCGGAGAAGTGGTCGAGGTCGGGGTCCACGTTGATGGCAATGCCGTGAAAGGCGACGCCGCGCCGCACGCGGATGCCGATGGCAGCGATCTTGTCCTCGGTGCCCCGGTCGGGTCGGCGCACCCACACCCCGACGCGGTCCTCGCGCCGTTCGCCGGTGACGTTGAAGGCGGCCAGCGTGGCGATGATCCAGTCTTCGAGGTCGGCCACATAGCGGCGCACGTCGTTGCCGCGCGCGGCGAGGTTCAGCATCACGTAGGCAATGCGCTGTCCGGGGCCGTGATAGGTGTATTCGCCGCCGCGCCCGGTCCGGAAGACAGGGAATCGCCCCGGTGTCAGCAAGTCGCCGTCGGCGGCGCTGGTGCCGGCGGTGTAGAGCGGGGGGTGTTCGAGCAGCCACACAGCCTCCGCGGCATCGCCCGAAGCAATTTCGGCAACGCGCGCTTCCATGTCGCCAAGCGTCGGCTCGTAGTCGCTCAGGCCTGCGAGAATCCGCCAGTCGACGGGCTGCGCGTCGCCAGCCGGGACGACATTTTCCCGGGTCCGGGCCAATTCGGAACGCGGCGTGTTAACCATCTGATAACCAAATCCCGCACAGATTGGGGCAGAGGATTCTCCGCCGCCAGAGCGGCCGATGGCGCGTCCGCGCCCGGCTGCCGACCAGAATTGTCACACCATGAGCCTCATCGGAAGTGTCCAGATCGATCTAGCCGTGCATTTGGGGTCGGCCACCATGCCCGTCCACCAGTTGCTGCGCATGGGCCGTGGTGCGGTGATCGAGATGGCGAGCCAGGAGGCGGAAGTCTTTACGCTCTATGCCAATGACAAGCCCGTGGCGAAGGGCGAGGTGATTGTGGACGGCGACCGGATCAAGCTCCAGATCATCGAAATGCTGCTGAAGGGGCCGTGAGGCTCGCAAAAGGCGCGAAACACCGCTTGAAGGCGGAATCCATATTTGTTAGGAAGCGGCCCGCCTTGCGGCGGAAATGTCTGGTTCAAGCGGTCGTGGCGGAATTGGTAGACGCGCAGCGTTGAGGTCGCTGTGGGGCAACCCGTGGAAGTTCGAGTCTTCTCGACCGCACCAGATAAAAGGTCCCTTTCGAGGGGCCTTTTTTTATGCCGACGTGCTAGCATCCGACGCAAACCGGATTATTTCCGCTGAAGTCGAATTCCAACCGTTCCGTGGGTGGCCAATTGGCGTTGACCGAACCCGAAACCAGCACGACTGAAGAGAGCGACGCCTCCACGGGGGCAGAACTCGACGCGTCCGGCGCATTTTCCAAGGATTTCATTGAGGAAGTCGTCTCGCTGATCGAGGCGGGAGACCGCGAGGCGCTGGAACAGCGCACTGAGAGCCTCTACGCCGCCGATATCGCCGACCTTCTCGAGCAGCTCAGCCCGGACCAGCGCGTCCCCTTCGTGGTGCTGAGCGGCGATGCGTTCGACTTCACCGTCCTTACCGAAGTCGACGACACGATTCGCGAACGCCTGCTGCAGGACCTGCCGTCCGAGTTCGTCGCGCAAGGTCTGCGCGAGCTGGAAAGCGACGATGCGGTCTACATCCTGGAGGACCTCGACGAGGCCGACCAGGCGGAGATCCTCGACAAGATCCCCGAGTTCGAGCGGCTCCAGCTTTCGCGAAGCCTCGAATACCCAGAAGAGAGCGCCGGCCGTCGCATGTCGACGGAGTTCATCGCAGTGCCGCCCTTCTGGACCGTCGGCCAGACCATCGACTACATGCGCGAGACCGACGACCTGCCGGAAGAGTTCTACGAACTATACGTGGTCGACCCGGCCTTCCACCTGCAGGGCACGGTGACGCTGAACCACATCCTGCGCGCCAAGCGGCCGGTGCAGATTTCCGAGCTGATGGACTCAGACCCCATCACCGTGAAGGCCGACGAGGACCAGGAAGAGGTCGGCCGCATGTTCGACCGTTACGACCTTGTCTCCGTCGGTGTCATCGACGAGGACCAGCGCCTCGTCGGCATCATCACGGTCGATGACATCGTCGACGTCATCACCGAGGAGGTGGAAGAGGATATCCGCCGCCTTTCGGGCGTCGGCGACGAAGAGATGACCGATACGGTCTGGTACACCGCGCGCAGCCGCTTCATCTGGCTTCTCATCAACCTCGCGACGGCGGTGCTGGCGTCGCTCGTGATCGGGCTGTTCGACGCGACCATCGAGCAGATGGTGGCGCTGGCGATCCTCATGCCCATCGTCGCGTCCATGGGCGGCAATGCCGGCACGCAAACCATGACGGTGGCGGTGCGCGCGCTCGCAACCCGCGAATTGGGCGGCTACAACGCCGCGCGCATCGTCTCGCGTGAAATGCTGGTGGGTCTGCTCAACGGAACCGGCTTTGCCATCATCATCGGCGCGGTGACATGGGCGTGGTTTGGCAGCGCGCCACTTGGCGGCGTCATCGCCTTCTCGATGGTGCTGAACATGGTCGTTGCGGGGCTGTCGGGGATCGTCATTCCGCTGGCGCTGAACAAGTTCGGCGCGGACCCCGCCGTGGCGTCGGGCGTGTTTCTCACGACTGTTACCGATGTTGTTGGGTTTTTTGCGTTTCTCGGTCTGGCGGCAGCCTTGCTTCTATAGGCCCGCAGTGCGAAACCCGCAGCCATGACGAGTCGTGTCCGTACCGCGGTCGTCGGGTTGGGGTATTTCGGTTCTTTCCACGCAAGGCACTACGCCCTGAATCCAGACGCTGAGCTTGTCGCCGTCGTCGATGCCGACGGTGAGCGCGCCCGTGTGCGCGCCGGCGAACTCGGCTGCGAGGCGATGGCTGCCCACCGCGACCTGTTCGGCAAGGTGGACGCGGTTTCCATCGCCGCGCCGACGTCTCTCCACTACGACATTGCGCGCGAGTGCATCGAGGCGGGACTGGATGTCTTCGTCGAGAAGCCGATCGCCGAGACCGTCGAGCAGGCCAATGCGCTGATCGACGCCGCGCGGCAGCGCAAGGTGGTGCTGCAGGTCGGTCATATCGAGCGGTTCTCCACCGTGTTCGGCGCGCTCAAGCAGGCGGTTTCCAAGCCGATGCTGGTGGAAGCGCGTCGGCTGGTGCCGTTCCGTCCGCGCGCCAACGATGTCAGCGTCGTCTCCGACCTGATGATCCACGATATCGACCTTGTGCTGGACCTTGTCGGCTCCGAGCCGGTCAGCGTCACGGCGGACGGGCTGTGCCTCGTCAACCGCACTGCCGACCACGTGACCGCGCGCATCGGTTTTGCCAATCGCGCTGCGGCGATCCTGACTGCGGGCCGCGTCGGTACGTCGGGCGAACGCACCCTTCGCGTGATGGAAGAAGATCGCGCGCTGCTTTGCGACCTCCAGAACAGCAAGCTGTCTGCGGTCAGCGTCAACGGCCTTGCCGAAACGCTGGGCGAGGGGGCTGTCGGGGCGTCGGAAGGCGAAGTCGAGCGCCATGACAACCTTGGCGCGGAAATCGCCGAATTCCTTTCCTGCTGCGCCCAGCGCGGCACACCCACCATCACGGGCGAGACCGGGCGAAACGCGCTCGCCATCGTCCAGCAAATCGAGGCCGCGCTGGGTGAAAGCGTGTCCGCATCCGCTCAGGAGTTGTCGCGTGTCGCAAGCTAATTCCGCCCATGCCAAGCCGGAACTCGTCCGCCGCCAGGTCAACCTGTTCGACCTGCAGCGCCAGAAGGCGCGCCTTGGCGCGGAAATCGAGGCGCGCATCGACCGCGTGCTCGACCACGGGCAGTTCATCCTCGGGCCGGAAGTCTCGGCGCTGGAAGAAGACCTCGCGGCCTTTGCCGGCGTGAAGCACGCGATCGGCGTTTCCTCGGGCCGTGACGCGCTCATCATGGCTCTGATGGCAATGGACGTTGGCGCGGGCGATGCGGTCTTCGTGCCGGCCTTCACGTTCTCCGCGACCGCCGGTTCGGTTGCCTCAGTTGGCGCGACGCCGGTCTTCGTCGACGTGCGCGAAGACACGTTCAACATGGACGCGGACGACCTTGCCCGCGCCATGGAGCGTATCAAGAAGGAAGGCAAGCTGACGCCGAAGGTCGTCATGCCGGTCGACCTTTATGGTCTGCCCGCTGACTACCAGGCGATCAACAGGGTCGCCGAAGCCTATGGCGTGCGCGTCATTGCCGATGCCGCCCAGAGCTATGGCGGCGAGGCGGGCAACACCCGTGTCGGCGCGATGGCACCGCTTTCGGCGACCAGCTTCTACCCGACCAAGCCGCTCGGCTGTTACGGCGACGGCGGCGCGATCTTCGCAGCCGACGATGATCTCGCCGAAGCCGTTCGCCAGATCCGTCACCACGGCCGCGCCGGCGACGGTGACGAGGCGCTGCGCCTTGGCATGACCGGCCGTCTCGACACGATCCAGGCTGCCGTGCTGCAGGTTAAGCTTGCCGCCTTCGAGCAGGAACTGGGTGCGCGCCGCAGGCTCGCGTCAATGTACACCGAACGCCTGACCGGCAAGACCTCGCTGCCCTTTATTCCACAAGACCACGACAGCGCCTATGCGCTCTACACCGTGCGTGTGAAGAACCGCGACGGCGTGCGCGCCAAGCTGCAGGAAGACGGGATCGGCACCGGCCTGTTCTACCGCATTCCGCTGCACCGGCACCCGGCGTTCGCGCAGTGGGTTGGCGAGGGCGAGCGTCACCCGGTTTCGGAAGCTCTGGCCGAAGATGTCCTCAGCCTGCCGATCCACGCGGACCTGACCGACGACGAACTCGAGTACGTGGTCGAGCGGTTTCTCGCAGCCATCGCCTGACGCTTCCTAGGCAAACGTCGCGGCGATGCCTGCGATGTTCGTGCCGCGCGTCTCGGTCTCCCACGTTTGACCGGGTGCGATGGGCACGGCGCGCGTCAGCGTGCCGGTCGTCACCATGTGACCGGCCTCCACGGGGCAGCCGATTTCCAGCGCATGGCGCAGGGCCTTCACCGGGCCGCCGAGCACCAGTGACGTGCCGCCGTGTTCCACCGTGCCGTCACTGCCTTTCAGCCTAATTTCGAAATCGCCGAGGTCGCTTGCGGGGTGGCGCGGGCCGAGCAGCAGCTTGCCGTGCAGCCCGTAGGCGGCGACCGTGTCGGGGGCGGTGAAGCGCCAATCCCTGAACGGCGACTGCACCACCTCGAACCCGTGCGCCACCCAGCCTGCACAGGCCAGCAATTCCTCGTCGCTCATCTCAGGTGAGGGCGTGCGCTCCATGCTGAAGCAGATTTCCGGCTCGATGCGCGGCTCGATGAAGGTGGCGAGGTCCAGGTCACCTTCCAGCGGTGCGACGGTGGTGTCGTACATGTAGCCCCACATCGGCGCATGGACATTGTATTCGTCCCAGATCGAGCGATTGGTAAAGCCGATCTTCATGCCAACGACCTGCTCGCCATTGGCGACCCGCCGCTTGCGGATTTCCTCGGTCACCGCGTAGGCCTGATCCATGTCGAGGCCGTCGAACGAGGGGATGGACACGACGTCGCCAAAGGCGGTGAGGACGGCGCTGGCGATGGTCTGCGTATCGGGACTGGACATGGAACCTCCGGATTTCTCGTTTTCAACGAGTGTTACCCATCGCAGGGCATGAGGCCAATACGCGAACGGCAGTTGAACGCGCGATCGTTTGCCGCTCAAGTGGCGGTCAAGCACAATCGCAGCGCGGAGAACCAATGGCCGATATCACGATCCGCAAACTGGAAGCACGTGACCGCGCCGGGTGGGACCCGCTGTGGCAGGGCTACCTGACCTATTACGAATCCGCCGTTTCCGACGAGATCACGGAAACCACGTGGCTGCGCCTGCTGGACAAGAACCAGGATCCGCACGGGTTCTGCGCGGTCGATGGCGACGGCCGGCTTATCGGCATTGTCCACTACCTGTTCCATCGCTCGACATGGAGCGATAGCGGCTATTGCTACCTTGAAGACCTGTTCGTCGACCCAAACGTGCGCGGCGGCGGCGTTGGGCGGCTTCTGATCGAAGCGGTCTACGCCACGGCGGCAGATCGCGGTTCCAGCCGGGTCTACTGGAACACGCAGCATTTCAACACGCGCGCCCGCAAGCTCTACGACCAGGTGGCGACGCTTTCTCCCTTCGTCCAGTACCGTTATTCTCCCCCGAAGACGTGACCGCGCCGGTGAAGCGCGGCAGACAGGCAGGAAACCCATGATCCCCAATTCTCAACCCGGCCTCGATTTCGGCCTTGGCGACACCGCCGACATGATCCGCGACACGGTGGCAGGCTTCACCGCCGATGCCATCACCCCGATTGCAGCAGAGATCGACCGGACCAACGAGTTCCCGATGCACCTTTGGCCGAAGCTCGGCGAGCTTGGCCTGCACGGCATCACCGTGGAGGAGGCAGATGGCGGCTCCGGGCTTGGCTACCTCGAACATTGCATCGCGATGGAGGAGATCAGCCGCGGTTCAGCCTCGGTGGGGCTGTCCTACGGGGCGCACTCGAACCTCTGCATCAACCAGATCCGCCGCAACGCCAATGCCGACCAGAAGGCGCGCTACCTGCCGAAGCTGATTTCGGGTGAGCATGTCGGCGCACTGGCCATGTCGGAGCCGGGCGCTGGATCGGACGTCGTGTCCATGCGCACGCGCGCCGACAAGAAAGGCGACCGCTACGTGTTGAACGGCAACAAGATGTGGATCACCAACGGTCCCGTCGCCGAAACGCTGGTCGTCTACGCCAAGACCGACCCGGACGCGGGGCCGCGCGGCATGACGGCCTTCCTGATCGAGAAGGGCATGAAGGGCTTCTCCACCGCCCAGAAGCTCGACAAGCTCGGCATGCGCGGCTCCGACACCTGCGAACTCGTCTTCGAGGATTGCGAGGTTCCCGAGGAGAACGTGCTGGGCCAGGTCGGCAGTGGGGTGAACATCCTGATGAGCGGGCTGGACTACGAGCGCGCCGTGCTGTCTGCCGGGTCCGTGGGCATCATGCAGGCCTGCATGGACATCGTCATGCCGTACCTGCACGAGCGCAAGCAGTTCGGCCAGCCGATCGGGACCTTCCAGTTGATGCAGGGCAAGGTCGCCGACATGTACACCCGCATGAACACCGCGCGGGCCTATGTCTACGCTGTTGCGCGGGCCTGCGACCGGGGGATGACCACACGGATGGATGCCGCCGGTGCGATCCTCTACGCGGCAGAGACCGCAACGTGGATGGCGCTGGAGGCAATCCAGTGCCTCGGCGGCAATGGATATATCAACGACTACGGCACCGGGCGGCTGCTCCGCGACGCCAAATTGTACGAGATCGGCGCGGGCACCAGCGAGATTCGCAGGTGGCTGATCGGGCGCGAGCTTTTCGAGCAAACAAGTTGAGTGATGAACCTGAACGAAAAATAACCATCGTCATTCAGGAAACTTTCAGGCGGTTGCGCGTTTACTTGTCACAACAACACAGCGTTCCCACATGAGAACGAACAAGACGTGACAGGAGTCAAACAGATGGAACCGCATCAGCCGATGCAGCCGAAGTCCGCCATTACCACGGTCGTGATTGCCTTCTTCATGGCAACGGTCGCGATGGGCCTGGGCCGTTCGATGATCGATAGCCCTGTTTCCCCGAATGCCTCCGTCGTGGCGACCGCCCATGACGCCCCGGTGATCCAGGCCGGCATGTAAGACAAGCGCGCTGGCTCACAGCCGGCGCGACCATAACGCGCTTCAGAGCCGCGATTTCAGGACACGAAGGGTTCTCAGGCGCCGCGTGTTCAGGACGACGAGCCGGAGCGCGCCACCGCCAGCGCGACGAAGATCAGCGCGGCGGCGATACCCAGCGAGGGGGTCAGGGCCTCGCCCAGCAGCAACACCCCGAACGCCAGCCCGAACAACGGGATCAGGTTGCCCACATGGGCAAACAGCGAAAGCCCGATCTTGCGCACAAGGTGGTAGCGCAGGATGTAGGCAAGCCCGGTCGGGAACAGCCCCAGGTAGACAATGGCCGACAATGCCTGCGCGGAGAGCGCGGGCGGCGGCCCCTGCGTGACGAGCGCAAACGGCAGGAACACCGCCGACGCCAGCCCGAGGACGAGCGCGGACAACCGCACAGGGGGAATGTGCGGGATGCGCCGCACCAGCACACCCGACGAGATGTAGCAGCACGACGCGATCAGCGCGGCTGCCGGCGGCAGGATGCCCCCACCAAGCCCATGCAGGGCCTCAAACCCCAGAACCGTCATCACGCCTGCAAACCCGAGCGTCACGGCAACGGCCTTGCGGGTCGTGAACTTGTCGTCGCTGCTCGTAAAGTGGGCGATGCCCATCGCCAGCAGCGGCCCGACGCCCATTAGCAGCGCGGTGGTGGAGGAGGGTATCTGCGATTGCGCCCACGAGATCAGGAAGAACGGGATCAGCACGTTCAGCGCGGCGAGCGCCACGATCAGCCGCCATTCGGACCGCGTCGATGGCCAGATCCAGCCGCGATAGAGCGCCCAGGGCAGCAATACGAGAAACCCGATCAGCACGCGCAGCGCGACGAGCCAGACAGCGCCTGATTCGACGACGCCGATCTTGATCGCCATGAAGGCGGAACCCCAGACCGCTGCCAGCAGCACCAGCAGCGACAGGTCGAGGGGCGTTGCCGCGCGGATGGCGGGCTGCGAAACGGAGGCCATGGTCTGTTGGTCTTTCCACCCGGAGAGGCTTATTGTTTGAAGCCTCACTAGAGGCAATTCCACGCAACGCCAAACGCATTATTCGCATCGGTGCTGCGCATCCAGCGAAGCGGTCACCCCGTCTCCATGTTCTTCTATGTCGCCAAAATCGGGTGGTTCGTCGCCCAGCCGTCGAACGCGCTGGTCATAGGGCTGGTGATCGGGTTTGTGCTGATGCTGGCGGGAATGCGCCGTTTCGGGCGGGTTCTCGTGGGCCTGGCAGTGGTCGGATTTCTTGTTGCCGGGTTTTCACCGCTCGCCAACGCGCTTTTGCAGCCGCTTGAAGACCGCTTCGCCCGCGTCGAACCAGCGAGTGGCGAGGTGGCGGGCATCGTGCTGCTCGGCGGCGGGCTCGAAACCATCGTCACGACGACGCGCGGCGTGCCCGCGCTCAACGAGGCCGCCGACCGGCTCACGACATTTGCAGCCCTCGCACGACGCTACCCGCAGGCGCGGCTGATTCTTTCCGGCGGCAGCGGCGGGCTGGTCTACCGTGACCTCGATGAATCCGGCGTTGCGGAAGACCTGCTCGCGTCGCTGGGAATCGACCCCGACCGGCTGGAACTTGAGTCGGTGTCACGCGACACCTTCGAAAACGCTGTCAACAGCCGGGAACTCGCCGATCCGCAGCCTGACGAGACATGGCTGCTGGTCACCAGCGCTTTCCACATGCCGCGCTCCGTCGGCTGCTTCCGCAAGGCGGGGTTCGACGTCCAGGCCTATCCGACCGACTACAGGACGCGCGGGCCGGAAGACCGCACGCGGCCCTTTTACTCTGCCTCGGACGGGATGCGGCGCCTTGATATCGTGACGCGCGAGTGGCTTGGATTGTTCGTCTACGCGATGACCGGGCGGACGGATTCCGTTTTTCCACATCCGTGAATTTTTCATCAACGCCGTCTACGACTTTCGTATAAGTCACGTGGCGTGAGCCTCATTACCCCCATTGATTTCGCAAGTGCGAAGACGTATGCCCGTCGCGCTCTCAGACGCAGTGCATTTCGCGCCGCCAATCTGTCTTTGATTTCGGGGTAGGATTTGATGAGCGACACTGGCAAATGCCACTATCTGAAGCCGGCGATGTACTCGCTGGCCGTACTCGGCGGGATCGTTCTTGTCGTGACGCTGTTCGGCGGATTCGAGCCGCAGGCCGTCGCGGCGCGCTAAGCGCCGCACCTGACTTTCCAAAGCTCTCCATGACAGATTTTGCGCGTTGCCGGTCTTCGGCCCGGCATGCAATTCTGTCGTGGTGCGCCGCCTGGCGCTGGTCATGCGGGGAGGAACGAGTTGGCCCAGAACATCACAACCGGATTTCACGATCTCGTCGACCGGGCGAATGCCGAGGTCGAGACGGTGAGCATCGAGGCCGCGCGCGCCATGCACGGGCGCGACGATGTCGTGTTCATCGACATTCGTGATGTTCGCGAGCTTGCCCGCGAGGGCAAGATGCCGGGCGCGTTCCACGCGCCGCGCGGGATGCTCGAAGCCTGGATCGATCCGCAGAGCCCGTACCACAAGGACGTTTTCGCGCAGGACAAGACCTACGTCTTCTTCTGTGCCGGGGGGCTTCGCTCGGCGCTGGCTGCGCAAACCGCGCAGCAGATGGGCCTGAAGCCGGTCTGCCACGTGGAAGGCGGCTTTGGTGCCTGGAAGAAGGCCGGCGCGCCGGTCAACGAGCCGGAACCGCGCGGCTGAGGCCTGGCGGAATGCAGCTCTTGCGCCCGCGATGTGGCACGGGGACGCGAAACCGGATAACCCTTGCGAACAAGATCAGGGCCGGGAGCAATCCGGCCAGCCGCAGGGAGTAGACCATGCCGAAGCTTTCCAGCGAGATCGTCACCGGTTCGCCGGAATTCGCCGCCAATCGCGACGCGATGCAGGCGCTGGTCGCCGATCTTTCCCGGAAGCGGGCCGAGGCGGCAGCCGGTGGGTCGGAGAAGGCGCGCGAGCGCCACGTGAACCGCGGCAAGCTGCTGCCGCGCGAGCGCGTCATGCGGCTGCTCGATCCCGGTTCGCCGTTCCTTGAAGTTGCGCCGCTGGCCGCACTCGGTCTCTATTCCGGCGATATCCATGCCGCCGGCATGATCTGCGGCGTGGGGCGGGTTTCGGGTCGCGAATGCATGGTCGTTGCCAACGATGCGACCATCAAGGGCGGCACCTACTTTCCGATGACGGTGAAGAAGCACCTGCGGGCGCAGGAAATTGCGCGCGAGAACCGGCTTCCGTGCATCTATCTCGTCGATTCCGGCGGCGCGAACCTGCCGCACCAGACGGAAGTCTTCCCCGACCGCGATCATTTCGGGCGCATCTTCTACAATCAGGCCAACATGTCGGCGGAGCGCATTCCGCAGATTGCCGTCGTGATGGGGTCGTGCACGGCGGGCGGAGCCTACGTGCCGGCCATGAGCGACGAGACCATCATCGTGCGCCGGCAGGGCACGATCTTCCTCGGCGGGCCGCCGCTGGTGAAGGCTGCAACCGGCGAGGAGGTCACGGCGGAGGATCTCGGCGGGGCGGACGTGCATGCCCGGCTGTCCGGTGTCGCCGACCACTACGCGCTGGATGACGAGCACGCGCTCGACATCGCGCGCAACATCGTCGCCAACCTCAACACGACGCACGCGCCGGACGTGACGCTGATTGATCCGGTCGCGCCGGCCTATGACCCGGCGGAACTGGACGGAGTGGTCCCCGCATCACTGACTGTTCCCTACGACATTCGCGAGGTGATCGCGCGGATCGTCGACGGGTCGAGCTTCGACGAGTTCAAGGCGCTCTACGGCGAGACGCTCGTCACCGGGTTTGCGCGCATCGAGGGCATCCCGGTCGGCATCATCGGCAACAACGGCATTCTCTATTCGGAATCGGCGCAGAAGGGCGCGCACTTCATCGAACTGTGCTGCCAGCGCAAGATCCCGCTGCTGTTCCTGCAGAACATCACCGGCTTCATGGTCGGGCGTGATTACGAGGCCGGTGGCATCGCCAAGGACGGCGCGAAGCTCGTCACCGCCGTTGCGTCGGCCAAGGTGCCGAAGGTTACCGTCATCGTCGGCGGCTCATACGGCGCGGGCAATTACGGCATGTGCGGACGAGGCTACCAGCCACGCTTCCTGTTCATGTGGCCGAATGCGCGCATCTCCGTCATGGGCGGCGAACAGGCGGCAAGCGTTCTGGCGACCGTCAAGCGCGACAACATGGAAGCCGATGGGGACCAGTGGAGCGCAGAAGACGAGGATGCCTTCAAGGCACCGATCCGCGCGAAGTACGAGGAGGAGGGCCACCCGTACTACGCGACCGCGCGGCTGTGGGACGATGGCATCATTGCGCCGTCCGAGACCCGCCGCGTGCTGGCGCTGGCCTTCGCCGCAACGCTGAATGCGCCGATCCCTGACACGCCCTTTGGCGTGTTCCGGATGTAGTCGAAGGTCAGGCGTAGCCGAGGCTTTTCGCGCCCACATAGGCGGCGACGACAAAGATCACAATGGCGAAGACCTTCTGCAACGCACCGCGTCGCGCTGCGAGATTGCGCGAGGCGAGGCCCCCCGCGACACCGCCCAGAACTCCGCCAACGAGGAACAGGCCCGCCACAGGCCAGTCGATCAGTCCGGAAGCCGCGTAGTTGGCGGCTGTCGTGAAGCCGAAGGCGGACACGCCGACGAGCGAGGACGCGACGGCGGAAATCATCGGCATGCCGGTCGCAAGGATCAGCCCCGGCACGATGAGGAAACCGCCGCCGATTCCGAAGAAACCGGACAGAACGCCGGTGGCAAGGCCGATAGGGATCAGTCGCGGCAGCAGGCGGCCTGCGCTGTCTCTCGTCAGGCGAACGGTGGCGTCGCCATCGCCCTTGCGCGGGCGCAGCATGGCGATGCCGGTTGCGACCATGACGATGGCAAAGAGGCCGATGAGATTGTCGCCGTCCACCATCTTGCCGAGGGTCGAGCCTGCCAGCGCACCGAGGATACCGGAGGCGGCAAAGACCCCGGCACAGCGCCAGCGCACGTTGCCCGCGCGGGCATGTTCGAACAGGTTGAACAGCGCGTTCGCGCCGACCGCCAATGCGCTGGTGCCGATGGCGGCATGGGCGGGCGTGACGCCGACGAGATAGGCGAGCAGGGGGACGGCGAGGATCGATCCGCCGCCGCCGATCAGCCCCAGCGAGAAGCCGACCAGGCTTCCCGACAGGACCGAGAAGGCGGCAGTGGTGGCATCGATGATCATGCCTCTTGCGGCGTGCCGCCTGCAGGTTCGGACCGGCGGTTCCAGGGCATGACGGCGAGCATTCGTGCCATGCCGCAGAAGCCGGTGACACCGGCAAAGGTCAGCCCTGCGCCGACAAAGGCGGAAATGCCGAAGAAGGCAGGGTGCAGCAAGAAGCCGAGGACGACGCCGAGCAGCACAAGCGAACCGGCGGCGATCTGCACCTGTCGCATCAGATCGATGGGCCGGCTTTTGTCGACCTTCGTCTCGAACCCGGCCTTTTTCCAGGCCTCAAGGCCGCCTTCGAGGATGTAGGCGTTGGTGTGGCCCAACGGACGGAGGTGGTCGATAGCCGCCATGGTGCGGCCGCCGGACCGGCAGTGATAGATGACCGTTTCGGAATTGCCGGTGTCGGCGGTTCCGGCGGAAATGCGCGAAAGTGAAACGAGCTTTGCGCCAGGAATGTGCTCGCGGGCGTATTCGTCAGCCTCGCGGATGTCGACGAGCTTCGCGCCGTCGCCGATCAGCTTGCGGGCCTGCTGGGGTGTGATGGTGGTCGGGGTCATTCGGTTTCCCTCGCATGGGAGCTTTTGCAAAACAGGGTGTGGAGCAGGTCGAGCACGGCGCGAGCCCGGTCATCCGAGATCGAGTAGTAGATCGCGAGGCCATCGCGCCTTGAAGACAGCAGGCCTTCGGCGCGCATGCGCGCCAGGTGCTGGGACAGCGCCGACTGGGAGAGGCCCACGCGTTCGGCGAGCGTTCCAACGCTCATTTCTCCGGCATCCGCGAGTGCGCACAGCACCAGAAGGCGCCTGTCATTGGCGAGCAGCTTGAGGAAGTCAGCGGCGCTGCCGGCGCTTTCCTCAAGCGACCCGTTCGCCGGGTCCTTGCTCTCTGTATCCCTGCGAAGGGCGGTATCGGCTGTCATCGGCATTTGATGTATCTCAGGTCCTGTCGGACCTGCCTGTTGACTAGTTTAGTGGATACTAACATATAGATATTCGAATTTGTTTTCAAGATGGAGATGCGAAGGAGGCATCGTCATGAAAAGTCCCGAAATCCGCGCGTTTTTCGATGAGCCCACCAACACGGTCAGCTATCTCGTATGGGATACGCAGACGAAGCAGGGTGCGATCATCGACCCGGTTCTCGATTTCGACCTGGCATCCGGCGAGGTGTCGATCGACTCGGTGGACGCGATCCTTGCCGCAGCGAAAGAAGAGGGGGTCGAGGTCGTGCTGGCGCTGGAAACCCACGCCCATGCCGACCACCTGTCCGGTGCGCCCTACATCAAGGCGAAGACCGGCGCGAAGATCGGCATCGGCGCGCACATCAAGGACGTGCAGAAGATCTTCCGCCCGGTGTTCAACGATCCCGACCTGAAGACGGACGGCAGCGATTTCGACCGGCTGTTCAAGGATGGCGAGACGTTCCGCATCGGCGAGCTCGACGTGGAGGTGCTGCACACGCCGGGCCACACGCCGGCCTGCGTCAGCTACAAGATCGGCGATGCCGTTTTCGTCGGCGACACGCTGTTCATGCCCGATTTCGGCACCGCGCGAGCCGATTTCCCCGGTGGCGACGCGCGCCGCCTCTTCCAGTCGATCCAGAAGCTGCTGGCGCTGCCGCGCGAGACGCGGCTGTTCATGTGCCACGACTACAAGGCTCCCGGGCGCGACGACTACGCCTGGGAGACGACCGTGGGCGCGCAGCGCGATGCGAGCATCCACGTTCGCGAAGGCACCGACGAGGACAGCTTCGTGTCCATGCGCGAGGAGCGGGACGCGACGCTGGCCGTGCCGCGCCTGCTGGTGCCCTCGATCCAGACCAATATTCGCGCCGGCCGCTTCCCGGAGGCTGAATCCAACGGCGTCCACTACCTGAAGATCCCGGTGAAGCCGGCGGGCAACCTGCAACTGCTCTGAGTGGCTCGCGGCGCTGGTCGGCCTGTCGGCGGCGTGGTAAGCAGCGGCATGATCAAGACGCTGCTTATCGCCAACCGCGGCGAGATCGCCTGCCGCATCATCGCCACCGCGCGGCGGCTCGGAATCGCGGCCGTTGCGGTCTATTCCGATGCCGACGCAAACGCGCGCCACGTGCGCCATGCCGACCGGGCTGTCCATATTGGCCCGGCTGCGGCCCGCGAGAGCTATCTCGATGCGTCGAAGATACTGGATGCGGCGCGCCACAGCGGTGCCGATGCCATTCACCCCGGCTACGGCTTCCTGTCGGAAAACGCAGCCTTCGCGGAAGCCTGCGAGGCCGCCGGCATCATCTTCGTGGGGCCGACGGCATCCGCCATCCGCGCGATGGGCCTGAAGGACGAAGCCAAGGCACTTATGCAAGAAGCGGACGTTCCCGTGGTGCCGGGCTATCATGGCAGCCGTCAGGAGCCGGAATTCCTGCGCTCCAAGGCCTACGAGATCGGCTATCCCGTCCTCATCAAGGCGGTCGCGGGCGGCGGCGGCAAGGGCATGCGTCGCGTCGACAAGCAGATTGCCTTCGACGAGGCGCTGGAGGCCGCGCGTCGTGAAGCCTCCGGTGCTTTCGGCGACGACCGGGTGCTGATCGAGAAATTCGTCGCCTCGCCCCGCCATATCGAACTGCAGGTCTTCGGCGACAGCCACGGCAACGCGGTTCACCTGTTCGAGCGCGATTGCACCGTGCAGCGCCGCCACCAGAAGGTCGTCGAGGAAGCGCCCGCGCCGGGCATGACCGATGGCCTGCGCGCCCGCATGGGCGAGGCGGCCGTCGCTGCTGCCAAGGCGGTGAACTATCGCGGTGCGGGGACGGTGGAGTTCATCGTCGACGGGTCGCAGCCCTTGAGCGACGAGTCGCCATTCTACTTCATGGAAATGAACACCCGGCTGCAGGTGGAGCACCCGGTGACGGAGTGCATCACCGGGCTGGACCTTGTGGAATGGCAATTGCGCGTGGCCGACGGTGAGCCGCTTCCAGCCGCGCAGGAAGACCTCATCATCGACGGACACGCGGTGGAAGTGCGGCTCTACGCGGAGGACCCGGAAACCGGGTTCCTGCCATCGACCGGGCACCTGCACGCGCTGGAATTCGGGTCCGGCGAGGGCGTCCGGATCGATGCCGGCGTCAGCGAAGGCGATGACGTGTCGCCGTTCTACGACCCCATGATCGCGAAGATCATCGCCCATGGCGACAACCGCGATGCCGCGCTTGACCGGCTGGCGAACGCCATGGCCGAGACAATCGTGGCCGGACCGAAAACCAATCTCGGGCTGCTGCAACGCATCGTGGACGACGAAACCTTCCGAGCCGCATCGTTCGATACCAGCTATCTCGACCTGTGGAGCGAGGATGACTTCCAGCTGAGCAGCGAGGGGGCGGAGATTGCCGCAGCTGCCGGACTGATCGCGCTGCTGGGGGCGGAAGCCGACAAGGCCGACCGGTCGCGGGCAGGGTCAGGTCATGATGCCCGCACGCCGTGGGATGATCTCGACGGCTTCGTGCTGGGTGAGCCGGTTCCGACGAGCTACCGCGTCGACGTGAACGGTGAGAGCCGCACGCTGCGCGCTGCGTGGAACGGCGGCCAGCCGCAGGTTCTCAGCGACAATGCCACCGACGCCGAGGCGGATGTGTCCGTCACCGTCATTCAGGACGGTGAATCCAGGGCTTTCGTGCAGGTGGACGGGTTCCAGCGCGAGGTGGTCTTCACCCGGCGCGACATTGCGCAGGCCGATGGCGGCGCATCGGACCTCGTCGCGCGCGCGCCCATGCACGGGCGGATCGTCTCGATCCTCGTGGGCGAGGGCGATGCGGTGGAGGTTGGCCAGACGCTGGCGGTGGTGGAGGCCATGAAGATGGAGCACGCCATCAAGGCGCGCATTCACGGCACGGTGGCAAAGGTTTCCGGCGCGCCCGGCGACCAGGTTTCGCAGGGCGCACCGCTCGTTGAAATCGAGGCGCTGGAAAGCGCCGAAGCTGTCAGTCCTTGAGGACGAAGGTCACTTTCATGTTGACGAGCCACTCGGAAATCGAGCCGTTCTCGACCTTGCAGTTGATGTCCTGAACCCAGACGCTCTTGATGTTGTCGAGGGTCTCGTTGGCGCGTTCCACGCCCTTCTTCACGGCATCCTCGACGCCGACGGTGGAGGCGGAGGTGATTTCGGTTACGCGTGCGACGGACATGGGATGTCTCCTTGGTTGGTGCCTTGCGCCACGTGGCGCATGAAGGGACAACCGGTCGCGGGCGGCTGTGTTCCGTCATTTGTCCGGGGATAACGAATGCACACGAGTTGACCCGCCGCCGGCGAACGCCATTCTTGGCGCGATGTCGACCAATCTCGTCAAATTGTGCGTGGGCGCGAGTTCCATCGAGGATCTCGAAGGCTGGATAAAGCAACGCAAGGCTGCCGCCGAGCGGGGCGGGAAGACCTACGAGCAGTTCCACACGACCCGCCAGATGCCGAAGGCGCGCGACGAGCTGCTGGCAGGCGGTTCGCTCTACTGGGTCATTCGCGGCATGATCGCCTGTCGGCAGGAAATCACGGACCTCCGACCGGTGACGGACGCGGAAGGCATTTCGCGCTGCCAGATCGTGCTGGCGCAGCCGATCATTCGGGTGCGCCCGCAGCCGCGCGGGCCGTTCCAGGGCTGGCGCTACCTCAAGCCCGACGATGCACCGCCGGACCTCGCCAAGGGCCAGAGCGGCGAGATGCCCGACCCGGAGATGGCGCGCGCGCTGGCAGAACTGGGCCTGCTGTAGCGCTCAGGCCGCCGATATGCCGCCATTGATGGAGATGGCCTGTCCGGTGATCTTGGCGGCGGCAGGACTTGCGAGAAACACCGCCAGTTCGGCCAGTTCCTGCGCTTCCACCACGCCCAGATGGGCCATCTGCTCTGCCTTGGCGAACAGCTTTCCGGCGAAATCGTCCGCCATCAGCCGGTCATACAGTGGCGTCTCGCGAACGATGGACGGCGTGATGCAGTTGGCGCGAATGCCGTTGCGCCGCGCTTCGATGGCCAGCCCCCGCGTGAACATGACGATGAAGGCCATGACGCCGCCAATCACGGCCTCGCCGGGTGTCGCGATCTTGGCCGCGTCCGACGCGACGTTGATGATCGCGCCGGATCCGCGCTCGCTCATGTGAGGCAGTACCGCGCGGCAGGGCAGGACGATTGCATTGCAGGCCGGGCCGGTCATGGCCGGAATGTCTTCAATCGGTGTCTTATGGAACAGCTTCGGCAGGTCATTGCCGCCGGCCGAATTGAAAAGCACGTCCACGTGGCCCAAAGCGGACAAGGCCGTTTCGACTGCCTGCGTCGCACCGTCGGGTGTGGAGATGTCGCAGGGCGCGGCGCCGATCGTGCGGTCGGGGAATTCTGCACGCAGGCTTTCGGCGGCGGCCTCTGCGCGCTCCCCATTCCGCCCGTTGACCACCACGCCGCTGGCGCCCGCAATCAGCATGGCGCGGGCGGTGGCAAGGCCGATCCCGGCGCTCGCACCGGTGAGAAGGACGGTCTTGCCGGACAGGGCATCGGTCATGGTCTGCCTCACACGGGGATGTTGTCGATCAGTCTCGTCTTGCCGAGCCAGGCGGCGGCCAGCAGGCGGATCGGCCCGCTGCCAAGGCTGTTGATGGGCGACAGGTCGTCGGCATTGCGGCTTTCGAAATAATCCACCTTGAAGCCGGAAACCGAAAGCCTTGAACGCGCCTCGCGCAGGGCCCACGCGATGGACGAGCCTTCACGAATGTGGATCGCCGTGTCGATCAGCGTGCGGTAGAGCACCGGCGCCACGTCGCGATGTTCGGCTGAGAGATACGTATTGCGCGAGGACATGGCGAGGCCATCCGCCTCGCGGATGGTGGGCATGCCGTAAATTTCGCTCGGGATATCGAGGTCGCGCGCCATGGTCTTCACCACGAGGAGCTGCTGGTAGTCCTTCTCGCCGAAGACCGCGACATCCGGCCCGCATTGCAGCAGCAGCTTGGCGACGACGGTTGCGACGCCTCCGAAGAAGTGCGGGCGCGCCACGCTTTCCAGATCCTCCGCCGGGCCGCCGAGCGTCACCTTGGTGCAGAAGCCTGCCGGATACATTTCCTGAATGTCCGGTGCGAAGACCACGTCGGCTCCCAGCCCGGAGAGCTTGGCGACGTCGTCATTCAGGGTGCGCGGATAGCGGGCAAAATCCTCGGTCGGTGCGAACTGCGTCGGATTGACGAAGATCGAGACGACGACGCGGTCAGCCTTGCCCAAGGCTTCCTCGACCAGCGCGAGGTGGCCGGAATGCAGGGCACCCATGGTGGGCACCATTGCGACGGTTTGGCCGTCCTTGCGCCAGGCTGCGACCTGGTCGCGCAATTCGCGGACCGTGTGGATGATCGTCGGGGTCTTCGTCATGGGCTAACTCGAACTACGCACTCAAAACGGCTTCACGCGCCTTGCCTGCGCGGCAGGGGCAGGGTGGGAGACGACTTGACCTCCTCCATCACGAAGTAGGAATGCGTGCCGGCAACAGCGGGGAGCGAGCCCAGCGCGCCGCCCAGCAGCGCACGATATTCGCCCATGTCACGCACCCGCAGTTTGAGCAGGTAGTCGAAACCGCCGCCGACCATATGGCATTCGATCACCTCGCGCACGTCCTGAACCGCAAGATTGAACTCCCGAAGCGTCGATTCATCGGTATTTTTCAGGGAAACCTGCACGAATGCCACCATTCCGCGATCCATCAGGTTCGGATCGAGCCGGGCGTGGTAGCCTGCGATGTAGCCCTCGCGTTCCAGCCGGCGCATGCGCACGGCACACGGCGTGGGGCTGAGATTGACGGACTTGGCGAGGTCGGCCAGCGTCATGCGGCCATCGGCCTGAAGCGCTGCCAGAATTGCCATGTCCGTTTGGTCGATATCGTTCGCCATATGCGTCTCAGCCGTAGAATCTGCGATGCTTGATGCTTCACGACGATATTTAATCACGCAATGTGCCGCAACTTTGGTGAGAACGCCTTTGCGTGATTTGCTAGCCTGAGGCCAACGACAGTTCCGGAACCTGTGGAGGCAGCAATCATGGGTGAGACGCGCGCAAAAGCCGTGAACGGTGTGGTGGCGGGCATGCCGCGACCGCGAATCGCCAAGTATTACCTGTGCGACGAGGCACCGCTGGTGCTGGAACTTGCCGAAAGCGCCCGCCTGCGCGAGGACGAGACGCCCCGTGTCGAGGCAACCGCGCGGCGGCTGGTGATGGCGGCGCGCGCCGGGCGGCGCGACCATGGCGGCGTCGATGCCTTCATGAGCGAGTACTCGCTGTCGAGCGAGGAAGGCGTGGTGCTGATGTGCCTCGCCGAGGCGCTGTTGCGCATTCCCGACGCCCAGACCCAGGACAAGCTGATCGCCGACAAGATCGCCGGGCGCGGCTGGGCCGAGCATCTCGGTCATTCCGATTCCATGTTCGTGAACGCCTCGACTTGGGGGCTGATGCTGACGGGGCAGGTGGTCTCCATCAAGTCGCAGGACGATGGCAGCGGTCTTCTCAAGCGCATGGTGAAGCGCTCCGGCGAGCCGGTGATCCGGCAGGCGATGCGGCAGGCCATGCGCATCATGGGCCGGCAGTTCGTGCTGGGGCAGACCATCGACGAGGCGCTGGACACCGCGCGCCACAACGAGGAGCGCGGCTACCGGCATTCCTACGACATGCTCGGCGAAGCGGCGATGACCGAGGACGACGCCCAGCGCTACCTCGCGTCCTACCACGACGCACTGAAGAAGATCGCCGGCGACGCGCGCAAGCACGCGCCCGATGCCGAGATCTTCGCCAAGCCGTCCATCTCGGTGAAACTGTCGGCGATCCATCCGCGCTACGAGGAGAAGAAGCCGGGCCGGGTGATGGACGAATTGTTCCCGCGCCTGAAAAGCCTCGTCATTGCGGCGAAGAAGGAAGGCATCGCGATCACCGTCGATGCCGAAGAGGCCGACCGGCTAGACATCAGCCTCGATCTCGTCGAGGCGATGCTGTCGGACAAGGACATTGCCGGCTGGGACGGGTTCGGCCTCGCGGTGCAGGCCTATGGCAAGCGGGCGATGGCGACGATCGACTGGCTGGCTGGTGTTGCCGCCAAGACCTGTCACCGCATCCCCGTGCGGCTGGTGAAGGGCGCGTACTGGGACACGGAAATCAAGCGGGCGCAGGAAGCCGGCTTGCCGGGCTTCCCGGTCTTCACCCGCAAGCCGCACACCGACGTTTCCTATCTCGCTTGTGCACGCAAGATGCTGGCGCGGCGCGATGTGTTCTATCCGCAGTTCGCCACCCACAACGCCCACACGGTTGCCGCCGTGCACGTCATGGCAGGCAACGAGGGTGGCTACGAGTTCCAGCGCCTGCACGGCATGGGACAGGCGATCTATGACGCGGTGGTGCCCAAGCAGCATCTTGGCGTGCCCTGCCGGATCTATGCGCCGGTTGGCGGACACGAGGATTTGCTGGCCTATCTCGTGCGGCGGCTGCTGGAAAACGGCGCGAACACCTCCTTCGTGAACCGCCTGGCAGACGACGAGGCGCCCATCAGCGAGATCGTCACCGATCCGATTGCCGAGACGCTGGAGCATGGCGGCACGCCGCATCCGCATATCGACAAGCCGGCGGACCTCTTCCAGCCGGAACGGCCCAACAGCCAGGGCATCCTGACGACGGAACGCACCATGCGCGATCCGCTGATGCAGGCGATGGAGAAGGCCGTCGCGAAGAAGCTCGACGCAACGCCGCTGCTCGACGGCAAGCCGGTGAAGGGCGAGGCCAAGCCTGTGACCAGTCCGCAGGACCGCTCGCGCGTCATCGGCAGCGTCGTCAATGCCGACACCAAGACCCTCAAGGAGGCCGTCGGCCGCGCGCAGGCCGCGCACCGGGCATGGGACCGGCTCGGCGGTGCGAAACGCGCCGAGCTCATCAACAAGGCTGCCGACCTCTACGAGGACCACGCGCCGGAATTGTTGGCCCTGCTGGTGGCGGAAGCCGGCAAGTCGCTCGACAACGCGGTGGCCGACCTGCGCGAGGCGGTCGACTTCCTGCGCTACTATGCAGCGCGCGCCCGCGAGGAATTCAGTGCGCCGAAGCCGCTGCCGGGGCCGACAGGCGAGCGCAACGCCCTGCGCCTGCACGGGCGCGGCGTCTTTGCCTGCATTTCGCCGTGGAACTTCCCGCTGGCAATCTTCACGGGCCAGGTGTCCGCCGCGCTTGCCGCCGGCAACACAGCCATCGCCAAGCCGGCCGAGCAGACGCCGCTGATCGCGTTCCGCGCCGTGCAACTGATGCACGAGGCGGGCATTCCCGGTGCAGTGCTTCAGTTCATGCCGGGCGACGGCGAAAGCGTCGGTGCGCCGCTGGTCGCCGATCCGCGTATCGCGGGCGTGGCCTTCACCGGCTCGAACGCGACTGCATCCGCGATCCAGCGCACGCTTGCGGCCAAGGACGGACCCATCGTGCCGCTGATCGCGGAAACCGGCGGCATCAACGCGATGATCGTTGATTCCACCGCACTTCCCGAGCAGGTCATCCGCGACGTGATGCGCGCGGCCTTCGACAGCGCCGGCCAGCGCTGCTCGGCGCTGCGGGTGCTCTGCGTGCAGGACGACGTGGCCGACAGGGTCATCAAGATGCTGACGGGTGCGATGGACGAACTGCGCGTCGGCGACCCGTGGAACTTCGCAACCGATGTCGGTCCGGTGATCGACGAGGAAGCACGCGCCGGACTCGATGGATACAAGAAGGAAGCCGCCAGCCTCTTCAAGGTGCTCGGCGAAGTGACGCCAACCGAGGAAGCCGCGCAAGGCACGTTCGTCGCGCCGGTCGCCTACGAGGTGAAGTCATTCTCCGACGTGACGCGGGAGGTGTTCGGGCCGGTCCTGCACGTGTTGCGCTTCAAGGCGTCGAAGCTCGGCAACCTGATCGAGGATATCAATGCCAGCGGCTACGGGCTGACGCTCGGCATCCACACCCGCATCGAGGAGCGCGCCGAGCAGGTCGCGACGCTGGCGGAAGTCGGCAACATCTACGTCAATCGCAACCAGATCGGCGCCATCGTCGGTTCCCAGCCGTTCGGCGGCGAGGGCCTTTCGGGCACCGGGCCGAAGGCTGGCGGACCGCATTACCTCTACCGGTTTGCCACTGAACGGGTGGTCTCGGTGGACACGACAGCATCCGGCGGAAACGCGGCTTTGATGTCACTTGCCGCAGATGCAGGCAAATGATCGTCTGTTGCGCAAAAAGTTGTTGCGAGGAGTGCACAGTTTTCCCGGCCATTTAACCCTAACGAGGTCTAAAAGCAGTCAAGCGAGTCTTAGCGCTTGATTCGCGCGCCTCTGATTCCCCAAGATGAAGACATTGGGGAACGGAGACCAAGATGCGGGAAGTCACACCTCGCCGGTCGGCTCACGTGATCGTTGTCGGGAACGAAAAGGGTGGGTCGGGCAAGAGCACGTTGTCGATGCACGTCATCGTGCACCTGCTGAAGCTGGGGCAGCGCGTTGCGTCCATCGATCTGGACGCCCGCCAGCATTCGCTCACCCACTATGTCGAGAACCGAAAACGCTGGTCTCAGCGGCGCGGTCTCAAGCTGCAGTGCCCGGAGCATTTTTCGCCGGCACGCGCCAAGGGCGACAATGTTCGCCTCAACGAGGAACGCGAGTTCGCGGACTTCGCCGACGCCGTGTCGCGCTGTGAGCGCAATGTCGACTTTATCGTCATCGATACGCCGGGTAGCGATAGCTACCTGATGCGCCTGGCCCATTCCATGGCCGACACGCTCATCACGCCGATAAACGACAGCTTCGTCGATTTCGACGTTCTGGCCGAAGTCGACCCCGAAACGCTGGAAGTGATGGGCATCAGCCATTTCGCGCGCATGGTGCGCGAGGCGCGCCGCAAGCGGCGCATCGTGGACGAGGTCCTCATCGACTGGGTCGTCGTGCGCAACCGCATTGCGACGCTCGATTCCCGCAACAACCAGCGCGTTGCCGGCACGCTATCGCAACTATCCGGCCAGCTTGGGTTCCGGGTGGGCGAGGGCATCTGCGAGCGCGTCGTCTTCCGCGAGTTCTTCCCGCGCGGGCTGACCGCGCTCGACCCGATCGAGGAAGAACTTCTCGGCTCGCGCCCGAGCCTGTCGCACCTGGCGGCGCGGCGCGAAATCCGCCGCCTGATCGACCAGCTCCGCCTGCCGGTGGATGAACGCGGCCTGCGCCGCGCTGAAGCCCGCAGGCTGTGGATCGAAAGCTGCCGGGAGCCGCTGGAACTGGGCGACGTTCTCGCCCGCTGACCCCCACCGCTTGCGTTCCCGCCATTCCGCGCCACATTTGCCGTGGTAGCTTTCTCGACGGCGGGGCTTTGTGCCTCGCCGGGCGAACGATACAGCGGTGACATGGCGGACAAGCACAAAGACATCACAAGCAAGACCGGCGCGGAGGTTCGCGAGACCAATTCCAGTGCCGATGTGGCCGCGTTCCTCAACAAGGCGCGCGCGATGACACCTGCCAAGGCGCCTGACGGTGCGCGCGGGCGGCTGGTGTTTGCGCTCGACGCCACCATGAGTCGCCAGCCGACATGGGACGTTGCGTGCAAGCTGCAGGGTGAGATGTTCCGCGCGGCCGGCGATGTTGGCGGGCTGGATATCCAGCTTGTCTATTTCCGCGGCTTCAACGAATGCCGGGCCGGCAAATGGGCCAGCGATGCAAGCGCGCTCGCCAACATGATGACGCGCATCGACTGCCGTGGCGGGCAGACGCAGATCGGCCGGGTGCTGTCGCACGTGCGCACCGAGACCGGCAAGAAGCCGGTTCAGGCGCTGGTCTATGTCGGCGACGCGATGGAGGAGAATGTCGACCACCTTTGCGCCGTCGCCGGAGAGCTGGGCCTGCTCAAGGTGCCGGTCTTCCTGTTCCAGGAGGGGCGCGACCCGATTGCCGAGCAGGCGTTCCGCGAGATCGCGCGGCTGACGGGTGGAGCCTTCTGCCGGTTCGACCCGGGGTCCGCTGCGCAGTTGAAGGACCTGCTGTCGGCCGTCGCGGTCTATGCCGCAGGCGGGATGAAGGCTCTCGAGAAGCTGTCGGGCAAGGCAGGCGGGTCGGCGCGGCTCATGATCGAGCAGATGGGCGGGCGCTGATGGTCGGTGCCTTTCTCGTCGGGGCGCTGATCCTCGTCCTGCTTCTCTTCGCGCTGAACAGCTTCACGAAGGCGAACCCGGCAACGTTGGCGCGCTGGGTCAAGCGGGCAGGCGCGGTCGCGATGCTGCTCGTTGCGTTCTTTTTCCTGTTGCGAGGGCAGTGGGTGATCGCGGTACCGGTCGCAGCCTTCGGGCTGTCGATGCTCGGCTTCCACCTGCCGGGCGCCGCCAGTTTTGGTTCAAGGACCAACCGAACGTCCGGCCAGACGTCGACGGTGCGCGGCAACATTGTCGAGATGACGCTCGATCACGATACCGGCGAGATGAGCGGGGTCGTGATGGGCGGTGCGCACCGCGGCGTGGCGCTGGATGATCTCGACGTGGCCCAGATCACCGCGCTGTTCGGCGAGGCCGATGCGGATTCAGCAGCCCTGCTTGAGGCGTATCTTGACCGCCGTGCGCCCGGATGGCGTGACGACGCTGAGACGGATACGGGCGGGCGGCAAGGTCAGGGCGGCCCGGTTGAGGGCCCAATGACGCAGGAGGAAGCCTACGAGGTTCTTGGGCTCGCGCCCGGAGCGGGCGACAAGGAGATCCGAAGCGCTCATCGCGCGCTTATGAAGAGGCTTCACCCCGACCGGGGCGGGTCGACTTACCTGGCGGCGAAGATTAACGAAGCCAAGGATCTGCTGCTGAACGCTCATCGATAACGCTCCTGTACTCAACGCAACGCGACTGGACGCAACTCAAACAAAACTCGAAGTCAGCGGGCCGGGTGCCGATGGGGCATCCGGCCCGAATTCGTTAGTGGCGGATCGGGAAGCACCCGAAATCCTTCTCCTGGAGCGCCTTGCAGGCATCCTTGGCCCCGGAGCGATCGAAGCCGGCGAAGCGGGCGCGCCACAAGGTTGCGCCGTTCTTGTCGACCGTCTGGGTGAAGGGGCTGCGACCAGCGAGTAGTTCTCCGGCGCGAAGCTGCGCCAAGGCGATCAGCTTGCGGGCGGCCTGCTCGTCCGGCACGGCGCCGATCTGGATGGCGTAGTCGCCGTTGACGCGCGCGGTGGGCAGCGGCTCTGCGGCGCGCGCGCTGGCAAGCACCTGCTGGCGAGCCGGTGCGGGCGCGGCCTGGGCCGGCTGGGCCAGCGCAATCTGCTGTGCGATCGGCTGCGCCACGGGCTGTGCGACCTGCGGAGCGGTGGCGTCCTGCATGTAGACCGGCTGGGCGCTGGCCATGGCGACCTGCGGTGCGGCGGCGGGAACCACGCGGGCCGGCGTCACGATGGTGATGCGCGGTGCGAAGGACCCGGTCTGCTGCACTTCGGTGCGCGCGACCGGCTGCGAGGGGATCGGCGCTGCGGTGGCCACCGCCGACGGCTGGTAGGCCGCAAGCTGGGTGGCCGGCTGCGAGACCGATGCAGGCGCGCGCTGTGCAGGGGCCTGGATCTGGGGCTGGGTCTGCGTGGCGACGACGGGCGCTGCCATCGTGGCCTGCGCGACCTTGAAGCCGCCACGACCATTGGGGACCAGCACGAGAGGCTTGTCACCCGCGGCAGGCGCTGCGGCGGCAGACGGTGCCGGCGAGGCAGCCGGAGCCGACGCCATGACAACCGGGGACTGCTGGCCGGCCGGCTGGCGGGCGATCAGCGGAACCGGGTTGCGGCGCGGAGAGGGGATTGGGCCTGCCTGCGACAGCAGCAGGTCGTTGCGGCGCGGCTTGGCCTGCGTGATGGCCTTTTCCAGCAGCTTTTCCATCGCGGCGTTGCGGGACTTGCCCGACTTGGCGCCGATGATGACAGCAACGACGTGACGGTCGCCACGGCGGATCGAGGAAACGAGGTTGAAGCCGGAGGCGCGGATGTAGCCGGTCTTGATGCCGTCGACGCCCTTCACCTTGCCCAGAAGCCGGTTGTGGTTGCGGTACTTGCGGCCCTTGAACGTGAACTGGGTGGTGTCGAAGAACTTGTAGTAGCCCGGGAAGCGAACCTGGATGGTCTGGCCAAGGGTCGCCTGGTCGCGGGCGGTGGTCACCTGATCGTCGTTCGGCAGGCCCGAGGCGTTCTTGTAGACGGTGCGCTTCATGCCAAGACGGTGCGCGGTCTGCGTCATGCGCTCGGCGAATTTGGTCTGAGAGCCGGAGATGTTCTCGGCAACGGTGACGGCCATGTCGTTGGCCGACTTGGTGACGAGAGACAGGATCGCGTCGCGAACCGAAATCTTCGAGCCCGGCGCGAGGCCAAGCTTGGAGGGCACCTGGCTGGCCGCGAACTTGGACACCGTGAAGCTGTCGCTCAGCGACAGACGACCCGCCTCGAGTTCCTCGAAGACGATGTAGAGCGTCATGATCTTCGTCAGCGACGCGGGATGAACCAGCGTATCGGGCCGCGTCGACTGAAGGATTTCGCCGGTATTGCCGTCGATTGCGATCGAGACATATTTCGGCGCCGCCTGTACGGCGGTGAATTGCATGGCGAAAGCGCAAGCGAGAAGACTCGCGATTGCGAGAGATCTGAGATTTTTCAAGTTGTACCCACCCGTACCCGGCCGGAAATCTAACCGCTTTTACACGCGGTGACACTCCAACGCGAAACTAAACAGCCATTCAAGTGGATGCTGCGGGCGTCAATCTCGCTACCAGACCCCGGTCCGGGTAGCTCAGGCAATCACGCGCCAACTCTACGCACCCCACGTGGCTATCGACGTTAGAGTCGCACGGTTAGAAAAGGGTAAAACTTGGCGAGGTCGTGGCAAAATGCAAAAAAATGCCGCAATCGCTCATTGTGCGCTGCACAAAAATACCTTGACTCTGATGATGCACTGCACATATAACATGTCGCAGCGCAGCAGGGCGCGGCGAGGCCGCCGTGTACCTTCTACATGCAAAGTCTTGGGAGACACGACATGATCAACGGTTTTGAAGACATCCAGAAGGCGGGCAAGGATAATGTCGAGCTCGCCATGCAGAGCTTTGGCAACGTTTCCAAGTCCATGCAGGCAATTGCCGCCGAGATGGCTGACTACTCGAAGAAGTCCTTCGAGGAAGGCGCATCGGTCCTGGAGCAGATGATGGGCGCCAAGTCCTTCGACAAGGCCCTGGAAATCCAGACCGGCTATGCAAAGTCCAGCTACGAGGGCTTCATGGCTCAGGCCGGCAAGATGGGTGAAATGTTCACCGACCTCGCCAAGGAAAGCTACAAGCCGATGGAAACGATGGTGGCGAAGGCCTCCAAGTAAGCCAATCCGGCGAACTGCTTTTCGAAGAGATCGAGCCCGGCCCCGCAGGCCGGGCTTTTTTGTTGCCCGCCTGTATGCCGGGAGTCACCCTTGGCACTGCTTTGAGTCCCTGACAGGAGGGCAACGTGACGATTTCCGATTCGGCTGACGCGACCGCCCGAGCCGCAACGCCCGACTACGAGGCGGCGGCACCGCTGACGCACGTCGGCGAACTCGACGCGATCTACACGACATGCAGCGAAGCGTCGCTGGTGAAGGAAACCGAGCGCCTGGCGCCGGCGTACCGCGCTGTTGTTGAGCGTGCGCCGCTCGCCATGCTGGCAACGGTAGGCGAGGGGCGGCTCGACATTTCGCCGCGCGGGGATGCGCCGGGCTTCGTTCACGTGGTGCATGACCGGCTGCTGGCCCTGCCGGACCGGCGCGGCAACAACCGCATCGACAGCCTGCGCAACATCGTGGCCGACCCGCGCGTGTCGCTGCTTTTCGTCATTCCCGGCGTCAACGAGACGCTGCGCATTCGCGGACTCGGGCGCATCACCGCCGACGAGGCCGTCTGCGCGGCCCACAGCGTGCAGGGCAAGCTGCCGGCAACGGTGCTGCTCATCGATATCGAGCGCGTCTATTTCCAGTGCGCGCGCGCGTTCATGCGGGCGCAGGCCTGGGACCCGGCGGGCCATGCCCGACGCAAGGACCTGCCGAGCGCCGGCGAGATGCTGAAACAGGCGCACGCAAGCTTTGATGCCGAGAGTTACGACGCGGCCCTGCCGGCCCGGCAATCCGCGACGCTCTACTGATCCGTATCAGCATGGCAGGCAGATTCGGGGCCAATCGTTTGACCCAACGGCAGCGAAAAGGTTGCGAGTCAATGCCTTTCAACGGCCCCGATCGTGACCTATCTTTTGTAACAGTGCATTCCGGCACGCGTTTCAGTGTGCCGGTTCCAATGAACAGTGACGATGAGGAACGGCAGTCTTTGATGTCGAAACCTGAATTCGCCCCGATCCATCTGGAGCGTGCGGGCCTCGTTCCGACGCTGAGCGGACCGGGGTCCGACGACGCCGAAGGCGGTGACAACGACAGCGGCACCGCTGTCGTCACCCGCACCAAGCCGAAAACGAAAAAGCCGAGCCTCTACCGGGTTCTGCTGCTCAACGACGACTACACGCCGATGGAATTCGTCGTGCACGTGCTCGAGCGCTTCTTCAGCAAGGGGCGCGAGGCGGCAACCGAGATCATGCTGCACGTGCATCACAACGGTGTCGGCGAATGCGGCGTCTTCACATACGAGGTCGCCGAAACGAAAGTCACGCAGGTGATGGACTTTGCGCGAAAGCACCAGCATCCTTTGCAATGCGTGATGGAAAAGAAATAGGAGATTTCCTTGCCCTCATTTTCCCGCAGTCTCGAACAGGCTCTGCATCGTGCGCTGGCGCTCGCCACCGACCGCCACCACGAGTATGCGACCCTGGAACACCTCTTGCTGTCCCTGATCGAGGATCAGGACGCGGCGGCGGTGATGCGGGCCTGCAACGTCGATCTTGACGTTCTGCGTCGCAACCTCGTCGACTATATCGGCGAGGAACTCGACAATCTCGTCATCGAGGCCGACAGCGACTCCAAGCCGACAGCAGGGTTCCAACGCGTCATCCAGCGCGCCGTGATCCACGTGCAGTCGTCCGGCCGCGACGAGGTGACGGGCGCAAACGTGCTGATCGCGATGTTTGCTGAGCGTGAAAGCCACGCCGCATATTTCCTGCAGGAGCAGGACATGACCCGCTACGACGCGGTCAACTACGTCAGCCACGGCATCGCCAAGCGTGCCGGCATGGGTGAGCAGCGCCCGCCGCGCGGGTCTGACGACGAGCCGCAGGCGACCGAGGCCGAAAGCGACGAGAAGAAGAACGACGCGCTCGACGCCTATTGCGTGAACCTCAACGAGAAGGCGCTGGCCGGCAAGATCGACCCGCTGATCGGTCGCGACAGCGAAATCCAGCGCACGATCCAGGTGCTCTGCCGCCGCCAGAAGAACAACCCGCTCTTCGTGGGTGATCCGGGCGTTGGCAAGACGGCCATTGCCGAGGGCCTCGCGCGGCGCATCACGCTGGGCGAAGTGCCTGAAGTGCTGCTTGAGTGCACGATCTTCTCGCTCGACATGGGCTCGCTGCTGGCCGGCACGCGCTACCGCGGCGATTTCGAGGAGCGTCTGAAGGCCGTCGTGAAGGCAATCGAGGACTATCCCGGTGCGATCATGTTCATTGACGAGATCCACACCGTGATCGGTGCGGGTGCGACGTCGGGCGGGGCCATGGATGCCTCCAACCTGCTGAAGCCCGCGCTGCAGAACGGCTCGCTGCGCTGCATCGGTTCCACGACCTACAAGGAGTACCGCCAGCACTTCGAGAAGGATCGCGCGCTCGTTCGCCGTTTCCAGAAGATCGACGTCGCCGAGCCGACCGTTCCCGACACCGTGAAGATTCTCAAGGGCCTGAAGCCCTATTTCGAGGACTTCCACAACGTGCGCTACACGGGCGATGCCCTGAAGGCGGCGGTGGAGCTATCGGCCAAGTACATCCATGACCGCAAGCTGCCGGACAAGGCGATCGACGTGATCGACGAGACCGGCGCCTCGCAGATGCTGCTCGCACCCTCGCGGCGCAAGCGGACCATCGGCGTGAAGGAGGTCGAGGACGCAATTGCCAAGATGGCGCGCATCCCGCCGAAGTCCGTGTCGCGGACAGATGCCGGTGTGCTGCAGGACCTCGAGAAGAACCTCAAGCGCGTCGTGTTCGGCCAGAACCGCGCCATCGAGGCGCTGTCGGCGGCGATCAAGCTTGCCCGTGCGGGCCTGCGCGATCCGGAAAAGCCGATCGGCAACTACCTGTTCTCCGGCCCGACCGGCGTCGGCAAGACGGAAGTGGCCAAGCAACTTGCCTCCATCATGGGGGTGCAGCTGCTGCGCTTCGACATGTCGGAATACATGGAGCGGCACACGATCTCGCGCCTGATCGGTGCGCCTCCGGGCTATGTCGGTTTCGACCAGGGCGGCCTGCTGACCGATGGCGTCGACCAGCACCCTCATTGCGTGCTCCTGCTCGACGAGATCGAGAAGGCGCATCCGGACCTGTTCAACGTGCTGCTCCAGATCATGGACCACGGCAAGCTGACGGATCACAACGGCAAGCAGGTCGACTTCCGCAACGTGGTGCTCATCATGACCACCAACGCAGGCGCTGCCGACATGGCCAAGGCACCGATTGGCTTCAACCGCCAGCGCCGCGAAGGCGAGGATACGGAGGCGATCAACCGCATGTTCTCTCCGGAATTCCGCAACCGTCTCGACGCGACCATCGCATTCGGCAACCTGCCGGGCGAGGTGGTGTCCATGGTGGTCGAGAAGTTCGTTCTGCAGCTTGAGCTGCAGCTTGCCGACCGTGGCGTGACCATCGAGCTGACAGACGAAGCGAACCAGTGGATTGCCGATCGCGGCTACGACGACCAGATGGGCGCACGCCCGCTGGCCCGACTGATCCAGGAAGAGATCAAGAAGCCACTGGCCGACGAAGTGCTGTTCGGCAAGCTCAAGAACGGCGGCATCGTGCGCGTCAGCGTCGGACGCAACGCGGCGGGTGAATCCGCGCTCGAGTTCGAATATCTCGAGACACCGCCCAAGCCGTCCCGGCCCAAGGCCAAGCCGAAGAAGAAGCCGGCGGCCAAGCGCACCAAGGCAAAGGCAAAGCCTGCCGCCGAGGAGACGCCGCCTGCCAGCAAGCCCAAGAAGGGCGGTGGTGGCAGCGTGCCCCGCGTTCCGGCCAAGGCCGACTGAGCCAAGACAATTCGCGAAAAACAAAGGCCCGCAGCGGAAACGCTGCGGGCCTTTTGCTTTGAGAGTGTCGGTTCAGTTTTTGCCGGCGCGATCAGGCGAGGGCGGCGCGCACCTTCTCGGCATTGGCGGCAAGCACGTCGTTGTCGGCCATCTCGCCGGTGTGCGGGCGCAGCTTCACGTCCTCGTGGCGCGGCAGCACGTGGACGTGGGTGTGGAACACAACCTGTCCGCCGGCTGGCTCGCAGAAGTGCTGGACGGTGGCGCCGTCTGCCTCGAACGCCTTCATCACCGCGTGAGACATCTTCTGGACCGTCGCCATCACGGCTGCGAGGTCGTCGGTGGAGATGTCGCGAATGTTGCGGGAGGCCGCCTTCGGGATCACCAGCACGTGCCCGTCCGTGCGCGGCATGATGTCCATGAAGGCGAACGTCTTTTCGTCCTCGTAGACCTTGTGGGCGGGCAGTTCGCCGCGAAGGATCTTGGCGAAGACGTTCTGGTCGTCATAGTCCGGCATCGTGTTCTCCGGTGAAGTGGTCAATCTGGCGGGATTAGAGCGCGGGGGTCGTCGCGCCGCAAGGGACGCGTCAGCCCTTGCGGAAGGGGGCGTATTCGCCGAGCACGTCGATCTCCTCTTCAACCGCTGCGCGCTCGCGCTGGAGGTAGTCGTCCACCGCGTGGCGCAGGCCCGGGTCGGCGATGTAGTGCGCGGAATAGATACTGACGGGCTCGTAGCCGCGCGCCAGCTTGTGCTCGCCCTGGTGGCCGGCCTCAACGCGCTTGAGGCCGTTCTGCAGGGCCCAGTCGATGGCCTGGTAGTAGCAGATCTCGAAATGCAGGAAGGGGTGGTGCTCGGTGCAGCCCCAGTGGCGTCCATAGAGTGCCTGGTCACCGATGAAGTTCAGCGCGCCCGCCACGAGCTGTCCCGCCCGCCGCGCCATGATGAGCAGCACCCGGTTGGCCATGGACTCGCCGATCAGCGCAAAGAAGTCGCGGTTGAGGTAGGGGCGGCCCCATTTGCGCGCGCCGGTGTCCATGTAGAAATTGAAGAACGCGTCCCAATGCTCCTCGGTGATGTCGCTGCCGGTGACGCACTCGATGCTGACACTCTCGGCAATGGCCTCGCGGCGCTCCTTGCGGATGGCCTTGCGCTTGCGCGACGCAAGCGCGTCCAGAAAGCCGTCGAAGTCGCCGTAGCCGCGATCGTACCAGTGGAACTGCCGGTCCATCCGGCGCAGGAAGCCCATCTCGCCGAAGCGGTCCCACTCGTCTCGGGTGCAGAACGTCCAGTGGATGGAGGAGGCGCGCGCGGCGTCGTTCAGAGCCAGCGCAGCGGAGACCATCGTCTCGAACTCCGCGTCCTGGTCCTTCGCGGTTAGGATTCGCCGGCCCGGTACGGGGGAGAAGGGAACCGCCGATTGTATCTTGGGGTAGTAACGGCCGCCGGCGCGTTCATAGGCGTCGGCCCAACCGTGATCGAAGATGTATTCCCCGAAGGAATTGTCCTTCAGGTAGGCCGGCATGACGGCGACCGTGGTGCCGTCATCGTCTTCCACGGCCAGGTGGTGCTGCAGCCAGCCGGCCTGTGCGCCTACGCACCCGCTTTTTTCCAGTGAATTGAGAAAATCGAATGATACCAACGGGTTGTAGGTATCTCCTTCGCAGACTGATTCCGGGTTTTCAGAAACTGATTCAGCTTCATGTTCTGATTCAACCGCTGGGGCAGAACCGCTTGACGATGGATTCGAAGTCGCGCGTGCCGGGCTGCCGTGCGGGTTCGCGCAGGCGTCCCACGTCTCGCGCCCGATCGCCTTGATCGAGTGCGCGACGACGACCTTGCGCGCCCGCTCGGGCTCGTCCGCCGCGCCTTTTTCCGTCTCGTTCATGCTGGTCATGCCGTGACCGACCCAATCAGGATGCGATGGGTCAGGGGAGGAAGTTCTCGAAGATGATCTGCGCGCCGCTGGCGCGCGCCCGCTCGGCCTCTGCCGGGCTGCGAACCGTCCATGCGAGCAGGGGTTTGCCTGTCAGCGTGTTGACGATGACCGGGGCAAACGCGGGCAGGTCGTGGATGTGCCATGCAATAAAATGTGGCGCAGTGGAGAGAATGTGAAAGAGGTTGCGGCGGGAAAATCGCTGCATTGCGGAAAGACCGGGCCATTCCGCCTTGTCGCGATAGGCCTCGCCGACGATGCCGCGCGTGATGTGGGGCGCGACCTCGCGCATGGCACGCACGCTCGACGGCTCGAACGACATGGCCGCCACCGGCCCGTCGTAACCATCCAGTGCCTTGGCCACGGCGCGTTCACGGGCGCCGCTGGAGCGCGTCTCGTGCTTGATCTCGACATAGAGCGGGACACGGCCATCGACTGCCCCCAGCACGTCCGACAGGCGCGGGATGGTGTCGCCGCCGCTGCCGGTCAGTTCCATACCTGTGAGTTCGTCGGCGTTGCGGTCTGTGAACGCGCCGGTTTCGCCGGTCAGCCGGTCGAGCGTCGCGTCGTGGAAGACCATGACCTCGCCGTCCGCGCTCTGGCGCACGTCGATCTCGATGGCGAAGCCTGCCTCGACGGCGGCGCGTATCGCGGAAAGCGAGTTCTCGATCCGTCCGTCCGCCTTGTCGTGCAGGCCGCGATGGGCGACAGGCGCGCGGCCGATCCAGCCGCGCGCATTGGTTTCGGTGGTGCTCAAGCGAGTTCGAAGATCGCTTCCACCTCGACGCTGAGGCCGAGGGGAAGAGCTGCAACGCCAACGGCGGAGCGCGCGTGGCGGCCCTTGTCGCCGAAGACGTCGACCATGAGGTCCGATGCGCCGTTGATGACCGTCGGGTGATCCTTGAAGTCGGGTGCGGAATTGACGAAGCCGACCAGCTTCACGACGCGGGCGATCTTGTCGAGATCGCCGCCGGCAGCGGCCTTGGCCTGCGAGATGAGGTTGATGGCGCAGATGCGCGCGGCCTGGACCGCGTCTTCCGTCGAGATGGAATTGCCGCACTGGCCGATATGCTGCGGCTTGCCGTCAACGATGGGGACCTGGCCGGACACGTAGACCATTTTGCCGGAAACGACCCAGGCCATGTAGTTGGCCACCGGGGCCATCGGCTCGGGTAGTTCGATGCCCAGTTCGCTCAGTCTCTTCTCAATCGTGCCGCTCATGCCATCCATCCATTTCGTCAGGGGAATTTGCCCGCATAGTCCAGCCTTGAGGGCGATTGGCAACCACAAATGCGAATCCGGCTTGGTGGTTGGTGAGATTTCCTCCACTATGGGGCGAAGGATTGAAAGCCTCGGGGAGATGTCGTGCTTTCGACGAGAACATGCCCAATCCGCCTTGCGCCTCTGGCGCTCGCGCTGCTGTGCCCGGTGCCGGCGCAGGCCGACCTCATGCCGCACCGCGCCGTCTACGACATCAAGCTGGAGCGCGCTGATGAAGCCGGCAACATCGCCTCATTCAGCGGCCGCATGGTGGTCGAAGTGCTCGCGACCGATTGCGAGGGCCTTGCCACCAACTCGCGCTACGTCTTCCGCTCTGCCAACTCTGAAGGGGCGACGCTGGTAACCGACCTGCGGACCGCGCAGTGGGAATCGCGCGACGCGAACACGTTCCGCTTCACCAACCGCCGCTACGACGATGCCAACCTCACCGAAGAGACGAACGGCAACGCAGAGCGCACGGGCGAGGGCGTGGAGATCGCCATCACCATGCCGCAGCGCAATTCGCTGGAATTCGGCGAGGACGTTATGTTCCCGACCCAGCATCTCAACCGGCTGATACAGGCGGGCCGGACAGGCCAGCGCACCTTGTCGGCGCGCATCTACGAGGGGTCCGATCCGGGCACGCAGATTTATGACACGTTCGCCGTCATCGGGCCGAAGCGGCTCGACCGCCACGGCTCGGGGCTTGCCCGCGCCAAGCTTGAAGACGTCCCGCACTGGCCGGTGACCGTCGCCTATTTCCACGGCGAGGGCAGCGAGAACGAGGACGAGACGGTGGGTGGCGAGGAAGAGCCGATCTACTCGATCAGCTCGACGCTCTACGAGAACGGCGTGAGCAGCGACATCCTGCTGGACTACGGCAATTTTTCGCTGCGCGGAAACCTGAGCGCGCTCACCTTTCCCGATCAAGGTCGCTGTTCGGATCGCTGACACCGCCCGCGTCGCCCGTCTTCGATTTCGCCTTTTCCGCTTTCTCGCGACCTGCGAACGACAGCCCGCGCTGGACGATGTCGCGGCCAAACCTGGCGCGCACCGCGTCGACCGCGCGCTCCGCACCGGCCTTTCGTGAAAGATCCGGGTCGGCGAGGTCTGTCGGGTCCGCTTCCACGGCATCGCGCAGGTCGGACAGGCCAATGCCGATGAGCCGGTAGCGGGTGCCGTCCGTCTCCTGCGCCAGCAGCCGCTTGCCCGCTTCGTAGATGCGGCCTGCAAGCTGCGTCGGGTCGGCAAGGCGTGCGGCGCGGGTGCGGGTGGCGAAGTCGCGCGTCTTGAGTTTCAGCGTCACCGTCACGCCCGAAAGCTCAGCCGCCTTCATGCGGCCCGATACCTTCTCGCACAGCCTCCAGAGCCGGGTTTCCAGTTCGCGCGGGTCGGAGATGTCCTCGTTGAAGGTCGTCTCGGCGCTGACGCTCTTGCGTTCGCTTGTCGGGTCGACGCGGCGGCGGTCGCGGCCATGGGCCATCTCGTAGAGGCGCAACCCGTATTCGCCGTGGCGCTTGGCGAGCGCGGTCGCATCGGCGCGCTGGATATCGCCGATCATGCGATATCCCTCAGAGGACAGCTTCTTCGCCATCGCGGGGCCGATGCCGGGAATCGTCGTCACAGGGCGGAGCTTGAGGAATTCGGCGCTTTCGGCCGCGCCGATCACGGCGAAGCCGCGCGGTTTGTCGAGGTCTGAGGCGATCTTGGCCAGGAACTTGTTCGGCGCCAGGCCAACCGACACGCTGATGCCCACGTCGCGCTCGATCTCGCGGGCGAAGCGGGCGAGCGTCTCGGCCGGCGTTGCGTGGTGGACCTTTTGCGTGCCGGTCAGATCCAGAAACGCCTCGTCGATGGAAATCGGCTCGACCAGCGGCGTCAGGTCGAACATGCGCTTGCGCACCTCGCGCCCGACGGCGGCATACTTGTCCATGTCCGGCTTGATGATGATCGCGTCCGGGCAGGCAGCGAGCGCCTTGAACATAGGCATGGCTGAGCGCACGCCGCTCATGCGCGCGACGTAGCAGGCGGTGGAGACGACACCGCGCCTGCCGCCGCCGATTATGACCGGTTTGTCACGCAGGCTCGGGTCGTCGCGCTTTTCGACAGCCGCATAGAAAGCATCGCAGTCGATATGCGCGATTTCGAGCGAAAACAGCTCGACATGTCGCACGATGCGGGCGCTGCCGCAGGACGCGCAACGAGTGGCGACGCCGGTTGCCCCGCAATTTCGGCACAGCGACTGCATCTCGGTCGGGCTTGGCATGGCCGGCTTTCGCGCTCTGGCTCGGTTTTGGAGTTCAGCGGGGTGCGCACAGGCGCGCCGCGCCGCGAACGCCGGAATCATCGCCGTGCTTCGCGGGCACGATCCGCACGCTCGGCGCATCGCAGAAGATGTGCGGCAGGGCGCGCGGCGGCAAGCGTTCATAGAGCGCGGCAACCCGCGACAGACCGCCGCCAAGGACGATCACGTCCGGGTCTATCATGTTGACGACGGCACCCAGTGCGCGTGCGAGCCGGTCGGTGTAGCGGTTCATGGTATCGGCGCAGGCCGGCGACGTCCTGGCGGCAATCGCTTGGGCATCCATCGCCTCGCCGGTGCGGGCGAGGTGGTCGGCGGCCAGCGCCGGGCCGCTGAGCCATGCTTCGATGCAGCCGTGCCGACCGCACCAGCATTGCGGGCCGGGATGCTCGTCTTCGTGAGGCCAGGGCAGGGGATTGTGCCCCCATTCGCCGGACAGTCCGCGCGGGCCGGCCAGCAGCCTTCCGTCGATGACGATACCACCGCCCACGCCGGTGCCGAGGATCGCCGCGAAGACGCATGCCTCGCCCTTGGCCGCACCATCTGTGCTTTCCGACAGCGCAAGGCAGTTCGCATCGTTGGCCATGGTGATCTCGCGGCCGAGGGCTGATTTCAGGTCTGTCAGCAGCGGCTTGCCATTGAGGCAGGTGGAATTTGCGTTCTGCATCAGGCCGGTGCCGGGCACGGTCGAACCGGGCGTGCCGATGCCGACGGGGGCGTTGCGCCGTGGTTCCAGCCCGGCCTCGACCTCCACGGCGCTGACGATGTCGCGAATGGATTCAACCGTTGCGGCGTAGTCGCCTTGCGGCGTCGGCGTGCGCAGCCGGGCGCGCTCGCTTCCATCGGGGCTGAGCACAACGGCCGAGATCTTGGTGCCGCCGAGGTCGACCCCGGTCATCGCTTCGCTGGGCGCGGTGCCGTTCATTCCCCGAATTGCGCCTCCGGGCCGCTCAGGAACGCATGGGCGCGCGCGACCGACTCGGGGCGCAGGCCTTCGTTGGCGGCGAATGCGACAAGCGTCGATTCGTCGGTCATCAGGAAGTTCGTGACGGAGGTCAAAAAGCCCGGTTCGCTTGCCGCGTGGCGCAAGTTCTGCGGCTCGATTCCCGTCAGCGCCATGAAGCGCGACAGCAGTTTCGGGTCGGCTGCAATCGCGGAAAGTGCTGTCACCGCAAGGGCTTCGGCCTCATCCTTGTTGGCTGGAAAGCTGGTGTGGTGTTGCATTTGCCAATCCGTAAGATTTGCAGCGTAACGTTGCATGATGAGTAAGGGGGAATGCGCGCGCAAGGACGGGGCGTGCGCAAGGTATCGTGTTGCCCAAAGGGCTGCGGATGCTGCCACGGGGTGAGGGACGATGGCCAAGAAAGTCATGATTGTGGAGGACAACGAGCTCAACATGAAGCTCTTCCACGATCTGCTCAAGGCGAACGGTTACGACGTCGTCGGCACGCGGGACGGCCGCGAGGCGGTCGATCTTGCGCGGCGTGAGCTCCCCGACCTGATCCTGATGGATATCCAGCTTCCAGAGGTTTCCGGTCTCGATGTGACCGCATGGCTGAAGGAAGACGACAATCTCCGCCACATTCCGGTGATCGCCGTGACGGCGTTCGCCATGAAGGGTGACGAGGAGCGCATTCGCGAAGGCGGATGCGAGGCCTATATCTCCAAGCCGATCTCGGTCGGCAAGTTCATCGAGACGGTGAAGCAGTTCCTGAACGACGCCTAAGGGCGCTTCGTGCTTGTTGCGTAACGAGTTGAGTTCAAGCCCATGACGGCACGCGTACTGGTTGTCGACGATATTCCGGCCAATGTGAAATTGCTGCAGGCGCGGCTTTCGCAGGAATATTTCGATGTTCGCGGCGCAACCAACGGCCTCGATGCGCTGACGGTTTGCGACGAGGAGCAGTGCGACATCGTCCTGCTCGATGCAATGATGCCCGGCATGGACGGGTTCGAGGTCTGCCGCCGCCTGAAGGCCAATCCGCGCACCCACCACATTCCCGTCGTCATGGTCACCGCACTCGACCAGGCCAGTGACCGGGTGAGGGGACTGGAATGCGGGGCCGACGACTTCCTCACCAAGCCGGTGAGCGACATTGCGCTCGTCACCCGCGTGAAGAGCCTGGTGCGCCTTAAGATGCTGACGGACGAACTGCGGATGCGCGCGGCGACCAGCCGCGATCTCGGCATCGAGGACCCGTTCGCGGAAGCCGCTCGCGCCTCTGGCGAGAACGGGCGCATCCTGCTGGTCGACGACCGGCTCAGCTCCTACGACAAGCTCAACCGCGTGTTGTCGCGCCAGCACAACGTGCAGGTGGAGACGCAGCCGCAGGAAGCGTTGTTCCGGGTTGCCGATTCCGACTACGACCTCATCATCGTCAGCCTGGACCTGCAGGACTTTGACGGCCTGCGTCTGTGCTCGCAACTCCGCTCGCTGGAGCGCACGCGCAACGTGCCGGTCCTGATCGTGGTTGATCCCGACGACAGGGCCCGCCTGATGCGCGGCCTCGACCTTGGCGTCAACGACTACATCACGCGCCCGGTCGACCCGAACGAGCTGTCGGCGCGCGTCACGACGCAGATCAAGCGCCGCCGCTATGCCGAGCGCCTTCGCGACAACGTGCAGATGTCGGTCACCATGGCCGTCACGGACAGCCTGACCGGGCTGCACAACCGCCGCTACATGGAAAACCATCTCGGCACGCTGGTGACGAAATCGCGCGAGAAGCGCCGCCCGCTGTCGCTGCTTGTCCTCGACATCGACCACTTCAAGGCCGTGAACGACACATACGGCCACGATGCCGGCGACGAGGTTCTCAAGGAATTCGCCAAGCGCGTGCGCAAGAGCGTGCGCGGGCTGGATCTCGCCTGCCGGATGGGCGGCGAGGAATTCGTCATCGTGATGCCGGAAACAGATATCGGCGTTGCGGTGCGTGTCGGTGAACGCATCCGCTCGGCCATCGCCGGCGATCCGTTCCCGATCCACGGTGGCACCCGCGCCATCCAGGTGACGGTCAGCATCGGCGCTTCGACGCTTGCCTCGGGCACCGACGATGCCGATGCGCTCATCAAACGCGCGGACGAAGCGCTCTACAACGCCAAGCACACCGGGCGCAACCGGGTCAGCGCGCAGGCTGCCTGACGCAAGGGCAAGTTAAGTGCATTCGTTGCTTGGCTCGGCCATGTAGAGGCCGGCTGAAAAACATCCCCTGATCTTCTGTTCACCAGTTAACTGCAAGCAGTAACCCTACCGGTTTACGCTGAGCAGTGAAACGCTGGGCGTTTTATTAAAAGAACGTTGATTCGCACGGGCGGTGGGATAGTGTCCGAACTGCTTGTTGTGTTCTTTTATTCCCCAGAGGAACGAGAGAGCCAGCAGCACCCCATGGTGCTCAGGTCCGCCGCATCTCCTGGACCCATGGGGCAGGCCGGTTCGGATGGGTGGAGTGGCCTCCTCGTTAACACCTTTTTCCGGACCGGCCACTTTCAGTTTTGAGAGTCTTGCGTGGGGGCGCAGACATCTTCGAAAAGGCCGCTGGCGTTGCTCGCCGGCGGCCTTTTTGCTTGTCGGGTCTAGCCGGTGGAAAGAATGGCGACACCTGCCAGGATCACCACTCCCCAAGACAATCGCCGCCGCAGGTGGCCTTCACCCAGCAGCAGGCTGCCGGCGAGGACGGACAGCAGCACGCTCGTTTCGCGCAGCGGTGCGACGTAGATGACGGGCGTGAATGTCAGCGCGTAGAGCACGAGGATATAGGCGAGGGGATTGAAGATCGCCATGGCGATGACGCTGGCGCGGTGGTCCTGCCAGAGCCGCGCCACGGCCTCGCGCCGCCGCCATGCGGTCGGCGCCAGCAGAACGCTGCGCCCGATGCTGGAGGCGTAGTCGAGAATAAGCGGGGGAATGGCGAGGGCTGCGACCGCGTGGGCATCCCAGACCGTGTAGGTGCCGATGAAGCAGCCGGTGGCGATCCCGAACAGGTGGGATGGCGCAAGAGCCAGCAGGCGTCCCTTGGAGGCGCCGCCTGTAAGCATGAAGACGCCGGCGATGATGATCGCCGCACCAGAGCCCATCTGCGGCATAAGATTCTCGCCGAGGAAGGCTGCGGCGAAGCCTGCCGAGAGTAGCGGCCCGGTGGCACGCGCCGTCGGGTAGATCAGCGACAGGTCACCGTGCCGATAACCGGTCTGGAGCAGCAGGAAATAGCCAAGGTGCAGCACCGCGCTTCCGGCGATGAAGACCAGGTGCACGAGGCCCAGGTCAGGTCGCTCGCTGAAAAAAATCCAGAGCGCGAGCGGCGCGTAGATGACCAGTGTGAGCGTGGAAAAGAGCCAGATGAGTTCCGGTCCGGCGGCGATGCGCTTGACCAGGAAATTCCAGGTGGCGTGGCAGATGGCGGCGGCGAAAACGAGAGCAAAGCCGAGTGGTGTCATGGTGGACCTCGAGAGTTGGCGTACAGGCGCGTTGCAACACGCCCTGTCCATCCCCTCTGGTCTTCTCGTCCTCGGGTGTCCGCCGTTATCGGCTCATCACGGCGCTCGGTCCAGCGCACTTCAAGCAAAGCCGGAACCCTAGCCGCACATGGATAGGCGGGGACGACGTTACGCCGCGCGCGCGATGCTGTGAAAGCCAGTTTGCGGTGCGGCTTTTGCGTTCAACCTGCCGACATGCACACTTGTCGTGCCGTCAGCAGGGGATGGAGGCTTCAATGGCGACAAGCAGCGAGGGTAGCGATGCTTTCCGCGCGTTCGAACACGATGCGTGGGAGCGTGCGTCCAGCGGCTATCACAGCCATTGGGAGCATCTGACGACACAGATCGTTCCGGCGATTCTCAAGGCCGGAGAGGTCGGGCCATTGACGGTGCTGCTCGATGTTGCCTGCGGGCCGGGCTACGTCGCAGGGCTTTCGGCGAGGCTCGGCGCGGTTGCGTCAGGTATCGACCTGTCCGGCGAGATGGTCCGGCTTGCAGCGCAGAATTACCCGCAAGCCCGATTTCAGACCGGCGACGCGCAGGACCTTCCCTTTGAAGATGCGCGCTTCGATGTGGTGACAATCAATTTCGGCGTCATGCACTTTCCCGAACCCGAGGCCGGTCTCGCGGATGCCATGCGCGTGCTCAAGCCCGGCGGCCGTCTGGTCTTCACGTCGTGGGCACAGCCGGAAAACTCGGCGATCGGCTTTGCCATGGATGCCGTGGCGCGGTTCGGGACGACCGACGTGGATCTGCCCGCCGGGCCGCCGTTCTTCCGCTTCGGGCCGGAGGAGGAATGCGCGCGGGTTGCCGGTGAACTCGGCTTCGAGGATTGCCGGCACGAGCGGCACCTTCTGTACTGGACGCTGCCTGCGCCCGACGCGCTGATGGATGCCCTGCGGGAGGCCACGGCGCGCGCCAGTGCACTGTTGAACGCGCAGAGACCCGAGGACCTGCCGGCCATCCGGGCGGCCATGGTGGAGCGCTGCGCGCCCTTCGTGCGGGACGGGAAGGCGATGGTACCGATGCCGGCCACGCTCTGCGTTGCGCAGAAGCCGGCCTGAAGCAGGGGTGGGCAGGCGCCAACGAAAAAAGCCGCCGGCTCGCGCCGACGGCTTTTTGAAATCGCAATCGCGGTGGTCGAATTACTTGATCTTCGACTCGCGGTAATCCACGTGCTTGCGCGCGACGGGATCGTACTTCTTCTTGACCATCTTCTCGGTCATCGTGCGCGAGTTTTTCTTGGTGACGTAGAAATGCCCGGTGTCGGCGCTCGACACGAGGCGGATCTTGATCGTGGTAGCCTTGGCCATCGTCTTGCCCTGCGTTCGCGCCGCAGGCTGACCGGACATTCCGGATCGATGCGGCTTGCGTTCAAAATAAAAGCGCGCCGCGAACGAGCGCAGCGCATTGGAAGGGGCTGATAGCCCGACCGGGGCTGGAAAGTCAAGGTGTGCCGGGCTTCGAAGAGGGTGCCGTGAAGCTGCGCCACAGCGCGACCGCGAAGTGGCAGGCAAACAGGACCGCGAGGAACCAGGCCAGTGCGTTCGCGCCGGCTTTCTGCATGGCGACACCGGCACCGAACGGGCCGACGATCATGCCGAGGCTGTAGAGCATCACGAACATAGCGTTGGCGCTGGCAAGGTCGGTGCCGCGAAAGCGCGCGCCAAGCTGCGCAAGGCCGATGGTGTAGAAGCCGCCGGTGATGCCGCCCCAGAACAGCAGCAGAAGGTAGGCGGCAGGCAGCCACGCAATCGCATAAGGTAGTGCGAGCATGCCCAGCACACCGAAGAACCCGCAGACGGCGAGCAGGTAGGTGCGTTCGAACCTGTCGGCCAGCAGCCCCAGCGGGATCTGCAGAAGCAGGTTGCCGAGCGCCACCATGGTCAGCAGCAGCGCGGCAGAAGTTTCGTCCAGTCCGCTGCGAATCCCGAACAGCGCGAAGAATGCAAAGCCGGTCTGTTCGGCCGCGCCGAAAATGAAAGCGGCAAGCGTCGCGGTCGGCGCGATCCACAGGAACGCCAGAAAATTGGCGCTCGGCGCGCCGTGGACCGGCGGCGACACGTCCCGCGCCATCCAGACGGGCACGATGGACGCGATGAATGCGACCGCCCCCAGCAGGAACGGCAGCGCGCCTTCGGTGCCAGTGATGCCAAGCAGCGCAGGGCCGACGGCAAAGCCGATGGACAGGACGGAGGCATAGATGCCCATGACGAGGCCGCGCCGGGCTTCGTTGGCGGCTGCGTTGATCCAGAATTCGCCGACGGTGAAAATCAGGCTCGCCGCCGCCCCGTAGACGAAGCGGATCGGGAACCAGGCCCAGGTTGGTGTCCAGGGCAGGGCCACGAGACAGGCTGCCGATATGATCAGCGATACGATCAGCACGCGAATGGGATTGAACTGTCGCGCCAGCCGCGCGGCAAACGGTGCGATGGCGAGCGATGCAAGGCCTGCCAGCGCGGTGTTGACGCCGATCAGCGTATCGGACACGCCGCGCGATTCCAGCACCAGCGAGACCAGCGGGAACGACAGCGAGATCGAGAAGCCGGATATGCTGACGCAGGTGATCGCAGCCGCAATCGCGCGCCTGTCGCCCAGTGAAAAGGGCGCTGTGAGGTTCAGGTCTTCGGATTGCGGGTCGCTGCTCATCGGCGCTCTGTAGCGCCTTTGCCCAGTCCGGCCTATGACATTTTCAGCAGGGGCGGCATGCCACTGCGGGGCGGGTGTCAGATCTCGTAGCGCACGAAGCGGTCGCGCTTCCAGCAGTAGTAGGGAATCGGCACGGGCGCCTTCAGGTGCGGATCACCGGGCAGGCGGTTGGCGAGCTCATCCAGCACCACGGTCGTGACGGCGGGCATGTCGAGCTTGCTCGCCTCGTCGATGGGCGTCCACACGAGTTGGTCCAGCTCATCACAGGGACGCATCATCTCGTCGGTGGAATGGCCGGTCTCGGTCATGTCGACGACGAAGAAGCGCGTATCAAAGCGGCGCGGGCGGCCCGGCGGTGTGACGGCGCGGGCAACGAAGCGCAGGACAGACAAGTCCGGCGCGAGACCGAGCCCGAAGAAGTCATTCCACTGGTTGATCTTCGGCAGGCGGCCTTCATGCGGGCGGCCAATGGCAATGCCGGTTTCCTCGAAGACTTCGCGGATCGCGGCAAGGCCCAGCGCGCGTGCGCGGTACGACCCGCCGTTGCGCTTCATGTCAGCCAGCAGCTTCTCCACGACCGTGTCGTCCAGTTCGGCGGCAGCGGGTGCGCGCCCGTCGGTCGCGTCGACGCGGCCACCTGGAAAGACGAACTTGCCGGGCAGGAACACGTGGCGGTCGTGGCGGCGGCCGAGGAGCACGTGATGCCGGTCGTCGCGCTTGTCGAGCATGATGACGGTTGCGGCGTCGCGCGGGCGGCGGTTCTTGAAGCTGCGGTCGCGGTTTTGCTGCGTCATACGGTCGGCGTAGTCGTTCATGCCGCGAACTTGTCCTCTTCGTTCTCACCGCCGAAGCCGTGCATGCGCAAGCCCCACTGCAGGCCGACGAGCGCGCCCTTCACCGGGGGAAGCAAGGCCAGCGACATCGCGATGATGATCGGCGCCCAGACCACGGCATGAATCCACATGGCTGGCTGGTAGGCCACCTCGATCCACAGCATCAACGGCACCACGATATGGCCGACGATGAAGATCACCATATAGGCGGGCGCATCGTCGGCGCGGTGGTGGTGCAGTTCCTCGCCGCAGGCGGGGCAGGTGTCGGCGACCTTGAGATAGCTGGTGAAGATGCTGCCGCGCCCGCAGGCAGGGCACTTGCAGGCAAGGCCAGCTCGCATGGCGCGCCACCAGCTGCGTGGCGGTTCGACGATTTCTTCATGGGCATATTCGACGGACATCTCGCGATCCGATCCTACTTGCGCCTGCGAATGGCCGAGCGGCGGCGGGTGTTGCCGCGCGCATCCTGCTTGGTGCGTTCGCGCGCCTTCTTGCGTTCCGATGCCGGCAGCTTGCGCGCGTCCGAAAGAATCTCGAAGCGCAGCATACCCGCAACCGGCATCGCTTCTACCAGTCGCACCTCGACATCGTCACCAAGGCGGAATGCCTCACCCGTCTGGTCGCTGACGAGCTGTTGGCCGACTTCATCATAGCGCCAGTAGTTCTGGTCGATGGAAGCCGCGGGGATGTAGCCGTCGGCGCCGGTGTCGCGCAGCTTGACGAACATGCCGGACCGGGTGACGCCGGAGATACGGCCGGGAAAGCGCGTGCCGACGCGGTCTGCCACGAAATGCGCGATCAGCCGGTCCACGGTCTCGCGCTCGGCGGCCATGGCGCGGCGCTCGGTCATGGAGACGTGGGCGGCGGTTTCGGCCAGCGGCTCGGGTTCATACAGGTAGCCGCCATCGCCGAGCTTCAGCGACGCGATGAGCGCGCGGTGGACGATCAGGTCGGCATAGCGGCGGATGGGCGAGGTGAAATGCGCATACCGGCGCAGGTTCAGCCCGAAATGCCCGTAGTTTTCCGGCGTGTATTCGGCTTGCGCCTGGCTGCGCAGGATCACCTCGTTGACGAGGCCGGCATTGGGGGTGTCCACGACCTTCGACAGGATCGTGTTGAACTGGCGCGGCTGGACCGTCTGGCCCTTGGCAAGCTGGATGTCGAGCGTGCGCAGGAACTCGCCGAGCGCGGCCAGCTTCTCCGGCGAGGGCGCATCGTGGGCGCGGTAGACGAGGGGAACGCGCTGCTTTTCGAGCGTCTCGGCGGCTGCGACGTTTGCCGCGATCATGAAGGTTTCCACCAGCCGGTGCGCCTCCAGCCGTTCCGGCACGATGACCTTCGCGACCTTGCCTTCGCTGTCGAGAACCAGCTTGCGTTCGGGCAGGTCGAGGTCGAGCGGGCTACGCTTGCCCTGCGCCTTCATCAGCGCACGCCACGCGGCCCACAGCGGCTTCAGCACCGGTTCGACCAGCGGGCCGGTGTCGGTGTCGTCGTCCTTTGGCTGAGGACGGCCATCGACGGCGGCCTGTGCGGTCTCGTAGCGCAGCTTGGCGGCGGAGCGCATCATGATGCGCGCGAAGCGATGGTCGATCTTGTTGCCGTCGCCATCGAAGACCATGCGCACGGCCAGCGCCGGGCGGTCTTCCTTTTCGCGCAGCGAGCACAGGTCGTTGGAGAGCCGCTCTGGCAGCATCGGCACGACGCGACCGGGGAAATAGACCGAGTTACCGCGGTCCCGCGCGGCCCTGTCCAGCGCGGTGCCGGGCGTCACGTAGCGCGCGACGTCGGCAATCGCGACCCAGACGACGTGCCCGCCGGGGTTGTCCCTGGCCTCGTCGGGTTCGGCGAACAGCGCATCGTCGTGGTCGCGTGCGTCTGCCGGGTCGATGGTGACGAAGGGAACCTTGCGCAGGTCTTCAAGGCCGGACACATCGGTCTTCGGCTTGATCTCCTCGACTTCCTCGATGACAGCGCGCGGAAAATCCAGCGGAATACCGTGGGTCTCGACGGCGATGCGGCTGACGGCGTTCTCGTCCGCCATCGAGCCCATGCGCTCGATCACGCGGGCTTGCGGCAGGCCCATGCGACGGCGCGATTTCAGCGGCTCGACGGCGACCAGTTCGCCCTCGCGAGCGTCCTTTGAATCGGTCTGGTGGACCGCCCACTCTTTCCGGTTCTTCTTGTCCACCGGCTCGATGCGGCCGGTGCCGTCGCCCAGTTCGCGGTAGACGCCCAGAATACGCGCCTTCGGCTTGTCCAGCACCCGGATGACGAACCCGTCGATGATGGAATCTGGGTCCGCGTCCTCGCGCGCGTCCTCGTCGATGCGCAGCAGCACGCGGTCGCCGATGCCCGGCGCGGGGCGTTTCCTGGTCGGGGCAACACGAATGCGCGGGGCCGACGAGGGCGCATCGTCCTCGCCATCGCCGTCGGCGTCCGTGCCCGTTGCCGGCCCGCGCTCGGCGACAACGGCAATGAACTCGCCGTCCTCGTCACGCTCGGTGATGTCGGCCACCACGACGGGGGGCAAGGTGCCGGGCTTGTGCAGGCGCTTGCCGCCGCCACGCTCGATCAGGCCGTCGTCGATGAGGTCGGCCAGCATCCGCTTCAGCGGGATGCGGTCCGAGCCCTTGATCGCGAACTGGCGGGCGATGTCGCGCTTGGTCGCCTTGTCCGGGTTCTGCGTGACGAAGGCGAGAATCTCGTCACGCGAGGGCAGGTTGGATTTCTTCTTTTTGATGCGCTTGGCCAATCAGACCTACTTTTTCGTCGAGCGCTTGGTGCTCTTCTTTTTCTTGCCCTTGGAGGGCGAGGCCGCCTTGGCCGAAATCAGTGCCACCGCCTGTTCCAGGTCGATGCTTTCCGGCTCGGTGCCCCGCGGGATCGTCGCGTTCACCTTGCCGTTGGTGACATATGGGCCGTAGCGACCGGCCTTCAACTCGATGGCACCGAAGTCGGTATGCTCGCCGAGCGCCTTGCCGGGCTGGGAGTTGCGGCCACCGCCGCGCTTGGCTTCCTTTTCCGCGATCAGCGTCACGGCCCGGTTGAGACCGACGCTGAAGACCTCCGGCACGGATTCCAGGTTGGCGTAGATGCGGCCCTTGTTGACGAACGGCCCGTAGCGCCCGATGCCGGCGAAGATCGGCTCGCCGTCTTCCGGGTGCTTGCCGATCTCGCGCGGCAGGCGAAGCAGTTCCAGCGCCTGTTCCATCTCGATGGTGGCTGGATCGTAGTCCTTGGTGATGGTGGCGCGTTTCGGCTTTTCCTTGCCTTCCTGCTCACCGAGCTGGAGGAACGGGCCAAAGCGCCCGGTCCGGGCCGTGACCATGAGGCCGGTATCGGGGTCTTCGCCAAGTTCGCGTATGCCGTCCTCGCCAAGCTGCGCGCCTTCCGCGTCGCTCTGGCCGATCTGGCGCGTGTAGCGGCAATCAGGATAGTTCGAGCAGCCGATGAAGGAGCCGAACTTGCCGATCTTCAGGCTCAGCTGGCCGTTGTCGCAATTGGGGCAGGAACGCGGATCGGTACCGTCCTCGCGTGCCGGGAACAGGTGCGCGCCGAGCATCTCGTTGAGTGAATCGATGACCTGCGCGACGCGCAGCTCGCGAATGCCTTCGACGTGGCCGGAGAAATCCTTCCAGAACTGCTCCAGCACGCTCTTCCAGTTGACCTTGCCGTCGGAAATCTTGTCGAGCTGCTCTTCCAGGCCGGCAGTGAAATCGTATTGGACATATTTCTCGAAGAAGCTTTCCAGGAACGCGATGACGAGGCGGCCCTTGTCCTCGGGAATGAGGCGCTTCTTGTCGAGCGTGACGTATTCGCGGTCCTGCAGCACCTGCAGCGTGGCGGTGTAGGTGGAGGGTCGGCCGATGCCGAGCTCTTCCATCCGCTTGATGAGGGAGGCTTCGGTGTAGCGCGGCGGCGGCTCGGTGAAGTGCTGGGTCGCCTCGATGTCCTTGCGCTGCGGCGTGTCGCCGGTTGCAAGCGGCGGCAGACGGTTGGAATCCTCGTCGTCGCCTGCGTCGTCGCGGCCTTCCTGGTAGAGCTTCAGGAAGCCGTCGAACCGCAGCACGCTGCCGGTCGCACGCAGGCCGTAAATCTTCTCGCCCTTGGCGGTGATTTCCGCGGTGGTGCGCTCCATCTCGGCTGCCTGCATCTGGCTTGCCATGGTGCGGGTCCAGATCAGCTCGTAGAGGCGCAGCATGTCGCCGTCGAGCACCTTGCGCGCGGCGTCCGGGTGGCGGGACACCTCCGTCGGGCGGATCGCTTCGTGGGCTTCCTGCGCGTTCTTTGCCTTCGACTTGTAGATGCGCGGCGAGTTCGGCAGGTAGCGGTCGCCGTGGCGGCTGGCGATCACGTCGCGGATCGCGGAAATCGCTTCAGGCGCCATCTGCACGCCGTCGGTACGCATATAGGTGATGAGGCCCTGCGTCTCGCCGTCGATGGAGACACCTTCATAGAGCTTCTGCGCGGTCTGCATCGTGCGGGCAGAGGAAAAGCCCAGCTTGCGCGAGGCTTCCTGCTGCAGCGTCGACGTCGTGAAGGGCGGGTAGGGATTGCGCTTCACCGGCTTGCTCTCGACGCTGTCGACCGTGAATGACGCGCCGTTCAGATCATCGCGGATCGCGAAGGCCGATGTCTCGTCGCCGATGGAGAGCCTGTCGAGCTTGTCGCCTGCAACCGAAACGAGGCGGGCATCGAACGCTTCGCCGCCGGAGGCTTCGAGCTTGGCGATCACGTTCCAGTACTCCTGCGAACGGAAGGCCTCGATCTCGGCTTCACGGTCGCAGACGAGGCGAAGCGACACCGATTGCACGCGCCCTGCGGAGCGCGCGCCGGGCAGCTTGCGCCACAGCACAGGCGACAGCGTGAAGCCGACGAGATAGTCGAGCGCACGGCGGGCGAGGTAGGCGTCGACAAGGTCGGCGTCGATCTCGCGCGGGTTGGCCATGGCGTCCAGCACGGCGGACTTGGTGATGGCGTTGAAGACCACGCGCTGGATTTCGGCGGATTTCAGCGCACCCTTCTTCTTCAGCACCTCCAGCACGTGCCACGAGATGGCTTCGCCTTCGCGGTCGGGGTCAGTTGCGAGAATGAGGCGGTCGGACGATTTCACCGCGGTGGCAATCTCGTTCAGGCGCTTCTGTGCCTTCTGGTCGACCGTCCACTTCATCTCGAAGCCGGATTCAGGATCGACGGAGCCGTCCTTTGCGGGCAGGTCGCGAACGTGGCCGTAGGACGCAAAGACCTGGTAGTCCCCGCCGAGGTACTTGTTGATGGTCTTTGCCTTGGCAGGCGATTCGACGATGACGACGTTCATCGGGCTCCAGTTTCCAGACTGACGAGATTTCAGGACCGCACGCAATTTGCGGCGCTCGGTGCGGCGCGGCAAGCGCGGGCCGCAGGAAAATGGGGAAAGGCAGGGGTCCTGTCAAACGAACCTTTCTAAGGCTCGTGAGTTAGACATCCAGTCACATCGGGGAAAATGAATTATTCCGATATGCACGTATAGGTTGTGCTAAAGGTTACCTTGCGCGCAAAGGTTTTATCTGCACTAATTGCACGACGCTGAATCTGTCAATCGTTCGGAAGGCTGCATGAGTTCAGAAGAAGGCGACCCTAAGAAGAGCCGCGCTGAGCACGAGATCAGCCTAAGCGGCAATGACGCTGAAGATTACGAGTATATCAGCGCCATACTCTTGGAGTTGGCGACCATCGCAGACAAAAAACCACACGTATTTCTCAGTTATTTGATCCGCATGGCAGCGGACGAAGCCCGAGAAGCCGCGCTCAAAGTCGCATCAACGCGCCGATAGTTAAACACTAACCTATGCTGATCCTAAACGCCAGATAAAGTTTGGTGTTTGGGGGCAATCGCACATGCAGCGCGTTTGATATGCATCGAAACGCGTCGCAAAGCCTAGTTTTTACTGAAGCGATTCCCTGAAAGCCGAACCGCGTCTCCCGCCAATTCCAGTTCCAGCAGCGCGCCCTGAACCTGCGCCGCAGGTGCGCCGCTCTCCCGGATCAGAGCGTCGATGGACACCGGGGCAGGGCTGAGCAGTGCCGAAATGGCGTTCTTCACGCTTTCGTCGGGCGCCTCGACGCTCCAGCTTTCGTCTGCTGACGGCTCTGGCTCGAAGAGCTCCTGGTGCGGCTGGTGCAGGATCGGTTCGAGCGCTTCCAGGACATGCGCCGTCTGGGTGACGAGGGTCGCGCCGCCACGGATGAGCTTGTTGGTGCCTTCCGCGCGTGGGTCGAGCGGGGAGCCGGGCACCGCAAAAACCTCGCGCCCCTGTTCTGCCGCGAAGCGCGCGGTGATGAGCGATCCTGACCTCTGCGCTCGATGACGATGGTGCCGGCCGCGCTGCCGGATATGATCCGGTTCCGGCGCGGGAAATCGCGATTGCGCGGGGCGTGGTGCAGTGGCATCTCGCTGACCAGAAGGCCGGTCTCGCGCACCCGGTCAGCCAGCGGGATGTGCTGCTCGGGATAGATTCGCCCAAGCCCGCCGCCAAGCACGGCGATACTGCCATGCTGGAGCGATGCCTCATGAGCTGCCGCGTCGATGCCGAGCGCAAGGCCGGACACGACGCCGAAGCCCGCTTCGCCTAGCTCCTACGCGAAGATGCGGGCCAGTTGCCGCCCGCCTGCGGACGCATTTCGCGCGCCCACGATGGCGACCATCGGCTTGTCGCAAATGTCCGTCTCGCCGCTGATGCACAGGAGCGGCGGCGGCTGGTCGATATGGGCGAGTCGGGCCGGATAGCCGGGTTCGCCGTGGGGGACGAAGTGCGCGCCGAGCCGCCGGGCGTCGTCCAGTTCGCGCTGTACGGCCTCGACCGTCGCAACCTTGATCGCCCGCCCGGTCGCGCCGCGCGCTGCAATGCCGGGGAGCGCGTCGAGCGCGGATTCAGCGCTGCCGTAGCGCTTCAGCAGCAAGCGGAAGGTGGCGGGGCCGACATTTTCCGACCGCAGCAGACGCAGCCAGTCGAATCGCTGCGCGTCTGTCAGGTCGGTCACCGGTCCAGCCTAGTTGGAGGCGGTCGCCGAGGACCCGCCGATGCGCGATTCCTCGCCGCTCATCAGCCGCGCGATGTTGGCGCGGTGCGCGTACCACGACAGGGCCGCGAGGATCGCGAGCGCCAGTGCCACGTCACCGCGCCCGAGCGCCAGCGCGACCAGCGGCGTGATGGCCGTTGCGCACAGGGCCGACAGCGACGAATAGCGGGAGATATACGCAACACCGAGCCAGACGACGGCGAAGGCGATGGCTGCGGGAAACAGCAGGCCGAGCGCCACGCCGAGGAAGGTCGCGACACCCTTGCCGCCGCGGAATTTCAGCCAGACGGGAAAGAGATGGCCAAGGAAAGCGGCAACGCCTGCCAGTGTCCCGGCAGCGGGATCGATCCACATGCCGATGAGAACGGCGGCGGTGCCCTTAAGCGCGTCGGCGAGCAAGGTGGCGGCGGCAAGGCTCTTGTTGCCAGTGCGCAGGACGTTTGTCGCGCCGATATTTCCGGAACCGACCTTGCGGATGTCGCCAAGGCCTGCGGCGCGCGTCAGCACCAGTCCGAAGGGGATCGAGCCGAGCAGGTAGCCGATGGCCATTGCCGCGAGGGCGAGTAGAGGCGCGTTGGCGAGAAGACCGAGCAGATTCTGCATGCCATTTTCCCCCAAATCCCGCGCCTGAGATCAATTCCCCGATGAACTGTATTCGTAGACCGCTCGTCCGGCAACGACCGTGCGCAGCACGCGGCCCTGCATCCGTGCGTCCTCGAAGGGGGTGTTCTTGGACTTCGAAGACAGCGCAGCTGCCTCGACAATCCACGGCGCACCGGGATCGAACAGCACCAGATCGGCGGGCGAGCCGGGTGCGAGCGTGCCGCACGAGAGACCGAGGAGCTTCGCGGGCCGGGTCGACATGGCCGCCATCAGCGCGGGCAAGGTAACCGAGCCATCGTGGTAGAGCCGCAGCGAGGCGGCCAGCATCGTTTCCAGGCCGATGGCCCCGTCCGAGGCTTCGGCAAAGGGCTGGCGCTTGGTGTCCACGTCCTGCGGGTCGTGGTTGGAAATCACCACGTCGATGGTGCCGTCGGCCAGCGCTTCGACGAGGGCGAGGCGGTCGTCCTCGGTGCGCAGCGGCGGATGCATCTTCAGGAAGGTGCGATAGGAACCGATATCGTACTGGTTCAGCGTCAGGTGGGCGATGGAGACGCCGCACGTGACTTTCACGCCGCGCTTGCGCGCAGCGCGAAGCGCCTCGACGCTTTCGGCAGCCGAGATCTGGCCCGCGTGATAGCGACCGCCGGTGAGCGCGGCGAGCCGCAGGTCTCGGTCAAGCATCACCGTTTCGGCAGCCACCGGAATACCTGCGAGGCCGAGGCGGGTTGCCGCTTCGCTCTCGTTCATTACGCCGCTGCCGGCAAGCTCGGCATCCTCCACGGCGTTGATAACCAGCACGCCGAAATCACCCGCATAGGTCAGCAGGCGGCGCATCAGCCCGGAATTGGCAATCGCGCCGCGACCGCCGGAGACGGCGACCGCGCCTGCTTCCTGCAACATGCCGATCTCGGTCATTTCCGCGCCCTTGAGGCCGCGCGTGGCGGCTGCAATCGGCACGACATTGACGATGGCCGTGTCGCGGGCGCGGCGCAGGACGAAGTCGACCAGCGCGGGGTCATCGATCGGCGGGTCGGTGCAGGGCATGCAGGCCATGGTGGTGACGCCACCGGCGGCAGCCGCGCGGCTGGCGCTTGCCAGCGTTTCGAGATGTTCGTGGCCCGGTTCGCCGGCATGGACCTGCATGTCCACCAGTCCCGGCGCGAGGACCGCGCCGTTGCAGGTGACGATCTCGGTGCCTTCCGGCGGGGCGATTTCGGCGGCGGTCTCGACGATCTTTCCCGAAACGACCAGCAGGTCGCCGGTCTGGTCGCTGCCGGCGGCGGGATCGACGATGCGCGCGCCGCGAAACAGCACCGGGCGTGCCTCGTCGCGGTGGCCGAGCGTGGGTTCGGCAAACTTCATCATGCGCCGGCCGCCTTCACGTTGTCGCCGCCGTGCAGATTGTCGGCGAGTGCCTCCAGCACGGCCATGCGCACGGCAACGCCCATCTCAACCTGGTCGCGGATGACGCTCTGCGTGCCGTCGGCGACCACCGAGTCGATCTCGACGCCCCGGTTCATGGGGCCGGGATGCATCACCAGCGCATCGGGCTTGGCGAGCGCGAGGCGGCGCGAATCGAGGCCGTAATAGTGGAAGAACTCGCGCGAGGAGGGCACGAATGCCCCGGACATGCGCTCGCGCTGAAGCCGCAGCATCATGATGACATCGCAGCCTTCGACGCCTTCATCCATGTTCCGGAAGACGTTGACGCCCATGCGGTCGATGGCCGTCGGCATCAGCGTGGAGGGCGCGACGACGTTCACCTGCGCACCGAGTGCCGCCAGCGACAGGATGTTGGAGCGCGCGACGCGGGAATGGGCGATGTCTCCGCAAATGGCCACTTTCAGGCCCTGGATGCGACCCTTGCGGCGGCGGATGGTCAGTGCGTCCAGCAGCGCCTGCGTGGGGTGTTCGTGGCTGCCGTCACCGGCATTCACAACCGCGCAGTTTGCGACCTTGCGGGCCAGCAGTTCCACCGCTCCGGAGCCGGAATGGCGCACGACCAGCAGGTCGGGCCGCATGGCGTTCAGCGTCACGGCGGTGTCGAGCAGGGTCTCGCCCTTCTTCACCGAGGACGAGGCGACCGACATGTTCATCACGTCGGCACCCAGCCGCTTGCCGGCGATCTCGAAGGAACTTTGCGTGCGGGTCGAGGACTCGAAGAACAGGTTGATCTGCGTGCGGCCGCGCAGGATCGCGTGCTTGTTGTCAGGCAGCGCGTTGCGCTCGGCCCAGGCATTTGCCCGGTCCAGCAGATTTTCGATGTCGAATGCAGAAAGGTCGCTGATCCCAAGCAAATGGGGCTTCGAGAAAGGATCGAACTCGGCGGCTGGAGATGTCATTGAAGCCATGGCTTTAAGGCCTTGGGGCAGGGGCCGCAAGAGCGAAAACCGGTTGTCCTCAAGTTGCAGGCAGCAGCGCGATGATGACGGGCAGGGTGATGGCGGCCGCAAGCGTCTCCACGGTGATGATGCGCGCCATGAGCGGTGCATCGCCGCCAAGCTTGCGCGCCAGCACATATGAGAAGGACGCGGTGGGTACGGCGGCGCAGATGATCGCCACCGCAAACGCCATGCCGCTGACACCGAAGGCAAGGCAGAACAGCGCCATCAGCAGCGGCATTCCGATGAGCCGTGCGATGGAGGTAAACGCGACGCGCGGGCCGATGTGCAGCCCGTCCTCGATGCGCAGCCCCGCTCCGACGCACAGCAGCCCCAGCCCCAGCGTCGCGCGGCCAAGGATCGCGCCGGTTTCGAGGATCGGCGCGTAGACGGGCAAGCCCGAGGCGTTGATCGCGATGCCGATGACGCAGGCGATAATGAGCGGATTGGTATAGAGGCCCCTGGCGATTGCCGCCGGGCTGGGAGCCTCGTCGCGCACATGGGCGAGCAGGAACGAGACGCACAGCACGTTGAGCAGCGGGATCATCACCGCGATGCCGATGGCGGCAAGGCTGATGCCGTCCGCGCCGTAGAGCGAACCGACGACCGCCAGCGCGACATAGGTGTTCCAGCGGGTCGCCCCCTGGAAGATCGAGGTATAGGCGGGCGGATTGGCCTTCAGCCAGCGCGAGAGCGGCGCGCGGGCGAGGTAGAGGATCGCCGACATGGTCAGCACGCTGGCGGCCATCGCGGCGGCTAGCGCCAGCACCGGCACGGTGGAGAAAACCGTGCGCGCCAGCGTGGCGATGATGAGCGCGGGAAAGCAGATGTAATAGATCAGGTCCTCGACACCGCGCCACTGCTCCTCGCTCAGCATGCCTATGCGCTTGAGACCCGCGCCGAGCAGGATGATCGCAAAGACCGGTATGAGGGTTTCTATGGCCGCGATCATGCGGACGCCGCCCGGATGGCCGACAGCCGGTCGAGCGCGCCCTGCAGGATGAAGACCGCCGCCATCTTGTCGATGACCTGCGCGCGCTTGGCGCGGGAGGCGTCGGCGGCGATCAGCTCGCGCTCGGCGGCAACCGTCGACAGGCGTTCGTCCCAGTAGCCGATTGGAAGGTCGCTCTTCTGCGAGAGATTTCGGGCAAAGGCGCGCACGCTCTGGGCGCGTGGGCCTTCCGTCCCGTCCATGTTGCGCGGCAGGCCGATGATGATGCCGGCGGCCTTGCGTTCGCCGATCAGCTCCAGCAGGCGCTCGGCGTCGATGGTGAACTTCGTGCGGCGGATGGTCTCGACCGGCATCGCCATCATGCGGGCAGGGTCGGATGCGGCCACCCCGATGGTCTTCGTTCCGGGGTCGAGGCCGATCAGCGGTCCGGCCTTCAAATCGGCGAGCGCCAGATCTTCAAGTGTCTCGTGGATCGGCATGTCAGGCATTGCCCCAAGTCATCGACGCATTCATCGATCAGAATTCGTTTGGTGGAGATATATTGGAAGTGGCATGTGAGAATGATTACTCGCAATACGATCAATTAACGACTGCGCTTCCATACTGAGACCTTCGGGGGACACGCCGCAGGGCAATAATAATGCATATCGTACTCGTCGAACCTTCCCGGGTCGGCATCCGGATCATGTCGGAGCTGCTGGGCGGATGGGGGGACAAGGTAACAGCGTTTGCCGATGGCAACGACGCTTATCGCTTCATAGCAGACCATCCCGACGTGGATATCGTCGTCACCAGTTTCGAGGCCGGCAACATGTGCGGCCTGGAGCTGTGCTGGCAGATCCGGCTGCTCGCCGAATCCGGGCGCTTCGTCTACTCGATCGCCATGTCGTCTTCCAAGGAAGAGGGCAAGCTGACCGAGGCGCTGGACGCCGGCGCCGACGAGTTCATCCGCAAACCACCCAGCAAGACCGAGCTGCTGGCCAGGCTTCGCTCCGCTGCGCGGTACCTGAACTCGCAGCGCGAACTGCTGCGGCTGGCCCAGACCGACCCGCTGACCGGCCTGCTGAACCGGCGCGCATTCATGGAGCAAGGCGAGGCGAGCTGCACGGCGAGTGCCGGGGGCGCAGCGTCCGTCGTCTGCCTCGACATCGACCATTTCAAGTCGGTCAACGACCGCTTCGGACATGATGTCGGGGATGTCGCCATTTGCAGCGTGGCCGACTGCATTTCCAGCGTTGAAAACGCGATCTGCGGACGGTTGGGCGGCGAGGAATACGCGCTCATGCTGCCGGGTGTCGATGTTGGCAAGGCGCACGAAATTTCATCGCACCTGCGCAAAGCGGTGGAATCCAAGCTTATCGGCAGTCTGGATGAGCCGCTCTGCGTGACCTGCAGCTTAGGCGTGGCATCGAGTTCTGCCTCGCACGAACTCTCCGTGCTGCTCAAGCAGGCCGATATCGCCCTGTATGATGCCAAGCGGGGAGGACGGAACCGGGTCGCCATCTTCGAGGAAAGGCTCTGCGCAGCCTGACGCGCTTGTCCCCGACCTTTTTCGTGTCCGGTTGAAGCCATCCGTCCGGCTTCTATAATTTTCCGCGGAACAAGCCCCGCAACAGACCGAACCGGTCAGCGCAGCGGGGGGCAAGCGGGAGGACGCGATGAAGGCGACATGGTTCGGGCACTCGGCAGTGCGCATCGAGACAGGAAACGCGGTGATCATCATCGACCCGTTCCTGTCGGACAGCTCCACCTTCGAGGGTGACCCGCTGGAGGCCGCGAAAGGCGCGACCCACGTGGTGCTGACCCACGGCCACGACGACCACATCGGCGACACGGTTTCCATCTGCAAGGAAACGGGTGCGCAACTCGTCGCGAATTTCGAGATCTGCAACTATCTCGGCGGCAAGGGCGTGGAGAATTTCAGCCCCGGCAACCACGGCGGACGCATCGATTGCGGCGATTTCGACGTGGCCTTCGTGCAGGCGTGGCACTCCTCGTCGTCCATCGTCGACGGGACGCCGGTCTATCTCGGCAATCCGGCCGGTGTCGTGATCCTGCCGAAAGCGTCCTACGAGCCGGTGGTGCTGCACATGGGCGATACCGACATCTTCTCAGACATGAAGCTGATTGCCGACATCTACAAGCCGCAGGTCGGTTTCGTGCCCATCGGCGACCGCTTCACCATGGGTGCCGATCTCGCGGCGCGCGCCTGCCGGGATTACTTCGACTTCAAGACGGTGATCCCGGTGCACTACGGCACGTTTCCGATCATCGACCAGGATGCCTCAAAATTCGAAAAGGCGACGACGGGTGTCGGCGCGAAGGTGCTGGTGCCGAAGATCGGCGAGGCTTTCGACCTCTAGGCACGACTCAGGCCGCCGGTACGCCGGCCGCGTCCGGTTCGGGCGCTGCGTCTTCCTTCGCGCGAACGCCGCTTGCCCTCTTTTCGGTGAGCGGCACGGTTGTCAGCGCCTGGTTCAGCTTTTCGAGCAATTCGCCACGCTCGCCGGTAAAGCCCTTGCCGGGAATCACGACAATTGCGTGCTGACGCCCGAGCGGGATCGACAGCACGACCAGCGGGATCGGTCCGGAGAGCGGCGGCGTTCCGAACACCCCGAGGCAGTCGCACCCGCCCATCTGCATGGAAGCCGGGCCGGGCAGGATGGTCACCATCCCGTCGAAGCGCTTGTACCAGACGCGCATCATCCAGTTCGCCAACGGCGGCGGGAGCGTCGCGATCATGTATTTCACGATCGGCAATTTCTGGATTGTCTGAAGTCCGGGGATGCGGAAGCGCACCGGGCGCTCCACCGGGGCCGTGCGAACCGGGTTCGCCACTGTCTCCATGTGGTTGCCGAGTTCGCCGCGACTGGTGCGCCGGCGCACGAGCTGCGTCTTCGCGATGCAGTAGTTCAGCGGTTCGGCATGGCTGTAGAGGTCCGGGTCGTCCAGCATGCGGGCGGCGGCATCGACGAAGACATCCGTCGCACCACGGTCGCGCCGCAGGTCCTTGCGGGGCAGGCGGACCAGCGAGACCCCCTGGTCGACGATCCGGTGGTGTTCGGGCTGAGCGTCGAACGTCTTGCGCGTCATTTTCGGAATACGCGCAGCCAACGCTGGTTCGACCGTCACGTCACGCGATGCCAGGTCGCCGATCACCTGCATGCAGCGCACGCCATCGGCAAGCGCGTGGTTGAGGTGGAAGATGACGGCGGAGACCCGCTGTTCCGGTTTCTCGCCTTCGATGCCCTGCGGGTTGATGACGTAGATGCGCCACGGCGACTTGCTGCGCGGCGGGATCGACCGGCGGACCTTCTCGATCACCGGCTCGAGGTCTTCAAGTCTGCGCACGTCCGGGCAATCGACGCTGACGATGTGGTCGGCAATGCCGAAGCCCGCATCGTCGCGGGCGAAGGACCAGGGCCAGATGCGGAAAAACCGCTCCCGCAGCGCCGGAACCTCGCGCGCAGCCGCTTCCATTTCGGCAACGAGACGCGCCAGATCGCACCGGCCATCCAGCACCACCGTGCTGGTGATGTAGCGATGGCCGAGATTGTAGAAGATTGCGTCCGTCAGGCCGAGAGCCCGCATAGGCTTGGGTTTCCGTTCGAAAAGATGCTTCCCCAGCAGCGTCCGCGAGGGCAAACGCCTTGTCGAAAACCGCAATTCCCCGTGTCTTGCGGCCCATGTGTGGCTCATGTATGCCTGCCCGCAGCCGTTTTCGCAATTCGCGGCAGGCGGCATTGCCAGACGCAATCCAGATTCCGGGTGCCAAGTATGTCCGTCGATGAAGCGACCGTGCGTCGCGTTGCTACCCTTGCCCGTATCGCGGTCCCCGAGGCCGAACTTCCCGCGCTCGCCGGCGAGATCAACACGATCCTCGGTTTTGTCGAGCAGCTATCAGAGGTTGATGTCGAAGGCGTCGAGCCGATGACGTCCGTCACGCCGATGTCCATGAAGATGCGCGACGACGTCGTCACCGACGGGGCAAAGTCCGACGATATCGTCGCCAATGCGCCGGCCACCGAAGACCACTATTTCCTCGTTCCTAAGGTGGTGGAATAACTCCGTGCGCTGGCGTTGGTCCTTTGCAATTGCATTGACGTTCGTGGCGTGGGTGCCGGTGAATGCGATAGCTGACGATTACTACGTAACTGCGAACTCACTGAACGTGAGGCTATGTCCTGCGACTTCCTGTCCGGCTACCAATAAGCTCTATAGGGGACAGAAAGTGGAGTTGTTTCAGTCGCGCGATGGTTGGGCTCGGATCAGTGAGTTCTACGATGCATCCGTAGAGAAGGCCGAATTTCCTGAAATTCAGGAGGATAAGGTCGCACGCTGGGTCTCAGCGGAATTCTTATCCCGAAACAAGCCAACAAATCCTGAGCCGGCTGCTCTCAGTCCAGAAATTATGGATCCGCGGATCAAATATGTTCCCGGAGTCGGCGATTATGGTTTGACCAAACGAGAAGTTGTCGCGATGCGACGCTTTGCGCTCAAGCTGCTGAAGGACGGCAGTTGCACTGCGATCGTCAACGCAGACAAGTCAGTGGGTAAAGCTGGCCAGTATTATGTGCAGTGCGAAGGGGAAAATCGCTCGCGGTACTTCCGTCTAGCCGATGTCGAGTGAACTATCCTGATACGAAAAAACAAGGCCGTGTTTGAATGAGCGATCCCACGACAATGACGCTGGCCGAGCTGCGCGATGCACTCGGCGCCAAGACCATTTCCTCCCGCGAGGTGACGGAAGCCTATATCGGTGCGGTGGAAGCCGCGCGTGGCCTCAATGCCTTCGTGCTGGAAACGCCCGACAAGGCGATGGACATGGCCAAGGCCTCGGACGAGCGCATCGCGTCTGCCGAGTTCGGGCCGCTGGAAGGCATTCCGCTCGGCATCAAGGACCTGTTTTGCACCGAAGGGGTCCACAGCCAGGCGTGCAGCCACATCCTCGATAACTTCCAGCCGCGCTACGAATCCACCGTCACGTCCAACCTGTGGCGCGACGGCGCTGTCATGCTCGGCAAGCTGAACATGGACGAGTTCGCCATGGGTTCGTCCAACGAGACGAGCTACTACGGCCCCGTCGTGAACCCGCACCTGCCGGCCAACTGGTCGGCGGAGCAGGGCAAGGCGGCCCTTTCCGGCGACAAGGCCGGCCTGCTGGTTCCGGGCGGCTCATCGGGCGGCTCGGCATCTGCCGTCGCCGGTTTCCTGTGCGCGGGCGCAACCGCGACCGACACCGGCGGGTCCATCCGCCAGCCGGCGGCGCTGACCGGCACTGTCGGCATCAAGCCGACCTACGGGCGCTGCTCGCGCTGGGGCATCGTTGCCTTTGCATCCTCGCTCGACCAGGCGGGCCCGATCGCGCGCACGGTGCGCGACAACGCCATCCTGCTGCGCTCCATGGCCGGCCACGACGAGAAGGACACCACCTGCGCCGACATCGCCGTGCCGGACTACGAAGCGGCTGTGGGCAAGTCGGTGAAGGGTCTCACCATCGGCATTCCGAAGGAATATCGCATGGAGGGGATGCCGGCGGAAATCGAGAAGCTCTGGGAGCAGGGCGTCGAATGGCTGAAGGCTGCGGGTTGCGAGATCCGCGAAATTTCCCTGCCCAACACCAAGTACGCGCTGCCGGCCTACTACATCGTCGCGCCGGCGGAGGCTTCGTCCAACCTCGCGCGCTATGACGGTGTGCGCTACGGCTTGCGGGTTCCCGGCGACGACATCACCGCGCAGTATGAGAATACCCGCGCCGAAGGCTTCGGCCGCGAGGTGAAGCGCCGTATCCTGATCGGCACCTACGTGCTGTCGGCTGGCTATTACGACGCCTATTACCTGCGCGCCCAGAAGGTTCGCACGCTCATCAAGCGCGATTTCGAGCAGGTCTATGCCGACGGGGTCGATGCGATCCTGACGCCGGCGACGCCGTCTGCGGCTTTCCCCATCGGCGATGAGAGCATGAATGCCGACCCGGTGAAGATGTATCTCAACGACGTCTTCACGGTGACGGTGAACATGGCCGGTCTGCCGGGCCTCTCGGTGCCGGCTGGGCGCGACGAGAGCGGCCTGCCGCTCGGCCTGCAGCTCATCGGCAAGCCGTTCGACGAGGAGACGCTGTTCTCCGTCGCGCAGGTCATCGAGGATGCCGCCGGGCGGTTCGAAGCCAAGGCCTGGTGGAAGTGAGGGCGATCGCCGCAGCCCTGATCGGCTGTCTCGCGGCGATCAATCCCGCCCGCGCCGAAACCGACTGGGCGCGGCAACTGGCGGGGCTCGACGGAGTCGCCATCGCCTGCGTCAGTTCCACCGGCGAGAAGTACGCCGAGCGAATTTGCGACAGGCTGACGAAGTCCGCGACGCAGACGCTGGAGAAGGCCGGCGTGCCGGTCGCATCGTCCGGCTATCACCGCGAGGGCGGCCCGTCGCCGAAACTGCCCGAGGGAATGAAGCCACTGGAAATCACCATCTACCTGCGTGGCACGCCGGGCGGCACCGCAGCCATCCTCGTGCGCGGCCGTGCGGCGATTTCCTACGAAGCAGCCGTGGAATCCGGAGACGAGGGGACTGGGCGAACCGGCGATCTCGTCATCTGGGAGGAATCCACTGTCGGGTCCGGCCCGGTGAAGCAGCTTGAGGCGGCCATCGCCAACGCCATGAACGACAAGCTGGCCGGCCTGCTGGCGCATGTCGCGGACAGCTGGGGGCGATAGGCGAAAACGCACGGCTCAAACCTTTCGCAACGCAAGCCATCAACCTAAGGTGGCGTTGGGGAAGTTTCTGACGCGAGGCGTGTGCTGATGAATTCGGGCGGGGCGAAGCCAAGGATCAGCTGGGAGCGCACGCCTGACGGGCTGGTGATCACCATGCCGGTGCGCAAGACCGGACATCGATTGTACGGGGCGATCAGCTCGCTGGTGGTTTCGGTGTTGCTCTGGTTCTTCTTTCTGAACGAAGACAACGCCGGCCAGGACTCGATGCTGTCGTGGCTCGTTGCCGACATCATTCCGTTCTGGCAACTGGTCTTGCTGCTTGCGCTGGGAAGCGCCCTCATCACCAACATCGTTCTCTTTGGTGCGTCGGAGCGCTTGACCGCGAACCGCTAGACCCTGACACGCGAAAAGGGTATCGGGTTCCTCAAGCGTGCCAGATCGTTCGACATGCAGCGCGTCCAGAATTTCGAACTCAACGAAAAAGCCGCCGCACGGCGCAGCAGTCCGTTCTCGTTCTTCTGGCAGGCCGGACGTGTGTTGTTCGAATACCAGGGGCGCACCCGCTCGCTCGGCACCGATCTTGACGCAGCCGAAAGCCGGCTGGTGCTCGACCTGCTGAGGCAGGCCGCACCCGAGAAATTCCGGCACGAGCCGGCATGACTGGCCCGGAGAGCGCGAGGCGATGACTGATGCAGCAACCGAGTCGGGAATACGCTGGAGCCGTTCATCCAACGGTTTGACCATCCACATTTCGGCGCGGCGCAACTGGTTTGCGCGGATCTTCTGCGGATTTGTGCTGGTCTTCTGGACTTACGCAGGGATCCAGTACTGGATCCAATTTTACCAGTCCTTTGCTGAAGATCGTGCGGCGAATGAAATGCTGTTTGTGTCCGTCTGGCTGGTCGGTTGGGCCGCAGGCTGGCTTTATGTCGCGGTGATCTGCGCGTGGTTGTGGGCCGGTTTTCAGCGGATTACCGTCAATCGTCGCCGGCTTCAGATTTCGGATGGCGTTTTCATCGTCGCCAGAAACAGGTCGTTCGACATGGCCGGTATTTCCAATCTCGAGATAAATCCGGGTGCCGAACAAAAGACACCGATTATCCCTGTCCTTGTTCCGATTCTTCTTGGACGCGACGTGGGGCGCCTCAGATTCGACCACGGATACCGGACCCACACGTTCGGACCGGCCCTCAATCTCGCCGAGGGGCAACAGGTGCTCGACCTGCTGAAAAAGGCCGTGCCGGAGAAGTTCCGGCTCGAACGTGCGTGATCCGACCTTGATCCGGCGCGCCATCGCGCGGACACTTGCCCCATGAATGCGCTGACGCGGTTGATCATGAAGGCGATGATGTGGTGTTCGCTGCTGCTCGGTCTCGTGCTGAGCGGGCTGAGCGCCGCCGTCTGGTTCGCAATTCAGAATGGCAACGGCTCCAGCGGTGGCGTTTCAGCAGGAGCAAATCCTGAGACGGGCTTTTTCGTTCTCGCCGGGCTTGCGCTGATCGCCTTCATTCTCGCCTTCATCGTGCGGCGCGAACTCAAGAAAAACGGCTGATTCAGCGCGCGTCTGCGCCCGGCGTTCTTGCGCTCGTCACCCGAATTCGGGAATAACAGCGCACGACAACCCTCCAGCCTTTTCGAGACCGGAAGTCCCATGACACTGATCGATACCCGCACGCCAAACCAGAAGAGCTTCGTCCCAGGCGCCACCGGCGACTGGGAGATCGTCATCGGCATGGAGGTGCACGCGCAGGTTTCGTCCAATTCCAAGCTGTTCTCCGGCGCATCGGCGGAATATGGGGGCGAGCCGAACGATCACGTCAGCCTCGTGGATGCGGCGATGCCTGGCATGCTGCCGGTCATCAACAAGTTCTGCGTGGAGCAGGCGGTGCGCACCGGGCTTGGCCTGAAGGCCGCGATCAACAACGTCTCGGTGTTCGACCGGAAGAACTACTTCTACCCGGACCTGCCGCAGGGCTACCAGATTTCGCAGTTCAAGCAGCCGGTCGTTGGCGAAGGCATCATCCTCATCGAGGTTGATGGCGAAGAAATCGAGATCGGCGTGGAGCGCATCCACCTGGAGCAGGACGCCGGCAAGAGCCTGCACGACCAGCACCCGAACATGAGCTTCGTGGACCTGAACCGCTCGGGCGTGGCGCTGATGGAGATCGTCTCCAAGCCGGACCTGCGCTCGGCGGACGAGGCCAAGGCCTACATCACCAAGCTGCGCACGATCCTTCGTTATCTCGGCACCTGCGACGGCAACATGGACGAAGGCTCCATGCGCGCCGACGTGAACGTGTCGGTGCGCAAGCCGGGTGGTGACTTCGGCACGCGCTGCGAGATCAAGAACGTCAACTCGATCCGCTTCATGGGGCAGGCCATCGACTACGAGGCGCGCCGCCAGATCGACCTGATCGAGGATGGCGGCAAGGTGGACCAGGAAACGCGGCTGTTCGATGCGCGCGCCGGCAAGACACGCTCCATGCGCTCCAAGGAAGAGGCGCATGACTACCGCTACTTCCCCGACCCGGACCTGCTGCCGCTGGAATTTGACGACGAATTCGTCGAGACGATCCGGCTCAGCCTGCCGGAATTGCCCGACGACAAGCGCCACCGCCTCATCGAGGCCTTCGGCATCACGCCCTATGACGCCAGCGTGCTGGTTGCCGAGCGCGAGCGTGCCGACGAGTTCGAGAAGATGATCGCGGAAGGCGCCGACGCCAAGGCCTGCGCCAACTGGCTCATCAACGAGCATCTGGGCCGGGTGAACAAGGAAGGCCTGACGCTTGCGACCGCCCCGGTGGACGCCAAGGCGAACGCGGCCATCGTCAAGATGATCGCCAAGGGCGACATCTCCGGCAAGATCGCCAAGGACCTGTACGAGATCGTCTGGTCCGAGGGTGGCGACCCGGAGAAAATCGTCGAAGAGCGCGGCATGAAGCAGGTGACCGATACCGGCGCCATCGAGGCCATCGTCGACGAGATCATCGCCGCCAACCCGGACAAGGTCGCGCAGGCCAGGGAAAAGCCGACGCTGGCGGGCTGGTTCGTCGGTCAGGTGATGAAGGCGAGCCAGGGCAAGGCCAACCCGCAGGCGGTCAACGCGCTGGTGAAGTCCAAGCTCGGCGTCGAGTGAGCGCGAGCCTCACCGTTCGGGACGCGACGCGGGCAGACTTGCCCGCGATCATCGCCATGCTGGTGGATGATGACCTCGGTTCGACCCGCGAGGACGCGAGCGAGGCCGGACGTACCATATACGAAGATGCGTTTGCGCGGATCGAGGACTGCGAAACGGTCTTCCTGAAGGTCGCGGAACAGGAGAGCGAGATCGTCGGCACGTTCCTGTTCATCGTCATTCCCGGCCTCGCGCTGAAAGGCATGCTGCGCGTGGAAATCGAGCAGGTGCGGATCGCCTCGTCGCATCGCGGCGAGGGGCTGGGCCGGCAGATGATCGGCTGGGCCATCGACGAGGCACGGCGCATGGGGGCGGGCATGGTGCAACTCACCATGAACAAGTCTCGCACCGAATCCCACCGCTTCTATGAAAGCCTCGGCTTCGTCGCCAGCCACGAGGGCTTCAAGCTCTATCCCTGACTTGGCTCGGCCCGTGCCCTGTCCAGCAGGTCGCGAGCGGCCTGCGCCATCACTTGCGGCGTCACGCTCGTCATGCAGGCGTGAGCGTTCGGGCAGCGCTTCAGCGCGTTGAGGAAGCAGGGCGCACAGGGCGCGTCGCCCACCAGCACGGTTGCGCGCTCGCCAATCGGTCGCCAGACCTCGGCATCCACGTCACCGGACATGACGGCAAGTGTCGGCACGCCGAGCATCGCGGCAAGGTGGGTCGTGCCGCTGTCGTTCCCGATATATAGGTCCGCGCCGCAGAGCACGCCTGCCAGTTCGCCGAACGGCAGCCTCGTTCCCAGATCGGTGACGCCGGGAATTATCGTGAATGTTTCCCGGGTCCCGTTCCTGACGTCCGGGGTCTCGCCGAAGATGGCGACGTCGGCCTGAATGGTCGACTGAAGGTCGCGGATCAGCTCGGCGTAGTGAGCCTCGGGCCAATTCTTGATGGCCCGGCCGCTGTAGGGATTGATGACGATCTTCGGCTGCGTGCCTTGCCCCGACCCGCGCCAGGCAAGGTCCGGCAGCGTGTTTCGCACTGGATGAGTACCCGCCGACCGGCCGAAGGAATCGACGACTGCAGCCGCCAGCAGCATGTGCCGGGTCGAGACGTGCACGCGCTTGCCGTCGGGAAGCTGGTCGAAATCCGGCAGGAGCAGGTCGAAGGTCGCGTCCTTCTTGCGAGCGCGGAAGCCGGCGCGAAAGCAAGCGGGGATCACGGCGACGAAGCGGCGGGTCGAACCGTAGTGGCGCATGTCGATGGCGACGTCGAATTCGCCGAGGTTCAATGTGGTGACGACGCGCTGCAAGTCGGCGTCGCTCGCACGGCGTCCTCCGGGTTCGGATGGAAAGTAAGCAAACGGGTGGACTGCGTCGAACAGCCTTGTGGCGGCGGCCAGGTCGGCATTGGCCGGGTCAACCAGCAATTCCAGAAAGCTGTCGGGAAAGCTCGTGCGAAGATGGGCGAAGGCCCGCAGGCTAAGCAGGAAATCACCGAGGCCGTCCATGCGCACCACGAGTATGCGCTTGGGCTCGATTGTGCCGGCAAGGCTGAGCGCGTCCGCATGCACAGTCACAGTGCGGGCGGGCGCATGTGCACCAAAGCCACGGCGGCGCGCCCTGTAAAGTGCCCGCAGGCGCTGCTTCATCCGCCAGTCCTCACGTAACGAAAAGATGTGCGACCATGGCGCGGGAACAGGCCGAGCAACAAGCCACCTGCGCGACTTTCCACACGCCTGTCGCGCCATGAGGCACGTGCAGAGCCGCGCTGCTCGCCAACACAAAGCTTGCGCGCTATCTGGCAAGCGCAGGTGCAACACGACCAACGAAGGCAACACGAATGACCCAGAAGCCCATCGAACTTCACTACTGGCCCACGCCCAACGGGTGGAAGGTCTCGATCATGCTGGAGGAATGCGGTCTGCCCTACGACCTGCATCTGGTGAACATCGGGGCTGGCGACCAGTTCAAGCCGGAGTTTCTGGAAATCTCCCCGAACAACCGGATGCCGGCGATCGTCGATCCGGACGGCCCGGACGGCAAGCCGATCTCGGTCTTCGAGTCCGGCGCGATCCTGCAATATCTCGGCCGCAAGACGGGCAAGTTCTATCCAAGCGACGAGCGCAAGCGCGTGGCGGTGGAAGAATGGCTGATGTGGCAGATGGGCGGGTTCGGCCCGATGCTCGGCCAGAACCACCATTTCAACCAGTATGCGCCGGAAGACCTGCCATACGCCAAGAAGCGCTACACCGACGAGACGCATCGGCTGTACGGCGTGCTGAACAAGCGCCTCGAGGGGCGCGAGTTCGTCTGCGACGAGTATTCCATCGCGGACATGGCCATGGTGGGCTGGGCGACACTTTGGGAGCGCCAGCAGATGGACAAGGCCGAATTTCCGAACGTGATGCGCTGGCTCGAGACGATGCTGGCGCGCCCGGCGGTCGAAAAGGGGCTGGCGCTGGCCAAGGATCGCCGCTCCAACATCTCCCAGGACGACAACGCCAAGAAGGTGCTGTTCGGGCAGCGCAGCCGCTAGCAACGCGGAAATATTCGACCTGCATCAAGGGGCGCTTCGGCGCCCCTTTTTCGTTTCCGCATTCGGACAAATTGCGTGCGCTGTCGCGATCCAGAGTCAGCAAAGCGTAAACGCGAAAGTTCGCAATCGATTCACCGTGCGGGATTCTCGCTGGTTTTTCAGACGTTTGACGGATAGCCGGATTTCGGATTCACGAAGGATTCAAGCTTTGGAAGCTCCCCGTTAAGTCTCCCGCTTAACGCCGGATTCAAGTGCTGGCCCCATTCTTTGGGTGTCGCCGCGATACTTCGACGAACACTTCAGAAGGTCCGTGGCGCATCAACAGGGACACCGCTCGTGCCTCGGGGGAACGAGGCGGGCATACACAAACGGGGAGCAGGACAATGGCTCGTATCGAACATATCTGTGAAGACGCCGCGATCGTTTCCGGACAGGCCGACGGAGAGATGTATTTCCGCATGGGGCTGATGCACGCCAACGGACGCGGCGCGGTGCCCGATTTCGTGGAAGCGCACAAGTGGTTCAACATCGCCGCCATGCGCGGTGAGCAGCGTGCGGTGGCACTGCGCCGCGAACTGTCGGAAGAAATGACAAGCGACCAGATTGCCGCTGCCCAGCGCGCCGCGCGCGAATGGCTGAGCGTTCACTGAACAACGCCCGACATCACGAAGTTGACGGCCGGCGGTCAGCCGGCTGACCAGTACAAGAGACCCGCTGCGCACCATGCGCGGCAGAGCGGAACAGTTTGTTTGCTCCGGTAGCGGATTTTTCGCCAGCGTGCCCTAAGTTCAAGCGCGTGCGAATTTTGCGCCTACACAAGGAGCGGCGACATGTCCGTGGATATCAAATACGAAGTTTCGGCCACCGCGACCGGCGGCGGCCGCGAAGGCAACGTGAAGACCGAAGACGGTGCGCTCGACCTGAAGATGGTCCCGCCGAAGGCGCTGGGCGGTGCCGGTGATGGCCACAACCCGGAGCAGCTCTTCGCGACCGGTTATGCCGCCTGCTACCTCGGCGCGATGCGCTTTGCCGCCAGCCAGGACAAGTCGCTCCCCAAGATTCCGGAAGACGCGAAGGTGACGGCGACCGTCGGCATCGGTCCGCGCTCCGACAAGGGTTTCGGCCTGAAGGTCAACCTCAAGGTCGACATGCCGGGCATCGACAAGGCAGACGCGCAGAAGATCGCCGATGCCGGTCATGGCATCTGCCCGTATTCCCATGCGACCAAGGGCAATATCGAGGTCACGACGGAAGTCGTCTGACTGCAATATCATGTTCGCCGGGGAGGGCAGGTCTTTCCCCGGCAACGCCTGGCCGCCCGGCCTACCGGTGCTTGCAGCCCGGCCAGCAGCAGGGGCGGCGCTTTCCCTCTTCGAGATTCTCGCAGCCCCAGTTGATCCGTTTTGTGCGGGTCTCGGCCTTCTTGGCCGTTTCGATCCAGCAGATCCATTCGTTGCGCGCGAGCGGCGTGATGTCGAGCCACGTCTCGCGCGCGGCATCGCTGGCTTCAAGGGCTGAACGCAGGTCGTCCGGCAGGTCGTGAACCACACCGCCGGGGAGAACGCTACCTGTCATCCCCGGCATGGCTTTCGGTAGCAGGCGGCGTGCCGCCGCGCATTTCCTCGCGCGCCAGCAGGTCGGTGATGCGGATCGTGTCGAGTTCGCCAAGGAACGCGTTGACGCCGCGGCCGAAGGCTTCGCTCGTTGAGAAGTCGTAAGGCTCGAGCCCGCCATCATCGGTGCCGAACAGCGCGGCCGGGCCGCACTGCTGGAAGCGCGGCTCGAAGGCGCGCACGATCTGGCCGACGCTCATCAGCGCGGGATCGAAACCCAGACGGATGCCGCCCTGCCGACCGCGCGTCGTGTCAAGCAGGTTCGCATCGCGCGCCGTCTTCAGCAGTTTGAAGACCGTGAATTCCGTCAGGCCCAGGGCATCCGCGATTTCATGCGCGCGGACACGCTCGGGATGGTGGGCGGCGCAGTAGGCCACCACGCGGACGGCATATCGGGTTTGCTCGGTCAGGCGCATGGCAGTCTTGTACGGTGAATTGGCAATGCGCGTCCACGGGTCTCATCCAATTGTGACCGGGTGGCAGGCGGTGTCCGTGCGCCCGGTGGCCAGCCGCATGCTCCAGACGAGAAGCTTTGAAGCTCAATCCGTTTCGGAGCCAATCGTGCGGCGCGTGTCCTCGCCAAGCTTGTTGAGAACTGCCGCGCATTCGTTCAGGTGGCTTGGCGCGAGGTGGGCGTACCGCAAGGTCATCGATATGGTCTTGTGGCCGAGAAAATCCTGCACACGCTTGATGTCTATACCGGACTGGACGAGCCGTGACGCGCAGGTGTGGCGGAGGATGTGTGGGACGACCTGCGGGTCGGCCCCGAGACCGGCTTCCTGCTTGGCCTTGTTCCAGGCGTAGCGGAACTTCGGATACTTGATGCTGGCGAAAGGCCCGATGGCATTTCGCGATGTCTGTCGCGACAAGGCCTCTGCTGCGGCGTCCGTGAGCGGGATGGTGCGAGGCAAGCCAGCCTTGGTTTCCCAGAAGGTGACCGTGGTATCGGTGACGTCACTCCACCGGACTTGAACGGCTTCACCAATCCGCGCTGCTGTATTCACCAGGAAGATGCACAGGTCTTCGTAGCGCGGATCGAACAAGCCGATCTTCGAGAACAGGTGTTTTTCTTCCGCTGAGGAAAGAAACCGCACCCGACCGTTGCGTTCGGGGAATTTCGACATGTCCGGAAGGTGTGAAAGCTGCCCCGCGCGCTGGTGCCGCCGCAGGAGTTTACCAAGGCAACTCAACTTCCGGTTGATAGTGCTATTGCGATTCCCGCGACTGCGAAACTCCGCGCGGAAGTGATCGACAAGTTGTGTGTCGATTTCTGTCAGCTTTCTCTGGTCAATAATATTTTGCATTTCCAAAATGTATGCTTCGCAAGTCGTCTTGTGAGGCGTATTTTCCCATGCAATATCTTTGTATAAGTGCCAAATAGATACAAGATTGATAGTCATTATTGCACTCCAGTCTGCTTGTTCGTCTTATTGAAGAAGCATTTTGACTGGAGGTCAAGATGAAAAACCTTAAAACTATTCTCATTGGCACTGCCGCCGCGACCTTCGCTTGCGTCGGTCTGGCCCAGGCTGCCGACGCGCCGATGCGCGAGCCTGTCTACCGTTGCGATGCGCGTGGCTTCATCGAGCTGCCCGGCACCGATGTCTGCTTCAAGGTCGGCGGCTTCGCCCGACTGGTCGTCTGGGGCGTCAACGACGATTACGTCGATGTCAACGAAGGTAACATTGAAGAGAACGTCGGCGATGATCGCTTCGGTATGTACGCTCAGGGTCGTCTCAACTTCGACGCTCGCCGCTCGACTGATCACGGCACTGTCCGCGCATTCGTTGAAGTCCAGGCTTCGGACAACAACGGCAACACCGGAGGCCCCCTGCAACTGCGCCATGCATTTGCGCAGATGGGAAATTGGGTCTTCGGTAAGACCTGGTCGACCTATCTGCACGGTGCGTCTGATCCGAACGGGACCGACATCTCGTTCGCGGCACATTCGATCCGTATCAACCAGATTCGCTACACGCAGTCGGTTGGGAACGGTTTGAGTGTTGCCATCGCAATTGAAGATCAGGCCTATGAAAACGATGGGCGGACCCGTCGCCTTTCCGGCGGTGTGCCGACGCCCGTGACCTTCGTCAACTACGGCAACGGTGGCTCCGGCGAGAACAACGTTCCGAACTTCGTCGCCAACATCAATTATGCTGTGGGATCTTGGGATGCTCAACTTTCTGGTGTGCTTCACCAGAACGAATATGCCGACCCGGCTGGCACTGACGAACTCGGCTACGGCATCATGTTCTCCATTGCCGGTGAACTGACCGACCAGCTGAACATCTTCGGTAAGGTCAACTACACCCACGCCAATCCGTCCTACCAGTTCGACTGGTTCAACGCCGGCAACAACACGGGTGACGACCACAACCAGTTCGGCATCATGGGTGGCCTGTCCTACGAAGCAACAGACATGGTCACCTTCCAGGCGGCTGGTTTCTGGGGCAACGAGGACAACAACGGTAACTCGGCATCACTGGCGACTGCGGCTGCGAACTGCTCGCGTCTTCAGGCGGTCGAAGCCGACGGTGCTTGCGCGGTCGATCAAGATGTGTGGGGCGGCAGCCTGCTCGTCTCCTACCGTCCGGCTTCCGGCTTCGAGTTCATGGGTGAGCTGCTCTATCGCAACACCTCGCCGGCCGTTGGTCCTGACACCGACGAAGTCATTGGTGTCTTCCAGGCAGCTGCATCGTTCTAACAAGACGACGTAACTGCAAAAATATTGCACCTCGGTAGGATATGCTGCCGGGGTGCTTTCGCGCGTTTAGTATATAAGTAATGTATATGCAGTAATGCATGGCTCAGATGCATTGAGAAAACGTGATTCAACGTACGATTGCTAGAACGAGAACTTCGGTTGCGTAGAGTCTCCATATGTAAGGTATGGAGTATGCGTGATGCGTGTGAGCGTGATCGAGCTATGGGACATGTACGGCGATATCCTCTGGGAGGAGGGCGTCCACAAGACGACCTGCGAGGCCTATGTCCACGAAATCGAGAAGATCTGCTTCCAGAAGCAGCTGAAGAAGTTCGACGACTATTTCGTCGACGTGATCCGCGCGGAATTCCGCAAGCGCGGTAACAAGAACAGCACCATCAATCGGAAACTGGCCTGCGTTGGAAAGCTGCTGCGTAAGCACCACAAGCGCGGCCAGCTGGATCGTCTGCCGGACCTGACGAAATATCCGGAGCGCAACGCCCGCGTGCGCTATCTCTCGCCGGAGGAAGAGGCTGCGCTGTTCGAGGTCATGGACTGGCAGAACCCTCAATATGGCCAGTTGTGCCGGTTCCTCGTGGACAGCGGTGCGCGCGTGGGCGAGGCGATCGGCCTCAAGTGGACCGATGTCAGCGATCACCAATGCATCTTTTGGGAAACCAAGACCAACAGCCCGCGCACGGTGCCGCTGACCAGCGCGGCCATGGCTGCGATTGAATCCCAACGCGGCACCGAACCGGGCGGACCATTCGCCTCCGTGCGCTACTGCAATTTCCGCAATGCGTGGGTTCGGGCCAAATCCCGCGTCGGATTGGCTGATGATACGCAGGTTGTGCCGCATATCCTGCGCCACACATGTGCCTCGCGGCTGGCCCAGGCGGGTGTCGACATCAAGCGCATACAGGAATTCCTCGGGCACCGGACGATGACTATGACGTTGCGCTACGCACATCTGGCGCCGTCGCATCTCGACCAGTGCGCCCGCGCGCTTGAGCGATAGCCCAAACGCGAACGGCCCGGGGGATACCCGGGCCGTCTCGATCTTCCGATATTTCGCTCGCCGATTACTGCATGGTGACGACGCCGCAGGCGTCGCGGTCGCCGGCACCGGCTTCGGCCATGTAGCTGTCTGCCTTGGCGTGGACGATGACAGCCGAGCCATCGTCATCCATCAGCGATGCCTCGTCTTCGCCCAGTGACACGTTCTCGTTGAACACATGGAACGTGGCGGTCCCGTCTTCGCCGACGGTCACGTTCGGCAGGTCGCCCGCGTGATAGCCTTCTTCGCTCGCGAAGCCGTGCTTGTTGCCATTCGGTGCGAAATGGTCGCCGGCGGCCTTGAAGTCCGGCTCGCATTTGCCTGTTTCATGGATGTGGACACCATGAACGCCGGGCGAAGCATTCTGAAGTTCACCCATGATCAGCACGCCATTCGGCGTCTGGACGAATTGAACCGATCCGGCACTCTTGCCGTCGGCCGTCTTCAGTTCGGCCGTGGCGGACGGCATGTTTTCCATTCCCTTCATGGTGTGGTTGTCGGCGTAGGCGGTCGTCAGCGCCGCGGTCGCTGCCAGTGCGGCGGCGGACAGGCCGAGGGAAAAGCGTTTGAGCATCGTTCATCCTCCGAAGGTTCCAGTCGTCTCACCCTCAAGAACGAATGGCGGAACCAGCAGTTCCTTGTTCGCGGCGAGTTGATCGGCTCCGGAGGCCTGATCCGCCGATCAACTGATTTCATAGTCCTTGAGCGCGGTTGCCAGTTGCATGGCAAACCTCGCCGACGCGACGGGCAGCGTGCGGCCGCGCATCTGGCCGAGGATGAGGCTGCCTGGCGGCAGGTCGCGGCTGGAAATCGGTCGGTAGACGAGGTCTGGCGTCGCCTTCAGCCCGATGGGGATCTGGAAGCCGACCAGCTTTTCGTGCAGCACGTAGTGGCGGATCAATTCGAAGCTCTCGGTTTCGACCACGGGGGAGACCTCGCGTGACCCGCGCCGCGCGGCAAGATCCAGCAGATAGCGCACGCCATACTGGGCGGACGGCGCGACGTGCGGTGTGTCGAGACAGTCGCGCAGGCGGATTTCCGGCTTGCTGGCCAGCGGGTGGTCCGGCGCCATGATGACGTGGACTTCCTGCGGGACCACATGGATCACCTCGAAATCCACCAGGTAGACCGGCTCGAAGACGAGGGCGAGGTCACTGGCGAACGTGCGCAGTTCGTCCTCTGCCTCAGTGCGGTCCCGCACGTTCACCGAAAACGAGACGCCGGTGTGTTCGGTGCGGTAGCGCGCGATCTGTTCGGGCAGGAAATAGGGCAGCATGGCCTGCGAACAGGCGATCGAGACATGTCCGCGCCGGACGCCGGCGAGATCGGCGACCTGGCCCTGAACGCGGGCGAGGTCCGAGAGAGTCGCGCGGTAGTGGTGCAGCAGGAGTTCGCCAGCCGGGTTCAGGCGCACGCCATTGGGCAAACGCTCGAATAGCCGCGCGCCGAACTCCTGCTCGAAACGCTGGATTCGACGCGTCAGCGCCGATGCCGTGAGGCTCAGGTCTTCTGCCGCCCTGCGCATTGAGCCAGTCCGGGCGACTGCTTCGATGAGGTGGAACGTGTACAAGTGCCTCATATGATTGAGGTTCTCCAAGGCGATGAAAAAAATGAACCGCTTTGATGAAAACATAGCAATTTTTGGAAACGCAAAACAGTCGCAAGCTCCGGCCAGTCCTCACCGCCTGCCCGAAAGGTTGCGAAAATGTCGTTCAACAGACGCAATTTCCTCAAAGCCAGCGCCGCGCTCGCCGGAACCCTGCCATTTGCGCGTGTTATCGACGCTTATGCCGCATCCAGCGATACCCTGGTTGCGGTTAGCGGCCAGACCATCAACAGCCTCGACCTGCACCGCACGGGCACGAACCGCGCGAGTTACCAGGTCGCGGTGAATTGCTACGACCGCCTCGTCACCTTCGGCACGAAGGAAGCGCCGGGCGGCGGGCTGTCCTACGATTATTCCACCATCGAGCCGGAGCTTGCCGAGAGCTGGGAAACGTCCGAAGACGGTCTCACCATGACATTCAAGCTGAAGCCCGACGCGGTCTTCACCGACGGCTCGAAGGTGACGGCGGAAGACGTGAAGTGGTCGTTTGACCGCGCCGTCAGCGTTGGCGGCTTCCCGACCGTGCAGATGAAGGCCGGCGGCTACACCAAGCCGGAGCAGTTCGAGGCCGTCGACGAGGAAACCTTCGTCATCAAGCTCGAACGCCCCTCCAAGCTGTCGCTGCCTGATCTCGCGGTGCCGGTGCCGTTCATCATCAATGCCAAGGTCGCCAAGGAGCACGCAACCTCCGACGATCCGTGGGCGATGGAATACCTGCACAAGAACACTGCCGGTTCAGGCGCCTACATGGTCACCCGCTGGGATCAGGGCCAGCAGGTCATCTATGAACGCCACGACGGCTGGGTTGGCGGCCCGCTGCCGCAGGTGCAGCGCATCATCATGCGCGAGGTGCCGTCTGCCTCTACCCGGCGCGCGCTCATCGAGCGTGGCGACGTTCAGGTTTCCTTCGACATTCCCGACAAGGACGCCGCTGAACTGGCCGACAAGGTCACCGTCCGCTCGACGCCCATCGAGAACTGCATCCACGCCCTGTGCCTGAACACCAATTTCGAGCCTTTCCAGGACCCTGACGTGCGCAAGGCCGTGGCATTCGCCGTGCCGTACGAGGCGATCTTCGACAATGCCGCCTATGGGCGGGGCGCGCCGCTCTGGGGCGGGGAGGCGGAGATCACCGACACTGCCTGGCCGCGCAAGTCGCCTTACGCGACCAATCTCGAGAAGGCCAAGGAGCACATGGCCAAGTCCGGCTACGCGGACGGGTTCGAGACGACGCTCTCCATCTCCACCGATCTGGCATCATGGATGGAGCCAACTGCGCTCCTCATTCAGGAAGCCGTCGGCAAGATTGGCATCAAGACGGAGATCGACAAGATCCCCGGTGCCAACTGGCGAACTGCCGCATTGGTCGAGAAGTCATTGCCGTTCCATCTGGAAAACTTCGGCGGCTGGCTGAACACGCCCGACTACTACTTCTTCTGGGCCTACCTGGAAGGGCACCTGTTCAACTCGTCAAACTATTCCAACCCGGAGGTTCAGGCGCTGGTCGGCGAGGCACTGCACATGCCGATGGACGACCCCGACTACGCGCCGAAGATCAAGCGCCTGTTCGAGATCGCGTTCGAGGACCTGCCGCGCATTCCGCTCTACCAGCCGGCCCTGAACGTCGCTCTCAACGGTGCCGACAACTACGAGTTCTGGTTCCATCGCCAGCTCGACGTCCGCACCCTCAAGACGCCGGGGGCCTGAGGTCATGGCCGGGCGCGGCGCAGCCATCGGCAACCGCATTCTCCAGGCGGTACCGGTCGTCATCGGGGTGGTGGTCATCAGCTTCCTCCTCACCCGCGCCTTGCCCGGCGACCCCGCCGTCCAGTTTGCCGGCGTGGCGGCGACGGAAGAATCGATCGAGCAGGTTCGCCAGAAGCTCGGTCTCGACAAGCCGCTGCCGCAGCAATTCCTGATCTATGTCGGGCAATTGGCCCGCGGCGACCTTGGTCAGTCTTTAACGACAGGCCAGCCGGTCACCACCGACCTTGCAGCAAGCCTGCCGGCATCGCTGGAACTGACGCTCACCGCTCTGATCCTTTCGTGCCTCATCGCGATCCCGCTCGGGGTGCTGGCCGCGACGAGGCCTGGGACATGGGTGGACCAGCTCTGCCGCATACTCGTGACGGCTGGCGTTTCGCTGCCGACCTTCTTCACCGGCATCGTGCTGATCTATGTCTTCTACTACCAGCTCGGAATCGCGCCATCGCCACTGGGGCGGCTGGATTTCATCTATCTCGATCCGCCGCGCGTAACAGGCTTTTTCCTCATCGATGCGGCTCTTGCCGGTGACTGGAAAACCTGGTTCGGCGCGCTGAAGCAGCTCGTCATGCCGGCCACGACGCTCGCCCTGTTCACGTTGGCACCCATCGCCCGGATGACCCGCGCGGCGATGCTGTCGGCCCTGTCGGCGGACTTCGTGCGCACCGCCCGCGCGGCTGGTCTCGGGCCGGGCAAGGTGCTGTACGTCTATGCCTTCCGAAACGCGCTGCTGCCCGTCGTCACCACGCTCGGAATGGTCTTCTCGTTTGTTCTTGGGGCCAACGTGCTTGTCGAGAAGGTCTTCGCCTGGCCCGGTATCGGGACCTACGCGGTGGAGGCGCTCATAGCGTCGGACTACGCCGCCGTGCAGGGCTTCGTGCTCGCGATGGCGCTGCTCTACGTTCTCCTTAACCTCATCATTGATCTCACTTACTCGGTGATTGATCCCCGCTTCGGGACATCCTCACAATGACCGACGCATCCCTGCCGAGCGCCACCGTGGCCCCTTGTGAAGACACACCGAAGGCTGCGCCGCGAAAATCTGCTGGCACGCTTTCCCACATCGCCTACGTGCTTCAGGAGAACCCGGTCACGGCCTTCGCCTTCGCCATGTTCGCGTTCCTCATCTCATCGGCGGTGATCGGTCCTTACGTGGTACCCTACGACCCGCTGGCGACCGATACGGCCAACGCGCTGCAGGCCCCGTCGCTGGCGCACTGGTTTGGCACGGACCAGGTCGGCCGCGACATCTTCTCGCGCGTCATCGTCGCGACGCGGACCGACCTCATCATCTCGGTCCTGGCGGTTGCCATGTCCTTCGTGATCGGTTCGTTCCTTGGCGCCATTGCTGGCTATCGTGGCGGTTGGACGGACATCATCCTCAACCGCATACTCGATACGATCATGGCGTTTCCGCTCTTCGTGCTGGCCATGGGCATCGTCGCAGCACTCGGCAATTCCATCGCCAACATCATCTACGCAACGGCGATCATCAACATTCCCTTCTATGCGCGCCTCGTGCGCGCCGAGGTGAACATCCGCCGCGAGGCAGGCTTCACGCAGGCCGCCAAGCTGTCAGGCAATTCCGACGCGCGGGTGCTCGCCTTCCACATCTTCCCGAACGCGTTGCCGCCGATGATGGTGCAGATCTCGCTCAATCTCGGCTGGGCGATCCTCAACGCGGCGGGCCTCTCCTTCATCGGCCTTGGCGTGCGCCCGCCAACGCCGGAATGGGGGATCATGGTCGCCGAAGGCGCGAACTTCATCGTCTCCGGAGAGTGGTGGATCGCGCTGTTTCCCGGCCTCTGGTTGATGCTCGCCGTCTTCACCTTCAACCTCATGGGTGACGGTCTGCGCGACATCGTCGACCCGCGCCGCAGAACGTGAGGGCCTGAGAGATGCTGTCGATCAACGATCTGAACGTCGCCTTCAAGACGCGCCGCGGCGAGGTCAACGCGGTGAAGGGGATCAGCTTCGATCTGGCCAAGGGCGAGCGCCTCGGCATTGTCGGCGAAAGCGGGTCAGGCAAGTCGGTGACGTCCTATGCGCTGATGCGCATTCTCGATGCCGGCGGCACCATCAAGGCCGGCGAGGTGGTCTATGGTGGCGTGGACCTGCGCCGTGCCAGCGAACGCAGCATGCGTGACATTCGCGGCCGCGAGATCTCGATGATCTTCCAGAATCCGCGCGCCGCCCTGAACCCGATCCGCAAGATCGGCCGCCAGATTGAAGACGTGCTGCGCCAGCATGGGCGCGCCACGCGCCACAACGCGAAGGTCAAGGCGATTCAAGCGCTGAAAGCGGTGAAGATCCGCGATGCTGAGGCCCGCTACGAGGCCTATCCATTCGAGCTTTCGGGGGGGATGTGCCAGCGCGTCGTCATTGCCATCGCGCTCGCCTGCGACCCCAAGCTACTGATTTCCGATGAGCCGACGACCGGCCTCGACATCACCACCCAGAAGGCGGTGATGGATCTTGTCGACGACTTGGTGCGGGCGCGCGAAATGTCCGCGATTCTCATCACTCATGACCTGGGGTTGGCGTCCCAGTACTGCGACCGGATCGTGGTCATGAAGGACGGGTTGATCGTCGAGGAGGGGAAGCCGGAGAAGCTCTTCACCAGTCCCGATCACCCCTACACGCGCAAGCTTGTCGACGCGACGCCCCGGCGCGGTGCGTCCATCCGCTCGCTGCTGCCGCATGACATGCGCACGCCGCTCGAGCCGCACAAGGTTTCGGAAACGCCGCTGATCGAGGTGAAAAAACTCGTGAAGACCTTCCAGGGCAAGTCCGGTCCGGTTCACGCGGTGAAGGACATCTCGTTCGACATCTTCGAGGGACAGAGCGTCGGGCTCGTGGGTGAATCCGGCTGCGGTAAGTCCACAACGTCATCGATGTTGGTGCGCCTGCTCGATGTGACGTCCGGCCAGATCCTGTTTCGCGGCGAAGACCTCGCCACAATCCCGGCTGCCGGGTTCGCGCGCAATCCGCTGCGGACCAAGATCCAGATGGTGTTTCAGGATGCGACAGACAGCCTGAACCCGCGCCACAGCGCACGGCAGTCGATCGCCGAGCCGCTGAAGCGCATGGTTGGGCTGAAGGGCAAGGTGCTGGATGCCCGTGTTGAGGAACTCGCGCATCTGACCGGGCTGCCGGATCACCTGCTGGACCGCTTTCCGCACCAGCTTTCCGGTGGCCAGAAGGCGCGCGTCGGCATCGCGCGGGCCATCGCGCCGGACCCGGACTTCCTCATCCTCGATGAGCCGACAGCGGCGCTCGACGTGTCGATCCAGGCCGTGGTGCTGAACCTGCTGGCGGACCTCAGGTCACGCCTCTGCATGACCTACCTCTTCGTCAGCCACGACCTCAACGTGGTGCGGCTGCTCTGCGACCACGTCATCGTCATGAAGGGCGGCGAGATCGTCGAGGCCGGACCGGCGGAGAGCCTCATGGACAACCCGCAAGCCCCCTATACGCGCGAGCTGCTCTCGGCGGCCCCGCACCCACCGGCCCGCAAAACCGCCGCCTGAAGACTTTGAGAACGAGGCCTCGCATGCTTTCCCTACTGCCTTTCACGCTTGCCGCCCTGCGGCAGGCCTATGGCGAGGGTGTCGCCCCCCGCACCGTCATCGAAGAAGCGTTTCGCCGGCTCGACGCCGTTGCCGATCCCGGCATCTTCATCCACGAGGCACGCGAGGCCGCGCTGGTCGAAGCGGACGCGCTGGGCGCGCCCGATGGCCGTCCGCTCTGGGGCGTGCCTTTCGTGGTGAAGGACAATATCGACGTTGAAGCCATGCCGACGACGGCGGCCTGTCCGGATTTCGAGTACATGGCGCAAAGGGATGCCTTCGCCGTTGCCCGCCTTCGCGCAGCCGGTGCGATCTGTCTCGGCAAGGCCAATCTCGATCAGTTCGCAACAGGCCTTGTGGGCGTGCGCACCCCGTACCCGGTGCCGCGCAACGCGGTCGATCCAGACATCGTGCCGGGTGGGTCGTCATCCGGCTCGGCGGTCGCTGTGGCCCATGGCGTAGCGTGCTTTTCGCTGGGGACGGACACCGCAGGCTCCGGCCGCGTGCCCGCTGCGCTCAATTCGATCGTCGGGCTGAAGCCGACCCTCGGGCTGCTGTCGTCTTCCGGCATGGTTCCAGCCTGTCGCACGCTCGACACGATATCGATCTTTGCATTCACGGTTTCGGACGCGTGGGAGGTGTTGCAGGCTAGCGCCGCACATGACCCGGCGGATGTCTGGTCGCGCGAGTTCGCACCGATGGTGCGTTCAGCCTTGCCGCCCGCGCCGCGGATCGCCGTGCCGGATGCAGCGACACTGGAAACTTTCGGCGACAAGGTGCAGGCCGACCATTTCCGCAGCGCCATCGCCGACCTGCGCACGCGCGGGGCTAATGTCGACGAAATCGATTTCACGCCATTCTACGACGTGGCAAACATGCTCTACGAAGGCGCGTGGGTCGCGGAGCGCACCGCCGCGGTGGGCAAGCGCATCGTGGAAGAACCCGACACGCTGCACCCCACGACGCGGGCCATCGTGACGCCGGGGCTGGCTCTGTCCGCCGTGGACGTGTTCGAGGGCATCTACCGGCTCAAGAAATTGCGCGCGGTTTGCGAGGCCGTGATGGAGGGTATCGACCTCATCGTCGTGCCGACAATCCCGACCTTCGTGAGCATGGCGGAGATCGAGGCCGATCCGATCACCCCCAATTCGCGGCTTGGCACCTACACCAACTTCGTGAACCTGCTCGACCTGTGTGGTATCGCGGTTCCAGCCGGCGAACGCAGCGATGGCCGTCCCGCGAGCCTGACGATCCTTGCACGGTGCGGTGAAGATGCGCGCCCCGCGTCGCTCGCAGCCGAGATCGAGGCCGGTGCCATGGGCGCAACGGGCTGGCCGCGGCCCAGGGATGCTTCAGCGTCTGCGGGCGCGGTGCGCGATGACGAGATTGCCGTTGCCGTCTGCGGGGCACACATGTCGGGCCTGCCGCTCAACAGCCAGATCACCTCGCGCGGTGGGCGCTTCCTGAAGGCCTGCGCCACGTCGCCCTACTATCGCTTCTATGCCCTGCCGGGCGGGCCGCCCTTCCGGCCGGGCCTCGTGCGTGCGCAAGCGGGCGAGGGCGCATCCATCGGGGTGGAAGTGTGGGCCATCCCCAAGCCTGCGTTCGGCAGCTTCATGGCGGGTATTCCCGAGCCGTTGTGCATCGGGACCGTGCATCTCGATGACGGCTCCAGCGTCAAGGGCTTCCTGTGCGAGGCCGGTGCCGCAGACGGTGCGACAGACATCACACATCTGCGCGGATGGCGGACCTATCTCAACCAGATGAAGCCGACAGAACCGGCGGCGATGATGGGAACTGCAGCGGAGTAGAGCGCGCAGCGCCAAGCAATGCGGCAGCGCGCAATCGCTGCGGTTTCAGCGACGCAATGCGTTCTTCGCTCAGCCGGCGTGCGACACCTCGATCTGCTTCGTGTAGCGGCGAACGGAACCACTGAACTTGTTCCCCTGGTATTTCGCGTCACGAAGCAGGTCGCGGGCGATATCGCCGTTGAAGGCGACGACGTCGATCGCGGACAGAAGGCCGACCAGCAGGGATAGGGCAGCTAGGTACTTCATGGCCTTGAGCCTAGCGACCAAATCAGAACATCAGACCAAGACCTTCAGGGCATTTTTCGGCGGATTCCGCGTCGAATAATGTTCAATTGCCCCGAAGTGTGTTTGTCATGCGGCTTTTGCGGCACCTTCAGCGGCAGAGCGGATGGCGCGGATGTTGTCGCCATAGACCGAAGCCTTCTCGACCGACCCGCCTTGGAACACGGCAGACCCCGCAACGAGCACGTCGGCCCCGGCATCGACCATCTTCGGCGCGGTCTGCGGGTCCATGCCGCCATCGATCTCGATGTGCACCGGACGGTCGCCAATCATTTCGCGAAGCGTGCGGACCTTCTCCGACATGTCGATGAATTTCTGTCCGCCGAAGCCCGGGTTCACCGTCATCACGCAGACGAGGTCGGCAAGGTCAAGAACATGCTCAAGTGCCTGCGCCGGGGTGCCGGGATTGATCGCGACGCCTGCCTTCATGCCCGCAGCGCGGATTGCCTGCAGCGTGCGGTGGATGTGTGGACCGGCTTCGACATGGGCGGTGAGGATGTCCGCGCCGGCCTCGGCATAGGCGTCGATATACGGGTCAACGGGCGCGATCATCAGGTGCACGTCCATCACCGTCTTCACATGGCGGCGGAAAGCCTTCACGGCGGGCGGGCCAAAGGTGAGGTTCGGCACGAAATGACCATCCATCACGTCGACGTGCACCCAGTCGGCGCCCTGCGCCTCGATTGCCTCGATCTCGCGACCGAAATCGGCGAAGTCGGCAGACAGGATTGAGGGGGCAATCTTGATGGTTCTGTCGAACGACATGGCTGCTTCCGCGTTGAGGTTCAAACGCGCGCAAGGTGCGTTTTCGTGGGTTATCGATTATGCGTGAGGGCTTACGCCGCATCGCCTATCGGCGCAACCCGCAGCGTGGCCAACTCAGCCGAGAGGGACGACGCGATGCCGGTTTCGAGTTTTTCCGAACTGACCGAAATGAACAGCCTTTCGACCGCCGGTGTCGTCACGGTTCGGCTTGGGCTTGCCGCATTGACCGGGGCGGTTGTCGGTTTCGAGCGCGAAATGCGCGACCGCAGTGCCGGGCTGAGGACCCACATGCTGATCTCGGTTGCCTCGGCAGCCTTCGCCATCATCGCGATCAGTCTGTTCCATGCCGTCAGCGACGAGAATGGCGCGAACGCCGACCCCATCCGCCTCATAGAGGCGGTGACGGCAGGTGTCGCGTTTCTGGCAGCCGGCGCGATCATCCGCGAAAAGGAACGCATTCGCGGGCTGACGTCGGGCGCGAACATGTGGATGGCCGGTGCCATCGGCGTTGCCTGCGGCACGGGGTTCTACGTGCTTGCCGGTATCGCGACGGTCATCGTGCTGATCATCATGATCGTGGTGCGCGGCGTCGAGAAGCGCTTCTTGTGACCGTCACAGGGCCGGTCAGTCCTCGCGGAAGGCGCGGCGGAACGAGCGGACGATCGGTTCGGTGATGTATTCGAATGCCGTGCGCTGGCCGGTGAGGATCAGCACTTCCGCCGGCATGCCGGGCGTCAGCTCGATGTTCGGAATCTTGGCGATCTCTTCCTTGGGCACCTCGACGCGCACCTCGTAGAAGCGGCGGCCGCTCTTTTCATCGACCTTCGTGTCGGCGCTGACCTTCGTCACCTTGCCCTCGATATTGGGCGTGTAGCGGCTGACATACGGCAGGAGGTGGACGCGCGCGCCAAGCCCCGGATGCACCACGTCGATATCGGTCGGGGCAAGTTCGGCGTTGATGACGAGTTCCTCGCCCACCGGCACGATATCGAGGATCGCTTCGCCCGGCTTCACCACCGCACCCGGCGTCTTGAAGCGGACGTTGAGAACGATACCTGCGACCGGACTCATGATCTGCGTGCGTGTGAGCACGTCGCGCGAGGCGATCATGCCCTGTTCGAGCTGGGCGATCTCGGAATTGATCCGCATCAGCTGGTCGGCGGTGCGGTCAAGAAACTGGCTGTGAAGCTGGAGGATGGCGAGCTTCGTTTCCTCGATCTTGGCGCGGGCCTGCGCGGCTTCCGCGTCGTTCGCCGCGATTTCGGCATCGATCTCGGCGGCTGCGCGCTGGAGCGCGAAGATCTCGGGCTTGCGGACCAGCGACTGCTTCATCAGTACGTCCTTGTCGGCAAGCTCTTCTTCGAGGATCTCCAGCTGGCGCTTGCGACCGGCGTTTTCTCGGTCGAGCGCGGCCGCTTCCTGGCCAAGCTGGATGATCTGCAATTCGTAGATGTTTTCCTGCTGGTCGAGCGATTCCAGGTGGGTCCTGAAAAGACTTAGCTGGTTGTCGCGGAACGCGGCGAGGTCCGGATCGTCGACCGCGGCGATTTCTCCGGAATAGCTGAGTGCCTCCGCGCCGGCCTGATGGGCCTCCAGCCGCTGGCGGATGGCCGACAGCCGCACCCACTGTCGCTCGCGGGCACCAAATTCAGCGCGTGCGCGCGTCGGCTCCAGCGTGGCGAGCAACTGGCCGGGTTCGACAAGGTCGCCCTCCGTGACATTCATTTCACGCACAATGCCACCTTCAAGGTGCTGGACGGTCTGGCGTGCCGATTCAGGGCTGACGATGCCAGGCGCGATGGCGGCGCTGGAAAGCGGCGCGATCATCAGCCAGCCGCCGAGGCCGACAAAGAACAACAGCACCACGATCAGGCCGAAGCCGAACGGGCCACGGATGAGCGTGCTCAGGGCAGGGCGGTTGCTGGCTGGGGCCGCAGCATCGGCGGCGGCAAGCGACATCATGCTCATTGGCCTGTCTCTCCGCTCACGCAACGCCCGACTGGACGACGGGCCTCGCGCTCTCGATGTTTCGGCCCGGCGCAAGCTGGCGCATGACGACGTCGCGGTCGTCGTAGCGATCGAGCATCCCGTCCTGCATCACGGCGATCTTGTCGACCGGCCCGAAGATGGTCAGGCGGTGGCTGACGAGGATGATCGTCGATCCGATCTTCTTCATCTCGCTCATGGCGTTGACGAGTGCCTGCTCGCCAAGATGGTCGAGATTGGAGTTGGGTTCATCCAGTACGATCAGCTTCGGCTTGCCGTAGAGCGCGCGGGCAAGCCCGATGCGCTGGCGCTGGCCGCCGGACAGAAATGCACCGGCTTCGCCGATATCAGTCTCGTAGCCATTGGGAAGCTGCAGGATCAGGTCATGGCATCCGGCAAGCTGCGCGGCCTCGACGACGGTGGCGTCGTCCGGGTTTCCCATGCGGGCGATGTTGTCCTTCACGCTGCCGGCAAACAGTTCGACCGACTGCGGCAGGTAGCCGACATGCTGGCCGATATCGGCCTGGTTCCATTGCGAAATGTCCGCGCCGTCCAGACGGATATTGCCGACCATCGGCGTCCACGAACCGACGATCATGCGGCACAGGCTGCTCTTTCCCGAGGCCGAGGGCCCGACGATGGCGACCACCGTGCCGGGCTCGATATCCATCTTCACGCCCTGCACAACGGGCTTGTCGCGGCCGGGGACGCGGTAGCCGGCATTCTCGATGCTGACCTTGCCGTCCGGCGCGGGGAGGCGCACGGCCTCGCGCGGGGCCGGGGCTGCCCGGCACAGCTCGCGGATACGGAGATAGGCGGTGCGCGCGCCGACGAAGTTGCGCCAGCCGCTGATGGATTGCTCGATGGGCGCCAGCGCGCGGCCGAGGATGATGGACGAGCCGATCATGCCGCCGGCGGAGAGTTCACCAAGCACGACGAGATATGCGCCAAGCCCGAGGATCGCGACCTGCACGCCGATGCGGATTGCCTTGGACGAAGCGGTGATGAGCGCACTGCGCTCGGCTGCCTTGCCGTGGAGTGCGGAGGCCTGCGAATTGGCCAATTCCAGGCGCTGCGACAGCGCGCCGAACATGCCCATGGCATGGACCACGTCCGCGTTGCGGATCGAGGCGGCAGACATCTGGTTGACGTGTCCCTGCTGTTTCATGGCCTCCACCAGAGTGGGGCGCGAAAGCCTGTCATTGGCAAGCGCAAGCGAGAACAGCAGCACCGCGGCAGCGGTTGCCAGCAGCCCCAGCCACCAGTGCAGCAGGAAGATCACGAAGAGGAAGGCCGGGGTCCACGGGGCATCCAGAAACGGCAGGATTGCGGGGGAGGCGACGAACTGGCGAACCGTTTGCAGGTCCTGCAGCACGTTTGCGACCGCGCGACCGGGCATCCGCGCCCCGTCGATGGACAACCGAAGCAGGTCGGAACGCAGCGTCTGGTCCCAGAACACGCCGATGCGCGAGAGAAGGTAACCGCGCACGCCGTCCAGCAGGCCGAGCACGATGAGGGCGATGCCCGCGAACATGCTGAGATAGATGAGCGTCTCGAGGTGCTGGGTTGTCAGCACGCGGTCGAAGACCTGCATCATGTAGATCGGCGAGACGAGGATGAGCAGGTTCACGAAGAAGCTGAAGAAAAACACAGCCGCCAGTCCCGACAGCAGCTTTCCCGTAACGCCCAGCGAATCCCACAATGTGCGCGGCAGGTTCATTGTCCCGAGGTCTTCCCGAATCCTTGATATTGAAATTCAGACTACCATGACACGACTAACACCGGATTAATCAACCCATGCGTGCAAAAGCAGCGCGGTCTGGTTGAAGCGGTCGGCCACGGATGTCCTAGGAAACGTTGCGGTACATTCCAATTGTGGCGAAAGCGGTCTTGTCCCAGGTGAAGCCCTGGCCTCGGGCTGCGCGCTCGGCGCGAACGGGCACGCTGTCCACCGCCGTTTCCGCCGCGTCGCGCATGGCTTCGCTCCAGCCGTCGATGTCGTCAGGCGCGATGAAATTCGCATGCGCGCCGGCGACCTCATGAAACGGCTCGATATCGGAGCAGGCGACGCGCGCGCCGCATGCCAGCGCCTCGGCAAGTGGCATCCCGAACCCCTCGTAGACGGAGGGGAACAGGAACAGTGCGGCCTGGCTGTAGAGACAGCTCAGGTCGCGGGCAGTAGCATATCCAGTGACGCGAACCTGTCCGCTGCGCTCTAGTTCCTGCGTGCCTTTGGGAAGCTTGTAGCCGACAGGGCCGATAGGCCCGCAGATCACCAGAGGGTGCGTGCGGCGCAGAGCTTCCGGCAGACTTGCATAGGCCTTGAGGATCGCGGGCAGGTTCTTGCGCGATTCCCGGCTGCCGACGCTGAGGAAAAACTGCCCCGGCTTGAGGTCGTAGGCCTCGAGCGTGGCGGCGGAGTTCGCGCGGGGCACCGGTCGGTAGACCTGTGACACGCCGGGATGGGTCACGACGATCTTCTCTGCTGCCACGTCATAGACATCAGCGATCTCGCGGCGGGAGAACTCCGAAACCGTGTTGATGCAGGCGGCTTCGGAAATGTCGCGAGGCAGGCGCTCCAGCCACTTCACCCGTTCCGCCGGGTGATGCTGCGGGCAACGGATATGCGAGACATCATGGATCAGCAGGATCGATGGTGCGCCATTGCCCCCATGAATGGTCGCCGGGGGCACGGCGGCGAAGGCGTGGTAGAGATCGATCGTCTGGCGCGCATAGCTTTTTGAGAAGGTGAGGCCGCGCGCAGACCGCCAGACATTGCGCAGGACGGTGTTGCGGCGCAGGTGGGAGCGCGTTCCGCCACCTGTGGGGGCGGAGGCGGGATCATCTTTCAACCCTGAAGGGTCGAAGTCGCGCCAGCCCAAACCTGCGAAGGCGCGGAAACGCATCTTCGGGTCGGCTTGTGCCATCGCCAACAACAGGTTGCGGGTATAGGTGCCGACACCGGTCACCTGTCCACCCAGTATTGCCGTGTCGAAACCAACCCGCATCCGGTCCGCCCTGTCGCCTTCCTCAAGTCCGGCATACCCCTTGAATAATCTGCGCGCAAAGCCTTCAGTGGCGCGTTAGCGAGGCGGTTCGGAAAGGCTCGCTCCGGTTCAAATCATTCTTCCGTTACGGTCGATTTAAGGTGTCTTTGAAAATATTTCGCCGAATCTTCGCGTTTTCCGTGCTGTTGAACCTCCTTCTCGGACTGGGGGTGGTCTACACGTTCGGCTATTTCTGGCACCGTGAGAAAACCGAGGTGAAGGAACATAAGTTCCGCGTCCAGCGCCAGATCGAGGGCATGGACCGGCATCATTCCGACATCATCTTCATCGGCGATTCGCTGATCGCGGAAGGCCACTGGCCCTACTGGTTTCAGGACCTGGACATTGCCAATTTCGGCGTCGATGCCTCGCAGGCGCAGGATATCTATTACCGGGTGCACCAGCTTTTTCATGCCCAGCCCCAGAAGATCTTCATCATGGTCGGGATCAATGACTTGAATTTCTCCGACCTGACGCTCGACTTCGATGAGGCGAAAGCTTTCTACGCCAAGATGCTTGAGCGCATTCACCGCGAGGTGCCGGGCGCGGAGGTCTACGTTCACAAGGTGCTGCCGACCACCGACCCGTGGCCGCGAAGCTTCACGGTGGAGACATTGACCCCGCTCAATGACTTCATCGTCATGCAGGCGCAATCGTATGGCTACCGGGTGATCGATCTCCTGCCGGTGATGGCGAACGAGAGCGGCGCGTTGAAAGCCGCCTACACCGACGACGGATTGCACCTGAACGCCGACGGATACCGGGTTTGGATCGACACGCTTCGTCCGCTGCTATATGGCGCGAGGCCCTGACACGGCGGCGCGGAAACGTCCGGTCCACCCATCGAAACGAGGCCAGCTTGTCGATCCTGAATCTCACCTTGCGGCTGCGCCGCATCACCCAGGAATGGAACGCCACCCAGTGGGTGGCGGTGGTGCTCGCGGCGGCCATGTGGCTTTCGGTGACGGCAACCGGGCTGGCCGCCGGTGTCTTCATGCTGCTGTTCGGTTTCCGCGGCGATTTCCAGAAACTTCGCTTCCACTGGCGCAAGCCGCTGGTGCTCTCGCTGGCTGCTCTCGCTGCGCTGTTTGCCCTGGGCACGCTTTGGAGCGACGCAACGCTTCCCGATATGAGCAAGCATGTCTCCGGGCATCTCAAGCTGCTTTTCATTCCGGCGCTGACGCTGGCATTGTCGCGCGGGCGCTGGCCGGAACGCGTGCTTCTGTCAGCGCTGGCCGGCCTGCTCGTCCTGTTGGCGCTGTCCACCCTGCACGCGGTCTGGCCGGACGCACCATTCTGGCCAGAGAGCGCGGAGATCGCCGGGGTTCCGCTGCGCACCTACACGCTGATGAACACCGGTGCGGCGCTGGCTGCATACGGTTTTTCGCTCTTTGCTTTGCAGTTGCGGTCGGCGAAGCGTGAGCTGGCGGCCGGGTTGGCGGGCATAGCTGTCCTGCTGGTGCTGCACGTGGTCTTCATCGCGCCGTCTCGTACGGGCATCCTGATGCTTCTGGCGCTGGCGGCGCTTGGTTGCGTGCAGGCCTTTCGGTGGCGCGGGGTTGTCGCTGCCGTGGTGGCGGTCGCGGTCGCCGCGCCGCTCCTCTATTTCGCGTCACCGAAGGTGCGCCAGAAATTCGATGCGATCGAAACCGAGATCGCGTTTTCCGAAAGGACCGGCCTTCCGACGAGTTCCGGCATCCGCATGTTTCTGTGGCGCAAGGGGCTGGGATACGTCGCCGAAAATCCGCTGATTGGCGGCGGTACCGGGGCGATCGCACAGCTCTACCGTGAAAACTCCGCGGGTACCGAGCGGGTCGACGACATCGGCCCGCGTGATCCGCACAACCAGGTGCTGGCTTTCGCCATTCCCTTCGGGCTGCTGGGTGTCGCGGTGCTGCTTTGGCTCTGGTGGGCGCTGGCATCCGCGTTCTGGGCGGCAGGCCCGTGGGCTGCTATCGGGCAAGCGGCATTGGTCGAGATGCTGGTCATGTCGGCGTTCAACAGCCCGATCCAGATCTTCGGCGTCGGCTGGTTCTTCTGCGTGGTGCTGGGCACGTTGCTGGCCGCCGTGTGGCGCGACGAGTGCCGCGGTGGCGAGGCCGGGGCAGCGGTTCAGTCGCGCCCATAGATGTCCTCGTAGCGGACGATATCGTCCTCGCCGAGATATTCGCCCGACTGGACCTCGATCAGTTCCAGTGGTGTCTGGCCGGGGTTCTCCAGCCGGTGCACCGCGCCCAGCGGGATATAGGTCGACTGGTTTTCGGTGAGCTCGAATTCCTCGCCGTTCACCGTCACGCGCGCCGTACCGGAAACGACCACCCAGTGTTCCGCGCGGTGGCGATGGCTTTGCAGCGAAAGCCGCCCGCCGGGCTTCACCGTGATGCGCTTTACCTGGTAGCGCGAACCGCGGTCGATCTGCTCGTAGTCGCCCCAGGGGCGGTAGACGCGGGTGTGCTCGCTGACCTCCACGTGACCGGCTTCCGCCAGCCGGTTGACCAGCGCCTTCACGTCTTCGGATTTGTCGCGAGCGGCCACCAGGACCGTATCCCGCAGGGTCACAACCACCACGTCGTCGAGGCCGAGGACCGCCGTCAGCGTGTCGGGCGAATGCACGAAGGCATTGGAGGACTTGTGGAACATGGCGCGTCCCACCGCCGCGTTACCTTCATCGTCCTTCTGGGCCAGCGCCCAGACCGCGCCCCATGATCCGATGTCGGACCAAGAGAAGTCCGATGGCACGACGGCTGCGCGCGAGGTCTTCTCCATCACTGCGTAATCGACGGAGGTGGCGCGCGCCAGCGCGAAGCCGGCCGGGTCGAGGCGCAGGAAATCGAGGTCCGTCTGCGCCTTGTCGACCGATTGCTTCACCGGCTTGGCGATGTCGGGGGCAAGTTCAGCCAGCTCTTCGAGGAAAACGCGGGCGCGGAACAGGAAGTTGCCGGAATTCCACAAATAGCCGTCTTCCACGTAACGCTCGGCGGTCTCCCGGTCGGGCTTTTCCACGAAGGCCGAGATCGCATTGACCCCATCCAGTCCGTCGATGGTCTCGCCGGGCAGGATGTAGCCATAGCCGGTTGCCGGTTCGGACGGGCGGATACCAAAGGTCACGATGCGCCCGGCTTCGGCGGCCTTCGCCCCGCGTTCCACGAAGCGGTGGAAGCCTGCGGTATCAGGAATCGCGTGGTCGGCTGCGAGAATGAGGATCAGGCTGTCGGGATCATTGCGGACGGCGACTTCGGCTGCTGCTGCGATGGCCGCGCAGGAATCGCGCCGCAGCGGCTCCAGCACCACGGTCGCGCTGCGATTCATGTGGCGAAGCTGGTCGGCGACGAGGAACCGGTGGTCATTGCCCGTGACCACGATGGGGTCGGCGAACAGCTCGCCCTGCACGCGCTCGACAGTGGCCTGGAACGGCGACATGTCGTCGAACAGCGGGTGGAACTGCTTTGGATGGGCCGCGCGCGAGACAGGCCAGAGACGCTGGCCGGTGCCGCCGCACAGGATAACGGGTACGATGGAAGCCATGACCTTCTGGATGCTTGCGCTTGCGTTCTGTAAGCCGCTTTGAATCGTTCAGCCCGTATAGCCAATCGGGACGGCGATGAAAACCGCGTGTGGTGCGCCCGATCCGCGTGGACTTGCTGCGCCTGCGTGATATGACCGGCGCGGCAGAAACAGGAAGGGTCGCATGACGGACGCGTTCATCTCCCGGCTGGACAATCGCGAAGCCCGCATCGCGGTGATCGGTCTCGGCTATGTCGGTCTTCCCATCGTGCTGGCGTTCCACGAAGCCGGGCACCACGTCATCGGCTTCGACGTCGATGCGGCCAAGATCGACGCCATCGGCGCGGGGCGCAGCTATATCAGCCATATCGCGAATGACCTGATCGGCGAGCTGGCGCAGTCCGAGCGCTTCACGGGCACGACGGATTCGGCTGAACTGCGTGCCGCTGATGCCATCATCATCTGCGTTCCGACGCCGCTTGGCGCCCACCGCGATCCTGACCTGACCTATGTCGAGGACACCGCGCGGATGATCGCGAAGGTGCTGAAGTCGGGGCAACTCGTGTCTTTGGAATCGACCACCTATCCAGGCACCTGCGATGAGGTGCTCGTCCCGATCCTCGAAACCTCCGGGCTGAAGGCTGGCGCGGATTTCGACCTGGTCTATTCGCCGGAGCGCGAAGACCCGGCCAACCCGGATTTCGACACGCGCTCGATCCCCAAGGTTGTCGGCGCATCGACGCCGGGCGGATTGGCGCGCGCCTCGGCGCTCTACGCCCAAATTGTGGACCGGGTCGTTGAAGTCAGCGACATGAAGACGGCGGAAGCGGTGAAGATCACCGAGAACGTGTTTCGCGCGGTCAACATCGCGTTGGTCAACGAACTCAAGGTCATCTACGCGCGCATGGGGATCGATGCCTGGGAGGTGATCGACGCGGCCAAGACGAAGCCCTTCGGCTTCATGCCGTTCTATCCCGGCCCTGGCCTGGGCGGGCATTGCATCCCGGTCGATCCATTCTACCTGACGTGGCGGGCGCGCGCATTCGGCATGCACACGCGCTTCATCGAGCTTTCCGGCGAGATCAACCGCGCAATGCCGGACCACGTGGTCACGGAAGTGGGCCTTGCGCTCTCCAAGCATGCCGGCAAACCCTACAAGGGCGCGCGGGTGCTGGTGCTCGGTGCCGCCTACAAGAAGAACGTGGATGACCTGCGCGAAAGCCCGGCACTGGAATTGATGGAAAAGCTGGAAGGGCTGGGCTGCGAGGTCGACTATGCCGACCCGTTCATCCCCGAGATCAAGCCGACCCGCAACCACCCCGGCCTTTCGGGCCGCCGCAGCGTCGAGATTGCGCCCGATTATGTCGCCAGCCGCGATGTCGTGCTGCTCGCGACCGACCACGATGCATTCGACTACGACATGATCGCGAGCTACGCCCCGCTGATCGTCGATACACGCAACGCCTTTGCCCGCCGCGACGTCAGCGGCATCCTGCTGAAGGCCTGAGAGAGAGTAACCGAGTATGACCGACCACAAGACACTGTCGCAGCTGTCCGGCGAACTGGAATCCGGCAAGCTGACCGCCCGCGCCCTTGTCGACGAGGCGCTCGAGCGCGCGCAAGGTTCTGCCAACCAGGGCGATGTCGCGTTCATTTCAATCGACGCCGACACAATCCGCGCCGAGGCCGAGTCCATTGACAAGGCGCGCGCTGAAGGCAACGCGCCGTCGCCCTACGCCGGCATCCCGGTCTCCATCAAGGACCTCTTCGACGTGAAGGGGCAGGTCACGGCGGCGGGGTCGACAATCCTCGCGAGCAACCCGCCGGCGGCGAAGGACGCCGAGCCGGTGGCGCGGCTGCGTGCTGCGGGCTTCATCCCGTTCGGCCGCGCCAACATGACCGAGTTCGCGTTCTCCGGCCTCGGCATGAACGCCCATTACGGCGATCCGGCCTCGCCGTGGCAGCGCGGCGTGGGCCGTGTGGCTGGTGGGTCATCTTCGGGTGGTGCGGTTTCGGTCGCCGAAGGCATCGTGCCTCTGACGCTTGGTACGGATACCGGCGGCTCGTGCCGCATTCCCGCTGCCTGCTGTGGCATCGTCGGCTACAAGCCGACGGCGGTCCGCGTGCCGCAGGACGGCACTGTGGAGCTTGCCACGAGCCTTGATTCCATTGGCCCGCTCGGCAACTCGGTCGATTGCTGCGCGCGCGCCTTCGGCGTGCTGGCAGGTGGTCCGCCGACCGCGCCGGAGCCGCGCGATGTGTCGTCGCTGCGCCTCGGCGTGCTGAAAAACTACGTGCTGGAAAACATGGACCAGACGGTCGCCGCCGCCTACGAGGCCGCGCTGGACGCGCTCGCCAAGGCTGGCGCGACGTTGGAAGACGTGACGTTCGATCCGCTCGACCGGATGCCGGAGATCAACGCGCGTGGCGGTTTGGTCACGGCGGAGGCGCTGCGCTTCCACAAGGGTCGGCTGGCACAACATGAAGCGGAGTTCGACCAGCGCGTGTCAAAGCGCATCCGCCGCGCCGAGACGCAGGAAGAGGGCGAGTATGACCGCATCCTGCTGGCGCGCCGCGAGATGATCGACCAGGCCGAGCAGGTCTTTGCCGGGTACGACGCCATCGTCATGCCAACCATCCCCATCGTCCCGCCGAAGTTCGAGGACGTGGCGAGCGACGACGGCTATACGCGCAACAACCTGCTTCTGCTGCGCAACCCGTCGGTCGGCAACTGGCTCGACCGTTGCGCCATCTCGCTACCTGTGACGCCGGATCTGTCTGCACCTGTCGGCTTCATGCTGATGGGCGTACCGGGCAATGACGAGGCGCTTTTCGCCTGCGCATTCGCCGCGGAACAGGCGTTCGCGCCGCTGCGCACCTAGCAGCTGAAATCGTCGCCAAACCGACACAATCTGCGCAGTCTCACTGATGTTGCGCTGCACACATCGCGATTATCTTCTCTGTCGAGGCGCGAACCGGCCCTGCAAGGCGCGGGGCCGCGCGCCTGAGCGGAGGCGAAACGCATGGGTCCGAGCCGGTTCGAGACGATGTTCAATCCACGGTCCGTCGCGGTCGTCGGGGCGAGCGAGGATGCCGGGTCGGTCGGCGGGCAGGTCTTTGCCAATATCCTGAACGCAGGCTTTGCCGGCCCGGTCATTCCGGTCAATCCGCACCACGAGAGCGTGCGCGGCAAGGCTTGCGCGAAAAGCGTCTCGGACATCGCCGAGCCGGTCGACCTCGCCATCATCGCGACACCTGCCTCCACAGTTCCGGGCATCATCAAGTCGTGCGGCGAAGCGGGCATCGGCAGTGTGATCGTGCTGTCGGCTGGCTTCGGTGAGATCGGCGAGCAGGGGCGCGCCGTCGAGGCCGAATTGAAGGCCATCGCGCGCAAGGCCGGCGTCCGCTTCATCGGACCGAACTGCGTCGGGTTGGTGCGACCGCATCTCGGACTGAACGCAACCTTCCTGAAATCCGCCGCACCTGCGGGGCGGCTTGCGCTCGTCTCGCAGTCCGGTGCGCTGTGCTCGGCCATCGTCGATTGGGCGGGACCGCATCACCTCGGATTCTCGGCCATCGTTTCACTTGGAAACTCGGCCGATACCGACTTCGGCGACGTGGTGGACTTCCTTGCCGCCGACCCGAAAACGGATGCGATCCTGCTCTACGTCGAGGGCGTGCAGGACTCGCGCGGCTTCATCAGCGCGCTGCGCGTTGCAGCCCGCATCAAGCCCGTCATCGTGCTCAAGGCCGGGCGTCACAATCAGAGTTCGGAGGCGGCCCACACCCATACCGGCGCACTCATCGGTTCGGATGCCGTCTTCGATGCTGCACTCGAGCGTGTCGGCGCGGTGCGCGTCCACACCTTCGGCGAGCTTTTCGCGGCAGCTGAAATCCTGTCGTCGGGAAAGCGCGCGCACGGCAACCGCCTCGGCATCGTCACCAATGGCGGCGGGGCAGGGGTTCTCGCCGCCGACCGCGCCGGGGACGTGCGCATCGAACTTCCGCCGCCATCGTCGCAGACGGTCGAAACGCTGGATGCGTTGCTGCCGCCCTACTGGTCGCGCCGCAACCCGGTGGACATTCTCGGCGACGCGCGCCCCGAGGTGTTCAAGGCAGCGGTTACTGCCTGCATGGCCGACAAGGCGTTCGACGGTGTGCTCGTCATGCTGACGCCGCAGGCCATGACGGCGGCCAGCGACGCCGCCCGTGCGCTGATCGAGGCGGTGGGGCCGAGCGCGAAGAAACCGGTGCTGGCCTGCTGGATGGGCGAAGCCTCCGTCGCCGAGGCGCGCGAACTCCTTGGCGAGGCGGGCATCCCCGACTTCACGCTGCCGGAGCGCGCCGTGGAAGCCTTCTCCTATCTCGCGCGCCACCACCGCAACCGCGAGCTTGCGCTGGAGACGCCGGGGCCGATGTCCGACCTGAAGGCGCCCGATGTTCAGGGCGTGCGGATGATCATCGAGCAGGCGCTGTCGGAGCGCCGCAAGATGCTTTCCGATATGGAATCCAAGGCCGTGCTGCGCGCCTTCGGCGTTCCCGTCAGCACGACGATCGAGGCGACCACGCGCCAGAAGGCGCTGATCGCGGCGGAAACCGTCGGCTTTCCTATCGCGATGAAGATCAACTCGCCGCAGATCGTCCACAAGTCCGATGCGGGCGGCGTGCGGGTCAACATCATGAACGCCGCCGACGTGCAGACAGCCTTCCGCGACATCACCGAGGCGGCGAAGGCTGCCAACCCGGATGCGGACATTCTGGGGGTAACGGTTGAGCCGATGGCCCGCGCCGACGATGCGCGCGAACTCGTCATCGGCGTCAGCCGCGATCCCGTCTTCGGTCCATCGATCCTGTTCGGGGCCGGCGGCACAATGGTGGAAATCCTCAAGGATTCAAGCGTCTCCCTGCCGCCGCTCAACACGGTGCTTGCCAATCGCCAGATCGACCGGACGCGGGTTGCACGGCTGCTGCAGGCGTTCCGCGACAGGCCGGCGGTGGACCGGCAAGCCATCGTCGAAGTGCTGCTGCGCGTGTCCGATCTCGCCTGCCAGTTTCCGCAGATCGTGGAACTGGATATCAACCCGCTCTTTGCGGGGCCGGACGGTGTGCTGGCGGTCGATGCGCGCATCCGCATCGCGCGGCCGAACGCGCGCGCCGGCCGGTTCGACCATGTCGCCATCGTGCCCTATCCCGGGCACCTGGTGCGCGAGGACTTCCTGTCCGATGGCACGCCCGTCACCATCCGTCCGATCCGCCCGGAGGATGCCGACAGCGAGCAGGCATTCGTGCGCGGTCTCTCCAGCGAAGCCCGGCAGATGCGCTTCATGCACGCGGTCACCGAACTGACGCCGGAGATGCTCGCCCGCTTCACGCAAATCGACTACAGCCGCGAGATGGCGCTGATCGCATTGGTCGAGGAGGACGACGGCCCGGCGCAGCGCGGTGTCGCGCGCTACACGATCAACCAGGACCGGGAAAGCTGCGAGTTCGCCATCGTCGTCTCCGACGACATGCAAAACCGGGGATTGGGCACCCGGTTGATGATTGCGCTGATGGATGCCGCGCGTGACCAGGGACTGCGCGCGATCGAGGGAACCGTGCTCGCCAAGAACGGCGGCATGATGCAGCTGATGGAAGGCCTTGGTTTCGCCACGCGACACGACCCTGACGACCCGGACGTGATGATCGTCGAGCGGGCGCTTTAGGTGCTTGCGCGCGGGCCGTATGCGAGACGATAGGCCAGTGCCACGCCGCCCGCGCCGCCGACAATGTTTCCAAGCGTCACGAAGGCGAGGTTGAAGCACATTCCGGCCAAGTCCGCGTCCGCCCCGGCGAACATGCCCTGCGGGATCAGGTACATGTTGGCGATGGAGTGTTCGAGGCCGAGCAGGACGAAGCCTGCGATCGGCCAGATGATCGCGAGAATCTTGCCCGCCACCGTGCGCGCGGCGATCGTCAGCCACACGGCCAGGCAGACCAGCATGTTGCACAGCGCGCCGCGCATGAAGGCTTCCACTGCGCCGAGGGACACCTTGCCTTGCGCGATTGAGGCGGCCGTTTCGCCCATTGTGCCGTCGAGCAGCCCGGTGAAGGCGAAGGCAACGGCCAGCGCGACGCTGCCGGTAAAATTGCCGAGGTAAACAATGCTCCAGCTTCGCAGGAGGCTGGCCAGCGTGATCCGCCTGTCGACTGCGGCCATCACCATTAGGGCGTTGCCGGTGAAGAGTTCCGCGCCGCCCACCACGACGAGTATCAGTCCCAGCGAGAAGACGACACCGCCAAGGAACCGCGCCGGGCCGAACCCCGCATCCACCCCGGTCATCACCATCGTGTAGGCCGCACCGCCAATCGCGATGAAAGCACCAGCCAGCACTGCGAGCGTGAACATCTGCGTCAGCGGCAGGGCAGCCTTGGCGACGCCCGCGCTTTCGACAAGGTCCGCGATCTGGGCGGGCTTGTAGGCATCCAGCCCGGTCGGGTTGTTCGTTGCCATCGTGCTGCGCCCCCGCGCTCAGGCGTTGCCGATCAACACGCCTGCGGCGAAGACCAGCGCGCCGCCCAGCACCACCTGGAAGGTCGCCCGGAAGAACGGCGTGTCCATGTAGCGGTTCTGGATCCAAGCAATGGCCCAAAGCTCGATGAAGACGACCAGCACCGCGATGGAAGTCGCCGTCCAGAAATCGGGGATGAGGTAGGGCAGGGCGTGGCCGAGCCCGCCCACCGCCGTCATGATGCCGGAAGCTAGGCCGCGCTTGACCGGTGACCCGCGCCCGGACAACACGCCGTCATCGTGGGCGGCTTCGGTGAAGCCCATGGAGATGCCCGCGCCAACGGATGCCGACAGGCCGACGAGGAAGGTCTGCCACGTGTCGCCCGTTGCGAAGGCTGCGGCAAAGATCGGGGCCAGCGTGGAAACCGAACCGTCCATCAGTCCGGCCAAGCCCGGCTGGACATAGGTGAGGATGAACTGGCGGCGCTCGCTTGCCTCTTCCTCGTCCTTCACGTCTGTTGGCGTGTGCTCCATCCCAAGCCGGCGCGCCAGCGACTCGTGGCTTTGCTCTGCTTCGGCGAGGTCACCCAGCAGCTTGCGGGTGTCGGCATCGCCGGCGCGCTTGGCTGCTTCGAGATAGAAGCGGTGCGCCTGCCGCTCCATCTGCTCGGCCATGTCGCGCACCTTCTCCAGCCCGAGGGGGCGCACGAGCCAATCCGGCTTGCGCTCGTAGTAGCCGCGCACGTGCTCGCGGCGGATAAGGGGGATGGTGTCGCCGAAGCGCGCCTTGTGCAGGTCGATCAGGCGGCGGCGGTGGGTGTTTTCCTCCTCTGCCATCTCCTCGAAAACCTTGGCGGACGCCGGATACTGATCGCGCAACCCGTCTGCGTAGGCCGCGTAGATGCGCGCATCGTCCTCTTCCGATGAGATCGCGAGCGCGAGAATCTCCTGCTCGCTGAGCGAGGAGAAGTCACGCTTTCCGAAACTGAAGAGGCGGTTGAGCATGGTCGCATCCTGCACGTTCGTTTGAGGACGTGTCATCAAGATAAGGGTGCCCGTCCGACCAGCCAACGCAGGGCAAACACGGACATTGATGCCGATCAATGGCGCCGGATCGAGCGGTTGCCGGATCAGGCGTCGCCGTAGCCGACGATGGCCTTGGTCTCCACGAAATCATGAATGCCCCAGTCGGCATATTCGCGCCCGTTGCCGGACTGCTTGTATCCGCCGAAGGGGGCGAAAAGGTCCCAGTCCGGTCCGTTGATGCTGACCTGTCCGGCGCGCAACTGCCGCGCGACATGGCGAGCGCGCTCAAGGTCGCCGGACTGGACGTAGGCCGCGAGGCCGTAGGGCGTGTCGTTGGCGATCTCGATCGCCTGTTCCTCGCTATCGTAGGGCAGGATCGACAGGACCGGCCCGAAGATTTCCTCGCGCGCGATGCGCATGTCGTTGCGGACATCGCCGAAAACGGTCGGCTTGACGAAGTAGCCCCGGTTCATGCCGTCCGGGCGGCCCGTGCCGCCGGTGACGAGGGTGGCGTTCCCGTCGATTCCCGCCTGGATGAGGTTCTGGATCTTCTCGAACTGCACCTCGCTGACGACGGGGCCGAGCCCGGTTGCCTCGTCGCGCGGATCGCCGGTCACGTGGGCCTCTGCGGCAGCCCTGGCGATTTCCAGCGCTGCGGCGTGCTGGTCGCGCGAGACCAGCATTCGGGTCGGGCTGTCGCAGGACTGGCCGGAATTTTCGAAGCAATTCTCCACGCCACTGGTGACGGCGGCTTCGAGGTCGGCATCGGGCAGGATGATGTTGGGCGACTTGCCGCCCAGTTCCTGCGCCACGCGCTTCACCGTGTCGGCGGCGGACTTGGCCACGAGGATGCCGGCGCGCGTCGAGCCGGTGAAGGACACCACGTCGATTTCCGGGTGCGAAGACAGTTCCTGGCCGACGCCCGTCCCGTCGCCGCTGACGAGGTTGAAGACACCTGCGGGAACGCCCGCCTCGTGCATGATTTCGGCAATGATGATGCCGCTGACAGGGGCGACCTCGCTCGGCTTCAGAACCATGGTGCAGCCAGCGGCGATGGCCGGAGCCACCTTGCAGGTGATCTGGTTCATCGGCCAGTTCCACGGCGTGATGAGCCCGGCAACGCCGATGGGCTCATGGACGATGCGCGTGGTGCCTCGCTGGATTTCGAATTCGTACGTCTTCAGCGCCTCGATGGCAGCTTTCAGGTGACCGAGACCGGCCAGCGCTTGCGAAGAACGGGCGAAAGCGATGGGTGCGCCCATTTCGGCGCTGATCGCCTGCGCGATGTCCTCGACGCGCGCCTTGTAGGCGGCGCGGATCGCGGTCAGCAGGTCGATGCGCTCTTGCCGGGTGGTGCGCGAAAAGGCGGGAAACGCAGCGCGCGCTGCGGATATCGCACGCTGCGCATCGGCCTTCGTGCCGACTGCGACCTGCGTGAAGGCTTCCTCGGTCGATGGATCGATCACGTCGAGAACGCGAGCTTCCGGGGAGGGGGCAACCCAAGCACGGTCGATATAGAAGTTCCGCATGTTGGTGGTGTGGGTCATCGTCGCTCCGCTGTGGCTTGATGAGATGCGAGCAAGTCAGCAGCGGGCGATCCCTGTCAACCGCGCCGGAGCCCGGCCAGTTTCTCCAGCCGGTCGCGGACAGGGTGACGCCAGCGCTTCATCACCGGCGGCAAGGGAAGTTGCGGAGCGAGCCAGCGGAAGGCGTCGCTCTGCGGATCAAGGGCAGGGCGCACGCGCGGAAGAAAGTCCGGGCGAGAGAATGCCTTGTGGTAGTGCGCGATGACGATCTCGTCCAAGGGCAAAGTGTCGAGTTCGCTGCCGAACTGTCCGCGCTCGCGAATGTTGTAGTTGTAGGTCGGGGGCAGGATCCGCACCCGTTCCGGTCTTGCGGCAGCAACCAGCGACAGCGAGACCTGGTCCATATAGCGGCGGCGCTCGTGCGTCAGCGGGTCGATGCGGTTGAGGACGTCGCGCCATTGCGTGCCGATGCCGGCGCTGCGGCGCATGGCGACCAGCCCGCCATTGTAGTAGCCCCGCACCCGCTTTCGGCTGATGAGCGTGTCCACCATGGCCGGCAGTTCGACACCACAAGCCTGCGCGCACGCCGCCCAGTAGGGCTCCAGCGGGTCGCTCGGGCCGGTCGTGCCGCCCAGACCCCGGGTCGTGAGTTGCACAGCGATATCTTCGTCGTCATGCAGGTCCAGTTCGGAAGGTTCGCCCAGGACGACGGTGTCCGTGTCGAGGAAGACGAGGATTTCCGCTTCGCTCCGCGTTTCGATCAATGCAGCCGCATGAACCTTGTTCGCGGTGCCAAGGTTGGCCTGGCGCGTGTTCCATCTGCCGGCGTGGTGCGTGACGTCACAGGCCGCGAAGCAGTCGGTCGTTTCCGGGGTCAGCGGGTCGGTTCCGCGCGGCTGCACCGCGTGGACTTCGGTGTCCGCGTAGCGCCCCGCGGACCGCCGGATCGAGCGCGCCAGCAACCGTGCCTGCGGTTCCAGCCAGCCCGGCTCGACGCAGAAGAAGAACGCGAGCGAACCCGTCACTTCAGGTGGTCGGGAATGTCGTGGCGGTCGCGCTGCACGTAGGCCGGATTGCCGTAGGCGACCACGCCTTCGGGCATGTCGCGCGTCACGGTGGAGCCCGCGCCGATCATCGTGTTGCGGCCGATCTCCACGCCGGACAGGATCGTCGTGCCGCTGCCGACGCGGCAGCCGCGCCGGAAGATGGGGCCGCGCAGCAACGTCTTCTGCTTGTCCTTTTCCGGCCAGCGCATGGCGTTGGAATCAACCGTGGCGACATTCGCGCCGATCTGGACGCGATCCTCGATCAGCGTCCCGCCTGCAAGGTGCGTCAGCGAAGATATGCGTGAGAGCGAACCGACGGTGACGTCATGCTGCACGCTGACGAGATGCGAGAGCATGGAATTGTCGCCGATCGTGAAGCAGCGGCGGATGACGCAGTTGTGCCCGACCATGACGTTGCGGCCGAGCCTCGTGCCGGTGGACAGCACGACGCCTTCGCGCACGATCGTGTCTTCGCCGATCTCGACCGGGCCGTGGTCGGTGCCGTCATCCTCGCGCGGGACGACGCGAATGGAGGGCGAAACCCGCGCGCCGGGCGCAAGTATCAGCACGCCCGCGGCGAGTGCCTCGTCGCGGGACAGGGAAAGTTCTTCCTCGATCACCAGAACAGCCTTCTCGGAATATCGTTGAGCGCTTCGTGGTCGCCATCGCGGCCAAGGCCCGCTTCGTAGAGCCGGTCACCCAGCAGGGAGCGCGCAACCTGTCCGCGCAACACGTCGGTTGTGCCATCAGCCATGCGCATGCCGGCAAGGTCGCGGTAGCGCTTCTCAAGCCCCGTTTCACGGTCGTAACCCGCCGCGCCGAAGACGGTCATTGCCCATTCGACAGCATGGATGGCGCGCTCGACGGCTTCGGCTTTCGCCATGGCCGCCTCGGTGATGGCGGTGTCGCGACCGTCCAGGCGACCAGCGGCATCGAACACCAGCAACCATGCCATCCGCAGGCTCGCGACATGCTCGGCGAGCGCAAGCTGGAGATGGGAAAAACGCCCGATCGGTCCACCGAAGGCTTCGCGGGTCTTCATCCGCTCCATCGCCGCGTCGACCGCGGCCTGAGCCGAACCGATGGCGGTGGCTGCCATCATCACGCGCCAATAACTGAAGTGCCTCAGAAACAGCGAAATGCCTTCGCCTTCGCCGCCGATTCGGTTTTCACGGGGGATGGAAACTTCTTCGAGGCGCACCCGCCCCCACGAGACCGACGACATGCCCATCGGCGACATGGCCTCGATGCTGACGCCAGGCGCATCACTTGGCACGAGGAAGGCTGTGATCCGCGCATGTGGACGGAAGACGGAGGCGAGCACGATGAGATGCGTGCATTCCTCGATCCGGGAGACATGCTGCTTGGTGCCATTGAGAACGAATCCGTCATCACCGCCACGCGCCACCGTTTCCAGCGCATGCAGGTCGGATCCGGTGCCCGGTTCGGTGATGGCCACGGCGCAGAAAGCCGCGCCGCTGGCGACATCCTTCAGGAGGGGATCGAAACGCCGTGTCCGCGCGTGTGTCAGCAGGCGGGCATGGCCGGCGCCTGCGATGTCGCGCAATTCAAGGTCGATGCGTCCCAGCCGGCGGAAGGTGTCTGTCATGTCAGCGGCGGACGCCCCGGCACCACCGACGCGCGTGGGCAGGTCCAGGCCCGCGAGGCCGCGAAGTAGCTCGCTGGCCCGCCAGCCGACGGGATCGAAATGCTGCTCTGTCTTGAGGTGGTGTTGCACGCGCCCGACGAGTTCGTCTGCGTGCGCGGTCCTATCCGCCGCCTCGCCGGCGAATGGGCCGGTGTCGATTGTCACGTGCTTATCCCCCGTTGCACGACAAATTGCAGTTTCCCGCTCCGCAAGATTGGGATTGTGCCGACGATATGCCATAGCCACATACAAACTTCGATACGAAGAAGGGCTCCGGGGCGTCCGAATGCATGTTCTGATTACAAACTTGACGCTGCGCGGTCATACGGGCACCGAAACGGCGACGCGCGACATCGCCTTGTCGCTGGTTGAACGCAACGCCAAGGTGAGCATTTTCGCCAAGCGGCTCGGCCGCATCGCCCGCAAGATGCGCGGGCTGGAAATCGAAGTCGTCGACCGGCTTGAAGACCTCAGCGAGCCGCCAGACGTCATCCACGGTCATCATAACATTCCAGCCGTTGCGGCGCTGGCGCATTTTCCGGGCGTTCCGATGGTCTGGACGAGCCGCGACACGCGCAATTGGTTCGACAGGCCACCGCTCTTCTCTCGGATTCGCAAGTATGTCGTGGTCGACGAACTGCGCCGTAATTTTCTTGTCGACGATCATGGGATCGACGGGGGCCGCGTGGACCTTGTTCACAACGGCATCGACCTCAAGCGCTTTCCGCTTTCAAAGACCGAGCGTCCGCAAAGCCCCCGGAGCGTCTGCGTCTTCAGCAAGACGCACAACGAAGTCTCACTGGTGCGGTCCGTGTGTCGTGAGCGCGGCCTTTCGTTTTCGGCGTTCGGGCGCGGACCGGGCAAACGCACCGATGACCCGAAGTGGCGGCTTGCGGCAAGCGACATCGTGTTCGCGACCGGCCGGTCCGCCATCGAGGCCATGAGCTGCGGCGCGGCGGTCGTGGTGGCTGATGGGCGCGGCTTTGCCGGCGTGGTGACGCCGGACAACTACACCGCGATGCGCGACCAGAACTTCGGGCGCGGCGCGTTTTCAGGCCCGATCACGCGCGATGCCGTGGATTCGGCAATCGCGTCCTACGATCAGCAGGCTGCGCGTGTCGTGCGTGACAGGGTGCGCGTCGAGAGCGATATCGAACTGTGCGTCGATCGCTACGAAGCCCTCTATGAAAGCGCACTGGCCGCGCCCCCGGTGGGCAGCGCGGATGAGCGCGACGAGTTCGCGGCATTCCTTGCCGACTGGCCAGCCAGAAGGCTCGGCAACAGCTTGCGCTGGCGGCGCGAACACGCGCTCGTCGAAGCCCGCGCCAGGGGCTGACCACCGCCGCAGGACCGCGGGACATGCATGGCGGGGATGTTTTCCTTCAATTGCACAGCAAGCCGCACAGGCTTAAGCTTTGTGCAAATCATTCGCACTCGTGCGGAAGGGAAGCGCCATGAACGTCCATGAATTGCCCGTGCAGCGGGAAATCCGGAAGTTCGACTACGAGACGGATGAAGGCATCGCGGAGCGTGCCCGCATCGGCATGGTGGTTCTGGCAAGCGACCACACCATTGAGCACGAGTTCCGGCTGATCCTTGAAAAGGTGCCGGGCGTCGCGCTCTACCAGGCGCGAATCGAGAACGAGCCGAACATCACGCCGGAAACCCTGAAGGCGATGGAAGCGCGGATCGTGCCGACGACCGACCTGCTGCTGCCGGGCATGCCGTTCGACGCGATCGGCTTCGGCTGCACGTCGGCCTCCATGGTGATCGGTCGCGACCGTGTCTGTTCGCTCATCAACGAAGCGCGCAGCGAGGCCGCGCCCACCAATCCCGTCAGCGCAGCATTCGCCGCGTTTCACGCGCTGGGCGCCAAGCGCATCGCGGTGCTGACGCCGTATTCCGACGACGTGAACGAGGGCATTCGCAGCTATTTCGAAGGTGCCGGGTTCGAGGTCCCGATCATGGGGTCTTTCAAGGAGCCCAATGACAACGTGGTCGCGCGCATCTCGCCGCGCTCGGTTGCCAATGCCACGGCGGAACTCGCCAAGACGCCGGGCGTCGACGCAGTTTTTGTTTCGTGCACCAGCGTCCGCCTCGTGCGCGACGTGGCGCAGCTGGAGCAGCTGACCGGCCTGCCGGTCACCTCGTCGAACCACGCGATTGCCTGGCACACGCTGCGGCTTGCGGGGATCAATGACCGCCTGCCGGAGTTCGGCAAGCTCTTCACGCTGGGCCTGCAGGACGCGTGACGGCAAGCGACGCGGGCCAGCAGCGCAGGCCGCTTGAAGCCTGCCGATCCTGGCTATTCACCGGCTTTCCGCAGGCCGCCGGGGGCGATATCGCGATCTGTGGCGCGGACGCGATCATTCTCGAACTTGAAGACTTCACCGTCCCCGCCGCGCGCGGCGACGCGTGGGCAGCCGCGCCTGAGCTCTTCGCCCGCTGGCGGGACGTCGGTGCGCTGGTGGCTGTGCGGGTCAACCCGCTCGACGGGGACGGGCGTGACGATCTCGAAGGCTGCATGGCAGGTCGGCCGGATGTCGTGATGTTGCCCAAGGTCGCGGGGCCGGATGACATTGCTGCGCTTGCTGATGCAATCGGCGCGCATGAGACGAGTCTCGGCATCGAACCCGGTTCGACGAAAATTGTCCCGAACATCGAAAGCGCATCCGCGCTTTTCCAGACCCGTGACATTGCGGCCGCGAGCGCACGCCTCGTCGGATGCCTGCTCGCCAGCGAGGACCTCACGGCGGATCTCGGCGCGCCGCGCACGCGTGATGGTCACGAACTTGCCTTCGCGCGGCAATACTTCCATGCCGCCTGCGTGGCGGCCGGCGTTCTGTCCATCGACTATCCCTACACGTTCGCAGATGAAGACGGTCTCGAACGCTCATGTGCCGATGCGCTGGCGCTCGGCTACCGCGCCAAGTCGCTCGTCGCGCCGGAACATGCCGAACGTGTCAACGATGCGTTCACGCCCGGTGAGAGCGAATTGGCTGCTGCGCAGCGCATCGTAGGCGCGTTCACGCAGGCGCGGGAAAAGGGGCAGGACCGGGCGCGCCTCGACGGACACATCCTCGAAGTGCCGACCTTCCGCAACGCCCAGGCGCTGATCGCGCGGGCCGACCTGCTGGCTGCTTACGCGCGCTGATCCGATTCGATTTGGTTAGCGAATGGGTGGCGTGCCATTCCGGTTTCCGGAACAATTTGAATAAAGATCGAAAACTGGTTGCGGATGGTGCCGATCACCGGAGAGACCCGGGGCGCGGCACGAAAAACGCCCCCCGGCGGTCTGCCGGGAGGCGCGAATGCTTCAGGTCATCACTGCCGGATCAGCGGCAGCCGTAATACCGCATGCAACCTCGGTAGTCGTTGTTGCCATAGCCCCAGTTGGCCGTGCAACGGCGGCTCCAGTAGCTGCACGAGTTGCGCGCCGGGCGCGAACGGTACGTGCGGCGACGCGGATACGAGTAACGCGGCGCATAATAGTAAAAGCTCAAGCCCGAACCGCGGCGGCGGTGACGGTAGGACCGGTGGCCGCCACGGTAATGGCTGTTGCCGTAGTAGCGCGATCCGCCATCGAGATGCGGATGGTCACCGGACCGCGCCTGTGCCGGTGCCAGGTCCAGCGAGAATGCCATGACGAGGGCGGCAGCGAGGATGAAAAGCTTTTTCATTGCTAGCTCCTGATTGTGGCAATCACCTCCGATTGCCGATGATGTCCGCCCCCCTTGCAGACAGCCCCAAGGCTAGCGAGCCGTCCACGGCGAGACAATGAGATAAGATATCACAACCACGCGAACGTAAATTTGTTCCCGATCAAGCCTGTGCCGTTGGCATTTCGCGACGTCGCACGCCACGCCACGCCACGCCACGCTCGCCGCGAACGCGGTTGCGCACGCATGACGATGAATCCTCCGTTAAACCCGGGTCAGAGATCGTCCAATCATAAAACTCAACGTATACATTGCTCCTGCGACAGCAAATATGCCTGACCGCCGACCAACAAGAAAACGGATGGATAGAGCAAAACATTCTCTTTTGGGCTGGCGACACTTTGAAGAAGCCGTGCCCCTAGATTTCGAGCAACCAAGCGTAAGTAGAAATACGGGCGGGACCTGCAGGCGACCGAAAAATGACCTGCGATCCGCCGTTGCAACAGAGGATGGCAGTCGTGGCGGATTTCATTGGAACAGCTGGTGCAGACGAGTTCACCGGCTTGCCGACCGAGAACAACAACTACTATTTCACAGCGCTAAATCTGACGAGCGCCGACATCGTCACCGGTGCGGGTTCGGGTATGTCCGTCAGCGACAACCTATACATCACGACTGCCGGCACGATCACCGCGGCAGACCTGTTTGGATTTTCTGAATTCGAGTCGGTCCAGCTGTTCGACGGCGGCACCAACGCCATCACGCTGACGTCCGGTCTCCTGTCAAACAGCAGCACCGGCGTCTTCGGCATCACGGGTGGCTCGGGCGATGACACCATCGATGCTTCGGCGTCGGGTGCGAGCGACGTCGTCAGCGTCGGCCTTGGTGGCGGCATCGATACTTATATGGGCGGTGCGGCGAGCGACTTCGTCAATATCAGCATTTCCAACTTCGACGGGATGGATGTCATCGCCACGGGCGCTGGACATGACACACTCGTTTTCCAGAGCGGCGGAACGCTGAGCCCGTGGCACTTCGCCCAGGTTTCGGGCATCGATGCCATCGTACTTCAGGCGCCCACCAACCTGACCCTGTCCGACGATGTGGTGTCCGCCTCAGACGCCAATCGTCTGGCAGTGGTGGGTTCAAGCGGTGACGACATCATTGATGCCTCTCCCGTAAACGGGGCCGGAAACGGCGTCTATATCGACGGGATGGAAGGTGCCGACAACATGATCGGCAGTTCCGGCGACGACATCTTCGTCGTGGACAATGCTGGCGACAACGTCACCGATCTGCTGGGCGGCAACGATCAGGTGAACAGCTACGTGTCATTCGTGCTGTTCAGCGGGCTGGAAAACCTGTCCCTGATCGGCAACGACAACACCAACGCGATCGGCAATGCGGGCGACAATATCCTGCTCGGAAACTCGGGCGACAACATCATCGATGGCCTGACAGGTGCTGACACGATGGTCGGCGGCGATGGAAACGATGTCTTCGTCGTCGATGACGCCGGTGACATCGTTGCCGACAATCCCGGCGCGAGCGGCGGTATCGACCAAGTCAATTCCTGGGTTTCATTCGCGCTATTCTCACATCTGGAGAACCTGTCCCTGCTCGGAACCGACGACAATTCGGCGGTCGGCAATGATCTCAACAACATTCTTATCGGCAACAGCGGCAACAACGTCCTGGACGGCCTGAGCGGCGCGGACACCATGTTCGGTGGCGATGGCGATGACACCTATGTGCTCGACAATGCCGGCGACACCGTCAACGAGGGCTTCGACGAAGGCATCGACCAGGTGAACAGCTATGTCAGCTACGCGCTGATGGCCAATGTCGAGAACCTGTCGCTGCTGGGCACCGACGACATCAACGCGACCGGCAATGGCCTGACCAACGTGCTGCTTGGCAATTCCGGTGACAACGTGCTGGACGGCGGCGCGGGCGCAGACGTCATGATCGGCGGGCAGGGGGACGACACGTATGTCGTGGATGATGCGGGCGATTTCGTCGGTGAAGGCGCTGGCGAAGGCACCGATCTCGTTCGGTCGTCCATCACCTACACGCTCACCCCCAATGTCGAGAACCTGACCCTGACGGGTACGGACACGATCGACGGGACCGGCAACACGCTCGACAACGTCATCACCGGCAACAGCGCGGGCAACGTGCTGACTGGTCTTGGCGGCAACGACACGCTCGATGGCCAGGGCGGTGCCGACACGATGATCGGTGGCACCGGCGACGACACCTACGTGGTCGATGACGCCGGCGACAGTATCTTGGAACAGACGGGCGAGGGCACGGACGAAGTTCGCTCCTCGATCAGCTATACGCTGGGCAGCGATGTCGAGAACCTGACGCTGACGGGCACCGACAATGTCGATGCCACAGGCAATGCCGCGATCAACGAGATCACCGGCAATGCCGGCGACAACACCATCGACGGTGGAGCGGCAGCCGACCTCATGATGGGCGGCGGCGGCAACGACACCTTCATAGTCGACAATACCGGCGACACGGTCGTCGAGAACTTCAATGAAGGCACCGATGAAATCCGTTCTTCGGTCACCTACACGCTGCCCGAGCATGTCGAACTTCTGACGCTGACCGGCACCGACAATATCGACGCCACAGGCAACGCGCTCGACAACACCATCACGGGAAATATCGGCGACAACATCCTGGATGGCGGCAGCGGCGCCGATACGCTGATTGGCGGCGGCGGCAACGACACGTTCTTCGTGGATGACGCAGGCGACGTGATCATCGAGGGCACGGGCGAAGGCACCGACCTCCTGCTTGCCAGCGTCACCTACACCCTTGGCGACAACGTCGAGAACCTGACATTGACGGGTGGCGGCAACATCGACGGGACCGGCAACGAGCTCGACAACACACTCATGGGCAATACCGGCGTCAACACCCTGATCGCGGGAGGTGGCGACGACGTACTCGATGGCCAGGAAGGCGCCGACACGATGATCGGCGGCCTGGGAAACGATCTGTATTACATCGACAATCTTGGTGACAGCATCGTGGAGTCCATGTCCGCGGGCACGGACCTCGCCCGGGCATCCATCTCCTTTACACTCTCGGGCAACGTCGAGAACCTCGAACTGATGGGCAGCGCCGATACCAGCGGCACCGGCAACGAACTTGACAACGAGATCACCGGCAACACCGGCTCCAACCTGCTCGACGGTGCCGAGGGTGCGGACGTGATGATCGGTGGGGATGGCAACGACACCTATATCGTCGACAACATCTCGGACGTCGTGATCGAGAACGCGCTGGAAGGGACGGATGAGATCCAGAGCACGGTCTCCTACACCCTGTCAGCCAATGTCGAGCGCCTGAAGCTGCTCGGCAGCAATGCCATCAACGGTGTCGGCAATGCGCTCGACAACATCCTGGAAGGCAACATCGGCGACAACATCCTCGATGGTGGGGAGGGGGACGACACCATGACCGGCGGCGGCGGCGATGACATGTTCATCTTCGGTGCCGGTTGCGGCAACGACATCATCACCGACTTCACCGCCGGGCTTCTCTCCGGCGACCAGATCGACCTGAGCGATTTCGGGATCGGCAGCTTCCTGAGCCTTGTGCTGAGTTCGGTTCAGGATGGTGCGGACACACTGATCGACCTTGGCGGCGGCGATTCCCTGACCCTTCAGAACGTCGACCTGCTGGACCTGGTGGGCGGAGACTTCCTCCTCTCCTGACGACCAGGCCATCCAAGGGCGCGGCGGAAGAACTCCGTCGCGCCCTTATTCCGTTCCCGGCCACAGGTGCCGGGTGCGGGACTTGAGTTGGCGAAGAGCTGTACCGATCCGGTCCGGCAAGCGCGGTGGCGCCAGCGCCAGCTCTAGAACCTCGGCATTAAGTGCGTCGTGGCGGCCTGCCAGGCGCATGGCGTGGAAATCGGAAAAATGACCCGCCCGCACAAGTCCCGCCTTGCGCTGCACGAGGCTTCGGAAGGCGTTCTCGTCGGTCCGGTCGAGACGGCGAAAGCCGGCCTGGCGGTCGGTCAGCCGATGGACGCGCCCGGCACCTGATCCGGATTCCCAAAGCGACAGCCGACGAAACCATTCGCGCTGGTCGAAATGCCAGTCGTGGCAAGGGCCATTGATATCGTAATTTGCCGTCTGACCCCACCAATCGGACAGCAAGTCTCGAATATCGGCCGCGTCACGGATGCCACCATTGCATTCGCTCCAAGTCGATGGCGCAGCGGCGTTGTAGCAGATCGGGATCTCGCCGCCGGCTTCCAGAACGCCGGAGCGGTAGATGAGCAACTTGTCTGGCGGCACGTCCCGCGCATGGCCGTTGAAATATTCGGCGCTCAAGGGAAGCATGTTGATGTCGCTGACAATGACGGCATCGTCTGTCTGCCCGCCGAGAACAGCAGGGTAGAGCAGGCGGATGCACTGCGCCTGAAAGGCCGTATGAGCGTCGTTGAGCGGTTGGAACAGGTCGATCGCGTCAGCGTGTGTCTGCAAGGAACCGGGAATGCTGTCGGCAATGAGGACCATCCGGGTCTCGATGCCGCAGACCTCGCGCTAGGCCCTGCGCACGAGCGGGAAGAAGCCGAGATAGTCCGGATTGAGGTCGCAAGCGACCAGGCACGTCCCGATCTTCACCGTGTCTTCGCCTCGCTTGCCGCCTAGGTTTCGTCAACCTCGCGCTGGCTGTAGTCGGCGGTTGTGAAAACCGGCGTTTCCCCGTCGATGCCCTGCAGTTCGAAGGCCCCGGCCTGAAACACGTCCACGGGTGGATTGGCTGCAAATTCCGGCCCCAGCACGAGCGGGATGCCGAGTTTCTTGGTGACGGACTCAAGCCGGGCGGCACGGTTCACCGGTGAGCCGACTGCGGTGTAATCGAAGCGCCGGGACGAGCCGAAATTGCCCACCGAGCAGACGCCGGTTTCGACCGCGACCCCGATGCGGATCGGCTCCAGGCCGCGCGCGACGAGCTGGTCATTCTCCCAGGCAACACGCGCGATGAGCGCCTGTGCGGCCGAAAGCGCGCGCGCCCGGTGGTCCTCCTGGTCGAGCGGCGCATTCCAGAACGCCAGCACCGCGTCCCCCATGAACTTGTCGATGGTCCCGTCGCGGTTGAGGATTTCCTCCGTCGCGATGCCGAGGAAATGGTTCACGATCGCGATCAGCTTGTCGGCCTCGAGGCTTTCCGAAAGCGACGTGAAGCCGCGAATGTCCGTCATCAGGATGGAGATTTCGCGTTTCTCACCGCCCAGCAGCGCATCGGTGTTGGACTGCATCAGCCGCTCGACGACGGCAGGTGACAGGAACTGCCCGAACTGGCGCGCAAGCGTGCTGCGCCGGGCTTCCGAGCGCCGGTACTGGGTGTAGCCCTCCGCCGCCGAGACGAGAAAGATGCCGAAGGCGGGCAGCACCGGATCGACAAGCTCGCCCTGGTGGATGTAACCGAACCACGCTGCGGCGAACGGCAGGGCGATCAGGGCCGAGATGAAGACGAAACCGGCGATCATGTAGCGGGTCAGGAACGCTGAGCCAAAGATGACGGCAAGTGCACTGACGAGGAACCAGCCGCGCTCGACTGTTCGTGCGTTCCCCATCTCCTGCAGGTACTGGCCGGCCAGCATCTGCTCGATGAGCGAGGCATGGATCAGCGCGCCGGGGCGCGCGGCGCTGCGCGGGGTCACGCGGTAGTCCGTCACGCCAACGGCATCCAGCGTGATGATGGCGATGGTGCCGGTGAGGTCGGCGCGCACTTCGCCGCGCATCAGGTCGGCGGCGGACACCGATAGCGGTACGTCGTCGGATTCCCACAGCATGACCGTGCCGGGAGCCTCAAGCTCGATGGTGGTGCCTGCAATTCGCAGCGCGTCGAACCCGTCCGCCCCCATGCGCACCACGAAGCCCGGTTGCTGGGCGAACAGGCGCACAAGTTCCAGTGCAAAGGACGGCCAGACCTGCACGCTGCGCGTGTCCGCGGATTGCGTGTCGCCATAAGGTGTCCTGAGCCACACGACGGGCAGATGGCGAAGCACGCCGTCGGCATCGGGGATCGCACGGATCACGCCGAGACCCTTGGCGGCCTCGTTCAGTTTTGGCAGGGACGCCGTGAGTCCGGTGAAGCCGGGAAAGGTTTCCGGCACGTTGCCGACCACCGACCAGCCAGCTTTCGGTTCGGCCTCGTGGGGCGTAGCGGCAGCGCCAAGGCTGACTGCGAGAACGGAGTTGGTTTCCTGCAGGGCGCGCGCCAGTTCGTCATCGCCGGCCCCGTCGCCGCCTTCGGCCTCGGGGAACAGGACGTCGACACCGATGACCGCTGCGCCCTGGTCCGCGATGGCGCGCACGAGTGTCGCGACCTTGTCGCGGCTCCAGGGCCAGCGCCCGTAGCCCGCGAGGCTCTGGTCGTCGATACGCACGATGATGGTCGGGTTGGGGGCGGGCGGGCGCGGCGAGAGGATCTGGAACTGGTCGTAGATGCGCGCGCGGGCATTATCAAGTTGCGGGTCGAAGACGACGTGCGCTGCCAGCAGCACCGCCATCACCATCAGGCCGGTCAGCCAGTGACGGAGATTGTGCCGCAGAAAGGCGAGCATTCGGCGGAACTACTTATCGTCGACTGAAAAACCGGGGCCCGTTATGACCACGTCATCATCGTCGTAATTACCGGAATCTGCGGGCGGGTTGGAACCTCCCTGATCCGGGAACTCGATCGTGTAGCCGGGAAGTCCGCCATCGACGGACTTGCAGGCCGATACCGTGTTGCCGATATCGGACGCGCAAAATGTCGACACGTCAATGCCGCCACCGGGCGAGCCGGGCACGCCGGTGCCGGCGATTTCGTCGAGGCTGTCGAGGATCGGGAACGGGTCCAGCCCGCCATAGCCGACATTCAATTGGCCGTTTTCCGCGGTGCAGCCATAGCCGGGGTTGGTCACCACCTGGCGCTTGCCGTTCACCTCACAGACCATCCGACCGGCGCGCAGGATGGCGATTGTCGTGCTGCCGATGACCACGATCTCGATGATCCCGCCGCGCGCGCCCAGCACCATGTGCGGGGTCGTGACCTGCATCGTGCCGCCCTTGGAGATCTTGCCGCCGTAGAAGCGGGCCAGCCCGCTGTCGAGCGAGATGCCGATCTGGCCCTGCCGGGAGCCGGGCGAATAGACGAATTCGTCGATGGTCAGGCTCGAGTTCGGCCCGATCTTGGCGCTGGATTCATCCTCGAACACGATCATGCCGAGGCCGGTCTGGTTGCTGTTCAGGTTGTCACCGAGATAGACCGGCGCGCCAACGCCCAGCGTGCCGGCGTTGTTGCGCACGATGTTGGTCTGGTAGGCCGTCGTGGTACCGACCGGGGCGGCGAGCGCCGATGGCACGGTCAGGCCCACGGAAACGAAGGCTGAAAGCAGTGCGGCGGTGAATGTCTTGAACGTCATGTCAGGCTCCCGCGCCAATCACTCCAGGATGTAGCTGTAGCTGAGGATCGCGGTGATCGTCTCGCGGTCGAGCGCCAGCGGATTGTCGTACTCGGTTTCCGTGTATGTAAGGTCGAAGCTGACGAATTGCTTCTCCCCGATCTGGAAATCGTGCTCGGAGCTGATCTGCCAGTAGTCGGTGTTGATCTGCGGCGGTGCGAAAATTCCCTGATCGGGAGATGTGCGCTCGCCGACGCCGAGACCAAGCTGGTGCGTCCAGATCAGCCGCTGCGGTATCGTGTAGACCACGCCGCCGACGGAGGCTTCGGCGAACCACGCATCACCGATGGTGGTGCTGCCGCGGTAGTCCTCGCTGCCCTTGATGGCGAGACCGGCTGACCAACTGCCCGTCAGGCGATGGCTCAGGCCGGCTTCCCACGAGAAACGCTCTTCGGTCAGAACCGTGGCATCGCCGTCGACCCAGCCGTAGCTGACGCCGGCGAAGACGAAGCTGTCCACGGTCGGGCGCGCGGTAAAACGCAGCGAAATGCCGGTCTCGGTTTCTTCCTCGTCGGATTCGAAGGTTTCGCCCTGGTAGTAGCCGCTGAGCAGCATGCGCAGGGTTTCGATGCCGAAATTCGGCAGGCCCTTGTCCCAGGTCACGGCAGCCCGGCCGCGCAGGTAGTCCTGATCGCCGCTGGTGCTGGTCAGGTCAACGTCGAAGTAGCGGTGGCTCGCCTCGACATAGCCCGAATAGATGATCGCATCGCGGGTGGCGGTCTTCAGGTCCTGCCGCAGAATCGCGACCGCGCGGGCAAACGGCGCGACATCATCGCGGTCAGCGCCGTTGTCGAACTCGATCCACTCGCTGCGCACACCCGCCGTCAGCGTCAGGGACCCGCTCCAGCCCGCAATGGCCTTCTCGATGCGGCGCAGGAGATCTTCGGCCTCCCGCGTTTCGGCATCGCTCAGCGTGCCGATATCGAGCGCGTGCTGCACCTGACGGCGTGCGAGTTCATAAGACGAGAGGTGGTTGTAGAGCCGCCCGGCAATCAGGCGGGCCTTTGCATCGCGCGGATGGGCGATGAGATGCTGCTCGACGGTGGAGAGCGCTTGGTCGTACTGACCTTCGCGCACGGCAACGTCGATGAAAGTGCCAAGAATGGTGGTGTCGTTGGGTGCGGCCACCCGCGCCTCGAAGGCGGCGGCGTAGCTCGTGTCCAGGCTCTGTGCCTGCGCATTGCCTGCCCCAAGGACTGCAATGCTCGCAAGACCGGCAATCAGGGCGAGTGCGCGCATCATCTTTTCCAGTTCATTCGACCGGACGATTAGAATGTTTCGAATCTTGCCCGTCGGTCGCCTCAATCTGTCGAATTTGCGCGAAGAATGCCCCGGACCTTGTTGGCCCGCAAGTAATCGCTGACGTATGGGGATGTTTACGGCGAGGTGTCGCCGCAATGCATCACCGTGCGGAAGGTGGTGTCGGAGGCGGGGCCGCAGGCCGTTTCTGCGGGAGCGTTGCCAGCAACACGCCGGCTGCCACCCCGGCGATGCCCGCAAGGTGAAAGCCCTTGAGCGTTTCGCCGAGAAAGACGATTGCTTGCGCAATGCCGAAAACCGGCAGCAAGTACATGAAGACGCCTGCAATGCTCGGCCCCAGGGTCTTCACCCCGTACTGGAAGGTCGAGAAGGCAAGCACCGAGGCCAACAACGCCACGCCGAGAATGCTGAACCAGGCTGTCGGTGAGCGCGGGAAGGCACCGAGCGTGACCGTTTCCCACAGCATCAACGGGAACATCAGGATGATGCCGGCGCCCGCAATGGCGCAGAAGAGGGTGATGGTCGGCAGCGCCCGGAAGTGCTTGCGCCGCAGGATCACTGAATAAAGCGCCCAGGCGAGCGCGGAGAGCGCAACACCGATGTCTCCGCCGTTGAACTCGAAGGTGGCAAGCCGCGCCATGTCGCCCTTGAAGATGATGACCGCAACACCGGCAAAGGCCAGCGCGATGCCGGCCATCTGGCGCAGCTTTGGGCGGATACCGCGGAACGCCCATTCCAGCAGCACGATGAGAACGGGGGAGGTGGTGTAGATGAGGGTCGCGTTGGTGGCGGTGGTGTAGCGCAGGGAGAGGTAGATCAGCGCGCCGCAGATCACGATGGCAAGAAACGCCATGGCGAAGATTTCAGCCGCGCTTTGCTTGAGCGCTGGCCAGTTCGCGCGGAGCCCGCGCAGCGCGAAGGGGAGCAGGATCGCGAACGCGATGGCCCAGCGCCAGAATGCGAGCGTCGCCGGTTCCACGGCCCCGGTTGCCGCCCGCCCGATGATGAGATTGGTGGAAAAGAACAGCGGCGAGATGGTGAGCGCGAGAAAGCCCAGGCCCCGCGACGGATTAACGGCGGTATCGGATTGCGCTGCGGTATCGGTCTGGCTGGTCATGCGCACGGCTTAGGTTGCGCGATCAGATTGCGCAATCGGCAACAGCGCATGGGGCCTGCGCGCCGGCGCGGGCCGGATCGCCTCAATTCAGGGCCTGCCCGTCAAACGGCACGGCGGAGCACATGGTGCCGTTGGTGCGCAGGCGGGCGCACAGGTTCACGGCATCGGCTGCATTCGCCATGGGGCCTGCAATCAGGTGGACCGTCAGTCCGCGATCGGTTTCTCGCACGTTCACGCGGGCCTCGTACGGGTCCAGCAAGCGCGCGTGGCGCATGTTCATGGCATCCCACAGGGTGCGCAGGTCCTTGATGTTGCGGGCGGAGGCTATTTCCACGGCAAAGCTGGTCGTCGTGACCTTCACCTGCGCGTGGCGCAAGTCGGCATTCATGGCGTTGGTCATGGCATCGCGCATGACCGTATCCTGCATCTCCACGGGCGCGGTCGCATCGCTGCGCGACGGAAGGCTTCCGGTGATCATATCGCCCGACGCATCACCGGACCGGCTCAACTGGGCCACGCGCTTCAACAGCGCCTTCTTTTCGATCTCGCTGCGCCGGACTTCGGTTTCCAGTCTCGCAATCTGCTCGCCAAGCGCCGCGGCATCCGTCATTGGCACGGCATCCTTGCCGATGGAGCCGGTGACCATGGGCGCTTCATCCTGATCCGGCGCCATGCGGATTGCCACGTGGGTGCGGGAGCGGTCGAGCCACGCAAGAAGAGACTGGTCTCCCAGTTCGGCCTTCAGTGCGGACGAAACCGCAAAAGCGGCCGCCAGCCCGGCGAGCGCCGCCCATGTCATCACCGCGCGCTTGCGCCATGTCGCGCCCTTGCGCGGCTTGGTATAAACGAGGCGCGGGGGCAGGCGGTCTTCTAGGGTATCGACGCTCATGGGTCCGTCATCCTGAACGGCTGGGATTTCGACTCGTCGCGAGCATGACCGCTTGCGGTTAACGAAGCGGTAACGATAAGCGCCTGCGTGACCCCGCACCCGCGACAAGCCCGCGAGCTTGCGCTAGGTGTGGCGCGACTTGAATCACTTGCCGCTTGGAGACGGGTTCCACATGGCCGATACGCTTTTCATCGTTCTAGCTGCGGGCGAGGGGACACGTATGCGTTCTTCCCTGTCGAAGGTGCTGCACAGGATAGCCGGTCGCGAGATGGTCGCCCATGTGATCGCTGCTGCCAGCGGTGCCGGTGAAGCCGATATCGCGGTGGTCGTCGGGCCGGACCGCGAGGACGTTGCCGATTGCGCGCGACGCACCGCGCCGGGCTGCTCAGTCCATGTGCAGGCGGAGCGCCTCGGCACGGCGCATGCGGTGCTGGCCGCGCGCAATGCGGTGAAGCCTGACCACAAGCGCGTTGTCGTGCTCTTTGGCGACACGCCGCTGATGACCTCGCAGACGCTTGAGAAGATGTGCGCTGCGGTCGATTCCGGGGCGAGCGTCGCCGTGCTGGGTTTCGAGGCGGAAGATCCGACCGGCTACGGTCGGCTCGTCATGCGCGGTGATAACCTCGTCGCGATCCGCGAACACAAGGATGCCAGTGCCGACGAACTCGTCATCACGCGCTGCAATTCCGGCGTCATGGCCTTCAATGGCCCGAAGATGCTGTCGCTGCTGGAGCGGATCGGCAACGACAATGCCAAGGGCGAGTACTACCTGACCGAGGCCGTGGAGATCGCGCGTGCCGACGGCGGCAAGACCGTCTCCGAACTGGCTGACGAGGCAGAAGTCGGCGGCGTCAACGACCGTATCCAGCTGGCCGCGACCGAAAGCCTGATGCAGCAGCGGTTGCGTCATGCCGCCATGGCAGGCGGCGTGACCATGACGGACCCCGCAAGTGTCACCCTGTGCCATGACACGGTGTTGGGGCAGGACGTGATCCTTGGTCCCAACGTTGTCTTCGGGCCCGGTGTCCGGATCGATGGTGGCGTGCGGATCGAGGCGTTCTGCCACCTGGAAGGCTGCCACGTTTCATCTGGCGCGCGCATCGGTCCGTTCGCGCGGCTGCGCCCCGGCGCGCACCTTGGCGAGTGCACCAAGATCGGCAACTTCGTTGAGATCAAGAACGCCGACCTCGCCGCCGGCGCGAAAGTCAATCACCTGTCCTATGTGGGCGATGCCACGGTGGGTGAGAACGCCAATGTCGGCGCGGGCACCATCACCTGCAACTACGATGGCCATTCGAAGCACCGCACCAGCATCGGCGCGAACGCCTTCATCGGGTCGAATTCCTCGCTGGTTGCACCGGTCACGATCAGCGACGGGGCCTATGTCGGCTCCGGCAGCGTCATCACCAAGGACGTGCCGCCCGGTGCGCTCGCCATCGGGCGCGGTCGGCAGGTGGAGATGCCGGGCTGGGTTGCAATGCGCGGCAGTAAGGATAAATCCGATAGCTGAGCGACGTTCGTCGCGTTTTCGCGTAAAATTCGGCAACAAATCGTCAGTTGGCAGGTGTGGGCGGCGCAGTTCACATAGCTGACGTGGCCACTCTCCACGGGGACAGATCAAACGCATGTGCGGAATTGTCGGAATCATTGGCAAGGAGCCGGTGGCGGCGGGACTCGTCGACGCGCTGAAGCGGCTGGAATATCGCGGTTATGATTCAGCCGGCATCGCGACGCTGGAAAGCGACGGGCACCTGGCGCGCCGCCGCGCCGAGGGCAAGCTGCGCAACCTGGAAACCCGGCTGTCGGAAATGCCGCTCCAGGGCACCATCGGCATCGGTCACACCCGCTGGGCGACCCACGGCGCGCCGACCGAGAACAACGCGCACCCGCATGTCACCGCGTCGGTGGGGGTGGTCCACAACGGCATCATCGAGAATTTCCGCGAGCTGAAGGACGAATTGAAGGCCGCCGGCGCGCATTTCGAGACAGAGACCGATTCCGAAGTCATCGCGCAGCTTGTCGCGCATCTGATGTCGAAGGGCGCGAACCCACAGGACGCTGTCGCCAGCGCGCTCGAACGGCTCAAGGGTGCCTTCGCACTGGTTTTCATCTTCGAGGGGCACGACCGGTTGCTGATCGGCGCGCGCCGCGGCAGCCCGCTCGCGGTGGGCCACGGGGACGGCGAGATGTTCCTCGGGTCCGATGCCATCGCGCTGTCGCCCTTCACCAACCGGGTGACCTACCTGGAAGACGGTGACTGGGTTGTCGTGACGCCGGACACGCTCACGATCCACGACGCAACGGGAGCGGAGATCGAACGCCCGGTGCAGACGTCGCTGGCCTCCGCCCTGATGGTCGACAAGGGCAACCACCGCCACTTCATGCTCAAGGAAATCTACGAGCAGCCGGAAGTGATCGGCCACACGCTGGCGAACTATCTCGATATGTCGCGACAGCAGCCGAAGATGCCCGAGGACCTGAAGTTCGACTTCGCGAACCTCGACCGCATCACCATCACGGCCTGCGGCACGGCCTATTATGCCGGCCTCGTTGCGAAGTACTGGTTCGAACAATACGCGCGCATTCCCGTCGATATCGACGTTGCGTCCGAGTTCCGCTACCGCGAAACGCCGCTCAAGGCCGGCGGGCTGGCGATCTTCATCTCCCAGTCGGGCGAAACCGCCGATACGCTGGCTAGCCTACGCTACTGCACAGCAGAGAAGCAGCACACGCTGTCCATCGTGAACGTGCGCGAATCCACCATTGCGCGCGAGTCCGAGGCGATCCTGCCGACCAGCGCCGGGCCGGAAATCGGCGTCGCGTCGACCAAGGCCTTCACCTGCCAACTGGCGGTCCTTGCCGCGCTGGCGCTTGAAGCGGCGCGCGTTCGCGGCACACTGTCTACCGAGGAGATCAATCGCCTGTCGCGCTGCCTCATCGAGGTGCCGCGCCAGACATCCGTCGCGCTCCACGCCGAGAACGCCATCGAGGTGATAGCCAAGGACCTCGCGAAGGCGAGCGACGTGCTCTATCTCGGGCGCGGCCTCAGCTTCCCGCTGGCGCTGGAAGGCGCGCTGAAGCTCAAGGAGATCTCCTATATTCACGCAGAAGGCTATGCCGCCGGTGAACTCAAGCACGGCCCGATCGCGCTGATCGACGAACAGACGCCCGTGGTCGTCGTCGCACCGAGCGACAGGCTGTTTGAAAAGACCGTTTCCAACATGCAGGAGGTCGCCGCGCGCGGTGGCCGCATCATCCTCATCACGGATGGCGAAGGGGCCGACATGGCGGGCGACTACGCCGCCGAGGTCGTCACCATGCCAAAAGTTGACCCGTTCGTGCAGCCGCTGATCTATGCCATTCCGGTGCAACTGCTGGCCTATCACACGGCTGTCGTGATGGGGACGGACGTGGACCAGCCGCGCAACCTGGCGAAGTCGGTCACCGTCGAGTAGGTCGCGGGTCGCTTTTGGGCCCCGACTCGCGCGATTTGGCACCTGAAGCGCGGTGCCTGGCGGCTTTTCGCGCGTCCTGTCTGCAACTTCACGGCCTCCGAACCCGTTTCTTCTTCAAGCCGAACGATCCGGCACGAGAAACAACGGGAGCGAACCCATGACCAACAGACGAGCATTTCTGCTGTCCGGCGCAGCCGTTGGCGCGCTGGCTGCGGCAGGCGGACTATTGTACTGGCGCCAGTCCGGCGACGTGCGCGACGCCAGTTTCGAGATTTCACGCAGCGAGGACGAGTGGCGCGCGATGCTGAGCGAGGACGAGTACGCCGTGCTGCGCGAGGAAGCCACCGAACGGCCGTTTTCCAGCCCGCTGAACGATGAAACGCGCGACGGCACCTTCACCTGTGCGGGCTGCGGCCTCGACGTCTATTCCTCGCAGGCAAAATTCAACAGCGGCACGGGTTGGCCGAGCTTCTATGAAAGCCTGCAGGATGCGGTCGAGACGAAGGCCGATCGGAGCCTGCTGGTCGAGCGCACCGAGGTCCATTGCCGCCGCTGCGGCGGGCACTTTGGCCACATCTTTGATGACGGGCCGCCGCCCACTGGCAAGCGCCACTGCCTGAACGGTGTCGCGCTCGATTTCCGTCCGCGCGACGCGTGACCGGCTGACCTGAAGGATCAGTCCTCCGGTCGCGACCATAACCACGCGGCGACCCCTGCAAGGATGATCGTCGTAGAGACGCGCGAGACAAGCGGCGTTGCGCTGAACCAGAAGAGCGCGCAGCCAAGCGAAATGCCGAGCACGGCAGCGATTTTCCCGCGCCGGGAAATCGCCCCGCGTTCGCGCCAGCGCAGGATATGCGGACCGAATTTCGGGTGGTTTGTCAGGTAGGCATCAAACCGGGGCGAGGAGCGCGCGAAACAGGCCGCTGCGAGGATCATGAAGATCGTCGTCGGCATCAGCGGCAGCACCACACCGATCAGCCCCAGCGCGACGAGGAAGAAGCCCGCGCACAGGTACGCGAGCCGCTTCATGCGTCCGGGCAGGGGTGCAGCCGGGGCGACACGGCCGTTCTCGCACTCGTCCATCGGCGGATCCTTCCCGCGCGCAACCGCTTTTTCAGAAAATTTGCTCGAAACTGGATACAGAAGGAAACGGAATAGCTGCTTGCGTGTTCCCAATCATGATAGATTCGCACAAGCGTTCGCTGCTCCCGAAGGATTCCAGATGATCAGCAAAGTGCCTCCCGACAAGGGGAGTGACACACCCCATACCGAGACAACCCTCACCGAGGCGTTGCAACTCGACCAGCTCAGCGCGCCGCCGCCACGCAAGGGCGGGTTCGGCATGCGCCTGCGCAACTATTTCCTGACCGGCCTCGTCATCGCTGCGCCGATCAGCATCACCGTCTATCTGACATGGGCTTTCGTCTCCTGGGTCGATACGTGGATCAAGCCGCTGATCCCGCGCCAGTACAATCCGGACAACTATCTCCCCTTCACGATACCCGGCGTCGGCCTCGTGCTGGCGATCATCTTCATCACGCTGCTCGGCGCGCTGACGGCAAACCTGTTCGGGCGCACGGTGCTGCGCTTCGGCGAGAACATGCTCGATCAGATGCCGCTTGTACGCTCGCTCTACAAGGCGCTGAAGCAGATATTCGAGACTGTGCTGAGCCAGTCGCAGGGCAGTTTCGAGAAGGTCGGGCTTGTCGAGTTTCCCCGGCGTGGTTCATGGGTGATCGTCTTCATATCGACGGCCACGCGCGGCGAGGTGCTGCACCGGGTGGGCGAGGGCGAGCCGATGTGGTCGCTGTTCATGCCGACGGTGCCGAACCCCACCAGCGGTTTCCTGATGTTCGTGCCGCAGAAGGACGTGGTCATTCTCGACATGTCCGTGGAAGAGGCCGCAAAACTGGCGATTTCCGCCGGTCTCGTCATTCCGCCCTTCAAGGACAGCCAGGAAGCCAAGGCCTATGTCGAGGAGCAGGTCGCGCAGAAGAAGCGCACCGAGCCGGTCTGATCATCCCGACCCCAGCAGCCGCACCGCGTGGTCCCTGTCGAACAGGTAGAGCAGGGCGCGCAGGGCATCGCCGCGCTCGCCCTTCAAGTCGGGATCGGTCTCCATGACGAGGCGTGCGTCGTCGCGCGCCATTTCCAGCATGTCGAGATGGACGTCGGGCCGGGCAAGGCGGAAACCCGGCATGCCCGATTGCCGGGTGCCCAGCACATCGCCGCCGCCGCGCAGCTTGAGGTCTTCCTCGGCGATGCGGAATCCGTCCTCGGTCTCGCGCATGACTTCCAGCCGCGCCCGCGCGGTTTCGCCCAGCGGCGGCTTGTAGACCAGCAGGCAGGACGAGGCGCGCTCGCTGCGTCCCACGCGCCCGCGCAACTGGTGCAGCTGTGCAAGGCCGAAGCGCTCGGCGTGCTCGATGACCATCACGGTTGCTTCCGGCACGTCGACGCCGACTTCGACAACTGTTGTTGCGACGAGAACCGGCGTCTGCCCGGACTGGAACCCGGCAAGGGCAGCCTGCTTGGATGCCTGGTCCTGCCGGCCGTGGACGAGCGCGACCTTGCCGGGGAAGACCAGCGCGAGCGCCGCAAACCGGTCCTCGGCGGCGGATGCATCCACCTGCTCGCTTTCCTCCACCAGCGGACACACCCAGTACACGCGGTTGCCGGCTTCTATCGCCCGTCCGACGCCTGAAATGACGTCCTCCAGCCGGTCGTCGGACAGTGCCCGCGTGGCAATAGGCTTGCGTCCGGGCGGCTTCTCATCGAGCCGCGAGACGTCCATGTCGCCGTAGAGCGTGAGCAGAAGCGTGCGCGGGATCGGCGTTGCCGACATGACGAGGAAATCCGGCTTCTCGCCCTTGGCCGAAAGGGCCAGCCGCTGATGGACGCCGAAGCGGTGCTGTTCATCCACCACAACGAGGCCGAGCGACTTGAAGCCGACCTCCTGCTGGAACAGCGCGTGGGTGCCGACCACGATGTTGATCTCGCCGCGTTCCAGTTTCTCGCGCACCGCGCGGCGCTCGGCCTGCTTGTCCTTGCCTGTCAGCAGCGCGACCGTCAGCCCGGCGGCTCCTGCGAAGGCGCTGAGCGTCGCAAAGTGCTGGCGCGCAAGGATCTCGGTCGGAGCCATCAGCGCCGATTGCTGGCCGGCTTCCGCGACCTGAGCCATCGCCATGAGCGCGACGACGGTCTTGCCGCTGCCCACATCGCCCTGCAGCAGCCGAACCATGCGTTCGGGCGAAGCGAGGTCTTCACCGATTTCGGCAACCGAGCGCCCCTGCGCGCCCGTCAGCCCGAAGGGCAGCGCAGAGCGGATGGCGGATTGCTTCTCGCCCGTTCCGGGGCGCGAGATGCCGGAAACCTTCACCGTGCGCTTGCGCACGAGCATCAGTGCGAGCTGGCCCGCGAGCAGTTCGTCATAAGCGATGCGCCGCCACGCCAGCCCTTCCGGGGCGGCATCCTCGGGCACTTCCGGGCGATGCAGCAGGCGCAGCGCATCGGCGAAAGACGGCCAGCGCATCTGGTCCGTCACGCCCTTGTGCTGCCACTCGGCGAGCTGCGGCAGTTTGGATAGCGCGTCCTCGACGGCGCGCGCGACGGTCGCGCGCTTCAGGCCCGCGGTCAGCGGATAGATCGTTTCCACGGGCGGCAGCTTGGCCAGCCCTTCCGCATCCACGATCCGGTCCGGGTGAACCATCTGCAGCCGGTCGCCCCACGCCTCCACGGTGCCGCTGACGTATCGTGTTTCGCCGACGGGCAGCGCACGATCAAGGTAATCGGTACGCGGATGGAAGAACACCAGCGTCAGCGCGCCGGTCTCGTCGTGGCAGTGGACGCGGTAGGGCGCGCGGGAATGGCGCGGCACCGGCTTGTGCTGATCGACGACCACTTCCAGCGTCACGAGTTGCCCCGGCAGCGCCTGCGACAGCGTCGGTCGGTTGCGGCGGTCCACGGTGCCGGTCGGCGCCGTCAGCAGCAGGTCGATGACGCGCGGCTGCACGCCCTCCGGCAAGGGCAGGAGACGGGTCAGGAGCGTCGCGGTCTTGTCGCCGATACCGGCAAGGCCGGTCGCGGGCGCAAACAGCGGGTTGAGGATGTCGGGCCGCATGAGCCGGTTGTAACCCGGCTCGCCGCGAAGGACAGCACCCGGCGCGAAAATTGGTCGCGCGGCAAGCTCATGGGTGGCGGATCGCGCGGCGCAGCGCTATCTGTGGCGGCAACCATCACGAGATCGGACGACACATGACCGGAACCACGCTTTCGAGCGAGAAACTCGATCCGCGCCGCCGCCGCGCGCTGTTCCGGGCGTGGCGTCGCGGCACGCGCGAAATGGACCTGATGGTGGGCCGCTTCGCCGATGACCGGCTCGAGACCATGAGCGACGACGATCTGGCGGTCTTCGAGGAGCTGATCGACGCCCCGGACGTGGAACTGTTCGACTGGGTGACCGGTGCGCAGCCGGTGCCGGAGGCCTACGATACGCCGGTCTTTGCCGCTCTGCGTGAATTCAGCCTGGCGACCGAGCCGGGTACCTTAGCCAGATGACGGCGACGGCGCGCAACCTGCGGCAGGCGACAGGTCCACTCAAGGTTTCCACCACCCCCGGCGAGACGGTCGTTGCGGGCGTGCCGGAAGGCTATGACGCGTTCATCGTTGCTGATGTCGCGCGCCAGTTTGCCGAGGCAGGGCAGGGCAGCGCGGTGGACGCGATCTTCGTTGCGCGCGACGTGCCGCGCATGTCCGCATACGCCGAGGCCGCCGCTTTTTTCACACCCGATGTCGAAATCCTGACGCTGCCCGGCTGGGATTGCCTGCCGTTTGACCGCGTGTCGCCGACGCCCGGCGTCCTCTCCCAGCGGCTTGCGACCATGGCGCGGCTCGTCGTGCCGCGTGCGGGCAAGCGCCCGGTCGTGCTGGCGACCACCGTCGGCGCCATCATGCAGCGCATGGTGCCGCGTGCACGCGTTCAGGGTGCAGCGCTTTCGCTGCGGCCTGGCCAGATCGTGGAACTGTCGGCCATCGTCACCTGGCTGGAAGCGAACGGCTTCATGCGCACCGGCACCGTGCGCGAAAGCGGCGAATACGCGGTGCGCGGCGGCATTCTCGACCTGTTCTCGCCGGGTGAAGAGTCGCCCGTCCGGCTAGATTTCTTCGGCGACACACTGGAAACGATTCGCGCGTTCGATCCCGAGACCCAGCGCACCATTTCTCAGGCACCGGGCCTCGATCTGGTGCCGCTGAGCGAAGTCCTGCTGGACGAGGAAACGATCCGCACGTTCCGCGCGGGCTACCGGTCCGCATTCGGTGCGACGTCTTCCAGCGACCCGGTCTACGAGGCGATTTCCGCCGGTCACCGGCACCAGGGCATGGAGCACTACCTGCTGCTGTTCTACGGCGAGCTGGAGACGATCTTCGATTATTGCCCGCAGGCGCCCTTCCTCCTCGATGCGCTGTCGCGCGAGGCCTATGGCGAGCGCCACGCGCAGGTGCGCGATCATTACCTCGCCCGCAAGGCCGCGCTCGAAGAGGGCAGCCGCCACGAAACCTCGTCTTACAGGCCGCTTGACCCTGATACGCTCTACATGCCTCTGGAGCGCTGGGCGGACGGTCTGGAGGACCGCCGCGCCGTCTCGCTCAATCCCTACCAGGTGCCGGAAACCGGGTCGCGCGAAGTGGTCGATGCCGGGGCAACCAAGGGTCGCGATTTCGCGCCAGAGCGGCAGGACGAGCAGGCCAACGTCTTCAATGCGCTGGTGACGCATCTGCGCAAGCTGGCAGGCCAAGGCAAGAAGCTGGCGCTCGCCTGCTGGAGCGATGGCTCGCGGGCGCGTCTTGCCGACATGCTGCAGGGGCACGGCTGGGACAACGTGCGCGAGGTCAACAGCTTCGCGGAGATCGCCACGCTGGAGCCGCGCGAGGCCGGGCTGGCCGTACTTGGGCTGGAAGCAGGGTTCGAGACGGATGATTTCGCCATCATCGGCGAGCAGGACGTGCTGGGCGACCGCTACGCGCGGCCCCGCAAGAAGTCGCGGTCGGGCGCGGACATACTCACCGAGGCGGCTAGCCTGACGCCGGGTGACTACGTCGTTCACGTCGACCACGGTATCGGTCGGTTCATCGGGTTGAAGACGATCACCGTCACCGGCGCGCCGCATGACTGCGTCGAGTTGCACTATGCCAATGACGACAAGCTGTTCCTGCCGGTCGAGAACATCGAGCTTCTCAGTCGCTACGGTGCGGAAGAGGCGAGCGTCACGCTGGACCGGCTGGGCAGCATCGGCTGGCAGGCGCGCAAGTCGAAGCTCAAAGAACGCATCCGCGAGATGGCGGCGAAGTTGATCGAGGTCGCAGCCGCCCGCGCCATGCGCACCGCACCGAAGATCGAGAAGCCGGACGGTCTCTACGACGAATTCGCCGCGCGGTTCCCTTACGCGGAAACCGACGACCAGCTACAGGCGATCGACTCGGTTCTGGACGATCTCGCCAGCGGGCGGCCGATGGACCGCCTGGTCTGCGGCGACGTCGGTTTCGGCAAGACGGAAGTCGCCCTGCGGGCGGCCTTCGTGGCTGCTGCGGCGGGCTTCCAGGTTGCTGTCGTCGTGCCGACGACGCTGCTGTCGCGTCAGCACTACAAGACCTTTCGCGAACGCATGTCGGGCTTTGCGCTCAACGTGGCGCACGCCTCGCGCCTGGCCGGGCCAAAGGAGCTTGCCGCGACCAAGGCCGGCATCAAGGACGGCTCGGTCGACATCGTGGTCGGCACGCACGCGCTGCTCGGCAAGTCGATCCAGTTCAAGAATCTCGGCCTGCTCATCATCGACGAGGAGCAGCATTTCGGCGTCGCCCACAAGGAAAAGCTGAAGCAGCTTCGCGCTGACGTCCACGTGTTGACGCTGTCGGCAACGCCGATACCGCGCACGCTGCAACTGGCGATGACGGGCCTGCGCGAACTCTCGATGATCGCGACGCCGCCGGTCGACCGTCTCGCGGTGCGAACCTATGTCAGCCCGTTCGACCCTGTCATCCTGCGCGAGGCGCTGCTGCGCGAGCGCTATCGAGGCGGTCAGACCTTCTTCGTGTGCCCGCGTATCGCCGACCTTGAAGACTGCGCGGCGTTCCTGCGCGACAGCGTGCCGGAACTGAAGATGGCGGTTGCCCACGGCCAGCTTGCCCCCGGCGACCTCGACGAACTCATGTCGGCCTTCTACGAGGGCAAGTACGACGTGCTGCTGTCCACGGCGATCGTGGAATCCGGCCTCGACGTGCCGACCGCAAACACCCTGATCGTCTACCGCGCGGACATGTTCGGGCTGGCGCAGCTCTACCAGCTTCGCGGCCGCGTCGGCCGCTCCAAGGTGCGCGCCTACGCCTATTTCACCACGCCAGCCAACCGGATGCTGACGCCTCAGGCCGAAAAGCGCCTCAAGGTCCTGCAATCGCTCGACAGCCTCGGTGCGGGCTTCATGCTGGCGAGCCATGACCTCGATCTGCGCGGCGCGGGCAACCTGCTCGGCGAGGAGCAGTCGGGTCATATCCGGGAAGTCGGCTACGAGCTGTACCAGGCCATGCTGGAAGAGGCGGTTGCCGCGCTGCGCTCGGGCGACACGGGCCTTGCGGAGGACCAGTGGTCGCCGCAGATTTCTGTCGGCGCGCCGGTCCTGCTCCCGGACCACTTCGTGCCCGATCTCGACGTACGCATGCAGCTCTATCGCCGCCTGTCGCAGGTCTCCAGCGATGCCGAGGTCGAGGCCTTCGGCGGGGAACTGGCTGACCGGTTCGGGCGCTTGCCCGACGAGGTCGAGGACCTGCTGGAAGTCGTGCGCATCAAGCTGCTGTGCCTGCGCGCGGGCGTGGAGAAGGTCGAGGCCGGGCCGATGGGCGTCGTCGTGTCCTTCCGCGACAATCGCTTCGCCAATCCGCGCGGGCTGGTGGAGTTCGTCGCCAACGAGGGCCGCCGCGCCAAGGTGCGTCCGGATCACTCGATCCTGCTCAAGCGCGACTGGCCAGCCGCCAGCGATCGGCTGACCGGCACACGCCGCCTGTTGAGCGACCTGGCGAAGCTGGCTGAAGCTAGCTGAGCGGTTCGGCCGGTAGGACGGAAAATTCTTCCCGTTTGCCCTGCACATCTTGCCGAGGTGGCGTGTTGCCGCCTCGTCGGCGACAAAAAAAACCCAGCGTTTCCCACTCGGTTCGTCTGGCGCGCAACTTGCAAACCCGGCTTTGTATTCGCCAACAGCCGGAGCCGACGCGCCCATGCAGATTACCAGCCACCAACAAGCCGGATCGGTCCTCCGCCAATCCAGTGTGACCACTCCGACGGCTGATGCATCGGCCAACAGTGCCCAGCCGTCAGCAACCGGCGCAACGCCGCCGCCGGCCTATTCCAAGGCACCGGGCGTTTCCGCCGCCGTCAGTGCCGCACTGCTGCAGATCCAGGAGACCGGCAGCGCCTTCAATCGCGACGACACCCGGCTGATGCACATCCGCGGCGTTTCGGAGCAGGACCGGCAGCGCTTTGCCGAGATCGTTCAGGATGCTGCGAAGAATGGCGGTTATGACGATCCGCTCGGCTATGTCGGGTCGCTCTCCAAGGCAGACATTGGCGTGCTGCAGCGGGTCCACAGCCTGGCGGAGCCGCGCGGTGTCACTGGCGTGAAGTCAGAGGAGGGCGCGTTCAACCTGCTGCTGCCGCAAAGCCAGCAGGTGGATACCAACAACGACGCCATCGTCGAGCGCGGCATGGCGAAGGGTTTCGTTTTCCCGCCGCCCAATTCACCACAAGGTGTGAAGGATGCGTGGGAGGCAGCGACCGCCGACATGAGCGGCAGCGAACGGATGATGGCTGTCGCACCGTTCCTGTCGCTCTCAATCGGGGCCAATATCGAGCTGGATGACAGCGGCAAGGTTGTCGGCGTCCATGAGCCGGGTGAGGCGGGCTACAAGAACGTCTTCGGCACGACCAGCGCGGAATGGACAGAAATGCTGGCTGACATGATCGAAGGCAGCCGGTCGATGGAGGCCATCGATCCGCTCTATATCGAGCGCACGAAGCTGCTGGAATCCTTCGCGGCAAACATAACGGAAGTTGTCTAGCGCACCTCAGTGCGGAAGGGTTTCAGGCAGAAGGTTCGGGCATCTCGCCCGACAGGGCCTTGTCGATGGTGTCGACGAGGATTTCCGGTGCCTGCGCACCCATCACCGCGAGCCGTGCCCCGAAGATGAAGCAGGGCACGCCCTGGATGCCGATCTGGTGCGCCTGTGCGACTTCCTCGTCCACCGCCTGCTTGTCCGCGTCCGAGTTCAGTAGGTCGCTGACCAGAGCGGCGTCCATGCCCGCATCGGTTGCGATCTTCGAGAGGCTCTCGGGTTTTTCCACGTCGCCGCCCTCGACGAAGTAGGCGCGAAACAGACCTTCCACCACCTCGCCTTGCGCGTCCTGCCCATAGGCCCAGCGGATCAGGCGGTGTGCATTGGTGGTGTTTGGCGAGCGCTCAATGCCTGCGAAGTTGAAGTCGATGCCTTCGGCGCGGCCGGCGTCCTCGATCTGCGCGTAGATTGCCTTGGCCCGGTCGCCGAACTTGTTGGACAGGTACTGGTCGCGGTCGACGCCGCCCTCGGGGATCGTCGGGTCCAGCTTGTACGCCCGCCAGCGGATATCGACCGGCACGTCCGGGCGCTGCGCCAGCGCCGCATCGAGGCGCTTCTTGCCGATATAGCACCACGGGCACATGACATCGGACACGACGTCGATTGTGAGCTTTTCCATGGCCGCTACTCCGCGTTTGCCGGGTTTTCAGCCCATAGCGAACGCGAAAACGCCTGCCCGCGTCAACCGAGACGGTCGAGCGTGCGCGCCAGCAGGCTGTCGGACGTGTCGCCGGGCTTGTAGCTCTGCACCGAGTAGGAGACGTCACTGATGACCAGTTTGCCATCGTCGTCGCGTCCGAAATCGGTTGCCGACACCACCCGCGAAATGCGGTCGCGCACCCGTTCCGCCATCATCAGGTCAGTAGACGGAAGCATGATGATGAAGAAGCCTTCGCCAACGCGGGCGGCAAGATCCTCGCCGCGCACCATCTTGGCGAGCGCACCGCCGAAGGCGCTGGCTACCTTCGATGCGCCGGCCCCGGCGACCGAGACCGCGACGATGGAGAGCGCGTCGCCGTGGCGGTCGCACCCGTCAACGAGATCGATTAGGTGAGCCAGTGCGAACTCGCGCGAGGCAAGCGGGCAATCGGGGTCGCGAGGCAGGTTGCGCGTGTCGCGGAAGACGGCCTGAATGGCTGAGGCGTAGCGCTGCTCGCGCACCAGCAGGTGCATCCGCGTGACGATTCGCTCGTCCTCGCAAGAAAGCGGCAGCACGTCGCTCGCACCGGCCTCGTGCAATTCCAGGCCGGAAGAATTGTCGCTGGTGATCGCGATGGCCGGGATGGTCGTCCACGTCGCGATGCGGCGCAGGGCCGACAGGGCTTCCACCGCCTGCTCGGTGTCGTTGGTGGCGTCGATGGCGACCGCGTCGATCTGGTTCTTTTCCAGCGCGTCGAGCGCGAGGTTGACCGTTGGCGCACCAAAATATTTCGGCCCGTCGCCGTGGGCGTTCTGCACCTTCAGCGCGCCGCGACCGGCACCGATGATGAGGATGTTGGGTTCCGGCACGAAGGCAGGCGGGCTGACGCTGCGCGGCACAGGCAGGCCCATCCGTTCCAGCGTGCGCGAGCGGCGGCTGAGTTCGCTGCGCATGACCGCGAGCCGGGCCACCGACTTGATGCGGAAATCGAGTTCGGCCGGCAGCGCATCGTCGCCAAGCCGGTCCACCAGCAAGGCCGCGTCTCCGGGCAGCAGTTCGCACGCTTCATCGCCGAGTATGATGAACGGCAGGTCGGCCCAGAGCTTGGTGTCGCGGATGGCCGAGGCAAATGCCTCGTAGTTGTCGTTCGCGGGCTTTTCCCCGGCCGGGTTCTCGAACAGCACCACGTCCGGTCGGCGCGAGGCCAGCAATTCGGCAATCGCCGTTTCGCTGCTGGATGCAGCCGTATCGAACCCGCGTGCGCGCAGAACCGCTGCGGTTTCCTCCGCACCGGCGATGGTCTCACCCACCACGAGAACCCGCGCAGCCCGCATCGCGCTTTTCCTGTTTTCGTTGCCCCAACGAGACTTATGGACGATTCGTCCGTGGGTCGCAGGTCTTTCGAATGCGGGGGCCGATCAGGCGCCGAGGCGCGAGCGCTGCACCTTTCCATTGGGCGTGCGGGGCAGAGCCTCGACAAAGACAACCTCACGCGGCTGCTTGTAGCGGGCGAGCCGCTCGGAAGCAGCCTTGAGAATCGGTTCCGCACCGGCTTCGCGAACCTGCGGCGCGGCGACGAGATAGGCGACGATGATGGAAACGCCCTCGCGCGGTTCCTGTGCCGTGACGGCGACTTCCAGAACGCCGGGGATAGCCAGCAGTTGCGCTTCAACCTCCGCCGGGGATACCCGGTAGCCCATCACGTTCATCACGTCATCGGCGCGGCCCTGTGGGAAGATGTAGCCGTTCGCGTCCATCACCGCGAGATCGCCGGTCAGGAACCAGTCGCCGCGCCACGAGGCCAGTTCTGCGCTGTCGCCGAGGTAACCGAGCATCATGCCCGGGTCGGAGCGATGAACGCAGAGCACGCCGGTTTCACCGCGCGCGACAGGCGCGTCACTGTCGCCTTCGACGGGCAGCACCGCGACCGCGCGGCCTGTTTGCGGGCGGCCGGGCGAGCCTTCGCGCCAGTCCAGATGCGGTCCGGTCGAGAGGTATGTCGAGATCTCGCTCATGCCGAAAGCTTCGCACAGCCGCCGGCCTGTTGCTGCCTGCCAGTCGGCGTGGAGGCCGGCGCGCAGGGCTTCGCCCGCTGTCAGCCCATGCCGCAGGGCAGAGTTGACCCCAAGTTTCAGCCCGGCGCGCAGCATCTGGCGGTAGAGACCGGGCACTGTGGCAAGGACGGTCGCTTCGCTGCGCGCCAGCAGATCGCCCCACGCGGACGCGTCCGGTGCCTTGTCGACGAAGGTCGCGGTCGCGCCAAGCACCAGCGGGTCCACCAGCCCGGTGCCCAGCGAATAGGTCCAGTTCATCGCGCCGGTGTGAAAAAAGACGTCGTTCTCGTTCGCGCCGTACCAGTCCGCATACATCGGCTGGCGACCGAACGCGGCGCGGTGAGCATGCAGCACGCCTTTGGGTGCGGCACCCGTGCCCGATGTGAAGACGAGATAGGCGGGATCATCTGCGGCGGTGTCGGCGAAGTCCGCCGGTCCCGATTGCGCGCCGCGTGCTTCCAACTCGGTCGTGGAGGCCACCACTTCATGCGTATCGTGCAGTGGCAGGCCTTCATCGCGTATGAAGGCGCGCACGTTCGCGGTGGCAGAAATGGTGTCGGTCTCCCGCGCGGTCAGCATCGGCGACATGGCAAGTGCCACGTGACCGGCACCGGCAACGGCGAGATAGCTGGCGGCGTAGTCGATGCCTGTCTTCTGGCGGATCGCGACCACGCTGAATGGCGGCAGGTCGAGCGTGTTCAACCCGGCGATCAGCGTGCGGACGCGCGCCCGCAATGCGCCATAGGTCAGCGTCTCTGGCGGGGCGTCCGGTGAATCACCTGAGAAAATGCGGATGGCGGGCTTGTCGTCGGCGCCCCTGGCGAGCGCGTATGCCGCCATGTTGAAGCGCTGCGGCGGCAGCGCGCCGACATACCGGCGCGCACTTATGGAGAGCGTCTCGTTGCCGGTCACGCGGTGCGGCTCACCCGGCCATCTGCGCCAGCGCCCGCTTGTCGCGCGCGGGCCGTCCATCGCCATCGCGCAGGATCGCTTCGACATGGGCAATGCTGGCGGGGATCTTGTGGGCGCTGATGCCGGAGGCTTCCAGTTGCGCCACGACGTCTTTCAGGGACAGCGTCGTGTCGCCGGTATAGGCCATTGTCAGGACGTGCCCGAGAACAGGATGCTTCACAGGGATCGCGGCGGCGTCCTCGACACCCTCGATTTGGGAATAGAGCGCATCCACGGCTTCCGGATCGAAGGCCATGGAGCCGAGCTTGAGCGTGCGCCCGGCACTGCCGAGAACGCGAACCTTCGGCCCGTCCGCTTCCACCAGTTCGCCGCGCAGCGCCGTCAGCATGAAGCCGTTGTCGACGAAGCGGTCCTGGCCCGTCGGGTCCTTCGGGAAGCCCATGACGGGGGTGCCCGCGCCGCGCACGCACAGGGGACCCCGCATGAGGCTGCCCGGTTCGACGGCATTCTCCGCCTTGTGGACGACGCCTTGTATGCGCGGGGTCAGGATTGCGGGAGGCGTTTCGCCGTCGAGGCACAGTCCGCCGAGCGGAATGTGATTGCGCTGGGTCTCGCCGCTCCACACCATCAGGCCGGCTTCGCCGAGCGAGGCCGTGTCGAGCGCGTGGGCATCACCGGCGGCATTGCTATCGACGGTGTCGCGCCACATCCGGATGAGCGTCACGTCGTCGGGGATTTCGCCAACGGTCGCCATGAGCCGGCCGGGCAGGGCGATGTGGGTGGCTTCGGCCTCCGTGGCACCGGACACCATGTCGCCTGGTTCCCACGGCGCAAGGAAATGCAGCCGCGCGCTGGAGATCAGCCAGCAGGCAAGCAGCGAGAGCCCGTTGAGGGAGGTTGGCAGGATCGGCGTTGCCAGCACGCTTGCAGAAGAAATGCGGCCCTGCAGCGCCAGCGGCATTGCGGTTGCCGCCAACTGGCCGTGGTTGCGCGGGGCAAGGAAGCGGTTGCTGTCGTCGCCATCGGCGGTCAGCACGAAGACATGGTCGCTGGCGCGCCCGCCGCGCAATGCGCCCGATGTTTCGCCAGCTGCATCGATGCTACCTTCGAGCATCTCGTCGAGGCCGATCACCCCATCCGGCAGCATGTCGCCGAAGCCGAGAAGGAAGCGCACGTTGAAGGCGGCAAACGCGGCAATGGCCGCCGTGTCGGCGGTCTTGCACGGGCCGACCTGTTCGTCGGCGATGATCGCGCGGGCATTGGCGCTCTCGGCGATTGCGCCGGCTTCCAGCGCGCCGACCAGCGGCGATAGCGGCATGGCGATCATCCCGGCGCGCGAAATGCCCATGAGCGAGACGATGCTGCGCAGGTTTGCTCCGCTCAGCACGACGACGACATCATCCTGCTTCAGGCCGAGGTCGAGCAGGAAGTCGGCGAGCCGATCCGCCTTGCGGTCGAGTTCGCTCCATGTCGCGGCATTGCCCGCGTGGTCGCTGACGGCGATATCCTCGCCGCGGGCGCGCGCGGCACGGCGCAACATCTCGTCGAGCGTGACCGTTCCGTAGATACCGGCTTCGGCCAGTTCGTCCCACCGTTTCGGATCGCCGAGTATCATGGTTGCCTCACCTGTTTCGACGGATCAGTTCGTCTGTTTCCACCACGTCTCCAGCAGATAACCGTAGAGTGAAGTGGTTTCGGGAATACCAAGATTCGTCTGTCGCGCGACCCACTGTTTCGGCAGGTGGAACAGCGGGATGACGTAGGAGCCGGAAATCAGCACGCGGTCGAGCGCGCGCACGGCATCGACGAAATCCTCTCGCTCGCGTGCTTCCAGCAGTGCCGCGATCATCGCGTCAACCGCGGGGTTGGCAATGCCGGGATAGTTGCGGGTGCCTTCTACAGCCGCCGCATCGCTACCCCAGTAGAAGAGCTGCTCGTTGCCCGGCGACAGGGACGCGAACCAGAAGTTCTGGATCATGTCGTAGTCGTAGTTCAGGCGACGGCGCTCCAGTTGCGCGGAATCCACCAGCCGGACGCTTGCCGCGACACCGGCGCGCTTGAGCGTGCGCGCATAGGTGAGGGCGAGGCGCTCCTGCTCCTTGTTGGCGACGAGGATTTCGAATGTCAGCGGTTCGCCGTCGCGCGTCAGCACGCCGCCCTTGGCGCTGAATCCGGCCTCCCTGAACAGCTTCAGCGCCGCGCGCAGGCCGTCACGGTCGCGTCCCGATCCGTCGGTCTTGGGCAGGTTGAACGTGCCGTCCATGACGTCGTCGCGCACCTGGTCAGCGAACGGTGCCAGAAGTTCGCGCTCGTGGTCGCTTGCAGGCTTGCCGATCGCGGAGAGTTCCGAGCCCTGGTAGTAGCTTTCCGTGCGCGAATAGAGGTCGTGATAGAGCGAGCGGTTGATCCACTCAAAGTCGAACAGCCGGATCATCGCCTGGCGCACGCGAATGTCGTCGAACGGCGGGCGACGCGTGTTGAAGACGAGCGCGGACATGCCCTTCGGCACGCCGGTTTCGAAGGTGTCGAGAACGATGCGCCCGTCGCTGACCGCGGGAAAGTCATAGCCGGTTGCCCAGCGTGTCGGGTCATCCTCGGGGCGCGCGTCGTAGAGCCCCTTCTTGAAGGCCTCGAACATCGTGTTGTTGTCGCGGAAATATTCGAAGCGGATGACGTCGAAATTGTCCTGGCCCCGCTTCACGGCGAGATCGCGCGCCCAGTAGTCCGGATTGCGCTTGAGCGTGATCGATCCGCCCGGATCGACGCCGTCGACCACGTAAGGCCCGCTGCCAAGCAGCGGCTCCAGGCCGGTCTGCTCGAAGGTTTCCGGGTCGGTCGCGTGTTCGGCGAGGATCGGCATCAGCCCCATGATGAGTGGCATTTCGCGGTCCGGCTCGCCGGCGAAGGTGAACCGCACGCCGTGTTCGCCGACCTGTTCGGCCTTGGCGACCTTGGAATAGTAGGTGCGGTGGTTGGGGCGGCCTTTGGTCTTCAGCAGCTCCCACGTGAACAGCACGTCGCTCGGCTTCACCGGCTCGCCGTCGGAGAACCGCGCCTTCGGGTTCAGCGTGAATTCCACGAAGCTGCGCGCCTCGTCCGTTTCGACCTTTTCCGCCAGCAGGCCATAGAGCGAGAACGGCTCGTCGAAGGCGCGCATCATAAGCGGTTCGAGGGTGTGCTCGCGGATGCCGCGCGGCGCGACGCCGCGGACGATCAGCGGGTTCAGGCTGTCGAAGCTGCCGATGATCCCCATGTTGAATTCGCCGCCCTTGGGGGCGTCCGGGTTCACATAGGAGAAATGCGCGAAGCCGTCCTCGTAGGCCGGCTCGCCATGCATGGCGATACCGTGGGCGGGCTCGGCGTGGCTGAGGCGCGGCATGACGGCCAGCACGAGCACGACAGCGAGCACCACCAGCAGCGCGCGGAGGATGGGACCGGCAGCAAAGCCAACGAGGTTGAGAGGGTGATTCTTCATCGCGCCAGCTTAGCGGCATTCGCGCTTGAGGTCAGGACCGCAGAAGTTCCGTGTTTTCACCGACCTAGGCGACACTGAATCGCCGTATTTGAACTTCATCCAGCCAACCATCGATTTGGTGCAGGGCCGCCCGGTTCTCTCCGCTCGCCTTAACGCTTCCGCCGGTTTTTTGGTCGAACGCGGTTGAGTTTTCGCGCCGAGTTTGGCACCTCACCGGCAACGGCGCCTGACGTGGCGCAAAGTTACGAAAAAGGACAGGTCTCGATGACATCCAAATCCGTCTCCATGGCAGCACGCCTCCGCCTCACCGTGTCCGCGGCCCTCGTCGCCGGCGTGGCGGCATTCGGTGCGCCTGCATTCGCCCAGTCTTCCGGCGAGGCACCGCCCCCGGCTGCCGGTGGCAATGCCGATCTCTTCGCCGGTGGGTGGCGCAAAGTTTCCGTGCCGAACCCGCAGGACCAGTCCAAGCCGGTCCAGCTCATCACGCAGGAAGCACGCGACAAGAACAACGTGCCGATTGCCGAAGTGACGATCATGATCGAGCCGGACGGCAACAAGCGCATGCTCATCGTCGTGCCGCAGGGCTTCCTGCTGCCGCCGGGCATCCGCCTGCAGGTCGACAAGAACGAGCCGGTACCAGGCCAGTACATCACCTGCGCGGCCAGCACCTGCCAGGCTGAAGCCAAGATCGACGACAAGTTTATCGCCCAGATGAAGGCGGGCAGCAATCTCGTGGTTGCCGTCGCGACCCTGCCGGACGGCAAGGGGCAGGGCGTTGCCATGACGCTGTCGGGCTTCACCGCGGCCTTCGACGGCGAGGCGCTTGACGTTGCCAAGTACAAGGAACAGCGCAAGGCGTTCAACGAGATGCTGAAGCAGCGCGCCGAGACGAACAAGCAGCGCTTCCAGCAGCAGCGCGAGCAGAACGGCGGCAACGCCGAAGCCAACCAGTAAGCTTCGCGCGCTCCTCGCTGAGCCCCAGACACGCAAAAGCCGGCCTTCGGGCCGGCTTTTTTCGTTTCTGACAGTGAGATGCGCGGCCAGACGGCCTAGTGGAACACCTGCTCCAGCGGCCTGTACTGGCCTTCGCCCATCATCTCGAACTGCTCGTTGACCATCGGGTGGCGCAGCGGATCACCGCTTTCGTCCATCACGAGGTTCTGTTCGGAAACGTAGGCCACGTACTCGGTCTCGTCGTTCTCCGCGTACAGGTGGTAGAACGGCTGCTCCTTGTTCGGGCGCACGTCTTCGGGAATCGACTGCCACCATTCCTCGGTGTTGCTGAAGGTCGGGTCGACGTCGAAAATCACCCCCCGGAAGGGATAGATCCGGTGGCGAACCACTTGGCCGATCTGGAATTTTGCTGCTCGGTTGACCATCGTACCGTCTGCTTGGTGGAAGCGGTTGTCCGCCTTCACGCCCTCGCGCGTCATCTCGCTGTCAAGAATCGCGCTTTGACCCTGCTAAATCAAGTGTGGTGCACAACGCGCCCCGGCAACCACCTCAAAGGCCATAGACCTTCGCCAGTTCCGGGTCCTTTTCCGCAACCAGCCTGGCCAGGTCCACGATGACCTTCGCCTGCTTCCAGGTCGCGTCGTCCTGCATCTTGCCGTCGATCATGACGGCACCGGTGCCATCCGGCATGGATTCGAGAATCCGTCGCGCGAAGGATACCTCATCCGGGTCGGGGCTGTAGACCTTCTTGGCAATGTCGATCTGGGTGGGGTGCAGCGACCATGCGCCATGGCAGCCTTGCAGGAAGGCGTTCAGGAACTGCGCCTCGCAGGCTTCCGGGTCCGAGAAATCGCCGAAGGGGCCGTAGAACGCCTTGATGCCGAAGCTCTGGCATGCATCCACCATCTTGCCCACCGTGTAGTGCCACAGGTCCTGCTGGTAGCCGGCGCGCGGGTTGTCACCGTCCGCATCGGCCAGCACGCGGTAGTCCGGGTGCCCGCCGCCGACGCGCGTTGTCTTCATGCCGCGGAAGGCGGCCAGGTCCGCAGGGCCAAGGCTCATGCCGTGCATGCGCGGGCTGGCAGCTGCGATGTCCTCCACATTCATCACGCCTTCCGCAGTCTCCAGAATCGCGTGAATGCCGATGGGCTTTGAAATGCCGTGCTGTGCTTCGAGCTGCGCCAGAAGCTGGTCGAGATAGTGAATGTCCCACGCGCCATCGACCTTCGGCAGCATGATGACGTCCAGCTTGTTGCCGACCGCGCCCACGACCTCGACGATGTCATCGAGCGCCCACGGGCTGTTGAGACAGTTGATGCGCGTCCACAGGCCCGTCGCGCCGAAATCGTTTTCCTTCGCCATGGCGATGAAGCCGTCGCGCGCCGCCTTCTTCTGGTCGGCGGGAATCGCGTCCTCCAGGTTGCCGAGGACCACGTCGACGCTGTCGATCAGGCTCGGCACCTTGGCGCGCACCTTCTCGATATGGGGCGGCACGAAGTGGATCATCCGTTCCAGCCGCACGGGCTGCTCGCGCATCGGGGCAGGTGCGCCGATTGCGAGCGGGCGAAAGAAATTGCGGGGTGTGCGGCCAGCGGGCATGGGAGGGACTCCGGTCAACTGAGGTGTTGCGGTTTCAGCGCAGATCGCGCTGCAACGCAATCGGACGAAGGAAGGACATTGGCTCGGGCGCCATTTCGCGGCAGTCTAGGGCAGGTTCCGGCGCGCCGATACGGCTGCGCGGACAAATCGCCATCCACTTCATCCATGCGCCGGGGAATTGGCAAGTGCAGGATATCATCGCCCTCGCCACACCCTTCTTCGGGTTGATCCTGCTCGGCTACATAGCCGCGCGGATCTTCAAACGCCCGGAAGCGGGGCTGGCCTGGCTCAATATCTTCATCGTCTATTTCGCGCTGCCCGCGCTGTTCATCAAGCTGGTGGGCCAGACGCCGTTCGAGGAGTTGAGCCGCTGGTCCTTCGTGTTCTCCACCACGTTCGCGACCTACGCCGCGTTCACGCTTGCCTTCATCGTCGGCTTCATCGTCACGCGCGGGCGCATCGACGAGGCGACGATCCAGGCGGTCGCGGGGTCCTACTCGAACGTCGGCTACATGGGGCCGGGGATCACGCTGGCCGCACTCGGACCAGCGGCTGCAGTGCCGACGGCGCTGATCTTCTGCTTCGACAACGCGCTGCTCTTCACCTGCGTGCCGCTGCTGATGGCCTTTGCGGGCAACGAGCGGTTGAGGATCGGGCCGCTGATGCTGGCGGTTGCCAAGAAGGTGTTCCTGCACCCCTTCATCGTTGCGACGCTCATCGGGGTGGTGGTCGCCTACTTCCAGATCGACTTTCCCGAGCCGGTCGACAACATGATGAACTTCCTGTCGAACGCGGCCGCGCCCTGCGCGCTGTTCGTCATGGGCATCTCGGTGGCATTGCGTCCGCTCAAGAGGGTGCCGTGGGAGCTGCCCTTCCTGACGCTCATCAAGCTGGTGATCCACCCGGCCATCGCGCTGGTGATGCTCTCGATCATGGGTAACTTCGACCCCGTCTGGGTCTACGCTGCCGTGCTGATGGCCGCGCTTCCGCCGGCGCTCAACGTCTTCGTGCTGGCCCAGCAATACGATACCTATGTGCAGCGCGCATCGAGTGCCGTGCTGGTCGGAACGGTGGTCTCGGTCTTCACGTTGACCACCGCGTTGTACCTGACGACACACGAAATTCTTCCAGCGGACTTATTCCCTTAATATCAAGTGTTTGGCGGCAATATCTAATGTGGAAATGTAACATTAGAGGAATTGGATAAGTGACTGAAATAAAGCCATTATCCGATATTCGTGTTCTCGATCTCACCACCCTGCTGCCGGGGCCTTTGGCGACGCTTTTCCTGGCCGAAGCCGGGGCCGATGTCCTCAAGATCGAGCCGCCCGGCGGCGACGACATGCGGCGGTTTCCGCCCATCCAAGGTGGCGTGTCGGCAGCCTACAGCCTGCTCAATCGCGGCAAGCGCAGCCTGACGCTCGACCTAAAGTCCGACACCGGCAAGGACGCGCTGGCCACACTGATCCGGGACGCGGACGTGCTGGTCGAACAGTTCCGCCCCGGCGTGCTCCATCGGCTGGGGTTCGGCCGCGACAGGCTGGCCGATCTCAACCCGAAGCTGATCGTGTGCTCCATCACTGGCTACGGACAGGACGGCCCGCGCCGTGACGAGCCGGGCCACGACCTGAACTACATGGCAGCCTCCGGCCTGCTGGCGGTCTCGCCGGGTTCACCGGACGCGCCGGTCGTGCCGCCGGCACTGATCGCCGATATCGCGGGCGGGTCGTTCCCCGCCGTCATCAATATCCTGCTGGCCCTGCGCCAGCGCGACCGCACCGGCGAGGGATGCCGCATCGACATCGCCATGACGGATGCACTCTTCACGCTGGCCTTCTGGGGCTACGCACAACTCCAGTTGTCGGGGGCCGCACCGGCGCCGGGTTGTGAACTCTTGAGCGGCGGGTCGCCGCGCTACCGGCTCTATCCTGCAAGCGACGGGGCGCTGATTGCCGTAGGGGCGCTAGAGCAGAAGTTCTGGAACAGGTTCTGTGAGTTGATCGATTTGCCCGAGGCGTTGCGCGAGGATGCTGTTGACCCTGAGGCAACTGAAGCTGCCGTTGCGGCATTGCTGACGGCGAAATCCTCAGGGCATTGGGCTGGTGTTTTCGATGGTCAGGACTGCTGCGCCAATGTCGTGCGCACGCTCGATCAGGCCGTTGGCGATCCGCATTTCGCCGGGCGCGGTCTCTTTGCGGGCACTGTCGAGGGCGCAGGCCGGACGCTCGGTGCATTGCCGGTGCCGATCAGCCCCGCCCTTGGCGGTCGGGGCGATATCGCGCGCGCCGCCCCCATTGAGCCCGATATGCTGAGCGGGCCGCTTGATGGCTGGCCGCAGCGGATCGATGGATGACCGTCACATTTCGCGATGCCGGTTCTGCTGACCGGGCTGACCTGGCGCGACTCTATCGCGCTGCGTTCCCCGACGAAGACCTGACTCCTCTGCTGGATGAACTGGCGAGCCTTCAGGTCGCCACGTCGCTTGTCGCTGAACGCGAGGGGGTCATCGCCGGACACGTGGCGGGGACTTTCTGCGGTGTCGAGGGGGCGGCGGGGAAGGTCTTCCTGGTCGGGCCGCTTGCCGTCGCACCGGACGCGCAGCGTATCGGCGTTGGCCGTGGCCTCGTCGCCACCGTGCTGGAGGCCGCCGGCAAGCTCGGTGCGCGGAAGGCGCTCGTTCTCGGGGATCCGGCCTATTACGGGCGGCTCGGCTTTTCGCGCGAGAGCGGCGTGATGCCGCCGTACCCCTTGCCGGAAGAATGGTCCGAGGCGTGGCAGTCGAAGCCATTCGGTGCCGGCGTGATGGATTTGAACGGCAAGCTCATCGTGCCAGAGCCTTGGGCCAGGCCGGAACTCTGGGCCTAAGCGAAACGTGCCGACGGCGTGTCGTCGTCGGCGCGCATGATCGCCGGCAGCGTGGCGTCAGCCGGCGCGACGCCTTCGCGCATCATGCGCTGGCGTAGCGGCTCGATCCGCGACATGGCAAAAAGGCCGAGCGAGCGCGCCGCCTGCGCGGGGACGAGATCGGACAGCAGCGAACGGTTGAGCAGGTCGATGGCGGCGGAGCGGCTGACCACATCCGTTCGCCGGCGGCGGTCATAGTCTTGCAGGGCTGCTGCCGGGTCGGGTGCGCCGGTCAGGCATTCCGCCAGCATGGCGGCATCGCGCAGGCCGAGGTTCAGCCCCTGCGCCCCGATGGGCGGCACGACATGCGCGGCCTCGCCGATGAGCGCGATACCGTTTTGCGCGAAGCTGCGCGGCAGAAGGCCGGATAGCGGGAAAGCGGCGCGCGGGCCAGCGATGCGCACCTGCCCGAGCAGGCGATGGCTGCGCCGCGACAGTTCCGCGCCGAGCGCATCATCATCCAGCGCCATGAGGTCTTCGGCACCCTTGGCGGTTTCCACCAGAACGACACTGGAGCGCTGACCGGGCAGTGGCACCAGCGTGTAAGGTCCCGTGCGCCGGTGAAACTCGGTCGAAACGAAGCCGTGCGGCCTGTCATGCTCGATGGTGGTGACCAAAGCCGTCTGCGGGTAGCTCCAGCGATCCACGGCGATACCGGCGGCCTCGCGGCAGATGGAGCCGCGCCCGTCCGCTGCGGCAATGGCGCGCGCGGCAACGCTGGTCCCGTCACCAAGGCCGAGGATCGGGCCGGCTTCGCTCGGTGTGACGCCGGAAACATTCGTCTCGAACCGCGTGATGCGCGGCTCGTCGGCGACGGCTTCCTCCAGCGCGCGCACCAGCGGGCCGGCCGGGAAGTTCCAGGCGAAGGCATCGAGGTCGATCTCGTCGGCGTGAAATTCGACGGTCGGCGCGCGCAGCAGCCGTCCCGTGTCATCGATGATGCGCAGCGTGCGCAGTGGTGCGGTGCTGCTGGCCACACGCTCCCACACGCCGATGCGCTGGAGCATGCGTACCGCGCCCGCCATCAGCGCGAAGGTGCGGTGATCCTCCTGCGCCTTGGGCGCGACCAGCGCCACGTCCAGCCCGGCGCGCGCGGCCAGAAGCGCCGTGGCAAGCCCGGCCGGGCCGCCACCGGCCACGCCAAGATCGAAGGTCTGGTTGCTGTTCGCCAACTCTGCGCATCCCTGCATCGTTCGTGTCGCCCGCAAGATGTCGCGGCACGGGGCATCCGGCAACCGCGCCGATTGCCGCGCGGGGTCAGAAATCGAGCGGGGCGTTGTCCACGACTTCCTTCATCACGAAGAAGGTCCGCGTCTGGCGTACGCCGGGCAGGCCGATCAGCTTTTCGCCGTGCAGCTTGTTGAAATCGGCCATGTCGCGCACGCGAACTTTCAGGAAGTAGTCGAAATCGCCCGCCACCAGGTGGCAATCCAGCACGAAGGGCAGGGCGGAGATCGCCTCCTCGAAGGCGGCGAAGCTTTCCGGCGTCGAGCGGTCCAGCACCACGCCGACGATTGTCAGCGCGCCGCGTTCCACCTTCTGCGGGTCGACATGCGCGCGCACGCCCGTGACGTAGCCTTCCGCGAACAGCCGCTGCGTGCGGCGATGGCAGGTTGCGGGCGAGGTGTTGGTGCGCTTGGCGATCTCGGCATTGGAAAGCCGCCCGTCGCCTTGCAGCAGGCGAAGGATGCGCAGGTCGGTGCGGTCGATTTCGGATGCCATGGAAGATTGTTCCGTATTTGGTGAGCAGTTTGCAAAGAGCGCATCAGAAAAATCGGAAAACGCATTGTTCTGTCGTATTTGAACGCCCCATTACGGAAGCACATATCGCGGGTGCTCGTATAGCCTTTCTCCCAACATTCCTCCCTTCGAGAAAGGCCCGCCCCATGTCGCTGCTGGACAAATTCGAACGCTACCCGCTCACTTTCGGCCCCACGCCCATCGAGCATCTGCCGCGCCTGAGCGCGGCCATCGGCGGCGATGTGGAAATCTGGGCCAAGCGGGACGACTGCAATTCCGGTCTCGCCATGGGCGGCAACAAGCTGCGCAAGCTCGAATACATCGTGCCGGACGCGATTGCGTCGGGCGCCGACACGCTTGTCTCCATCGGCGGCGTGCAGTCCAACCACACCCGCATGGTGGCTGCGACCGCAGCCAAGATCGGCATGGACTGCGTCGTGATCCAGGAAAAGTGGGTGCCGCATTACGACGCTGTCTACGACCGCGTCGGCAACATCCTGATGACGCGGCTGATGGGGGCCGACAGCCGGCTGGTGGAAGACGGCTTCGACATCGGCATCCGCAAGAGCTGGGAGGACGCCATCCAGTCGGTGAAGGATGCGGGCGGCAAGCCCTACGCGATCCCCGCCGGCGCATCGGTCCACAAGTATGGCGGCCTCGGCTACGTGGGCTTTGCGGAAGAAGTCGCCGCGCAGGAGGCGGAACTCGGCTTCCAGTTCGACTACATCGTCGTCTGCGTCGTCACCGGCTCCACCCAGGGCGGCATGATCGTCGGCTTCGCCGCGCAGGACCGCGCCGAGCGCGTCATCGGCATCGACGCGTCCGGCACGCTGGAACAGACCCGCGCGCAGGTGCGCGAGATCGTCGACAATACTGCGGAGCTTGTTGCCCTTGGGCGCAAGATCCGCGACGAGGAGATCGTCATCAACCCGGACTACGCCTATCCGGCATACGGTGTGCCGTCGGAGGAAACCAACGCGGCGATCCGCCTTGCCGCGCGCACCGAGGCGATGATGACAGACCCGGTCTACGAGGGGAAATCGATGCAGGGCATGATCGACCTCGCGGGCAAGGGCTTCTTTCCCAAGGGTTCGCGCATTCTATATGCTCACCTCGGCGGCGCACCGGCCCTCAACGGCTACAGCTACTACTACCGGGAGGGCTGATACCGCGCCGCGCCGCTGCGCCCACATTTGTCCCCGTCCGGGCGGTGGGCGCAGCGAACGCGCGTGAGACAGGGAACCCATGCTCGAACTGCTGACCGATCCCGCCATCTGGGCCGCCTTCCTCACGCTGACGGCGATGGAGATCATCCTCGGCATCGACAACATCGTCTTCCTGTCGCTGCTCACCGCGCCGCTGGAGAAGGAAACCGGGCGGCGCGCCCGCCAGATCGGCCTGGCGCTGGCGCTCATCATGCGCATCGCGCTGCTCTTCGCGATCACCTGGATCATCGGGCTGACGGCGCCGCTCTTCACCGTCTTCGACTTCTCCATCACCTGGCGCGACGTCATCCTCATCGCCGGCGGCCTGTTCCTCATCGGCAAGGGCACGCTGGAGATGCACACGGAGATTGAGGGCACCGAGGAAGAGAAGAGGCCAAGCGGCGCGGCCAACGCCGCCTTCACGCTCATCATTTTGCAGATCATCGTCATCGACGCGGTGTTTTCGGTGGATTCCATCCTCACCGCCGTCGGCATGGCCGACGATATCGAGGTCATGGTCGCCGCCGTCATCGTGGCGATTGCGGTGATGTACGTCGCGTCGGAACCCATCGCGCACTTCATCGAGGAACACCCGACGACGAAGATGCTGGCGCTCGCCTTCCTGCTGCTCATCGGCGTCGCGCTGGTGGCCGACGGGCTGGGTTTCCACATCCCGCGCGGTTACATCTATTTCGCGATGGCGTTTTCCGCCATTGTGGAGGGCGTGAACCTCGCCGCACGCAGGCGGCGGCGCGCCAAGGCCTGAAAACCGGCATCAGCCGGACAAGACCACGCAAACAGACAAGCCCAACACGGAGAGACACCCATGCCCAACGCCATCCAGATCCACGAGGCCGGCGGCCCCGAAGTCATGAAGTTCGAGCAGGTCAGCGTGGGCGAACCGGGCGAGGGCGAGGTGCGCATCCGCCACACGGCGATCGGCCTCAACTATATCGACGTCTATTTCCGCTCCGGCCTCTACCCGGCGCCGCAGCTGCCCTTCACGCCGGGCATGGAAGGCGCGGGCGTTGTGGAGAAGGTCGGCCCCGGCGTCTCCGGCCTGAAGGAGGGCGACCGGGTCGCCTATGCCATGGTGCTCGGCGCCTATGCCGAAATGCGCAACGTCCCTGCCGCGAAGCTAGTGAAGATCCCCGAGGGCGTCACCGACGAGCAGGCCGCCTCCATGATGCTCAAGGGCCTGACCGCCTATTACCTCCTGCACCGCACCTACAAGGTGCAGAAGGGCGACACGATCCTGATGCATGCCGCGGCCGGCGGCGTCGGCCTCATCGTGTGCCAGTGGGCCAATGCGCTGGGTGCAACCGTCATCGGCACGGCGGGTTCGGACGAGAAATGCGAGCTGGCGAAGGCCCACGGGGCGCATCACGTCATCAACTACCGCACCGAGGATTTCGTCGAGCGTGTCGCCGAGATCACCGACGGCAAGAAGTGCGCCGTGGTCTATGACGGTGTCGGCAAGGATACCTTCACCGGCTCGCTCGACTGTCTCCAGCCGTTCGGGATGATGGTCACCTTCGGCAATGCGTCCGGCCCGGTCGATCCGCTCAACCTTCTGCTGCTGTCACAGAAGGGCTCGCTCTTCGTCACGCGCCCGACGCTCGCCACCCACACGGCGTCCCGCGACCTGATGACGGAAGCCGCTGACGGCCTCTTCGCCGCCGTCTCATCGGGGCAGGTGAAGATTGAGGTCAACCAGACCTACAAGCTCGCCGACGCCGCCCAGGCCCACACTGACCTCGAAGGCCGCAAGACGACCGGCGCGAGTGTGTTTGTGATTTGAAGAAGAGACGAATAGGGGAGCGAAAGAAAAATGGGTTCGGTGCTGAAAGCTACTTACATACCAACAAAATGAATATGATGAACGTATCAAAAACTATTCACGTAGCGCGCCAATTATTACAGGGAGGTACATCCTCACTTGCTCTCTATCACTTTCTTTTTCTTTTTCGGTCAAATGCGCATATGGTGTATTGATTTGTCGCTCCCAGTGCCGGACTAGATCGGCTGGAATGAGCAGCGATCCGTCCGACTGCTTCTCAGCCTGACTATGTAAGTAACTCTGCCACTTGGCCCATCTCTGATGCTCAATGCTAGCTAATGACTCGATTAGACCGTCTAATTTGGCGTCAAGGTTCATCAGATTAGCTTGTCGGAGACGAGGCGGCGATAATGTTCGCCGAGTGACGTTAGGCGAGCTGCTTTGCTGTTAATGGCTGCATGATACATATGGGGTGCGTCCACTGGTACAACTAAATTCAATCGATTGTATTTCTGCAAGACAGCGAAGACTTCGGTCTTATGTTTTACGGGTGCCGGGAGGTCTTCGGTTGCGGTAGGTCGTTCCGGCTCGAATTCGGGATCAAGCTGAAATACGAAGCCTGGCGTCGGAAATAATTCGGCAATTCGTTGCAGGTCCGAGAGCGAAATTGGTGGGGTGACTTTTCTAAGCGAAATGAACGACTGAACGTTGGTTTTGAACACTGGGCGCTGAGCCCATGACCAAAGAGACTGATCGATGTGAGCATAAACACTGCCCGGAGTTACATCACCAACTAGATTGGCGGCCCCCCCGTCGAGAGCGTCAACAAAAAGCGTCGTAAATACGCCCGAGCCATTTTGTTCATTCGCGTATTGCTCTGCAGTGGACGCGGTCAGGATCGTTACACCGTCTTGAAGTTCTGACATTGCGCTAGGCGACGGTCGAGTTGCGGCAATTCCAGAATGGCAACTATCAAGAACAATGATTTTATTCCTAAAGCCGGATTGATTGGCGAACGTCATTATATCTGACAGTGCAACACCATCATTACCATTCCTGCTGTCACTAGCGCAGAGATAACCGCCGGTAGCTTCAATATGGCCATGCCCAGCAAAATAAAACATTGCGACCTCGCCATCTCCGGAGAACAATTCCTCAACTGAGGAACGCAAATCGTCTCTAGTGATGGGACAGGAAGAAGATGTTGACGTAATCTTCTTAACGTCGAAATTGCGCGATCTATCGCCGTTTCGCTCTAGTCGTTCACTGATCGATTGAGCATCATCAACACATCCATGCAGGTCTGTGCTGTGTTGATAATAGTTAATTCCAACAACTAAAGATTTTCGCATATTTAGGCCCTAAAGCGAGTCAATCCATTGGCTTATATTATTCCACGTCCAAACCATTGTATTCACGCCGGCCAAATCGGTCCGATCATCTTTATATGCCCAAATGCCGCGAACGGGTTTCTTTTCGGACTTAGCGCATTGAATTTCCCATTTCTGGCCTGAGGATTGCAGTGAATGTTTGCTGACAATCGCGAGTACGCCATCAGATCGCAATATCCGGGCGCGAACTTTCTTTTTCCACTCTTCGCTGTATGCCTCTTTCACGGACATATCTATGTATTCAAAATCGCTCTGCGTATTGAGGGATTGGCCTTTAATCATGTCTCGGATTTTTTCATCCTCGATTGAGAATGCGACAAAAATAGTTTTCATTCCCGCCCTCGTTGTGCCTCGTGTGATTCTCGATATTGGTACGACGAATAGCAAGAGTACATTGAATTGTTGAGTATCAAGATCGACTTTTGCACAATTTGAACGCATTCGGATTGAGAACCAGATTGCAAAGCCTTGGGACTCGTCTTGGGGCTGCGTTTGGAAGCGTCGCGAATTTGGCCAGTCTTTATGCTATGAACCGGCGGGTTCACTCGTTGGTCGTTTAGGATTTTGATCTTGCGGAGCATCAGAGCTATTTCAGCACTCCTCAGCTAAACTCAGCCGCAAGAGCGTGCTAAAAACCACCATGTTTCAGGTCCTGTACAGCGTCTGGGCGCTGCTTCTCGGTATCGTGCTCATCATGCTGGGCAACGGCATGCACTCCACGCTGATCGGCCTGCGCGGCGATCTCGAGGGGTTTTCCGCTGCTTCGCTCGCCGTGGTTGCGTCGGGATATTTCGCGGGCTTCCTGTCCGGTGCGCGGCTGGCCCCGGTGATGATCCGGCGCGTCGGTCATGTGCGCGTCTTCGCGGCGCTCGGCAGCTTCATGTCGGCGGGGCTGATCGCGTTTCCGCTGGTGACCGAACCCTGGGCCTGGACGATATTCCGCCTGCTGGTGGGCTTCTGCATGTCCGGCATCTACGTCGCGTCGGAAAGCTGGCTCAACAACTCCGCCACCAACGAGACGCGCGGCAAGGTGCTGTCGGCCTACATGATCGCGCAGACGCTGGGGCTGATCGGCGCGCAGGGCCTGCTGACGCTCGGTGACGCGGCAAACTCCGCGCTGTTCATCGGGGCGTCGATCCTCGTGTCGGTGTCGTTTGCGCCGATCCTGCTGTCCGTCAGCCCGGCGCCGGCCATCGAGGTCGCGCCGCCCATGTCCATCCGAAAGCTGTTCGAGAACTCGCCGCTCGGCACCGTCGGCGTCTTCGTGCTGGGCGGCACCTATGCGATCCAGCTCGGCATGGGTGCGGTGTTCGGCGCGCAGATCGGCCTGCCTCCGGCGCAGATCGCGCTGTTCGTCGCCATGCTGTTTGCCGGTGCGCTGGTGCTGCAATTCCCCATCGGCTGGCTGTCCGACCGGATGGACCGCCGCAGGCTGATCTTCGGCGCGTCCACGATCGGGCTGGTGGCCTGTGCGCTTGGCTGGGTGGCCGGCGACGGCTTGTGGCCGCTGATGGCGGCGGCCTTCATCGCCGGCGGGGTGACCGCGCCGCTCTACGCGCTGCTGCTGGCCTATACCAACGACTTCCTGTCGACGGATGAAATGCCGGCCGCCTCCGGCGGGCTGGTCTTCACCTTCGGGATGGGTGCGATCATGGGCCCGCTGCTCGTCGGCTGGGCGATGGAAAGCGTCGGCCCGTTCGCGTTCTGGATCGTGCTCGGGGTGACTTTCGCGGCGCTGGGGCTTTACGCGCTGTATCGCATGACGCAGCGCCCGGCACCCGCCGCCGCCGACACCGAGTCCTATCTCGGCGTGCTGCCGACAGCCTCGCCATACACGGTGGAGGCCGCGGGCGTGTGGGCCGCGGAACAGACCGAATCCGAAACGGATGCCGGGGCGGGCGACGAGTAGGGCTGGCTGGATACTATTCGAAGCGGCAGCCTCAATACGGGCTGTCCACGTCCCCCATCTCCACGTAGACCGACTTCAGCTCGCTGTAGTGCTCCAGCGCGGCGCGGGAATTTTCCCGCCCGATTCCGGAGCGCTTGGAGCCGCCGAAGGGCATTTCGACCGGGGTGAGGTTGTAGGTGTTGATCCAGCAGGTTCCGGCCTTCAGCCCCGCGATGACGCGGTGGGCGCGGGCGATGTCGCGGGTGAAGACGCCGGCGGCCAGCCCGAACTGCGTGGCATTGGCGCGTTCCAGCACCTCGGCCTCGTCGTCGAAGGTCAGCACGCACATCACGGGTCCGAAGATTTCCTCGCGCGCGATTGTCATCTCGTCGGTGACGTCGGCGAAGACCGTCGGCTGCACGAAGTACCCGTGGGGCAGGGCGCGGACATGGGCGGCCTCGCCGCCGGTGACGAGCCGCGCGCCCTCCGCCTTGCCCTGTTCCATGTAGGCGAGGACCTTGTCGTATTGCGTGCCCGAGACGAGTGGTCCCATCTGGGTTGCCTCGTCCAGCGGGTCGCCGAGGGTGATCTTGGCCGCGCGGCGCGACACTTCCACCAGGAAGGCGTCCAGCACGTCGCGGTGCACGAAGACGCGGGTGCCGTTGGAGCAGATCTGGCCGGTGGAATAGAAGTTGCCGAGCATGGCCGCCGAGACGGCGTTGGTGATGTCGGCATCGGAGAAGACGATGAGCGGCGACTTGCCGCCAAGCTCCAGCGTGACTTTTTTCAGCGTTTCGGCCGCGCCCGACATGACCTTGACCCCGGTCGGCACCGAGCCTGTGACGGAGACCTTGGCGATGCCGGCGTGGGACGACAGCGCCGCGCCAACATCGCCCATGCCCTGCACCACGTTGAACAGGCCGGCGGGCGCGCCGGCTTCCATGAGGATTTCGGCAAGCTTCAGCGCGGTGAGCGGCGTCGTCTCCGAGGGCTTGAAGATCATCGCGTTGCCGCAGGCGAGCGCGGGCGCTGCCTTCCAGGAGGCGATCTGCACGGGGTAGTTCCAAGCGCCGATGCCGGCACAAACGCCGAGCGGCTCGCGGCGGGTGTAGAAGAACGATCCGTTGGCGGACGCGCCGAGGTCCATCTGGCTGCCGCCGATATCGGCCGCCATGCAGCCGAAATATTCCAGGCAGTCCGCGCCCGATGCGGCGTCGGCCACCAGCGTTTCCTGTAGCGGCTTGCCGGTGTCGAGGGTTTCGAGTTCAGACAGCTCACGGTTTTTCTGCCGCATGATGTCGGCGGCGCGCCGCAGCACGCGCCCGCGCTCCGCGCCGGAAAGCTGCGCCCACTGGATTTGCGCCGCGCGGGCGGCTTCGACCGCGCGCTCGATGATGGCGGGGGTCGCCGAATGCAGCTTCGCGATCACCTCTCCGGTGGCGGAATAGATGCTCTCGAAAGCCGCACCGGCGGTGTCGTCAACATACTCCCCGCCGATGAAGTGCGAGGCTTTGGGCTGTGCGCGCATGAAACTCACCTCTGGCTGGTGCGCCAGTTGGGGTTGATCCAGGGTTCGGCATTGTCCGCTGGCAGCGGCTCCTTGCCGAGAATGTGGTCGGCGGCCTTCTCGCCCACCATGATGGAGGGGCCGTTCAGGTTGCCGTTGGTGATGCGTGGGAAGATCGAGCTGTCCGCCAGCCGAAGGTTCTCAACGCCGATGACGCGGCACTGCGGGTCGACGACCGCGTTTATGTCGTCGGCGCGGCCCATCCGGCAGGTGCCGCAAGGGTGGTAGGCGCTTTCGGCGTGCTCGGCGATGTGGGCGTCCAGCGCCTCGTCGCTGGTGACGTCGGCGCCCGGCGTGATCTCGCGGCCCGCATATGGCTCCAACGCATCCTGCTCGAAGATTTCGCGCGTCAGGCGGATGCAGGTGCGGAAGTCGCGCCAGTCGTCCTCGTGGCTCATGTAGTTGAAGCGGATGACGGGCGCGTCCTCTGGGTCGGCGGAGCGCAAGGTGACGTTGCCGCGCGACTTGGAGCGCATCGGCCCGACATGAACCTGGAAGCCGTGCGCCTTGGCCGGTGATTTGCCGTCGTAGCGGATGGCGACGGGCAGGAAGTGGTACTGGATATCCGGATATTCGACGCCCGCTGCAGAGCGGATGAAGCCCGCCGCCTCGAAATGGTTGGTGGTGCCGTGGCCCTGTTTCAGGAACAGCCATTGCGCACCGATGGCGAGCTTGGAAATCCAGTTCAGATGCTTGTAGAGCGTGATCGGCTGCAGGCACTCCTTCTGGAGATAGAGTTCCAGGTGGTCTTGCAGGTTTTCGCCGACGCCGGGCCTGTCGGCCATCACGTCGATGCCGTGGGATTTCAGTTCCGCCGCCGGGCCGATGCCGGATCGCTTGAGGATCGCGGGCGAGTTGATGGACGAGGCTGCGATGATGACCTCACGGTTGGCGCGGACCGTCTCGATGCTGCCGCCGCGCGAGATTTCGACGCCGACGGCCTTGCCGTTCTCGATGACGATGCGGCGCGCGAGGCAGCGCAGCAGCTCGCAGTTCGGGCGCTTCAGGGCAGGCTTAAGGTAGGCGCTGAAGGCGGACCAGCGCACGCCGTCCTTCACCGTCATTTCCATCGGCGCGAAGCCTTCCTGCTGCTCGCCGTTGTAGTCTCCCGAGACGGGGTAGCCAGCCTGCTTGCCGGCTTCGATGAACGCCTTGAACAACGGGCTCCACATGCGCCCGCGCGTGACATGCAGCGGACCGTCCTTGCCGCGCCAGTCCGGGTCACCGCCGTGGCCGCGCTCGTTCCAGGTTTCCATGCGCTTGAAGTAGGGAAGCACGTCGGCAAAGCCCCAGCCGTCCGCGCCCTGTTCGCGCCAGTGGTCGAAGTCCTTTGCGTGGCCGCGCACGAAGACCATGCCGTTGATGGAGGACGAGCCGCCGACGACCTTGCCTCGCGGCGTCACGAGGCGGCGTCCGGCAAGACCGGGTTCCGGTTCGCTGACATAGCCCCAGTCGTAACGCGACATGTTCATCGGGTAGGAGAGGGCGGCCGGCATCTGGATGAAGGGGCCGGCATCCGTGCCGCCGTGTTCGAGCACCAGCACGGTGTGCCTGCCGTCCTCGCTCAGGCGCGCGGCCATGGCACAACCGGCGCTGCCGGCGCCGATGATGACGAAATCGGCGGAACGGGTGCTCATCAGTGCGCCTTCTTCAGTTGCAGGTCGACATAATCCTCGACGATGCGGATCTCGTCGCTGGCATCACCGCCGGACTGGCCAAGCGCGCTGCGGATATAGAGACCGTCGACCAGTGCCGCGGTGCCTGCCGCGATGTGGGCGGCGTGCGCGTCGTTCGTCAGCGCGCGCAGGGCGTGGCGCAGGTTGCTGGCAAGGCGGCGCGAGTAGACCCGCCACAGCCGCCGCGCCTCGGGCGATTCCTGCGCCAGCACGTAGAAGACGAGCCACGCGGCGACGGTCGAGGGCGCGAACTGCTCGGCTGCAAAATTGGCGCGCACGATGGCCGATATGCGTTCGCGCGGGTCGCTTGCGCGCGCCAGTTCCTGCCGGACGCCGCGCGACAATTCCTGCAGCAGGTGCCGCATTGTCGCGATGATGAGCGCTTCCTTGTTGCCGAAATAGTGGTGCGCCAGAGCGGACGAGACGCCGGCGCGGCGCGCGATCTGGCTCACGGTCACGTCCAGCGATCCGCGCTCGCCGATGGTGGCGATGGCCGCGTCGATCAGCGCCTGGCGGCGAATTGGCTCCATGCCGAGCTTGGGCATCGCGACGCACTCCGGGTTCGCATGTCGGCGCAACCTATTTTTGATTGACTGATCAATCAATATAAATGTTGCACCGGTTTGCCATTGGTGCTTGTCTCTCGCGCAACGGGCGTCAGTTCCGTGCTTTCCAAGGGAACTTCTGCATTTCGAATTGCGACCGCATCCTGCGGTCTTGAAGGGAGACAGTCATGAAATTCCAGTTCAAATCCGCGCTGGCCGCCGCCGCGCTCGTGCTCGCCGCGGGGCAGGCTTCGGCCCAGTCCTGCGACACGGTGCGCTTCTCCGATGTCGGCTGGACGGACATCACCGCGACGACCGCCGCCACGACCACGGTGCTCGATGCGCTCGGCTACGAGACGGACGTAAAGGTCCTCTCCGTGCCGGTCACCTACGCATCCATGGAGAAGAAGGACATTGACGTTTTCCTCGGCAACTGGATGCCGACCATGGAAGCCGATATCCGCCCCTATCTCGACAAGGGCACCGTCGACAGCGTCGGCGTGAACCTGGAAGGCGCGAAGTACACGCTTGCCGTGCCGTCCTATGCCGCCGAGAAGGGCCTGAAGGATTTCGCCGACATCGCCAAGTTCAAGGACGAGCTGGAAGGCAAGATCTACGGCATCGAGCCGGGCAATGACGGCAACCGCCTGATCCTCGACATGATTTCCAAGAACGCCTTCGACCTGGAAGGCTTCGAGGTCGCGGAATCCTCGGAGCAGGGCATGCTTGCGCAGGTCGCGCGCGCAGCGAAGAAGGAAGAGCCGATCGTCTTCCTCGGCTGGGCACCGCACCCGATGAACGCCAATTTCGACCTGACCTATCTCTCTGGTGGCGACGAATATTTCGGCCCCAACTTCGGCGGCGCGACGGTCTACACCAACACCCGCGCAGGCTACGTCGACGAATGCGAGAATGTCGGCAAGTTCCTCAACAATCTCGTCTTCACGCTGGAAATGGAGAACGAGATCATGGGCGCGATCCTCAACGACAACGAGGACCCGAACAAGGCTGCCGAAGCCTGGCTCAAGGAAAACCCGGACATCCTGGCCAAGTGGCTGGACGGCGTGACCACCAAGGACGGTGGCGACGCGATGGCCGCGGTGAAGGAAGAACTCGGGCTGTGATGAACAAGGACCGCTGCGGCAACTCCGCAGCGGTCTTTTCGCGTCAGGATGCGGCCTGCATCTCGGCGGTCAGCTTGTCGTCGATCTCGGCGGCGCGTTTCGCAGCATCGCGGCTCGCCAGACGGCCGAAATAGGTCTCGAAGGCCGGGCGCTTCTCGATGGTGCCGAACTGCATCCCCCAGCCGATCTGCGCGCCGACATAGACGTCGGCTGCAGTGAATTCATCGCCGGCGATGTAGTCGCTCTGTTTCAGCCGGTCTTCCAACGTCTGGAGCAGCGTGTCCATGCTGCCGAAGCCGACAGTGCCTTGTTTCTCCGGCGGGACCTCGAATTCCAGTGCGTTCATGGTCACGGCCTGTTCGATTGGGCCTGCGGCGAAGAACAGCCAGCGGTAATAGGGCGCGCGCTCAAGGCTTCCGGGGGCAGGCGCAAGCTTTGCATCGGGAAACGCGTCGGCAAGATAGGCGCAGATGGCGGCGCATTCGGTGATGACGGCGTCCTTGTGGACCACCGCCGGCACCTTGCCCATCGGGTTGATGGCGAGATAGCCGGTGCCCTTCATCTCCGCGCCGTAGGTGACGATTCTGGTCTCGTAGGACTCGCCGAGTTCCTCGAGCATCCAGCGGACGATGCGACCGCGCGACATGGGATTGGTGTAGAAAACGAGATCGCTCATGGAAATCTCCGGGTGAGGGGCCTGGGGTGGGATATGGCGCGAAGCTGGGCAGGGGGTACCGGATGGACTGGCTGACGGACAACAAGATTCCGATCGGGCGATGGTCGCGCGACGTGGTCGAGTGGCTGATCGACAATGCCGCGTGGTTCTTCGATGGTCTCGCCAACGCGCTGGAACTGATGATCGACGCGTTCCTGTGGGTTCTCCAGACCCCGCACCCGTTGGTCATCGTCGGTGCCTTCGCCGGTCTCGCATGGTTGCTGCGCCGCTCGCTCTCGGCGGTTGCGCTCACCGTCGCCTGCTTTCTCTTCATCATCAACCAGGGCTACTGGGAAGAGACGACCGAGACGCTGACGCTTGTACTCTCAGCCTGTGTCGTGTGCATGGCAGTCGGTGTGCCCGTCGGCATCGCGGCAGCACACCGGCCAAAACTCTACGCGGTGCTGCGGCCGATCCTGGACCTGATGCAGACATTGCCGACCTTCGTATACCTGATCCCGGCCATCGTCTTCTTCGGCATCGGCATGGTGCCGGGTCTGATCGCGACGACGATCTTCGTCGTCCCTGCGCCGATCCGTCTGACGCATCTTGGTATCTCCTCGACGCCGAAATCGCTGATCGAAGCGGGCGAAGCGTTTGGCGCGACGGGCAGCCAGCTTCTTTGGAAGGTCGAACTGCCCTACGCGCTGCCACAGATCATGGCCGGGTTGACGCAGACGATCATGCTGTCGCTCTCCATGGTGGTGATCGCCGCACTTGTCGGGGCCGACGGTCTCGGCGTGCCGGTCGTGCGCGCGCTGAACTCGGTCAACACTGCGCTGGGGTTCGAGGCGGGCTTCGTGATCGTCATCCTCGCGATCCTGCTCGACCGGCTCTTCCGCGCGAAGGACGGGGCATGACCATGAGCGATATCTCCAAACCCGTCGTCAGCTTCGACAATGTCTCCATCGTCTTCGGCAACAAGCCGCAAGCGGCGCTGCCGCTGATGGATGAGGGCAAGACCCGCGAGGACATCCAGGAAGCGACGGGGCAGGTGCTCGGCGTCCACGATTGTTCGCTCGATGTGGGCGAGGGCGAAATCGTCGTGCTGATGGGGCTGTCCGGTTCCGGCAAATCCACCCTGCTGCGCGCCGTCAACGGGTTGAACCCGGTCGTGCGCGGCAACGTCATCGTCCGTGACGGGGACTGGTCGTGCGATCCGGCGGCCTGCAACGCGGCCGATCTGCGCAAGCTGCGTCGCGAATGCGTGTCCATGGTGTTCCAGCAATTCGGCCTGCTGCCTTGGCGCACAGTTCTGGAAAATGTCGCCTTCGGGCTGGAACTGGCGGGCGTTCCCGAAGCCAAGCGCCGTGAACAGGCGCAAACGCAGCTAGAGTTGGTGAACCTGCAAGCCTGGGGCGAGCGCAAGGTGCATGAACTTTCCGGCGGCATGCAGCAGCGCGTCGGGCTGGCCCGCGCCTTTGCGACCGACGCGCCGATCCTGCTCATGGATGAGCCGTTCTCGGCCCTCGATCCGCTGATCCGCAACCGCCTGCAGGACGAGTTGCTCGACCTTCAGCGCAGCCTCAACCGCACCATCGTCTTCGTCAGCCACGACCTTGATGAGGCCGTGAAGCTCGGCTCGCGCATCGCGATCATGGAAGGCGGGCGCATCGTGCAGATCGGCACGCCACAGGAGATCATCCTCAAACCGGCGGATGACTACGTCGCGGACTTCGTCGCCCACATGAACCCGCTGAGCGTGCTTCGCGCGCGCGATGTCATGCGCCCAGCAGCGAACGGACGGTCGGCAGATGCCGGGCCGTCGATCGGGGCCGATGCAACGCTGCGCGAGGCGTTTGCGCTGGCGGGGCAGAGCGAGGGCGCCATCGCGGTGACCGAGAACGGTGCCGTGCTGGGTGAAATCGACCGGGCCGCGTTGGTGCAGGCGCTGGCCTGACGCGGGGAAGCAAACCTGTCATAGAAGGGCGGAATCGACCGGGCGCGGGGGCGCGCGGTGACCGGCAGGGGTTGGCCAGGGTGCAGTTCATCGTTCAGGCTTATGACGCGGCGACGCGTACGCCGGTGCGCGCCGTGCTGTTTCTCGTGGGGCTGACGCTCGCCTGCTCGCTGCCGGGCTTCTTCACCTTGCAGCCAATGGACCGCGACGAAGCGCGGTTTGCCCAAGCCACCAAACAGATGGTGGAAACCGGCGACTTCATCGACATCCGCCTGCAGGATGAGCCGCGCTACAAGAAGCCGGCGGGCATCCACTGGATGCAGGCGGCAGCGGTTTTTGCAAGCGGGCAGGGCGCGGATGCCCCGATCTGGGCATATCGGGTACCCTCGTTGCTGGGCGCTGTAGCGATCGTGCTGCTGACGTACTGGGCCGGGCTGGGCCTGTTCGACGCGCGCACCAGCGTCCTCGGAGCGATGCTCATGGCAATGATCCTCCTGCTTGGCGTCGAGGCGCGGCTTGCCAAGACCGACGCGGTGCTGACCGCGACGATCATTGCGTCCATGGGCGTACTGGCGCGTCTCGACCAGTGGCGTGGCGGCGGCGTTCCAACCCGGCTACCCGTCATCTTCTGGGGCGCAGCCGCGCTGGGCATCATGGTCAAGGGGCCAATCTGGCTGATGGTCGTTGGGCTGGCCGCGCTCGCCCGCTCGCTGACGCGCCGGTCCCTCGACTGGCTGAAGCCCATCCGTCCGGTTTCTGGCATTGCAGTCCTCGTCGCGGTTGTCGCGCCGTGGCTGATCGCCATCAACATCGTGTCGGACGGACAGTTCCTGCGAATGGCGCTGGGGCAGGACCTGCTCGGCAAAGTCGCGACAGGGCAGGAATCCCACGGCGCACCGCCCGGAACCTATGTCGCCGCCTTCCTCGTCACGTCCTGGCCCATGGCTGCGCCGTTCCTGCTGGCGCTTGGGTGGATCTGGAAAAACAACGCGACGCCGCCGGTCACCTTCCTGCTGTGCTGGATCGTTCCGTCCTGGACCGTCTTTGAACTCGTGGCGACGAAGCTGCCGCACTACGTGCTGCCGATTTATCCGGCGATGGCGCTGCTGGCAGCCGCCGCCATCATGTCGGGCGGGCTCCTCACCGGGCGCTGGTGGACGCGCCTGCTGGCGGCGCTGGGCGCAGCCGCGCTGATCTACGGGCCGGCCGTTGCCATCGGCCTGTACATCTTCGCTGAAGGCACCTTGCCGCTGCTGGCCATCGCTGCATCGCTCGTCTCACTCGTTATCGGGGTATTCGCTGTCCGCGCGGCATGGGGCGAACGCATCCGCGACGTGGTGATCCTGACGGCCTTGGCCGCACCGTTCTTCTACGTGTCGATCTATGAAGGCGCGTTGGCCCGCATGCAGATGCCGAAGGTCTCTGAACGCATTGTCGAGATGGCATCCTTTGCCATGCCGTGTGAGCCTATCCGGCTCGTGGCGACTGGCTACGAGGAGGCCAGCCTTGTCTTTCTCGCGGGAACCGAAACCCGCTGGGCGAGCCCCGATGAAGCCGTGCGGCATATTGCTGCGCCGGGTTGTCATGCGGCGGCAATCGAAGGCAGGTATGTCCCGGCTTTTCGCACCGCGGCCATCGCCGCGGACGTGAAGGTCGAGGAACTCGGCGTCGTGGACGGCTTCAATATCGGGAACGGCCGTATCGTGAGAATCGTACTGTTTCGGAGCGTCCCTCAGTGAGCGAGCGGACAGACGTCCTGCATGCGGGTGCAGACCGCGACGGTGTCGCCGGCCGCGTGTGGAACGCGTTCGTGCGATGGTTCTGGCGCTTCTTCCGCCACCGCGTCCCGCCGGAGGTGGTCGGCACGGCTGTGCCGAAGTTTGGCGGGCTTGGGCTTGGCGGTGCATTTGTTGTCCTCGTTGTCGCGAGTGGACTGAGCTTCGTCTTCCTCGATCCGCTCTTCTTCGGGCTGTTCTCCGGCATAGATGCGCAATCGAAGGTCCGCCTGCTTGAGTGGGCGTGGATCGGCAAGGCAAACATGCCGCTCTACGTCACCGGCAGCGTCGCACTGTTGTTGATGCTGACGTCGCTTGTCACGGTCGTTGAACGGCGTCGCGTCCAGATCGCGCAGTTGGCCTCGACCTTCGGATTCCTGTTCTTCGCCATCGCCGCGCCGGGCGGCATGGCAGCAGCCTTGAAGCAGATCATCGGTCGCGCGCGCCCGTTCATGTCCCCCCAGACCGGCTACTGGGATTTCCAGCCTCTGGGCGGTTTCTCCTACGCCAGCCTGCCGTCGGGAGATGCCTGCAACGCCTTCGCGCTGGCCACCGCGTTCGGCTTGCTGTTCCCGAAGACGCGGTTCGTGATGTTTCCCTATGCCGCGATTGTCGCGGTGGGGCGCATGGCAGGCGACCGACACTACTTCACCGACGTGATGCTCGGAGCGATCCTCGGCATGGCCGGGGCATACTGGGTGGCGTTGTGGTGCGCGCGCCGCCGCCACGTCTTCAACATTGTGGACGGAAAATTGCGCCCGCGCGGCTACCGTGTGCTGCGCCGTCCGGGAACCGCTTGATCCGCTTCGGTTTTGACTTGGATCGCTGCGAGGGCTATGCCGCCTTCGCGGCGGCGTTCCGTGCCGCAAGATCATGTCCGGTCCCGTCTCCATGAACCAACAGGTCATCCCCGAGCTTTCGGTCGTCATACCCGCAAAGAACGAAGCCGGTAATCTGCCGGACCTCGTCGCTGAAATCGTCGCTGCGCTCGAAGGCCAGGCCTTCGAGGTCATCGTGGTGGACGATGGCTCCGACGATGCAACGGCACAGGTGCTGGCCGAGCTTGCTGACAGCGACGCGCGGGTGCGCTCGTTGCGCCATCATCGCTCGTGCGGGCAAAGCGCAGGGCTGTGGAGCGGCGTCAGGGCCGCGCGCGGCACGCTAATCGCGACGCTCGACGGTGATGGCCAGAACGACCCGGCCTTCATTCCGCAGATGATGGCGAAGCTTGACGATCCGTCCATCGGCATCGTCGCGGGCCAGCGCACGGGCCGCAAGGACACGCCCTTCAAGCAGTTCCAGTCGCGCATCGCCAACAAGGTGCGCGGCGCGATCCTGCAGGACGGAACGCGCGATACCGGCTGCGGGCTGAAGGTATTCCGCCGCGCGGCCTTCGCCGAGCTGCCCTATTTCAAGGGGCTGCACCGTTACCTGCCGGCGCTGTTTGCCGGCGATGGCTGGAAGGTGGCGCACCACGATGTGCGCGACCGGCCGCGCCGCCACGGCGCATCGAACTACGGCGTGCTGGACAGGTTGCGCGCCGGCCTGCTTGATCTGTTCGGCGTCTGGTGGCTGATCCGCAGGCGTGCCTCGCACCCGTTGAACCTGAAGGACAAATCGTGATGTTCGCAGCAATCGGCGCAGACAAGATCTGGCTTGCCATCGGCTTCGTCGGTCAGGCGCTCTTTTCCGGACGCTTCCTGGTGCAATGGATCGCCAGCGAGAAGGCGCGCAAGAGCATCATCCCGCATGCGTTCTGGATCTTTTCCGTCGCCGGTGGCGCCACGCTTCTGGCCTACGCGATCTACAAGCAGGACCCGGTCTTCATCACGGGCCAGGCAGCAGGACTGCTGATCTACTCTCGCAACATCTATTTCATCCTGCGCGAGCGCAGACTTGCGAAGGACGGCCCGCTTGGCGCCGAATGATCCGCCGCTGATCAGCGTCGTCATCCCCGCGCGCGACGCCCGCGCGACCATCGCCCGCACCCTCCGTTCGCTTCAGCCAGCAGCCGATATCATCGGCGAAATCATCGTGGTGGACGATGCCTCGTGCGACGGCACCGGCGAAATCGCTGTCGACGTCGCGCAACGGCTCGGACTTCCCGTTGTCCTCCAGCGCATCGCGCCTTCGGGGCAGGGCAAGGCACGTAATGTCGGGGCGGACATGGCGCGGTTTGCGCACGTCTTTTTCCTTGATGCCGATGATCTCGTCGTCGCCGAGGGCCTGCGTGCTCTGCACGCTGCATTGGCCGGGAATCCGCAAGCAGGGTTCGCCTTCGGGGCCTATCTCGAGCACGGCGTCGACCGGGACGAGAAGCGCCGGTTCCCGTCCGGCTTCACGCCGGACCGTGCCGCAAACCGCGACCGCTACCTGGTTGACGGGACCGTCCCGATCGCCATGGGCAGCGCGCTGGTGCACCGCGACCTGCTCTCGAAGGTCCGGTTTCGCGACAGGATGATGATCGACGAGGACACGTGCTTCTGGGCGGAAGCCATCGGGCATTGCGATCCGGTTGGCATCGATCAGCCGGTGCTGGTCTATGAGCGCAACCAGGCCCGCGCCGTGTTGCGCCAGACGCTTCCACCGGCACGCGAGTCGTATCTCGCCTTTGCGCGGGGGTACGCGCCGCTGCTGCGGCTTGGCGTCTCCAAGGCGATCATCTCGCGGCGCAAGGCATGGATCGCGCGCGGCATGGGGCGATCATTTGTGCAACAGGGGCGCTTTGCGGAAGCCCGCGACATGCTGCGTCTCGCGGTCGCCGATCCGTTCTATGCACGAGACCTACGCACGCGCCGCTACCAGCTTCGCGCGTCGCTCGCCAAATCATCGGCATCCGTTCCTTCCGCTGCCGCACCCGGCGAACCGGTTCGCACGCTCATCCTCTCGCAGGACCCGGCCTGGCCGCCGGTATCCGGTGCTGACCTGCGGCACAGCCAGAAGGCGCAGGCGCTGGCTCGGCTCGGGCCGGTGATGCTGGCAAGCGTCGAGCCGCTGGCTGGTGTTGCCGAACCGCCTGAAGGCGTCGAGGTGATCTCGCTGACAGGCGGTGGTCGCCTCGGAGCGCCCGACGATGCCGTGAAGCTCGTGGAACATCTCAAACCGGATGTGCTGGTGACAACCGGGGTCCACCTGCTGGATTTCGCCCGTGTGCTGCGGCCCCACGTGCCGCTGCTGGTCGCGGATTTCCCGGATGTCGAATCCGTATTGCGCCGAAAGCTGAGCAACGCGCGGCGTCGGTCCCTGCGCCGAATGATCGGTCGCGAACTTCGACAGGTGGAGGCAGACGAGCGCGCCACGATCCAGCTGGCGGACCGTGTCTGGGTCTGCTCGCCGGAAGACGCCGTGCGAATCTACGAGGCGCACCGGGTGGCGCGGCCTATCGACGTGGTGCCGAACGGCATACCACGTGCCGATGAGATTCCGCCGGCCCGCGACGTCGGACCAAGGCACGGCGAGGGGCCGAACCTGCTCTATTTCGGCCATCTCAACTACCAGCCGAACATGCAGGCGGCGGACAGGCTCGCGCATCGCACGTTCCCGTTGATCCGTGACCTGCTGCCGAATGCGCGCCTGACGGTTGCGGGCCGTAACCCGCATCGCCACGTGCGTGCGCTCGGCGAAATGGACGGCGTCGACGTGATCGGTGATCCGCCAAATGCCGCCGACCTGCTGGCTGCGAGCGACGTGACGCTCATCCCGCTGACGCTTGGCGGCGGGACGCGCCTGAAAGTGCTGGAAGCCATGGCGTGGCGGGTGCCCGTCATCGCGACGGCGCTGGCGGTCGAGGGCCTCGGACTGGAACCCGGCCACGACTACATCAAGGCCGACAGCGACGCGGATTTCGCGCAGGCCGTCGCAGCCCTGTGGGGCGATGAAGCGCGCTTCCGCACGCTTACCGACAATGCGCACGAGACTGCCACGCGGGCCTTTGGCCCCGAGGCGCTCGCTCACGCGGTGCGCCGGGGGCTTGGCCTCTAGGGTCGCAGATCGCTCAATTCGCGGCGACGGGTCCGTTCATGTCGTAGCCCGACATCAGGTCATCGACCATGGCGGTCGCGCTGTCCCAGTCATAGGTGCGGAAGCTGTGGCCACGGGTCACGAACTGCGCGCCGGCATAGAACATCTCGTACTGGGTGTGGCGCGAGCCGAATTCCGAACCGATGGCATCCCAACACGCCTTCATGAACTTGGTGCGGTCATCGGGTGACGCCACCGGCGAACTCTGCGTGGTGCGGATGATGCGGGCGAGGTCGGCATTGGCAAAATCGTCGACCGAGGACGGCAGCATGATGAGCGAGCCGCCGGCCAGTTCGCGGATCTTCTCGACGATTTTCGGGTACAGTTCCTGGCTCAGCACCTGGGCTGAATAGATGTGCGACTTGTTCGGCAGGTAGTAGTCGCCGCGCATGGTGCCGCTGGCTTCCATGCCCGCCAGCATCGCGTCGATCATGTTGGCCTGGGCGGCGAGGTGGCCAAGCTGCTCCATGACTGAGGGGATGGCCGTGGTGCCGATCGTGTCGGCCAGCTTGCGGGCCATGCCGATCAGGAACTTGAGCTTGATCGAGAGCCGGATCTGCGCCTGGTAATTCTGGAAAATGTGGCCCGGCGTGTCGTGGAACTGCTTGCGGCACATGTCCACGTTGCGGTGCACGAAGACGCGGTCCCACGGCACCTTCACGTCCTCGAAATACATCAGTGCGTCGTTCTCGTCGTAGCGTGACGACAGCGGGTTGTCGAAGGTCGAGACGGCGGACGCCTCGTAGGACTTGCGCGACAGCACCTGCAGGCCCTTGGCGTTCATCGGCACGGCGCAGGAGAAGGCCAGATCTTCCTCGCCGGGCTTGAGCGGCTGGAGGTTTGCGACGAACACCTCGTTGGCCATGATCGAGCTGGTGCCGAGCATCTTTGCGCCGCGAATGGTGATACCGGTTGAATCCTCGTCGACGATCTTTGCGACGAGTTCGGCGTCCTGCTCGCCCCAGTCCTTGGAGCGGTTCGCCTGCGGATTGATGATGACGTAGGTGAGGAACAGGTCCTCGCGGCTGGCGTAGTGGTAGTAGTCCATGTAGGCCTTCGCGCGCTTTTCGTCGTAGGCCTCGAAGACGTCGATCCCCATGATCTGCCCGGTCACGGCAGAGGCGACATGGTCCGGCGAGCGGCCCATGAACCCGTAGGACAGCCGCGCAAGCTGCTGCAGTGCCTTGCGGCGCTGGACGAGTTCCTCGTAGTTGCGCGAACGCTGCCAGGCGCGGCTGACGCGCCGGTTCCCGCCATTCGGCGCGAACGTCATCAGCTCGATATTCTCCGGCTGGCTCTGGAAATCATAGAACGAAGCCGCCGAATGCACCGCGTTGCGGAACGCGGGATGCGTAGTGACGTCTTCGATCTGCTTGCCGTCGAGATAGACCGTGCGCCCGTCCTGCAGCGACTTGATGTGCTCTGCGCCGGTGCGTGTCTCGCTCATGGATGCGTCCTCCGTGCCTTCGTTCCGGCGCTGCACCGCGCCGCTTGGGCCAACCAAGATTATTGCCAAGCATATTTACCTAACAGAAGAAGCTTTTCAAGGAGGCTATTGATTGGTACCAATGATGGACAAGTCAGATACGAGGATGTGGCATGAGCGACGTCGAAACCGGCAAGGCAAAGACCCGGCCCAAGAAGCCCAAAACGGCTTCAGCGTCCGCACGCCGGTTGCCGCTCACCGTCTCGCGCCCGCAACTGCTCGACGGTGACAGCGACCAGCGCTTCCGCGAACTGGTCCATGAACTGTTCGCGCTGTTCGCACGGCATGACGAGATTCGCGCGGGCCACGGCCACTACATCGGCCTGCGTGGCATCGAGTACACGGTGCTGATCTCCATTGCGCATCTCGGGCATTACGGCGACGTCAACGTGAAGACGGTCGCCGATCACCTGCACCTGTCGGGCGCCTTCATCACCACGGTGACGAACCGGCTGAATGGTGCGGGGCTGGTTCGCAAGACATCGGACAAGGCGGATGCCCGCCGTGTCACGCTGGAGATCACCGACGATGGCCACGCACTGCTGGAAAAGCTCGCGCCGGTTCAGACACAGGTGAACGACGTTGAATTCGGCAGCCTCGACCGGGACGAGTTCGAGACGCTGCTGGGGCTGGTGCGCAAGCTCGTCGATAGCAGCGGGCAGGCCGTTGCCTTGCAGAAATATCTCAGCCGGTCGGGCAACTGAACCACGACACGGCAGAGGAGGGGGACGCAAATGGACTTGAAGATTCGCCGCGAATTCACACTGATTGACGACATGCTGGAGGATTGCGGCCAGCCCGCATCGCCGCGCCTGCGCAAGGCGGCAATCGTGACCGTCGTCGAGAACCCCTATCCGGGCAAGTATGTCGCGGACCTGTCGGAAATGATCGCGGCCAGCGTGCCGCTTGGCGAGCGCATGGCGCAGCGCATTCCCGGCGCAATTGGCGACGAAGAAGTCCAGAGCTACGGGAAGGGCGGCATTGTCGGCCTGAACGGCGAGCAGGAACACGCCAACGCCCTGCTGACCACGGCCTTCGCCAACCCGTTCCGCGACGCCATCGGCGGCGGCAACGCCTGGATTTCGTCCATGACGAAGGTCGCAGCGCCCGGAACGCCCATCGACATCCCGATGAACCACAAGCACGACGTTTACGTCCGCTCGCACTATGACGGCATGTCGATGATGCTGCCCGGCGCGCCGCTGCCGGATGAAATCGCCATCATCTTCTGCGTCGCCAGCCGTGGCCGCATCAATGCGCGCGTCGGCGGCATGACCCATGGCGACGCCATGTCGAAGCTTGGCTGAGGGCTGTCATGCGCACAGGCATCGTCAATATCGGGCACATAGTCAGCGGCGATCTTGAAGCGCCCGCCACTTCCGGCGACAGCATCGTCATGGACGAAGGCGTGATCGTTTCGGTTGGCACGGCGTCGGCAGGCGAGATTGAGGCCTGCGATGTGGTGATCGATGCCGGCGGCGCGACAGCGGCGCCCGGCCTGATCGATTCCCACGTCCACATCACCTTTGGCGACTACACGCCGCGCCAGCGCACGGTCGGCTTTCTCGAAAGCTACCTGCATGGCGGGGTCACAACCTCGATCACAGCATCCGAGGTCCATGTGCCGGGCCGCCCGAAGGACGTCGAGGGCGTGAAGGCTCTTGCGGTCGCGGCGCAACGCTGCTTCGCCGAATACCGCCCCGGTGGCATGCGCGTTCATGCCGGTTCGGTCATCCTCGAACCCGGGCTGACGGACGATGACTTCGCAGAACTCGCGGCCAAGGGCGTCTGGCTCGCCAAGGCCGGGTTCGGTGCGTTCGACAATCCAATTGAATACGCGCCCTATGTCCAGATGGCACGGCGCCACGGCATGGTCACGACCATGCACACCGGCGGTTCCTCCATTCCCGGCTCATCGGGCATCTGGGCAAAACACGTGCTTGAGGCGGACCCGCACGTCTCATTCCACGTGAACGGCGGACCGGTCGCGATACCGGACGAAGATTTCCCGCGCCTCGTCGATGAAAGCGAGATCGCACTGCAAATCTGCACGGCGGGCAACCTGCGCACGACGCTGCTGGTGGCGGATCTGCTGAAGAAGGCCGGACGTCTCGACCGCTTGTTGACGGCGACCGACACGCCGACCGGCAGCGGCATCATGCCGCTCGGGATGCTCTACACCATCACACATTTGTGCGCGCTCGGCGGCATGGAGCCGGAGATCGCCATCGCGACGGCAACCGGCAACAATGCCAAGGTCTACGGCCTCGATACCGGCCTTCTCGCGAAGGGCAAGGCAGCGGACGTGATCCTTCTCGATGCCTGCGCGGGCGGGTCGAAATCCGATGCCATCAGCGCCATCGCAAATGGCGACATTCCAGCCGTCGGCGCTGTGGTGACAGCGGGCGTGCCGCGTTTTGTCGGCCGCAGCCGCAACACCCCTGCGGCGATCAAGTCCATCCGCGTGGCGCAGAGCCGCGTGATGAACGACTTCTCCGGCGCCGCGCACTAGCAATCAGTAGGCGCGGTCAGGCCGCCAGCATCCGGGCGATGACCATGCGCTGGATATCTCCGGTGCCCTCGTAGATCTGGCAGATGCGCGCATCGCGGTAGAGCCGCTCCAGCGGATAGTCCTTCAGGTACCCGTATCCGCCGAGCACCTGGATCCCCTGGCTGCAGACCCGTTCGGCCATCTCCCCGGCAAAGAGTTTTGCCATCGAGGATTCCTTCTGGAAGGGTTTGCCCGCGTCCAGAAGGGCGGCTGCGTGGAAGGTCAATTGCCTTGCGGCTTCGATCTCGGTTGCCATTGAGGCAAGACGAAACCCCACGGCTTGATGCTCGATGATCGGCTTGCCGAAGGACGTGCGCTCCTTCGCGTAAGCCGTTGCGTGATCGAGCGCGGCCTGCGCGATGCCGACCGCCTGCGCGGCGATGCCGAGACGGCTGCGGGCAAGCGCCGCAAGGATGATCTTGTAGCCTTCGCCCGGCTTGCCCAGCACATGATCCGCTCCCAGTTCGACGCCGTCGAGCACCAGTTCCGCCGTGCCGGATGAGTTGATGCCGAGTTTCTCCTCCACCTTTCCGACGGAGAAGCCCGGCGCATCGGTCGGAACGAGGAAGCAGGTGATGCCGCGCGGACCCGCATCGGGGTTCGTGGTCGCCAGCAGCACGGCAAGACCGGCAAACGCGCCGCCGGTGATCAGCTGCTTTCGGCCGGTGAGAACGTAATTGTCGCCCTTGCGCTCGGCGCGGGTGCGGATGTCGGCCGCGTTGGAGCCTGCCTGCGTCTCGGTGATCGCGATAGCGCCGATGATCTCGCCGGACAGCAGCTTTGGCAGATACCTGGCCTGCTGCTCGGGCGTGCCGTGATTGACGATCGGCATGCAGGCCAGCGAATGGTGGGTCGACATGACGACGCCGATGGACGCATCGGCCCGAGACACTTCCTCGACTGCCGCAGTCAGGGCCGTGTAGGTCGCGCCGACGCCGCCCAGTTTCTCGGGCACGACGATGCCGAGCAGACCCAGTTCGCCGAGCTGCTTCAACTCCTTCAGCGGAAACCGCATGGTGCTGTCGCGTTCGGCTGCACCCGGCGCCAGTTCCGCTTGCGCGAACTTTCGCGCCACCTCGCGGATCATCTTCGCGTTTTCATCGAAGATCATGTCGCGCGTCCTGTGATTGGGGCGGGGAGGGCGAAGCGCTACTTGCCCTGCGCCTTCTCCACCTGTTCGCGCAGCTTGAAGCGCATGATCTTGCCCGACCCGGTGCGCGGGATCTGCTCGATGACGTGTACGGTCGCCGGCACCTTGTAGCTGGAGAGCTTGTTCGCGCAGTAGGCCTTCACGGCATCGGCATCGACGCTCTTTCCGGGTGCTGCGACGATGAACGCGTCGGGCACTTCGCCGAGCGTTTCGTGCGGCACGCCGACAACGGCACAATCCTCGACCTCGTCCATCTCGACGATGGTTTCCTCGACCTCGGCAGGCGCAATGTTCTGCCCGCCTCGGATGATGATTTCCTTCAGCCGTCCGGTGATGGTCAGGAAGCCGTGCTTGTCGGAGCGCGCAAGGTCGCCGGTGTGATACCAGCCGCGCCGCAGCACCTTGCCGCTCTCCTCGGGCTTGTTGTTGTAGCCCATCATCAGCGTCGGCCCGCGACAGATGAGTTCGCCTTCCTCGCCGAAGTCGACATCTATTCCCGTCGACGGGTTGATGATGCGGACCGCAAGGCCGGTGACCGGAAGTCCGCACGAGCCGTAGGTGCGCGTCGTCTCCGGCCAGTTCATCGTCACCATGGTCGACATTTCGGTGATGCCGTAGCCGTCGATCAGTTCGACCCCGAAGGTCTCCTCGAACTGCTTGTTCAGCGAAGCCGGCATGATGGCGCCCGCGGATGTGCACAGCCGGATGCTCTTGAACAGGTCCTTCCCGTACTTGCCGCCTTCCAGCAGGATGTAGTGGAACATCGTCGGCACGGCGGGCACGAAGTTGAACTTGCCGGTCTTCAGCAGGTCGATGCAGGTGTGGACCGAGAAACGGTCCATGACGTGCACGGAGGCACCGGTCGCGACCGGGCTCAGCACCGCGATGGACAGCGAGAAGACGTGGAACATCGGCAGCGGGGAGAGGACGCGGTCGTTTTCGCCATAGCCGAGGATCGGTGCCCAGCACCCAGCCGTCGCCCACAGCATGGCACGTGACGACAGCATCACGCCTTTCGGCTGGCCGGTCGTGCCGGAGGTGTAGACGATGTAGGAGCAGACATCGATATCGTCGGGCTCCAGTTCGATGCCGTCTGTCGGCTTGTCGCACAGCGCGTTGAAGTCGAGACCGTTGTCGCCCGCATCGCCCAGCAAAACGCGGGTCTTGGGAACGACGGGGCCGTTGGCATCGAGTTGCGCGAACTCGCCGACGCGTTCGTCCCGCGTGACGATGACGACGCTTTCGGAATCCTTCAGCCGGTAGGAGACCTCGCCCAGCTTGGCGTCATAGCTGACGGGCACCGCCTTGCCGCGTGCGCGCACCGCCGCGAGGCAGATGATCGCCCATTCCACGCAGTTGGGCAGCCAGATTGCGACAGAGCCGCCATCCTTCAGGCCATTGGCGCGCAGCTGGGTCGCGAGGTTGCGCGTTGCCTCGTTCAGTTCGCCGTAGGTGATCTCGCGGCGCGCATCCGAAAACGCGACCTTGTCGGGAAAGCGCTTGGCCTGCCGTTCCAGCAGTTCCGAGATCGGGGCGATCAGTTCTGTCCTGATCATGTTTTCAATTCCTCCCTGCGCCGTTCGTGCGGCATCAGACCATGCTGAAGCCGCCGTTGACGCTGATGACCTGGCCCGTCACCCACGACGCGCCCTCAGACGCGAGGAAGGTGATCATGGGAGCGACGTCGCCGGCCTCGCCGATGCGCTTCATCGGGTAGGCCTTGAGGATCCGGTCCATGTTCTTGGTCAGGAATTCCGGGTCCTGGTGGCCGGAGCGCACAAGCCCGAGCGACACGGTGTTGACGGTGATGTCGAAGCGCCCAAGCTCTCTGGCCATGGATTTGCCGAGCGCAATGGTGCCGCCGCGCGCGGTCGCGGCCAGCGAGATGTTGGCCTCGCCGATACGCGAGCTGTCACCGACCACGTTGATGATGCGGCCGTTCTTCTGATCGACCATGCGCTTTGCCGCGGCATGGGAACAGTTCAGCGCGCCGTACAGGCAGACGTCGATCTGCTTCTTCCAGTCCGCAGGCGTCGATTCCACGAAGCGCTGGTACTTCACGTAGCCGGCGTTGTTCACGAGGATATCGATGCTGCCAAACGTATCGACGACCTTGGCGACCATCGCGTCGACCGCGTCGTAGTCGGAAATGTCGGCCTTGATCGCGATTGCTTCGCCACCGACCTTCTTGATCTCGTCGACCAGGGCTTCGGCCTCCGCGCTGGAGGAGTGGTAGTTGACGGCGATCTTCGCGCCGTCCCGCGCCAGCATGCGGCAGACTTCAGCCCCCACATCGCGCCCGCCACCCGTGACCAGCGCCACCTTGCCTTGAAGTCCCGTTTCCATGTCGTCTGTCTCGCCTCTTGTTGTCGTTGGTCTGGCCTCAGCTGCCTGCCGGGTCACGCGTAGGCGTGCTGTCCGGTTTGCAGGCGCTGCCACTGTTCATCGTCATGTCCGCAGATGATCGTCGCGCCCTTGTCGCGCCTCGCGCGGATCGTCTCGTAGGTGCCGAGCAGCCGGTCGGCGTTCCACGCGTTCAAGGGGGCTTCGTCGTTGTCGAGGTTGCGTTCCAGGGCGACCGCGTCCGACACGATGAAGAAGGTGCCGTCGCGCTCCAGCTCGGCGTGAAGCCCGATTTGGCCGGGTGTGTGGCCAGGCAAGTTCACCGTCACGAGGCGGCCATCGCCCATCACGTCGAGGCTGTCGTGGATGGTGTCGAGGCGCATGGGATGCTCCCATTCCGCCTTCATGTAGCCCATCTTCTGCGCGCCATCGGCATTGGCGGCGACGACCTCGTCGGCATGGCAGAAGAACTGCGCGCGCGTGAAGAACTCGTTGCAGCCGCAATGATCGGGGTGCAGGTGCGAGTTGATGACGATATCGATGTCCTCGGGCTTGAGGCCGACCTCGTCCAGCGCGTGGATCACGTCCTGCTTCGGCGGCGCGATGGGCGTCATGAACTTGGCCATTCCGCCCCAGCGCGCTTCCGCGTCCGTGTTGACGCTCGGGTGGCAACCCGTGTCGAACAGCACGTTGCCGCGCCCATGCCGGAACAGTGTCGAGATGACAGGCAACTCGATCGATTCGTCCTTCTCCGCGCCCGGCACGAAGATTTTTCTGCGCATGCGCAGCCGGCCGCCGTCGAGGAAATGCATCTGCACGCTGTCGCCTGTCCTTCCCGCTCGTAGATAGGTAAGAGCTTGACTATGTTATGGTCGTGAAGGGGGGATCGTCAACATCTCCAGCGTGTTGATCGCGATGCACTATAGTGCGCTGCAGCAAAGGCTTTGTGCCGTGTTGACCGCCACATTTGCAGCCGCTATCAATAGGTAAATACTAACATATGAGGCAAAGCCATCTGCCTCGCCGACCCGGAGGAAACCTCGAGCCTTGAAAGCACCGTGGTTTGATTATCACGCGCCCACGTCGCTCGACGAAGCGCTGACGATCCTGAAAGACGCCGACTTTGACGGCCGCGTCCTTGCGGGCGGGCAGAGCCTGATGCCGATGCTGAACATGCGGATCGCCGATCCGGCGGTTCTCGTCGACATCAACCGGCTGCCCGGCCTGAACGCCATCGAGGAAGACGGCGACACGCTGAAGGTCGGCGCGCTCGTACGCCATGCCGACCTGCTGTCGAGCGACGTCATCCGCCAGCGCTGGCCGCTGCTGCACGAGGCGACCACGCAGGTCGCCCATCCAGCCATCCGCAATCGCGGGACGGTGTGCGGCTCGGTCGCCCACAATGATCCGGCCGCCGAGCACCCGAGCATTCTCGCCACCTACGACGGCACGGTGCTGATCGCCAGCAAGGACGGTGAGCGCGAAGTTCCGGCAGACGAGTTCTCGCTCGGCATGCTGACGACGGATCTTGAATCCGGCGAGATGGTCGTCGGCCTGCGCTACAAGCGTCCGCCGGAAGGCACGTCGACGGCCTTCGTGGAATTCGCCCGCCGTCTCGGTGACTTCGCCATCGCCGGTGCCGCCGCCATGCTGACCGTGAACAACGGGGTCTGCGCGCGCGCGCGCGTGACCATCGTCGGCATGGGCGACGGGCCGGTGCGCGCCGTCGAGGCCGAGGAGTTGCTGACCGGCAAGGACCTGACCAACGGCACGGCGGACCTGTTCGCCGAAGTCGCCGAGACCGTCAGCGCCAACGTGGAGGCGTCCGAGGACGTGCACTCCTCAACCGGTTATCGCCGGCACCTGGCCGGCGTCGTTGCGCGCCGCGCACTCGCCAAAGCACATGAACGCGCCGGGGGAGGGCAGTGATGTCTCGCGAACGCGAAATCGAATTGAAGGTCAACGGCCGCAATCACAAGAAGACGGTGTCCGTGCGCGTCTCGCTCGCGGACTTCTTGCGCGAAAGCCTTCACCTGACGGGCACGCACCTTGGCTGCGAACACGGGGTGTGCGGTGCCTGCACCGTGACGATCGACGGGGCGAGCGTGCGCTCGTGCCTGATGCTGGCCGTGCAGGCCGATGGCTGCGACATCACAACCATCGAGGGCCTGCGCAAGGAAGACGGCGAATGGAGCACGATCCAGACGGCGTTCTTCGAGAACTTCGCCCTGCAGTGCGGCTATTGCACGCCGGGGATGCTGTCCTCTGCCATTGAACTGCTGCGCGACAACCCGGACCCGACCGAGGCCGAGATCCGCGAACACATGTCCGGCAACATCTGCCGTTGCAGCGGCTACCAGGCGATTGTCGAAGCGGTGAAGGCCGCAGCCGCCGCCGCGCGCGCCGAAGGGCAGGTGGAAGCATGAGCGGCTTGCGTCTTTCCAACGAGAAGTCGGTCGGAACCTCGGTTCTGCCCGACGAGGCCCGCCCGCTGCTGGACGGCGAAGCGCGCTTCCTGAACGATATCTCGTTGCCCGGCATGTATCACGTCGCTTTCCTGCGCAGCCAGCACGCACATGCCAACTTGCGCGGTATCGACATCAGCGCGGCGAAGGAGCATCCCGGCGTCATCACGATCCTGACCGGCGCCGACCTGGAGGGAAAGGTCGAGCCGTTCCGCTCCATGCCGAACCGGTTTTCCGGCGGCGAGTCCGTTCAGAACTGGCTGGCGCTGGACAAGGTTCGCTATGTCGGCGAGGCGATCTGCGTCGTCGTCGCCGAGGACCGGGCAACCGCCGAGGACGCCATCGAGAAGATCGAGGTGGACTACGAGCCGCTGCCAGCGATCGTCAACGCCCGCGAGGGCGAGAAGGACGGTGCTGTACTGGTGCACGAGACATGTGCCAACAACCATCTCATCAAGCGCGAATTCAAGCGCGGCGAAGTCGATGAAGCCTTCGAAGCCGCCCATCTCGCCGTGAAGCGCAAGTTCAAGGTTGCGCGCAAGCAGGCGCTCTGCCTGGAAGGCCGCGGCTGCGTGGCCGCATGGCGCGAGGGCGGGTTCCAGCTCTCCGTGTGGATGAGCCATCAGTTGCCCTACGTGGTGCGCCACTTCCTCGCCAAGCACCTGGAAATGCCGGAAACCGACATTCGCGTCATCGCGCCGTCGACCGGCGGTGGGTTCGGCCAGAAAGCTTCGATCTACCCGGAAGAATTCGTCTGCGCGTTCATCGCGCGCAAACTGCGCCGCCCCATCAAGTGGGTCGAGGACCGGCTGGAGAACATGGTCGCCTCGACGCACGCCCGCGAGCAGGAAATCGAGGTCGAGGCCGCCTTCGACAAGGACGGCCATATTCTCGCGCTGCGCTCGGAAATCTGGGTCGATGTCGGCGCCTATTCCACCTATCTATGGTCCGCCGGCATGGAGCCGTTGCAGACCGGCGGCCTGATGCCTGGCCCCTACAAGGTGCCGGCGCTGCAGTACAACACGCGTGGTATCGCCACCAACAAGACGCCGGTTGGTCCGTACCGTGCCGTCGGCCGCCCGTCGGCGTCCGCCTCGCTCGAACTGCTGCTGGACGAGGCGGCCCGCAAGCTGGACCTCGACTACGCGGAGATCCGGCGCCGCAACATGATCGCCGATACGGACATGCCGTATCGCAACTCCAACAACCTCGTGCATGACCATGTCGGCTACCTGCCATGCCTTCAGTTGGCCTTGCAGAAATCCGGTTACGAACAGTTGCGCGCCGACCAGGCGAAGGCGAGCGCGAACGGAAAGCTGCGCGGCATCGGCGTCGCCTGCTTTGCGGAACTGACGGGCCTTGGCACCAGCACCGCTGTCGGCCCCGGCACGCTGTTGCAGCCGGGTCGGGATGCCGTGACGCTGCGGCTGGAGACCTCCGGCGGGCTGACGATTGCTGCAGCGCTTCCCTCGCAGGGCCAGCGCATCGCCACTGCCATGCGTCAGGTCGCAGCCGACGAACTCGGCATCCGGCTGGAAGACATTGCCTGCCAGACCCACGACACTGGCATGGCGCCCTACGGCTTCGGCACGTTCGCATCACGCACGGCGGTCTTCGGGTCGGGGGCGGTCATTCAGGCCGCGAGCCAGCTTCGCAAGCGCCTGCTGGCGCTCGGCGCGTTCATGCTGGACGAGCCGGAAGAAGACCTCGGCATCGTCAACTCGATGATCCAGACCGTGGATGGCGAAAAGTCCATCTCGCTGAAGGAGATGTCGGAGCGCAGTTTCTTCTCCGCCAAGAACATTCCGTCCGAGCTGAACCAGGGTTTCGAGGTCACCGCCTTCTACGACCCGAAATTCGGCAGCTTTGCCGCAGGCGCGCACGTGGTGGTTGTCGATGTCGACCCGGAAACGGGACATATCGAGATCGTCAAATACGTTGCGGCGGAAGACGTTGGCCGGATGATCAACCCGGCTGTCGTCGAAGGCCAGATCATCGGCGGGATCGCGCAGGGGGTTGGCGAGGCGCTGCTGGAGGAGCTCATCTATGACGAGCAGGGCCAGCCGCAGACCGTGACGCTTGCCGACTACCTTGTGCCCTCCGCGCTGGAAATACCGAAGATCGAATTGCACCACGCGAATACCCCGTCGGCTGCGCTCGGCGGGTTCAAGGGCTGCGGCGAGGGTTCGATCATCGGTGCTCTCAGCGGCATCGCCTGCGCCGTGGCGGATGCACTGTCCCAGCGTGGCGGAGATATCCATTCCTTCCCGGCGACGCCCGAGCGCGTGATGCGCGGGCTCGGGCACGACTTCGACAGGGGCTGAGCACCAACACGCCGCAAGGCGAAAAGGAGCGGGACCATGCAACGCGACATTCGTGGACTTGAGGTCGGTACCGAGAGCGAGGAGGCCGTGCGCAACCTCGATTTGGGCGTGGCGGACTACCTCGATTACGGCCAGACGGCCGGCGCGCGCGTCAAGGCCGCGCTGGAAGCGGATTCCAACTTCGCGCTGGCCCAGTGCTATCGCGGCTACCTGCTGATGATGCTGGAAAACCGCGCGGTCTTCCCGAAGATCCAGGCAACCCTCGACCAACTCGCCGCGGCGCGTGACAGCATGACCCGGCGCGAGCAGCTGCATGCCGATGCCTTGCAGGCCTGGGTCAACGGCGACCTGATATCGGCCTGTCTGGCGTGGGAGGCGATCCTTGCCGAATGGCCGCGCGACCTGATGGCCCTCAAGCTGCACCACACGATGGCCTTCTACACCGGGCGCAGCCACGTACTGCGCTCCGTGGTGGAAGGCGTGCTGGGCGAGTGGGACGAGACGACGCCCGGTTATTCCAACGTGCAGGGCATGTACGCCTACGCGCTGGAGGAATGCGGCGACTACGAGAACGCCGAGCGCTGGGGCCGCGAGGCGACCGAGCGCAACCCCGGCGATCTTTGGGCCATCCATTCCGTCGCCCACGTGCTGGAGATGCAGGGGCGCTACGCGGAAGGCTCGAAATGGCTGGACTACCCGGCCGAGCATTGGGCCGACAAGAATTTCTTCAAGGCTCACGTGTGGTGGCACAACGGGCTGTTCGCGCTGGCGCAGGAGAAATACGACGACGCGCTGCGCATCCTCGACGAGGAAATGGCCTCGGTGAACTCCGACAAGTATGTCGATGTCTCCAACCAGGCTGCGTTGCTGAAGCGGCTGGAGATAGCGGGCGTCAATGTGGGTGATCGCTGGGATGCCCTGGCCGCCCATTCCGAGACGCGCATCAACGACCACATCCTGCCGTTCCGCGATGCGCATTTCTGCTTGTCGCTGGCCGCCAGGGGCAAGTTCGACGTGGCGCGCGAGCAGATCGACTCGCTGTTCACGTTCGCGCGCAGCGGCGAAGGCTGGACCGCCGATACGACCGAAAAGATCCTCATCCCGCTCTGCGAGGCGATGATTGCCTACGAGGCGGGTGAGTACGGCAAGGCCTGCGACATTCTTTGGCCGCTGCGCAACGAGATGGCGCCCATTGGCGGCAGCCTCGCCCAGCGCGACCTGTTCACCCAGATCCTGATCGACTCCGCTGTGCGTGCCAAGCGCCTCGGCATGGCCCGCAGCCTGCTGTCGGAGCGGGTCGCCCGTTTCCCCGGCGCCCGTCGCAACTGGTCGGACTACGCAAGCGTGCTGGCCGACCTCGGTGAAACCGACCGCGCCGCGCAGGCCCGTTCGCGCGCCAGCGAACTGGAGACAGGCGCGTCCCACGCCCGCACAAAGGAAGCCATCCAATGAACCAGGCCGTTCTTCCGAAGAAGGTCGAGACCGTCCCGCAGAACAAGTACGGCGCGTTCGACTGGCAGGACCCGCTCGCGCTCGACAAGCTGCTGAGCGAAGAGGAGCGGATGATCCGCGACACCGCGCGCACCTATTCGCGCGAGAAGCTGATGCCGCGCATCCTGACCGCCAACCGCGAGCAGCGATTTGACCGCGACGTCATCAACGAGTTCGGCGAACTCGGCTTTCTCGGGCTCACGATTCCGGAAAAATACGGTTGCGCGGGAAGCACCTACGTCGCCTACGGGCTGGTGGCACGCGAGACCGAGTGGGTGGATTCCGCCTACCGCTCGATGATGAGCGTGCAAAGCTCGCTGGTGATGCATCCGATATATGCCTACGGCAACGAAGAGCAGCGGATGAAGTACCTGCCCAAGCTCGCCTCCGGCGAGTGGATCGGCTGCTTTGGCCTGACCGAGCCTGATTTTGGCTCCGACCCCGGCAACATGGCGACCCGCGCGCGCAGCGTCGACGGCGGCTTCCTGCTCAACGGCGCGAAGAGTTGGATCACCAATTCCCCGGAAGCCGACGTGATGGTCGTGTGGGGCAAGACCGAGGATGGCGTCATCCGCGGCTTCATTCTCGAAAAGGGCATGAAGGGCCTGAGCGCCCCGAAGATCGAGGGCAAGCTCAGCCTCGGCGCGTCGCTGACGGGCGAAATCGTCATGGAAGACGTCTTCGTGCCGGCGGAAAACCTGCTGTCCAACGCGACCGGGCTGGCTGGTCCGTTCGGCTGCCTCAACCGGGCGCGCTACGGCATCGCGTTCGGCGCGATGGGTGCGGCGGAATTCTGCTGGCAGGCAGCACGTGACTACACGCTGGAGCGCAAGCAGTTCGGCAAGCCGCTGGCCTCCAACCAGCTCGTCCAAAAGAAGCTTGCCGACATGCAGACGGAGATCACGCTCGGCCTGCATGCAGCGCTTCAGGCGGGCCGGCTGTTCGATGCCGGCGAACTTGCGCCGGAAGCGATCTCGCTCATCAAGCGCAACAATTGCGGCAAGGCGCTGGATATCGCCCGTGTCGCCCGCGACATGCACGGCGGAAACGGCATCAGCGACGAGTATCACGTGATGCGCCACATGGTGAACCTGGAGACGGTGAACACCTACGAGGGCACGCACGACATCCACGCACTGATCCTCGGGCGCGCGCAGACCGGCATCCAGGCGTTCTTTTGATGCGCGGCCTCTCGCCTTACGCTGGTTCCCGGAGGGACCGGGCATGGAACTGAAGGACCACGCGGACGGAAAGATACGCTGCGGGCGCATCGGTCCGGTCGGGCATCTTGTCATCAATAATCCCGAACGCCGTAACGCGCTGTCGCTCAACATGTGGCGCGCTTGCGCCGAGGTGCTGGCGGAGCTTTCCGCCGACGAAGCCACGCGACTGCTGATCGTGTCGGGCGCGGGCGGCAAGGCCTTTGCGTCGGGTGCAGATATCTCCAGGTTCGGCGACGAGCGGTCCACCGCAGCTGACGTGGAAACCTATGCGGCCGTCTCGTCCTCGGTATACGAGGCCATCGAGAGCTTTCCCAAGCCGGTGATCGCCAAGATCGAAGGCTATTGCGTCGGCGGCGGGCTGGCGCTGGCGGTGTGCTGCGACATTCGCATCTGCGGCGAGGATTCACGCTTCGCGCTGCCGGCCGCGCGGCTTGGGCTTGGCTATGGCTATGCCGCGCAGAAGCGCCTCGCCGACGTGGTCGGGACCGCCTATGCCGGCGAAATCCTCTTCACCGCGCGGCAGTTTTCAGCCGATGAAGCCGCCGGCATGGGGCTGGTGAACCGGGTCCTGCCGCGCAGCGAACTGGACGCATATGTCGACGATTACGCCGCGCGCATTGCAGAGAATGCCCCGTTGACCGTCGGGCTCGCCAAGGCCGGCAAGCTCGCCATCAAAAAGGGCGCGAGCGCCGAGGAGATCGAGCGGCTCAACGACATGGCCCTGCGCTGCTACGCCAGCGACGACTACACCGAGGGCCGCCGTGCATTCATGGAAAAACGCAAGCCGGACTTCACCGGCAAGTAGCAATCGGGGATGACCTCATGGCGCAGTGTTTCGCAATTGAAGACCTGATCCCGGTGGTCGACCCGACCGCCTATGTGCATCCGACAGCCGTTCTCATCGGTGACGTCATCATCGGGCCGGGCGTCTATGTCGGGCCTGCCGCCTGCCTGCGCGGGGACTTCGGGCGCATCACGCTGCGCGAAGGCTCCAACGTGCAGGACACCTGCGTGATGCACGGCTTCCCGGACGGCGAGACCATCATCGACGTGGACGGACATATCGGCCACGGCGCGGTAATCCACGGCGCACATATCGGCAAGGGCGCGCTGGTCGGGATCAACGCGGTCGTCATGGACCGGGTGCAAGTGGGCGAGGGGGCCGTCATCGGCGCCATGGCCTACGTCATGGAAGGTACGGAAATTCCGGCCCGCAGCCTCGCCATCGGCATTCCGGCCAAGGTCGTGCGCGAACTCACCGACCAGGAACTGAAGTGGAAGCACGGCGGCACGCTGGAATATCAACAGCTGGTCGGGCGCAGCCGCGCGACGCAGCGCCCCTGCGAACCGCTCTCTGCGCCGCAGGAGGACCGCCCTCGCTACACCGGCGGCATTTCCAAGACGCTGAAGACCGTTCGCGAGGCCGGCGAGAAGGCCTAGCCGTCGATCGGCAGGAAGGCTGACGGGGACGTCTCGTCTTCGAAGAACGCGATCAGCTCGCGTTCTGTCGCCCGCGATTGGGCGACCTTGATGCGCAGCGACAGCAGCTGGTAGCGGCGCGCCTCGCGGTTCGGCCCGGGATGGGAGCTGACGCGCGCTTCAACCGATTCCAGGAACGAGCGCTCCTCGCGCACGCGCTCCAGGTAGGAGCGCAATTCACGGCGCATGGCGGCGGAATCGGTGAAATTGCCAAGGAAGATGCGCAGCAGCACTTCATCGCGCGTGACGGAGGAGCGGATCGGCTCGCTGACGAAGGCTTCCAGCGCCTCGCGCCCGCTCGGCGTGATCGAGTGGATCTGCTTGTCGGGCTTGCCCTTCTGCGGCAGGTCCTGCGTCGAGATGTAGCCGTCCTCGCGCAGCTTGCGCAGCGTGTTGTAGATCTGCGGCGAGGTCGCGTTCCAGATGAAGTTGATCGAGCGTTCGATGGTCTGCTTCAGGTCATAGCCCGACGCCGGCTTCATCGAGATCAGACCGAGAAGTGCAAACCGGAGCGACATTGCGGGAAACGTGACCTGAGCGTTCGCGTCCGCGCGACGAAAACGCGCGAAACCTGCCCCCCACAATGAAGCCTATCGGTTGCGAGGTCCAGCCCCGCACACAGCAAGAGTGTCGTGAGCGGGAACGAGGAAATGCTTCTGTGTCAGAGGCTTGAGACGAAGTCCGTCAGGATGTTGCGGCAGGTCTCCGGCTGCTCGATCTGGAGCAGGTGACCGACATTCTCCACGCCCACGTAGTCGTAGCCGCCTTCGCTGGCGAGCGCGTTGTTGGCCGGTCCGGTGGGCGGCCCGCCATTGCCCTGCGGGTCCGCGCCGATCAGCTTCGTCGGCACGCCGAGGCTTTGGGCGTCGGGCCACAGGTCCAGCGTGAGAGCCGCCAGGTAGATCGAGGCTTCGAGTTCGCGCGCGCAGGCCAGCGTGTAGCCGCCGTCTGCAGCCTTGCGCGTCACCGCGCGTGCCATGTCGGCGCGCGCCTGCGGCAGCCACTTGGCGCTGGCACGCGCTGCGGCATACTGCGCTTCCAGTTCGGCAGGGTCGGTGAACCGGTCTGGCCGTTCGCTGGCCCACTGGACGAGTTTCAGTTCGAACCCGCGCATGGCTTCGTAGAGCGCATGACCGCGCGGCGGCACGCTCGGCGGGTCGTAGAGCACCAGCGCGTCGTAGGGCGAGCCCAGCTCCACGGCGTTCTTCATCGCGGCGCGCGACGTCATGGAATGGAACACGCCGACGGCCTTTGACGCCGCGCCGAGCCTTGCCTCGACCTTTTTATGGACGGTCGTCAGGTCGCGCGCCATCTGCTGGTAGGTGTGGCCGTCCGCCCCGGTCGGGTCGTTCCGGCCATGGTTGCGCATGTCGAACAGCACCACGTCGAACTGCTCCAGCAGCGGCTCCCAGAACACCTTGTAGCCATCAACTGCAAAGCCGTTGCCATGCGAGATGTAAAGCCGCGTCGCGCCGGCGCGCGGGTGGTGGCGAACGAGGATGTCGGCGCCGTCATCCATGGAGATGATGAAGCTGTCGGGCTGCATGTCTGGGGCCTTCCTGCGTGGTGTCGTGGTCGTGTCAGTCTGGTCTTGCAGGCTGTGGTCTAAGCCGTGCAATGATTCAATGATAACAGAGACTTAGTGCATATTTGGCGTTGCGAGCAGCGCGTGAATTGTCTAGGTTCCCGAAGCGCTTTCGCGGGCCGGTTTGGCTGCCGTGAACGCAGTTTCGAACCGGGGGCAGGGCGATGAGCGACGGGCAGGACCTGATCTATTTCGAGGACATGACTCCGGGGCGCAAATTCGTCTCGCCGGAACGCCGGATCACGGCGGAAGATATCGTCGCCTTCGGCAGGCAGTTCGATCCGCAAACCTTCCACATCGACCCGCAGGCAGCATCCGATACCTTCTTCAAGGCGCACGTCGCGAGCGGCTGGCACACGACCGCGTTTTCCATGCGGCTGATGGTCGAGGCGATGCCGATTGCAGACGGCGTGATCGGCGCCGGGTGCGAGATGATCCGCTGGCCGCGCCCGGTCTTTCCCGGCGATGTCCTGCACCTTGAAATCACCGTCGGCGAGGGACGTGTCTCCGCCAACCGCCCGGAAATCGGAATCGTGTCGATCACCGTGTTGGGCATCAACCAGAACGGCGAAACCGTGCTGGAGATGACACCGAAGCTGGTCGTGCCGGTGCGCGCGCACTGAACGGCAACCGGCGATGACGCGCCGCGCGCTCATGCGTGCCGCGTCAGCCAGTCGTTGATGGCAGCCTGTGCGGCGGGTGCATTTTCCAGCGCGCTGATGTGTCCCGCATCGGGGATCACCAGGTGCTCGCCATTCGGGATCTTCTCCGAGGCTTCCTTCAACGCTTCCGGCGGCGCGCCCTTGTCCTTCGCCCCGCCAAGCAGCAGCGACGGCGCCTTGATCTTGTGAAGCTCCGGCCCGTAGGCGAGCGTCTTCAAGGCCTCGCAGCAGCCCTCGTGGCCGACTTCGTTCGTGGTGCGGATCATCTGGCGCACGCGGTCGAGCACTGGCGGATTGGCGGCCACCGTTTCCGGCGTGAACCAGCGGTTGATGGTTGTCTCGACGAGATTTTCCATGCCGCCGTCGCGCGCCTTGTCGATGCGCGACTGGAAATACGCCGCGTAGTCCGGCGGCGCGTCGGGCCGTGAATCACACGCGATCAGCGACAGCAGCCGGTCGGGGTGATGGATGCCGATGCCGTAGCCGATCATCCCGCCGATGGACAGGCCGATCCAGTGGCTCTTCTCGACGCCGAAATGCTCCCAGATGCCGAGCACGTCGTCGATCAGCATGGGGAAGGTGTAAGGACCGGCAGGCGCTTCGCTCTGCCCGTGGCCGCGCTGGTCATAGCGCAGCACGCGGAAGCGATCCGACAGCATGTCGGCGATCTCGTCCCACAGCGTCAGGTTGTTGGCGAGCGCGTGCGACAGCGTCACCCACGGCGCACCATCAGGCCCGTCGACCCTGCAATTGAAGCGAACCCCGTTCGATTGAACGTCCATTTGAGCGGTCCTTACTTGTCTTCGGCGACGTAGGTGAGTTCCTCGGAGATCTTCAGCTCAACGAGGACGTTTTCCGCTTCAGACTCTTCGCAAAGCGTGGAGCGGTGCGCGATGCCACGCGGGATGAACAGCATGTCGCCGGGCTTCATAACCCGCACGCCCATCTCGGTTTCCCAGCGCAGCGCGCCCTTCACGCAGAAGATGATCTCGTGCGCATCGGAATTGCGATGCCAGAAGCCCATGTCTTCCTTGCTGCGCTTGGACAGGTCGATCTTCACCGTCTTGGCGTCGTACATGCGCAGCGGCTTGCCGTCGGCCAGGCCCTTGTTGGAAGGCTGGAACTTCTCCTCGAAGATGTTGAAGAGGCGAAGCGCCTCGGCATTCTCGAGGACGCCGCCATTGACCATCGGGGAGGAATCCCGCTGCAGGACGACGTTCTTGCCGTCGATGGTGATGACTTCGCGTGTCGGTGTCTTTGACATCGAAAACCCTCCGTGTGCGTGCGCGTTTCGCGCTCAGCTGAGTGAAAAGCGGATCTTGCCGTCGTCGTCCTCGTGCCGTTTTGCACGGCCGTCGAAGACGAGACGGTTGAGATGGGCGAGAGCCTCGCCCATGGCGAAATTGACCTGGTGCCCGTCGAGCGGACGCTTGAACAGCGGTTCGAGCAGTTCGCCCGCCATGCGGCTTTTATGGCCCTCCAGCAGATCAACCACTTCGTTCAGGCGCTCGATATGATGGTGCTTGAGTTCCGCGATACGGGCCTTGGGATTGTGGAACGGCTCGCGGTGCGAGGGCAGCAGGAAGGTTGCGCGGGTGACGACGCGCTCCAGCCGGTCCAGCGAGGCGATGAATTCACCTAGCGGATCGGCCAGCGGCTCCCACGGCCAGACGCTGACGTTGGTCGTGATCTTCGGCAGGATCTGGTCACCAGCAATGAGAATGTCGTCGCGGGCGTTGTAGAGGGTCGCGAGGTCGGGCGAGTGGCCCTGTCCGGTCGTCACCAGCCAGTCGCGGTCGCCGATATTGATGACGTCGCCGGTCGCGATGCGGTCGAACCCGTCGGTCAGTTCGACGCCGGTGTCATACAGAACGGTCTCTTCGCGGTAGAGGCGGATCAGTTCGTCCGACGCACCATTGGCGGCCCAGAAGCTCGCGCGCAATTCGTAGTCGTCGCTGTAGAGCGACTTGAGCGCGGCGTTGGCTGCCATCCATTCCAGCTGGGTGATCTGCGGGCGCAGGTTCCAGCGATCGCAGATGAACCGGCAATTGCCGATGTGGTCGGGATGGAAATGGGTGACGATCAGGCGCTTGATCGGCTTCTTGCCAAGCAGCGCGTCCCAGGCGGCTTCCAGTCGTCCGCGCGTCTCCGCATCGCCGAACCCGCAGTCGATCATGGTGAAGCCGTCCGGCTCCTCCAGCAGCCACAGGTTGACCGCGCGCAGGCTGCGGAACGGCACCGGCACGGTGACGCGGAACAGCCCCGGCGCGACCTCCACCGGCATGTGGATGTCATCTGTCGGCACGATGGGCGCGGCGGTCAGGCTCATGCCGCGCTCGTCTCCGCGTCCGTGGTCTCGCCACGCATTTCGGCGGCTGCTTCCATGATGGCTTTCATCAGGCCCGCATAGCCCGTGCAGCGGCAGATGTGGCCGCCGAGGACTTCACGGACTTCTTCTTCGCTCGGGTCCGGCTTCCGGGCGAGGAAATCGGAAAAGGACATGAGGATGCCAGGCGTGCAGAAGCCGCACTGCAAGGCGTGGTTCTTGCGAAACGCCCGCTGAAGCGCGTTGAGCGCGTCGCGGCTGGGGGCGAGGCCCTCGACGGTGTCGACCTTGCGGCCATCCGCCTGTACGGCAAGCATGAGGCAGGAGCGCCCTGCGACACCATCCACTCGCACCGTGCAGCAGCCGCACACGCCGTGCTCGCAGCCCACATGGGTGCCCGTCTGGCCAATTTGGTGGCGCAGGAAGTCGGTCAGCAGCATCCGCGAGGTTGCCTGTCCGGTAACCTTCATTCCGTTGAGCTCGATGGTGACGGGAACGGTTTCGTCTATCGCTACGCGGCGCATGCGCGAACCTCCGAAATGACCTTGGGGGCGAGCCTGCGCACGAGGTCGCGGCGGAAACGGGCGCTGGCGTGGATGTCGTCGTAGCCGCCAAGCTGCCAGGCGAGATCCTCGATCCGGCCTTTGAGGTCGGAGTCCGAAATCCCGGCTTCGAGGTCGATGCAGGTCGGCCTGTCGGCAACGCCGCCGACCGCGAGCCGCAAGGCGCCGCCCCCGGCCGCGACCACGCCGACCGAGACGATGGCGAAGTCGCCGTGGCGGCGCGCCACTTCTTCAAAGCCTGCGCCCTTCGCGCCGACCCTTGCCGGAAAGCGCACCGCGGTGATGATTTCATCGTCGCGCTTGGCTGTCTGGAGCATTCCGGTCTGGAACTCGGAAGCCTTCAGACGGCGCTCGCCGGACTTGGACTTGAGAACGACTTCGCCTTGCAGCAGTGCCAGCGACAGCGGCAGTTCGGAGCTTGGGTCGGCGTGGGCGATCGAGCCACAGACCGTGCCGCGATTGCGGGTCTGGAAGTGGCCGACCCACGGCAGGGCGCGCGCGATGAAGGGCGCCTTGTCCTCAAGTTCCGGCCACGCCAGCAGTTCGGCCTGCGTCACGGCAGCACCGACGACGATGCTGTCACCGTCCATGCGGATGTCGCGCAACTCGGAAAGCTGCGAAATATCGATCAGCGCCTTCGGCTCGACCAGCCGCAAGTTGAGCATCGCCATCAGCGACTGCCCGCCCGCGAGGATGCGTGCGTCACCGCCGTGCTCGGCAAGCGCCTCGACGGCTTCGCCCAAATCGTCGGGCTGCAGGTAGGTGAAGGGGACCGGCTTCATTTCTTGCCTCCGAACAGGCGCGCAAACCACGAAGGCTTCGATGTGGATGTCTTGTTCGCCGCGACCTCTTCCGGTGCCTTGTCGCCGGAGGCGACGGCTGCGAGGCGCTCGAAGAACTGGCCGATGACGATCTGCGCGGCGCGTTTGATCATGCGCCCGCCGACAGAGGCGACCTTGCCGCCCACGTCGACGCCGTAAGTGTAGGCGATATGCGTGCCGTCATCGCTTGGCGTCAGCGTCACGCGGCCCTTGCCCTCAGCCTTGCCGAGCGGGCCGGTCAGGTCGCCGGATAGTGTCGCGGCGCGATTTTCTTCCATGTCGCTCAGCTTCACGTTGGCCGTGAAACGCCCACGGATCGGTCCGACCCCGAGCGAGACTTCCGCCCGGTAGTGTTCCGGCGTCACGGCTTCGACCGTGTGGCATCCGGGAATTATGTGCTTGAGGCTCTGCGGATCGAGCAGCGCCTTCCAGATCTCCGCAGGACTTGCATCGACGGTGACATTGCCGTCGCCGGTGACGCCGGCGTCGTCGATGCTCGCAGGTGCGCCAACAGGACCAGCCGCCTTTTCAGGTGCGGGCGGTTCTTCGCCTGCGACCAGCGCATTCAGCCGATCGGGCGTTGCGGGCAGCGGGATGTCCTTCACGTCGAGTGCATCGGCAATCGCGTTGGCGATGCACACCGGCGTGCTCATGCAGTTTCCCTCGGCCAGCCCCTTCGCGCCCAGCGGCGTGAATGGGGAGGGTGTCTCGATGTGCATCAGTTCCAGCGGCGGCACTTCGCAGGCGGTCGGCGCAAGATATTCGGCAAAGGTGCCGGACTGGAGCGCGCCGGAATTGTCGTAGACGATCTCCTCGTAGAGCGCGCTTGCAAGCCCCTGGACGAAGGCACCGTGGATCTGCCCTTCCGCCAGCAGCGGATTGATGAGCTTGCCCGCGTCGTGCATCGAGATATAGCGATCGACGCGCAGCTTCATCGTGATCGGATCGATCTCGATGCCGCAGATGTCGAATACGAAGCCATAGGTCAGGGACGTGTTGATCTCGTCCTTGCTGCTCGGCGGCTGCAATTCGTCCGGCGACCAGATGCCGGTTTCGCTCAGCCCCGGCTCGTCGCTTTCCGGCATCAGCACCGGCGACCAGTGCGCAGTACCGGCGACGCGGGCGAACGGCGCACCGTTGTCCGGATTCGATTTCGAGAACACCCGGCCGCCTGCCATGTCGATGTCGCCTGCGACGGTGTTCAGCTGCTTGGCCGCGATGCGGGCGACCTTTTCGCGAATTTTGCCGGCCGCGATATGCGCGGCAACGGCAGTGCCGGGAGAGAAGCGGCACGAATAGGTGCCCGCCGCGATGGACCAAGCGTCCTTCTGCGTGTCGAGCTCCAGGTTGATGGAAATGTTCGCCGGGTCGAGGCCAAGCTGGTCGGCAACGATCTGGGATAGCGCGGTGGCATGGCCCTGTCCCTGCACGGTCAGGTCCGCCGTCACCGACACGGTGCCCACCGCATCGACATTGACGTTGACCATGGAGACCGCGCCGTTCTTCGGACCCTGCTTCTCGCGGACTTCCACCGGATTGATCGTGCTGAGATAGCCCATGTTGGACATGCCCGGCTCGACCACCGTGGCAAGGCCGATGCCGTAGAGCTTGCCCTGCGCGCGCATCTCGTCGCGGCGCTTGCGAAGTTCATCGAGCCGCCCGTCGCCGACGGCCAGATCGATGGCCTTCTGGTAGTCACCGGAATCGTAGAGAGCACCGGCACAGGTGCGGTAGGGGAAGCTGCCGGCGGGGATGAGGTTGCGGCGGATGACCTCGAGCGGATCGAGATCGAGTTCCACCGCGATCCGCTGCATGAGGCGTTCCAGCGCGAGGTAGAGCTGCGGCCCGCCGAAGCCGCGCACAAGCGCTGCCGGCATCTTGTTGGTGACCACCACCCGGTTGACCATGTGCAGGTTGCGGATGTCATAGGCACCCGTCGTCGCGCCATGCATGCGGTAGAGCGGGCCGGGCATCGGCGCGCGCAGGTAGCCGCCATAGTCTTCCATGTTGTCGAAGCGCAGCGCGGTGACCTGGCCATCGGACTTCACCGCGGCCTCGATCTTTGTGATGCGGTTCGGCGCGGAATTGGCGGCCTGAAGGTGTTCCAGCCGATCCTCGACCCACTTCACCGGCTTGCCGACGACGCGCGAGGCGAGAGCCATCAGCACGATGTAGGGAAAGACCGAAAGCTTGATGCCGAAGCTGCCGCCGCTGTCGGCAGGGATGCGCAGGCGCAGCCGTGTGCCGGGAATGCGCAGCGACTTCGCCATCACCGGATGTATGGAGAACGGTCCCTGGAAGTTGGACAGAACGTCGTAGCTGTCCTCGCCGCGCAGGTAGTTCGCGACGACCACGAAACACTCCATTGGCGTGTAGGAACTGCGCGGATACTCGACCTCCAGCGACACCTTGCGGTCGGCGTCGGCAAAGGCCTTGTCCGGCTCGCCATAGGTGAATTCGCGCGTCGAGAGTTCGTTGGAGCCCGCATCCGGGTGCAGGACCTCGGCGTCGGTCTTCACGGCCTCACGCGGGTCCATGACGACGGGAAGCGGCTCGTAGACGACGTCCACCAGGTCGCAACCGTCCTCGGCGAGGTAGCGGTCGTCGGCGATGACGACGGCGACGGCCTCGCCGACGTAGCGCACACGCTCGACAGCGAGTGCCCACTGGTCGATGGGCTTCTTCAGCACGATGAGGAACGGGTCGGAAATGGCGCGGATATCCTCGCCGGTCAGCACCTTGTGCACGCCGGGCAGGGCCTCGGCGCGGCTGACGTCCATGGAGGTGATCTTCGCGTGGGCATGGGGCGAGCGCACAATCGCTGCGTGCAGGGTGCCGACCGGGGCTGCGACATCGTCGGCGTAACGGCCGGCGCCCATCAGAAGCGCGGCATCTTCGCGCCGCTCAAGGCTGCGGCCGACCCATGGGGTGGATTTGCCATCGGTTTCGTCGGTTAAATGCGCATTGCTATGCGCATTTATGTTCGAAGGCTTGTTCACCGGCTTATCGACCCTAAAGCGTTGTTATTTTGTAAGAAACAGCGTTTCCGCGCCCATCTGCTCCGGTCGTGATCCGACCGTGTTGCAGTATTATTGGGCGACGCTAACACCGGGTCCAGTATCGGTAAACCCTTATTGCGCAGTCATGTACCAAAATTGTTGCCCCATCCGCGTCATGCCGGTTATGGTGCTCTTTAGTCGGAGGCGCGCGCGGCGGATGGGTGCGCAACGAGGCAATCGAGGTTGTGGATGGCGCTCGCAAATCCAAAACGGGCTGAAAGTGACCTGTCGATCGAACCGGTGACGCTGGAAGACATTCCCGCGATCGTTGCAATCGATGAGGAGGTCACGGGGTCTGCCAAGGCCGATTTCTGGTACGGATGCTACGCGCGCCAGAACACCGACAACAAGTGCAAGTTTTTCGTGGCGCGGCGCGATGGCGAGGTGGCCGGATACACGCTCGGCACGATTCAGGCATGGGAATTTGGTTCACCGCCATGCGGCTGGGTCGAGGTGATCTCAGTTTCGCCCAGGCACCGGAACTCGCATGTGGCCACGCAGCTGTTTGAATCGGTCGTCGGCTTCTTTCGCGAAAACGGCATCGAGAACGTGCGCACCATGCTGCACATCGACGATCACCAGCTGATCTCGTTCTTCCGCATGCAGGGCATGGCCGCAGGGCCTTATATCGAACTGGAAATGTTCACCGACTGACGTGCCGGTGAGCCCCGAGGAAACGCCATGAAACTGCAGCAGGGAACGATGTGCGCCATCTTGGCGGTGCTGCACATGGCCTCGCGTCCACAGGAGCAGATCCCGGCGAACGAGATCGCCGAGGTTTACGGCGTGTCCCAGCATCACCTGGCCAAGGTGCTGCGAACCCTGTCGCTGGCGGGAATTGTCGAATCGACGCGCGGGGCAGGTGGCGGGTGCAGCTTCATCGGCGATGCACGCAAGATCACGCTCTTCGACATCATCAAGTTGTTCGAATCGGGCTGGACCACGCCACGCGGCACGGAGCCGGATGCACCGTCCGAAGAGGCTGCCGAACTGTACCGGGTCATGGACGAGGTCGATCGCCACACCGCCGCGACGCTTCAATCCGTGACGCTGCAGACGATCCTGAACAACGCGCAGCGTTCCCAGCGCCGACGACGCGGAAAGATCGGCCTGCACAGCGTCGTCATTGCCGACTGACCCCGGATTCGCGGGTCGCCTTTCATCGCCAATCTCACCCGGTTTCGCCGCCGCCGCGCTTTGTTTCGAATCGCGCCTGCCTGCGTGGTTTTCGGCAGGAATCACCGCATTTTGGAATTCCGCTCTTGACGGGGACCCCAAAGCGGGATGGAATAAATACGCAATCCAATACCAATTTGCCGTTTGGTGTTGGAATAACGGAATTCAAATTCGACGCACGGCAGATCTGCTGCACCCTCAGATGGTGCACTGGGAGGATCAAAATGGACTTCAAACGCAAATTCACGTGCCTGCTTGCCGGCGCCAGCCTTCTGGCCACCGCCAGCGGTTCGGCCTTCGCGCAGGACAAGACCGTCAAGGTCGGCCTTCTGAGCGATTTCAGCGGCGTCTTCGCGCAGCTCGCCAAGGATGTCGAGGATGCCTGGATGCTCGCCCTCGAAGAGCGTGGCGGCGAGATTGCCGGCTACAAGGTCGAGATCATCAAGGAAGATGCCGAGAACTCGCCGCAGGTTGGCGTGCAGAAGGCCAACAAGCTCATCAAGCAGGACGATGTCGCGATCTTCGGCGGCTCGATCTCCTCCGGCGTCGGCATCGCGCTTGCCGGCGTGGCCGACAAGGAAAAGGTGCCGTTCGTGGCCGGCTTCTCGATTGCCGATCCGCTGACGGGCAAGTTCTGCAGCCCCTACGTCGCGCGCACGTCCTTCTCGGCGAACGCGCTGCAGTCTGCAGCCGGCATCTACTGGGCCAACAAGGGCATGAAGACAGCCGTCTTTATGGGTCCGGACTACGCGGCCGGCCAGGCGATGCTCGCCGGCTTCAAGAACGGCTTTGAGTCTGCTGGCGGCAAGGTCGTCCTCGAAGAGCTGACGCCGTTCAAGACCACAAAGGACTGGGGCCCGTCGCTGCTCAAGGCGCAGCAGACCGGTGCCGACATGATCTACACCTTCTACGCCGGTTCCGAGGCCGTGCAGGTCGTCAAGCAGCACGCTGCCTTCGGCATGCAGGAGAAGATGCCGCTGCGTGGCGCCATGTGGATCTACGATGAAGCTCTCTGGGACGCCATGGGCGGCGTGCAGATGGGCGCCATCCACGTGACCAACTACACCAACGCGCTGGACACCGAAGCTTCCGAGAAGTTCGAGAAGGCCTTCGAGGCAAAGTACGGCCGCCTGCCGGTCGCGTCCAATGCGATGGGCTACACCAACGCCAATGCCATCTTCGGCGGCCTGGAGAAGGCCATCGAGGAGAACGGCGGCGAACTGCCGGAAGACAAGGCCGCGATCATCACGGCGCTCGCGTCCCTGAAGTTCGACAACGACCCGCGCGGTCCTGTTCACTTCAACAAGGACAACAACGCCATGCAGGACGAGCTGTACATGGTGCAGATCGTTGAAGGTCCGGACGGCAAGCCGACGCACAAGGTCATCGACCGCTTCGCATACGGCGAGGATCTGCCCGGCTGCGAGATGAAGAAGTAATCACGCGAAACAGGGCGGCGGCGCGGACTCGCGCCGCCGCCTTTTTATTGTCTATCCTCGCATCGTTCATTCCCGCATTGATCTGGCGACCGGCATGACCTTCTTTCTGTTCAATCTCCTGAACGGCCTTCAGCTTTCGATGCTGATCTTCCTGATGGCCATCGGCCTCACGGTGATCTTCGGCCTGATGGACATCCTCAATCTCGCGCACGGCGCCTTCTACATGGCCGGTGCGTATTTCGGTTACATCGTCTTCCAGGGGACCGGGAGTTTCTGGATGGCGCTGGTGTTCGCACCCATGCTGCCGCTGATCCTCGGGTTCCTGCTGCAATATTTCGTGCTTCAGCCGCTGATCGACCGGGGCCGCAGTGCCCACCTCGACATGGCGCTGCTGACCTTCGGCCTGCTGTTCTTCACCATCGGGCTGATCGACCTCATCTTCTTCGAGACGATGGGCCTGACCTTCATGTCCATCGACAAGCCTGCCGGCCTCGGCAGCTACGTGGATATCGGCACGTTCTATCCCTCCTACCGCCTGTTCATCATCGCGGTCGGTCTGATCGTCGCCGTTGTTGTCTGGCTCATCCTCGAGCGTACCGTGATCGGTGCGGTGGTCCGCGCCGGTGTCGACGACCGCGAAATGGTCCGCGCCATGGGCGTCAACGTCTATGCGGTTTTTGCGAGCGTGTTCGCGCTTGGCTGCGCGCTGGCAGGACTCGCCGGCGTCATCGCGGCGGCCGAACTTTCGATCAACATCACGATGGGCGTCCAGATCCTGATCCCGACGCTGGTCGTGGTGGTTCTTGGCGGGCTCGGGTCGGTGAAAGGGTGTTTCCTCGGCTCGCTGATCGTCGGCATGACCGAGACGCTGTCTCAGGCCTACGTTCCGGCGCTGGCGCTGTTTGCAACGTACCTGCTGCTGGCTGCCATGCTCATCTTCCGCCCGCAGGGCTTCTTCGGCCGCGCGCCGAAAACCGTTTGAGGCGGCCATGACAATGGAAAACACCACCAACGAGAGCTGGGAGCCGTCCGGCGATGCAACGAGCGAGGGTTACGACCCGCTCGAGCAGCACAATTCCGCCGAGTACCGCCGCTTTCTGCTCATGTCGGTCGTCGGGCTTGTCGTGCTCGTCGCCGTGCCCTTCCTGGTCGGCAAGTACTACATCTCGCTGATGAGCGAGATTCTGATCTTCGGCATTCTCGTGTCCGGGGTTAACCTGCTGCTTGGCTATACCGGCCTCGTGTCGCTGGGCCATGCTGCCTTCATGGGGCTTGGCGCCTACACGACCGCAGTGCTCGCGGCGCTTCTGGGCTACCCGGTCTGGTTTTCCATGATCGCCTCGGTCATCGTGAGCTTCGTGATTGCCTACGGTGTCGGCCTGTTGAGCGTACGCACCAAGGGCGTGCAGTTCCTGCTGATCACGCTGGCCTTCGGCCAGATGTTCCACGCCATCGCCGAGAAGACCCGCTACACCGGCGGTGACGACGGCATGACCGGCATCCCGCGCATCGACCTTTCGTTCATCGGGCTCAATTCCGACCACGACATCGTCTTCTACTTCTTCGTGCTGGCCTGTTTCGTGGTGTCCATGCTCGTGCTGCGGCGGATCGTGGAAAGCCCGTTCGGCCACGTGCTGGTCGGCATACGCGAGAACGAAAAGCGCATGTCCGCCATGGGCTACACGACGTTCCCCTACAAGGCGCTGGCGTTCGGGATTTCGGGAATGCTGGCCGGGCTTGCCGGTTGCCTGTGGGTGCAGCACAGCTTCTTCATCAACCCGCACATCATGACGTGGCAGATGTCTGGCGAGGCGCTCCTGATGGTCATCATAGGCGGTTCGCAGGCCTTTTACGGGCCGCTGCTGGGCGCAGCGTTCTATGTGCTGGCCAAGGACTTCCTGTCGGATATCACCGAAGCCTACCTGATGTTCTTCGGCCTGCTGTTTGTGCTTGTCGTCGCCTTTTTCCAGGGCGGACTGGCCGGGTTCGCGGCCAACATCTCGCGCCGCTTCACAGGGCGGAGCACCGGCAAGGAGGACCAGTCGTGACCCAGCTTGCTGTCAGCAACATTTCCAAGTCCTTCGGTGCGCTGCGTGTCATCGACAAGTTCGATCTTGAACTGAAGACCGGCGAACGCCACGCCGTCATTGGTCCGAACGGTGCGGGCAAGACGACGCTCTTCAACATGATCTCCGGCTGGCTGACGCCGGATACCGGCACCATCAAGGTCGAAGGCAAAGACCTGACGGGCCACTCGCCCCAGTCGGTGACGCAGTCGGGTCTGGCGCGCTCGTTCCAGAAGAACACGCTCTTCGATGGGTTGACCGTCGGCGAGAGCCTGCGGCTTGCGGTGCAAGCGCACTCCAAGGCGCGGTTCAACTTTCTGCAGCCGGCGCGGCGCTTCAAGTCCATCAACCGGCGCGCACATGAAGTCGCGCGGCAGATGGAACTGGAGAATGTCTTCGGCAGCCAGGTGAAGGCGCTGTCCTACGGCCAGAAGCGACAGCTCGAAGTCGGGCTTGCGCTGGCCTGTTCGCCCAAGATCCTGCTGCTGGACGAACCGGCTGCCGGCACCTCGCCAGCTGAGCGCGCGACGCTGGTGCGGCTGCTGACCACGCTGCCGGACGATGTGACGCTGCTTCTCGTCGAGCACGACATGGACGTGGTGTTCGGCGTGTGCAGCCACATCACCGTTCTCAACTATGGCCGCATCGTCGCCTCCGGCACGCCGGACGAAGTGCGCCGCGACCCGGAAGTGCGGGCCGCCTATCTTGGCGAGTCCGCCGGCCACGACGAAGAGGCGATCAGCGCATGAGCCAGGCTGCAACCGCCGCACAGGCACCCGCAACAGACGCGCTCCTCGACGTGCGCGAAATCCACACCTACTACGGCGACAGCCACGTGCTGCAGGGCGTCACGCTGGACGTGAAGCCCGGCGAATGCGTCGCGCTGCTTGGCCGCAACGGCGCAGGCAAGACGACCACGCTGCGCTCCATCGTGTCGCTGACGCCGGTGCGTCGCGGGCAGGTCTCGTTCGGGGGCTTCGACATCACCCGCTGGCCGACCCACCGCATCATCCGCGAAGGCATCGGCTACGTGCCCGAGGACCGCGGCATTTTCTCCTCGCTCAGCGTGCGCGAACATCTCGACGTCGCCATGTGGGCCGGCAAGCAGACCGCGGAACGCCGCGACGAGGTCCTGAAGATCTTCCCGCGCATTTCCGAGCGCATGGAGCATTTTGGCCAGCAGCTTTCCGGTGGCGAGCAGCAGATGCTCTCCATCGCGCGCGCACTGCTGACCAAGCCGAAGCTGCTGATCCTCGATGAGCCGTCCGAAGGCCTTGCGCCGATCATCGTCGACGAGGTGCGCGACACCCTGAAAGAGGTGAAGGGCACCGGCACGTCGATCCTGCTCGTGGAGCAGAACGTCGCCATGGCGCTCGCGCTTGCCGACCGCGTCGTCGTGCTGTCGCAGGGCATGGTGCAGTTCACCGGCACACCGGCGGAACTCGAGGCCCAGCCGCAGATCAAGGACACCTATCTCGGCATCGCCTGACGCACGCCATTCATCTTCACGATTGGATATCTCACCACCATGGACGCACCGATCTACAGCGAGGCATGGCTTGCCTGGCAGGATCCCGAAGTCCCGGAATTCTTCAATCCAACCGCCATCCTGCTCGACCGGAACATCGAGGCCGGGCAGGGCGGCAAGACGGCCCTGATCGCCGATGAAGGCGAGATTTCCTTCCAGTCGTTGCTGTCTGAGTGCAGCCGCGCGGCGAACGGCCTGCGCGACCTCGGACTTGCGGTCGATTCCCGCATCCTGATCTTCGCAACGGACTCGCTGGCGACCATCGCGACCTGGCTCGGCTCGGTGCGCAGCGGCATCGTTCCGGCGACGATTTCGGAACTCTACAAGGCGCACCAGCTCGCTTACTTTCTGCGCGACACGGCGGCAACGTCGCTGTTCATCGATGCCGCCCAGTTCGGCAAGCTGGAAGAAGCCGGCGACGCTTTGCCTGACACGCTCAAGGTCGTCATCGTCAATGGCGAGGTCGGCGCGCACGATCATCTGAGCGCGCGCGGTATCACTGTCATCGCTTATGCCGAGATGGTGAAGGGCCGGGAGGAAGCCGCAGAGCCGGTTTCCCGTCACTGCAACGACGTCACCTACATGTTCTATTCCGGCGGCACGACGGGGACCGCCAAGGGCATCACGCATCTGGCCCACGACTTCATCCTCGTGCCGGAGCGCCACGGGCCGTGGTGGGAATATTCCGCTGATGACATCGTGTTCGCGACGTCCAAGAAGTACTTCACCCACGGCCTGTGGCCGGGGCTGCTGATCCCGCTCTATTGGGGTGCGACGAGCATCATCACGTCGCAGCCACCACGCCCGGACGTGGTGACGGCGCTGGTGGAAGCGCACAAGCCGACCAAGCTCATCACCGTGCCGACGGTGATCAAGCTCCTGCTGGCCCATTTCGACGACATGGACCGCGACCCGGACTTCGCCTCCGTGAAGGCGGTCTATTCGGCGTCTGAAAAGATGCCGCCGGAAATCTTCGAGCGCTGGCAGGACCGCTTTGGCGTCGAACTGATGGACAGCATCGGCTCGTCCGAAGTCACCTATGAATGGATCGCCAACCGGCCCGCAGACTATCGCCGGGGTTCGCTCGGCAAGCCGGTGTCGGGAATCGAGATCAGGCTCGTCGACGAGGACGGCAATGACGTAACGTCGCCGGACACGCCCGGCGAGTGCTGGGTGAAGTCCCGCACCGCCTGCTTCTACTACTGGCGCAAGTTCGACGAGACCAAGAAGACGTTTCAGGGGCCATGGGTTCGCACCGGCGACCAGCTCCAGTTTGACGCAGACGGATTCTTCTGGTTCGCGGGCCGCTCAAACGATGTCTTCAAGGTGAAGGGGCTGTGGGTTTCGCCCATTGAGATCGAGGCCGCCATCACCCTTGATCCGCGCGTGCTGGAGGCAGCAGCCATCGGCATCGAGGGGGACGATGGCCTCACCACGGTTAAGGCATTTGTCGTATTGCGGCCGGGGACACAGCCTGACCAGTCTCTCGTCGATGCGTTGAATCAGCGGGTGAGAGAGGAAGCTGGTGGATATAAGGTTCCCCAGGAGATGCAGTTCGTCGACGAGCTGCCCCGCACGACGCTCCAGAAGATCGACCGGCGCGCGCTGCGCGACCGCGAAACCGGCTCATCCGCTTGAATTCGTGCGCCGTTGCGCGGCTCTTTCCTTGACTCTCATGCTCACTGATATAGCTTTGTAAGAAAGCAAATAATTGAAGGATAAAATAGTGTCCCTCGGAACCGAGGCTCCGCGCGGAAACCCGCCCCGCCGACAGGAAGAAGAACACCCGCTCACAGTTGGGCGCTCCGAACTGTTGCGCGATGACTCTGATGCGCGGTTTCGCGAACTCGTCCACAACCTGCTTGCCTTTTCTGCCCGGCTTGAAGCCATCCGCGGCCGCTTCGGCGCGCATCTGGGCCTGACCGGAATCCAGTACACGATCCTGATTTCGGTTCGGCACCTGGAAGGCGAGGAGGGCGTCGGCGTGAAGGCGTTGGCGGAACATCTCGGGCTTTCGGGCGCGTTCGTCACCATCGAGACCGGCAAGCTCATCAAGGAAGACATGCTGATGAAGCGGCCCAACCCGCTGGACCGCCGCCGCGTGCTTCTCAGCGTCTCCCACAAGGGCCGCACCTGCCTGCACAAGCTTGCGCCGGTACAGCGCGAGATCAACGACCTGATCTTCGAGGCGCTGGACGAGGAACGGTTTGACGCGCTGTGCACGGAGGCGGCCGCATTGCGCCACAACGGCGAACGCGCCATCGCGCTTGCCGACTACCTCCTGTCCGACACGAAAGGCAACGCGGACGTATGACGGCAGAGACCGACACGGGTTTCGACCCCCGCGCGTTTCGCAACTGCCTCGGCCAGTTTCCAACCGGCGTGTGCATCATCACCGCACCGGGCGAGGAAGAGCCTGTCGGCATGACGATGAGTTCGTTCAACTCGCTGTCGCTCGATCCGCCGCTCGTGCTCTTCAGTGTCGACAAGCGCGCCCGCGGCCTGCCGCAGTGGCAGCAGGCCGAAGCCTACGTCATCCACGTTCTGTCGGAAGGCCAGCGCGAACTGTCGAACCGGTTTGCGAAGCCCGGCGAGAACAAGTGGGAAGGCGTTACCTACCAGCGCGGACCGGCGGGTGCGCCGATCCTGTCGGGTGCGGTCGCCGTGTTTCACTGCAGCCCGGATACCCAGCACGAGGCAGGCGACCACGTGCTGTTCATCGCCCGTGTCGACCATTTCACCATGAACGCGGATCGCCGTCCGCTGGTGTTCTGCGGCGGGCGCTACAGTGAACTGGGGTCGGGCCACGGTGACGCCGACATCTGGCCACTCAACATCCATTACTGAACACCTCGCATCCCTGAAGGGAGGTTGAACATGATCAAGACTGGGGCCCAGCACCTTGAAAGCCTGCGCGACGGGCGCAGGGTGCTCATTGAAGGCGGCGAGGCCGGAGACGTCACGGTCAACCCGGCATTCCGCAACGCCTGCGCCACGGTTGGTGAAATCTACGATTTCCAGGCCCGCCCGGAGAACCGCGATCTGATGACCTACGAGGTCGAGGGTACGGGCACCCGCGCAAACCGCATCTGGCAGCTTCCCACGTCTTACGAGGAACTGGTCGAGCGCCGCCGCGCGCTGGAAGCCTGGGCCAATGTCCATTGCGGCTTCCTTGGCCGCTCGCCGGACCATGTCGCGTCCTGCATATCGGGCATGTACATGGGCCTCGACGTGTTTGAAGCCTACGACAAGAACCGTGCCGGCGCACTTGCCGACTACTACCGCTACGCGCGCGACAACGAGCTTTACCTCACCTACGTCATCATCAATCCGCAGGCCGACCGCTCCAAGGCGGCGCATGAGCAGAAGTCGCAGTTCCTCACCGCCGGCGTGGTGGACGAGGACGCCGAAGGCCTGACGATCCGTGGCGCAAAGATGTTGGCGACGGCCGGCATCATGGCCAACGAGGTGTTCGTCACCTGCATCCAGCCGCTCGGTAAGGGCGAGGAGCCTTACGCGCTGTCCTTTGCCATTCCGATGAACGCCAAGGGGCTGAAGATCCTCTCGCGAAAGTCCTACGAGGCGGATGCGCGCAGCGTCTACGACAACCCGCTGGCGAGCCGCTACGACGAGAACGATGCCGTCCTGTATTTCGACGACGTGAAGGTGCCGTGGGAGCGCGTGTTCATCAACCAGGACACGGAGATGTGCAACAAGCAGTTCCACGCGACGCCCGCGCACGTCTACCAGAACTACCAGGCGCAGGTGCGCCTGATGGTGAAAATGCGTTTCCTGACCGGGCTCGCGCGCCGCATCGCGGACGTGAACGGCGTCACCAACTTCCCGCAGGTGCGCGAGACGCTTGGCGCGCTCGCCGCCGATTGCGGCATGGTCGATTCCATGGTCCACGCGATGGAGACCAAGGGTTTCCAGTATGGCCCGTATTTCGTACCCGACCGGCACACGCTCTACGCGGCTTCCGTCATCAACCAGCAGCTCTACCCGAAGTTCATCACGACACTGCGCGATCTCGCCGGTGGCGGTGTCATCATGCTGCCGTCCTCGATCGCGGATTTCTCCAACGAGGAAATGGCGGATCTGATCGGCAAGACGCAGCAGTCGCCGGCCGCCTCATCGGAGGGCCGCGTGAAGTTCTTCAAGCTGGCATGGGATGCCATCGGGTCGGAATTCGCCTCGCGCCACACCCAGTACGAGATGTTCTATTCGGGCGCGACCTTCGTGACCAAGAACCACAGCTTCCGCACCTTCGACTGGGAGCGCAGCCAGGGGATGGTCGATTCAATGCTCGACAGCTACTCGCTGGAAGATGAACTCAATACTTACGGCCACGCCGCAGAATAGGGAGGCACCATGCCCATACAAAAAGAACACAAGGAATTTCATGCCGTCGATCTGAGCAGCGGCTGGGAAGTGCCGGAAGGCTATCCGAGCGGCATCAAGCAGAAGATCCTTGCCGGCCACCTCGACGAAGACGGCAAGACCGGCAACCGCACGCGGCTGCTGAAGTTCGATGCGGGCACCTACACCACCAAGCCCTTCGTCCACGACTACTGGGAAGAGGTGTATTTGGTCTCAGGCGACCTGACGGTCGGCAATGACGAGAACGGGGAGGGTGGCGAGAGCTTCCAGCCCAACACATACGCCTGCCGCCCGCCCGGCGCCTATCACGGGCCGTTCAAGTCGGAAGGCGGCTGCCTGCTGCTGGAAACACACTACTTCGACGAGACCTGAGCCACGCCGAATTCGCGGCCCGTCAGCCTTCGACCGGCAATTCCACGATTTCGTATGAGTGGGAGATACGCCGGTCGAGGACCGGGTCGATCAGCTCGCAGGTGAAGCGCGAGGCAGGGCGGATGCCACCGATGGCGGCAAGCGTGCCGCCCATCATGGCGTCGCCGTCCTGAAGGCCGGATGCGTCTTCCTTGCCGAACATCTCGATCAGCTGGGAGGCCGGGCGCATCTTCGCGACCGGGCCTTCCTGGTAGACGACGTCCTTGCCGTTCTCGGTAATGGTTGCGCGCAGCTGGAGCTGGTCCCAGTGGTCTGCAACGTCGTCGAACAGCCAGAAATCCGTGCCGACCGGCTTGTCGCAGATCTGCTTGGCGACCGTGATTCCCTGCTTTTCCAGTTCGCGGTCGGTGTGGTCGGAGCCAATGCCGATCCACGTCTCGCCGCCGGTCCGCAACACCACGAACTCGGCTTCGCCACTGGTATTGTCGCCCGTCACCTCGATGACGTCGGCAGTCGTGATGTTGGAGACGGCATTGCGATAGAAGATTGGCGTGCGCGCCGGGCGCGGAATGCCGAGCTCTTCCAACTCGCGGATATGGGCTTCCATGGCGTCCGCATCGCGGCCGGTCCAGCCGGCCACGATCAGCCGCGTGATGGTCGCCTCGGCGTTCTCGCTGCCGTCCTTGCGGTGCAGCGTGACCTGGAGGGTCTTTTCAGCAGAATTGGCCATGGTCCCGCAACTCCGGTGTCGCGATCAAAACAGGCGTCCGCACGTGGTGAGCGGCAGCAATCAGCTGCCGAGAACGCCGGACAGTGCGAAGGCGATGACGACCAGGATTACGGAAACGACGAGAATCGTCACGACGCGGCCGGACGAAACGCCTTGGCGTGCGCTGACGGGCTCCTTGACGGTGCGATCCGCATCGGAGACGGGGCGATCTTCTTTTTCCATGGAGATATTCCTTTCGGGCTGGTCATGCCCGGCATCAGGTCTTGGAAAACCTGGGAACTTGGTACGCCCTACGGGACTCGAACCCGTGTTTCCGCCGTGAAAGGGCGGCGTCCTAGACCGCTAGACGAAGGGCGCTCCGGGGCTGGCTTATACGTGCCTCATACCCGGGCATCAAGACCGGTTGCCGGTTGTGTGACGATTTTTCTGCAGTGGACGATTTTACCAGTGTCCGGTGTTCTCCATCGAGGCCCACGGCTCGGCATTTTCGAGGGCATCGCCCTTCTGCAAAAGCTCGATGGAAATGTTGTCGGGCGAGCGCACGAACGCCATGCGCCCGTCGCGCGGCGGGCGGTTGATGGTGACGCCGGCGTCCTTCAGCCTCTGGCAGGTCGCGTAGATGTCATCAACGCGGAAAGCGAGGTGGCCGAAGTTGCGACCCTCGCCGTATTCCTCCGGGTCCCAGTTGTAGGTCAGTTCCAGCAGCGGCGCCTTGTCGGCCTTCGCGCGGCCCTCATCATCGGGGGCGGCGAGGAAGATCAGCGTGTAGCGACCGCCTTCATCCTCGCGGCGTGCGGTCTCCACCATGCCCATCTTGTTGCAATAGAAGTCGAGCGATTTGTCGATGTCGCTGATGCGGACCATGGTGTGGAGATATTGCATGGGCGATTGACCTTCCCCGTCGTGGTTAGAACGATATGTCGATGAACAGACTAACTAGGTCCCTTGGCCGGCTTGTCCAAGCCCACGCAGCCCATGGTTTCACGTGCAGGATGGTTCCCCGCTGATGATGACGCCCGGCGTTGATGAACAGGCAGCCGCCGAACTCGCCTCGGCCCTGCAGGCGGCTGCCCGAATCGTGGTGTTCACCGGGGCCGGTGTCTCCACCGATTGCGGCATCCCGGATTTCCGCAGCCCCACCGGCATCTGGCAGGACAACAAGCCGATTTCCTTCCAGGAGTTCATGGCAAGCGAGGAGATGCGGCGCGAGGCATGGCGGCGCAAGTTCGCGATCCAGCCGAGTTTCGAGGCCGCCGAGCGAGACGGCGTGAAAAAAAGCCCGGCACACTCGGCCATCCGCACGCTTTACGAGACCGGGCGCGTGTCCGCGGTCATCACCCAGAACATCGACAACCTGCACCAGGCCTCGGGTATCCCGGCGGACGACGTCGTGGAGCTTCACGGCAATGGCTCGTATGCCGCCTGCCTCGATTGCGGCACGCGCCACGAGCTTCCCTTCATCCGCGAGCGGTTCGACGATGCCGGAGGGCCGCCACCGTGCACGGCGTGCGGCGGCACGTTGAAGACCGCAACGATCTCGTTCGGCCAGTCCATGCCGCAGGAAGAGATGTTGCGGGCGCAGGCCGAGACACTCGCCTGCGACCTGTTCCTCGCGCTCGGCTCGTCGCTGGTGGTGCACCCGGCTGCCACGCTGCCGGCGCTGGCAGCGCAGAACGGGGCACGGCTCGCCATCGTCAATCGCGAGGAAACGCCGCTCGACGGACACGCCGAAATCGTGGTGCGTGGCGATATCGGCGTGGCGTTCCGGCCGTGGCTTTCGGCGCGCGCGCGCTGATACCGCGAATCCACACCTCCCATGAATTGGGGGCTGGACGTGCAAAAGTCGTCGAAAGGCCCTTTTCGCGCGCAGATGCGGTGTTATCCTTGGGCTCGAATCGATGTGCCGTGCGCAGGCGATGCGGGCTTTGTGCGGTGTCGGCGATTCACTCCCTTGGTGCGATGTGTCGAGGGGTGGGGCGTGTCCGCATCGAGACGGCAGCACATGCGGCCGGTTGAGTTTGGGGGGAGTAGTGCCATGGGGCAGAAGGTGAGGGACGACCTCAACGCCTCGCAACGGCAATCTGAGGCATATCCGGAAGGCGAGGCGGCCGAGCGCGAATTCGGTGACGATCTGGCTGCCTTTCGTGATGGTGATCTTGAAAATACCGAAGGCGTCGATGTCATCGAGGTTTCGGGCCGCATCAAGTGGTTCGACGTCTCCAAGGGGTTCGGTTTCATCGTGCCCGACAACGGCATGCCCGATGTTCTCCTGCACGTGACTTGCCTGCGCCGCGACGGATTTCAGACCGCCTACGAGGGCGCACGGGTCGTCTGCGAAGCGCTGAACCGGCCCAAGGGCCTGCAGGCATTCCGCATTCTTTCCATGGACGAGTCGACCGCCGTACACCCGGCACAGGTCGAACCGCGCACCCACGTCAACGTGACGCCGGAGGGCGACTTCGAGCGCGTCGAGGTGAAGTGGTTCAACCGCATCCGCGGCTACGGCTTCCTGACGCGCGGTGCCGGCACCGCGGACATCTTCGTGCACATGGAGACGCTGCGCCGCTTCGGTTTCACCGAACTGCGACAGGGCCAGACCCTGCTCGTGCGCTTCGGCAATGGCCCAAAGGGCGAAATGGCCGCTGAACTGAAGCCCGATGGTCCGGGCGGGTTCTCCTCTCACTGACGCCAGCATGGGCACGCGCGGGCAGGGCAGCCGCACTGTTTCGGCTGCCCGCTTTCAATCCGGCGCCGTTCTTGCCGCAATTGGCGGCTATCGCACGCTGATGACCAACGCTCTTCATCTCCACGCTTGCCGCATGCTGGCGCTTGTCGCCGGCCTTTTCCTGGTTCTTGCAGCCGCAGCGCCGCTTTCCGTCCATGCGAAGGACGCCGACAAGTCCGTCGTCATCATGACGCAGGACGGCGCACAGGCTTTTTCTGTAGAGCTTGCGCTGACCAGCCAGCAGCAGGCGCGCGGGCTGATGTTCCGCAATTCGCTGCCCGAGCGCCACGGCATGCTGTTCGACTTCGGGCCGGAGCGCGAAGTCTCCATGTGGATGAAGAACACGCTGATCTCCCTCGACATGGTGTTCATCAACGCCGACGGCACGGTCCATCGCGTCGCGCGCGGTACAGAGCCGCTCTCGCTGGACATTGTCGGCTCGCAGGGCCGCGTGAGGGCGGTACTGGAACTAGCCGCCGGCAGCGCCGAGAAGTACGGCATCCGCAAGGGCGACACGGTCCGTCATTCGATTTTCGGAAATACGCAATAGCTGCTTTCGCGGTAGCTGCACGCACCTTCGTTAACGACGCCGCGACATACACGCTGGCGAACTGGCGTTTGGTGCGACTTCGCCTTGCCAAGAACGCGGGATGATGGCACCAAGCGTTAACGAGTTGTGCCGCCGCAAGCGGTGCTTGTCGGGGCATAGCGCAGTCTGGTAGCGCACCTGGTTTGGGACCAGGGGGTCGCAAGTTCGAATCTTGCTGCCCCGACCATTCCGCGCCCCTCGCAAGGGCGCCGCCGCACCAGACGGCGACGACGGCTGATAACAACAACGGGAACGAACATGCGCGCGAAGATCTACAGACCCGCCCGGACGGCGATGCAGTCCGGCAAGGCCAAGACCCGGTTCTGGCTTCTGGAGTTCGAGCATTCCGCCGCGCGCGAGATCGAGCCGCTCATGGGCTGGACCAGTTCCAAGGATACCCGCCAGCAGCTTCGTCTCAAGTTCGACAGCAAGGAAGAAGCGCTCGCCTATGCCGCCAAGAACGGCATCGACGCGCAGGTCTTCGCCGAGCCGGTTCGCCGGCGCCGCGTGGTGTCCTATTCCGACAACTTCCGCTTCGACCGCCGCGGCACCTGGACCCACTGATCCAGCCTTCGCGTGACCTGCGGCACGGTGCAGTCAGGCCCCGTAGCTCAGTTGGATAGAGCACCAGCCTTCTAAGCTGATGGTCGCAGGTTCGAATCCTGCCGGGGTCGCCACTCCCTTTCGTCTGCGAATCTTCTCAAGATCCAGTGTTCGCTGCCGCAGTGGCAGCCGATGTGATCCGTAGCGCGCTTGCTTCCTCATCAAAGTATTCGCAGAAATGCCTGCAATTTTGCGCAAATGTTTGGAAACTGGCGCAGAGTTAGATATTTGTTAGAGGAATCCCTCCATTTTTAGTAGAAATCCGTTGGATTTTGGAAATGTGGGGATAGAACATGACCACTTTCGCGCTCAATCGGTCCATTTCACGCCGATTGACTGTACTATGTATAGCGCCGGTCCTGGCACTGTTGGGACTTGGATGCTTTGCGCTCTACAGTAATATTTCGGCCGGGCAGGCGATCTTCGGAACGCTGACCGTTTTCAGCATTCTGTCAGTCGCGCTGGTCGCGCTCGCAATCGGAACATTCCAGTCTGTCGTCGTGCCATTGGGCCAGCTCACGGAAACGATGCACCGTGTGGCGAATGGCGATCTGACGGCTGAACCGTCCTTCACCCAGAGACAGGATGAAATCGGCGCGTTTGCACGCGCGCTCGCCAGTTTCCGTGAAACGGCCGTCGACTGCTCGCAGCTCGAAGAGCAGAGCTGGCGGGAGCGCGATCGCGAGCGGCAGCGTCAGTCGCACACCGAGAGCCTCATCACGCGCTTTCGCGAGATCGTCGCCCAGACGCTGGAACTCGCCGACACCAAGACAGTGAGCATGCGTTCGGCCTCCGAAAAACTCTACACCATTGCAAGCGGCGCAGCAGAGAACGCCCGGTCCGCACGCTCTGCCAGCGGCACGGCTGCTGAAAACGTGGAACTGATGGCTGCGGCTGCAGAGGAGCTGGCAGCGTCCATTTCAGAAATCGCCGGGCAGACGGAGCAGGCGAGCGCGCTCATGGATGAAACCGAAGCGCGGGTCGTCGCAACGAACACACGCGTCGGCAAGCTGTCCGAGGCAGCCGACGAAATCGGCTCCATCATCAGCATGATCCGTGACATCGCCGAGCAGACGAACCTTCTGGCCCTGAACGCGACCATCGAGGCTGCGCGCGCGGGCGATGCCGGCAAGGGGTTCGCGGTCGTCGCATCGGAAGTAAAGACCCTGGCGGGCCAGACCGGCAAGGCGACCGAGCAGATCGCAGCCCAGATCGGCCATATCCAGCAGGAAACGCACGGGGCGGCAGACGCCATCGCCGAGATCACCGAAGCGATGAAGGATGTTCGCAGCCTGACGACCCACATCGCACAGGCGGTGTCCGAACAATTGAGCGCGACGGGAGAGATTTCCAGCGCGGTCGGCAATGCCTCGCAGGGTACCGCGACCGCGACCGGCAACGTGGACGCGGTGGCCGGTTCGATCGAGCAGACATCGCTGTTTGCAACCGAGGTCGACACCAGTTCCAGCAGCCTGTCGGACGCAACGGCTCAACTCGCCCGCGAGGTGGACCAGTTCCTGCAAGACGTGACGAAGGACGTCGAGGACCGCCGTGCCGCCAGCCGCAAACAGCTTCGCGAGGTGGTGGTGATCGCCCATGATGGCCGGCACATCCAGGCCGAGATGCTGGATGTCAGCACGGGTGGCGCGCGCCTGACGCACCTCCAGGGTGCAATGGTCGGCGATGCCATTCGCATCCAGATGAACCACGGCGCGACGGTCACCGGCCGCATCGTGCGCTGCGAGGATGACCATATCGGCGTGCAGTTTTCCGAAACGCTCGGGGATCTCGACGAGCTGCTCGCGGCCTGACCCGCAAGCAGCTGCAGGCGGCGGTTACGAACCGCCGCCGGCCTCGCGCCACCGATCCAGCCCGGCTTCGAGATCCGCGATCAGGTCGTCAGGGTCTTCCAGCCCGATGTGGAGGCGCAGGGCAGGGCCTTCCGGCTCGAACTTCGTTGTCGAGCGATAGCTGGAGCAGTCGAAGGGGATCGCGAGGCTCTCGTATCCGCCCCACGAATAACCGAGGCCGAAGAGCTCAAGATTGTCGAGCAGGGCCGCGACCGCCTCCTGCGGCCCCGGCTTCAGGATCAGGCTGAAGAGGCCCGAGCTGCCGGAAAAATCACGCTTCCAGAGTTCGTGTCCCGGATCGCTTTCAAGCCCCGGATGCAGCACGCGGGACACCTCGCCGCGGCCTTCCAGCCACCGCGCGATGGTCAGCGCGGATGCCATGTGGCGCTGCAGGCGAATGTCCATGGTGCGCAGTCCGCGCTGGGCGAGGTAGATGTCATCGGGTCCGCTGACGAGGCCGCTCGCGCCCCATGTGTCGTGGATGGGCCGCCAGGCATCGGCATTGGCCGTGACCGTGCCCATCATCGCGTCGGAATGGCCGACAAGGTATTTGGTGCCGGCATAGACGGCGACATCGATCCCGTGGTCGAGCGGGCGGAAGAAGAGCGGCGTCGCCCATGTGTTGTCCATGGCGACCGTCACGTCCCGCGCCTTCGCCGCCGTGACGATGGCCTCGATGTCGGGCATCTCGAAGGTCTGGGAGCCGGGCGCTTCGAGAAACAGGAGCTGCGTGTTGTCCTGGATCAGGTCCGCGATGCCGGCGCCGATCAGCGGGTCGTAGTAAGTCGTCGAAATACCGAGCCGCTTCAGCACCGTTTCGCAATAGTGGCGGGATGGCTGGTAGACATTGTCGGGCACCAGCACGTGCCCGTTGGCGCGCACGAAGCTGAGGAACGTGAGCGCGATTGCCGCGAGCCCCGAGCCGACCAGCTTGGTTCCCCGGCCGCCTTCCAGCTCCGTCAGCGCCACCTCGAGGCTTTCCATGGTGGGGGAGCCGCGCCGGCCATAAGCGTATTTCTGGCCGGTCTTCATGGTCGCAACGTCGGGATAAAGCACGGTGGAGCCGTGGTAGACGGGCGGGTTCACGAATCCGTGGTGATCCATCGGCTTGCGGCCTGCCGCGACCACCCGCGTTCCCGGTCCGTAGTGCTTGTTTCCCAGCGTCGCGTCCTTGCTCATGCGCGTCTCCCGTTCCGTGTTGTTATGGCGCGGAGTTAGCGCGATTGGGCTTGGTTTCCAAACCGTTTAAGCATTTGCATCACGATTCAGCCGGATCGGCTCAAATTCCTTGACGGCGGTGCAACATTGGCCTTGGATGGGGCAGCTGTCGCCGGACACGGTCAACAAGGCGGGAAAACCGCCGGACAGCCGGATGGGAATAGAGGTGTCACTTTCGGCATCGCACACTGCGGGCGCATCACGTGCGCACAGGTGCATTCTTTTTTCCGGATTGTCTGACCGTCGCCCACGCAGGATCGGCAAGCAGGTAACACCTGTTGACCGCTTCCGGCGGAAGCACAGGAGAGAGGGGACCGGAACTGTTTCATGAAATGCCGCGATACGGACGGGCCGGCTTGGCTTATCGCCTGCTGCCCCCTGACGGCCTTTCGTCACAGTGAAAGTCTTGAATACAGCAATCTAGAAAAAAGGCTGCAAGATGAAACATCTTTTCACGGCCGCGGCAGTTGCCGCGTTTGGCCTCGGCGCAGTATCCGCGCAGGCCGCCACTCTGGACGACGTCAAGGCCAAGGGGTTCGTTCAGTGCGGCGTGAGCCAGGGCCTGCCCGGCTTTTCCAACCCTGACGACAGCGGCAACTGGAGCGGCATCGACGTCGACTACTGCCGTGGTGTCGCCGCGGCTGTCTTCGGTGACGCCACCGCGGTGAAGTTCACCCCGCTTTCGGCCAAGGAGCGTTTCACCGCTCTGCAGACCGGCGAAGTCGACATCCTGTCGCGCAACACGACCTGGACGATGGGCCGTGACACCTCGCTCGGCCTGAACTTTGCCGGCGTGACCTACTACGACGGTCAGGGCTTCATGGTCCGCAAGTCGCTCGGCATCGCGTCCGCGCTCGAACTCGAAGGCGCCAGCGTCTGCACGAACACCGGCACCACCACCGAGCTGAACGTCGCCGACTACTTCCGCGCCAACAACATGCAGTACGAAATCGTCGCCTTCGAAAAGGCCGACGAGGTCGTGCAGTCCTACGATGCGGGCCGTTGCGACGTGTACACCACGGACGCCTCCGGCCTGTACGCGCAGCGCCTGAAGCTGACGAATCCGGACGACCACGTCGTTCTTCCGGAAATCATCTCCAAGGAGCCGCTTGGCCCGGTTGTCCGTCAGGGCGACGACCAGTGGTTCAACATCGCCAAGTGGGTCTACTTCGCGATGATCAACGCTGAAGAACTCGGCGTGACCCAGGGCAACGTCGACGAGATGATGGGTTCCGACAACCCGTCCATCAAGCGTCTGCTCGGTTCCGAAGGCGCCTATGGCGAGGCCATCGGCCTCGGCAACGATTGGGCCGCCAATGTCATCAAGGCAGTTGGCAACTACGGCGAGATGTTCGACCGCAACGTCGGTCCGGACACCCCGCTGGGCATCGCCCGCGGCCAGAACGCACTGTGGACCAAGGGCGGCCTGCAGTACGCTCCGCCGATCCGCTAAGGGTTGAACGTTCGCGCGTGGCGGGGCTGCTGCCTGCCGCGCGCGGATGACCAAAACGCACCGGGCGCCCCGCCGGCGCCCGGCCATCTCCACCAATCCGTCATCAGAACATATAACCAGACGGATTTTCGGCGGGCAGAGGGGCTATGGCTGTACAGGAAAGCATGGGCGAAGCGCCTGCAAAGGCTTCGCTTATCTATGATCCAAAAGTTCGCGGAATTTTTTACCAGGTCATTCTGGTTGCCGCTGTTATCTGGCTGGGTTGGGAAATCGTCACCAACGCAGCGCGAAATCTCGAACAACAGAATATCGCTTCCGGCTTCGGGTTCCTGGAGAACACCGCCGGCTTCGGTATCATCCAGTCGCTGATCGATTATGCCGAGACGTCGAGTTACGGCACCGCGCTGATCGTCGGGTTTCTCAACACGATCCTGGTCGCCTTCATCGGCATCGTCTTCGCGACCGCCATCGGGTTCATCGTCGGCATCGCGCGGCTTTCGAACAACTGGGTGATCTCCCGTCTCGCCTACGTCTATATCGAGGTGATCCGGAACATCCCGCTGCTGCTGCAGATCTTCTTCTGGTACTTTGCCGTTCTGCGTGCTGTGCCCAATCCGCGAAATTCGATCGACATTTTCGGGCTGTTCTTCCTCAACAATCGTGGCGTGTTCATGCCGCGTGCGTTGTTTGAGTCCGGGTCGATCCTGATCCTGATCGGTCTGATCGTCGGCATCGTGGCGGCCTTCCTGATCGCGCGTTGGGCGCACAAGCGACAGATGGCGACCGGCCAGCAATTCCCGACATTCCGTGTCAGCGTTGCTCTGATCCTCGGCCTCCCGTTCCTCGGATACCTTCTGGCCGGTCTCCCGGTCAGCTTCGAGTATCCAGAGCTTCGCGGATTCAATTTCCAGGGCGGCATGAAGGTGACGCCGGAGTTCATCGCGCTGTTGATGGCGCTGTCGATCTACACGGCATCGTTCATTGCCGAGATCGTGCGTGCCGGTATCCTTGCTGTCTCACACGGCCAGACGGAAGCCGCCCACGCACTCGGGCTGCGCAACGGTCCGACGCTGCGCCTCGTGGTCGTGCCGCAGGCGATGCGGGTCATCATTCCACCGCTGACGAGCCAGTATCTCAACCTGACCAAGAATTCTTCGCTGGCCGTTGCCATTGCCTATCCCGACCTCGTGTCGGTGGGCGGCACGGTGCTGAACCAGACGGGTCAGGCCATCGAGATCATCGGCATATGGATGGTTGTTTACCTCTCGCTGAGCCTGCTCACGTCCGGGTTCATGAACTGGTACAACAACCGCATGGCGCTGGTTGAGCGGTAAGGGGCAGATCATGTCAGACACACAAAAGCCTCTCGCCGCCGGAAGCTCGCCCGCCTGGGTCCGTTCCCAGATGGCCGAGCCGCTTCCCGCACCTCTCTCGGACGTGGGCGCGATCGGCTGGGCCAGGAAGAGCCTGTTTTCCAGCATCCCGCACACGATTCTCACGCTGGTCGGCGCCTATATCGCCTATCTGATCATCTGGCCGTTGATCAAATTCGCGATCCTTGACGCGGTCTGGACCGGGGAGGACCGCGAAGCGTGCCTCGGCCATCACGGCGCCTGCTGGGCCTACGTGAAGGCTTATTTCTCGCAGTTCATCTACGGGCGGTATCCCGATGCCTCGCGCTGGCGCGTCGACTTGGTGTTCTTCCTGCTGGCAGCCGGGCTCATCCCGCTGCTGATCCCGTCGGCTCCATACAAGCGCGCCAACACGCTGTTCATGCTTGTCGGTTTCCCGCTGGCAGCTTTCATCCTGCTCACCGGCGGCAATGTCGATCCGGGCGCATTTGCCTGGATCACGCTGGTCATCATCGGCCTCATAATCGCCGGCCTGATCCTGCTGCCGGTCTTTGCCGGTCGTTCTGGCATCAAGGATGTGCAGCCAGCGCTGATCGCGCTGGGGCTCGGGTTGCTGGTTCCGGCAGCCGTCCTCGTGATCCTCACCATCGACTTCGGGCTGCGCCCGGTCGAGACGTCCCGGTGGGGCGGGTTGCTGGTCACGCTCGTCATCGCGATCACCGGCATTGCGGCCTCTCTGCCGTTCGGTGTCGCACTGGCTCTGGGACGGCGTTCAGCGATGCCGATCGTGCGGCTGGTCTCGGTGGTGTTCATCGAGTTCTGGCGCGGTGTGCCGCTCATCACCGTGCTCTTCATGTCGAGCGTGGTGCTGCCGCTGTTCATGCCCGAGGGGGTGACCGTCGACAAACTGTTCCGCGTGCTCGTCGGCGTGACGCTCTTTGCGTCTGCCTATATGGCGGAAGTCGTGCGCGGCGGCCTGCAGGCGATCCCGAAGGGACAATACGAAGGTGCCGACGCACTCGGCCTGACGTTCTGGCAAAAGATGGGTCTCATCGTGCTGCCGCAAGCGCTCAAGCTGGTCATTCCCGGCATCGTCAACACCTTCATCGGCCTGTTCAAGGACACGACGCTGGTGCTGATCGTCGGTCTCTTCGACCTGCTCGGGCAGATCCAGTCGTCCTTCACCGACCCGACCTGGTCGACCCCAACGCAGGGACACACCGGGTACCTCTTCGCAGCGATTACATTCTGGATCTTCTGCTTCGGGATGTCGCGCTACTCGATCTTCATGGAAAAGCGCCTCGATACGGGCCACAAGCGATAACGAGGGGATAAACAATGGCAAAGTCCACCCGTTCAACCGGCTCCGGCTCGGGCAAGTCCACCGGTTCCACAACGCGTAGCCGCAAGCCGGCCGCGCCCAAGGTTGACGACACGGAGGCGAAGACCGCCGCCGCGAAACCGGCCGCCAAGAAGCCGGCAGCAAAAAAGCCGGCGGCAGCAAAACCGGCTGCCAAGAAGCCTGCAGCGAAGAAGCCGGCCGCGGCCAAGGCAGCAGTTGAGCCTGCTGCAGCTGCGTCAGCCCCGGTAGAACCCGCTGCACCGGCCCGCAGCAAGCTGCATATCTCGGACACCGAGGTGGCGATCGAAATCGCCGACATGCACAAGTGGTATGGCGATTTCCATGTCCTCAAAGACATCAACCTGCGCGTCATGCGCGGCGAGAGGATCGTCATCTGCGGCCCGTCCGGCTCCGGCAAGTCGACAATGATCCGGTGCATCAACCGTCTGGAAGAGCACCAGAAGGGGAAAATCGTCGTCGATGGCATCGAACTCACCGATGACCTGAAGAAGATCGACGAGATCCGCCGCGAAGTCGGCATGGTGTTCCAGCACTTCAACTTGTTTCCACACCTCACGATCCTGGAAAACTGCACGCTTGCCCCGATCTGGGTGCGCAAGATGCCGAAGAAAGAGGCCGACGAGGTCGCGATGCACTATCTCGAGCGCGTCAAGATCCCCGAACAGGCCCACAAGTATCCGGGGCAGCTATCCGGCGGTCAGCAGCAGCGTGTGGCCATCGCCCGCTCGCTGTGCATGAACCCGCGCATCATGCTGTTCGATGAGCCGACCTCGGCGCTCGATCCGGAGATGATCAAGGAAGTGCTCGACACGATGGTTTCGCTCGCCGAAGACGGCATGACGATGCTGTGCGTGACCCACGAGATGGGCTTCGCGCGCCAGGTCGCCAACCGCGTCATCTTCATGGATCAGGGGCAGATCATTGAACAGAATGAGCCTGCGGCCTTCTTCGACAATCCGCAGCACGAGCGCACCAAGCTCTTCCTGTCGCAGATCCTGCACTAGGCGGGCAGGGCGCCAGGCGCCCGTCGCCTTCAATGCTGCTCACGTAAGCAAAAGCCGCGGACGTCGCCGTCCGCGGCTTTCTTTTTGCGTCGCAATTTAGCAATGACTGTTAGCGGCTGCTCTGCTGCATCAGCGGCGTGATGCGGCGCACCGCGACACGGCGGTTCTGACGCTCTGCGCGTTCAGTCTCGATCTTGAGATCGCTTTCGCCATAGCCCTGGGTCACGATGTTTTCCGGCGGAACGTCATAATATTCCGACAGAGCGATGGCGACGGACTCGGCGCGGGCGTCCGACAGCGCCAGGTTGGAGACGTTGTCACCAACGGCGTCCGTGTGACCCTCGATCAGGAAGATCTCTTCTGGATTTTCCTTGATGATCTCGGACATCGCGAAGCCGATCCCGTCAAGCGCATCGATCTGCGAGCGGCTGATCGTGGCCGAACCGGTCTCGAAGGTGATCGTGCTCAGGTCGACGCGGCGCAGTGTTGCACGCACCGTCGGCTCGTTGCGGATCTCTTCCAGCGAGTAATCGCGTTCGATTTCGACGACAGGCGGAGCCTGAAGGGTCTGCGAGATCACACGGCGATTGGCGCGACGGCTATCCACGATGTATTCATCCTGCGGGATGGTCAGGCGGATGGGATCACGACGAACCGGACGTCGACGTTCGCCAAAACGTTCCTGATCGATCAGCACGACAGTGCGCCCATTCGGCGCCTCACGCACACGGCGGATGATGTTGCCGCGACGGTCACGCACGGTAATGATGCGAACGCCGTTCGGGCGCTCGACCACGGTGCGGGTCCGACCGTTCGGCAGGTCGACGGTGCGACGGTCGTTCCGGTCACGGCCAAAGCGGCGGTCATCGTCGGCGCGGACGCGCACGTCGCCATCTTCATTGATGATCACGCGGCCGCTGATGCCGGGAATGCCGAGATCGACGACGAGATTGCCGTCGTCGTTGCGGCGACGTCCTGCACGACGGTCGAAGTCGCGGTCGTCGCCACCACGGCGTGCGCGCTGGCTGTCGTCACCACGGCGGTCATCATCACCGCGGCGGGCACGCTGCTGGTCGTCGTCACCGCGACGGCGGCGATCGCCGTCCTCGGCCTGCTGTTCAGGAGCCTGCTGGAGCTGCTGCGTGCCCTCCTGCTGCTGCTGATCCTGATTGGCCTCGCGACGCTGACGGCGGGGAGCTTCTTCCGTCGCCTGCTGCGGCGTGGCTTCCTGCTGCTGAGCTGCGGCTTCTGCGGCCTTCTGCTGCTCGGCAGCCTGCTGCTGAGCTGCGGCTTCTGCGGCCTGCTGCTGTGCAGCGGCTTCTGCGGCCTGCTGCTGAGCTGCGGCTTCTGCGGCCTTCTGCTGCTCGGCGGCCTGCTGCTGTGCAGCGGCTTCTGCGGCCTGCTGCTGTGCGGCAGCCTCTGCAGCCTGCTGCTTGGCAGCTTCCTCGGCGGCCTGCTGATGGCGAAGCGCCTCTTCAGCGGCTTCCTGCTGATTCTGTGCCTGGCGGTCCGAGGGCTCCACGTAATTCTGCTCGGGAGTCTCGACCTTGCCATCCTGGGCAAATGCCGGAACGGCGAGGCTCGCCGAGGCGAAAACCGCCGTGGCAATGACCAGTTTGGATGTGGTGTATTTCATTGGTTGCACCTTGGTTGGGGGAGTGTGCAGTTAAGCGATGGTCGTTGCCTCGATGACCAACATGGCAAAGTCCGGCTGAACCTCACCTGAACGACGCTTTCTTGCGCGGTTTCCTCAAAATCCATCGCCCCGCCTGAATGAATTCAGGTCAGATCAACACCAAGGTCCGAGAAAGGTTCCGCGCTCTCAGGCTCCTGTCTGGATGTCCCGTGAGGCGTCGCCGCCCCATTCGGCCCACGAGCCATCGTAGAGGCCAGCCGGCTTATTGCCGGTGATTTCCAGAGCGAGGGAAAGAATGGCCGCCGTTACGCCGGAACCACACATGGTCATTACCGGGCGGGACAGGTCGAGCCCCGCATCGGCAAACGCGCGCTTCAGCTCGTCATTGCCCTTCAAGGTTTTGTCTTCGTTGAGAAGATTGCCGAAGGGCAGGTTGCAGGCACCGGGCACGTGGCCCTTGCGCAATCCGGGGCGGGGTTCATCCGCTTCGCCGGCAAACCGATTGGCTGGGCGGGCATCGAGAAGCTGGACATGGTCCGGCCGCGCAGCGACCTCATCGGCATCCACCACCATGCCCGCGTTGCGGCGCGCGCTGAAATGGCTATGCCGGACCTTCGGAAGTTCGTCGGTCACGGGACGGTCTTCGGCCATCCACTTCGGCAACCCGCCATCAAGAATCGCAACGTCCTGATGGCCCATGGCATGGAACATCCACCACACGCGCGGAGCTGAAAACAGGCCGGCTTGGTCGTAGACGATGATCTTCTGACCATCGCCGATCCCGAGCGCGCGCATCCGCGAGGCGAACTTCTCCGGGCGCGGCAGCATGTGCGGCAGGTCGGAGGCGTCATCCGAGATGTCGTCGATGTCGAAGAAGATCGCGCCCGGAATATGGGCTTCGTTGTATTCTGCGCGTCCATCGCGGCCGGTCGGCGGCAGGTGCCAGCTTCCGTCGATGACGAGAATATCCGGCGCATCCATGTGGTCGGCCAGCCAATCAGTCGAAACCAGATACTTGTCGCGATTGTCGCTCATTGTGGTCGTTCCCCTCCAGGATCAGGCAAGCGCGATGCGGATACGCCTGTTTTCGCGGCCTTTTTTCTCGATTTTCTTGACGATCAATGTGCCGATTTCGGACGTGTCAGCAACATGGGTGCCGCCGCAGGGCTGACTGTCGACGACTCCGTCCTCACCGATCAGCACGAGCCGGATGCGGCCGGCCCCGCGCGGCGGGCGCACGTTCTTCGACTTTACAAGCCCCGGGTTCGCTTCCAGGTCGGCTTCGCTGATCCAGTTCGTGGTGACGGGATGGGAGCCTGCAATCATCTCGGCAAGCGCAGCGTTGAGGTCGTCCTTCAAGGGCGGATCGCCCGGCATGTCGAAATCGACGCGCGACTCGGTTTCACCGACGGATGCGCCGGTGATGGGGAAGGGGCAGGCAACCGACAGAAGGTGACACGCCGTGTGCATCTTCATCAGGTTGTGCCGCCGCGCCCAGTCGATCTCGCCGCGAACGCTATCACCGACACGCGGCAGGTCGGCACCGTCCGCCGGTACGTGGACGATCTCGCCCGGCACTTCGCCCTTCACCGTTTTGGCGATGATGATCTGCCGGCCATCATCAAGCGTCAGGGACCCGGTGTCGCCCGGTTGGCCGCCGCTGGTCGCGTAGAAGGCGGTGTCATCGAGGAGGATGCCGCCGCGTTCGTTGATGGCGACAACGCGCGCGTCGAACGATCGCGCGTAGGCATTGCGGCTGAACAGTGGCTCGGCAGGGTCGCTCATTCGTCGACGAACTCCGGGCTGACGGACGAACCCGCCTCAAGCCACGCGGGAACGGGTAGGTCCTTGGAGCGCAGGAAGTCCGGGTTGTAGAGCTTGGACTGGTAGCGCGAGCCGTGATCGCACAGGATGGTGACAATGGTGTGCCCGGGGCCAAGTTCGCGTGCCAGGCGGTAGGCCCCGGCGAGATTGATCGCGCTGGAGCCGCCCAGAAGCAGACCTTCCTCTTCCGCGAGCGTGAACAGCAGCGGAATCGCCTCCTCATCCGGCACAAGGTAGGCGGTATCGACCGGAATGCCGTCGATCACCGGTGTATTGCGCCCGAGGCCGATGCCTTCGGCCACGGACCCGCCGTCGCTGGCGACAGCCTCGCCGGTGGTGAACAGCGAATACATCGCGGCACCTTCCGGGTCGGCGCAGGCGATGCGGACGTTGCCGTTCTGCTCCTTGAGGTAGGTCGAGATGCCGGCCAGCGTGCCGCCGGTCCCGACCGCGCAGACGAAGCCGTCGACCTTGCCAGCGGTCTGATCCCAGATTTCCGGGCCGGTCGTGACGTAGTGGGCTTTGCGATTGTCGAGGTTGTTCCATTGGTCGGCGAACAACACGCCATTCGGCTCGCTTTCTGCAAGCTTCTCCGCCGTTCGGCGCGCCACGTGCTGGTAGTTGTTCGGGTTCGAGTAAGGAAGAGCCGGAACCTCCACCAGTTCCGCGCCCGCCAGCCGCAACGTGTCCTTCTTTTCCTGGCTCTGCGTGTCGGGCATGACGATCACGCTGCGATAGCCGCGCGCACGCGCAACAAGCGATATGCCGATGCCGGTATTTCCCGCAGTGCCTTCCACGATGAGCCCGCCAGGCTTCAGGTCGCCGCGTGCTTCCGCTTCGAGGATCATCTGCCGGGCCGGACGATCCTTCACCGACTGGCCGGGATTCATGAATTCGGCCTTGCCGAGAATGGTGCAGCCGGTCTCCTCGGAGGCGCGCCGCAGCTTGATGAGCGGCGTGTTTCCGATGGTTTCGACGATATCGTTGGCAATCTTCATGGGATGTTCGGCGCTTCCTGAAATTCGGGCGGAGAGGGTATCCGCGCAAAGATAGGGCGGCAACACCACGCGCGCCGTTGCAAACAGACTATTGGCCTAGAGATCCTCGAAAATCTTGAGCGCGCGGTCGCGCGCCTCGCCATGATCGACAATCGGCTCGGGATACGTATCACCGAGCGTCACGCTTGCCTTTTCCAGCACGTCCTTCGGCGCCTTCCACGGCTTATGGATGTACTTGTCCGGCATGTCCGCCAGTTCCGGCACGTGGCGGCGCACGTAATCCCCCTTGGGATCGAATTTTTCGCCCTGCAGAACCGGATTGAACACGCGGAAATAGGGCGCAGCGTCCGCGCCGCTGCCGGCGACCCACTGCCAGCTTGCCGTGTTGTTGGCGAGGTCGGCATCCAGCAGCGTGTCCCAGAACCAGTCCTCGCCCGTGCGCCAGTCGATCAGCAGGTCCTTGATGAGGAAGGACGCGACGACCATGCGGATGCGGTTGTGGATGATTCCATCACGCCAGAGCTCGCGCATCCCGGCATCGACGATCGGGTACCCGGTGCGCCCGCGCTGCCAGGCGGTCAGCGCCTTATCGTTCTTCTCCCACGGGAAATTGTCGAACTTCTCCTGCAGGTTGTCCTTCAGGATTTTCGGAAAGTTATAGAGCAGGTTGTGGGAGAACTCCCGCCAGCCGATTTCGGAGAGAAACTTCGCGGCATCGTTCTCCGGCACATCGCCCTTGTCGACCGCGTGGTTCACCGCGCGCACGATGGTGTGCGGGCTGATCTCGCCGTGATGCAGGTGGGCGGACAGCCGCGACGTGTGGTCCTTGTCGGGCCGGTCGCGCATCTTGCCGTAGCCGTCCAGCTCGCTGTCGATGAAATCGCGCAGGCGTCCGCGTGCGCCGTCTTCCCCCGGTTGCCAGCGTTCAGAGAAGTTCTCTGCCCAGTTCGGGGTGGTGGGGAGCAGTTTCCAGTCATCCAGATCGTCGCTGCCGAGATCGCCGGATGCGTCCTTCATCTCGCGCGGGGCGGCATGCAGCGTGTCGCGCCAGCCATGTTCGCGCGCCGAGCGCCAGAACGGTGTGAAAACCTTGTATGGATTGCCCTCCTGCGTCTTCACCTCCCACGGCTCCACCAGCAGGTTGCCGGGGTGGCTGACGGGGTTCAGGTCGCGCTCCTTGAGCGTGTCCTTGATCTGCGTGTCGACGTCGAACTCGCCCGGCCCGTAACGCCGATTCCAGTGAATGTCCTCGGCGCCGGTCTTGTTGGCGATGTCGAGCAGGTGATTCAGCGCGTTGCCGCTGCGCAGCACGAGGCGGCCGCCCTTGTCGGCAATGGCCCCCGACAGCCTGGCGAGGCTGTGATGCAGCCACCACCGGGATGCGCTGCCCTTGGCCCGCAGTCCCTCGCTTTCCTCATCAAGGATATAGACCACGACGACACCGCCTTCGGCCCTTGCGGCTTCGGCGAGCGCGGGATTGTCCTCAAGGCGCAGGTCATTGCGCAGCCAGGCGATTGCAGGGGCATCAGGCATGGGGAAGGTGGTCTTTCGCGGGCAGTTCAAACGGGTTCGCAGACACTACGCAGTGCCGGCACGATTGGATGAACGCCGCGTGTTGCAAATCCGTTCTTCCGGCGGCACGCCCGAAATCGGCAGACCACAAAAGAAAAAAGCACGATCCGCGGACGGATCGTGCCTTGTTGCTTGAATTGGCTCCCCGGGCCGGACTCGAACCAGCGACAAAGCGGTTAACAGCCGCTTGCTCTACCAACTGAGCTACCGGGGAAAGCGCAATTCAGGGCCGCGGTAATAGCAGAGACATTTGCGTTTGCAAACCTTTTCAGACGCGTTTCCCATCACCAAGTTGAACGACTCCGAAAGACGCCTGCCAACCGGCGGGCGAGGAGGGCGCTTGACCACCCAGACCGACGAGCAAGACGCGGCGCGCTGCCGGACCGGTGATCGCAGGAAAGTCGGCTTCGGGCGCTTCAAGGTTGCGCTGCCGGCGACGCGCCTCGCGCGGACGGCGCTGGGCATCGCGCTGATCCTCGGCGGGCTGCTCTGGTTCCTGCCGGTTCTGGGATTGTGGATGCTCCCGCTCGGTGTCATTGTTCTTTCGAGCGACAGTGCAACGCTACGCAGATGGCGGCGCAGGGTGGAGGTAAAAGTCGTGGGTGCATTGCGAAAAATTAAAGCCGGATTTCGCAATTAACAAGATTTCGGTTAAATCCCGGAAATGTGTTTGCGCACAATTACTTAGTGCATGCCGCCCTGCAATCGTGTATGAATTTCGTCGCACCCGCAGTGCGGGCAGAAACGACAGCCGGCCGCCACGGCCCGGCGATGCAGGGAGAGGGGCTCCATGGCTTCAAGGCCGAAGACCGCATCACGCAAGAGCACGGCGAAAAAGCCGTCGGGTTCCGCCAAGCTGGAACTGAGCAAGGATCAGGAACTCGAAGCCTACCGCATGATGCTGCTGATCCGCCGCTTCGAGGAGAAGGCGGGCCAGATGTACGGCATGGGCCTGATCGGCGGTTTCTGCCATCTCTATATCGGCCAGGAAGCGGTTGTCGTCGGCGTCCAGCTCGCGATGATGGACGGTGACCAGGTCATCACAAGCTACCGGGACCACGGCCACATGCTGGCCACGGGCATGGAATCACGCGGCGTGATGGCCGAGCTGACCGGTCGCGAGGGCGGCTATTCCAAGGGCAAGGGCGGCTCGATGCACATGTTCTCCGTGGAAAAGGGTTTCTACGGCGGCCATGGTATCGTCGGTGCGCAGGTGTCGCTCGGCACGGGTCTCGCCTTCGCCAACAAGTACCGGGAAGACGGCAAGGTCTCGCTGACCTATCTCGGCGATGGTGCCATCAACCAGGGCCAGGTCTACGAGAGCTTCAACATGGCCAAGCTCTGGAGCCTGCCGGTCGTCTACGTCATCGAAAACAACAAGTACGGCATGGGCACGAGCATCAACCGTGCCTCGTCCACCACGGACCTGTCCCAGCGCGGCGCGTCCTTCGACATTCCCGGCGAGCAGGTCGACGGCATGGACGTGCGCGCCGTCGAGGACGCCGCGAAGCGCGCCATCGAACACGCGCGCTCCGGCAAGGGCCCGTTCATTCTCGAAATGCTGACCTACCGCTATCGCGGCCACTCCATGTCCGATCCGGCGAAGTACCGCTCCAAGGAAGAGGTGCAGAAGATGCGTCAGGAGCATGACCCCATCGAGCAGGTGAAGAAGCGGCTGCTGGACCAGCATTCCATGTCCGAGGACGAGCTGAAGTCCATCGACAAGAAGATCCGCGAGACCGTGGCCGAAGCCGCCGATTTCGCCCAGTCGAGCCCCGAGCCCGATCCGTCGGAACTGTGGACTGACGTCTACGCCTGAGCGCCCCAGTGCGCGGCGCTGAAACCGCGCGTCATGCGAGGAAACGAACAAGATGCCGACTGAAGTCCTGATGCCAGCCCTGTCCCCGACCATGGAGGAGGGCACGCTTGCCAAGTGGGTGAAATCCGAAGGCGACACGATCACCGCCGGTGACGTGATTGCCGAAATCGAGACCGACAAGGCGACCATGGAGGTCGAGGCGGTCGATGAGGGCACGCTCGGCAAGATCCTCATTTCCGAGGGCACCGAGAATGTGAAGGTGAACACGCCGATCGCCGTCATTCTCGGCGAGGGCGAATCCGCCGACGACATCGACGCTTCGCCCAAGTCCGGCGGCGAGGCGAAGGCCGAACCCTCGAGCGAGGACGATGAAGCCGAGAGCAAGCCGGAGAGTGACGGCTCGCGCGCTGGCGATCTCGCCACGCAGGATGCGCCCGTCGCGCCCGCCGTTCAGACGCAGCTCACCCGCGAAGAGCCGCCGGCGGACACGGAAGTGCCCAAAGGCACGGAAATGGCCGACACGACGGTGCGCGAGGCACTGCGTGACGCGATGGCGGAGGAAATGCGCCGCGATGGCGATGTCTTCGTCATGGGCGAGGAAGTTGCCGAGTACCAGGGCGCCTACAAGATCACGCAAGGCTTGCTGGATGAATTCAGCGCCAAGCGCGTCATCGATACGCCGATCACCGAGCATGGCTTTGCCGGTCTCGGCGTCGGTGCGGCGCTGACGGGCCTGCGCCCCATCGTCGAGTTCATGACCTTCAATTTCGCAATGCAGGCGATCGACCAGATCCTCAACTCCGCCGCCAAGACGCTTTACATGTCCGGCGGGCAGATGGGCTGTCCCATCGTGTTCCGTGGGCCGAACGGCGCCGCTGCGCGCGTCGGTGCACAACACAGCCAGGACTATGCGGCCTGGTATTCGCAGATTCCCGGTCTCAAGGTCGTGCAGCCGTGGACGGCTGCCGACGCCAAGGGCCTGCTGAAAGCCGCCATCCGCGACCCGAACCCGGTCATCTTCCTCGAAAACGAAATCCTCTACGGTCAGACCTTCCCGGTCCCGCAGGTCGAGGACTGGATCGTCCCCATCGGGCGGGCCAAGGTTGTCAAGTCAGGTGATGCGGCGACGATCGTGTCCTTCGGCATCGGCATGACCTACGCCATGAAGGCAGCCGACAAACTTGCCCAGGACGGCATCCAGGTCGAGGTGATCGACCTGCGCACCATCCGCCCCATGGATATCGAGACGGTGGTGAAGTCGGTGAAGAAGACTGGCCGCGTCATCAGCGTCGAGGAAGGCTGGCCGCAGTCCGGCGTTGGTGCGGAAATCGGTATGCGCGTCACCGAGCTTGCCTTCGATTGGCTCGATGCGCCCCCGGTCCGCGTCTGCGGCAAGGACGTGCCCATGCCCTATGCTGCCAACCTGGAAAAGCTTGCCCTGCCGAGCGTCGATGAAGTCGTCGCGGCGGTGAAGAGCACCCTCTACCTCTGATACGTGCGGCCGTCGGCCAGAACCGGAAGCGAAGCAAACAATGCCCATCAAGATCCTGATGCCCGCGCTGTCGCCCACCATGGAGGAGGGCACGCTCGCCAAGTGGCACGTGAAGGAAGGTGACGAGGTCAATTCCGGCGACGTGATCGCCGAGATCGAGACCGACAAGGCCACGATGGAAGTCGAGGCCGTGGACGAGGGAAAGGTCGGCAAGATCCTCGTCGAAGAAGGCACCGAGGCGGTGAAGGTCAACGAGTTGATCGCGCTGCTGCTGGAAGAAGGCGAAGACGAGAGCGCGCTGGACGAAGTGTCCGGTGGCGACGCGCCGGCCAAGCCGAAAGCGGATGCCAAGGCGGATTCAAAGCCCGATGCCGAGGCAGGCAAGACCGCAGAGGCCGCAGAGAAGAAGTCCGAGAACGCCGCACCGGCGAAGAAGGACGATGCCGGTGCCCAGCCGCGCGCCAGCGGTGGCGGCGCGTCCGTCCCCAACGACGTGAAGGCAGGCCCCGCACCGAAGGACGACAAGGGCGAGCGCATTTTTTCCTCGCCGCTCGCGCGCCGCATCGCCAAGGCCGAGGGCATCGACCTGTCCGCCGTGAAGGGCAGTGGCCCGCATGGCCGCATCGTCAAGAAGGACGTGGAAGATGCGATCAGCTCGGGCGGGGCGAAAGCTGCGCCGGGCAAGGCGGCAGAACAGGGCAAGAAGGCCGATGCGCCGGCCAAGGCGGCTTCTTCCGCGCCGCCGTCGGACGACCAGGTCCTCAAGCTCTTTGCCGAAGGCTCATACGAGTTGATCCCGCACGACGGGATGCGCAAGACCATTGCCAAGCGGATGACGGAAGCACGCCAGCAGGTGCCGGCCTTCTACATCACGCTCGATTGCGAGATCGATGCGCTGCTGGCCCTGCGTTCACAGCTCAACGCGGCCGCGCCGGACGTCGATGGCAAGCCGGCGTACAAGATTTCAGTCAACGACATGGTCATCAAGGCCATGGCGATGGCGCTCAAGGCGAAGCCTGCCGCCAATGTCTCGTGGACCGAGAGTGCCATGGTGCGCCACAAGAACGTCGATATCGGCGTCGCGACCGTGCTGCCGGGCAACGGGCTGATCACGCCGATCATCCGCCGGGCGGAGGAAAAGTCGCTGTCCACGATTTCAAACGAGATGAAGGACCTTGCTGGCCGTGCGCGCGACAAGAAGCTGAAGCCCGAGGAATACCAGGGCGGCACCACGGCGATTTCCAACCTCGGCATGTTCGGCGTGAAAGACTTCACCGCCGTCATCAACCCGCCGCACGCCTCGATCCTTGCGGTTGGCGCGGGCGAGCAGCGCCCGGTGGTGAAGGATGGCGCGCTGGCGGTTGCGACGATCATGAGCATCACGCTGACCTCCGACCATCGCTGCCTCGACGGGGCGCTTTCGGCGGAAGTCATCGGATTGGTGAAGCGCTACATCGAGAACCCCATGTCCATGCTGGTTTGACGGGCAGGAATTGGAGACGTTTCTCGATATTCTTGTTGCGATCTCGATCCCGGCGATGATCGGATCGATGCTTCTGGATCACATGCGAAAGCCGAAGCAGAAGACAAACGGCTTGGAAAAGGACGAGACAGACCCGGAGTTGCGATAGCGCAAGGGCGCGCAAAGGAGGCGGTTCCAAGGTGGTGGTGACACCATTCACTCACTGGAGACGCCCCATGAGCCACACGCCCCACGAACTGCATGACGAGTTCCCCGAGCACGCCGAGAAGATTCATGCGCTCAAGGTCTCAAGTCCGCACTTCGCGCAACTCGCGGGCAAGTATCACGAGGTCAACCGCGCCATTCACCGCGCCGAGACCGAAGTCGAGCCGACGGATGACTTTCATCTGGAGGATCTGAAGAAGCAGCGCCTGGCGCTGGTCGATGAACTGGCGGGAATGCTGCGCCAGCCATGATGGAGTGACCTGACACGCATGACCATATCGATCCGACCCGCGACGCAGGCTGATGCGTCCGATATGGCCGTGCTTGTCGATATCGCGGGCCACGGCCTTGCTGCCTATTTCTGGGAGAAGGGCCGCGGTCCCGATAGTCCTGACTCGGTGCTGGAGATCGGTCGCTTGCGCGCTTTGCGTGACGAAGGTTCATTTTCCTGGCGCAACGCCTTCATGGCGGAACTTGACGGCCGCGTTGCCGGCATGCTGACCGGCTACATGCAGCCCGACGATTTCGACACGTCCGAGTTCGCCGAACTCGGCCCGCTCATCCGCCCGCTGGCGGAGCTGGAAGCGATGGCGCCGTCGACTTGGTACGTCAACGTGCTGGGCACCCATGCGGAATTCCGCGGCCAGGGTGTCGGTACGGCACTGCTGCGCAAGGCCGATCAGATTGCGAGCGAGGCCGGCGCCAAAGGCCTTTCGGTGATTGTTGAAAATTCCAACGCCGGTGCACGCGCACTCTATGAACGCGAAGGCTACGCGGTGACGGGCGAGCGCGACTTTGTTGCGTTCAACGAACGTGGCAAGTCGACCAAATGGCAACTTCTGACCAAGGCGCTGTGACGCGCCGGGACCGATAGAGAGCAGGCAGGACACATGGCAGACAGCTACGACGTTATCGTGATCGGCGGTGGGCCGGGCGGCTACGTGACGGCCATACGCGCGGCACAGCTCGGCCTGAAGACGGCGGTTGTCGAGCGCGAGCACCTGGGTGGCATCTGCCTCAACTGGGGCTGCATCCCGACCAAGGCGCTGCTGCGTTCTGCCGAGATCTACCACTACATGCAGCATGCCAAGGATTACGGCCTGTCGGCCAAGGATATCGGCTTCGATGCCGCTGCCGTGGTCAAGCGCTCGCGCGGGGTTTCCGGACAGCTCAATGGTGGCGTCGGCTTCCTGCTGAAGAAGAACAAGGTCGATGTGATCTGGGGCGAGGCGAAGATTGCCAAGCGCGGCGAGGTGACCGTCTCCAAGCCGGAGAAGAAGGCCATGGAGCCGCAGCACCCGGTGCCGAAAGGCGTCAAGGAGCCCGGCACCTACAAGGCCAAGCACATCATTGTTGCAACAGGCGCGCGCCCGCGCGTGCTGCCGGGCATCGAGCCGGACGGCAAGCAGATCTGGACCTATTTCGAAGCCATGGTCCCGCAGGAGATGCCGAAATCGCTGCTGGTCATGGGCTCGGGTGCCATCGGTATCGAGTTTGCCAGCTTCTACAACACCATGGGCGTCGACGTGACGGTCATCGAACTGCTGCCGCAGATCATGCCGGTGGAAGACGCCGAGATCGCCGGTATTGCACGCAAGCAGCTTGAGAAGCAGGGCATCAAGATCCTCACCGAGGCTAAGGTCGCCAAGGTGACGAAGTCCGGATCGGGCGTCGCCGCAAGCGTCGAGACCAAGGATGGCAAGACGCAGGAGCTGAAGGCCGACAAGCTGATCTCCGCCGTCGGTGTCGTCGGCAATATCGAGAAACTCGGCCTTGAAGACCTCGGCGTGAAGACGGAGCGCGGCTGCGTGGTGATCGACGGCTACGGCCGCACCAATGTCGAGGGTATCTACGCCATCGGCGATGTCGCAGGCCCGCCGATGCTCGCCCACAAGGCGGAGCACGAGGGCGTCATCTGCGTCGAGAAGATCGCAGGTCTCGATGCGCACCCGATGGACAAGCTAAAAATCCCCGGTTGCACCTATTGCCATCCGCAGGTGGCCTCGGTCGGCCTGACGGAGGCCAAGGCCAAGGAGGCCGGCTACAAGGTGAAGGTCGGGCGTTTTCCCTTCACCGGAAACGGCAAGGCCATCGCGCTTGGCGAGCCGAACGGACTGGTGAAGACCATCTTCGACGAAAAGACAGGTCAGCTGCTGGGTGCGCACATGGTCGGAGCCGAGGTGACGGAACTTATTCAGGGCTATGTGGTTGCCATGACGCTGGAAACGACCGAAGAAGAGCTGATGCACACGGTCTTCCCGCACCCGACGCTGTCGGAAATGATGCACGAAAGTGCGCTGGACGCGTACGGACGTGCGATCCATATCTAGACGCGTCACCTAGAGGCAACAAAGGAGACCTAATATGGCTGGTTACGGATTTCTGATGTCGATCATCATCGGCGCACTCGCCGGATGGATCGCCGAGAAAATCATGAAGGCAGACCACGGGCTGCTGACGAACATCCTTCTCGGTATCTTGGGCGCTGTCGTCCTCAATCTCATTCTCGTGGCCGTCGTCGGCTCGACGCTTGGTGGCTTCATCGGCCAGCTGATCGTTGCCGTCATCGGTGCCTGCGGGCTGATCTTCGCCTACCGCGCGATCCGCTCGCGCTAAGACTTGAACGGGGTGGGTCCCTTCAAATGGATACACGAGCGCTACTGATTTTCTTGCTCATCGGCCTGATTGCAGGCTGGCTGGCCAGCTTTATCGTCGGCGGCGGGGGGCTGCTGCGATACTTGCTGACCGGCGTCGTCGGTGCGTTTGTCGGCGGCTGGCTTGCGAACCGGTTCAATTTCAGCTTCGGTTTCGGCAATGCCTTCGTGGAGCAGATTCTGATCGCCACCATCGGTGCAATCATAGTCGTGCTTATCGCAAGGCTGCTCGCCTGAACTGACGCGCAGGGGTACTGCCGCACATGGTCACGCTCGTCGATACCGTATCGGGCAAGCCGATTCGTCCTCGCCACCCGGAAAAGGCGAAGCGTCCAGACACGCCTGTCCTGCGCAAGCCGGAATGGATTCGCGTGAAGGCGCCAGGCTCGCCGGTCTACCGCGAGACAATGGAGATCGTGCGCGAGCACAACCTTGTCACGGTCTGCGAGGAAGCCGGGTGTCCGAATATCGGTGAGTGCTGGTCGAAGAAGCACGCGACCTTCATGATCCTCGGCGAGATCTGCACGCGCGCCTGTGCCTTTTGCAACGTGCGCACGGGTCTTCCCGAAAAGCTCGACCTGGACGAGCCGACCCGCGTGGCGGATGCGACGCTGAAGCTCGGTCTGGAACACGTCGTCATCACCTCGGTTGACCGCGACGACCTGGAAGACGGCGGTGCGAAGCATTTCGCCGACGTCATCCGCGCCATCCGCGAGGCGAGCCCCAAGACAACGATCGAGGTGCTGACGCCCGATTTCCTGCGCAAGCCCGGCGCACTGGAAACGGTGGTCGAGGCAAAGCCGGACGTCTTCAACCACAACCTTGAAACCGTGCCTTCGCTCTATCTCACCGTTCGGCCCGGTGCGCGGTACTTCCATTCCATCCGCCTGCTGCAGCGGGTGAAGGAGCTTGACCGCGAGATGTTCACCAAGTCCGGCATCATGGTCGGGCTTGGCGAAGAGCGGAACGAGGTCCTGCAGCTGATGGATGACCTGCGCGTCGCCGACGTGGATTTCCTGACCATCGGCCAGTACCTACAGCCGACCCGCAAGCACCACCCTGTCGACAGGTTCGTGACGCCGGAGGAGTTCAAGTCCTTCGCGACCGTCGCCTCCGCCAAGGGCTTCCTGCTGGTCTCGTCCAGCCCGCTGACGCGTTCCTCGCACCATGCGGGCGATGACTTCGCCAAGCTGCGTGCCGCCCGCGCTGGCGCGGCAAGGGCCTGAGCGGCGGCACCTTCTGAAATGAAACAGTTCAGGACATTGCGGCAGGTCCCGCACTCTGCCGAAGACATGTTCGCGCTCGTAGCGGATGTCGAGAAGTACCCGCAGTTCGTGCCGTTGTGCTCGGCCATCATGGTGCGCAGCCGCAAGGCGGACGGCGAGGGACGCGAGATCGTCTTCGCCGACATGACGGTGAAGTACAAGCTGATCCGCGAGACCTACACGAGCCGCATCATGCTTGACCGCCCGGGGATGGCCATCGAGGTCAGCAACATCGCAGGGCCATTCAAACGGCTGGAAAACAACTGGCGGTTCCACCCGATCGACGGGACGTCCTGCAACGTCGAATTCTCGCTGGTCTACGGATTCCAGAGCCGCACGTTCGAGGCGGTCGCGGGCCTCGTATTCGACAGGGCGTTCTCGCACTTCTCCGAAGCCTTCGAGAAGCGCGCCGATGAGGTCTACGGCGAGGCCGCATAGGACTTTATCCGGCTTACTTCGTGGGAACGGCTGCCTGGCTGCCTGCCGGGGCCGATTTCGCAGCCTGCAACAGCATCTTCAATGCCTGTTCGGTCGCAAGCTCGCGCACTTCCGAGCGACCCACATCTCCGAACTCACGCGTCCGCTCGGCAAAATGGTCGCCGGGGCCGGAACACGCGAAATGCACCAGCCCGATCGGCTTCGTCGCAGTGCCGCCGCCCGGACCGGCAATCCCGGTGATGGAGACGGCCATGTCTGCCCCCGACCGGTCACGTGCTGCTTCCGCCATTGCGCAGGCCGTCTCGACGCTGACCGCGCCATGCCGCTCGATGATGCCTTCGGGAATTCCGAGCGCCTCGGACTTGGCGCGGTTGGAGTAGGTTACGTAACCCCGCTCGACCACGTCGGAGGAGCCCGCGATATCAGTGAGCGCGACAGCCACCTTGCCGCCGGTGCAGGATTCAGCGGTCGCGATCATCAGATGACGCTGCCGGCAGGCGAGGATGACGGCACGCGCCAGCGGTTCATGACGGTGGGCGGACATGGTCAGTTCTCCCGCGGCAGGTTCACGGTTGCCAGCGCCATGGCGGCAATGCCCTCGCGGCGGCCCGCAAACCCGAGCTGCTCGGTGGTCGTGGCCTTGATCGCCACCTGGCCAAGGCGGATTTTCGCAATTTCTGCGATCCTCTCGCGCATTCTATCACGGTGCGGGCCGATTTTCGGTGCCTCGCACATGATGGTCGCGTCGAGCAGCACGATCTCGCCGCCGCGTGCTTTCAACAAAGACACGGCGTGTTCGAGGAAAATGCTGGAATCCGCGCCGCGCCACTGCGGTTCGCTCGGGGGAAAGTGGTGGCCGATATCGCCGTCGGCCAACGCGCCGTAGATCGCGTCGGTGATGGCGTGCAGGACCACGTCCGCGTCGGAATGGCCAGAGAGGGCGCGGTCGTGCGGGATAATGATCCCGCCGAGCGTGACGCGGTCGCCGTCCGTGAACCGGTGAACATCGAAACCCTGGCCTGTGCGCGTCTGCATCATGCTGGCGCTTCCATTGCTGGCGTTGAAAGCTGCTTCCGCCCGTTCGAAATCGTCCGGTGTCGTCAGCTTGTAGTTGGCCGCGTCACCATCCACCACCTGAACCCGCAATCCGGCCCATTCGGCGATTGATCCGTCGTCCGTGAACGTGACATCGGCGGCCTCGCGTGCCGCTTCGTGCGCTGCGTGGATTGCCTCAAGGCGGAAGCCCTGCGGTGTTTGTGCCGCGCGCAGTGCATCCCGGTCCGCGGTCGCAAGCACATGGCCGTCATTGTCGACCTGTTTCAGCGTATCCGTAACGGCGACCACCGGGATTGCTGCGTCGCACATAGCAAGTGCAGCGATCACGCGGTCGATCAATTCATGGGCAACGAAGGGGCGGGCCGCATCGTGGATCAGGGCGAGGGCAGGAACGGAGCTTTCGGCCTTGAGTGCCTCCAGCCCTGCGGAGACGGATGCCTGCCGCGTATCGCCTCCGGCGACCACGCGCAGCCGCGAGTCGTCCAGCCCGAGCGCGTCGAAGTGGGCGTCGTCCTCCGCACCGATGACCACGACAATGGCGGTGACGTCATCGCGGGCCGTGAAAGCCTTGACCGAGCTTGCGAGAACCGGAATACCACCGACAGTCCGATACTGCTTTGGCGGTCGCGCTGAATCGTCGCCCCGTGCCCGGTTTCCTCGCCCGGCTGCGACGATGACGACGCCGACGCTTTGCAGAACTTCACTCATATTGCATCGCTGCCTTGACCCAACTGCAAGGGGCTTCGGTGTTATACGCAGCCACCCCCGTTGTCATGGGGTGCGATTGATTATAAACAGGGCAAAAGGACGTTTGCCCTTTTGGTGTGCATTGTTGAGGGGTTGCCGGTGATCCGTATTGGGCCGCACGAAATTGACGCACGCGCGTGCTTGGCGCCGATGTCGGGGGTCTCGGATGCACCCTTCCGGCAGCTGGCCGTTCGCCTCGGTGCGCCGCTTGTCGTCTCCGAGATGGTGGCAAGCGAAGGTTTGTGCACCGGCAACGAGGAAATGCAGCTCAAGGCGCAGTCCGCTGGATGCGGATTGCACGTTGTGCAGATCGCCGGTCGCGAATCCGTCTGGATGGCGGAAGCCACGCGCCGGCTGGTCGACAGTGGTGCCGATATCATCGACATCAACATGGGATGTCCCGCCCGCAAGGTGACGAACGGCTATTCAGGGTCGGCCCTGATGCGCGAACCCGACCATGCGCTCGACCTTGTCGATTCGACCGTTGCGGCCGCGGGGGCGGTCCCCGTAACGCTCAAGATGCGGCTTGGCTGGGATCACGGCTCGCTCAATGCCCCGGAAATTGCGCGCCGCGCCGTCGATGCCGGCGTGCAGGCCATCACGGTTCATGGCCGCACGCGCTGCCAGTTCTACAAGGGCGAGGCCGATTGGCACGCGGTGCGCGCGGTTCGCGACGCGGTCGACGTGCCTCTCACCGTCAATGGCGACATCACCGACCTTGATACCGCGAACCAGGCACTCGAAGCGTCCGGTGCGGACCTTGTGATGGTCGGGCGCGGCTCGTATGGCCGCCCGTGGGCCATCGGTGAGATCGACAAGGGCCTTAAGGGCGAGACCCCGGATGCTCCACCGTCACGCGTCGAGATCGGTCAGATCGCGAGCGAGCATTACCAGGACCTGCTGTCGCACTACGGGTTGCGCATCGGCCTGCGTGCCGCGCGCAAACATCTTGGCTGGTATCTGGACTCAGCCTTCGGCGCGGGGCTGGAAAAGCGCGACCCGGTCTATGCCGAGCTGCGCCGCAAGGTTCTGACAAAGGCCGATCCAAAGGACGTGCTTCGCGCGCTTTCAGCCTGTCTCGAACACGATGAAGACGTAGCAAAGCTCGAGGTGGCGGCATGAAGGGGGCAGGGGACACGGCAACCGTGCCGGCGGCGATTGCACAGCGCGGCGTCGCCATTTCGGAGTCGGTCGTCAATGCATTGCCGCTGCCGGCGGTCGTCATCGGGCCGAACGGCGAAATCCGCTATGCCAACGACGCGGCGGAAGCCTTCTTCGCGGCCAGCCGCAACGTGCTCCAGCGCAACACGCTGGATGCCTTCGTGCCGTTTGGCAGCCCGATCCTCGCATTGGTGAAGCAGGTGCAAGACCGGCTGACACCCGTCCACGAATACAAGGTCGACCTGACGACGCCGCGCTCGGATGGTGAGCGCGTATGCGACATCTATTCCGCTCCGCTGCCGGACATGCCCGGTGCGACCATCCTGCTGCTGCAGGAGCGCTCGATTGCCGACAAGTTCGACCGGCAGCTGACCCATCGCGGCGCGGCACGCAGTGTCACCGGCCTTGCGGCCATGCTGGCGCACGAGATCAAGAACCCGCTGTCGGGCATTCGCGGCGCGGCGCAGCTACTGGAGTCAACCGTCGGCGAGAACGACCGTGTCCTGACACAATTGATCCGCGACGAGGCCGACCGGATCGTCAAGCTGGTCGACCGGATGGAGGTTTTCTCCGATGAGCGGCCGATTGACCGGGAGCCGGTGAACATCCACCGCGTGCTGGAGCACGTGCGCCGCATCGCGCGCAACGGGTTCGCCCAACACATCAAGCTGACCGAGAACTACGATCCCTCGCTACCGCCGGTCTGGGGCAATCGCGACCAACTGGTGCAGGTGTTCCTGAACCTGGTGAAGAACGCGGCCGAGGCCATCGGCCCGAATGCAAGCGGTGGCGAAATCGTACTGTCGACGGCGTTCCGGCCGGGTGTGCGCATGTCGGTTCCCGGCACGTCCGAGCGCATTTCCCTGCCGCTGGAATTCTGTGTCGATGACAACGGTCCGGGAATCGCCAACGAGCTTGTGCCGCACCTGTTTGACCCGTTCGTCACGACGAAATCTTCCGGATCGGGCCTCGGGCTTGCGCTGGTTGCCAAGGTGATCGGCGACCACGGCGGCGTGATCGACTGCAAGAGCCAGCCGGGCAAGACGCGGTTCCGCATCCTGCTGCCCCAGTATGTCGGCAAGGAAGACGCGGAAGATGTTCAGGACGAGGCCGAAACCACGGAGAGCAGATAATGGCGAGCGGAACGGTACTTGTCGCTGATGACGACGCGGCGATCCGCACGGTTGTGAACCAAGCGCTGTCGCGCGCCGGCTACACCGTGCGCGCCACGGGCACGGCGGCGATGCTGTGGCGCTGGTCCTCGGCGGGCGAGGGCGACATCATCGTTACCGACGTCATGATGCCGGACGAGAACGCCTTCAACCTCATTCCGCGCATCCGCAAGGCGCGCCCAGAGGTGCCGATCATCGTCATGAGCGCGCAGAACACGTTCATGACGGCCATCAAGGCGTCTGAACTCGGCGCCTATGAATACCTGCCCAAGCCGTTCGACCTGAACGAACTGGTGGCGACGGTCGGCCGCGCCATGACGGTGCCGCGCAACAAGACGACCACCAACCGGGAGTCCGAACAGGACGGCATGCCGCTTGTTGGCCGTTCGCCGGCCATGCAGGAAATCTACCGGGTGCTGGCGCGTCTCATGCAGACCGACCTCACGGTCATGGTTTCGGGCGAATCCGGCACCGGCAAGGAACTCGTCGCCAAGGCGCTGCACGACTACGGCAAGCGCGCACGCGGGCCGTTCGTTGCGATCAACATGGCGGCGATCCCGCGCGAACTCATCGAGGCCGAGCTTTTCGGCCATGAGAAGGGCGCGTTCACCGGCGCGCAGACGCGCAATGCCGGACGCTTCGAGCAGGCCGAGGGCGGCACGCTGTTCCTCGATGAAATCGGCGACATGCCGATGGATGCTCAAACGCGGCTCCTGCGCGTGCTGCAACAGGGCGAATACACGACCGTCGGCGGCCGTGTGCCGATCCGCAGCGACGTTCGCATCGTGGCCGCCACCAACAAGGACCTGCTGCAACTCATCAAGCAGGGGCTGTTCCGCGAGGACCTGTATTACCGCTTGAACGTGGTGCCGCTGCGCCTGCCGCCGTTGCGCGAGCGAACCGAGGACATTCCCGACCTGCTGCGCCACTTCTTCGCGATGGTCGAGCGCGAGGGCCTGCCGCGCAAGCAGATAGAGCCGGCAGCGCTGGAAGTGATGCGCACCTATGCCTGGCCGGGCAACGTACGCGAGCTTGAAAACCTCGCCCGCCGCCTTGCAGCGCTCTACCCGCAGGACTCGATTTCGGCGTCCATCGTCGAGCAGGAGCTGTTGTCGCCGGACCAGGCCAAGTCTGTGCCGGTGCCCAATGCGGAAGAGACGCTCAGCTCATCGGTCGAGCGGCACATGGCGGAGTATTTCTCAGGGTTCGGCGAGAACCTGCCGCCGCCCGGTCTCTATCACCGGGTACTGCACGAAATCGAGATTCCGCTCATCAGCGCAGCCCTTGCGGCAACCAACGGCAACCAGATCCGCGCTGCCGAGCTGCTGGGTCTGAATCGCAACACCTTGCGCAAGAAGATCCGTGACCTGGAAATACCGCTCCTGCGTGGCCAGCGTTAGGTGCGTGGTCACATATGTGCCATATTGGCCACAATAACTGTGGCTTGAAAGGCACGATTCCCGTTATGGACGGCGTGTTGGGCTTCCCGTGGCCTCTAGCCACCGTACAGACGGAGCAATCGGTTTGCAGCCGGAGACAGCAGAGCAGACTGCGGCCGCCGCAGGCAGGGCCATTTCCGGCCCGGCTGCCGCGCGTCCGTCGCGTGCTCGTCCGGCCCGCAAGGCTGCGTCCTACACCAACGGTGACCGGAGCGGCCTGCACCGCTTCCTGAGGCAGCTGGGCGCAGTTGTCATCTTCCTGGCGCTCGTCTGTTCCTCACTCACCTTCGCGATCTTCACCGGCTTCACGCCCATCCAGCCGGATTCCGACGTCATCAAGATCGCGGTCGGCGTGAACTTCGCCTTCGTGGTGGCGCTGCTGCTGCTGATCATGCGGGAGGCCTACCGGCTGATAAAAGCGCGCCTGCGCGGCGAGCCGGGTTCGCGGCTCAACGTGCGCGTCGTTGGGCTGTTTTCCATTGTCGCCGCCGTGCCTGCGATCCTGCTGGCCATCGTTGCCAGCGTCACGCTCGACCGGGGGCTGGACCGCTGGTTCTCGGACCGCACGCGCGCCATCGTGGAAACGTCGATTTCCGTCGCGCAGGCCTATCTGCGCGAGCATGGCCAGGTCATTCGCGCCGATATCGTCGCCATGGCGGGCGATTTTGACCGCACCCGCGAGATCCTGCAGGTCGATCCGCGCCGCATGCAGGATTTCATCAACGCGCAGGCCAATATCCGCGCCGTTGCCAGCGCCTTCATCATCAAGGGCGACCGCACCATCGTCTTCAAGGCCGAGAAGGACGGGGGCGTCGACCCGCTGCTGCCGCCGCCGGAAGCCATCCAACGCGCCGAGGGCGGCTCGGCTGTGGTTATCGCGCCGGGGCAGAGCGACCAGGTCGGCGCGGTCATCAAGCTGCGCAACTACGACGACCTGTACCTTTTCGTCACCCGCAAGGTGGACCAGCAGGTCATATCCTACCTGCAGCGGACCAAGGCCAATTTCGCCGAGTTCCGGTTGCTGGAGCAGGGGCGCTTCGGGGTGCAGTTCGCATTTGCGCTCGTCTATATCGGTTTCGCTCTGGTTCTCATGCTGTCGGCCATCCTGCTCGGGATCCGGTTTGCCGACAGGCTCGTCGCGCCCATCCGGCGGCTGATCGACGCCGCCGACGGGATCGCCCAGGGCAAGCTCGACGTGAGAGTCCCGGTGCAGAAAACCGAGAGCGATCTGGCAATGCTCTCGTCGACCTTCAACAACATGACCGGCGAACTGCGCACCCAGCGCAACGAGCTGCTGCGCGCCAACACCATGCTGGATGGGCGCCGCCGGTTCATGGAAGCCGTGCTGTCGGGCGTCACCGCCGGCGTCATCGGCGTCGGGCGTGAAGGCAAGGTGACAGTGGTGAACCGGTCCGCCATGACGTTCCTTGGACCCGGCCGGCATGTGGGCCTGCCCATCGAGGACGTTCTGCCGGAAATCAGCAGCATGATTTCGCAGGCCGAAGCCCAGCCACGCCGGATCGTGCGCGGCGAAATCGCGCTGACGCGCGGTGAAAAGGACCGCACCATTGCTGTTCGAGTGAGTTCCGAGCAGGCGGACCCGTCCGACCACAGCCTCGTTGTGACGCTGGACGACATCTCGGATCTTGTCAGCGCCCAGCGTAGCGCCGCGTGGGCCGACGTCGCGCGCCGCATCGCGCACGAGATCAAGAATCCGCTGACGCCGATCCAGCTTTCCGCCGAGCGCTTGCGCCGCAAGTACGGAAAGAAGATCACCGAGGACAAGGACATCTTCGAGCAGTGCATCGAGACCATCGTGCGCCAGGTCGGTGATATCGGGCGAATGGTGGACGAGTTCTCCAGCTTCGCCCGGATGCCCAAGCCGACATTTGCCAATGACGACGTGGCCGACATCGTGCGCCAGACCGTCTTCATGATGCGCGTCGGCAACCCGGAGATCACCATCGAGACGCGCAACGCCGAGGAAGCACTCGTCGCGCGTTGTGACCGCAGGCTGATCTCGCAGGCGCTGACCAACGTGGTGAAGAACGCCACTGAAGCGGTCACCGCAATCAGCGACGAGGAACGCGGGGGCAAGGGAAAAATCGTCGTAGCGGTTGAAACCGGACCGGACTGGATCGACATGACTGTGACCGACAACGGCGTCGGCCTGCCGGCCGAGAACAGGGAACGCCTGCTGGAGCCGTACATGACCACGCGGGAAAAGGGGACGGGGCTGGGCTTGGCGATCGTGTCGCGCATCATGGAAGAGCATGGCGGCTTCGTCTCGCTGGAAGACGCACCGGCGGTTGCCGATGGCGGCCGCGGCGCGCGCGTGCGCCTTCGGATGCACCACGACCCGTCAGCCAATCTCACGAAATCAGATCAGAAGCAGATAGCCGACGCCTCGCTTGAGCCGGCGCAATAAGGACAGTGCCGGCTTCGCCGGTACGCAAAACAAGGGCAGATAATGGCCAAGGACATCCTGATAGTCGACGATGAGCAGGACATCCGCGAACTTGTTGCGGGAATCCTCGAAGACGAGGGGTACTCCGTGCGAACGGCCGGCGACAGCGACAGTGCGCTTGCGGCAATCGCCGAGCGCCGGCCGTCCATGGCTTTCCTCGATATCTGGATCCAAGGCAGCAAGCTGGATGGCCTGCAACTGCTCGACGAGATCAAGAAGCGCCATGCGGACCTGCCGGTGGTGATGATCTCCGGCCACGGCAACATCGAAACCGCCGTATCGGCCATCAAGTCCGGCGCCTACGACTATATCGAGAAGCCGTTCCAGGCTGACCGGCTGGTGCTCATCGCCATGCGGGCGCTGGAAGCCTCCCGGCTGCACCGCGAGGTGCGCGACCTCAAGCAGCGCTCCACCGATAGTTACGAGCTCATCGGCAGCTCCACCGTGCTGAACCACCTTCGCTCCAGCATCGACCGCGTCGGACCGACGAATTCGCGTGTGCTCGTGACGGGTCCGTCCGGCGCGGGCAAGGAACTCACCGCGCGATTGCTGCATGGCCAGTCGGCGCGCAAGTCCGGTCCGTTCGTCATCATCAACGCGGCCTCCATCACGCCGACAAACCTTGAATCGGCACTGTTCGGCGTCGAGGAAGACGGCGAACCGAAACAGGTCGGTGCACTTGAAGAGGCCCATGGCGGCACGCTGTTCATCGACGAGATCGCCGACATGCCGTTGGAAACACAGGGCAGGGTGCTGCGCGCGCTGACAGACCAGAGCTTCCAGCGCGTCGGTGGTGCCAAGAAGGTGCAGGTCGATGTGCGGATCATCTCCTCGACCGCGCGCGACCTCGAAACGGAGGTTGCGGAAGGCCGATTCCGGCAGGACCTGTTTCACAGGCTGGGCGTGGTACCGCTGCGCGTGCCGGCCTTGTCGGAACGACGCGACGACATTCCCGCGCTGATCGAACACTTCATGGACCAGATCGGCCAGTCCAGCGGTCTGCCCAAGCGACAGGTTGGCGACGATGCCATGGCCGTTCTGCAGGCCCATGACTGGCCGGGCAACGTGCGCCAGCTTCGCAACAACGTGGAGCGGCTGATGATTCTGGCTGGCGGCGACCCTGAAGTGGTTATCTCCTCCGACATGCTGCCGGCGGAAGTCGGCGACACGCTGCCCCCGGTCCCCGGTGGGGTGCGCGCGGAAGAGCTGATGTCGATGCCACTGCGCGATGCGCGCGAGATTTTCGAACGCGAATACCTGACCGCCCAAATCAACCGGTTTGGCGGCAATATTTCGCGCACGGCCGAGTTCATCGGCATGGAACGCTCCGCACTGCACAGGAAACTGAAATCGCTCGGTATCGGCTGAGCGAACTCTGTGAGCCCCGCACGCCGCGCATGGCGTGCGCACTTTCACTCCGCAGCCTGAACGTATAAAACGCCGCGTACCCGTGCTCCAGCATTCGCACGGGGCGCACGCAGGACGGGACGGTGCAATGAAAGTGGTTATCTGTGGGGCCGGCCAGGTCGGCTTCGGCATCGCCGAACGGCTGTCGGCGGAAGACAACGACGTTGCGGTCGTCGACTTTTCCCCGAAACTCATTCAACAGATTACGGAAATCCTCGACGTGCGCGGCATCGTCGGCCACGGTGCGCACCCTGATGTGCTCGTGCGTGCGGGCATCGACGAAGCCGACATGATCATCGCCGCCACCCTCTATGACGAGGTCAACATGGTGGCCTGCCAGGTAGCGCATTCGCTGTTCAATGTGCCCACCAAGATCGCGCGTATCCGCGAACAGAGCTACCTGCAGCCGCATTGGCGCGACCTGTTCTCCACCGACAACATGCCCATCGACGTCATCATCTCGCCGGAGATCGAGGTGGGCGAAATGGTGCTGCGCCGGCTGGAACTGCCGGGTGCGTTCGACACGGTGTCCTTTGCGGACGGGGAGGCGGTCGTTGCGGGCGTGAGCTGCGACGAGAATTGCCCGATCGTCGACACGCCGCTGCACCAGTTGACCGACCTTTTCCCGGACCTGAAGGCCGTGGTGGTGGGCATCTACCGCGACGGGCACCTGTTCGTGCCGCGCAGTTCCGACCAGATGTTCGTTGGCGATATCGCCTATTTCGTCGCCGCCAAGGGGCAGGTCCGCCGCACGCTCGCGATCTTCGGCCACGAGGAGCGAGAGGCCAACCGCGTCATCATTTCCGGCGGTGGCAATATCGGCCTGTATGTCGCCAAGGAACTCGAGCAGCGCCAGAAGGGCGCCAAGATCAAGCTGATCGAGAATGATCGCGACCGCGCCATCAAGATTGCCGACAACCTGGACCGCTCCGTCGTGCTGCACGGCTCGTCGCTGGATGAAACGCTTCTGTTGGAGGCCGATTCACCAGATGCCGATACATTCGTTGCGCTGACGAACAACGACGAGGTCAATGTTCTCTCCTGCGTCATTGCGCGCCGCCAGGGCGTGGCGAACACGCTGGCGCTGGTGAACAATGCGGCCTATCCGGATCTTGCCCGCTCGCTCGGCATTTCCGCCCACGTGAACCCGCGACAGATCACGGTTTCCAAGATACTCCAGCACGTGCGCCGTGGCCGCATCCGTGGCGTCCACTCGATCCAGAACGGCCTTGCCGAAGTGATCGAGGCCGAGGCGCTGGATACCTCGCCGCTTGTCGGCAAGCCGCTCAAGGAAATCGGGTTGTCGGAAAACATGCGCATTGGCGCCATTTTCCGCGAGGGGGAACTCATCATCCCGCGCGGCGACACCATCGTGCGCGCCCATGACCGCGTGATCATCTTCGCCATGCAGAAGGCGGTGCGCCGCGTCGAACAGATGTTCCGCGTCTCCATCGAATTCTTCTGATCGTGCGCGGGCCCGGAGCTTTCAGGCCATGATCCCGGTTCTGTTCGTCTACTCCTATTTCGTGGCCGGGCTGGCGCTGCTCATGTTCGTGAACGGTGTCGTCTCCGCGATAACCGTGTCGGACGGGGGAGGGCAGGCCTTCGTCATTTCGGCCGCCCTGTTGCTGTTTGCGGCCGGCTGCATCAACCTCGCCATCCGGGGCAGCGAGCGGCGCCTGCGGCCGCGCGAGCGGTTTTCGCTGGCCTTCGCCGTCTATCTGACGATGCCGCTGCTGGCTGCGCTTCCCATCCTTGTGTTCCAGCCGCAGATCGCGGTTCTTGATGCGTATTTCGAGACCGTGTCCGGCCTGACAACAACCGGCTGGAGCGTGCTGCCGGAAACCGACACGCTGCCGACTTCCATCGTCCTGTGGCGATCGCTGCTGCAATGGATGGGTGGGGCGATGATCCTGCTCATCGTGATCTTCATGCTGTCGCCGGCGCGCGTCGGCGGCTTGCCGGATTCGCAGGCCGGCCCCATCGACTACACCGGCAACTACGAGCGCCAGCGGGTCGGCTTTGCGCTGTCGCGGGTGCTGCCGCTGTTCATCGGCGCGACGATGGCGTGCCTTGCGCTTCTGGCGCTGACGGGGATCGACCTGCTCGACGCTTTCGTGCTGTCCACGGCAAGCCTGTCCACAAGCGGGTTCACCGCACGCACGGAGCCGATCGGTGACTACCTGCCGGACTCCGCCATCTGGATCGTGACGCTGTTTTCGACGCTTGCCGCAACCAGCTTCCTGTGGCTGCGGCGGTTGCTGCGTGGTGAACCGTCGGCGCTGCGCCACCGGGAATCGTATTACGTCATCATCACGGTGGGGGGAATCGGCTTCGTCCTGACCTACCTGCTGACGGCGGCAGGCGGCGGCACGATTCTTGGAAATATCCGCGACGGGTTTTCCATCGCTGCCTCCATCGTCACGACCAGCGGGCTTGAGACGCGCGTGGGGGGGCACAGCACGCTGCCCTATGCGCTGCTGCTGATCCTCGTGTTCGTTGGCGGGTCGAGCTTTTCCACCGCAGGCGGAATCAAGATGTTCCGCGTCGGGGCGATGGCGGTCCAGTCCATGCGGGAGCTGATCCGGCTGGTTTATCCGCACGCCATCCGTGCGGCGCGTTTCGGCACCCAGACCTACAACATCCAGATCATGAAATCGGTCTGGAGCCTGCTGTTTGCCGCGCTTTTCGCCTCGCTTCTGGCGGCGTGCGCGCTGGGGTTTGCAGGTCTTCCGGTCGACCAGGCGATCCTGGGGGGATTCGGGGCCGTCTCCAACATGGCGGTGGACCTGTTCGCTGATGGCAATCAGCTGGTGCGGTTCGAAACGCTGCCCATAGTCACCAAGGGCGCACTTTGTTTTGTGATGATCGTCGGGCGGCTGGAGGTGCTCGCCGCGCTCGCCGTGCTCTTCCTGCCAAACTGGCGCGGTTGAGTTTTTTCAATGCGGCGACAGAACTATGATGGCATGAACGGGTTGTTTATGCGGCGCAACCTGCCATTCTATAGGTGTGTCAAGAAGAGGCCAGCCGGCTGCGTTTCCAGCCGGTGATGAAAGAAAACCGGGGCACCCTGACTATGGCGGCAGAAAAACCACAAAATCTTCAGGACACGTTCCTGAACGCCGTGAGAAAAACCAAGACACCGCTGACGATCTTTCTGGTCAACGGCGTCAAGCTGCAAGGTGTCGTGACCTGGTTCGACCAGTTTTGCGTGCTTCTGCGCCGCGACGGCCATTCGCAGCTTGTCTACAAGCACGCGATCTCCACGGTGATGCCCAACCAGCCCGTTCAGCTTTTCGAAGCTGGCGACGGCGACGACAGCAGCGACTGATCGTTGGAGAGCGGAGACGCACGCGGAAGACGCGTTTCCGAGGACGAGGGGCAGGGGGAGCCCCCCGGTTCGCCGGAAAAGGCATTCGTACTCGTTCCCATCATCAAGGACCGTTCGGAGGATCAGCCCTCTGACCGGGACGATGACGCGCGCCTGGCTGAAGCCATCGGTCTTGCACAGGCCATTGATCTCGAAACCGTCGATTGCGGCGTGGTGCAGATTAAGTCGCCGCGTCCCGCGACGCTCTTCGGCACCGGCAAGGTGGAAGAGATCGGTGCGCGCGTTCGCATGTCCGATGTCGGGCTGGTCGTCGTGGATACCTCGCTCAGCCCGATCCAGCAGAGAAACCTGGAGAAGGCCTGGAAGGCCAAGGTCATCGACCGGACGGGCCTGATTCTCGAGATTTTCGGGCGGCGCGCGCAGACGGCGGAAGGGCGACTGCAGGTCGAACTTGCGCACCTGACCTACCAGAAGAGCCGTCTCGTGCGCTCGTGGACGCACCTTGAGCGTCAGCGCGGCGGCGTCGGCTTCCTCGGCGGTCCCGGCGAAACCCAGATCGAGGCGGACCGCCGCCAGATCCAGGAACGCATCACCAAGATCAAGAAGGAACTGGAAGCCGTGCGGCGCCATCGCACGCTGCACCGCAAGGGCAGGGAGCGTGTGCCGTATCCCTCCGTTGCGCTGGTCGGCTACACCAATGCCGGCAAGTCGACGCTGTTCAACCGGCTGACGCGCGCCGACATCCTCGCGCAGGACATGCTGTTTGCAACGCTCGACCCGACCGTGCGCGCGATCACGTTGCCGCACGGGCGGCAGGTGACGCTGTCGGACACGGTGGGCTTCATCTCCGATCTGCCGACCGACCTCGTCGCCGCCTTCCGCGCAACGCTGGAGGAAGTGACGGAAGCCGACCTGATCCTCCACGTGCGCGATATCAGCCACCCGGACACCGCTGCGCAGGCGGCAGACGTCTCGTCGGTTCTCAAGGCGCTCGGCCTTGGCGATGAACCGGCAAACCTCATCGAGGTCTGGAACAAGCTTGATCTCGTGCTGGCCGAGGACCGCACGGCCGTGCGCGAGCGCCTAGACCGGCTGACCGGAAGTCACGGCGCCAACCGTCCCATCGCTGTGTCCGCGCTGACGGGCGAGGGAATCGACGACCTGCTGCAGGCCATCGAGACGTGGTTTGCAACCGAGAGCCTGACGCGGCACGTGAATGTCGATGCGGGCGATGGCAGCACCATCAACTGGCTCTATGAAAACTGCGAGGTGATGGCACGTGGCGAGGTGACGGAAGACGGCAAGATCCCGCTTTCGCTACGGGTGCCGAAGACAGCCGTTGCCTCGTTCGAGCGCCGCTTTCCCGAACACGCGCCGCCGCGCACCGAGGACTACTGACCGTTAGTTACTGACGCTCGCGCGCCTTGGCGCGGTTCCAGGCGGCATCAAGCTCTTCCAGCGGCACATCGCCTAGCTTGTGACCGGCAGCAACGACCTCGTCCTCAATCTGGGCAAAGCGGCGGCAGAACTTCGCGTTGGTGCCACGCAGTGCGTCTTCCACGTCCACGCCGAGCTTGCGGACCACGTTGACCATTGCAAACAGTGCATCACCTGCTTCCTCGGCAACGTTGCCGTCGCCGTTGCGCGCGGCTTCAAGCTCGTCGAGCTCTTCGGTCAGTTTTTCGAGTGCGCCGTCGACATCCGGCCAGTCGAAGGCTGCACGTGCCGCGCGCTTCTGGAGCTTCTGGGCGCGCAGCAGGGCAGGCAGGTTCGCCGGAACGTCGTCAAGGAAGCGCCGCGCGTCCATCTTGCCCTTGGCGGCGCGTTCGCGGGCCTTGATCGCTTCCCATGTCTCGCGCACGCCATCGGCGTCAGTCGCGTGTCCATCGCCGAAGACGTGCGGATGCCGACGCACCATCTTGTCGTGGATCGATGCAACCACGTCACCGAACGCGAACAGTCCGGCTTCCTCGGCCATGCGCGCGTGAAATACGACCTGTAGCAGAAGGTCGCCGAGTTCGTCCTTCAGGTCGGCCATGTCATCGCGTTCGATTGCGTCGGCGACCTCGTAGGCTTCCTCGATCGTGTACGGGATGATGGATGCAAAATCCTGCTGGACGTCCCACGGGCATCCCGTGTCGGGATCGCGCAGCTGCGCCATGACGGCGAGCAGATCGTCGATGGGTCTGGACATGCGGCGCGTCTCCTCGAAGCTTGCAGGACTGGCGGACAGGGAAGGCTTACAGGAGGCTGTGCGGATCGGCCACCACGTGTCGGCAGACGCTGTCACCACACCGTCAATTCAGGTCAATCCAATTGTCGCATAATATATATTATGGAACCTAGTGGCATGGTGCGTGGTGTGTATCGAAGCTTGGGCCAAACCGGACAATTCGAAGCAATATCAGCGCGATGCCGATTTTGTTTCAAGTGCGTGGCGTCAGCCGCATCATGTCATGTGCGGCCGTCACGCCCTTTGGAAGCTCATCCGTCAACGTTGCGTAGTCGATGTCGCAATGCAGGTTCGTCAGCACGGCGTTTGACGGTCCAAGCCGTGCGATCCAGTCGAGCGCCTGTTCAACGTTCAGGTGGCTGATATGCGGCGTGTAGCGCAGCGCGTCCAGCAACAGCGTTTCGAGGTCTTCAAGCAGCTTTGCGCTCGTCTCGGGGATCTCGCTCACGTCCGGCACATAGGCGAAATCGCCGATCCGGAAGCCCAGCGCCTTGGTGGGACCGTGCTGCACCGGGATTGGCACCAACTCGATTGCTCCACCCGCGCCGTCGATCCGGATGCGTTGCTTGTGCGCGAACTCGTTGAGTTCGAGAATCGGCGGATAGATCGAACCGGCTGGCGCGAAGAAACAGTAGCCGAAACGCATGCGCATCGTCTCGCAGGTCGCGGCATCCGCATGGACCGGAATGCGCCGCCGGTGCCGGATGACGAGCGGCCGCAGGTCGTCGATGCCATGCGTGTGGTCGGCGTGGTCATGTGTAAGGACCACGGCATCGAGCGCATCAACACGCGCATCAAGTAGTTGCTCGCGCAGGTCCGGTGACGTGTCGACCAGCACACGCGTGATGCCGTTCGCGCTCGAGCGCTCCAGCAGGATCGAACAGCGCCGACGCCGGTTCCTTGGCTCATCGGGGTCGCAGGCGCCCCAGTCGTTGCCGACGCGCGGCACGCCACCGGAGGACCCGCAGCCAAGGATCGTGACGACGAGGCTCATGCAGCCGCCGTGCCTGCAACGCTGCCCACTGCGTCTTTCGGAAACCGGTTGAACAGCCGCAGCGCGTTTTCAGTGGTCTGTTCGGCAAGGTCCGACAGCGATACGCCGCGTGCGTCGGCCACGACCTGAGCCGTGTCGGCGACGAAGGACGGCTCGTTGCGCTTGCCACGGTTCGGGACCGGCGCGAGATAAGGCGCGTCGGTTTCGACAAGAACCCGATCTGCGGGTAGTGCGGCGGCAAGCTCGCGGAAGTCGTCTGACTTCTTGAAGGTCACGATCCCCGAAAAGGAGACGTAAAGCCCAATCTCGATGCCGCGCCAGGCCAGTTCGGCTCGCGACGAGAAACAGTGAAGGACAGCGGTGAAGGCGCCCTTCCCCATCTCGTCTTCCAGAATGTCGGCCGTGTCGTTCTCGGCATCACGGCTGTGGATGACGAGCGGCAGCCCGGTACGCCGCGCCGCGTCGATATGCTTGCGGAAGACGTTCGCTTGAACGTCACGGGGCGCGTTGTCGTAGTGGTAGTCGAGACCGGCTTCGCCGATGCCGACGACCAGCGGGTCGTCCGCCAACTTGAGGATATCGTCGAGCGGAAGGTCCGCTTCCTCGGCGGCGTTATGCGGATGCGTGCCCACCGTGCAGAAGACATCCGGATTCGCCGCAGCAATTTCGTGGATTTCCGCAAACCGGCGCACACGCGTATTAATGGTGATGAAACCGCCGATGCCGCGCGCGCGGGCGCGGGTCAGCATTTCTGCCCGGTCCTCGTCGAAATCGGGGAAGTCGAGATGGCAGTGGGTGTCCATCAGATAGGCCATGACGCCCTCGCCTTGAAGTGATCAGTTGGACGTTTCGTCCGGCTCCGGCTCGACATAGCGCGGGAAGACCGGCTGGGGCTTCGGCAGCGCCATGCCGGGAACCAGTGCGGCCGTCTCCACCCGAAACTGACGCTTCTCATCCGTAACGGCGAGCAGATCGAGCAATCTCGCAGCGCCTTCGGGGATGAAGGGTTGGGCCGCCACGCCGGCAACCCGCAGCACTTCCGCCGTGGTATACAGCACCGTGGCCATACGCTCGGGGTCGGTTTTCTTGAGAGCCCATGGCTCCTGCGCGGCAAAATACCTGTTGGCATCGGCGACGACCGACCAGATCGCGGCAATCGCCTTGTGAATCTGGAAGGTTTCCAGCTCGCTGCGCATCACGTCGAGAATGCCGTAAGCCGCATTCAGCAGTGCCTGGTCCTCGTCGGAAAACGCACCGTATTGCGGAACCTGCGCGTCGCAGTTCTTGGCGATCATCGAAAGCGAGCGCTGCGCCAGGTTGCCGAGATCGTTGGCGAGGTCTGCGTTGATGCGCGAAACAATGGCATCGTGCGAATAGTTGCCGTCCTGGCCGAACGGCACTTCGCGCAAGAAGAAGTATCGCAGCTGGTCGACGCCGTAATGCTCCGACAGCGCGAAGGGATCGACGACGTTGCCGACCGACTTCGACATCTTCTCACCCTTGTTGAACAGGAAGCCGTGGGCGAAGACGCGCTTGGGCAGCTCAACGCCTGCGGACATGAGGAAGGCCGGCCAGTAGACAGCGTGAAAGCGCACGATGTCCTTGCCGATCACGTGCAGGTCGGCGGGCCAGTACCGCTTGAACGTGTCACTTTCGGTGTCGGGATAGCCGACTCCGGTGATGTAGTTGGTCAACGCATCGACCCACACATACATGACGTGGCCTGCGGTGCCGGGGACCGGGATGCCCCAGTCGAACGTGGTGCGGGAAATGGAGAGATCCTGCAGGCCGCCTTCCACGAAGCTGCGAACCTCGTTCATGCGCTCCTTCGGCAGTACGAAATCGGGGTTGGCCTTGTAGTGGGCCAGCAGGCGGTCGCCGAATTCAGACAGCTTGAAGAAGTAGCTCTTTTCCTCGTTCCATTCGACGGGCGTGCCGTTCGGGCCGCGGCGCACACCGTCTTCGCCGACCATGGTTTCGCCCTCGGCGTAAAACGCCTCGTCGCGCACCGAGTACCAGCCGGAATAGCTGCCGAGATAGATGTCGCCGGCCTCTTCCATGCGCTGCCAGATCGCCTGCGATGCCGCATGGTGGCGCGGCTCGGTCGTGCGGATGAAATCGTCGTTGGAGCAGTTCAGCGCCGAGGCCATGCGCTGGAATATCGGGGCGTTCCGGTCAGCCAGTTCGCTCGCCGACAGGCCGTCCTTGGCCGCCGTCTGCGCCATCTTCATGCCGTGCTCGTCGGTGCCGGTCAGGAAGTGGACGTCATACCCGTCAAGCCGCTTGAAGCGGGCGAGCGCATCGGTCGCGATGATCTCGTAGGCGTGGCCGATATGGGGCGCGCCATTGGGATATGAAATGGCAGTCGTCAGGTAGTAGCTGGGCCGCGACATGCGGTGTCCTTCGGGTCGTTGCAAACTGGGATGCGTGGATCGCGTCAGGGGTACCAATCAGCGTGGCGGTTGGAGTGCAAGCCCCAATTCGCGAAAGGCCGTTATAACGCTGCGCGCCCTGTCGAGGTTCAGCACGTCCGCCTCGCGCTTCATGTCGGTGATGCGGGAGGCGCACGCCGCGATCCGTTCGCCCTCCCCGGCTGAATTGACCGCACGGGTGCGCGCCAGTGCGGCAAGCTCCATGTCCAGAACCTCGAACGCGATGTCGAACATGGGTCGCGCCTCGCGCGGGCCGAAGGTGGCGGCGTAGTCGGATATGTCCTTCGCATCGGCATTTGGAAGGGCCGCGACGAGTTTTCGCGTGCGCGTCACCACGCGCGCCAGCGACTTGTCCTGCGCCATCAGCGCGCGCGCAACGCTCCCCGCGATCCAGGCCTGAAGCCCGTCATTGGCGGGCGTCCCCTCCCCGCCGGCGGCCTGCACGGCGGAATCCAGCGCGTCCGGTTCAAGGCCGCGCAGCGGAACCTTGCGGCAACGCGAGCGGACGGTCGCCGGCAAGCGGCCGGGCGTCTCGCACAGGAGCATCAGGACGGCGCGGCGCGGCGGTTCTTCCAGCAGCTTCAGCAGCGCGTTGGCGGATGCCGTGTTGAGGTCGTCTGCCCGGTCGATGATGCCGACCCGGTACCCGCCCCCCGAAGACCCGCTCGCCGTCATGTTGAAGAACGAGATGAGCGAACGGATCGTCTCGACGTTGATGGTGCGCGTCGCGCCCGTGCTCTCGTCGCCGTCGAGAACCAGAAGATCCGGGTGTGCGCCGGCGATGATCTGCCGAACGGCGGGCAGTTGCAGGTTGTCGGCCTCAGTCCCGGTTTCACCGGTCAGCAGGCGGCGCGCGAGTGCGTAAGCCAAAGTCGCCTTGCCGATGCCGTGGGGCCCGGTGATGAGCAGACCGTGATGAAGACGCCCGGCATCCCAGTCCGCCACAAGGTCGCGCATTGCCGCGTTATGGCCAAACAACTCCATGGTTTCGCGCGGATGGCGAAACGGGCGCTCGGCGGCAGTCTCCTGTGCGGCGGTCTTGGCGGGTCGGCGGGCCATGCGCGTGCGTCGTCTCCGTTCAGTCCGTCAGTTCAATCCGTTTTGAAGCCGCTTTCCAGACCGCTTCGGCGACCTTGCCCGGCGACGAGGCGGCATCGATCAGGACGCAGCGGTCGGGTTCGGCCTGTGCGATCTTGCGGAAGGCATCGCGGATGCGTTCGTGGTAGGCAACGTCGGCGCGTTCGAAGCGGTCATCGTCGTTTCCGGTTTCGCCGCGTGCCCGCGTCAGGCCGGTCTGTGCGTCGATATCCAGGATCACCGTCAGGTCCGGCCAGGTATCGCCGATCACGGCGCGTTCAAGTGAGCGTATCAACTCCGCGGGAACATTGCCCGCATGCTCCTGGTAGGCGCGCGTGGAATCGACGAACCGGTCGCAAACAACCCACTGGCCGCGCTCAAGCGCCGGACGGATCACGGTGTTAAGATGGTCGTCCCGCGCGGCAAAGAACAGCATCGTCTCGGCTTCCGCGCCGAGCGGTTCGGCGGCACCTGACAGGATGATCTTGCGGATGAGTTCCGCGGCGGGCGAGCCGCCCGGTTCGCGCGTCTCGACGACGTCCAGCCCGCGATTGCGCAAGGTGCCGGCCAGCCGCCGCGATTGCGTGCTTTTGCCGGTACCCTCGCCGCCTTCGAACGTTATGAAGCGGCCTCGCTCCAAGTTGCGGTATCCTCAAAGATGCGGACGGGGCGTCAGAAGACTTGCCGCAACAGCTGTTTGAACAGGGCCAGCGCGGCATCGAGCGCGCGGCTGTGCAACGGGCCGACCTCGACATCCTGCTGCGCGTAGAGCGGCGTTTCCAGCAGCAGGCTGTCGCCGTCGAAGATCCGCAGCTTGGCGATGCGTGCGCCCTTGCGAACCGGAGCGTCGACCGGTCCCTGATAGACGATTCGCGCGCGAAGGTCGGGCTGCGATCCCTTAGGAACCAGGAGATTGATCGGGCCTTTCCCGGCAACGGGCAGGCGCGAGATTTCCCCACCATAGACACTGACACTGCCAGCCGCGACGCCCTCATCGAACAGGACCGCCTTGTCGAAGGCGCGCAAGCCCCACGCCAGCAGCTTCTGCGCTTCCTGCGCGCGGTCCTTCGTCGACTTCAATCCGTTGACGACGACGATCAGCCGGCGGTCATCCTGCACCGCGGACCCGACAAGGCCGTAGCCGGCCGCACCCGTGTAGCCGGTCTTCAGCCCGTCCGCACCGATGCTCATGGACAGCAGCGGGTTGCGGTTGCGCTGGCGCACGCCGTTCCAGGTGAAGTCCTCCATCGCGTAGTATTTGTAGAACTCGGGATGGTTTTCGATGATGTAGAGGGCGACCTTCGCGAGATCGCGGGCCGTCACGTACATCTCCTCGTCCGGCAGGCCAGTGGCGTTTGTGAAGTTGGAGTTTTCAAGGCCGATTTCACGCGCCTTGGCATTCATCACCCGCGCAAAGCCCTGCTCGGAGCCTGCCAGTCCCTCGGCAATTGCGATGGACGCGTCGTTGCCGGACATGACGACAACGCCGGGGATCAAGTCTTTCAGCGCGATGCTGGAATTCAGTTCCGCAAACATCGTTGAGCCGCCGGATACTGCGCCGCCGCGCCGCCATGCATCCTCGGAAATGATGAATTCGTCTTCCAGCGACAGCTGGCCGTCCTTCAGCATGTCGAAGACAACGGCCATCGTCATGAGCTTTGCCATGCTCGAAGGCGGCATGCGCTCCGTGCTCTGCTTGTCGAGGAGAACCGAGCCGGTATCCACGTCGAGCAGGAACGCGTAGGGCGCGCTCGTTTCGAACGGCTGAGCGATTGATTGGGAAACTTGCCCGGCAAAACCCAGGAATACGATCAGGGCGATACGCCGCGCGCACGCAAAAGCCCTGTACAACACATGCACCATGACACCGTCCCTTGTGGGGATCGACCACCTCGCCGGCTGGCCACGATTTCCGGAAATTGGCGGCAGCCTGACGCTCACCCCGCGACAGGCCGGAGCTACCTTAACGCGACATTGCGATCAGGCAAAGCCCGGTGCGGTGCTGATGGCGGTCCTTCGACGTTGAAGGTGCTAGCGTCCGTCGACGACGGACGGATCGTTCAGGATGTAGGCCTCGAGATCCTTCGAGACGCCATTGCGTGCGACTTCAGCGGCATCGATCGCGCCGAATGCCTCGGCCACGCGGTTGGGCATCGTCGCCCAGGTCGGCGTGTAGGACGACAGCAAGGATCCTGGGTCACCGGAGGGCGTCGGTGCCTGCGAGACGACATTCTGCGGACGCAGGCTCTTGCGGGCCTTGTCGTCGGAGGCAAACTGACTATCCGGCATCGGAAGCGCCTGCCCTGCTTCAGCATAGGTTGTGCTGAGCCAGGAATCATCGCCGTCGAGCGGTGCGCGGCCGACATACTCGACCTTGACCTGCGTCGTGCCCTGCTGGTCGAAACCCAGCACGCGCGCGGTGCGCGACGACAGGTCGATCAGGCGGTCATGCGCATAGGGTCCGCGATCATTGACGCGGACGACGACGGAGCGGTTGTTGGTCAGGTTGGTAACGCGCGCATAGGTCGGCAGCGGAAGCGTGGGATGCGCGGCGGTCAGCGCGTTCATGTCGAAGACTTCGCCATTGGCCGTCTGGCGGCCATGGAAGGCATCGCCGTACCAGGACGCGGTTCCCACTGCCTGGTAGGCCGTGTCCTCGCGCGGGTAGTACCAGCGACCGGCAACCTTGTAGGGCTTGCCGACCTTGTAGACGCCGCCACCCTTGGGGACGGGCTTTCCGGCTGCCACGACACGCTGGCTGGAGCTGACGCCGAGCTTTGAATCGAACCGCGATTCCTCGCGCAGCGAGCCGCAGGCGCTCAGGACGAGCGCCATCGCCGTGACGGCAACGGCCTTGAGGGCCACACCCTGTCGCGGCTGATCGATGCTGGAATGGTCGTGCTGCAACTGCCCTGCCCGTTTATACGCCGCCCATCGCGCTTCGCACATCTGCGCTTGGAAAAAGCGTGGTGCGTGCCCTTCTGGCGGCGGTTTCGAAAACCTTAACGCGGTCGGGAGAATCCCATTCATCCCGTTAACCGGCCGTTAATGCGTGAGCCCCGATGGCGGCATGGTAAACGCCCCATTAACGCGCGCCAAGGTGGCTTCACGCCATGACTCGCAAATGCGGCGAATTCCGGGCTCAACGCTGCATTCTTGCCAAACTTGGGCCCGCCATGCCTTGCAGCGCGAGAAAACTCATATAAGACAATGCCGGCAGCGCGGGGTCAGGCCCCGAAGCTCGTGGATGGGTGGCCGAGTGGTTGAAGGCACCGGTCTTGAAAACCGGCAGGCGGGGAACCGTCTCGTGGGTTCGAATCCCACCCCATCCGCCAATCGACTGAACATCGCCTGTTCGCCTCAAATGCGTCCAAGTGCATGGCCAGCGGATCTGCGGCCGCCGAGGCATGTGCACCCGGTGCGCGTCAGGCGTTGGTGAACCCGGTCAGCGAGAAGTGAATATCGACCTGGTCGTTCGGCCGGTAGTCGATGCGGACGACGAGACGCTGGCCCCCAGCTGAGGCCGATCGAGAACTGAACGAGGTCGCACAATCGGTGATGGCGTGTTCGGTCGCCCAACTCAGGGAACCCACTAACACGCAGACCGGAGCCGTCCAGCGCCTCTGCCACCCCCGTCAACGATCCGACAGGTCGATGGCATGTCTGGCAGGTGATCCGGGCCTGCCTATTTCTTGATGACCTTGTTGCAGTAGCGCTTCCCTTTGCAGGAACCGTCGGCGAAATTGTACCAGAGGTTGCCGCTCAGCGCGGTGCACTGGCGGATGCCGAACGCGCGCATGTGAATCTGCGTCGGGACCGAGATTTCGTAACAGGTGCGCTTCGAGGTCATGTCATTCGTTTCCCCGTAGCAGGAAACGCAATACTGCTGGCCGCCTCGCTGGCTGACAGGGGTCGTGTCATCGGCAAATGCGCTGCCGGCCGGAAAGATTGCAGCAAGCGCGAGCGCAGCCATGGCGAAGCTGGAGACAACCAGTCCGCGGACGCGGCTGGACGCGGCAGGTTTCTTGGACGAAACAGTCGACATTTTGGGGGCTTTCGATTGTTTTGTTGGGTTGTGATGCGGAGTCTTTAAGGCGCTTGCGGTCTCAGGGAAAGAACCTTTTACACAAATGAGACGCCAAATTTCAGTCACTTGACCCCCATGACGCAGGCAGGCCCTGGGCGCCCGTGCCGCGTTGCTGCCCAAACGCTTGAAAAGCGGCAAAATCGTCCCAGTTCACCGGTGGACAGAAGAAGCCCGAATTGGCCAGTTTGCTGAAAAATCAGGCTGCAGGCGCGGCATGGGGAACGTTCCATCCGCAGTTGCGTTGCGACGATACACCCCTGCCTTATTTCGCCCTCGCAAGGAGCGTCCATGACACCTCCCCTCGACACGGATTCGCACCCGTCCGACCGTGCGCCCGAAACCGGTGAACGCTCGGAATCCGGCCACGCCCGCCGGGCATCCAGCGCCCACGATTCCAGCGTTACGTTCATGGTCAACGGCACGAGCCACACGCTGCAGCTCGACAACCGCACGTCGCTGCTCGACGCGTTGCGTGAGCATCTCTACCTGACCGGCAGCAAGAAGGGCTGCGATCACGGCCAGTGCGGAGCTTGCACCGTGTTCGTCAACGACGAGCGCATCAATGCCTGCCTGAGCCTTGCGGTGATGCACCAGGGCGACGAGATCACCACCATCGAGGGACTTGGCACGCCGGACGACCTGCACCCGATGCAGGCGGCCTTCGTCGAGCATGATGCCTTCCAGTGCGGTTATTGCACGCCAGGCCAGATCTGCTCCGGCAAGGCGGTGCTCAAGGAGATTGCCGAGGGCATTCCGAGCCACGTGACCGACGACCTGGAAGCCGGCATCGCCATGAGCGACGCGGAAATCCGCGAGCGCATGAGCGGCAACATCTGCCGCTGCGGTGCCTATGCCAACATCCTGGCGGCCATCAAGGACAGCGCGGGGTCCGAGGCATGAAGGCGTTCTCCTACGAAAAGGCAGGCGATGCCGCCGAGGCCGCAGCCCGCGCCACGCAGGTAGACGGCGCGAAGTTCATTGCCGGCGGCACCAACCTGCTGGACCTGATGAAGCACGAGATCGAGACGCCGATGCACCTCATCGACGTCAACGGCACCGGGTTGGACTCAATCGAGCGGACCGGCGATGGCGGATTGCGCATCGGCGCGCTTGTCTCCAACACCGCGCTTGCCGCCGACCAGCGCATCCGTCGCGACTACCCCGTGCTGACGCGTGCACTGGTGGCCGGTGCCTCCGGTCAACTTCGCAACAAGGCGAGCACGGCGGGTAACCTGCTGCAGCGAACCCGCTGCCCGTATTTCTTCGATCCGGCCATGCCGTGCAACAAGCGCGAGCCGGGTGCTGGCTGCGCGGCGCTTCACAAGGGCGCCGTCACGCGGCAGCTCGGCGTCGTCGGTACGTCGGACCACTGTATCGCGACGCATCCTTCCGACATGGCGGTTGCCATGCGCGTGCTCGATGCGGTTGTCGAATCGCTCGACGCCGATGGCAATGAGCGCATCATTCCGCTGGCGGACTTTCACAAGCTGCCGGGCGACACGCCGCATATCGAGTCCGCGCTTGCGCCGGGCGAGATCATCACAGCCGTCACCCTCCCCCCGCCCGCTGGCGGGCGCCAGGCCTACCAGAAGGTGCGCGACCGCGCGTCGTATGCCTTCGCGCTCGTCTCCGTGGCGCTGATCCTGCAGGAAGACGGCACGGGCCGCGTCGCCATGGGCGGTGTCGCGCCGAAGCCGTGGCGGATGGATGAAGCCGACGCCGAGCTGCCGAACGGTGCGTCCGCTGTCGCCGCGAAACTCTTCGACGAAGCGCGGCCGACCCCTGAAAACGCATTCAAGATCACGCTGGCCGAGCGCACGCTTGCCGCGATGCTGGCAAAGGACTGACATCATGGAATTCAACGAACCGGCAGGATCGAACCTGTTCGACGATGCCCGCATCGTCGGCAAGCCTCATTCGCGCGTCGAGGGACCGCTGAAGGTCACCGGCACCGCGCCCTACGCCTACGAGCGCAACGACGTGGTCGCCGATCACCTGGTGGGTTATCCGTTGGGCGCGACGATCGCCAAGGGCAAGATCACGGCGATCCGCGTCGATGCCGCGAAGTCTGCGCCAGGCGTGCACGTCGTCATCACTGCGCTCGACGAACCCGATCTCGGCAAGGCAAAGCTCAACGTCGCTCCCCTGTTCGGTGGCGCGGAGATCGTCCACTACCATCAGGTCATTGCGGTTGCTGTGGCCGACACGTTCGAACAGGCCCGCGCGGCGGCCAACCTCATTGAGGTCGATTACGACGAGGAGACCGATGAAGACTTCGACCTCGCCTCGGCCTTCGAGCAGAAGGACGGCAGCGGCGAAGCCGATACGGATGTCGGCGACTTCGACAAGGCGTTTGCGGACGCCGAGGTATCACTCGATGCCGTCTATCACACCCCGTCGCACTCCCATGCCCAGATGGAGCCGCAGGCCTCCATCGCCGACTGGTCCGATGGAAAGACCCTGACGGTGTGGACGTCGACCCAGATGGTGAACTGGACGCGCAAGTCGCTGGCCCAGACCTTCAAGCTCGATGTCGACAAGGTGCGCGTCGACAGTCCCTATATTGGTGGCGGCTTCGGCGGCAAACTGTGGCTGCGTGCTGACGCGGTCGTCGCGGCGCTGGGGTCACGAGCTACCGGCAAGCCGGTCAAGGTCGCCCTGCCCCGCCCGCTCATCATGAATAACGCGACGCATCGATCGCGCACGATCCAGCACATTCGGCTGGGCGCCACGAAGGACGGCAAGCTGACGGCCATCTCCCATGAAGCCGCCGCCCATGCGCTGCCCGGCGGCAAGGGCGAAACGCCCATTGCGCCGACGTCGGAATTCTATGGCAGCCCGAACCTGCTGACCCGCAATCACCTGATCGAGATGCACTTGCCGGAATCCTCCGACATGCGCGCTCCTGGTGAAGCCTCCGGCCTGATGGCGCTGGAGATCGCCATGGACGAGATGGCCGAGAAGCTCGGCCTCGATCCTGTCGAGTTCCGCATCCTCAACGACACGCAGGTCAACCCGAGCGACCCATCTGTTCCGTTTTCCGACCGTCACTTCGTCGAGTGCCTGCGCGAAGGCGTCAAGCGCTTCGACTGGTCTGCCCGCAATGCCAAGCCGGGAACGCGCCGCGATGGCCAGTGGCTGATTGGCCACGGCGTGGCTGGTGCCTATCGCGGGAACATGACGATGAAGTCCGGTGCACGCGCCACCCTGTCCGGCGGCAAGCTGACGATCGAGACGGACATGACAGATATCGGCACCGGCTCCTACACGATCATTGCGCAGACCGCAGCCGAGATGCTCGGGCTGCCGCTTGAAGACGTTGACGTGAAGCTCGGCGATTCCAATTCGCCGGTCTCGTCCGGTTCCGGTGGCCAGTTCGGTGCCGGCAGCTCCACGGCGGGCGTCTATGCCGCCTGCGTGAAGCTGCGGGACCAGATCGCTGAGCAGTTGGGCGTTGAAAACCCTGACTTCCGCGATGGCAATGTCGTCGCCGGGAATGACGTGACCGCGCTGGCAGACATCGACGGCGACGTCACCGCTGAAGACACCATGAAGTTCGGTGATTTCCAGACCGAAGACTACAAGATGGCGACCTTCGGCGCGCATTTCGTCGAGGTTGGCGTCCATGTCGGCACCGGCGAGACGCGGTTGCGCCGCATGCTGGCCGTCTGCGACGCGGGACGCATCCTCAATCCCAAGACGGCGCGCAGCCAGGTGCTGGGCGGCATGGTGATGGGTATCGGCGCTGCCCTGTCGGAAGATCTGACCATCGACACGGGACGCGGCTTCTTCGCCAACCACGATCTTGCCAGCTATGAGGTTGCCGTCCACGCCGACATTCCCGACCAGGAAGTTCACTTCCTCGACACGGTCGATGGCGTGGCCACACCGCTGAAGGCCAAGGGCGTCGGTGAACTGGGCATCTGCGGCGTCGCCGCCGCAATCGCCAACGCCGCCTACAACGCAACGGGCATCCGGGTGCGCCAATACCCCGTCACCCTAGAGCGCATGATCGATCAGTTGCCGACGATCTGACCTCGCCTGCCCACGTGCAGGACATGAAAGCCGCAGGTGGTACCCGCCTGCGGCTTTTTTCATGCGGGGGCTGTGGTCGACTCCGGTTGGAAACCTCAGTGGCCTGTATTTCCTCTTCAACGGATCAGCAACAGCTGGAGGCGACGGCAGAGGCCTTAAGCAGCCTCAGATCAGCGCGGACGCTGGCACGCGCCCCGCGTGTGACGCCGCTATCAACTTTCGCAGGCTTCAGCGTGGCTGTCGCTTTGCGATGAGCATCCAAGCCTGCGGCCTGGCATTCAGCTGCCCCAAATGCAAAGAAGCCGCCGTGACGACACGGCGGCTTCTCTGAACCTGGTTGCTGTGGCTGCCGTCTCCCCCGAGGGGCAGCCATCGCGTCTGTTAGTCGATGTCGAGAGCCGGATTTGCACCCGTCGGATTCTCCGCTGCAACGACGAGAAGCTGTGCTGTCGCGTCTGCATCGTCACGAACGGTGATCGAGGGGATGATCGCATCACGCGCCACGATGGTGAGATTATTGGCCGGATCGTTGCGGTAGATCTCGGTGCCATCGGGGCCGAGTAGGACGATCTCAGGCTGTTCGCCGCCGAAATTGCCCACAACTTCAACGTGGGTCGCGGCTGCGGACGCCGGCATCTGCTTGGTCACGATACGACGGTCGGTCTTGCCTTCTGCGCCGTGCGGCGCGAGTGCGGAAACCAGGCTCCCGTCGCCCGAATTGCCGGTGGCAATGGCGGGGACGGCAAGCGCAACCGCGAAGATTGCGAGAACGATCGGGAAAGTCATCGGTGCTTTGGTGTCGATCTTCATTGGAAGCTCCATGGGGGGCTGGAATCCCTGTTGAGATGCATACTCCGGAGGGGTGCCGCCGAAACTGTGACGTTCCGGCGGCGAATTGTGTCAGTTCGTTGTTTTGCCTGTGGTGTTGCTTTCCTGTGACATGGTGGCGGCGCCACCCGTCGAGGACGTCGAGTCGTCGTTGGACATGCCGTTTTCTTCGGACTTCGCCATGTCACCTTCGACGCTCTCTTCCGCCGCTTCCTCGGACAGCATGTCCTTGGCATCGGCAAGCATCTCGCTGCACTCCTTCTCCTTGCCCTGTTCGGCAAGATCGATGGCGTTTTCCAGCGTTTCGACGGCTGCTTCATTGGCCGGGTTGTTGCCAAACCAGTTTTCGCGCGGTTCAGCCGGCTGTTGCTCTTCGGAGAGATCGGTCTCTTCGCCGTTCTTCATCTTGACGACGACTTCGCCCTTTTCGTCCACCACCTGCTCCTGTTCGGCGGTCGCTTCCTGGAGCAATTGCTTGGCTTCCATTTCGCAACCGGACTGAGCCATGGCGAGGCCAGGCACGGTCATGAACACGCAGAGACAGATGGGGGCTGTGATTTTCTTGAGCATTGTTTTCTCCCTGGTCAGAACCCGGATCAGATGTGGCCCAAGAGGAACAGGATGATCACGACCACGAGGATCACGCCGACGATACCGCCGGGGCCAGCACCCCAGGAACGGCTGTAGGGCCACGCCGGAAGCGCGCCGATGAGAAGCAGGATGAGGATGATGATCAGAATGGTGCCGAGGGACATGGCGTTCTCTTTCGTAGTCTGGACCCGGTCGAAACCGAGTAAGTTTGAACGTGCCCAGACCATGTCCGGTCTGGTGCATTAATAACGTCGATGACTGGAAAGAGTTCCCGGGCACCCTGTCGGGACGGGATTCAGCGTGCTGGCTGAGAGGGCCTTTGGGGGAGCAGATTCCGCAAAATCACCACGAAGATCAACGACATGGGAACTGCAATGAAGCCACCCACCGGACCCCAGAGCCACAGCCAGAAAGCCAGGGCCAGAAACACCAGGAACGGGTTGATCGTCAGCGAGCGGCCAACAACCAAGGGTGTCACGAACTGCGCCTCGATCATATTGATCGACAGGTAGACCGCGACCGGCAACAGCACAGCCCCCCCGGAATAAGTCGCAAGCCCGACGCCGAGCATGATGACGGCCATGACCGCCGGCCCGACATAGATCGCGTAGTTGAGGCAGGCAGCCAGCAGGCCCCACAGGTACGGCGACGGCACGCCGGCAGCCCACATGGCAAGCCCGACAGCAATGCCCAGACCGACATTGATGGCCGTGATGGACAGCAGGTACCGCGACACGAGATGCTCGACATCGCGGAAGACGCGGGCGATGCGCCAGCGCAGCCGCCTGTTCACGCAGATGCTGAGGATTGCTGCCCGCACGTCATTGCGGGCCACGACAAAGAAATAGAGGCTGGCAAGGAACAGCAGGATCTGCGCGAGGATTGTCGGAGCAAGCCAAGCGACCTGAGAGACCGGCGATTCATCGTCCACCGCCACGCGCATGGACTCGTCCGACCCCATGATCTCCCGCATACCGTCCTGCATCTGCGAGAAGCTCTCGATGATGCCGTTGTACTCCGCCATGATCGAGCGAATGTTCTGCCAAATCAGGGGCAATCGGTCGATCCAGATCGAAATCGGCAGGACGACGGACGTCAGCGCGATCGCCAGGATGAGGATGAAAGCCAACAGGACGACGATCGCGGAGAAATGCGAGGAGATTCCGAACCGCTCGATGCGGTCAGCCACCGGGCCGAACATCAACCCGATGACGATGGCCAGCGTAATCGGCGCCAGCAGCATCCGCGCGTAATACGCTGCCGCGATGACCACGATCAGCCCCGTCGCGATGAGCGCGACGCGGGATGAAAATGTCATGACGGAATCGATGCTGGGCTGATGGCGGAAAGACCCGACATACTGAACTGGGTTGCGTTCGTGTCTCATGGATCTCCCCGAGGTGCCGATATCAACGTCTTCCCGGGTTGTTGGTTCCGGTTCAGCCGGTTGCCAGCGGCTACGTCAGGTTCTTCGCGGGCACTTCGATGCGGACCGTCAGTCCGTGCTCATCAAGCGTCCGATCAAACGTCCCGCCAAGCTCCCCGCCAACGCTGGCTCGCATCAGCCGCGTGCCGAACCCGACACGGTCAGGTTCCGGCGGCAGTGTACCAGCCTTCTCGCGCCAAAGCAGCGTAAACACACGGCCCTTGGACTGCTTGTTGAATGACCACGAAATCGCGATTCCATCGTCGGCATTCTCCAGGCCGTATTTCAGCGCGTTGGTGGCGAGTTCGTGGAACGTGAGACCGAGCGACTGCGCCGCCTTCTCATTGACGTTCACAGGTGGGCCGACGAGCTCGTAATTCTTCATCGTTTCGCCAAAGACCTGCTTGAGCTCGGCTAGCAGCAGTTCACGCAGGTCGGCGCGCTCCCAGTGCGAGCGCGTCAGCGCATCCTGCGCCGTTGCCATGGCCTGGAGCCGGGCGGAGAAGGAGTCCTTGAATTCATCGAGTGATTCAGCACCGTTCGCGGCCTGGCGCGCGATGGCCATGATGCGCGCGATCGAGTTCTTGATGCGGTGCTTCATCTCGCCCAGCATCAACTCCTTCTGCTGAAGAGCCGTGTTGCTGACGCGGTTGAGTTCCTGCGCGGCACGGATCGACTTGAACTGCGCGTGGGTGGTAGCCGCCAACGCGCCGGCCAGCAGGATCGTCAGGCCCGCAAGGATCGGCGAGATGTACTCGAAATACGGCTCGCGGAACTGGTTTGTGGCCGAGACGACAAATTTCCACTTGCGACCGGCAACATCCAGCACGATCTCGGACCGTTCGCCGCCTTCGACCATGTCGTCGTCGTGGCCGGGGCTGCGGTACAGCGCGACCTCTGCCCCATCCGTCACGTCGAACGATTCAAGCACGACAGGCAGTTCCGCCGTTCGCATCAAGGCGGCCGAATGAAGGTCGCCGGCACGGAACGGTGCATAGACAAAGCCGGTGCCGAAGCCACCTTCCCGCGCGGCAAGCGCCAGGTCTTCCTTCGGTCCCCGGTAGAGATAGACCAGAAACCCGACCTGCTTGTTTGTGGTGATCTCCTGCACCAGCTCCACCGGACCGGATGCTGCCGGCTCGCCGGACTTGAACGCCCGGATCATCGCCTCGCGGCGGACCTCGTCGGCGAACATGTCGTAGCCGATGGCCGTGCGGTTACGGGCGTTGGCAGGTTCCAGCAGCGCGATTGCGGTGCGGACCGGTTGATCGGTCACGGGCCAGATTTCGCGGGTCAGGTCGTAATCGCGGCGCATCTGCTGCTCGGCGACCAACTCGGTCCCGGTCGATATCAACTTGGCAAAGCCGATGCCCTGGATGCCATCGTATGTGCGCTCGGTATCCAGACCTTCCACGAATGTGCGGAACTCGTAGCGGTCGATGGCATCCGACGATGCCTCAAAGAAGGAATTCGTCGCGCGCAGCAGAGAAATATGCTGCTCGACGCGCAGTTTGACGCTTCCGGCCGTTTCCACCGCTATGCGTGAAAAGCGCGACTGAGAGGAGTCGGCAACCGACTGGTAGACCATCGCACTCATCGCAAGCCCGATGCCGGTGGTCACCACGAAAACGATCGCTGGCAGAAATCTGTTCAAGTCGGTCTTGTTCCGGAACTTTGTGCGTCAGAGAGCACGATGGAGGAGATGAAAAACAACGAACTCCGGCGGTTTTCTGCTCGTATATCGATTGGTCGAACTTTTTTGCAAAAAAATTTCAAACGCAGGGGAACCTTCGGGGAATAGGTCCGTTTACCAGTCGTTAATTTGCAGGGACCCACCCCACCCCCCCGACGCTCTGCAATTGCACCAAATGGCAAGTCCCCATGCCAACGCACGACACTGTTTACCCCGGCAGTGTCGTGCATTTTGGTTTTTGCCCTCCTGAAAAATCATCGCAGACGTACCGCCGGAGAAAATGCTGCGTGCACCCCAGCGCGCCCAGCGTTTACGCCGCTTCGGCATTCTCCGGAAAGCGTAGCTGGTAGTTCACCTGGGAATCGCTGATCGAGAATGTGGCGTTGCCACCAACCGCAGTGGGTACGGCTGCCTCCAGCACGCTGCTGCCGAACCGGCGCTCGATGGCAGGCTGTTCCCCTGCCTCGTCGGTCGCGCCCGATATGTCTTCGTGCCAGATGATCTCGATCATCGGCGTCCCGCTCTCGGTGTAGCGGTTGCAGCTCAATGAAATGCTGGGAGAGACGCCGGCGAGAGCGCCATAGGTGGCGGAATTCACGATCAACTCGTGCAGCGCCAGGCCGATGTGCAGGCTCTCGTTCGGTGATAGCTGCACGTTCTCGCCATCAATCTCGATATTGGCCTCTCCGTCATTGGTGTAGAGGCGCAACTGGCTGCGTGCGAGCGAATTGAAGTCGACGCCGCTCCAGTTGGTATCCGTCACCAGATCCTGCGACCGGGCCATGGAGAACAGACGCCCGCGGAACTTGTTGAGGAACGTCTCGATATCCGTCGAGCGCCGCGCGGTCTGGCTGGCGATGCTCTGGATGATGGCCAAGAGGTTCTTGGAGCGGTGTGACACTTCCATCAGGAGGCTGCGCAGCAGCCGTTCCCTGCGCCGGGACTCCGTCACGTCCTTGATGATGACACGCAGCATCTCGGCGTCGGTATCGGCGATGATGGTGAGTTCAAAATTCCTGTCGCCGCGCACGACGTCGAACTGGCGCTGGCGAACGGACTGGGACTGGGATGCGCTGTCGACAACATCGCCGATCCGCGCGGCCGTCGCTTCACCGAAGATCGCTGCCATGGTGGCGGTATCGGCGTCCGGCATGTCCCAGCAGTCGGGGAGATTGACGATGAGGTGAACGGCGCCTTCGAGGTCGCTGATAATCACGGATACCCTGGCGCTATAGAGCGCTTCCAGCAAATTGCTGGCATCTGCAAATCGGCTGTCTCCAGACGATTGCCAGATGGGATTTCCGCCTCCAGCCGTCAATTGCGACCTCTAACTGTTCGCCTGCCAACTCATGTGATGCAGGCAGTACCTTAATCAAGTGAATGGGCGCCGCCAAAAGCGACGCCCATGTCAGTTGCCTCTAACTGTCTTCAGTCGCGCGGGGCATCAGGCCCTGCGGAACAGACCAAAGATGAGAGAGATCGCGAGCAGTCCCAGGAAGACGTAGAACAGAAGCTGGGCGATACCCGCCGACGCGCCTGCAACTCCGCCGAAGCCTAGAGCACCCGCAATGATGGCGATCACCAGAAATACCAGAGCATAGTACAGCATTGCATGTCTCCTTCGTTGCTGATGCCATACAAATGCCGGTCATGCGGGAATTGTTCCGGAGTTCTGCGCGATAAATTTTCAGGCAGCTTCCGTAGCGACATCGCGGAAGAAGAGAGCCTGGCTGATGAGCGCCTTCACCATGTCCGGGTTGAACGGCTTGGTGACAATGAACGCCGGCTCGGGCCGCTCGCCCGTCAGCAGGCGCTCCGGGAACGCCGTGATGAAGATGACCGGGATCGAGCTCACCTTCAGGATGTCGTTCACAGCTTCGATGCCCGAACTGCCATCCGCCAATTGAATGTCGGCGAGGATGAGACCGGGGGTCTTTTCCGCGAACAGCTTGGTGGCTTCCTTGTGCGTGCGCGCGATGCCGGTGATGGAGTGGCCAAGGCTCGACACCATCTCCTCGATATCCATGGCGATCAGCGGTTCGTCCTCGATGATCATGACCTCGGTCGCGATCTGGCGGGAAATGTCGCCGGCGGCCTGGTCGATCAGCTCGGAAAATTCCTCGCTGTCTGTACCGAGAATTTCGGCGGCCTCGGCTGACGTGAACCCTTCGATCGAGACGAGCAGGAAGGCCTGCCTGGCGCGCGGAGAGATTGTCTGGAGGTTGGCCTGGGCGCGCTGCTCCCACGCAAACGGCGATTCCGCTTCAGGCAGATCGACGGTCGTGGAACCGAACAGCATCGTGAAAAGTTTGAAGAGTGCGACGCGGTCGCTCGAGGCTTCAGGAAACGCGGACACGTCTGCAATGAGGGCTTCGAGTGTCGCCGCGACATACGCATCTCCCGATGTCTGCGAGCCTGCCACCGCACGGGCATAGCGACGAAGAAACGCGAGATGCGTTGCGATACGGGCGGATAGTGACATTATGTACCCCTTGAAACTCCGAGCGAATCTGTTGCTCGCTGCGGGTATAGTTCTTTTCGGCAACGCTTCAACGCGCGGGTTGAAAAAAAGTTCCGACGAAATGGAACCAGTTTGCGTCACGGACGTTGGCACCCTTTAAATGAGCGTCAATTCGGGTGAGTTATGATTGATCCTACCAGCGACAAGGATTCCGGAGGCAGATCCGGGTTCGATCCGAACAACGAGATCGCGCGAAAACTGCGAGCGTTCTATTCCTCCCTTGAAGAAGAGCCGGTTCCGCCGCGCTTCATCGAGCTGCTCGACAAGCTCGATCAGGCTGAACAGTCTGCCAAGGGTTGGAGCGCTGACGATGACAGCTGAGCGCACGCCTGCTGAATCTCTCGGGTTCAAGACCGAGCTTCTCCAGCACATACCCAACCTGCGCGCCTTCGCCATGTCGCTTGCCGGCACGCATGACCGTGCGGACGATCTCGTTCAGGACGCGATCATGAAGGCCTGGGCGAAACAGGAATCGTTCCAGATGGGCACCAACATGCGTGCCTGGCTGTTCACGATCCTGCGCAACGAGTTCTACAGCCGGATGCGCAAGCGAGGCCGTGAGGTCTCTGATGCCGACGGGACGCTGTCGATGGCCGTCCACGCCCCGCAGGACGGCTCGGTCGATCTGCAGGACTTCCAGAAGGCGCTCGATCAACTGCCGAGCGACCAGCGCGAAGCCATCATCCTGATTGGCGCTTCGGGCTTTTCGTACGAGGAAGCTGCCGAAATCTGCGAGTGCGCCGTGGGCACGATCAAGAGCCGCGTGAACCGCGCGCGCTCGCGGCTCCAGGACATTCTGCAGATCTCGGGCCACGCCGACTATGGCCCGGATGGAAATTCGGCCGCCGTAACAGGGCGGGCATTTCTCTCCTGATCCGCGTTTTTTCACGCTGCCTATAGAGAAAATTTGTTGATCCCCGTATCCTCCTCGGCGATTGCCGGGGAGGCATTTTTTCATCAGGGGTCAGTGAGTTGGCAGACAAGGCGAAGAGCAGTTCCACGTATTCTTGCGAAAACTGCCCGTTGCGCGACCGCTCAGAGTTTCGCGCGTTCACCAAATCCGAGCTCGAATTCGTCCGGTCCTTCAAGACCGGCGAGCTGTCTGTCGATCCCGGTTCAACGGTGCTCGTGGAGGGGTCGCACAGTGCGCACCTGTTCACGGTCCTGACGGGCTGGGGCTTCCGCTACAAGACGCTGGAAGACGGGCGCCGCCAGATCCTCAACTACGTCATGCCGGGTGATCTCATCGGACTGCAAGGCACGCTCATGGGCGAGATGCAGCATTCTGTCGAGGCGCTCTCGAACATGCGGCTTTGCGTTTTCGAGCGTGACCGCACGCGCGAACTGTTCTCCAAACACCCGGATCTTGGCTACGACCTGACGTGGATCGCCTCGCGCGAAGAACGCATCCTGGATGAGAACCTTCTTTCGATCGGCCGGCGCACGGCGCTGGAACGTGCCGCATACCTGCTGGCACTGATCCACCAGAAGGCCATGTCCGTCGGACTGCTCAATGGTGATGTCCGCCTCCCCATCACCCAGCAGCACGTGGCCGATACCCTGGGCCTGTCGGTGGTCCACACCAACAAGACGCTGAAGAAGCTGGCCGCGCGCGGTTTCATTCGCTGGCTGGATCGTGGCTGCGAGGTCGTCAATATCGAAGGTCTTTTCGACATCGCAAAATGGGAAGGCCTGACAGAAGAATGCCGCCCCTTCATCTAGGAAGGCGCGGCATCAGGTCGTTTAGACAGGCAGTTGGAGCCGGGACGCGTTACAGCGTGCTGGCGCCCTCCTCCTCAAGCGTTTCGAGGTCGACACCACGAGCGGAAAGCTTGTCCGCGATCGCCTGCATGCGGTCGCCGGGCTCCGAGGATTCAACCATCGGGCTTTCGGTCGCAGCGCGCATTTCCTGACGCGCATTCCAGTATTCCTCGATCAGCGCCTTGGTCTCTGCGTCGTATTTGGGTTCGGTGCTCATGAGGCATTCCTTTTCATTGTTGCCAGCTGAGTTGGAGATGGGGCCGCGACGGGATCGCGGCAACCTCCCCTGTCCTACTCATGTCCTACTCAGTGGAATCATGGTTGTTCATCGCGTAGTTGGCCGCAAAGCCTGCCGCCAGCGCGCCACCGATCAACAGGATGGAACGCGAGCGGATCAGCGCCGGAGCCAGCGAAATGGCCGTGAGGGCCAAGAGTCGCTGCCCGCCAGCCGACACCTTGCGCTTGCGCTTTTCCAGCCGGTTCAGCAGGGCCACGATTCCGACAAGCAGGATCGCGGTTGCCAACGCAATGGCTGCTATCAGCCAGGCGGCGGCCAATCCACCCCACTCCTGTGCGGCAAAGATGCCGGCCCCTACCACCGCGGCGGCGTAGGCCGTGATCAGGGCGACAAGAGCGACGGTGTATATGAGGACATTGCGCCGAGTGCGCCGCACGGCCGTCTTGATGTCGGTCGTGAGCGCACTGGCAAGCATCGGTATTGCGCTGTTCATTGCGCGCACGCCTTATCGGCGCGTGAACATGGCGAGCAGGAAGCCGACACCGGCGGCAATGCCGATGGCCTGCAGCGGCTTTTCGCGAACCTGCGAGGTCAGCGACTGCTCATAAACCTTGATCTGTCCCTGGAGGCTTTCCAGTGCTTCCGTCGATGAGTTGACGACGTCGCGCTTGGCGCTAGCGGCCTTGGCCTGGTAGCGGGTGATCTGGTCCGAGGTGATCGAGCCGATCGTCTGCGCAAGGGACTGGATGTCGCCGCGCAGCTGCTCGACCTGGCGCTCGAGATCGTCGCTTCCAGCCTTGTTGCCGGGGCGGCCGTTGGTGCTGGCGGTTTTCGGGGTGGTGGTTGTCGATGTTGCCATGAAAAGTACCTCCATTGTTGGCTGACCAACGCAGGTTGCGCATTAAGGTTCCAGTTTCCCTCGGCAAATCATACAAAAAAGGACGCCGGCCTCGCGGCCGGCGCCCTGATTTCGGAATTCAGTGGTGGCTGATTAGCGCACGATCACCGATTCACGGTCGCTGTCCCACGCTTCACGCGTGTACTCGTTCTGGCCTTCCAGCTGTTCCTCGGTGAAGGAAGACTGGATCTGGATGTCGCCATCCGCATTGGCCATGATCTTCAGAGAGTTGGGGTCGACGGCAACCGCCTTTTCGCCAATGCCCAGGAAACCACCAACGTCGATCACGAACGCTTCGATGTTGTCGTTGGAGTCGACGATGATCTCGCCGATCTCACCAACCGACTGCTGGTCTGCACCGTAGACGGTGGCACCGATCAGCTGGTCCGTGCTCAGCTCGCCAGTGGCGATCTGCATGCGCTCTTCTTCGGCACCAGACGCCTTGGCTGCTTCGTCACGATTCATCGCCGGTGCATTCAGCTCAGCGGTTTCTTCGCGAACGGTGTCCTGCTGCGGCTGCTCGGCGGCGTCCGCACGGTCAGCGGTCGCTTCGTCGGTGGACTTCTGCTCGTCATAGACGGCAGTGGACTCATTTACGGAGCTGGTGTCGCTGGAGGCCATATTGTCGGCGCTCTCGCGGCTGGCATCGCTCACCTGGAGCTCATACTCGGGAGCCTGCTCCAGTTCTTCCTTCGAAGCAGCCACGATCAGTCGGGTCTCACCGTCCTTCGTGAAGTGCTCGACATTGTCAAAGCTCACGGCGACGTTCTTCTCGCCGAGGCCAAGGAAGCCGCCGACGCCGATCACGTAGGCTTCGATGTCGCCTTCTGCGCCGATCACTAGATCGTTGACGTCGCCAACGGTCTCGGCATCTTCGCCGGAGCCATTGTAGACGGCAGAACCGATGACGTTGCTGGCGAGCATGTCGTCAGCATTCGCATTGACATACTGCTCGGAATTCATCGCGGCCTTGTTGTCGGTCGCCTGGGTGTCGGTCATCGTCTGGTTCGTCTTGCCAGACTCCTGAGCCTGCATGTCTTCGTTGCTGGGGGCGGTGCTCTGAGCATAGGCACCGGTGGCCATCACAACCGAAAGGGCTGTCGTTGTAAGAAGCTTGCGGAACATGGTCGGGGTCTCCTTGTCCGTGTTTGTTGTGGCTCGAAACGCTGTTCCAACGAGGGGGCGTTGGCCGCGTCCGTTAACAGCAGCGACAATGCGTGGGTGACATATTGGTTCCGTGAAATCACGAAAAATATCAAATATTTTTGGGATTTGATTAAAGTGACGAATAAACAAAAAAGGCGCTCGGTGAGGAGCGCCTTCAATGACTGTTCGGTGGCATTGCGCGGCTGACTGGAGGTCTTGCCGAAGCGGCTGCAATTCTAAAAAACGAAAAGATACAGAAGAATGATGATCGGGATCGGAATACCGATCAGCCACATGAGAATACCCTTCATGATGTCGCTCCTGGTGTTGGCGTCAGGCTGTCGCGATCGGGGGGTCGCTCGGCCCTTCATGGTCAGGACGTGCCCGCGATGGGCGCGTGTGATTATGGACGCATCAACCCCTGACCAGGCGATTTGGTTCCGCGAATTTGTGATCGCAGGGACGACTTTTTTACAGGAACCAGCAAACCCGATTTCGCGTTTCCCTTCCCATGGAGCGCACAGCACACCGCGCCCCCTGAACAACAAGACCCCCGAAGTGAAACCCCGAAAGGAAGATGTCATGAATTGGAATCAGGTCGAAGGAAACTGGGAGCAGTTCAAGGGCAAGGCCCAGCAGCAGTGGGGAAAGCTCACCAACGACGACATGGACGTGATTTCCGGTCGCCGCAAGGAACTCGAAGGCCGCCTGCAGGAGCGCTACGGCAAGACGCAGGAAGAAGCCGAGAAGGAAGTCGACTCCTGGATGGAGAAGATCTAAGCACGACCAACTCTCCCCTCAGAGAGGAGCCGGCCCCCGCAACGGGGCCGGTTTTTTTATGGGTCAATCCCGGCAAATTGACGCGTAGAGTCAAGTTTTCTGGAATCGTTCCAAAACATAATGATTGACGGTGATTTTGTCGCTTTTTATCGTCCCCGCGGATTTTGTATCCTGAAATGAGCCATCTCATCCGGGCCTTGAACCCGGGCTGTTGGAGGTTCCCATGTGTGCCTTTTCGTCGTGCGCCCGCCATGCGGGCTGCGCGGTAGACCGTTTTCACGCGCCGGTGTCCGCCGGGGCGAGAGGTCTGCTGCGATGAAATTCAAACTCCCGAGCGGAAACCGCGAATCCTACCTCGACCGGACGCCGGAACGGCTCGTCGTCGAGGGCTATCGCCATTGGGTCGCCGGATATGACACCGGTTCCATCGACCCGTGGGAACTGGCCTGGACGTTTTATTCCCAGGAACTCGGCGCTGTGGACGGCCGCCGTGCCATTGCCGACCTCTCGTGCTTCGTGCGGTCGCTTCGTGTCTGTGCCGGTTGCCCGCTGCGAAGCTTCCCCTTTGGCGCAAAACGCATGTGTCGCGAGGAATGCCTGGCCGCAGCCCTCATCTCGGCTTGCCAGCATGGCGACACGCTGACGCGCGGCAACTGCATCACCTGCCTCGGCGGGTGCGACCGTGCGGGCGAGATCGAGGAAGCCGCCCGGCGCTATGCCGCCACCCTCGACAAGTTCGGCCAGACACTGATGCCGGTCCCGGCCCACGTGATCGACGAGATCGCAGGTCGCCCGCAGCAGGTGCAGTACCACTGACCCAATCGCATTGGCGTGCCGTGCAAAGGGCGGTGCGCTGACAACCAAACTCCCACGAACCTTGAACTCGGAAGGAGCCACCATGAAGCCTTTGACACTCGCAGCCGCAGGCCTTGCTTGCCTGATCGCGCTGCCCGCCGCGGCGCAGACGCCCGCAGAGGTCGTCGAGACCTATGCCGACATTGCCCATGCCGGATACGAAGACTCGCTGATCACCGCGAAGGCGCTCGACGGGGCAATCGGCAAGCTGATCGCCTCCCCCAGCGAAGAGACGCTGGATGCCGCCCGCGCCGCATGGCTCGCGGCCCGCGTTCCCTACCAGCAGACCGAGGTCTACCGGTTCGGCAACCCGATCGTGGATGACTGGGAGGGCAAGGTGAATGCCTGGCCGCTGGATGAAGGCCTGATCGATTACGTCGATGCCTCCTATGGTTCGCAGTCGGACGAAAACGGCCTCTACACCACCAACGTGATCGCCAACGAGCAGATCACGCTGAACGGCGAGAGCGTTGACGTGTCGCAGATCACGCCGGAGCTTCTGGCCGAGACGCTGCACGAAGCCGAGGACGTCGAAGCCAACGTCGCGACGGGTTACCACGCCATCGAGTTCCTACTCTGGGGCCAGGACCTGAACGGCAACGACGCGGGCGCAGGCGCGCGTCCTGCAACCGATTTCGACCCGGCCAACTGCACCGGCGGCAATTGCGAACGCCGCGCGCAGTATCTCAAGGCTGCGTCCGAACTGCTGATTTCCGACCTCGAAGAGATGGTCGAAAGCTGGGGCGAAGGTGGCGAGGCCCGTGCCGCGGTGACCGAAGATCCGGCAGCCGGGCTGACCGCGATCTTCACCGGCATGGGTTCGCTCTCCTACGGCGAACTGGCCGGCGAGCGCATGAAGCTTGGCCTGCTGCTGCACGATCCGGAGGAAGAGCATGACTGCTTCTCCGACAACACGCACAATTCGCACTATTACGATGCCCTTGGCGTGCGCAACGTGTATCAGGGCGAGTACAAGCGCGTTGATGGCAGCACGGTTTCCGGTCCGTCTCTTTCCGGTCTTGTCGTTGCCAAGGAAGCCGCGCTGGATGAAGAGGTTCGCAAGAGCCTTGATGCGACAATGGATGCCATGCAGGCCATGAAGGACCGCGCCGAGGGTGGCGAGGCCTACGACCAGATGATCGGTCAGGGCAACGATGAGGGCAACGCGACCGTCCAGGCTGCGATTGATGGCCTCGTCGCGCAGACTCGGTCCATCGAGCGTGCAGTCGCAGCTCTTGACCTCGGCTCCATTGAGCTTGAAGGCTCCGACAGCCTCGACAACCCCAACGCCGTGTTTCAGTGAGACACCTGAACCAGTGAACTGAATGACACTCTCTAGAACGCCGCCGGCGGGTCGCCTCTCCTGGCCCGCCGGCATCATCGTTTCGGTTCTTCTCACCTTCGCCGGTGCAAACGCCGGCGATGTGCGGATGCGTGACGACCTGAACGACAAGGACCGGGCGCGCGTCGACGCCGTAACGGCACCTGCCTCGGACTTCTCCAAGCCGGAACCCTTCGAGGCGATGAGCGCAGGTGCCACGACATCCACCGCGACACCCAACCGCGATGCCTTTTCCCAGTCGCTTGCAAACCTCACCAACGAGGGCGAGCAGGATTTCAAGGTCGGCAACGGCCTGTTCAAGAAGCTCTGGGTTTCTTCCCCCTCCTCCACCCAGGCCTCCGATGGTCTCGGCCCGCTCTATAACGCGCGCTCCTGCCAGCGATGCCACCTGAAGGACGGGCGCGGCCACCCGCCGGAGACGCCGGAAGACAGCGCGACGTCCATGTTCCTGCGGCTCTCGGTGCCGGCACGGACCGCGTACGAAAAGGCGCTGCTCGCCGACAAGACCCAATTGCGCATCGAAGAGCCGACCTATGGCGGCCAGCTGCAGGATTTCGCGGTTCCGGGCCTCAAGGCCGAAGGTCTGATGAAGATCGACTACGCGGACATGCCGATCACGCTTGGCGACGGGACGCAGATCAACCTGCGCAAGCCGACCTACTCCGTCACCGATCTGGGCTTCGGTCCGATGGACCCCGACGTGATGCTGTCGCCGCGCGTCGCCAACCAGATGATCGGCCTCGGTCTCGTCGAGGCGATCCACCCGGCGGACATTCTTTCAGGCGAGGACCCGAATGACGCGGACGGTGACGGGATCTCCGGCAAGGCGAGCTGGGTTCGCGACCCGGAAACACGTGAGCCGGTACTCGGCCTGTTCGGGTGGAAAGCGAGCAACCCGTCAATCCGGGCCCAGTCGGCGGAAGCCTTTTCGGGCGATATCGGCATTTCCTCGCCGGATATCCCGGCGCCTTACGGCGACTGCACCGAGAACCAGCATGAATGCCTCGCGATGCCGACCGGCATCCAGACGAACCTAGGCGACAGCGAAGCGCCTGACCCGGTGCTCGACCTCGTCGTCTTCTACGCGAGGAACCTCGCCGTTCCGGTTCGCCGTGACGTGGACGATCCGCAGGTTCTGCGCGGCAAGAAGCTGTTCTACGAGGCGGGTTGCGCCAGCTGCCACCGACCGAAATTCGTCACCAGCCGCAAGACGGCGCAGAAAGAACATCGTTTCCAGCTGATCTGGCCCTACTCCGATTTTCTGCTGCACGACATGGGCGAAGGGCTTGCCGATGGCCGCCCCGTGGGCGATGCGACCGGCAACGAGTGGCGCACGCCGCCGCTGTGGGGCATCGGGCTGACCGAAACCGTGAACGGCCACACATACTTTCTGCATGACGGGCGCGCGCGAAATCTGCTGGAGGCGATCCTGTGGCACGGCGGCGAAGCGCAATCCGCGCGGGACCGTGTAACCGAGATGTCGAAGGCCGAGCGCGACGACCTCATCCGTTTCCTGGAGTCCCTGTAGATGCTGATGCGACCGATCCTTGGCCTTGCCGCGCTCGTGCTCGCCGCGACGGCTTGTCTCGCGCAGACGCCCGAGCGTCTGGCTGTCGTCGAGGATGTCATCGAGACGGAAATCGTCACACGCTATGCCGCGTTCGACGCTGCAACCGGCACGCTAGCGGAGGCAGCCGGCGCACATTGCCAAGGCCCCTCGCCAGACAGCCTTTCGGCGCTGCGCGACCAGTTCGCCGCGACCGTCGATGCGTGGTCGCGCGTGGAGATGATCCGCTTCGGGCCGGCGCGCGAGGATTACCGCTTCGAGCGCATCTTCTTCTGGCCGGACAGGAAGGGCCGCGGTCTGCGGCAGGTGCAGGGTTTCGTCGGCGCAAAGGAACCGGCCGCTCTCGACCCGAAGACGCTCTACGAGCAAAGCGTCGCCGTCCAAGGGCTGCCGGCGCTCGATTTCCTGCTGTTTGGCCCCTACGAGAAGCGACTGCTCGCCGAAGGCAGCTATGTCTGTGGCTATGTCAGCGCGGTCGCGCAGTCGCTGCACGTAATTGCCGGCAATATCCTGTCGGACTGGCGGGACCCGGACGGATACCGCAAGCTGATGCTGAACCCCGGCCCGGAGAACCCGCTTTTCCGCGACGACGCGGAAGTCCTGCAGGCGATCATCCAGGCCGCTCGCGAACAGGTGCAGATGGTGCGCGACCTGAAGCTGCAGGCGGTGATCGAAGAAAGCCCGGACGCGTCGCACGCCAAGCGCGCGCCGTTCTGGCGTTCGAACGAGACGGTCCCCTCGCTCATCGCCAATCTTGAAGCCGTTGCCGCGCTGTTCGAAGGGCATTTCAATCCGCTTCTGGGCACCGACGACGGCGAGGTCGCCAACGCGCTGGCGTTCGAAATCAGGTCGGCGACCCACGTGCTGCGCGAACTCGACGAAACGGGCGACAGCTGGGTAGCGCTGGTGGAAAGCCCCGAGCACCACAAGGAACTCACCTACACACTGATCCCGCTTGGCGGCGCGGTCACTGTTCTGTCCGACCGTTATCCGGCGGCACTCGCCCTCGTGCTCGGATTCAACTCGATGGACGGCGACTGATGGCACAAGGCCCTGATCGGCGCAGCGTGATCCTCGGGCTGGCGGCTACCGGCGCCCTGCCCCTCACCGCATTTGCCGACACGTCCAGCCAGACGCACTTTGTCGCCTGCTGCCGCAAGGGCGACGGGACATTCGCGGCGGCCGTCCTCGATGAGGACGCCCGGCTGCTGTTCACCGAAGACCTTGATGCGCGCGGGCACGACTCCGCGTTCTCGCCCGACGGGACGAAAGCCGTTGTCTTCGCCCGCCGTCCGGGGCGCTTCGCGATTGTGCTGGATCTGAAGGCGCAGCGCCGTGTCGCCGCGTTCGAGCCGCCGGCCGACCGGCATTTCATGGGCCACGGATTCTTCACCCGCGATGGCGCGCTGCTGTTTGCCTCGGAAAACGATTTCGACGGCGAGCGCGGCGTCATGGGCCTTTACGACGTGGCGAACGGCTACCGGCGGATCGGCGAGGTGGAGACGGCTGGGATCGGTCCGCACGAAGTGCTGCTGATGCGCGACCAGCGCACGGTCGCGATCGCCAATGGCGGCATCCTCACGCATCCGGATTTTCCGCGCCAGAAGCTGAACATCCCGACGATGACGCCCTCGCTCGCCTATCTCGATATCGCCAGCGGCGAGATCGTGGAGCAGGTGTCCCTCCCCAAAGACTTTCACCAGCTTTCCATTCGCCATATCGCGGAGGACGCGCAGGGTCGTATCTGGTTCGGAGGGCAGTTCGAGGGATCACCGCTGGATGGGCCGCCACTGGCCGGCTTCCATGCGCGCGGCCAGGACATCCGGTTCTGTGACGTCGACAACGCGGACTGGCAGGCCTTCGACAACTATGTCGGGTCGGTCGCAGCCAGCGCCGATGGCGAGCGCATCGCCATGAGCAGCCCGCGCGGCGGCGTTCTCTATGTCTGGGACAGCAAGACCGGCGGGATCGTCTCCCGCCGGTCGATTGCAGATGTCTGCGGACTTGCGCCCGAGCATTCCGGATTTCTGGCAAGCGATGGTGCCGGCATCATGCACGTAGACACGGGCACGGCGCGCCCGTTCGACGCGCTGGCCTGGGACAATCACATCGCCGCGCTCACCCGGCAGGGTTGAGCGGCTGCGTCAGCCCTTGGGTCCGAACAGGTACCACAGGATCAGGCCCAGCAGCGGCAGGAACAGGATTATCAGGATCCAAAGTACCTTGGAGCCGGTCGATGCGCCGGAGCCGACGATTTTCACGATGGCATAGATGTCGAGTGCGAGAATGATCAGGCCGAGCAGGCCACCCACTTGAACGTCGATCACGATTGGTCCCCCAGATTAGGTTGTTGCCTCTGCGGCCTCCCGATAATGGCAGTAAAGCCGCGCGGATGGGAAACTTAAATGCGCGTGAAACGTTCCAAGGCAGGCCGCAACAATCTAGCGTGCCGGTACAATTCCACCTTGGGGACCGTTGCGACATGCGCGTGAAAGTCATTCTCAACCGTGAGGCAGGGTCGCTGCGCACGGAAGATGTGAACGAGTATGCCCGGTTCGCCGCCGAGGCGTTCCGCAAGTCCGGCCACGACCCCGACGTCGACATCATCGAAGGCAAGACGCTGACGGACGCGCTCGACGCGGCCTGCAAGGACCCGGAGTGGGAATGCGTCAGCGTCTGCGGCGGAGACGGTTCCATTTCCACCGCCGCCGGCACCTTGTGGAAGTGCGGCAAGGTGCTCGCGGTCATTCCGGCCGGCACGATGAACCTGTTCGCCCGCACCCTCCAGATCCCGCTCGATATCCACGAAGCGGTGGAGGCGGTGGCCGCGGGACGCGTGGTCGATGCCGATATCGCCACGGTCAACGGCGATGCCTTCGTCCACCAGTTCTCGGTCGGCCTGCATTCCAAGATGGTCGAATCGCGCAAGGCCTATCCCTACTCCTCGCGCGCCAGCAAGATTTTCGCCAGCGTGCGCGGCGCATTCGACGCGGTGACACAGGCTCCTCGTTTCACAGTCGAGATCACGCCGGACAACGCTCAACCGTTCAGCAGAACGCTTTCCGTGTTGGCCTGCGCCAACAACCGGTACGGCGAAGGCCATCTTCCCTATGCCGACAAGGTGGACGGTGGCGAACTCGGACTCTACCTTGCTCCTCCGCTGAGCGTCAGCGACAGCGTTTCGCTCGCAGCCGATGTGTTCATGGGTGCGTGGGCGGAAAACGGGATTCTGGAGGAGACGGCGCATCAACAGGTGGACGTGAAGGTCTTACGCGCGTCGCGGCGGGCAAAATGCGTCCGGGACGGCGAGCTTTATGACCTTCCAAGAGAGATCACCATCAAGTCGCATCCCGGCGAGTTGAAGGTTCTCGTGCCGCAGCAATCAACTGCGGCAGACACCTGATCCAATCGAACACTCGGCCCGTATGAGGCGCGGAGGGTTCGCGATGCGCATGATGATCACGGGCAGCAATGTGGCGATGAAGAGCGACGGAAGGGATATCAACCTCGTTGCGTACCATCGCGATTTGCTGTCGCGCGTGGCCGAAACGGCCGACCGGCAGGCGTTTCGCGAGCTGTTTGAACATTTCGCGCCGCGGATCAAGGCCTGGCTTTTGAAGTCAGGTGCAGATGCCGCACTCGCCGAGGATTTGATGCAGGACGTCATGATGACGGTCTGGCGCAAGGTCGGGCTCTACAACCCCCAGGCCGGTGCCGCCAGCACGTGGATTTTCACCATTGCGCGTAACGCGCGAATTGACCGGCTGCGGCGTGCCTCGTCGCGGCCTTACGTCGATATAGACGATATCGAGTTGCCGTCGGAAGCAGCCGACGGCGAGGACGAGGCCTTTGCCAGCCAGCGCGCCGAACTGATCGCGGCAGCGCTCGATGATCTGCCGCCCGAGCAGAAGCAGATCATGGAAATGGCCTTCGTCGAGGACATGCCTCAAAGCGAGATCGCAGAGAAACTGACGCTCCCGCTCGGCACCGTGAAGTCGCGCATGCGGCTCGCCTATTCAAAGCTGCGCAGCAAACTGGAGGTGCTGCAATGAGTGTTTCGCATCATCTCGATGACGCGACCGTCCTGCGCTATGCCGCAGGCGATCTGGACGAGGCGTTCGCCATCGTCGTCAGTTCACATCTCACCATGTGCGATACGTGCCGCAACGCTGTGCGCGCCGCCGAAGACATGGGCGGTGAGCTGATGGAGCGTTGCGAGCCGACCAGTGTCGAACCCGGTTCATTCGACGCGCTGATGAACAGGCTCGCGACGGTCAATGACGATGACGCCATTCGCATCTCCGGACGCGTCGCACGCGATCCGGGGTCCGATGTCCCCGCACCGCTTGCGCGCCACGTCGGCAAGTCGCTGGACGGCATTGCGTGGAAGACGATCGCACCGGGCGTACGCAAGCACGACATTGCGCTCGACACTGACGGCAAGTCGCGGCTCTACATGCTCAGTATCGGTCCCGGCCGCGCCATGCCCGAACATGGTCACGGCGGTGATGAAATGACCCTGATCCTCAGCGGCGCATATCGCGACGAGTTCGGGCGGTTTGCCGCCGGCGACATCGCCGACCTCGACGAGCATGTCGAGCACGAGCCGGTCGTGGAGCAGGATGCACCCTGCATCTGCCTCGTGGCGACCGAAGCCCCGACGCGCTTCCGCGGCCTGCTGATGCGGCTGCTGCAGCCGATCTTCGGGGTATGAGCAAGCTCACCGACAAGACAATCTGGATTGTTGGCGCCAGTTCCGGGATCGGCCTGGAGCTGGCGCAACGCTATGCGCGCGACGGCAACCGCGTCGCGATTTCCGCGCGCAGCGAAGACAAGCTGCGCGACATCGCGGAGGCGGCGGCGAGGCTGCACCCCTACCCGCTCGATGTGACCGACAACGACAAGGTGCTCGAAACCGTCGCCGGTATCCGCGACGGTGTCGGCGAGATCGACGTTGCGATCCTGTGTGCCGCCGTCTGGCACATGACGGACGTGATAGACCTGACCGTGGATCAGGCGCGGCAGGCTCTGGAGATCAACGTTCTGGGTGTCTACCAGGCCGTCTTGGCTTTGCTTCCCGCGATGCGTGCGCGCGGCGAAGGCCATATCGTGATCGTCGCCTCGGTGGCAGGTTATCGCGGCCTTCCGAAATCCGGTGCGTACGGGCCGACGAAGGCAGCACTCATCAACCTTGCCGAAACGCTGAACGCCGAGCTGCACCAATTCGGAATCAGGGTGAGCGTGGTCAATCCCGGCTTCGTCGACACGCCGATGACGGCGGACAACCCGTTTCCGATGCCCGGCATGGTTTCGGCAGAGCGTGCGGCGCGCGAGATCATGGCAGGCGTGGCGAAGGGCAAGTTCGAGATTACCTTCCCCTGCCTGTTCGCGATGGCGATGAAGCTGCTGCGTGCCCTGCCCGACCCGGTCTATTTCTGGGTCCTGCGCCGCTTCATGGTCGAAGAACGCAGCGCCTAGCCAGCCGGTCTCTAGATGCGGTCGAACCGATACAGGCCGACATCGATCTCGCCGGCATCAAATCCCGCTTCGCAATAGGTCAGGTAGTAGCGCCACAGTCGCCGGAAGCGCGCGTCGAAGCCGAGCGCCTCGATCTGCGGCCATGCCGCCTCAAAGCGCCGGCGCCATTCGCGAAGCGTCTCGGCGTAGCTCGCCGCAAAGCGCTCCTCGTGACCCAGCTTCAAGCCTGCCTGCTCCGCATGCTCGCGCATGATGTCGACGGTCGGCAGCATGCCGCCCGGGAAGATGTAGCGCTGGATGAAATCGGTGCTGCGGCTGTAGGTCTCGAAGTTCTTGTCGGCAATGGTGATGGCCTAGACCACCGCCGACCCGCCCGGCTTCAGGCGCTCGCGGAGCGTCTCGAAGTAGCGCGGCCAGTATTCCTGACCGACGGCCTCGATCATCTCGATGGAGACGATCCGGTCGTACTGTCCCACCGTGTCGCGGTAATCTTCCAGAACGAAATTGGCGTGGTTTGACAGCCCCTGTGCGACAGCGGACGCGCGCGCTGCCGCGAGCTGCTCGCGCGACAGCGTGATGCCGGTCACGTTGGCGCCGGCGACACTGGCAATGGCGCGCGCCAATGCGCCCCAGCCGCAACCGATTTCCAGCACATCCTGATTGGGTGACAGGTTGAGAAGATCGACGATGCGCTTGAGCTTGGTGGACTGCGCGTCTTCCAGCGTGTCGCGCCCATCACGGTAGATGCCGCTCGAATAAATCATTTCCGGATCGAGCCAGAGCGCGAAGAACTCGTTCGACAGATCGTAGTGGTCGGAGATGTTGCGACGGGAGTTGCGCCGCGAATTGCGACGGCGGCGGTGGGCAAGCCTGTCGGGAAGCCGGACCTTGAACATCTCGCGTCCGGCCTGCGCGAAGGCATCCTCGTTGCGCAGGAAGAAGTGAAACAGCCGCGTCAGGTCGGGAATGTCGATGTTGCCGGCGATGTAGCTTTCGGCGAATCCCAGCTTGCCGCGCAGGATGGCTTTGCGCAGCAGCGCGTAGTCGTTCAACTTCATCATGGCGGGTTCAGCGCCATTGTCCTCGCCAAATCGGTAGCGCTGGCCGGACGGCATTTCCACGATGATGCTGCCTTGCGGCTGAAACTGCAGAAAGCGGCGGGCCAGCCGGTACAGCACGCGCTCCTTGAGCGGAATGCGAAGGCCGCGGCGGATACCGGCTTCGGTTGCAACCAGTTCGATCATGCGTCTCTCGCCTCCGCATAGTCGTTCGTCTTAATCGACACCGCCTGCCGCGGCGCGGTCGGCCGTGGCTGCAGCCGCAGGCCCTTCAGCCACAGCTTCGCGGCTTCCAGATGGATCGCGCCGATTACCTTGGCGCCGAGCCAGCCGACACGGATCAACTCGCGCGCCAGCGCGGCGTCGGAAAAGGCCTTTCGCGCGGCGTTGAAATAAGCGGTCATGCAGGTGCGACCCTCGACTTCCAGCCTTATGGCGAGCTTGAGGATATCGCCGGGACCGCGAACCGAAAAATGATACGTGCCCTCCACGGCATTGAACGGCGACACGTACAGCTGCTTGCTGCAATCCTGCTCAAGCATTTTGCCATCGCTAACGACTGGCATCACGTAGGTCATGCGCTCGCCGAACGTGTTGCTCACCTCGTAGACGACCAGCCGCGTGGCATCGGCCGCGTCATATCCGAAATAGACCGTCAGCGGGTTGAACGCGCAGCCGAGCACGCGCGGGTAACACAGCAATGCGAAACGCTGGATCTCTTCGGCAAGACCGGCCTCATTCGCGATGCCGCGCAGATACGGCTCCAATGGCCCGCCCTTGCCGAGATCCTTGTCGTGCAGCGAAACGAGATTGGCGGAATTGTAGGAGAAAAGCCTGCTGCGTTTCGACAGGGCCGGAAGCTCGTCGACGAAGGCGAACAGCGAGAACACCCGGTAGCGCAGGGCGTGATGCACCGGCTGGACGCGGTTGTGAACCACGTCGCCTGCATAGATCGCGTTTGTCGGCGCTGCCGTCATTGTTACTCCGCTGCCCGCACGTCGCGCGGACGGATCGAATGGATGCGACCGGATTCGTTGTCGACATACCAGGGGCGGCGCACGCCGCCGATGGCCTCGGCAACCGCAAGCCCGGCCTGCAAGCCGTCTTCGTGGAAACCGTAACCGAAATAGCTGCCGCAGAACCATGTTCGCTTCTGGCCTTGCAGGGACCAGAGATCTTTCTGGGCGGTCAGCGCGGCATTGTCGAAGACTGCATGGCGGTAGGCGAAGCGTCCGTGCTCGGCCTTGGGGTGAACCTCATCGTAGGGGTTCAGCGTCACGAGAACCGGCCAGCGCGTGTCCAGCGACTGGAGTTCGTTCATCCAGTAGGTCAGGCACAGTTCGCTGCGACCTTGCGCGCCGCTCTTCAGGAAGTTCCACGCAGACCAGATGCGGCGGCGTTTCGGCATCAACCGGCGGTCGCTGTGAAGGATGGCAAGGTTCTCCTGGTAGGCGAATGCGCCCAGCAGGCGCGCCTCTTCGTCGGCAGGCGCATCCAGCAGGCCGAGCGCCTGGTCGGCCTGCGTGGCGATCACCACCTGGTCGAACGGGCGGACGGCGCCGCGCGCATCCTCAACCAATGCCGCGGTATCGGTTCGGCGGATGGCGCGCGCGCCGACACCCTGCACGATCTCGAAGTCGCCATCGTCGCAGATGCGCTGGACGTATTCGCGGCTGCCGCCACGCACCGTGCGCCAGACCGGCTGATCGTTGAACTGCAGCAGGCGGTGGTTGTCATAGAAGTCGACGAAGGCGCGGGCCGGGAAATCCAGCATGCGTTGAGCCGGTGTCGACCAGATTGCGGCGCCCATCGGCACGATGTGTTCGTCAATGAAGGTAGTCGAGTAGCCCTCGGTTGCGAGGAACGCGCCAAGGCTGATCTGCGGGTCGTAGGCTGTGACGCGCGTCGTCGCCGTTTCGAAGAACCGCTTGATGTCGGACAGCATCCGCCAGTGGCGCTTCTTGAGAAGGTTGCGGCGCTGGCCGAAGAAACCGTTCGCTCCCGTGCCGGAATATTCGTAGGCGCCAGCGTCGGACGAAAACGAAAAGCCCATGCTGCTTGCCTGCGTCGGCACGTCGAGATGTGCAAACAGCGCAGTCAGGTTGGGATAGGTCAGCTCGTTGTAGACGATGAATCCGGTGTCCACGGCGACCGTTCCATCGGGCATGTCGACATGCGTCGTGTTGGCGTGTCCGCCAAGACGGTCATCGGTCTCGTACAGCGTGACGTTATGCGTTTTCGACAGCAACCAGGCTGCCGACAATCCGGAGATGCCGGAGCCGATGACTGCGATTTTAAGAGGGCGCATGAAGAACCTTGCGTGCGGGACGTGTTGGGCGTGATACGCCACCACCTGGAACGCGGATCACACAGCCGGCGTTGGAATTTAACCAACGCTTGATCCGGTGACGCGGCCCCCGCGTATCGGTTGCGCATCACGGAGGCAACCCATGCAATATGTCATCGCCTATATCGCAACAGCAGTGGTCTTTCTCGGCTTGGACTACGTCTGGCTCGCCCACATCGCGCGGCAGATATTCGTCGAGCGGATCGGCCACCTGCTGCTCGACCAGCCCAAGATGGTTGCCGCCGCCGGCTTCTACCTCGTCTACGTGGTCGGCATCGTGTTCTTCGCAATCTCGCCTGCCCTCAAGGCCAATGCGCCGGGGACCGCGACGCTCTACGGCGCGTTGTTCGGCTTCTTCTGTTACGCGACATACGAGATGACCAACCACGCGACGCTGAAGGACTGGCCGGTCTCGATGGTGGCGATCGACGTTGCGTGGGGCACCTTCCTCACCGGGCTTGCCGCAACGGCCGGCTATTTCGCAGCCCAGATATTTGCGCGCTAGGGTTCAGCGCGCATCAGCCGGTTTTCCAGCGTGCCTTGCGCAGGCGTGAGGGCGCTTCGCCGAACCGGTCGGAGAACGCCTTGGAGAAGTGCGCGGAGTTCGAAAAGCCGGACGCCAACGCGATTTCGGTCAGGCTGAGGCTCGACTGCTCCACGAGGCTGCGGGCCGTTTCCAGTCGCAGGTCGCGGTAGTAGGCCGCCGGCCCCTGCCCCATGCGCTGGGAAAAGAGCCGCACGAGCTGCCGCTCGCTGATGCCCGACAGTCGCGCAAGTTCCTCCACCGGCAGTGGCTCGGCAATATTGTTCTTCATGGTCTGGATCGCGGCGATCACCGCCTTCGAGTTCCCGCCCTGCCCGGCGCGGTCCTCCAGATTTGCCGCGGAAGCGTATGCAGGGCGCGTGGCGCCGTGCAGCACCAGTTCACGCACGTCGTCAGCCATCGCCGCGCCGTGATGGCTGCTGATGAGCGCCAGCATCATGTCGCCGGACGCAGCACCCCCGGTTGCGGTCATGCGGTCGCGATCGATGACGTAGGGCACCGGCTCCAGCAGAAGATGGGGATGCTGCTCGCTCAGGCGCGGCAGCATCATCACCGGCGCTGTCATGCGCCGGTTGGCCATCAAGCCTGTCTCCGCGAGTGCTGCGGCCCCGCCCGCGATTCCCGCCAATGCGATTCCCCGCCGCGCCAGGAGCCGCAGCCAACCGGTCACGCGGCGGTCGCCAAAGCTCTTCAGCTCGCCTGCAATCACGCAAAGCAGGTCGAAATCCACCGTCTCACCGACATGGGCCTGCGCACGGGTTTCCGTTCCCGAGGCACTGGTCGAGCGCGCGCCGGACATCGGCAGGTTCTTGATATCGTAAAGTTTTTCGCTCGAAACCGTGTTGGCGGCGCGCAATGGCTCGATGGCTGCGGCGTAGGACAGCAATGGAAATCCGTCGACCAGCAGGAATCCGACCCGGAATGGAACGGCAGACATATTCAAGCCTCTGCATACATGGCGGTATTAGATAAAAATACGGCGTGTAGGCGAAAGTCAAGAAAGCGTCCCATGGCCACAATAGGCTGATTGGGAGGAAGTCAAAGACCGATGCATCATTCGGCACCGATCTGTAACGCCGGGCATCCGGCCAGCAATGGCACATGCGCGACGGCGAAGCACGCGGCATACGCGTTCACACGCGTCGGCGCCTGCGCAGAATCGGGCCTTCGGTCCTTGCCGAGCCTCCCCCTGTCGCCGATCAGCAAAGCCATGACGAGGGTTGAACACCTCGAGACGGCGCAAACGGCGACTGGATCGGATCAGCCATCATGTGCGGTGAAGTCGAGGACTTTCTCCACACCGCATCAAGATAACTTGCAAATTCCCTGCTAAACGCCGTCGAAAGAACGGTGGGAAACGTTTCCTGAAGGAGTTGGTGATTATGGCCACGCACGACGACAAGCTCGGCGTATGGAAAAGCGGCGCAGGCAAGGGGCGCAAGACCCCCAAGGGCCGTCAGTATGAAGATCAGGCCCTGTTGCAGGTCCGCGATTTGCTGGGCGAGCGCCCACGCCGCCGCGACCTGCTGATCGAGTTCCTGCACCTGATTCAGGACGAATACGGTCACCTGTCGGCCGAGCACATGCGTGCGCTCGCCGAGGAAATGCGCCTGGCGCAGGCCGAAGTCTACGAAGTTGCGACCTTCTACGCCCATTTCGACGTGGTGAAGGAAGGCGAGGCCCCGCCTCCGGACCTCACCATCCGCGTTTGCGACAGCCTCTCCTGCGAGATGGCCGGCGCACAGCAGCTCATGAAGGCGCTGCAGGATGGCCAGGATCCCGCCAAGGTCCGCGTGCTGCGCGCGCCCTGCATGGGCCGCTGCGACACCGCGCCGGTTCTTGAAATCGGGCACAACCACATCGACCACGCGACGCCTGAAAAGGTCGCCGAGGCGATTGCCAACGACGACACCCACGCGCACCTGCCCGACTACGAAGCCTTTTCGTCCTACGTTGCCAATGGCGGCTACAAGGCCCTGAAGAGCCTGCGCGACGGCGCGAAGACGCCGGACCAGGTGCAGCAAGAAGTCCTCGACTCCGGTCTGCGCGGCATGGGCGGCGCCGGCTTCCCGTCCGGCAAGAAATGGTCCTTCGTGCGCGCCGAACAGGGCCCGCGCTACCTCGCCGTCAACGGTGACGAGGGCGAGCCGGGCACCTTCAAGGATCGCTACTTCCTTGAGCGCGACCCGCACCTCTTCCTCGAAGGCATGCTGATCGCCGCCTGGGCGGTGGAAGCCGAGAAGGCCTTCATCTACATGCGCGACGAGTATCCGTTCGTGATCGACCTCCTGCGCAAGGAGATCGCCGAACTGGAGAACGCCGGGATCGTCACCAAGGGCTACATCGATCTGCGCCGCGGCGCAGGCGCCTACATCTGCGGTGAAGAATCCGCGATGATCGAATCCATCGAGGGCAAGCGCGGCCTGCCGCGTCACCGCCCGCCCTACGTGGCGCAGGTCGGCATCTTCAATCGCCCGACGCTGGTCCACAACGTCGAGACGCTCTACTGGATCGCCAAGATCTGCCGCGAAGGCGGCGATGTCTTCGGTGCCCACGGCGTCAACGGCCGCAAGGGCATGCGTGCCTATTCCGTTTCCGGCCGGGTGAAGAACCCGGGCGTGAAGCTGCTGCCCGCCGGTTCCACCATCGTCGACCTCATCGAGGCCTGCGGCGGCATGACGGACGGTCACACCTTCAAGGCCTACCAGCCGGGCGGCCCCTCTTCCGGCCTGCTGCCGGCGTCCATGGACGACATTCCGCTCGACTTCGACACGTTGCAGCCGCACGGCACCTTTATCGGTTCTGCTGCTGTCGTCGTGCTGTCCGACAAGGACAAGGCGCGCGATGCCGCGCTCAACATGCTTCGCTTCTTCGAGGACGAGAGCTGCGGCCAGTGCACGCCCTGCCGCGTCGGCTGCGAGAAGGCCGTGAAGCTGATGGAGAAGGACACCTGGGACAAGCCGCTGCTTGAGGAACTTGCGACCGCCATGGCCGACGCCTCGATCTGCGGCCTTGGACAGGCAGCACCCAACCCGATCCGCCTGACGATCAAGCACTTCGCCGATGAACTCGGCGACACCGATATCGCGCCGCCGAAGACCGGTTACGGGACCGAACAGTCCATCGAGCGCGACAAACAGTAATCGACCCCGCCAGTACGGAACATAGATTTTCAAGGGAGGCCGATATGACCGATGCCACCACCAAGACCGAGCAGATCACCTTCACCCTCGACGGGAAAAGCGTAACCGCTGCGCCGGGCGAAACGATCTGGGAAGTGGCCCTGCGCCAGGGCAACCGCATCCCCCACCTGTGCCACGCCAACAAGCCGGGCTACCGGCCGGACGGCAACTGCCGCGCCTGCATGGTCGAGATCGACGGCGAGCGCACGCTGGCTGCGTCCTGCATTCGCACGCCAAACGAAGGCATGGTCGTGAAGTCCGACTCCGAGCGTGCCGACAAGGCCCGCAAGATGGTGATGGAACTTCTCGTCACCGACCAGCCGGAACGTTCCGACGCCCACGACCGCTCGTCCCACCTGTGGGAAATGGCGGACGTTCAGGACGTGTCCGACAGCCGTTTTCCGAAGCTGGAAAACAACCGTATCCCGCTGCTGGATGCCAGCCATGTGGCGATGCACGTCAACCTCGACGCCTGCATCCACTGTAACCTGTGCGTGCGCGCCTGCCGCGAAGTCCAGGTCAACGACGTGATCGGCATGGCCGGCCGCGGCCACGACGAGAAGATCGTCTTCGACTTCGACGACCCGATGGGCAACTCGACCTGTGTCGCCTGCGGCGAATGCGTCCAGGCCTGCCCCACCGGCGCGCTGATGGAATCCTCCATCCTCGACGCAGCCGAGCGCGGCGACAGCGCAAACGTCGACGAGGAAGTCCAGTCGGTCTGCCCGTATTGCGGCGTCGGCTGCCAGATCAGCTACAAGATCCGCGACAACAAGATCGCCTGGGTCGACGGCGTCGACGGGCCTGCCAACGAGCAGCGCCTTTGCGTGAAGGGCCGCTTCGGCTTCGACTATGTTTCCCACCCGCACCGCCTGACCAAGCCGTTGATCCGCCGCGAAGACGCGCCGGAAAAGGGCATGAATGTCGATCCGGCCAATCCGTGGACGCACTTCCGTGAAGCCACCTGGGACGAGGCGCTGGACGCCGCGGCCAACGGCCTGAAGAAGTTGGTCGGCGAAAGCGGCGGCGAGACCATCGCCGGCTTCGGTTCGGCCAAGTGCTCGAACGAGGAAGCCTATCTCTTCCAGAAGCTGATCCGTCAGGGCTTCGGCCATAACAACGTCGACCACTGCACCCGTTTGTGCCACGCCTCCTCGGTGGCGGCGCTGATGGAGAACGTCGGTTCGGGTGCCGTGACCGCGACCTTCAACGAGATCGAGAACGCCGACGTCGCCATCGTCATCGGCGCCAACCCGACCGAGAACCACCCGGTCGCGGCGACCTACTTCAAGCAGTTCGCCAAGCGCGGCGGCAAGCTGATCGTCATGGATCCGCGTGCCCAGGCCCTGCGCCGCCATGCCTCGCACATGCTTCAGTTCCGCCCCGGCACCGACGTCGCCATGCTCAATGCGATCATGCACGTCATCGTCGAGGACGAGCTCTACGACCGCCAGTACATCGACGGCTTCACCGAGAACTTCGAAGCCATGAAGGACCACCTGAAGGACTTCGCTCCGGAGAAGATGGAAGACATCTGCGGTATCCCGGCTGCAACCCTGCGCGAGGTCGCTTACACCTTCGCACGGGCCGAAGCCGCGATGATCTTCTGGGGCATGGGCGTTTCCCAGCACATTCACGGCACGGACAACTCCCGCTGCCTTATCTCGCTGGCGCTGATGTGCGGTCACGTTGGCCGTCCCGGTGCGGGCCTCCACCCGCTGCGTGGCCAGAACAACGTGCAGGGCGCGTCCGACGCCGGCATGATCCCGATGGTCCTGCCCGACTACCAGAGCGTCGCCAATGTCCAGGTCCGCGATCTGTTCAAGGAGATCTGGGGCACGGAAGTGAACGCCAAGCCGGGCCTGACCGTGGTCGAGATCATCCACGCGATCCATCACGGCGACATTCGCGGCATGTACATCCTGGGTGAGAACCCGGCCATGTCCGACCCGGATGTCGACCACGCCCGCCACGCGCTGGCCAAGCTGGAACATCTCGTGGTGCAGGACATCTTCCTGACCGAGACGGCCTACTATGCTGACGTGGTGCTTCCGGCCTCCGCATGGCCGGAGAAGAACGGCACGGTCACCAACACGAACCGCCAGGTGCAGATGGGCCGCAAGGCCCTCGAGGCCCCCGGCGAAGCGCGTGAGGACTGGGCCATCACCGTGGATCTCGCCAAGCGTCTGGGTCTCGACTGGACCTACACGCACCCGAGCGAGGTCTTCGCCGAGATGAAGCGCTCCATGAACTCCCTCGACAACATCACGTGGGAGCGCCTGGAGAACCAGAGTGCGGTCACCTACCCGTCCCTGTCGCCGGAAGATCCGGGCCAGCCAATCGTGTTCTCCGATGGCTACCCGCGCGAATCCGGTCGTGCCCGCTTCACCCCGGCCAGCATCATCGCCCCCGCCGAGACGCCGGATACCGAGTATCCGTTTATCATGACCACGGGGCGCCAGCTGGAGCACTGGCACACCGGCTCGATGACGCGCCGTGCCACGGTCCTCGACAATGTCGAGCCGCAGGCCAACGCGTCGATGCACCCCAAGACGCTGCGCAAGCTGGGCGTTCAGGCGGGCGACATGATCCGCATCGCCACCCGTCGTGGCGAAATCGAGATCATGGCCCGTGCTGACCGCGCGGTTGCCGAGGACATGGTCTTCGTGCCCTTCGCCTATGTTGAGGCGGCGGCCAACACGCTGACCAACCCGCAGCTCGACCCTTATGGCAAGATTCCGGAGTTCAAGTTCTCCGCCTGCCGTATCGAACCGGCCGACCCGAAGCTCGCGGCGGCTGAATAACAAAACCGGAAAAACCAAGAAAACCGGGCCCGTCCGCGGGCCCGGAAGACTCAGGATACGCCTGGAAAGGACGACAAATGAGCGATATTGAAATTGCACGCCAAGCCAACAAGAAACCGATCCAGGAGATCGGCGCCAAGCTCGGCATTCCTTCTGACGATCTGCTGCCCTTCGGCCACGACAAGGCGAAGGTTTCCGCAGAGTTCATTGCCAAGCAGGCCGACAAGCCCAATGGCAAGCTGATCCTCGTCACCGCCATCAACCCGACGCCGGCTGGCGAAGGCAAGACGACCACGACCGTTGGTCTCGGCGACGGCCTCAACGCCATTGGCAAGAAGGCCGCGATCTGCATTCGCGAAGCCTCGCTCGGCCCGTGCTTCGGCATGAAGGGTGGCGCAGCCGGCGGCGGTTACGCCCAGGTCGTCCCGATGGAGGACATGAACCTCCACTTCACCGGTGACTTCCACGCCATCACTTCTGCCCACAACCTGCTGTCGGCGATGATCGACAACCACATCTACTGGGGCAACGAGCAGGAAATCGACATTCGCCGCGTCGCATGGCGCCGCGTGATGGACATGAACGATCGCGCCCTGCGCCAGATCGTCTGCTCGCTGGGTGGCGTTGCCAACGGCTTCCCGCGTGAAGCCGGCTTCGACATCACGGTGGCCTCCGAAGTCATGGCCATCCTGTGCCTGGCCAACAACCTGGCCGACCTCGAGAAGCGCCTCGGCGACATCATCATCGGCTACCGCCGAGACAAGACCGCCGTCTACTGCCGCGACATCAAGGCCGATGGCGCCATGACCGTCCTGCTGAAGGACGCCATGCAGCCGAACCTCGTGCAGACGCTGGAAAACAACCCGGCATTCGTGCACGGCGGCCCGTTCGCCAACATCGCGCACGGCTGTAACTCGGTTGTCGCCACCACCACGGCGCTCAAGCTCGCCGACTACGTGGTGACGGAAGCCGGCTTCGGTGCCGACCTCGGCGCCGAAAAGTTTATGGACATCAAGTGCCGCAAGGCCGGCATTGCGCCGGATGCCATCGTCATTGTCGCGACCGTTCGCGCCATGAAGATGAATGGCGGCGTCAAGAAGGACGATCTCGGCAACGAGAACGTCGAGGCCGTCAAGAAGGGCTGCGCCAACCTTGGCCGTCACATCGAGAACGTGAAGAACTTCGGTGTGCCCGCCATCGTCGGCATCAACCACTTCGTCACCGACACCGACGCCGAAGTGCAGGCCGTGAAGGAATACGTCCAGAACCTCGGTTCGGAAGCCATTCTCTGCAAGCACTGGGCCAAGGGTTCGGAAGGCATCAAGGAACTCGCGACCCGCGTGTCCGAGATCGCCGAAAGCGGCCAGGCACAGTTCTCTCCGCTGTACCCGGACGAGATGCCGCTCTTCGAGAAGATCGAGACCATCGCCAAGCGCATCTACCGCGCCAACGAGGTCATCGCCGACAAGAAGATTCGCGACCAGCTGAAGCAGTGGGAAGCCGACGGTTACGGCCACCTCCCCGTCTGCATGGCAAAGACGCAGTACTCGTTCACGACCGATCCGAACCTGCGTGGCGCGCCGACCGGCCACTCCGTGCCGGTCCGTGAAGTCCGCCTGTCTGCCGGCGCCGGCTTCGTCGTGGTCGTCTGCGGCGAGATCATGACCATGCCGGGTCTGCCCAAGAAGCCGTCTTCGGAAACCATCTTCCTGAACGACGAAGGCCAGATCGAAGGTCTCTTCTAAGACCTCTCCGCTTTCGCGGATCTGCCAATACGGGGGCCGGTGCATTGCACCGGCCCTTTTTCGTGGGTTTGAGACAATTTAGCGGGATGTTGACGGAAAGCTGCGAGGGTGCCGTTCGGCAATCGGAGCGGCACATGAGCGAGACGACGAACCTGCGCTTTCTCGTTGAACACGAGATGGAGTCCTACCGGGCGCATCTGCTCCGGCTGGATGAGGCCGCCATGGAGCGGCGCTTCAACCAGCCGATGGATGCAGCAGCGCTCGATGCGCACTGTCTCCAGCTTACAGGTTCCGGTGTTTCCATCCTTGCGCTGCAGGTCGAAGGGCAAACGCGCGCCGCAGCCGAAATCTCACCACCGTCCGACGATATAGACGTGCCGCGCGAACTCGCCTTTTCGGTCGAGCGCGATTTTCAGGGCTTCGGTCTCGGCACCTTGCTTGCCACGCGCGCCATCGCCGAGATCAGGCCGCATGCCGCCGTCATGTATTGCGGGGCAGACAACGGCCAGATGCTGTCCCTCGCCGGGCGGCTCGGCGCGGAGGTCACGGTCAAGGGCGGCGTCGCCATGTGCATGGTGGACACCGAACGCCGGGCCTGCCCGCGCGAGGGTTTTCGCGAAGCCGACGGGTTGTCGCCAGCCATCGCTGCATTCGCGCTCGGGCGCTGACCCGGCTAAAGTCAGCCGCGCGGCGAAGCCACCGCACGGAGAACCAGAATCGCCCGCGTCCATCACATCACGTTTGCCTCGCGCCGCTTTCGCGGAGCTGCCAAGTTGCTCGCAGCTTCGGCGCTACGATACGGCCTGAGGACACGCATTTTCAGTGAGGCTGACGCCGTGACGCAGGACCTCGCTCGCCGATATCCCGAAACCATGGCGAAGCCGCGTGGCGCTGGTTACTGGCTGTGGAAGCCGTTTATCCTGCGCGAGACACTGGCGAACGTGCCGGACGGCGACCTTGTTCTCTACACCGATGCCGCCATGCGGTTCGTCGCTGATCCCGAGCCGATGCTTGCGTGCGCACAAGACGAACCCATCGTGCTTTTCGAATTGCCCGGCGAACGCTTCTCCATGCGGCGCTGGACCAAGCGCGATTGCTTCATCGGGCTCGATGCCGACGCGCCCAATTTCCACGACATCTCCCAGCTTGTCGGCGGCATCCAGCTCTACCGCGCTGGCGCTGAGGCGCGGGTGTTCGTGCAGAACCTGTGCGCTGCGATGACTGTGCCGCACGCCCTGGACGACGAGCCGAACCAACTGGGCCGTGACAATTTCCCGGAGTTCGAGGAGCATCGTCACGATCAGTCGGTCCTGACGATCATGGCGCGCAAGGCGGGCCTACCGCGGTTTCCGGACCCGTCCTTTGAAGGCTGCCGGCCCCGGCTACAGCCTGAAACCGGCCCGGACGGGATCCGGCGGCCAGCCACAAGCTACGGCCCGATATTCGACATTCACCGCAAGCGCGGCACCAATTTCTGGAAGTGGTACGCGCGTACGCTGCTTGCCAGGGGGCCGTGGCGGTAGCGCTTCAAGTCCGCCCAAGCAACCGGTCTCGAAACCGCCGGAACTTGCGCTCCATCTTCAGCCCCGGGCGTGGTACGCGCGGGTGCCAGCGTCCGCGCAGCGCATCAAGCGTCAGTGGATCGGGCGGCCCGGACAGCGCGTCGTTCACCCTGTCGAGGAAGAACCGCATCGTGTGTTCATAGGGAATGCGGTCGTCGCGAAACGGCGTCGCCTGTCGAAACTGGTCAAGGCCATCAGCTGAATCGTCCAAACGGATCAGGTGATCGACAAGGTCCTGCAGGGTGTCGAAGGCCGTCGCGTCAATGAACGCCTCCGGATTGAAGTCGCTGAATGCCTCCCGCGCGCCCCAGTAGACCGGCACCGATCCGCTTTGCAGGACATGGAGCAGCTTTTCGGTCACGTAGCCGGGTGCGATCTGGTTTTCGAACGCGATGCCCAGCCTGTGGTGCGCAAGAAGGCGCACCTTCTCCTTCGTGTCCTTCGGATTCTCGCCCCTGTTGTTTAGGATGCGTCCATAGCTGTCGACGCGATGCGCTGCATCCAGCCGCAGGAAGAATTCCGAACGCACGGAGGTATCGTTGGAGTAGACGAAGCTGCAGAAGCGGTCCGGGTCTTTCGGGATCACGCGGTTGGTCGTCAGCTGCGAGACGTGGTGCGGGCTGCTCTCGTCCCACCAGTCGATGTCGTTCACCCAGAGAGGAAAGCGATGCCAGCGGTCGCGCATCAGAGGCATGTCGGGCCGAAAGCCGAAGAACAGGTCGAAGATCTGGCTCTGGGGATCGCGCGCCTCGCCGGTCCACCAGATGCGCAAGGGCCGACTGGATCGCGGTGTCGGCAGCCCGTCATCCCCGAAACAACTGGAAATCTGCAGGTCGCGGCCCGCGGCGACGATCGACACGTCATAGTCATCCTGCAGGGCCCGCGTGATGGCGAAATTATGCGCCCCGAACCCCGGCCAGAAATTGTGGAAGCTGACCGACAATTTCGGTTTCGATGGCATTGCAGGCGTGCCTCCGGCATACGCGACCTTGTTGCAGGTCTCGTGTTAGTCCATGAAGCGGGCGGGGTCGATAGTTCGGGGTGGCCGACAATGTACGAACTGGCTGGCAAACGGGTCTATGTCTGCGGGCATACGGGGATGGTCGGTTCGGCCTTGCTGCGCCGGCTGCAGCGCGAAAACTGCACCCTGGTGACGGCGACGCGCGCGCAGGTCGACCTGACGCGGCAGGACCATGTGGAGGGCTTCTTCGCCCGCGAACAGCCGGATGCCGTGTTTCTCGCGGCCGGCAAGGTCGGCGGAATCGCGGCCAACAACACGCTGCGCGCGGAGTTCATCCGCGACAACCTGATGATCGTCGGCAACGTCATTCACGCAGCCTGGGAGAGCGGCGTCGAAAAGCTTCTCAACCTTGGCTCGACCTGCATCTACCCACGCCTGGCGCCACAGCCCATGCCGGAATCTGCATTGCTGACAGGCCCACTCGACCCAACCAACGAGCCCTACGCGATTGCCAAGATCGCGGCCGTGAAGATGTGCCAGGCCTATCGCGACCAGTATGGCTGCAGCTTCATCTCGGTCATGCCGACGAACCTCTACGGGCCGGGCGACAACTATCACCCCGAGCACAGCCATCTCGTCGGCGCGCTGCTGCGCCGGTTCCACGAGGCGAAGGTTTCGGAGGCGCGGAGCGTCATCGTCTGGGGCAGCGGGACGCCGCGCCGCGAGTTCCTCTACGTCGATGACCTTGCCGAAGCTTGTCTCTTCGCGATGAGGAATTACGACGACAGCGAAATCCTCAATATCGGGTACGGCGAGGACGTGACGGTGTTGGACTTCGCGAAACTCGTGGCGCAGGTCGTTGGTTTCGAGGGTTCGATCGAACTCGACACCGAACGCCCGGACGGGCCGCCGCGCAAGCTGGTGGACTCAAGCCGCATGACGCAGCTTGGCTGGCGGCCGACGACGCGGCTGAAGGACGGGTTGAAGCTCGCCTACGCGGACTTTGTCGCGCGATACGCCGACCAGACGTTTCGTGCGAACGCGCGTTGAACGAACGATCAGGGCGTCACGGTCAGGAACCGGATCGCCATCAGCAATATGACGACAAGAACGGCCCGGTCGAACATCTTCGAGTCGAAACGCCGCCCGATCCACGCACCCACCGGCATGAAGATCGCCACCGGCAAGAGCGCGAACACGCTCTCGGCGAAATTGACCGGCGTGATCAGCCCGGCTGCCGCGTAGCTGACCATGTGTACGGTCGCCAGGAAGCAGTAGACCGTCGAGATCGTGAAAATGTAGAGCGGCCGGTCGAACCGGATCGCGTTCAGGAACGTCACCACGATGGGCGCGGCCACGCCGACAGCCCCTTGCAGCACGCCGGCTGCCAGGAAGGCGGGTGCCGACAGCGTCCGGGCGCGGTCCATGTCCAGCACAAATTGCGGGCGCAGCAGCCGCAACACAACGAAGGCCAGCATCATCACGCCAAGCACGCGAAACGTGACCTCGCCGGGGGCGGATTTCAGGAACAGCGTGCCGATGCCGACGCCGATTGCGCTGGCGACGAGCATGCGCGGCAGGAAATCGACGTGGCCGCGCTCGGCCCGGTAGCTGATTGCCTGCCAGCCGTTGGAGACAATGGAGGGAACGATGGTGATCGCGATGGCCTGCGGCACGTCGATGAAGTTTGCCATCAACGGAATCGCAATCAGCGGCAGCCCCATGCCGGTGATGCCCTTGCAGATTGCCCCTGCGCCAATGCTGAGGAAGATCAGCGCAAGGACCTCTGTGTTCAAGCGCCCTGCTCCGCCTCGCCAACGCGCAGGAAATCCTCGACCGTCTGCCACAGCACATGGCGGCGCAGTCCCAGCGGCGTGCAGTGGGCCAGACCGGCCAGTACGCTGAATTGCCGGTCGCCATTGGGCAGCTTTTCGAAGAAAGCCAGCAGGTCCGCCATGGTGGCGATCCCGTCATGCTCACCACGCACGACAAGCACCGGCGCGGTGATGTTCTCGGGCTGAACGAGCGGCAGCCTGGTCGTCATGTCGAGATAGGTGCCGGTCGGAACGAAGTCGGCGTAGGACAGCTGCATCTTCGCGCAGGCATCGATCAGGCGCGGGTCGCTGGTGCCTGGTTCGTCGCGGGTGAAGATGCTGGCGATCATCGCCTCGTCGATCTGCCGTCGCGGGCTGGCCTTGTACTGCTCGACGCCCTCGCGGCGCTTGGTGAGTGTCGGTGACCCCTCGCCTGTCCACACGAAGGCATCGAGTGCGAGGCGAACGACCTGATCGGGCTGGGCTTGCGCGAAGGATGTGGCCCGCAATGCGCCGGACGAAAGGCCGTAGAGGTGGAACTGCAACTTGCCAGTGACCTCGGCAATGACCTTGGTGGCTTCCTTGAGATCCTCGACGCCGCAGGCGACGTCAGAATTGGAATCGGTTTTCGTGGACTGTCCGTAGCTTTCGTGGTCCAGCGTCCACACGTCCCAGCCCTTTCGCGCGAGCCAGTCCATGAAGGAGTAGTCCGGCAAGCCGTCGATCTGCATGTCGAAGCTGGGTGTCGCCGACAGCGACGAACCGTGCACGAGAATGACGGGCGGACGTTTGCTGCTCGTGTCCTTCAACTCGGGCACGAACTTGTTGCGCATGTAGAGGGACACTGGGCCCTTTCGGGCCCAGTGATCGTTTGATGTGACGTCCATCGACGTGGTCATTCCGGGATGAACTCGTTCGTGAAGGTGGACTCGAAGTCGATCTCTGCCGTGCCTTCCGGCTGAAGGTAATCGTGCACCTTCTTGGCACCTTCCGCGCTCATGCGGCCGGTCGGGCTCCAGATCGCCTTCACCTTGTTGTAGGCGGCCTGGTTGGCTTCCGGCGTCAGGTTGTTGAACTCGGCATTCATGATGGCCGGGCCGCGCTCGGCATCAAGCAGCACAGTCTGGGCTTCCGCGAAGGCCGCACCGACATCCTTCAGCATGTCCGGGTTCTCGGCGATGACATCGGGATGGGCGACGACCGTCATGAAGATGATGTCGTTGAAGGCTTCAACTTCACCATCCATCATGTTGACCAGCGTGCCGCCAAGGCCCTTTTCCTCGATCAGGACGCCTGCAGGCTCGAACGGCATGCCGGCATCGATCAGGTCGTTCTGCATCGCGCCGACATAGGCTGACGCCGCGCCGCCGAGATAGACCAGTTCAATATCGCCGGGCAGTTCCAGCCCGTACTGGCGTGCGAGAACGGTGAGCATCTTTTCACCGGACCCACCGGCCGACGGGGTGCCCACGCGCTTGCCCTTGAGAAGCTGGATGCGTTCTTCCAGCGTCTTGCCCTTGCCGGCTTCGACAAGCTCGTTGTCGGCGACGACATTGTTCAGCGGGCGGTTGGAGATCGCGAAGATGGCAACCAGTTGGCGACCCTGTGCGGCGGCGGTAAGCACGTGCTCGAAGCTCGTGACGCAGACATCGGCCTGCTTGGTGAAACAGGCCTGGAAAGCCAGCGCGCCACCCTTCGTGTAGGTGACGTTGGCGTTGTAACCCTTCTTCTCGAAGATCCCGTCACGCACCGCCACGTAGAGCGGGCCGACGAAATAGCCGTGGCCGGCAACCGCGATTTCGAGGTTCTTCTGGGCGGATGCTGGTACTTGCAGGCAGAGGAGCGCGAGCACCCCTGCTGCAGCCTGGATGAGGCGTTTCATTGCAAACTTCCTTTCCTCCGGTTTGGCAGACATTGCTGCCGATGCATCGGGGCGTGGCTTCTTGCGGCCTTACCTTCCGACAACTTTCCAGCTCTCGAGACGAGTCTGGAGAAGTCCAACTAGTTCGTTGATGACCACCGCGATGATCGCGATGACAAAGAGCGCGGCGAAAACGCCGGCGGTATCGAATTCACTGCCGGCCTTCTGAACGAGATAACCGAGGCCCCTGTTGGCCGCGATGAGCTCGCCGATGATCGTGCCGATGACCGCGTAGGGAACAGCGGTTTTCAGGCCGACGAAGATCCACGATGTCGCCGATGGCAGCACAACCTTGGTGAGCAACTGCGCACGGCTGGCCTTCATCAGCTTGAGGCTGTCGACGAGGTCGCGGTCGACTTCGCGAACGCCCGCAAAGGTGTTCACGAAGACGATGAAGACCACCAGCACCGCTGCAAGTGCGATCTTGGATTCGATGCCAAGCCCGAACCACAGGATGAACAGCGGCGCGAGTGCGACCTTCGGTAGCGCATTGAAGGCCCAGATATACGGGTTGAGAAGCCGGCTCAAGAATGGTGACAGCCCAAGCAAGACACCGCCGACGATCCCGGCTATGGACCCGATCGCGAAGCCGATGAGGGTGGCGTAGATCGTCGCCCACATGTGCTTGTAGATTTCGCCGGAGGCGAACCAACCGTAAGTGCGTCGCGCCACGGCGACTGGGTCGGAGATCATGAAGCTGTCAACCAGCGTTCCCGAACTTGCGTACCACGCAAGCATGATGAGCACGCCGACGAGTGCCTGCATGAGCAGCATCACCGGACGACTGACATTGTCGAACCACGAGCTTCCATCGCTCGCATTTTCTCCAACGTCTTCCATGCCTGTGGCGCCGATATCGTCCTGACTCATATCCGCTCCTCGTCGTACTGGTCCTTGAGGTGCTCCCAGACCGAGTTGTAGATTTCGCGAAATCTCTCGGTGAATCGCACTTCACGCACGTCCCTGGGTCGGGGAATGTCGACAGTCTCGTCGTAGGTGATCGACGCCGGACGCTTGGAGAACACGACAATCCGGTCGGCAAGCGTCACGGCTTCCACGAGGTCGTGGGTGACAAGCAGGATGGTTTGCCGGTTTTGCGTCCACAGTTGCAGCAGCAAGTCGTGCATCGCGAGCCGCAGCTGCGCGTCCAGCGCGGCGAAGGGCTCGTCCAGCAGCAGCGCCTGCGGTTCGTACAGCAACATGCGGGCCAGACACGCGCGCTTTCGCATGCCACCTGACAGCTCACTTGAGAACTTGTCCTCGAACCCGTCGAGGCTGACTTCCGCCAGCATCTTGCGTGTCTTCTCGTAGCGTTCCTCTTCGGAAACGCCGGCAATTTCCAGTGGCAGGGCCACGTTGTCGATAACGGTTCGCCACGGCAGAAGGTTGTCCTTCTGCGTCATGTACCCGGCGTGCGTGTTGACGCCCGTGACGTGCTGCCCGTCGTAGAAAACCTTGCCTTTGGTCGGCGGATAAAGCCCGGCGATCATGTTCAGCAAGGTCGACTTTCCGCAGCCCGACGGCCCGATGAGCGCGACGATGGAATGCGGATCAACGGACAGGTTTACCCGTTCGACCGCGTGAACCTCTTCCGAGCCCTTGCGGAAAGTCTTGCTGATGTTCTGCAGTTCAATCATCCGGTCCGTCCGTCCCTTCAGAAAATCATCCGCTGGTGGCCACCATCGACGTCGATATTGGCACCATTCATGAAACTTGCCCGACCAGACGCAACGAATGCGACGGCGTTGGCGATATCGTCGGCAACACCCCAGCGCCCGAGCGGCACGGTCTTGCCCCAACCGCTCTCCTGCTGTTCCAGGCTGCGCCCGAGGAACTGTTCCTCGTCGATGTCGATGGACCGCGAGAGCGGGCTTTCGATCCGGCTCGGGCAGACCGCATTGACGAGGACGCCATCGCGTCCGAAATCGTCAGAGGCGGACTTCACCAGAGCGTGCTGCGCGGCATTCACCACCGCGGAGCCGGGAACATTGGCGCCGGGCACCTTGCCCGCCTGCCCTATTATGAGAATGAACCGGCCACCGCCGGCCTTGCGCATGTGCGGCACGCTGGCCTTCATCAGCTCCCACGGACCGAGAACCTTGGTTCGGAAATGCGCGGCGACATCGTCCGCCTTCACATCCTCGATGCGTCCGCGCAGGTGCGTGCCCGCGTTGCTGACGACAATGTCGAGTTGCCCGAAAGTTTCCGCTGTCTCGGTGACGAGCCGAACAATGTCGGCAGGTGTGTCGACATCCGCCACGCACTGGCTGACGCGGTCGCCAGCGGCAATTGCCGCGGCGGTCTCGGTCAGCTTGGATTCGTCGCGGCCGCAGATCATCAGGCGAGCGCCCTCGCCTGCCAGGCGCATGGCGATGGCCCGGCCGATGCCGCTGCCGGCACCGGTGACGATTGCAACCTTGTCTTCGAGGTTCAGTTCCACGTCGTGCTCCTAACCGAAGACATAGCGGTGATATCCGCCATCCACAGAAACTGAGGACCCGGCGACATATCCGGCGCAATCCGACACCAGGAATGCGACCGCATCGGCGATCTCCTCCGGGGTGCCGAGCCGGCCCATCGGGTTGGCCCGCGTGAAGCCACTTGCCGCGACTTCGCGCGACACGCCGCGCTTCTTCATTTCGTTCTCGATGATCGAGTCCACCAGTTCGGTGGCGATGTATTGCGGGCAGACCGTGTTCACGCGGATGTTGTCGCGTGCGACCCCGTCGGCAACCGACTTGGACATGGCCATGACCGCCGCATTGGTGATGCCGGAGGGCAGCCGGTCCGGGTGCGGGTGGCGCGCTGCCTGCCCCACCACGTTGACGATGGCCCCGCCGCCCTGATTGCGCATGGCCGGAAGCACCGCCCGGATCATGCCAAGCGACCCGAACAGCTTCACGTCGAGATGATGCTGCAACTGGTCCTCGGTCATGTCGTCGAGGTTCGCGCGCACATGGGTCCCGGCATTGTTGACGAGAATATCGATGCGTCCGTATTCGGCGAGCACCGCGTCGACCAGCTCCTGCCTGTCCCTCGCGTCGGCCATATCGGCCTTGAAGGGAAGCACGGGGCAGCCGCGCAGCCCAAGCTGTTCGCACGCCGCATCGAGGGCATCGGCGTCCCGGCCACAGATCGTGACCGAGGCACCTTCACCCGCCAGCCGACTGGCAGTCGCTAGGCCAATGCCCCGCGATCCGCCAGTGACGATGGCAACCTTTCCCGTCAGGCCAAGGTCCATGGTTCAGGCTCCTACCACAGACCCTTGAGGCGGCCGCCGTCGCAGTTCAGGGAGACGCCGGTGATATAACTAGCCCGCTCCGAGCACAGGAAGGCGACGGCGTTTGCCAGCTCTTCCGGGCGGCCGAAGCGGCCCAGCGCGTTCTTCTTCTGTGCGAGGCGCGTGGCCTCCTCGGCGTTGTCGACGCCAAGTTCTTCCTGGAGATTGCCGAGATTGCGTTCCCACAGCGCTGTCTTCACCCAGCCGGGGCAGATCGCGTTGACCAGGACGTTGTGCGGCGCAAATTCCGTGGAGAGAGATTTCGTCAGGTTGAGCAGCGCACTGTTGGTCATGCCTGAGCCGAACATATACGGATCCGGCTCCTTGCCCGCGCCGCCGATGGCGCTGACAATGCGGCCCCACTGCTTCTCCTTCATCACCGGGAAGACGGCGCGCATCATCCGCATGAAGCCGAAGAGCTTGGTGTCGAGCTGTTCCTGCAAGCCTTCGTCGGTCAGGGCGGCAAAGCGGCCGGAATACATGGTGCCGGCATTGTTGAAGAGGATATCGACGGTCCCATAGGTGTCCATCGTCGCCTTCATAACCGTGTCGACGCCTTCCTGGGTGCTGGTGTCGGCCTCGACGGAGTGAATTTCGCCCCCCGTCTGCTCGGCCAGCTGCTTTGCCGATTTCGCGGCATCGTCACCGTGGCGCGAGCACGTCATCACCTTGACGCCTGCTTCGAGGAATTCGCGGGCGGTTTCCCGTCCGATACCGCGGCTGCCGCCTGTCACGATCGCAACGCGATCCTTGATGCCAAGATCCATTTCGAGAACTCCGTTCTTCCTCAAGTTTCGGGATGATAGATCCGCTCCGCGCCGATATGCGCGGAGAGAAATGCGAGATTGCGCTCCATCGCGAGGGCCGCGCTCGGCGCGTCGAATTCCTTGCGGTGGTCGCAATTGAAGCCGTGGTCACATGGGTAGACGTGGGCTTCGATGTCTGGATTGCCGTCGAGGATGATCTTGCGATCGCGCTCGGGAATGCGCGGGTCCTCGCTGCCGAAATGCATGATGACCGGCACCTGGATATTCTCGTCGGCGAAGGGAACCGTCTGCCCGCCGTAGTAGCTGATGGCGCAGGCGACGTTGTTGAAGCGGGCGGCTGCAAGGAACGCGAGCGTGCCGCCCCAGCAGTAGCCGATGACGCAGACCGGCCCGGCCCTGGACGCTTCATCCACGGCGGCCTGAACGTCGGCGACCGCGGCATCCCAGTCGATCTGCTCGCGCAGCTTGCGCCCGGTATCGACGCCGTCAGCTGTGTAGTCGAGTTCGGTGCCGCGCTGCGCACGATCAAACAGGGCCGGCGCGAGGGCATAAGCGCCCAGCGCGGCGTAGCGTTCACAGGTTTCGCGGATGTGGGCGTTGACGCCGAATATTTCCTGGAGGACGACCGCGCCCCAGCGCGCCTCACCTTCCGGGCCGGTGCACCACGCGTCGAGCGCATGGCCGTCTCCGGCACGAAGCTGCAAGGTCCGCCCTTCGCGCAAGCGCGGCGGATTACTGCCAACGGATGTCGGCACGTCGTTTCCTCCCATGACCGGCTGCCTCTTTTTGCGAGCAGTCCGGTTTTGTGGACGGTTCAGAACGGTCTGTCCGTCACGATTGTCCGACAATCATATTCGACAAACATTCACTGTCAACGCATAATGCAGGTCGTAGAGATTTGACGGTGTGATAATCCGCGCACTTCGGTGCTATATGACCCAGGGCGATACTTGCTGCGTATCCATGCTGCAGCACGGTAACTTGCCGCAACGACTGCGGTTATTTCAGGAGGGATGACGACGGATGTCGGTTGAGCTGGTCCGTGAAAGAAATTCAGACCAGAAGCGCGGTGAGACTGTGGATTTCGTCGTCCAGCACCTGCTCGAGGGAATTCTGCATGGCCGGTTCGCGCCCGGTCAGCGCTTGGTCGCACGCGAGCTCACCGAGGAAATGGGAATCAGCCGCGGCTCCGTTCGCGAAGCTTTTCGGCTCATGGCATCCGACGGACTGGTCGATCTCGTCCCCAACAAGGGTGTCACGGTTCGCCGCCTGTCACGCCGCCAGACCCGCGACCTGTTCGAAATCCGTGAAGTGCTGGAAGGACTGGCTGCCAAGCTCGCCGCCCAGCGCATCGGCGTCGACAAGAACCGCTCTGTCTTCGAGGCCATGTGGGAAACCGTCCGCCCCCGCGACCAGCGCCTGGCGTGGGACGTATTCATCGAGCACAATCGGCTGTTTCACCGCACCATCGTCAATGTCGGCGGCAACCTGCTGCTGAAGGACGCCATCGACAAGCTGCAGCTGCCCATCATGATGGTGCAGGTCGGACGGCTGATGGAAGACACCAATATCGACCAGTCCGAACACGACCACGCGCTGATTGCCGATGCCATTCTCGACGGCGATCCCAAGCGCGCGGAAGAAGCGATGCAGGATCACCTCCGCGAACTTGCTGACTGGGTGCTGTCCCTGCCCGACTCCGCGTTCAAGCGCGAAGAGGCCTGACGGGCTAGTCTCGGATCAATCCACGAAGCGCAATGCTTCTCAAATCAGTGGATAATCCCCGGGGATTTGCTTCGGGAAAAGTGGTGAGCCCTCACGGGCTCGAACCGTGGACCTACTGATTAAAAGTCAGTTGCTCTACCAACTGAGCTAAGGGCTCCCGCGAAGCGGACGCGTGTGGGTATAGGCAGGCAGGCGCAGCCCTGCAACCCCTAAAGACCAGGCGCGCCGCGACACTCTTAACGGAGCGTGGCGCGCGATGAATTTTGTCGTCTGCCGGGGGCTTATTCAGCGCCGTTGGCGTCGGTCGCGTTGATTTGGCCGTAGTTGGCCTCGCCGATCTGGCCCATCAGTTCCAGCTGCGTTTCGATGAAGTCGATATGGCCTTCCTCGTCGGCAATCAGCTCTTCGAACAGGTTCTTGGAGACGTAGTCGCCCTCGGCCTCGCAGACGTCGCGGGACTTCGTGTAGGCGGCCCAGGCATCTTCCTCGCCGGCGAGGTCAGCCTCCAGCACTTCCTTCACGGTCTGGCCGATGCGCAGCGGCGCGATCGTCTGCAGGTTCGGGTGGCCGCCGAGGAAGATGATGCGTTCGACCAGCTTGTCGGCGTGGTGCATCTCCTCGATGCTCTCGGCACGTTCCTTGGCAGCAAGCTTCGTGTAGCCCCAATCCTCCAGCAGGCGGTAATGAAGCCAGTACTGGTTCACGGCGCCGAGTTCCATGCTCAGCGCCTCGTTGAGGCATTCGATGACTTTCTGACTGCGTTTCACGGGCAATTCCTTTCCGGCCAAACTGTCCTATTCAATATCGATCTTCTCACGCTCCGCCTTGGCTGGAGCGGTGATCCTGGTTGCAACCTTGCGATGGCGCCGAATGGTCTCAAACCGCTCGTGCTCATCGAAAAGCCGCTGAAGGTGCGCGTTCACCTTCTCCGCCGGCGTATCCAGCATCCGGTGATACGCAGCGGTGGTCTCTGAGATGATGTTCACGACGTTGGGAAAGCACCCGCAGCACTGCCCGCGCTTCTTCAGAGCGTGGTAGACCATCCCGGGCGTCACGAAGCGCCAAGGATCGTCCTGCAGCAGCGCCATGATGGTTTCCTCAATCTCGGCGCGCGAGATTATGTTGCAACTGCAAACGATCATCTGCTTTACAATTTAGAATAATTCAAAACTGCTGCCAAGTCGGATGGACTGCAAATCGGTCGGTTCATGTCGTATCTGGCGCCGGGGACGCGCGTCATCAACACCGTCAACGGCGCTACGAGATTATTGTCTCGAAAATTTGGTCCTGTCAGTCAAGTTTTTCGATATCGCCGCGCGCCCATGCCGCACGGGTCTCGGCGGCGAAGTCGGCAAAGCGGCCGGCTGCGATGGCTGCGCGGATGCCCGACATCAACTCCTGGTAGTAGGCAACGTTCACCCAAGTGAGCAGCATGCCGCCCAGCGATTCTCCGCAGCGCACGAGGTGGTGCAGGTAGGCGCGCGAATAGTCCCGCGCAGCCGGGCACGGGCTGTCCTCGTCCAGCGGGCCCGGGTCTTCGGCGTGGCGCGCATTGCGAAGGTTGATGCGCCCGAAACGGGTATAGGCTTGCCCGTGGCGCCCGGCGCGTGTGGGCATGACGCAATCGAACATGTCGATGCCGCGTTCCACGGACCCGAGAATATCGTCCGGCGTGCCGACGCCCATGAGGTAGTGCGGGTGCGCATCGGGAAGCTGCGGAACCGTATCGTTCAGTACACTGAACATCACGTCCTGCGGCTCGCCGACCGCCAGACCCCCTACGGCGTATCCGTGGAAGCCGATATCGGCCAGTCCCTTCACCGAGCGCGCCCGAAGATCGGGCTCCGTTCCTCCCTGTACGATGCCGAAGAGCGCCGCTCCGCTGGGTTCATCGAAGGCGCGCTTTGAGCGTTCCGCCCAGCGCAGCGAAAGCTCCATCGCACGCTCGGCCTCGGCATGTTCACAGGGAAGCGCGACGCACTCGTCCAGCTGCATCTGGATGTCCGCTCCCAGCAGCGCCTGGATCTCGATGGAGCGCTCAGGGCTCAGCGCGTGCTTGCTGCCGTCGATATGGGACTGGAACGTCACGCCGTTCTCGTCGAGTTTGCGAAGTCCCGCGAGCGACATGACCTGAAACCCGCCGGAATCCGTCAGGATCGGCTTGTCCCAGCGCATCATCTTGTGCAGGCCACCGAGCCTCGCCACCCGTTCAGCCCCGGGGCGCAGCATCAGGTGATAGGTGTTGCCCAGCACGATATCGGCGCCGGTCTCAGCCACCGTTTCGGGAAACATCGCCTTCACGGTGCCTGCCGTGCCGACCGGCATGAAAGCCGGCGTACGAATTGGCCCGCGCCGGGTCTGTATGACACCGGTGCGCGCATTACCTTCGCGCGCGTCGATGCGGAACGAGAAGCCAGTCATGGCGCGCTCCCGCTGCCTTCGATCAGGCAGGCATCGCCGTAGGAATAGAAGCGGTACTGCGCGGAAATGGCGTGGTGATAGGCGTTCAGCATGGTCTCGCGTCCGGCCAGCGCGCTGACGAGCATGAACAGCGTCGAGCGCGGCAGGTGGAAATTGGTGAAGAGCGCGTCGGTGACGCGGAAGCGGTACCCCGGTTGGATGAAGATATCCGTTTCGCCGGCAAAGGATTGAACGTCGCCACCCGCTGCCGCCGCCTCGATCAGCCGCAGTGCCGTCGTGCCGACAGGAATGATGCGCCGTCCGGCTTGCCTGGCCGCGTTGATCTGCGCGGCGACCTCGTCGCTGACCTCGCCGTACTCGGCATGCATGACGTGATCGTCGGTGTCGTCGGCGCGAAACGGCAGGAAGGTCCCTGCGCCGACATGCAGGGTCACGAAGACGCGCTCGATCCCGCGGTCGTCGAGTTTGCCGAGAAGGTTTTTGGTGAAGTGCAGCCCAGCCGTTGGCGCAGCGACGGAGCCTTCCTCGCGCGCGAAGATGGTCTGGTAGTCGTCGCGGTCCTGCGCATCGGGCTTGCGGCGCGAGGCGATATAGGGCGGGAGCGGCATCGCCCCCACCTGGTTCAGCCGATGTGAGAGATCATCGCCGGCAACATCGAAGCGCAGGCGGATTTCACCACCGCCGAGGGGCTCTTTCACGGTCGCGCCGAGCGGCGCCCCGCCCTGCCCGGCGGTGAACTCCAGCCGGTCGCCGGCCGCGATCTTCTTGGCAGGCCGCGCGAAGGCAAGCCATGTCGCACCGTCCAGCCGCTTGTGCAGATTCAGGGATACGACGGCGACGTGTTCGCCACGCACGCGCGATCCGACAAGCGCTGCAGGCAGAACGCGGGTGTCGTTGAAGACGAGGAGATCGTCGGGCCGGAGCAGGTCCGGCAGATCGCCGATCACGCGGTCACTCAGTGGAGCGTCGCCACCGGGACGCACGTGAAGCAGGCGCGCGCTTTCGCGCGGTTCGGCCGGGCGCAGCGCGATCCGCTCTTCAGGCAGATCGAAATCGAACAGTTCGACGCGCATACGCCCGGTCCGGGTTTGGTGTCAGGCAACCATTCAGGCTGCGTCGGCAGCGACCTTCATGGACACGATCTTGTCGGGATCAGCGACGGGTTCGCCGCGCTTGATCTGGTCGACATTGTCCATGCCGTCGATCACGTTGCCCCAGACGGTGTACTGGCCGTCGAGGAAGCTCGCATCACCGAAGCAGATGAAGAACTGGCTATCCGCGGAGTTCGGGTCCTGCGCGCGCGCCATGGAGGCCGTGCCGCGCTGGTGGGATTCCTTGCTGAATTCCGCGCGCAGCTTCTGGCCGGAGCCACCCATGCCGGTGCCCGTCGGGTCGCCGGTCTGGGCCATGAACCCGTCGATCACGCGGTGGAACGGCACGCCGTCATAAAAGCCGTCGCGGGCGAGTTCCTTGATGCGCGCGACGTGGGTCGGCGCGAGGTCCGGGCGCATCTCGATGATGACGTTGCCCTTGGTCGTCTCCAGGACGAGCGTGTTTTCCGGGTCCTTGATGTCGGCCATGAATGTCTCCTTAGTGAGCGCGCAGTTGGCGCAAGTTCATGAAGGTGCAGCGATCACTCGCTGGCGAGCTTCATGGAAATGATCTGGTCAGGGTTGCGCGGCGGCTCGCCACGGGTGATCGCGTCGACGTGTTCCATGCCTTCGACCACGCGCCCGAAGACGGTGTAGTCGCCGTTCAGGAACGAGCAGTCGTTGAAGCAGATGAAGAACTGGCTGTTGGCGGAATTGACGTTTTGCGAGCGCGCCATGCCGACGGTGCCACGGCCGAAATTCTCCTTGGAGAACTCTGCCGGGATGTCCGGCAGGTCGGACCCGCCCATGCCGGTGCCAGTGGGGTCGCCGGTCTGCGCCATGAAGCCGTCGATCACGCGGTGGAAGATGACGCCGTCATAAAAACCCTGCTTGGTCAGGGTCTTGATCTGCGCGACATGCTTCGGCGCAACGTCGGGCAGCAGTTCGATCTTCACGGTGCCGCTCTTGAGTTCCATGACGAGCATGTCGCCGTCATCGGACTGGGCATTGGCGTGGAACGTGGGCGCGATAAGCAGGGCAAGGCCGAGCGCAAGCGCGTGGATGGCAGAACGCATGAATGTCTCCCGTTGGTGATTATCTCAGCCGTCGCGGCGCCCGATCCGGGCGACCAGCGCTTCGGCCACGGCAGGCGGCAAGAAATGGCTCACATCGCCGCCCATCGCGGCGATCTGGCGCACAAGACTGGCCGCAATATGGCGCACATGTGCCGAGGCGGGAAGGAACACGGTGTCGATATCTTCGGCAAGCTGTCGATTCATGCCGACCATCTGCATTTCGTAGTCGAAATCGGTCGCATCGCGCAGCCCGCGAATGATTGCCGTCGCGCCGTGTTCGCGCGCAGCATCCACAACGAGGCCGGCAAAGGTCACGATCTCGATCTCGCAGCCCTTGGCGGCAATCGCTGTCGCCTGCTCCTTCAGCATGTCGATGCGCTCGTCGGACGAAAATACCGGCACCTTGCCGTGATGAACGCCTACGGCGACGACCAGCCGGTCGCACAAGCCACTTGCGCGCGCGATGACGTCGAGATGGCCGTTGGTAACGGGATCGAAGCTTCCCGGATAGAAGGCAGTGCGTGTCATGGTCTGTCTCGTGTCAGGCGGGGCGGCGGCTCAGAGCCAGCCAGATGCCGCCGCCGATCAGGCAGGAGCCGGAGATGCGCTCGACGAGGCGCACGCGGCTGCGGGTGAAGAGTTTCCCGGTGCTTCCGGCAAGCACGGCGTAGGCGCCATCCAGCAGTGTTGCCGCCACCATGAAGGTCGCAGCCAGGACCATCGCCTGAACCGCGGCGGACCCGCGCGCCGGATCGATGAACTGCGGGATGAACGCGCCGAAGAAGAACAGCGCCTTGGGGTTCGACAGGATGACGATGAAACCCTGCAGGAAGAAATTGGTCTTCGCCGGGGCGTGTGCCCCGTCCTGGTCGATCAGTGCACCATCTGCCCGCCAGAGCTTGATGCCGAGCCAGACCAGATAGGCCGCGCCCGCAAGCTTGACCCAGAAGAAGACCTCGCCGAGTTGCTGGACAATGGTTTCAAGGCCGAGCGCCAGCACCACGAGCATGATCGCAAGACCGGCCTGCGTGCCCGCGACATTCAGCAGGCCAGCGCGCGCACCATGCCGGAGGCTGTTGGCGATGATGACCGTGACTGTCGGACCGGGAACGACAACGACTGCCGCGCAGGCAATCACGTAGGCAGCAAAAAGCGCCGGATCGATGAGCATGGACTGTCCTCGTTTTCGAGCGGCCGAAGTGACGCGTGACACGCAAGATTACGCGTCATCGCCCTCGTCGTCACTGCCGTCCTCGTCAGGGCCGTCCCCGGATGCGTCCGTTGCATCGTCCGGACCGTCGTCTGCGCTACCTTCAGGCGCATCTGGAACCACCGGCACTTCGGCCTCGGCGTTCTCGTCTTCGCTCTCCTCGGGGATGTGCTCGACGGAAACGACCTGCTCGTCCTCGGCGGTGTTGAAGATCGTCACGCCCTGCGTGGCGCGCCCGGCGATGCGGATCTCGTTGACCGGGCAGCGGATCAGCTGACCGCCATTGGTCACCAGCATGATCTGGTCGCCGTCTTCCACCGGGAAGGATGCGATAACCTCGCCGTTGCGCTCGGTCGTGGCGATGGCCGTGATGCCCTTGCCGCCGCGCCCGGTGCGCCGGTACTCGTGCGACGAGGTGCGCTTGCCGTAGCCGTTTTCGGAGACCGTGAGCACGAACTGCTCCGCAGCCCCCATCTGGGCGTAGCGCTCCTGGGTCAGTTCGCCGCCTGCAAGCTCGTCTTCGCCGGTCGGCTCGTCGGTTTCACCGCGCATGAGCCGCGACAGCTTCAGATACTGGCCGCGTTCCTCCGAATTGGCATCGAAGTGGCGAAGGATCGTCATGCCGATGGTCTCGTCGCCCTTGGCAAGCGAGATGCCGCGCACGCCGGTCGAACTGCGGCCCGCGAACACGCGCACGTCGGTGACAGAGAAGCGGATGCACTGGCCGTGCCTGGTCGTGAGAAGCACGTCGTCTTCGGGGGTGCAGATCTGCACGCCGACGATCCCGTCGCCCTCCTCCAGCTTCATCGCGATCTTGCCGTTGCGATTGACCTGCACGAAGTCGGACAGTTTGTTCCGCCGCACGGTGCCTGCCTGCGTGGCGAACATCACGTTCAGCTTGTCCCACTGCCCCTCGTCCTCGGGCAGCGGCATCATGGAGGTGATGCGCTCGCCCTGGTCGAGCGGCAACAGGTTGACCAGTGCCTTGCCGCGCGCCTGAGGGGCTGCTTCCGGCAATCGCCAGACCTTCATCTTGTAGACCATGCCGCGCGACGAGAAGAACAGCACCGGCGTATGGGTATTGGCGACGAAGATGCGGGTGACGAAATCCTCGTCACGGGTCGACATGCCGGACCGGCCCTTGCCGCCGCGGCGCTGCGCCCGGTACGTGGAAAGCGGCACGCGCTTGATGTACCCGGAATGGCTGACGGTCACCGCCATGTCGCGGCGCTCGATCAGGTCCTCGTCGTCCACGTCGGGACCATGCTCGCCGATCTCGGTGCGGCGCGGTGTGCCGAACTCGTCCTTCACTGCGATCATCTCGTCCTTGATGATCTGGAGCATGCGGGCGCGGGACCCGAGAATTTCGAGGTAATCGCGGATCTTTCCGGCGATTTCGTTCAGTTCGTCGGCGATTTCGTCGCGTCCAAGCGCGGTGAGGCGCTGCAGGCGCAATTCGAGGATCGCGCGGGCCTGCTGTTCGGACAGGCGATACGAGCCGTCTTCGTTCAGCTTGTGGCGCGGATCGTCGATCAGCGCGATCAGCGGCGCCATGTCGTGGGCCGGCCAATCGCGCCCCATCAGCGCTTCACGCGCCGACACGGGGTCCGGCGCTGCGCGAATGAGACGGATGACTTCGTCGATATTGGCCACAGCAATCGCGAGGCCCACGAGCACGTGGGCGCGGTCGCGCACCTTGTTCAGCAGGAACTTGGTGCGCCGGCTGATGACCGTTTCGCGGAACTGGATGAACGCCTGGAGCATGTCCTTCAGGTTCATCTGTTCCGGCTTGCCGGAGTTCAGCGCCACCATGTTGCAGCCGAACGAGGTCTGCAGCGAGGAGAAGCGATACAGCTGGTTGAGGATCACGTCCGGAACCGCATCGCGCTTCAGCTCGATCACGACGCGCATGCCGTCGCGGTCGGATTCGTCGCGAATGTCCGAAATACCCTCGATGCGCTTTTCGCGGACCAGTTCGGCGATGCGCTCGATCATCGTCGCCTTGTTCACCTGATAGGGGATCTCGGTGACAACGAGTGCCTGGCGCTCCTTGCGGACCTCCTCGACGGCGACCCGGCTGCGGATCACGACCGAACCACGGCCCGTCTCGTAGGCCGAGCGCGCGCCGGACTGGCCAAGGATGATGCCGCCGGTCGGGAAGTCCGGCCCCGGCACGATCTGGATCAGTTCCTCGATGCCGATGCTCGGATCGTCGATCATCGCGGAGACCGCATCGACCACTTCGCCGAGGTTGTGCGGCGGAATGTTGGTCGCCATGCCCACGGCGATACCACCGGCACCGTTGACCAGCAGGTTGGGGAAGCGCGCCGGGAGAACGACAGGTTCCTGCTCGGAATTGTCGTAGTTCTCCTGGAAATCGACGGTGTCCTTGTCGATGTCCTCGAGGATCTGGTGCGCGACCTTTTCCAGCCGCACCTCGGTGTAACGCATCGCGGCGGGCGGATCGCCGTCGACGGAGCCAAAGTTGCCCTGCCCGTCGATTAGCGGCATGCGCATGGAGAAATCCTGCGCCATGCGCACCAGCGCATCGTAGACGGCCTGGTCGCCGTGCGGGTGGTACTTACCGATGACGTCGCCGACCACGCGGGCCGACTTGCGGTACGGCTTGTTCCAGTCGTAGCCGTTCTCGTGCATCGAGTAGAGGATGCGGCGATGGACAGGCTTCAACCCGTCGCGCACGTCCGGAAGCGCGCGGCTGACGATCACGCTCATCGCGTAATCGAGGTAGCTCCGGCGCATTTCGTCGGCAATCGAGACCGGCTTGATGTCGGAAGGGTCCTGCGGACCCGAGGTCGGGCCGTCTGGGTTTTCGGTGTCTGACAAGAGATCGTCCGTTCGACGTGATAACTGGCCGTCACAATAGCCGATTCCTTGGGGCCGGGCCTAGCGTTGCGGGGCTTAAAAAACCCAATAAGAACAATGATTTTCCAGTTTTCTTCCCGGCGCGCCGCGATCCGCCTTGCCCAAGGTTGCGTTCTGCCGCCACGGCACAGTAAGTCTGGAGTGCAGGCGGGGTGCTGCGCCCTGCCTGAAATCGTCGAGGTGAGGCATGGATTTCCCGCTCGAATTCGTCATCAGCGCCGCCGTGACTCTCTTTGTCGTGGTCGATCCACCGGGCCTCGTCCCGATCTTCATCGGCCTCACCGACGGCATGACGCGCGATCAGCGCCGGCAGGTCGCCGTGCGCTCTACGTTCATCGCGGTGATCGTCCTCGTCCTCAGCATGCTGATCGGCAAGCCGCTGCTTGGCGCACTCGGCATCTCGCTGCCCGCGTTCCGCATCGCGGGCGGACTTCTGCTGTTCTGGACGGCGGCTGAAATGGTCTTCGAGAAACGGCAGGAGCGCAAGGAATCCACCGCGCGCCAATCCGTCTCGCAGGATCATATCGAAAACGTCGCGGCGTTCCCGCTTGCCGTTCCGCTCATGGCGGGTCCCGGTGCCATCACCGCCATCATCCTGCTGTCCGGCCAGGCCGGCGGTGACCCGCTGCGTCTCGGGCTGCTGTTTGCGGCGCTCGCCATCGTGCTGGGGATCTGCTTCACCTTCTACCTTGCCGCCATCCGCATCGAGAAGCTGCTCGGCATCACCGGGCGCATCGTCCTGACGCGGCTGCTCGGCGTGATCCTTGCCGCGCTCGCGGTGCAATTCGTGGCCGATGGCGTGCTCGCCATCGCGGCGAACGGCGTGGAGTGATCTGAACAATGGCGACGGGTTCCAAGAAGGTCATCTACGCCGCGCTCGCAGGCAACGCGCTGATCGCCGTGACGAAGTTTGCAGCCGCCCTCTACACCGGCTCCTCGGCCATGCTGTCGGAAGGCATCCACAGCCTCGTGGACACAGGCAACCAGGGGCTGCTGCTCTACGGCATGCACCGGGCGCGCCGGCCCGCCGACGACAACCACCCCTTCGGCTACGGACCCGAGCTCTATTTCTGGTCCTTTGTCGTCGCGATCCTGATCTTTGCGGTCGGGTCGGGCGTCTCGATCTACGAAGGCATACACAAGATCCAGGACCCGCACCCGGTAACCAGCCCGGTCGTCAACTACGTCGTGCTGGCTGCCGCCATGATCTTCGAGGGCGTCGCCTGGTACATCGCCTTCAAGGAATTCAGCGTCCAGCGTGGCACGCGCGGCATCGTGCAGGCGGTTCGCGAGTCCAAGGACCCGACGGTCTTCACGGTGCTGTTTGAAGATACCGCCGCCATGCTGGGGCTGGTGGTTGCGTTTGCCGGCATTCTCGCCGCGCAACTGACCGGTGCCATCTGGCTCGATGGCGCGGCATCCATCGTGATCGGCCTGATCCTTGCGGGAACGGCCGTCGCCCTGGCCATCGAGACCAAGAGCCTGCTTATCGGGGAATCGGCGTCGGTGGAAATGGTTGCCGGTATCCGGCAGATCATTGCCGACCACGGCAACCGGATTTCATCCATCAACGAGCTGCGCTCGCTGCACAACGGGCCGCACGACATCCTGCTGGCGATCAGCCTGGATTTCCGCGACGACATTGCCGCGGGCGAACTGGAAGAGATCGTCTATGCGCTGGAACGGGCCATCAAGCACCAGTTCCCCTCGGTGCGCCGGGTCTTCATCGAGGCGCAATCCGTCTACCGCCACGCGCAAATCGTCGGCGAGGAAGCAGCGCTTGAAAACGAGGGCAAGGCCGGCTGACCGGCCTGCCCCCTGCTGGCATCAGAACGGGATATCGTCGTCGAGGTCGCCACCGCCACTACCGCCACCGGACATGCCGCGACCACCGCCGCCCCCTCCCATCGGGCCGGACTGGCCGAAATCGGAGCCGCCGCCGTAGTCACCGCCGCCACCGCCGCCGCCTTCATTGCGGCCGTCGAGCATGGTCAGCGTGCCGCCGAAGCCCTGCAGCACGACTTCCGTCGAGTAGCGATCCTGGCCGGACTGGTCCTGCCACTTGCGCGTCTGCAACTGGCCTTCGACATAGACCTTCGACCCCTTGCGCAGATACTGCTCCGCGATCCGGCACAGGCCCTCGCTGAAGATGACCACGGTGTGCCATTCGGTGCGCTCGCGCCGCTCGCCCGAATTCTTGTCGCGCCACGTTTCCGACGTCGCAATTCGCAGGTTGGCGATCGGCCGGCCATCCTGCGTGCGCCTGATTTCCGGGTCACGCCCGAGATTTCCGATCAGGATGACCTTGTTGACGCTACCCGCCATGTTCTCAAACTCCTTGCCTGCTACGTTCCGGTCGCGATGTCGCGTTGTCTCCGGCGATGGCGGACCCTATCTGCTTTGTCCGACGGTTGCCCGCCGCGCTGTCAATTTTCCACAGAAGGCTCGCCTTGCCGGCCCATGTTCCTGTATTGTTCTAGGCGCGAGTCGCTATCGTTGCAAGCGGCTGCGCGAGACGCCAGAAAACAGGAATATCGCGGCATCCGGCCGCCATCGATAACCGCACCCTCTGCCGGGGTTTTTCCGAGGCCCAGATGACCAACAAGACGATTTCGATACGCGGTGCGCGCGAGCACAATCTCAAGGGCGTCGACCTCGATGTTCCGCGCGACAAGCTGATCGTCTTCACCGGGCTGTCCGGCTCCGGCAAGTCGTCGCTTGCCTTCGACACGATCTATGCCGAGGGGCAGCGCCGATACGTGGAATCGCTGTCGGCTTATGCGCGCCAGTTCCTGGAGATGATGCAGAAGCCGGACGTCGACCACATCGAGGGTCTGTCGCCGGCGATTTCCATCGAGCAGAAAACGACTTCGCGAAACCCGCGCTCCACGGTCGGTACCGTCACCGAAATCTACGACTACATGCGCCTGCTGTTCGCGCGTGTGGGCATTCCCTATTCGCCCGCCACCGGCCTGCCCATCGAGAGCCAGACCGTCAGCCAGATGGTCGACCGGCTGATGGAGCTTGAGGAAGGCACACGGCTCTACCTGCTCAGTCCCATCGTGCGCGGGCGCAAGGGCGAGTACCGCAAGGAAATGGCCGACCTGATGAAGCGCGGCTTCCAGCGCGTGAAGGTGGACGGCACGTTCCACGAGTTGCCGGACGTCCCTGCCCTCGACAAGAAATTCAAGCACGACATCGACGTGGTCGTGGACCGCATCGTCATCCGCGGCGACATTGCCTCGCGCCTTGCCGACAGCCTTGAAACCGCGCTGCAGCTTTCCGAAGGCCTCGCGGTCGCCGAGTTCGCCGACAGGCAGGACGAAAAGGGCAATGCGGAGCGGATGATGTTCTCCGAGCAGTTCGCATGCCCCGTCTCCGGCTTCACCATTGCCGAGATCGAGCCGCGCCTCTTCTCGTTCAACTCGCCCCACGGCGCCTGCCCGAAATGCGACGGGCTCGGCACGCAGCTGAAGTTCGAGGCAAACCTCGTGGTGCCCGACCCGCAGATCTCGCTGCGCGACGGCGCGGTGCTGCCTTGGGCCAAGACGGGCACCTCCTCGCCCTATTACGCGCAGACGCTGGATGCCATCGCGCGTCACTACAAGGTCTCCAACGCGACGCCGTGGGAAGAACTCCCGGAACAAGTGCGCGACACGATCCTGTTCGGCTCGGGCAAAGAGGAGATCACGTTCGTCTACGACGATGGTCTGCGCAAATACGAGACCAAGAAGGCCTTCGAGGGCGTCATCGGGAATATCGAGCGGCGCTGGCGCGAGACCGAGAGCCAGTGGGTGCGCGAGGAGCTTGCGCGCTTCCAGGGCGACCATCCGTGCGAGGCCTGCAACGGCTACCGCCTCAAGCCCGAGGCGCTGGCGGTGAAGCTTGATGCCAAGCACATCGGCGAAGTGGGCGCGCTGTCGATCAAGGCGGCGGCGGACTGGTTCGCCGAGCTGCCGGAAAGTCTCACCGACAAGCAGAAGGAAATCGCGCCCTCGATCCTGAAGGAAATTCGCGAACGCCTGAAGTTCCTCAACGATGTCGGCCTGCAGTACCTCACGCTGTCGCGCAATTCCGGGTCCCTGTCCGGCGGCGAGAGCCAGCGCATCCGGCTCGCCTCGCAGATCGGCTCCGGGCTGACCGGCGTGCTCTACGTGCTGGACGAACCCTCCATCGGCCTGCATCAGCGCGACAATGCCCGCTTGCTGGAAACGCTGAAGCACCTGCGCGACCTCGGCAATACGGTGATCGTCGTCGAGCATGACGAGGACGCGATCCTCGAAGCAGATCATGTCGTCGACATTGGCCCGGAAGCCGGTGTCCACGGTGGTCAGGTCATTGCCTTCGGCACGCCTGAGCAGGTGATGGCGAACCCGGCGAGCCTCACTGGGCAGTATCTCACCGGCATGCGTCAGATCGACCTTCCCGCTGAGCGGCGCAAGGGCAAGAAGGGCCGCAAGCTGCGCGTCGTCGATGCCAGCGGCAACAACCTGAAGAACCTGACCGTCGACATCCCGCTCGGCACCTTCACTTGTGTCACCGGCGTGTCGGGCGGCGGCAAGTCGACCTTCCTCATCGACACGCTCTACAAGGCCGCCGCGCGCAAGCTGAACAACGCGCGCGAGCACCCTGCCCCGCACGAGCGCATCGAGGGGCTGGAGCATATCGACAAGATCATCGACATCGACCAGAGCCCCATCGGGCGCACGCCGCGCTCCAACCCGGCCACCTATACCGGCGCGTTTACGCCTATCCGCGAGTGGTTTGCCGGGCTGCCGGAAGCCAAGGCACGCGGCTACGGGCCGGGCCGCTTTTCGTTCAACGTGAAGGGCGGGCGCTGCGAGGCCTGCCAGGGCGACGGCGTCATCAAGATTGAGATGCACTTCCTGCCGGACGTCTACGTGACCTGCGATGTCTGCAAGGGCGAGCGCTACAATCGCGAAACGCTGGACGTGAAGTTCAAGAACAAGTCGATTGCCGACGTGCTCGACATGACGGTCGAGGAGGCCCGCGTCCTGTTCGACGCGGTGCCGTCGATCCGCGACAAGCTGGAGACGTTGCAGCGCGTGGGCCTGGGCTACGTGAAGGTCGGCCAGCAGGCGACGACCCTTTCAGGTGGCGAGGCCCAGCGCATCAAGCTTGCCAAGGAGCTGTCGAAGCGCGCCACCGGACGCACGCTCTACATTCTCGACGAACCGACGACCGGGCTGCATTTCCATGACGTGGCAAAGCTGCTCGAGGTGCTGCACGAGCTTGTCGACAGCGGAAACACCGTTGCGGTGATCGAGCACAACCTCGAGGTCATCAAGACGGCGGACTGGATCGTCGATCTTGGACCGGAAGGCGGTGACGGCGGCGGCGAGATCGTTGCGGAAGGCACGCCGGAGAAGATCGCGACCGTTGAGCGCAGCTATACGGGGCAGTTCCTGGCGGAATTGCTCGGCCGCAGGCGCAAGGCTGTGGCAAAGCCGGCGGCTGAATAGGCGCGCCGGCGTTCAGCCGTCAGCGATCAGGAATAGCCTTCCTTGAACCAGCGCTTCAGCGTCATGACTTCGGGAATGTCGCCATTGTGGCGCATCCATGAGTCGACGCTCCACTTCACGCCGGTCTTCTTGTCCTTGATGACGGCCGAGTTGTGCGGATAGCGCGTGTCGAGGAAGTTGCCTCGTCCCTCGATCTTGGCGACCGTGTGGTGGCGCAGCAGGCCCTTCTTCTCCAGCATGATGAGGAAGCGCGTTGAGTTGCGGGCTTCGTCCACACAATCGAGCTGGCTGCGATCGCCGCCGGTCGTGTAGTTCCCGGCGATGTCCTTCGCGGTCCCGGCAAAGATCGCGGCGTGCTCCTCGAAATACGCCACGGCGCGCTTGATCGCCTCGCGCTCCATGGCCGCGCTCGACGTGCCTTCCGCCATGATGTCGCGCAGCTTGGCCATGTCGTCCTCGCGGAACGGGATGACCGACTCGAACGCGCAGCCGAAGCCATGGCACATGGTCACCTCGGCTTGCGTCGCGGTGATGCGCACGAATGCCGACTGTGAGCGCACGGACCCTTGCGCGAATGCGCTCGTCGTTGTGAACGCACCGGCCAGAAGGCAGGCTACGGCGACCAGAGAAACTGCGAAGCGACGGATCGTCATCATGCAAATCCCGTGTTCGGAAATGTTCGGAAGTCTTCGCTGCTAAACCTGCGAGACTGACTCGTAAAGGGTTGCGGGAGGCGACGTTGCGGAAAACGCGCCGATGTGGCGGTCCGGCAACGCTTGAGGTGCGGTCGATCCTGCTTGATCCTGCACCGCGCGGCGCTATGGTTCGCGCCCATGCAGGACAAACCGATCATCAACATCGTGGGCGGCGGCCTCGCCGGGACCGAAGCAGCCTGGCAGGCGGCAAATGCCGGCGCGCGCGTCATTCTCCACGAGATGCGCCCGACGCGCGGCACGGATGCACACCGCACCGACGGCCTCGCCGAGCTGGTGTGCTCCAACTCGTTCCGGTCGGATGACGCCAATGCCAATGCCGTGGGCCTGATCCACCAGGAAATGCGCCGCTGCAATTCGCTCGTCATGGCGAGCGCCGACGCCAACCAGGTGCCCGCAGGCGGCGCGCTGGCCGTTGACCGCGACGGATTTTCCGCAGCGATCACAAAGGCGCTGAGGGAGCATCCCGACATCGAAATCCGGCGCGGGGAAGTCACCACGCTGCCGGGCGCCGATGACGGACTGTGGATTTTCGCGACCGGCCCCCTCACCTCAGATGGTCTGGCTGCCGAGATCGCCGCGGCGACCGGGGCCGACGAGCTTGCCTTTTTCGATGCGATCGCGCCCATCGTCCACCGCGAGAGCATCGACATGGACAAGGCCTGGTTCCAGTCGCGCTACGACAAGGCCGGCCCCGGCGGGACCGGCGCGGACTATCTCAACTGCCCGATGGACGAGGCGCAGTACAATGCCTTCGTCGATGCCCTGCTCGCGGCCGAACAGGTCGAGTTCAAGGAATGGGAAAAGAACACGCCCTATTTCGACGGCTGCCTGCCCATCGAGGAAATGGCCGCGCGCGGTCGCGAAACCCTGCGGCATGGCCCGATGAAACCGGTCGGCCTCACCAACCCGCATCCGGGCACGTCCAAGTCCTACGCGGTCGTCCAGCTTCGTCAGGACAACAAGCTTGGCACGCTGTGGAACATGGTCGGGTTCCAGACCAAGATGCGCTACGGCGCGCAGGCCGACATCTTCCGCATGATCCCGGGACTGGAGAACGCCGAGTTCGCGCGTCTCGGCGGCCTGCACCGCAACACCTACATGGACAGCCCGCGCCTGCTCGACACGCAGCTTCGCCTGAGGTCGCGGCCGCACCTGCGGTTTGCAGGCCAGATGACCGGCGTTGAAGGTTACGTGGAATCCTCGGCCTGCGGCCTCATGGCCGGACGCTTTGCCGCCGCGGAGGCGATGGGATGCGAATTGGCCAACCCGCCACCGACAACGGCGCTTGGCGCGCTGCTGAACCACGTGACGGGCGGACACATCTCGGCGGAAACGGTTCAGGGGCAACGCAGCTTCCAGCCGATGAACGTCAATTTCGGGCTGTTTCCGCCGCTTGACGACGACTGGACCTACCCGCTCGACGAGAACGGCAGAAAGCCGAAGGGCAAGGCCAAGTCCGTTGCGCGCAGGCACGCCATGACGGACCGCGCGCGTGCAGATCTCAAAAACTGGCTGGATGGAGAAAGCGGCACGCTCGCTGCTGCGGAATAACCGCTCGGGTCAGCACTGGCCGCAGCAGATCTTCCGTGCGTTGCGCGCTGCCCGCCACAGGATCCATTGCCGCCGCCACTGCGGAACTGTCGCGACCTCGTTCAGCGGATCGCTGAGGGCGGCATGTGCCGCAAGGTAGTGGCGTACGAGCGCCGTCTGCAGGAAGGCCGGGGCGACCTTGGCCGGTATCTGGTCGAGATAGCGTCCCATTGCGGCGACGTGATCATCGGCCGCATCGTGGAAATCCTTCAGCACTGCGCGCACTTCAGGCGTCGTCTCGCGGGCCAATACATCCTCGCGGCAGACGCCGTGGGCGTTCAGCATGTCGAGCGGAATGTAGAGCTGCCCGTGGGCGATGTGCTTGGGCAGGTTGCACAGAACGCGGGCCATCGTACATGCGACGCCGCCGTGGCCTGCGATATCAGCGGTGTTCGGCGCTTCGCCATCGTTCAGGATGATCGCCGACATCTGCATGAGCGCGGAACTCGTCTCGCCGGCATAGCCGACGAAATCGCCAAGCGTCGGCATCGGATCGTCGTAAAGGTCGAAGATGCGCGCGTCGATCATGTCGACCAACGCCTTGGCCGGCAGCGAGAAGCGCGCCATCGTCTCGGTCAGCGCGTGGGCAATCGGATTGGAGGCGGCCTCGCTTGCGCGTTCACCGCGCACGACATCCATCCACCATTGCAGGCGGATTTCACCCGGCATCGGCTCGCTCACCTTGTCACGGACATTGGTGATCTCGGCTGAAAACGCGTGGAGCGCGTAAAGGTGCGGACGCTTTTCGGCTGGCGAGAACAGGATCGAGAGGAACCGGTCCTTGTCGTGCGCCCGAAGCTGGGCGCCACAGAACGCGTATGCTGCAGACAGATCGGACATGCCGCCTCAATCCACCGCCAGCAGCGCCGCGCCGACGCTGCGGTCTTCGGCGAGCAAGATGTTGTAGGTGCCGACGGCTGCGCCGGTGTCCATGAAATCAATTCCGATACCCATATCACGCAAATAGGCGCGCACCTCGGGTTCGACAAACGAAATGGACGCGCCGGTGCCGATCAGCAGGACTTCCGGCTTGTCGGCCTCGTCTTCGAGCAGACGGAAATCGTCCACACGGAAGTCTGTCCCATTCGCCGGGTTCCATTCGCTGATGCCGCCGGGAAGCGCGATGATCGAGCCACGATGCGACATGCCCGCGAAGCGAAAGCCGCCATTGCCGTAAGTGTCGATCTGCGCGCGCCCGGGAAAGTGCGCCGTTTTGTCCGCCACTGCTGTCTCCGGTTTTTCCGCACCTGGCCGGCGCGGCGCCGGCTCAGGTGGCCGCAGGTGCCTCCGCGGTATCGCTGTCCTTCTTGCCTGCATGGGGACGCAGGTTCAGGAAGATCAGGATGGGGGCCGCGATGAACGTCGAGGAGTAGGTCCCGATGATCACGCCCCAGATCATGGCGAAGGCAAATCCGCGTATGATCTCTCCGCCGAAGATATAGAGCGCGAGGAGCGCAAGTAGAGTCGTCAGGGAGGTATTTACCGTGCGCGACAGCATGTCGTTGATGGACAGGTCGATCACGTCGGCAATCGACATCTTCTTGTAGCGGCGCAGGTTGTCGCGGATGCGGTCGTAGACCACCACCGTATCGTTCAGCGAATAGCCGACGATGGTCAGAACGGCGGCGATGGACGACAGGTTGAATTCGTATCGGATCGCCGCGAACAGTCCCAGCGTGAGGATTACGTCGTGCGTGGTCGATATGACCGCGCCGATGGCGTATTGCCATTCGAACCGGAACCAGATGTAGATCAGGATCGCGATCAGGGCTGCAATGACGGCGATGATGCCGCTTTCGACCAATTCTCCGGATACCTGCGGGCCGACGATTTCCACGCGCCGGTATTCGACCTGGTCGCCGAGCGCCCCCTTCACCTTCTCGATGACGGCCTGCTGGGCCAGCTCGCCGCCTTCCTGCTCCTGAACGCGGATCAGCACATCGTTGGGTGCACCGAATTCCTGGATCTGAACGTCACCGAGACCGAGATCGCCGAGGATCTCGCGCATCGCGCTGATATTGGCCGGACCGTCCTTGGTCTGGACCTCGATCAGCGTGCCGCCGCGAAAATCGATGCCGAAGTTCAGCCCGAGCACGGCGACGATGCCGAGCGACAGGATCGTGGTGGCGACAGCGAATGCAAAGCTGATCGTCCGCCATTTCATGAACGTGAAGTAGGTCTTGTCGGGAACCAGTCGCAAGCCGCGCATGTGTATCCGTTCCGTTGTTCGTGTTCAGGCTGGCGTCAGATCGGCAGCTTGGTGGGCCGGCGCCATTTCAGCCAGGACGAGACGATCAGGCGGTTCAGCGTGAAGGCGCTGAAGACCGACGTCAGGATGCCGATGGCCAGCGTCACGGCGAAGCCGCGAACCGGGCCGGACCCGAGATTGAAGAGGATGAGCGCAACAATGAGCGTCGTGATGTTGGCATCGAGGATCGTGCCGAGCGCCATGCGATAACCGGAATCGATTGAGGATATCGCCGATCGTCCGGCGTTTATCTCCTCGCGGATGCGCTCGTAGATTAACACGTTGGCATCCACCGCCATGCCGATGGTCAGCGCGATACCGGCGATGCCCGGCAGGGTCAGCGTGGCCTGCAGCAGCGTCAGCGCACCCAGCAGCATCATCACGTTGATGGCCAGCGCGATGTTGGCGAAGATGCCGAAGAGGCCGTAGGCCACCAGCATGAAGCCCAGCACCAGCAGCGCGCCGATGATGGCAGCCGTCTCGCCGGCAATGATGTTGTCACTGCCAAGGCCCGGACCGACCGTGCGCTCTTCGAGGATGGTCAGCGGCGCGGGAAGCGCGCCGGCGCGCAGCAGGATGGCGAGGTCGTTGGCGCCCTCGACGGTGAAGCTGCCGGAAATCTGGCCCGTGCCGCCGAGGATCGGCTCGCGAATGACGGGCGCGGAAATGACCTGCTCGTCGAGCACGATGGCAAACGGGCGTCCGACGTTCTGCTGCGTCACCGCACCGAACTTGCGGGCACCGGAGGTGTTGAAGCGGAAGGTGACGATCGGCTCGTTTGTGCGCTGGTCGAAACCGGGCTGCGCATCGACGAGGTCTTCACCCGCCACCATCACGCGTTTCTGGATCACGTAGGGCTGCGGCGGGTCATCGGTCGAGTAGAGAACTTCCGATTCCGCCGGCGGGCGCGTCTCGATGGCCTGCTGGGCCGGCATGGACAGGTCGACAAGGCGGAAGGCCAGCTTCGCCGTGGTGCCGATCAGATCCTTCAGGCGGGCCGGGTCTTCAAGGCCGGGCACCTGCACGAGAATGCGGTCAGTGCCCTGACGCTGGATCAGCGGTTCGGTCGTGCCGAGTTCGTCGATACGGCGGCGCACGATCTCGATGGACTGGTCGACGGCGGAACTGATGCGCTGCTGCAGCCCCTGCTCGCTCAGGGTCAGCAGGAACACGTCCGGCTCGTTGAACGACACCTCGACCTCGGTGATCTGACCGCCGCCGAACAGCGAACCGGAAACCGGCACCGCCAACGCGTTCAGCGCCGTGCGGGCCTTTTCACGATCAGCCACGTCGCGCAGGCGAACCTGCACGGCCTGCCCCTGGATGCCGAGGCCAGTATAACCGATGCGATCGTCGCGCAGAGCCTGCCGAACATCGTCACGCAGCGTGTCGAGCCGTTCCGACACGACCACGTCCGTCTCGACACCCAGCAACAGGTGAGAGCCACCCTGGAGGTCGAGGCCGAGCACGATCTCCCGCTGGAAGGACTCGGGGAGCGAATCCACCACCCTCTGCGGAAGGAAGTTGGGGATCGTCAGCAAGATGCCCAGCAGCGAAACCGCGAGAATGAGCAGGATTTTCCAGCGCGCGAAATAAAGCATGGCCCGGTGATCGAACTTTCAAAAGAGGACCGGACGGGGCCGGTCGCCTGTTCCTGGGGTAAGTGCCGTCGAAGCTGAAGCTCAGCTGCGATCCTTGACCGGCTCGCTCTTGGAGCGGACTTCGGCGATGGTCGAGCGCAGGACGGTCACAACCGTGTCGCGCGCGATCTCGAGCTGCACATCGTCGTCGTTCACCTTGTTGATCTTGCCGATCAGGCCACCGGAGGTCACGACGCTGTCGCCGCGGCGCAGGTTGGCGATCAGCTCCTTGTGTTCCTTCATCCGCTTCTGCTGCGGGCGCAGAATGAGGAAGTAGATGATCACGAAGATCATCAGGAACGGGAGAATCTGGAAGAGGAAGTCGCCGCCTCCAAACGCGCCGCTCTGCGCAAAGGCCGGGGTAATGAACATTACACGTCTCTTTCGTTCTTCAGCATGGCGCAGCGTCTCGTGGTCGACGCGAAGCTGGCGATGCCAACTCTTCGCTGCGCGCTGCACGCGGGATTTGCGACACAGATCGGCTCTCGCCAGTCACTGGTCAAGACCGCGCGGACTATACAAATGCGGCGTGGCATTGCAATCACACCGTCACACTTCGTGATTGCGACTTTGAAGTCTCTGCGCACCACGTGCTAGCAAGCCTCGCCGCGCTGGCGGCACCCCGCAAAAACATTTCAGGTAAGCCCGCCCCCATGACGACCTCGACACCGACCGATCAAGACGCCCTTCTGTCCCGCCTCGACCGCATCACCGAAGCGCTGGAGCGCGCCTACCCGCCGCAGCCCCAGCCGACCGACATGGGCGTCGCGGACGCCTTCGTATGGTCGGCCAGTGAAGGCGTGCTGAAGCCGGTGCAGAATGTGAACCGCGTCGCCATCGACCTGCTCAAGGGCGTCGACCGGGCCAAGGACCTGCTGTTTGACAACACGTTGCGCTTCGCGCGCGGGTTTTCCGCCAACAACGCCCTGCTTTGGGGCGCGCGGGGCATGGGCAAGAGCTCGCTCGTGAAGGCCTGCCATGCGGCCATCAACGCGGAAGCCGCAAGCCACGGTATCGAGCCGGGCAGCCTCAAGCTGATCGAGATCCACCGCGAGGACATCGACAGCCTGCCGCTCCTCCTCTCGCGCCTTCGTGATGCGGAGGAACGGTTCCTGATCTTTTGCGATGACCTGTCGTTCGACGGTGACGACACGTCCTACAAGTCCTTGAAGGCAGCGCTTGAAGGTGGCCTTGAGGGACGCCCGACCAACGTCCTGTTCTATGCGACGTCAAACCGCAGGCACCTGCTGCCGCGCGACATGATGGAGAACGAGCGTTCAACCGCCATCAATCCCAGCGAAGCGGTCGAGGAAAAGGTGTCGCTGTCGGACAGGTTCGGCCTGTGGCTTGGCTTCCACAAGTGCAGCCAGGACGAATATCTGGAGATGGTGGACGCCTATGCCGAGCGTTTCGGCCTGAAGGTCGGCCGCGACGAATTGCACCGCGATGCGCTGGAATGGTCGACGACGCGTGGAGCACGTTCGGGGCGTGTGGCCTGGCAGTTCATCCAGGACGTCGCCGGACGACTCGAAGTTCGCCTTTGATGCGTCTTCGAGCCGCCCGCGCCGTCACCCGCGCTGGAGGTCAGAGTGCGCGGTATTCCCCCTCGTGCCCCGTCCTGGGCCCCTACAGGGCGGACAGGTAGCGCAGCGGATCGACAGGCTTCGATCCCTTGCGCAATTCAAAGTGCAGCTGCGGTGACTTGACCTTGCCAGTCTGCCCCGCCGTGGCGATGATCTGGCCACGGGTGACCTTGTCGCCGCGGTTTACCCGCAGGTCGCGGTTGTGTGCGTAGGCTGTCACCCAGTTGTCGCTGTGGCGCACCAGCACGAGGTTGCCGAGACCTTCCAGCTCCGAGCCGGAGTAGATCACGACGCCATTCTCGGCGGCGCGGACAGATGTGCCTTCTGGCACGGCGATGTTGATGCCTTCGTTTACGGAACCGGAGTTCGGCTCGCCAAAGCCGCTGATGACGCGGCCACGGGCCGGCCAGCGGAAGCCTTCGTTGATTGCCTGCGGCGCGGGGATCGAAGCCGTGTTGACGGGTTCGTCAGCCGATGCGGCAGACGGTTCCGGCTCGGGCTGCGGCCCTGCTGGTGCGGAAGCCTGACGAACCGGTGCCGGGTCGCTGCTGCGCGAAACGGCGGGCTGCGCCTGGGTGTTGATGACGGCAGCCGTCGAGCCTGCATTCGGGATCGAGAGCGACTGGCCGACACGGATCTGGGACGGTGACGTGATGCCGTTCTGTGCCTGCAGCGCTTCGATGCTGACGCCGTAGCGGCGCGAGATCGAATACAGCGTCTCGCCGGACTGAACCGTGTGGCTGCCGGAGGCCGAGCTGCGCTGGACAGCCGGCGTGGACTTTGGCGCGGAATAGGTTGAGGTCGCAACCGGAGACGCAGCACGCGGGGTCGGCGTTGTGATGATGGGCGGTGAAGCGCGGCTTGCAGCCGGCTGCGGCCCGGTCACCCAGCCAGAGCGGGTGGCCGAGTACTGCGGGATCGTCAGCTGCTGGCCGACGCGGACAGAACGCGCATCGGTGATGCCGTTGGCCTGCATGATCGCATCGACCGGCACGCCGTAGCGACGCGAAATGGAATAGAGCGTCTCACTGGGCTCGACCGTGACAACCGTGCCGCCAGCCGGCGAAGCCGAAGGTCCGGGGCGCGTGGAAGACACTGTCGAAGGCGAACCGTCATAACCGCCTGGCGCACTGCCATATGGCGAGTTCTGCGGCGGCGGTGTGTAGGTCTGCTGGCTGTAGACGGGGGCGGATGCATCATCCGAACCGTACGAGCCAGGGCGGCTGGATGGATAGGACTGCGAGGGATAGGTCTGGGATGGGTAGTTGCCCGGCGCCGCAATCGGTGCCTGCTGTATCCCACCGCCGGTCGGGGCAGCCTGACCGTCGGGCGAAACACCGCCGTAGCCCACACCCTCACGCGGGGTGATGGAGCCTGTGTAGTCGTTGGAGGAGGTAAACATCGGCTGGCTGAAGCGGGTCGTGTCCGTGCTGCACGCGGCAACCGTCAATGCCAGCATGGACACCGCCGTCAACCGGATGGAACAACGGACAGCACTTTCCGAGATAACGCTACGCATCGGTACACTCACACTTGAAACGCCAAAAATTACGTGAGTTGAGTTAACCTCATTGGCGTAAACAAGGGTTTAAGGCACCGACTAAATCTGTCTCGACCTGCCCTTCACCAGTGGCGCGATGCGTATTTCGCCAAGCTGTTCGCGCGTGGTTGCACCATCCTTGCGGCTGACACGTGTCAGTTGCTGTGAGCGTCCAATCGGCCCCAGCGGCAGAACCAGCGATCCGCCTTCAGCCAACTGGTCGACCAGATGCTCGGGCACCGCCTCGCACGATCCGCCGACGATGATGCGGTCGAACGGGGCGTATTCCGACAGACCGAGAAAACCGTCCGCGTGGGCGAGGATCACGTTCTGCGCATCAATCTGGAGGAGACGTTCGGTGGCCTGGTCGACGAGGCGCCGGTAGCGCTCGACCGAATAGACATTGGACGCGATCCGCGACAGCACGGCGGTCAGGTAGCCGCTGCCGGTCCCCACTTCGAGCACGCGGTGGTCGGGCTGGATGCGGGCTGCCACCGCAAGCTGTGCGGCCTCCTGCACGCTGGACGCCGTCTGCCCGCACGCAATCGGGATGAGCCGGTCGGCGTAGGCAATGGACGCAAAACGGCGCGGCAGGAAGAGGTCACGCGGGACCTGCTCGATGGCTGCCAGCAACCGGACATCGGAATAGCCCTGCCCGCGCAGCCGCATGACGAGTTCGGCGCGCGCAACATGACTGTTGTGCGATGGGCCGGCCTCGATCTGCGCCTCAGTTGCCATGGGTTCGTTGCTGCCCCGCCCCGCGCGGCATTGTCTAGAAGTGGTCTGCCAGCCGCGACAGCAGGTCTTCGTCGGTCATGTCGAGTTTCAGCGGCGTCACCGAAATATAGCCGTTGTAGATCGCATGCAGGTCGGTTTCGGTCGCCGGGTTGGACCGGTGACGCGAGAATCCGAGCCAGAAATACGGGTTGCCGCGCCCGTCCTTGCGCGCATCGATATGCATGAGCGCCTGGTCGCGCCGCCCCTGGCGGGTCACCTGCACGCCCTCCACCTCGTCCGGCAGGCGGTCGGGGAAGTTGATGTTGATGACCCCGTCGCGCGGCAGGTCCATCTCCAGGCACTTGGAGATCGTCTTCGCGCCGTGCGCCTCGGCGCAGGCATAGTCGATCGAGCGGCCTTCCGCGAAACCGTAGGCCTGGCTCAGCGCCATGGCCCGGTGGCCGAGGATCGCGCCTTCGAAGGCACCGGCGATTGTGCCGGAATACTTGATGTCCTCGGCAATGTTCTGGCCACGGTTGACGCCCGACAGCACCAGGTCCGGCGCGGTATCGAGGATGTGCTTCACGCCCATGATGACGCAGTCGGTCGGCGTTCCCTTCACCGCGAAATGTCGGTCGCCGACCTCGCGCAGCCGCATCGGGTCATTGAGCGAGAGCGAATGCGACACGCCGCTCTGGTCGAATTCCGGCGCCACGACCCAGACATCATCGGAGAGATCGCGCGCAATCTTTTCCAGCGACTTCAGGCCAGGTGCGTGAATGCCGTCGTCATTGGTGATGAGGATGCGCATATATTCTCTTCGCTTTCAGGTCAGGTTGCCGCGGTGATGCTCTTCAGCCCGCCCATGTAGGGCTGCAGCGCATCTGGAATGGTGATCGAACCGTCGGCGTTCTGGTAGTTTTCCAGAACTGCGACGAGCGTGCGGCCGACAGCAAGCCCGGAACCGTTCAACGTATGGACAAAGGCCGGCTTCTTGGCGTCCTTCGGGCGGTAGCGCGCATTCATGCGGCGAGCCTGGAAATCTCCGCAGACCGAGCAGCTTGAAATCTCGCGGTATGCGTCCTGCCCGGGCAGCCATACTTCGATGTCATAGGTCTTGCGCGCGCCGAAGCCCATGTCGCCGGTGCACAACGTCACGACGCGGTAGTGCAGCCCGAGGCCCTTGAGGATGCCTTCGGCGCATTCGCGCATCCGCTCCAGTTCATCGAGCGATTCCTCCGGCCGAGTCACCGAGACGAGTTCGACCTTGGAAAACTGGTGCTGGCGGATCATGCCGCGCGTGTCGCGACCCGCAGCACCGGCCTCAAGCCTGAAGCACGGCGTATAGGCGGTGTAGCGGCGCGGCAGCGTCTCGTCCTCGATGATGGATTCGCGCACCAGGTTGGTCAGCGGCACTTCGGCGGTCGGGATCAGCCAGCGGCCATCCTCGGTGCGGAACTGGTCGTCGGCAAATTTCGGCAATTGGCCGGTGCCGTACATCACCTCGTCGCGCACCATCAGCGGCGGGTTAACTTCCGTGTAGCCGTTGGTCTGTGTGTGCGTGTCCAGCATGTACTGCGCGATCGAACGCTCAAGCCGCGCCAATGCGCCTTTCAGGACCACGAACCGCGCGCCGGACAACTTCGTCGCGGTATCGAAGTCCATCAGGCCGAGCGCTTCGCCCAGCTCGAAATGCTGCTTCGGCTCGAAATCGAGCGCAGGCTTCTCGCCGGACTTATGCAGTTCGACATTGTCGTTTTCGTCGGCACCTTCCGGCACGCCGTCGAGCGGCAGGTTCGGGATCGCGGCAACCAGCGCCTCCATCTCCGCCTCAAGGGTTCGTTCGTCTTCCTCGCCCTGCTGGATGGCCGACTTGAGCTGCGAAACCTCCCCCATCAGTTCGGATGCACGCGATTCGTCACCGGATTGCTTGGCCTGCCCGATAAGCTTAGAGGCGGCGTTGCGCTTTTCCTGCATCGCCTGAAGCTCCGCGATACGGGCGCGACGCTTCTCGTCCAGTGCCAGCACGGCGGCGGATTGGGGTTCCGCCCCACGAGCTTTCAGCTTTTCATCAAAAGCTTCAGGGTTTTCGCGTATCCAATTGATATCGTGCATCTATCCACCACTGATGAATGGGAGAACGCTACGCGGGAAACACGCGCGCAAAGCGCGACACCGCACCCGGCACCTGCGGTCGGACCTGCCTCAGGCCTTCTCGGCCTTGGCTGCTTCGCGCTCGCGGCGCTTCTCGACCTGCCGAACTGCCAGGATGGAAGCTTCGTAGAGAAGCAGTGTGGGCAGCGCAAGCCCGGTCTGGCTGAACAGATCCGGCGGCGTGAGGATGGCGGCGGCGGCGAAGGTCGCGACGACGGCGTAGCGCCGTCCGTTACGCAGCGTATCGGAGGTGAGCACCCCTGCCCGCGCCAGCAGCGTGAGGATCACCGGCAGCTGGAAGCAAATGCCGAACGCCAGGATCATCGTCATCGTCAGGCCAAGGTACTCGCTGACCCGCGGCAGCAGCGTGATCGAGGCAAGGCCTTCCGCGCCCGTCTGCTCCATGCCAGCGAAAAAGGTGAGCGCCAGCGGCATGACGATGAAGAAGACGATGGACGCGCCCAACACGAACAGAAGGGGGGTCGCAATCAGGTACGGCACGAAGGCGGAGCGCTCGTGGCGGTACAGGCCCGGCGCAACGAAACGATAAAGCTGCGTGGCAATGATCGGGAACGCGATGAAGAACCCGCCGAACACGCTCAACTTGAGCTGCGTGATAAAGAATTCCTGCGGTGCGGTGTAGATCAGTTCCAGCTCGCGCCGGTCGCCCACGGCCCACTCATACGGGAACAGCAGCAGGTTGAAGATCTCGGTCGCGACGAAGAAACACGCGACGGAGCACACCAGAAGCGCACCCATCGCCCACATCAGGCGCTGGCGGAGCTCGATGAGGTGCTCGACGAGAGGCGCCTTGGAGGATTCGATGTCCTCGTCGTCCGTGTCCGATTTGCTCAAGGCCGGATCGCTTTCTTGTCAGTTCAGCTCTTGGCGCCGCTCGCCGGCGTTTTCGCCGTGGAGGTGCGCTTGGGCTTGCTGGTCGTCTTCGTCGCCTTGGCAGCAGGTTTGGCGGCGGCAGGCTTCTTCGTCGCAGCAGGCTTTTTCGCCGCGGGCTTCGATGCCGCCGGCTTTGCCGCTGCCGCCTTTGTTCCGGTCGTTGTGGCGGGCTTCTTGTCGGCCGCGCTCGCCGAAACCTTGGCCTTGGAAGAGGTCGCAACCGCCGTGGTACCGGCAGCGCCGGCAGCATTCGGCGTCGCGGAGCCGGTCGTGGCACTGGCAGCGGGCTTGGGCGGGGTCGACTTCTGGTTGGCCATGCTTGGCGTCTCGATGGCCGACTTCACCTCGTTCCCGGTCTTTGTCAGGCTGTCGAAGCCCTGCTTCATCGGGTTCTTCGGGATCGCGCTCTTGGCGCTGTCGATGCTCGACTTGATATCGTCGAGCTCGGCTTCCTTCAGCGCGTCATTGAACTGGCGCTTGAATTCACCACTCATCTGCTTGAGCTTGCCAACGATCTGGCCAATCGAGCGCAACATGCGCGGCAACTCGCGCGGCCCGACCACAAGGATCGCGACCACGGCGAGCACCACCATTTCCGTCCAGCCGATATCGAACATGCGCCTTCCATGACGCAGCGCGGCGAGTTTCACTCAGTGCGCGCTGCTGTCCCCGGTTTCGCGAACCTGCAAGTGCCTTAGCTGACCTTCGTCTTGGCCTTGGCCGGCTTCACGGTTTCGGTCGGCTGATGGTCGATCGTCTTGGATTCGGCAGGCACGTCAGCAGTCGCGTCATCGTCGTCCGACATGCCCTGCTTGAAGCTTTTGATGCCCTTCGCGACATCGCCCATCAGCTCGGAAATCTTGCCGCGGCCGAACAGCAGCACGAGCAAGACGACGACAAGCAGAATTTGAAACCAACTCGGCATCATGACCGGGTACTCCCTGGAAACTGGAAAAATCGTTGTGGGCGAAGATATAGGGCGCAACGCATTGTCGCAACACACCTTCATGCCCATTCATTCGTCTGATTAACGCTGAAATTTCAGGCGGGAAATACCAGCACGTCCTGCGGGTTGGCCCGTATCCGGATGTCACCACCCACCGCCAGATCGCCGACGTTTCGCGCCCTTGCGGTCAGCGTCTGGTCGAGTCCTTCCAAGGCAAGTTCAAGGATATCCACCTCTCCGAGAAAGCGGCGGGCCAGAACGCGCCCGACGACGCTGGGCACTGTTCCGATGGTCTCGGCGTCACCCACCGGCTCGATGCCCTGCTGTCGGATGCAGACCGTGACCCGCTGCCCCTCCTCCAGCCCCGGCGCGGCAAACCGTCCCACCGGCGTATCGACCATCCCATCATGGATGGTTCCGGCAAGTTCGTTCACCTCCGAAAAGAAGCGCGCAGCGTAGATGTCGTTGGGCTGATTGTAGAGCTCGAGCGCCGTGCCGATCTGGACAATTCGCCCCTCGCGCATGAGCACGATCCGGTCGGCCATGCGCATGGCCTCTTCGGGGTCGTGCGTCACCAGCATCGCGGTCGCGCGCGTCTCGCGCATCACCGACAGCGTGTCGTCACGCACCGAATCCCGAAGCCGCTTGTCGAGGCCGGAGAACGGCTCGTCCATCAGCAACACGCTCGGGCGCGGCACGATGGCGCGCGCCAGCGCAACGCGCTGCTGCTCGCCACCCGAAAGCGCATGGGGATATTGCCGGGCATACGAATCGAGACCGACGCGCGACAGCGCATTCATCGCCTCGCGTTCGCCGTCGGCGCGCGACAGTTCGCGCAGGCCGAACATGACGTTCTTGAGGATCGTCAGGTGGGGAAACAGCGCGTAGTCCTGAAACATCAGGCCGACGCCACGCTTTTCAGGCGGCACAGTCAGCTTGGTCGAGGAGACGTCGCGCCGGTTGATGCGGATCGCGCCGGCTGTGACCGCGTCGAGACCGGCCGTCAGCCGCAGCAAGGTCGATTTCCCGCAACCGGAGGGACCGAGCAGGCAGATCACCTCGCCAGGCGCGATGTCGAGATCGACCCCGCGCAGCGAGGGCACGGCACCGTAGGCATGGCACACACCGGCAAAGGAAACCTCCGCCGCGATGCTTGCGCCGGCACGCGTGCGTGCCTTTGCCCGGCCAGCCGGTTCCGGGGGGCGTTCTTTCGTCGCTGCTGGGGTCATACGCAAACCTGGCTACCTGAAACGCTCTTGCACCGAGGCAATCGCGCCTGACGCCGCCAAATGCAAGGAAAAGCTTGAGGGCTGGCGTTACTGCGTCGGAGCGTCGTCTTCATCTGCGAGTTCGGCGAACTCGGCATCGGTACCTTCTTCGTCGAGCGGATCCTCGTCAGCTGCCAGCGCCTCATCGTCGTTTGGCACCGGCACCTTGAGGTGGTCGGGAATATCGGTCTGGAGGAAGCCCGCCGCCTTCATCTCGTCGATTCCGGGCAGATCGCGAATGTTCTCCAGACCGAAATGGTCGAGGAAATCCGGTGTTGTCCCGTAGGTGACCGGCCGACCGGGGGTGCGACGGCGGCCGCGCATGCGGATCCAGCCAGTATCCAGCAGCACGTCGAGAACGCCGCGGCTCAGCGAGACGCCGCGCACCTCCTCGATCTCGGCGCGCGTAATCGGTTGGTGGTAGGCGATGATCGACAGTGTTTCGAGGGCTGCGCGCGAGAGCTTCTTCTGCTCGACCTTGTCCATGCGGAGCAGGAAGGCGAGATCGTCTGCCGTGCGCATCCGCCAGGCGTTGCCGGAGCGCACGAGGTTCACGCCGCGCCGCGAATAGTCCTCGCGCAGCTCCTCCAGCAGTTTCGGCACGTCGCAGCCTTCCGGCATGCGGGCGGCGATGGAGGCTTCATCCAGCGGCTCGCTGGCGGCAAACAGCAGCGCCTCGACCATGCGCAGTTGCGTGGCGTGCGTGGTCAGCACCGTCACGTTCTCGCCGAGAGAACCGGCCTCGCCTGTCACTGCGCGTTCGTCGTTGTCGGGTTTCGCCATGTCCAAACTCTACTCGCTGCGTGCCGACCGTAACATGAGCGGCGCGAAGTGCCTGTCCTGCCGCACCTCCGCCATGCCTTCGCGAACCAGTTCAAGGCTCGCGGCAAAGCCCGTGGCCAGCACGGTGCCGCGCTTTGGCCCCTCGCCCATGTACTCTGCCAGGATACGGTCAATCGGCGTCCATTCGGCAATTGGCCCCAGAAGCCGCGTGAGCGCCGCACGTGCTTCGCCGAGCTGCCAGACGTCGCGGTTGCGCATCACGTAGGTGCGCGGCGCGGCCCGCTGGCGGCGTTCGGCATAGGCCTTCAGCAAGTCGATGAGGTCGGCTTCCCATTCGCTCTTGCGGATCGACGTCACGCCTTCCGGCTGGCCGCGCGCGAACACGTCGCGCCCGAGCCGGTTGCGGTTCATCAGCTTGGCGGCCGCCTCGCGCATGGCCTCAAGCCGCCGCAGGCGGAACGCCAGCACTTCGGCGAGTTCCTCGCCCGTCGGCTCATCGTCCTCGGGTTCGGGCAGTAGCAGGCGCGATTTCAGGTAGGCGAGCCAAGCCGCCATGACGAGATAGTCGGCGGCGAGCTCCAGGCGAAGCTGGCGGGCCTGCTGGATGAAATGGAGATACTGCTCGGCGAGCGCCAGGATCGACATCTTCGCAATATCGATCTTCTGGGTGCGCGCCAGCGCCAGCAGCAGGTCAAGCGGACCTTCGAAGCCTTCGAGGTCGACGATGAGCGGCGTGCCCTCTTCGGGAGGCTTGGTGGCGACGTCTTCCTCGAAAACGTTCGTCACGACGCCACCCCGTAGCCGGTCAGCGCGCGGAACGTTTCACGCAGTGCGTGCGTGTCGCAACTGCGCCGGACTGCCTGCTTCATGGCGCGCTCGGCCCGGTCAGCCGAATCGCCGGCCAGAACGCGCGAGCCGGCAGCAACCGCTCGCATCTCGTCGATATCGCCGTTGCAGTGGAGCGCGATGTCGCAACCGGCATCCAGCGCCTGCGCGGCACGCTCCTCGAACGCTCCGGTGAGCGCCTTCATCGACAGATCGTCGCTCATCAGCAGTCCATCGAAGCCGATATCGCCGCGAATGATCTCGCGAATGACCTTGCGGGAATTCGTGGCGCAGTTGTCGCGGTCGATCGCCGTGTAGACGACGTGGGCGGTCATCGCCATCGGCAGGTGGTGCAGACCTGCAAAGGCTGCGAAGTCCATTGTCTCCAGCCGCGTCCGGCTGGCGGTGACGATGGGCAGCTCCTTGTGGCTGTCGGACTTCGCGCGGCCATGCCCGGGAATATGCTTGAGAACCGGCAGAACACCCGCCTGCATCAGGCCTTCGGCGGCGGAAGTTGCCAGTGCGATGACCTTTTCAGGCGAATCGCCATAGGCGCGATCGCCGATCACGTCATGGGTTTCGGGGAAGCTGATGTCGGCGACAGGCAGGCAATCGACGTTGATGCCGAGCTCGTGCAGGTCCTCGCCGATCAGCCGCCCGCCAGTCCACGCGGCGCGGTGCCCGGCGTCACTGTCGTCGTCGAAGATGTCGGCATAGACGCTGGCTGGCGGATATTCCGGCCAGTGCGGCGGGCGCAAACGCTGTACGCGGCCTCCCTCCTGGTCAATCAGGACGGGGGCATCCTCGCGGCCCAGAATCTCACGGATGGAGGTGACCAGCGCACGGACCTGATCGGGATCGGCAATATTGCGGGCAAACAGGATCGCGCCCCACGGGGGACGCTCTCTGAAGAGCGCGCGCTCCGTTTCGGTCAGTTCGGTGCCGGCAACGCCGCTGATGTAGGAGAAAATGGCCACAATCGGATTAGACGCACAAAGGCGGCAGCGTCAAGCGACGCCACCGCCTTTGCACAATCTGGTTCTCGCTGCGGGCAAACCCGCGCGAGCTTAGCGAACGAAGCAGTCGATCCCGTTCGACTTCAGGCGATTGCAGACAGACGTCGCTTCCGACATGGACTGCATCGGCCCGAAGGCTGCGCGGTAGAACACGCCACGGCTGCCGAGATCGGCACGCTGGACCTGCCCGCGATAGCCATTCAGCGCGCTTCCGGCCTGCCCTTCGACGCGACCGATGGCCGAGCGGGCATCATCCTCGCTGCGGCTGGAAGCGATCTGCACGACATAGCCCGAGGTGATCGGCGCGGCGGCCTGCTGCGAAACGCTGGCCTGCTGCTGCGGCGCGGCGGCAGGTGCCTGCTGCTGCGGGGCAACGGCGACCGGCACGGACTGGGGCGCCTGCGCGATCTGCGTCTGCTGGGGCTGCGAAGCGATGACAGGTGCTGCGGCATCGTCGGAGCCACGTCGCGAAATGCGCACACTTTGCGGAACCTGGCGCGGTGCCTGCGGGATCGCCGCGGGCGGTGCCTGCGGAATCTGTGCCGGTGCAACCGCGACCGGGGTCTGGCCCTGGTCCTGCTGGCTCGTGGACGGACGCGTCAGCGGCAGCGGCACACCCTGGCTCTGGGCCTGCTGCTGGGCGTTCTGACGCACCACATCAAGCTGCGACGGCGGCTGGCTGTTCTGACCGGTGTTGGTCGCAACAGCAGAGGGAACCGGCGGCGGCGCTGCGGACGGGGCCACGGCGACGGGCTGGTTGCCCGGTGCGGCCTGACCCGAAGTCGGGGCCTGGCCTGCCGGCTGCTGCTGAACGATCTGCTGGGGTTCCGGCTCGGGCGCGCGCGGCGCCGGCGGGGGTGTTTCGATCTGCCCGTCGGGACGCACGGTCAGCGTACGAACGCGGCGGGAATCCTCGTCTGACTCGACGTTCGGAGTCGGCGGAGCACCCTCGCCCGAAATCACGCGAACGGCGCGGCCATCATTATTCACGGCGACCTGTTCTTCACGCGAGACGATCTGGCTGTCGTCGGGATCGTCGCTGTTGCCGCCGATGCGGTCATAGACGAGCTTGCCCTGCTGGGACGAACCCGACTGGTCGGTCGCCTCCGGCGTGGTCTTCACAGGCTCATCGGAAGCGGCAACGAAGGGAACATCGTCCCCGCCGCCACCCATGACGGCCTTGAAGCCGTAGGCAGCCGCGCCGCCAACGATCACGAGGCCAAGCAGCGCACCGACGATGTAGACGCCACGGCGCGAGCGCGGTTCATCGTCGTACTCGTAGTCATCATCATAGGGCGAGCCATGCTCGTCGACGTCTTCAAATTCCGGCGCACCGTCCTCGTACTGAACGCCGGGCTCCAGGTCGTCATAGCTCGACTGGTAGCCTTCATCGTACTGGGAGTGCGCGGCGTACGGGTTGGCACTGGCGCTCGCGGCAATGGCCGGGCGCGATGCGGGCGCTGCCTGCGGGGTGCTTTCGGCAACCACCTGGCTCAGCGCGCTTTCAAGGCTCGCGAACGGATCATCGTCTTCCGGCTCGGGCTGCGGCGCGGGGCGCGCGGGCGCGGCGTGGACGCGCGGCTGGGCTGGCTTCGGCGCGGGACGCTCGGGCGCAACCATGTCACTTGCGGTGTCGCCGGGATGGGCGAACGGGTCAGACCCGGCCGAGAAGTCCATGCCCTGGAGCGAGGCTTCCAGCTGTGCCGTGAGATCGTCTTCATAGGCGACCGAAGCAGCCGGTTCGGGCTTCGGCGGCGGGGGCGGTGCCGCCGGACGTGCCTGCGGCTGGGGCGGGCGCGGCGGTTGCGCGATGCTGTCGGCTCCGCCGGCGGCCGGATGGCTCGCAGCCGGGTGGCTTGCAGCGGGATGGCTGGCCCGCGGCTGGCTGGCGGGTGCCGGCTGCGGCGCGCCGGGTTTCGCCGGCTGGCCCTTGCTGGATTCGATCAGCCGGGCAAGTTCCGCCAACGGATCGTCGGACGGTGCCTCAGGCTGCGGAGTGTTGGAAGACTGTGCCGAATCGAGCTCGCGCTCCAGATCGGCGAAAAGCGTGTCTTCTCCCCCGGTGGATCGATCATGCGTCATACGCAATGTCCTCTCATGCATAATCGCACGGCGTGAAACGGCAAGAACGCCGGATTCGCCACGATTTGCCGGTGTTTCATGGGGCCTCGAGCGTCGTTTCCCCAAAAACGCGACCGGCTGAGGTCATCATCGCATCTCTTCAGCAGGCCTGACCCCGAGTACGCCCAACCCTGCCGCGGTCACGTTCGCCACGGCAGCTACGAGATGCAATCGAACCTTGGTTAGTTGTTCGTTATTTTCGTGAATAAAACGTAATTGTGGCATGTCTTTGCCCAGCGCCCACAAGCCGTGGAAGCTGCTGGCGAGGTCATAAAGGTAGAATGCAAGGCGGTGCGGCTCGCCTGCTTCAGCGGCACCTTCGATCAGTCTGGGGAAGGCCGCCAGCTGGCGAACGAGCGCCAGGTCGGGCTCTTCCGCGACCGCGTCCAGATCGCCCGGCTCAAGCGGCGCAAGCGGGAACGAGATCGCCGGGAAGGCTTCGGCGGCGTTGCGGAAGATCGACTTGGCGCGGGCGTGCGCATACTGCACGTAGAAGACCGGGTTGTCCTTTGACTGCTCCACCACCTTGGCGAAATCGAAGTCGAGCGGCGCGTCGGACTTGCGCATCAGCATCATGAAACGCACCACGTCGCGCCCGACTTCATCGGTCACGTCGCGCAGTGTGATGAAGTCGCCGGAACGCTTCGACATGCGCACCGGCTCACCGGCTCGGAACAGCTTCACGAGCTGGCACAGCCGCACTTCGAGCGAGGCCTCGCTGTTGCTGATCGCCTTCACCGCAGCCGTCATCCGCTTGACGTAGCCACCGTGGTCGGCGCCCCAGACGTCGATCTGGCGCATGTAGCCGCGCAGGTACTTGTTGCGGTGGTAGGCGATGTCGTTGGCGAAATAGGTGTAGGAGCCGTCCGACTTCATCAGCGGACGGTCGACGTCGTCACCGAACTCGGTCGCCTTGAACAGCGTCTGCTCGCGGTCTTCCCAGTCTTCGGGGAGCTGCCCCTTGGGCGGCGGCAGACGGCCTTCGTAGATCAGGCCGCGGTCCCGCAGGTCGGCAATCGTCTCGGCCACGAGGTCGCCGTCGGGGCCGTTGATGAGCGTCTGCTCCGAAAAGAACACGTCGTGCACGATGCCGAGTTCCGCCAGATCGGCGCGGATCATCTCCATCATGGCGTCGATCGTGGTCTGCCGCACGGTGGCGAGCCACTCGCCTTCGGGCTTGCCGAGAAGTGCGTCACCATGTGCCTCGCGCAGCATCGCACCAACCGGCTTGAGGTAATCGCCGGGATAAAGCCCCTCGGGGATCTCGCCGATATCCTCGCCGCAAGCTTCGCGGTAGCGCATGTACGCGGAACGGGCCAGGACATCGACCTGCGCGCCGGCATCGTTGATGTAGTACTCGCGCGTCACGTCAAAGCCGGCACGCGCCAGAAGGCCCGCAAGGGCATCGCCCACGACCGCGCCACGGCAATGGCCGACATGCATCGGCCCCGTCGGATTGGCGGACACGAACTCCACGTTGACCTTCTCGCCACCGCCCATGTCGGAGATGCCGTAGTCGGTGCCAGCGCTCACGATGGTCGAGAGCATGTGCTGCCAGTAGCTGTCCGACAGGCGCAGGTTGATAAAGCCCGGCCCGGCAATGTCGATGGCCTGCACGTCGTCGGCTTCAAGCTTCGGGGCGAGCGCCTCGGCGATGTCGCGCGGCTTTGCGCCAAAGGGTTTTGCGAGCAGCATCGCGGCGTTTGTTGCGATATCGCCGTGGGTTGCATCGCGCGGCGGTTCGACGGTTATGCGTAGCCCGTCGGGAAGCGTGGTGCCCCGCTCGGCCGCCAGCGCGGCAACGGCGCGCTCGACGCGCCCGGCGAAGTCCTTGAAAACGTCCATCAAAATGTACCTTAAGGGTCGGGCCGCGGTGGCGCAGCCTTGTGTTGGCGCCGCCTAACGCAAATCCGGCGTGTGGTCAAACAGTCTGCGGTGCTCGGAAATGGCGTATCTGTCGGTCATGCCGGCAATGTAGTCGGCCACGCGGCGCGCGCGGCGCGTCTCGTCCATCTGCGCCGTCCCTGCCCGCCAGTCCTGCGGCATCAATTCTGTATCGGCGAAATAAGTGTCGAACAGGTCGCCGATTATGCCAGCTGCCGCGTTCATCGTCGCGTTGACGTGCGGGTGCCGGTACATGCGCTCGAACAGGAACGTGCGCAGGACGGCGACCTCCTTCAGGAAGGAATCCGAAAAGCCGATGATGGCCGCGTCAGTGGCCCGCACGCTCTCGGCACTGGCCGGGTGCAGTTTTCCGAGCCGCGATGCGGCCGTCTTCTGCACGTCCTCGATGGCGATGGTGATGAGGCGGCGGAAGGTCTCGTGAATGCGGCGCGCCCTGTCGAGATGCGGGTAGATCCGGTCGACCTCGCGCACGATCATGCCGACGATCTCGACGCCGCCTGCAATGTCGTCCAGCGTGAACAGCCCGGCCCGCAAACCATCGTCCACATCATGGGCGTTGTAGGCGATATCGTCGGAGACGGCGGCTGCCTGCGCTTCCAGCGAGGCAAAGCTGTCCAGCCGCAGCGGGAAGAGCGCATCGAACTCGGTGATGGCGCCGGGAATCGTCTTGCCCGCGTAGTCGCCAGCCGGGTTGCCGTGCGCATCCAGCAGCGGCCCGTTGTGCTTGACGATGCCTTCCAGCGTCTCCCACGTGAGGTTCAGCCCGTCAAAGCCCGCGTATCGGCGCTCCAGCCGAGTGACGACGCGCAGCGATTGGGCATTGTGGTCGAACCCGCCGTACCCTTGCATCTTCGCGTCCAGCGCCCGTTCGCCTGCATGGCCGAACGGCGAATGACCAAGGTCGTGAGCCAGCGCGATGGCCTCGGCGAGATCGATGTCCAGCTTCAGATTGCGCGCGATGGAGCGCGCCACCTGCGCCACCTCGATGGTGTGGGTCAGGCGGGTGCGGAAATGGTCTCCTTCATGCAAGACGAAAACCTGCGTCTTGAACTGGAGCCTGCGAAACGCCGCGGAATGGATGATCCGGTCGCGGTCGCGCTGGAATTCGCTGCGTGTCGGGCTGGTTGGCTCGGAGACGAGCCTCCCCTTGCTGTCCGCGTCCTGCGAGGCATAGGGCGCGAGGCCGTGTGAGTTGAACTGCAAGCGATCCGTCCGAATGAAGCTGAGGCAGCCGGATTGACTCCGGCCCGCGCGATCTTACGTTTAACCCTGTTCACAGGTGCGGGTCGACTCGAAGCGCCCGGCACCAGTCGAAAGGCATCATTCGTGACAAATCCGGAAACAGTTACCGTCAGCGACCGCGCATTCCGCCGCATCGGCAAGATCATTGCCGGTGAGCCGCAAGGCACGTGCCTGCGCGTGGCCGTGTCGGGCGGCGGATGCTCGGGCTTCCAGTATGAATTCGATCTCACCAAGGAGCGTGAGAACGACGATCTGGTGATCGAGAAGGACGGTATCGCCGTGCTGGTCGATTCTGTCTCGCTCATGTACCTGCAAGGGTCGGAAATCGACTTTGTCGACGACCTGATCGGCCAGTCCTTCCAGGTAAAGAACCCGAACGCGACCGCGTCCTGCGGCTGCGGCACCAGCTTCTCGATCTGACCGGCATGCGCATCGCCACGTGGAACGTCAACGGCATCAAGTCGCGCATCGACAATGTCTGCGCCTGGCTTGAGGACCGGCAGCCCGATGTCGTGTGTCTGCAGGAACTCAAGAGCATGGACGAGACCGTGCCGCGCGAGGCCATCGAGCGGCTCGGCTACAATGTCGAGACTCACGGCCAGAAGAGCTTCAACGGCGTCGCCCTGCTCTCCAAGCGCCCGCTGGAGGACGTGACGCGCGGCCTGCCCGGCGACGACAGCGATGAACAGGCCCGCTACATCGAGGCGACGGTTTCAACCGACAACGGCGCGGTGCGCATCGCATCGCTCTACCTGCCCAACGGCAATCCGCTGGGCACCGAGAAGTTTGATTACAAGCTCGCCTGGATGCGCCGTCTCATCGACCATGCCCGCGACAGCCTTGAACAGGAACAGCCGCTGGTGCTGGCGGGTGATTACAACGTCATCCCGATGCCGGAAGATGCCCGCCACCCGGAGAACTGGCGCGACGACGCGCTGTTCCAGCCGCAGTCTCGCGGGCTGTTCCGGGAATTGACGGCGCTCGGCTTCACGGATGCCTTCCGCGCCTGCGACGCCTCACCCGGCAATTACAGCTTCTGGGATTATCAGGCTGGCGCCTGGCAGAAGAACAACGGCATCCGCATCGACCACCTGATGCTCTCGCCGCAGGCCGCCGACCTGCTCCAGGGCGTGGAGATCGACAAGGACGTGCGCGGCTGGGAGAAGCCGTCGGATCACGTGCCGGTCATTGCGGAAATCGCGGCCTGAGGGTTCAGGCCAAGTCTTCAAAACCTACTGCGCGGCGGACGAAATCCACGCATTGGCGGCGGTTTCGGCTGCGCTCTGCTGGTCGGCGCTGGTTGCCTGCATCGCCTTGAAGTGCAGCGACAGCACCCAGTCACGGTCGGCGGGGCCTGCCTTGTTCTTGGCAATCAGCAGCCACTTGAGGCCTTCCACCGGGCGGGCGTGAACGTCCGCGCCGGAGATCAGCAGGTCACCCAGCAGCGCCTGTGCGGCGACATGCTCCTTCTTGGCAGCCGAATACAGCCAGCGGATGGACTGCGCCGGGTCGCGCGGCACACCGCTGCCGTCGAGATACATGCGGGCCAGCTCGTACTGCGCGTCGGCATCGCCGAAATAGGTCGCCGCGTGCATGTACATGCGCGCCGCCTCGCCGTAGTTCTGCTCGACCTGGCTGCCCGGAATGCCGGCCTTGTAATAGTTGCCAAGCTGCACGAAGGCGTTGGAGTAGACGCTCGCCATCTGCGAATGCGGGTTGTCGTCGGCATGCGCGTTGGCGATCTGGCGGAAGTAGTCGAAGGCGCGCTGGTCGTCCTCGTCCACGCCGTCACCGTCGGCATACATCTTGCCGAGCTTCCAGATGGCGATGGCGTGGCCTGCCTTGGCGGCGTGCTCCAGCGCCTTGAGCGCATAGCGGAAGTCACCGGACAGGTAGGCGCGCGCGCCGAAGCGGAACGCCTTCACCGGGCCGACATCTTCGCTCAGCTCAGGGTAGTCGTCGGCGCATGCCGGCTGGCTCGCAATGACGCCGCTAAGCGTCAGCGAGGCAACCAGCAACGCAGAACCCAGAACTCGATTACACGTCCGCATAACACTTTACCTCGGCGGCGCCGCCGGGATGGGTGACCGCGCCTGCCCGTGCCGGACCGACCTGCTGGGCGTACTTCCACAGCACGCCCGAGGTCCCGTCATTGGTGCGCGCGGTCCAGGCCTCGCGCCGCTTGTTCAGTTCCTCGTCGGACAGCCGCACGTCCAGCTTGCCCGTCGTGGCGTCGATTTCGATGATGTCGCCATCGCGGATAAGGCCGATCGGCCCGCCAACGGCGGCTTCCGGGCCAACGTGGCCGATGCAGAAGCCGCGAGTTGCGCCGGAGAACCGGCCATCGGTGATGAGCGCGACCTTGTCGCCCATGCCCTGCCCGTAGAGCGCGGCAGTGGTCGACAGCATTTCGCGCATGCCGGGGCCGCCCTTGGGGCCTTCGTAGCGGATGACGAGAACCTCGCCTTCCTTGTACTTGCGATCCTTGACGGCGGCGAAGCACTCTTCCTCGGAGTCGAAGCAGCGCGCCGGGCCGGAGAAGACCTGCTTGGCCATGCCGGCGACCTTCACGATCGCGCCATCGGGAGCAAGGTTGCCCTGCAGGCCGACGACACCACCGGTCTCGGTGATCGGGTTGTCGTGACGGCGCACGACATCCTGCTCGTCGTTCCACTTAACGCTGGCCAGGTTCTCTTCCATGGTGCGTCCGGTGACCGTCATGCACTTGCCGTCCATGTAGCCGCCGTCGAGCAGCGTGCGCATGACGAGCGGGATACCGCCGACCTCGTACAGGTCCTTGGCGACGTATTTGCCGCCGGGCTTCAGGTCAGCGATATACGGCGTCCGCCTGAAAATTTCGCAAACGTCGAGCAGGTCGAAGTCGATGCCGCACTCGTGCGCGATGGCCGGAAGGTGCAGGCCCGCATTGGTGGAGCCGCCCGTGGCGCTGACGACGACCGCCGCGTTGACCAGCGCTTCGCGGGTTACGATGTCGCGGGCGCGGATGTTGTTGCGCACCAGGTTCATCACCTGGCGGCCAGCCGCCATGCAGAAGGCATCGCGCAGGTCGTAGGGCGCAGGCGCACCGGAGGAATACGGCATGGCAAGGCCGATGGCCTCGCTGACGCAGGCCATGGTGTTGGCGGTGAACTGCGCGCCGCACGCACCGGCAGACGGGCAAGCCGCCATTTCCAGCTCGTGCAGGGCTTCATCGTCCATGTTGCCGACCGAATGCTGGCCGACGGCCTCGAACACGTCCTGAACCGTCACGGGACGGCCACGGAAGGTGCCGGGAAGGATGGAACCGCCATAGATGAAGATCGACGGCACGTTGAGGCGCACCATGGACATCATCATGCCCGGCAGCGACTTGTCGCAGCCTGCGAGGCCGACGAGCGCGTCGTAGCAGTGGCCGCGCATGGTGAGTTCGACAGAGTCGGCAATCGTGTCACGCGAGACGAGCGACGCCTTCATGCCCTGGTGGCCCATGGCGATGCCGTCGGTCACGGTGATGGTGCAGAATTCGCGCGGGGTGCCGGCAGACGCCGCAACGCCCTTCTTCACGGCCTGCGCCTGGCGCATCAGCGAAATGTTGCACGGCGCAGCCTCGTTCCAGCAGCTCGCCACGCCAACCAGCGGCTGGTGAATCTGCTCTTCGGTGAGGCCCATGGCATAGAGAAACGAACGGTGCGGGGCACGGTCCGGCCCCTCCGTCACGTGGCGGCTCGGTAGGCGGCTCTTGTCGAATGTTTTGGCGTCCACGACGCAATATCCCTCATACGCAAACGCGCACCCGCACAACGTGCGCGGATTTGGCGCAATCTGCCTGCTGTCCTGCCACGGTGAAAATGCCATCGGCAAGGCAAACCGCAGGTGCCTTGCTCCTTCCCGATGCAGCGTTGCAAGCGCGCAACATAGCCTGCCCGGTGATGGGTGATCCCTCCCGCGCGGTGTCAGCCGAAAGCCCGACGGCGACAACACGACAGCAGCTCAGCACTGCAGATAGCAACGATTACGCGCGGTATTGTGGCGCAATCGCGGCGCATTGCGGCGAGGCTGGGACGATCGTTTGTAATGGTTGACGCTGTTGCAAACCTGCAACGCGTCAACCGCATGGATGGTGTCAGCCGAGCGACTTCAGCCGCCCGATTGCCTCATCGACCTTGGCCAGACGCCCCTGTGCCTCGGCGAGCCGCTCGCGCTGCTCGTCGACCACCTCTTCCGGCGCCTTGGCGAGGAAGCCCTCGTTGGAAAGCTTCTTTTCAAGCCCGCCCGCTTCCTTCTCCAGCTTGCCGCGCTCCTTGGTGAGGCGTGCGGTTTCGGCTGCAACGTCCACCAGTTCCTTGAGCACGAGCGCTACGGTCGCCTCGCCAACCACCAGCTGGACCGAGCCTTCCGGCGCGGCGTCGGCGAACCCGACCGATTCCAGCCGCGCCAGGCGCAGGATGGATTCTTCGTTGCGGGTGAAGCGCTCGCGCGTGGTGTCGTTCGCCGCTACGAAGACCAGCGGCACCTTGGCACCCGCCGGCACGTTCAGTTCCGTGCGAACCGAGCGGACGGTGGAAATCAGATCGATGACCCAGTCAATCTCGCTCTTGGCGCCCTCGTCCACGCGGCCCGTCGCAACCGGCCATTCGGCCTGGATGAGCGCGGTGTCGCCCGGCTTGGCACCATCGGCGCTTTGCCACAGTTCCTCGGTGATGAAAGGCATGATGGGATGCAGCAGCTTCAGCATCTCGTCACGTACATGCGCAGTGGTCGCGCGCGTCTCGTCCTTCGCCGCGCCATCCTCGCCCATCAGAACGGGCTTGGCGAGTTCCAGGAACCAGTCGCAATAGGTGTTCCAGATGAAGCGGTAGATCGCGTTCGCCGCGTCGTTGAAGCGGTAGGCCTCCAGCGCTGCCGTGACCGACGCGACGGCTGCATCCAGTTCGCCGATGATCCAGCGATTGAGCGCGACCGTGGTCGCCTGCGGGTCGAACCCGTCCACGCGCTCGCAACCATTCATTTCGGTGAAGCGGGCAGCGTTCCACAGCTTGGTGCCGAAGCGCTGGCCGCCGGCGGCCGCCTGATCGGACATGCGCAGCGTGCGGCGGGCCTGCACCTCCTGGCTCGCCAGCGCATAGCGCGTGGCATCCGCGCCGAATTCGTCGATCAGTTCGAGCGGGTCGAGAACGTTGCCCAGACTCTTGGACATCTTCTTTCCGTTCTTATCGACGACGATGGAGTTGATGTAGACGGTGTGGAACGGCACCTCGTCGAGGAAGTGCAGCCCCTGCATCATCATGCGGGCGACCCAGAAGAAGATGATGTCGAAGCCGGTGACCAGCACGTCGGTCTTGTAATAGCGCTCCAGTTCATCGGTCTTGTCCGGCCAGCCGAGCGTCGAGAATGGCCACAGCGCGGATGAGAACCATGTGTCGAGCACGTCCGGGTCGCGCTGCAGGATGTCGCCCGGCTCGATGTTGTCGATGCGCTCCTCGACCCATGCCTTCCAGGGACCTTCCTCGGCCAGGTAGTGCTGGATCGCCTGATCGAGTGCCTCGGCCTCGTCGGCTGCAACAAAGACCGTGTCGTCCGGCCCGTACCAGGCCGGGATCTGGTGGCCCCACCAGAGCTGGCGCGAGATGCACCACGGCTCGATGTTTTCCATCCAGTTGTAATAGGTCTTGTCCCAGTTCTCAGGGACGAACTTGGTGCGCCCGTCACGCACCGCCTCGATGGCCGGGCCGGCGAGCTTTTCGGCATCGACGAACCACTGGTCGGTGAGCATCGGCTCGATGACGACCTTCGAGCGGTCGCCGAACGGCTGCATGATCTTCTTGTTTTCGACCAGCGGCACCTCGGCGCGAACCTCGCCGCCCTCCTCCGGTGCCAGGGGCGCCTTGACCGGGCCAAGGCGCGGATCGGTTTCCGGCACCATGACGGCTAGGCCTTCCGCCGTGATCTGCTCGACAACGCGGTTGCGCGCCTCGTAGCGATCCAGCCCGCGGAACTCGTCCGGCACGAGGTTGATGGCGTCGATCTCGGCTTCGCCGAGCTGCAACCCCTCGATGATCTTCTGCGCGGTCGCGGCGGCCTCGGCATAAGGTTCGCCGTCGGCGCGCATCTGCGCCTGCGTGTCCATCAGGCGGTAGCAGGGAATGCTGTTTCGCTTGGCGACGCCATAGTCGTTGAAGTCATGCGCGCCGGTGATCTTCACCGCGCCCGAGCCAAATTCCGGGTCGGGATATTCGTCGGTGATGATGGGGATCAGGCGGCGCTGGTCCTTCGGGCCGACAGGAATCTCGCACAGCTTGCCGACGATGGAGGAATAGCGCTCGTCGGAGGGGTGCACCGCAACCGCGCCGTCGCCCAGCATCGTCTCCGGACGGGTCGTGGCAATGGAGATGTAGTCGCGCGTCTCGCGCAGCGTCTCGTTACCGTCCTCGTCCTTCTCGATGTATTCGTAGGTCTCGCCGCCCGCCAGCGGGTACTTGAAGTGCCACATGTGGCCGTCGACCTCGAGGTTCTCGACCTCAAGATCGGAAATGGCGGTCTCGAATTTCGGGTCCCAGTTGACCAGCCGCTTGCCGCGATAGATCAGCCCTTCGCGATACAGTTCCACGAAGACCTTGAGGACGGCTGCCGACAGCCCGTCATCCATGGTGAAGCGTGTGCGCGACCAGTCGCACGAACAGCCGAGCCGCTTGAGCTGGCCGAGGATCGTGTTCTCGGACGATGATTTCTGCTGCCAGACGCGGTCGACGAAGGCGTCGCGGCCCATATCGCGGCGTGACGGCTCGCCATTGGCCGCCAGTTCGCGCTCGACAACCATCTGCGTGGCGATGCCCGCATGGTCCGTGCCGGGCTGCCAAAGCACGTTGAGGCCGAGCATCCGCTTCCAGCGGATGAGAATGTCCTGCAGCGTGTTGTTGAGCGCGTGGCCCATGTGCAGGGAGCCGGTCACGTTCGGCGGCGGAATCACGATGCAGAAACTGTCCGCGCCGGGCTTCGCGCCGCTTCCGGCTGCAAATGCGCCCTGCTTTTCCCAGTCAGCATAGATGCGCGCCTCGACGGATGCGGGCGCGTAGGTCTTGTCGAGCATGTTGAAACACCGCCAGTGAAGAAGGTCGGCGTGCGCACGCGGCGAGGAGCCGCGGCGGCGAGCCGTCAGGTGGTAAAGCCCAGCCTCTGGTGCAGTGTCAACCGGAAGGCGCTATCGGCCGCGCGAGACCCGTTCAATCTCTTCGCGCACCAGCTTCTCGACGAGCGTGGGAAGATTGTCGTCCAGCCATTCCTGCAGCATGGGCCGGAGCATCTCCTTCACGAGATCTTCCAGCGTGTGCGAATCCTTGCTGAGGATGGTGCTGGCCAGCTTGCCGAAAGCGGAACCAACGGCCGCATTGGTCGCCGGCGAGATCAGTCGCTCGGCATCTATCGTGGCAGCAGACGGCTTCGCCTGAGGCTTGGGCGCCGGTTGAGGTTCCGGATCGGGCTCTGCGGCTGCCTCGGCGACCATGGCGTCCAGATCGAAATCGACCTCGGGCGCTGCCGGCTCGACCTTTTGCGGTTCGGCCGCGACCATCTCGTCGGTCAGTTCGAAGATGCCGTCATCGGCGTCTTCTGCTGCTTCCGGCTCCGGATCGGGTTCTGCGGGCGCGGGCGCCGGAGCGGCAGCCTCTGCCGGCTTGGCAGCCGGTGCCGCGGCGGGTCCATCGTTCTCATCCGAGATGATCTTCCGGATGGAAGCGAGGATTTCCTCCATCGACGGTTCGCTTTGTTGCGCCGCTTTCGACATCTGCCCCGCTCCGCCATGTGCATGGCCTGCCTTGCGCGGTCTGCCCCGTGCCGTGCAAGGAAAGAATCAACTCGACGTCGGATTATCGCAATTCGAATGCGCGGACAAAAGGCTGGGCAAGAGCCTTCCACCGCTCATGACCCGGTATCGTCGTTAAGTATGGTTAACGAAGGGTTACTGCCCGTCCGAAGTGCGCAGGCCGAACCACTTGTCGCGGACCTGCCTGGCATTCACTTCCGGCTGGTATTCGCGCACCTGCAAGCCGATCCGCGTTGCCAGAAGCCGCCCGATCGCCGCGTAGAGCGAAACCGAGGCAACGACCTGGTCGCGCTCGGCGATGACGCGAGAGACGCGCGCGTCGAGCAGTTCCTGCTGGGCATCAAGCACATCCAGCGTCGTGCGCTGGCCGACTCGGGCTTCTTCGCGCACGCCGTCGAGCGCGATTCCCGCCGCGTCGATCTGCGCCTGCGCCGACAGAATCGAGGCATTGGCTGACTGCAACCCGCCCCAGGCCGACAGGACCGCTGCCTGCACCTGCGCGCGTGCCACATCGACTTGCAGCATGCGTTGGCTGCGCGTCTGCTTGGCCTGGCGCACGTTCGAGTATTCCGAGCCGTTCTGGTAGATCGGCACCGACAGAACGCCGAGGATCTGCGCGTTGAACGAGTTGTTCACGTTGGCCGATGGCTCGGTGTTGTACTGCATGCTTCCCTGCAGCGAGAGCGACGGCAGCAGAGCGCCTTCAGCCACCATGATGGCGAAGGCTGCCGATTCTTCGGAGAAGCGCGCCGCCTTGATGGCCGGGTGATCCGTGCGGCTCTGCGCGATCGCCTGTTCGAGCGACGGCGGGATCTGGCGCGTGAACGGCTGCGGTGCCTTCAGGTTCTGTGGCTCGCGGCCAATGATCTGGATATAGGTTGCGCGGCTGGTGAGAAGCTGTGCCTGCGCGGCATTGAGCGCCGATTCCGCAGAGCTGACGCGCGCCCTCGACTGGGCGACGTCCGTGCGGGTCACTTCGCCCACGTCGAAGCGGTCCTGCGAAGCGTTGAGTTGCTCGCCGAGAACAGAGAGGTTGTTGCGGCGCAGTTCCACGATCGCCGAATCGCGAACGACGTCCGCGTAGGCCTGCGCGGCCTGCAGCAGGATGTTCTGCTCGGTGTTGTAGAGGGACTGGTGCGCGGCGCGGACGGCGGCTTCTGCCTGCTTGGTGGAATTGACCGTGCGGTTGCCGCGATAGAGCGGCTGATTGATCGTCACGCCGACGGTGCCCGGCGTCGTTGTCGAGCTGCCGCCGCCGCCGAACCCTCCCGTTGAGCCGGATGAATCGCTGTAGCGCTGGCCGTAGGTTGCTTCGCCGGTCACGGAAGGCCGCCAGTTGGAAAGCGCCTGCGCAACCTGCTCGTCAACCGCGCGCGCTTCGGCGCGCGCAGCGTTCAGTGTCGGGTTGGCCGAATAGGCGTAGGCCATCGCCGACAACATGGTTTCGGCATGCGCCGGCACGACTGCGAACGCAGCCATGGCGCCTGCCACAAAATTCACTCGAATCCTGTTCGAAAACTGCAAGAGACGCACCCCGTACTGCTCCCGTCCCGCCGCAACGCGGCGATCTGCAGACACTTTCGCTGGCGAAAAATCTGCCTCGCCGCCCTGTGCGCGGTTCCCATCCTTAAGCCATGGAAATCTCGCGTGCGCAGACCCACCCCGTCTGCATCCGGGCAAGGTAGCCGGTGACTGGTCAATTGCAACCCGCCACCAACGCATAGACGACATTTCACATGCCAGTGGCGCAGTTTCGCCACAGCGGAATTTAATTTCTGTTAACTATAAATTGGCTAGAAAACGAATTCCGGCTGTTTCGCAAAGCCCTGAAGCGCCTCGATATTGGCATCGAAAGCGACCGCGCTGCTGATCTCGCCGCCGGATTTCTCAAAGCGTGTCGCACGGCCAACCGGGCCTTCCTGCACAACTGCAACAAGACGTCCGCCTTCGCGAAGCTGGTCGAAGAGTGCCTGCGGCACCTCATGGACAGCACCTTCCAGAACGATCACGTCATACGGGCCCTGGTCCGCGTAGCCCTGCTCCAGCGGGCCGACGAACATGGCGACATTGTCGACGCTCTGGTCGGCCAGGTTGGAGATTGCCCAGTTCGCAGCCTCTTCGCTGGCTTCCAGCCCGACGACAGCGCTGCAAAGACGCGCGATCACCGCGCTCGTGTAGCCGCCGGTCGCACCCACATCGAGAACGAGATCGTCTTGGCTGATGTCGGCAAGTTGGAGAAGACGGGCGAAGGTCATCGCCTGCATCAGGTAGCGGCCGGAACCGGTCTGGTCGCCTGCCGGGAGGTCTTCGTCGAGATAGGCCATCTCGCGCACGGACGACGCCACGTATTCCTCGCGCGGGACATTCAGCATCGCGCCTAGGATACGGTTGTCCGTCACCGCGTTCGGTCGAAGCTGCGTATCGACCATGCGTTCGCGTTGTTGGGTAAAGTTCATCTTGGCACCCCCGCGTGCGACCTGCGCCCGACGCTTCCAGCCCGGGCCCTGATCATTCTCTTAATGTGCAAGCGCGCGCGCCTCAACCGCGCAACACGCGAGAATGACTATTTCCCTGTTGGGATGGATGAACATCCCTCCGTGGAGGCCACGCCCGGAATCGAACCGGGGTATACGGATTTGCAGTCCGCTGCGTCACCACTCCGCCACGTGGCCCAACTCTCACGGAAGAAAGTTCGAAGGTCATTGCCGCGTCATGAGGCCGTGGTGTGGCCTTGCAGCGCAGGCTTTCTAATTCAGCGGCACGATGAATTGCAAGCTTGGGCTTGCGCCGTAACGTAAGTGCATCGAAAACTCCCCGGCATGAAAACCTTTTTCAGCGAAGACCACCGGCGCCATTTCCCGCAAGCGGAACTCAGCAGCGGCCAATTCGTCACCCCTTTCGAGCGCCCTGCCCGAGTCGAATACGTACTCGAGCGGCTTCGGGGCCGCGATTTCTCGACGCCGCTCGACCCTGGCCCCTGCCACACCGGCGTGCTGGAGAAGGTTCATGACAAGGGCTATCTCGACTTCCTGAAGACGGCCTGGGCCGACTGGATCGCGGCGGGCCATCGCGGCGAACTGATTCCCACCATGTTTCCCGCAAGGCGCATGCAGCAGCGCCGCCCCAACGACATCGACGGCAAGGCCGGGTATTACGCCATGGCCAGCGAAACCGCGATCACGCGCGGCACTTGGCGCGCGGCGCTTTCCTCGTGCGCCTGCGCGCAGGCAGCGCAGCGCGCTATCGTGAAGGGCGATGACGCGGCCTTCGCCCTGTGCCGCCCGCCCGGCCACCACGCGGCCATCGACATGTTCGGCGGCTACTGCTTCCTCAACAACGCCGCCGTCGCAGCCCAGATGTTCATCGACGCAGGCGCGGAGCGGGCTGCCGTCCTCGATATCGATTTCCACCACGGCAACGGCACGCAGGACATCTTCTACGAGCGTGGGGACGTCTTCTTTGCTTCGCTTCACGGCCAGCCGGAAGACGCGTTCCCGCATTTCCTCGGCTACGCCGATGAAACCGGACAGGGCGCGGGCGAAGGCGCGAACGCGAACTTCCCGATGCCGCCGGGCACCGCCTATGACGTGTGGTCGCAGGCGCTCGATCGCGCGCTCGATGCGATTCGCAACCACGGCACGGAGGCGCTTGTCGTGTCTCTCGGCACTGATGCGTTCAAGAACGATCCGATCAGCTTCTTCAAGCTGGAATCGGATGACTTCACCGATTGCGGGCGCCGGATCGCAGGTCTCGGCATTCCGGCCATGTTCGTGATGGAAGGCGGCTACGCCATCGAGGCGGTGGGGATCAACGCGGTGAACGTGCTGGAAGGCTTCCTGAACGCTTGAGAGCGGGCGCTACTCGCGCACTTCGCGCAGGCGCGGATCAACAAAGTGCAGCAGGTCGACGGCCCGCTCTTCCAGAAAATCCGGGTCGAGCTGTTTGGGATCGAGCAACGCGATGTGCGACTCGATGGACTGGCGATGTGCTTTCAGGCCCTTGAGCTGCACGGTGAGCCGCAGTTCCTCGCGCTTCAGGCTTTCACGCGCGATCAGCCCGTGCGCGCCGTGATAGGCGTGCCAGCCGAAATACGCCGTGACGATCACGCCCGCGACGGGGAAGATGATGCGCAGACGGCGCTTCTTCACTGCGTTTCTGTGTGGCACGGGAACTCCTGACCAGGCGTGGTTCGGCGACGGCCCCGCCTGCCGGCGAGTGCAGGATCAACATGCCCACCACAAGGTGAATCCCGGCTTAATGGCGCCTCACGCGGTGCGTACTTCTGGCTGCCCGGCCATACGCGACAGCAACCAGTCCAGGGAGAAGCGCCCCGGGCCGATAGCCAGCACCAGGATAAGCAGCACGAACCATTGCGCGTGCAGCCAGAAGAAGCCTTCGGGATAGACCAGCTGGATGACGATGGTCATGCCGAATAGCCCCAGCGCGCCGAGCCGCGTCAACAGCCCAAGGAACACCAGGACGGCCAGCCAGACCTCGCCCAGCGAGGCCAGCAGCCCAAGAAGATCGGGGAACGGCAGCGAGATTTCGCCGCCAAACTGGCGGATCTTGTACTCGCTTGAAAACAGGTAGGAGACAGACGGCGACAGCTCGAAGGAGAACAGCTTCTCCATGACGGTGTCGCCCTGCCACTTTGTCAGCCCGGATTTCCAGAACGGCGTCGCCGCCATGACCCGCAGGAACAGCGCGACGACAGCGAGGACCCACGGGCCCGCGGCTCCAAGGCTGTGCATCAGGCGGGCGACCGGTGAGATTGGAGCGGTCAGGGCGTGGAACATGGCGAGACTCCCGATGTGATTTTCCAATGTCTGGTCAGGTGGTCCGGACGCCGGCAACAGCCCCGGCGCGGAACAGGAACGTGAGGAAGCCAGCGAGGTCGAACGCATCTTCCTCGGCTTGTGCGGCGGCGATTGCCGTATCGAGCGGGTTTCCTGCGGCGATCGCCTGGAGGAACGCAGCCCCCGCCTTCGGCAGGCGGTAGAGTTCGACATCGAGCCCGGGGCGCACGATCAGCACGCTCTCGCCGCCCTTGGGAAGCGGCCCGGCACCCTTGCCGCCACTTGCCTGCCAGATGGAGAAAATCGGCCATTGCGAGCGGACGATGTGAGCGGAGGGATGGAGATCGAGAAACGCGCGGGACGGATCGGCGTCAGCCAGCACGGCTAGGCTCTCCACCGAGGCCGGGACCGCGTCAGCAGCATGGCCGCAGACGCGCTGCGCATCCTCCAGCCGCGCCACGTCGGCCAGGTACGGGACCGACTGCGCCGGATCAAACGTCTCGATGAACGGCGCGAACCCTGCGCCGTACTCGATCAGCACCGGGCTTTCCGGTGGCGACCGGCGCACGAAGACGCCAGCCATAGCAGCAAAGAATTCATCGCCCACGAGCCGCCGCACCGCCGGAAACGTCTCGGCCAGATAGTCCGTCAGGCTGACGATGACATTGTTGCGATAGACCGAGAACCGCTTGGTGGCCGGACTGCCGTCGGCGTACCGGGCAACGTCCACGGGCGGCAGCGCCTGCGGATCGAACAGCGCGGCGATGAAGCCGCCATTGCCCGGCTCAGGCTGCGCGGACATCGCCACCCTGCCCTGCGGCGCGTTCCAGCACCTCGCTCGCGCGGCGTGCTTCTGCCGCCAGCACCGGCCATTCGGGAAGTTCGCTGTCCCATTCTACGAGTGTCGGCAGCGCGCCGGTCTTGCCGATGAGGCGTGCGTAGAGCGCCCAGACCGGGTCGATCACCTCACGATCATGCGTGTCGATGAGAAGCTGCACGCCCATGTCGTCCTCGTCCTCTGCGTGGCCGCCAAGATGCACTTCGCCGACATGGGCCAGCGGGAACGCATCGATATAGGCTTCCGGCGAATAGCCGTGGTTGGTCGCGGAGACGAAGACGTTGTTGACGTCGAGCAGCAGCCCGCAGCCGGAGCGGCGCGCGATCTCGATGAGGAAATCCAGCTCGCTCATGGTCGAGCTTTCAAAGCGCACGTATGTCGAGGGGTTTTCCAGCAGGATCTGGCGCTTCAGCGCGTCCTGGACCTGGCTGACGTGAGCGACGACGCGGTCGAGCGTTTCGCGGGTGTAGGGCACCGGCAGCAGGTCGTTGAAATAGTGGGTGTCGTGAGTGGACCACGCCAGGTGTTCGGACACGAGGCCCGGCTGGTAGCGCTCCACGACTTGCGCAAGCCGCGCAACGTGATCGGCATTGAGGCCGGTCTCGGCACCGATGCTGAGACCGACGCCATGCACCGACAGGGGAAAGCGCTCGCGCAGCGCCGTCAGCGTCGCGTGGGGGCGTCCGCCCGCGCCCATGTAGTTTTCCGCGTGCACCTCGAACCACCCGGCGGCCGGGCTCTCTTCAGCGAAGATCGCCTTGGCATGTTCGGGCTTGAACCCGACCCCGGCTTTCGCCGGGATCGGTGAGGATTTGTCGTTGAGCCGGGTCATCCGGTCAGGCCGGCATGTCGCGCTCGAGCGGCTCCAGCGAGCCCTTGCGGTCGCCTTCCACCATCATCGCGGTGCAGGACCCTTTAGGGACGGCCTTCCAGGCATTGCCCTGGTAATCGACCTTGGAGGTACCAGCGCACGAGGTGCCGGCGCCGGCCTTGCAGTCGTTCTGGCCGGCCTTGGCCACGCCGTAGCACTTCTCCATGTCGTCAGCGGCCTGTGCCGGCGCGTTGGCGGCGGTCATGGCGAGCGCCGCGGTGATGGCTGCGGCGAAGGCGGTTGTCTTGACGGGGGTCGTCATCGGATCGTTCTCCTCTCGGTGTGTCGGCACCGGTGAACCCGGTTGTCCGGCGAGGCGTCGTGTGCCTCACGAGAGAAACTTGACGATCCGCCCCGATCACAAACAACCCAAGAACGCGTGAGCTCTCTAGGACGTGACGTGGCGTGAATTGCCGTGGTCAGCGCGTGAGCCGACCGAAGGCTTCCATGCCCGGATAGTGACCCTGCTCAGCCAGCTCGCCTTCGATGCGAATGAGCTGGTTGTACTTGGCGAGCCGGTCGGAACGCGCCAGCGAGCCGGTCTTGATCTGTCCGCAATTGGTGGCGACCGCGAGGTCGGCGATGGTGGAATCTTCCGTCTCGCCGGAGCGGTGCGACATGACGGCCCGGTAGCCAGCCTTGTGTGCGGTCTCGACCGCTTCCAGCGTCTCCGTCAGTGTGCCGATCTGGTTGACCTTCACGAGGATCGCGTTGGCAGCACCGATGGCGATACCGTCCTTGAGGCGCTTGGTGTTGGTGACGAAGAGATCGTCACCCACAAGCTGCACCTTGTCGCCGATGGCCTGCGTCAGGGCGGTCCAGCCATCCCAGTCGTCCTCGGCCATGCCGTCCTCGATGGAAATGATCGGGAACCTGGAGACGAGGTCCTCGTAGACGCGCACCATCTCCTCGGAGCCGAGGATGCGGCCTTCGCCGGCGAGGTTGTACTTGCCGTTCTCGAAGAACTCGGTGGAGGCCGTGTCGAGGGCGAGCATGATGTCCTCGCCCGGCTTGTAGCCGGCCTTTTCGACCGCCTTCATGATGAATTCGAGCGCTTCGGTGGTGGAGGACAGGTTCGGTGCGAAGCCGCCCTCGTCGCCGACATTGGTGTTGTGCCCGGCGTTCATCAGCTCCTTGCGAAGCGTGTGGAAGATTTCCGCACCCATCCGTACGGCTTCCGAGAGAGACGGCGCGCCAACCGGCATCACCATGAATTCCTGGAAGTCGATCGGGTTGTCGGCATGTGCGCCGCCATTGACGATGTTCATCATCGGCACGGGAAGCTGGCGCGCGCTCACACCGCCCACATAGGCGTAGAGCGGCAGGCCGGATGCTTCGGCGGCGGCGCGGGCCACAGCGAGCGAAACGCCGAGGATGGCATTGGCGCCAAGCCGCGACTTGTTGTCGGTGTCATCAAGCGCGATCATCGTCTGGTCGATGGCGATCTGGTCTTCCGCGTCAAAGCCGATCAGCGATTCGGCGATCTCGCCGTTGACCGCTTCCACCGCCTTCAGCACGCCCTTGCCGAGAAAGCGCTCGCCACCGTCGCGCAGTTCGACCGCCTCGTAGGCACCGGTCGACGCGCCGGACGGCACGGCCGCACGGCCAAAGGAGCCCTCCTCCAGCGTGACGTCCACTTCCACGGTGGGATTGCCGCGGCTATCGAGGATTTCACGTGCGTGGATGTCGACGATCTCGGTCATGACCTACTCCAGATTGGCTGAATGTCGGTGTATTAGGCCGCTTGTATTTCATTTTCGCGGCAGGACAAACGTTTCCGGAGCAGCGATACGTCTTGTTCAAGACGAAACACTCTTTATCTGGCCATCACAGTGCAATGCGCGGCGAACAGGAAGGCAGTCCATGACGCGTCTCATCATCACCAATGGCGATAATGCCCTTCAGCAGTTCCGCGCGGGCGGCGTCGAAGACGCGATCCTGCCTTGGCGCGACGTGCTGCATGAAGGCCGCGTGCCGGACGTGACCGACCGGTTCGAGTTTCACCGCGTGCGCACCGCCGAGCTCGCCCGGTTGTTTTTCAACACGGATGACGAGATTGCCGAAGGGTTCGCCGAGCGCGAACGCGTTCTGGCGAGCCTCCCCGACCACGCGCGCGTGGAAATCTGGTTGGAGCACGATCTCTACGACCAGCTTCAACTGCTGGACATTCTCGATGCGCTGGAAGCAGCTGGACGCGAGACGGGCGTCTACATCGTGCAGGCGGACGACTATCTCGGCACGCAGGCGCCCGACGAGATGCTGCGCTTTGAAGACAGTATCCAGCCAGTCAGTCTCCAGATGCGGCATGAGGCAGCGCAGGCCTGGGGTTTCTTCACACAAGGCGACTGCAAGGCGCTGGAGAATTTCGCCCACGGACTGACGCCCGATCTCACCAGTCTGCCGTGGATGGGCAAGGCGCTGATCCGCTTCCTTGCGGAGTTCCCCGATACCGCGAGCGGGCTGTCGCGCACGCAGCGGTGGTCGCTTGAGGAACTGGCGCAAGGCCCGCAGCCCGCCGGAAAGCTCTTCGGCGCGATCAGCGCGCGCGAGGACGCGATGTTCATGGGTGACCTGAGCTACCTGCGCGTTCTCGACACGCTCGCAGCCGCACCGGTTCCGGCCATTACCGGGGTTCAATCAACGCTGCAGGAGGCCTGCCGGGACGAAGCAGCCTACCGGGCCTATGCGCAATCGGACCTCGCCCTGACGGATTTCGGACGCGCGCTGCTTGCGGGGGATGCGGACTTCATCGCGGAAAACGGCATCGACCAGTGGTTCGGCGGCTACCACGCGACGGGCCGCGAAACGTGGCGCTGGAACGAGGCCGGACAGACCCTGCGCGGACCCGGGAGCGTTTAGCCCTTGGGAATCTCGACCGTCTCGCCGCGAAAGACGAAGCGCGCCGCCAGCACGCCGAGGCTTGCGATGATGGCGGCTTCGACGAGGATCATCGGCAGCGTGCCAGCCCAAGCAGACGCCATGCCGAAGATCGGCGGGCCGACCGCCTGCCCAAGGAAGACCGAGAGCGCGAACAGCGCCACCGCCGACCCGCGTGCGGAAGCTGACAGATCCGTTGCAACCGCCTGAAGCGGATTGTGCAGCATCAGGAACGAGAAGCCGAAAATGAAGAACATCACAGCGTCGATGCGCCAGTCGCTGCCAAAGGCGAAGGCGGCGAGCGCCACTGCCGCGCCGAGCGAGCCTGCGATTGCCATTCGGCGAGGCCCGAGCAGGTTCAATATCCGCCGTACCAGCAGCGTGTAGACCAGTGCGCCGACGCCGAACGCGCCGATGACCATGCCGGCCTCGAAAGCGGAGGCATCCTCGCGCGTCGACAGGATGGAGGCGACATAGGGGTGCGTGGCGAAGATGCCTGCGCCTTCTAGCATGACGAGAAGGTAGAGCGGCTTGGCGCGCGGATTGGACAGCACCTCGCGGTAGCCTTCCAGCGCACCGGACACGGACAGTTTCTTGCGCACAGCGCCCGCACGCGGCGCAAGATTGGGAAAGGTCACCAGCGCCACGGTGGCGGTGACAGCTGCGGCGCAGAGCAGGATGCCGCGCCAGCCGAACTGGGTGGAGAGCGCCCCTGCCCCGCCAGCGCCAACGATCTGCGCCACGAAGACCAGCAACAGGAGCCGGCTGATCGCCACCTGCCGGTCTTCCAGCGGCACCCGGTCTCCGATGATGGCGAAGGCTGCCGGAATAATCGCGCCAGCCGCGATCCCGCACAGGATGCGCGCGGCCATCAACAGTGGAAAGGACGGCGCAATCGCGCACAGCAGCAGGGCACCGGACAGAACGACGAGGCCGGTGCGGATTAGCAGCGCCTTGCCGATGGCATCGCCCACCGGCCCCAGGACCGGCTGCGACATGGCATAGGGCAGCGCATAGGCCGTCGTCAGCGTGGCGACCGTGGTGACAGACACGCCGAAATCCGCGGCAATTGTGGGAACGAGCGGATCGACGAGGCGAAGCGCGATATTGCTGCCGAGGCCGGCCAGCGAAAGCGTGAGGATGAGATTGAGCCGCACCGGGCCTAATCCTTGAAAAACCGTCAGACCAATATCGGGCGCATGTTCTGCCGCCCCTGAACCTATCTGGCGCGCTCAGCGCGCCTTGGCCACCGCGTCGAATGCCATGAGGCGCTCAAGCAGCCCGCGCATCTCGGCAAGCGGCACCATGTTCGGCCCGTCGCTCGGCGCGCTGTCGGGGTTCTCGTGCGTCTCGATGAACAGCCCCGCGACGCCAACTGCGACGGCCGCGCGCGCCAGCACGGGTACGAACTCGCGCTGGCCACCCGACTTGCCGCCAAGCCCGCCGGGCTGCTGCACGGAATGAGTCGCGTCGAAAATGACCGGCGTTCCACCGGCCGCCATGGTCGGCAGCCCGCGAAAATCGGTGACCAGCGTGTTGTAGCCGAAACTGGTGCCGCGATCGGTCACCATCACGTCCGGGTTTCCGGTCTCGGTGATCTTGGCGACCACGTTCGCCATGTCCCACGGCGCGAGGAACTGGCCCTTCTTCACATTGACCGGGCGTCCCGTATTGGCGGCGGCAACCAGCAGGTCCGTCTGGCGGCAGAGGAAGGCCGGAATCTGCAGCAGGTCAGCGACTTCCGCGACATCCGCGCACTGGTCCGGGAGGTGCACGTCGGTGGTGATCGGCACGTCGAGCCGTGATTTCACCTCGGCGAAGACATTGAGCGAGGCATCCATCCCCATGCCGCGCTCGGACCCGAGGCTCGTTCGGTTTGCCTTGTCGAACGACGCCTTGAAGATGAAGCCAATGCCGAGTTCCTCGGTCAGCTCCTTCAGCGATGAGGCCACGTCGAGGGCATGGTCGCGACTTTCCAGCACGCAGGGGCCTGCGATCAGCGCGAAGGGCTTGTCATTGGCGAAACTCACACCGCCAACGGCGACGGTCTTCGGGGCGTCCGGCAAGGTCGAAATCCGATCAGTCAGTTGAAGCGTCGAGCCGTGGTGACACGATCACGCGGCAAAGACAATCGTCGCGCCATGCAGTGGCCGCTCAAGCGCGATGCGCCCGGTGTCCGGCTCGACGACATAGCCCGCGTCACCCTCGTCGAGGCACTCACGCAACGTGTCGAGATCGTCGACAGCAACCTCGTATCCGGCAATGCGCAGGGTGTCGCTGCGCCGCGTGCGAGCGTGCAGCATCTCGCCCGCAGCCTTTGGCGAGGCAATTACCACATCGCCACGCGACGTGGCAAAGCGTGCGCTGTCGTCGCCAATGTCCGCCGCTGCTCCCGTAAAGCCCTCGAAGAACGCGACATGGTTGCGCCAGTCGTCACCGTTGAACACGACGCGGCTGATAGCGCGCGCCGTGTTGGGATGGCTTTGGTACTGGGGCTTCCAGAATAGTTCCGGAGGGTGCTGCTGGCGGCAGGTGAAGAAGCCGCAGTCCAGCATTTCCGGATCGGAGACAAAGGTCAGGTCGAAGCCCACGCGCGCGCTCGTGCCGTCAGGCAGCACGGCGTCACGCCCGAAGGAAAACGGCGCGTGCACATGCAATCCCGCTTCCGTGAACTGCGTCCTATCCGCGTCCGGGTCGGTCGAATCCAGCACCAGCATCGAGATGCCCTCGCCGTTGCGGTCGAGAAAGGCGTCATTGAAGCGCGGGAAGCTGAAATCGTTCTCGACGCGGTCGGGGTAGAGCGCACGGTCGTGGACGGCGAGCACTTCCAGGAAGAAGTGGCCGATCTGGACCAGGAAATTCTTGGTGCCGAAGGGGTGAAAGGCGTCGGGCGTGCAGGTGAAACCGAGCCGCTCGTAGCCAGCGCGCGCGGCAACGAGATCGTTGACCGGCAGGACGAGGTGATCGATCCCGCGCGGCATCGCGATCAAACCAGCCGGCTCTGGGTGACGGCCGCCTTGATGAAGCTGTCAAACAGCGGATGCGGGTCGAACGGGCGGCTCTTCAGTTCAGGATGGAACTGCACGCCGATGAACCACGGGTGGTTCTCGTTCTCCACAATTTCCGGCAGCAACCCGTCCGGCGACATGCCCGAGAACTTCAGGCCCTTGCCTTCCAGTCGCTCGATGTAGTTGGCGTTGACCTCGTAGCGGTGGCGGTGGCGCTCGGAAATGCTGGTCGAACCGTAGATGTCCGCAACCTGCGTGCCGGCACCAAGGCTCGCCTGGTAGGCACCAAGCCGCATGGTGCCGCCGAGGTCGTCGTCCTCGCCGCGCGCCACGCGCATGTTGCCGCGCACCCACTCCGTCATCAGGCCGACGACAGGTTCCGGCGTCTCGCCGAACTCGGTGGAATTGGCCTGCTCGATGCCGGCGAGATTGCGCGCCGCCTCGATGACGGCCATCTGCATGCCGAAGCAGATGCCGAAATACGGCACGTTTCGCTTGCGGGCGAAGGACGCCGCCTCGATCTTGCCTTCCGCGCCGCGCTGGCCGAAGCCGCCGGGCACCATAATGCCGTGCACGCCTTCCAGGAACGGCGTCGGGTCCTCGGCCTCGAAGACTTCCGACTCAATCCACTCGATGTTGACGCGCACGCGGTTGGCGATGCCACCGTGCATCAGCGCTTCATAGAGGGATTTGTAGGCGTCCTTCAGGCCGGTGTACTTGCCGACAATGGCAATCGTCACTTCGCCTTCCGGGTTGCGGATGCGGTCGGCGATCTCGACCCACTGGGACAGGTCCGGCGACTGCACGTCCGGAATACCGAAGGCCTTGAGCACTTCGTAGTCCAGCCCAGCTTCGTGATAGGCGATCGGCACGGCGTAGATGGTGTCGGCGTCGAGCGCTTCGATCACCGCGCTTTCGCGCACGTTGCAGAACAGCGCCAGCTTGCGGCGTTCGTCCTTGGGGATCGGCCTGTCGCAACGGCACAGCAGGATATCGGGCTGGATGCCGATGGATCGCAGTTCCTTTACCGAGTGCTGGGTCGGCTTGGTCTTCACCTCGCCAGCGCTCGGGATGTACGGCAGCAGGGTCAGGTGGATGAAGATGGCATCGCCGCGCGGCAGTTCCTGCCCCAACTGACGGATCGCCTCGAAGAACGGCAGGCCCTCGATATCGCCCACGGTGCCGCCGATCTCGGCCAGCACAAAATCCGCATCCCCGTTGTCGGAGACGATGAACTTCTTGATCTCGTCGGTGACGTGGGGAATGACCTGGATCGTCGCGCCGAGGTAATCGCCGCGGCGTTCACGCGCGATGATGTCCTGGTAGATGCGACCGGTGGTGATGTTGTCGGACTGGGCGCAGGGAACGCCGGTGAAGCGCTCGTAGTGCCCCAGGTCGAGGTCCGTCTCCGCGCCGTCGTCGGTCACGAAGACCTCGCCGTGCTGGTAAGGACTCATCGTGCCGGGATCGACATTGAGATACGGATCGAGCTTCTTCAGACGGACCTTGTAGCCACGCGCCTGAAGCACCGCGCCGAGCGCAGCGGACGCAAGACCCTTTCCGAGAGAGGAAACCACGCCGCCGGTTATGAAAATGTACCGCGTCATGGACCTCTTGAATACCGCGCAGAAAAGCGATTCGGGACTCAAAAATCCCGTCACGCCCAGGTTTTTTGAAAAGCTGCCGAAACGTGCGCGTTCCGGCGGCGACGATTACTGTGAGATCGGAACCTGCGGCTCGCCGGAATTGTCCTGCTGGCCGCCGGAGCCGGGCAGCTGGTTGTTCAGCTCGTCGGTGGTTGCGGCACCCGGATTGGCCGGAGCGCTGACCGGTGCGGTGCCATTGTCGAAGATCGACCCCGGCGTGGACCCGCCATGCAGCATCGTCAGGATGAAGGACGTCGCGAAGAACGCTGCCGCCAAGTAGGTCGTGGCGCGCGTCAGGACGTTGGCCGAACCGCGACCGGACAGGAAGTTCCCGCCACCGCCGCCGCCCATGCCGAGCGCGCCGCCTTCCGACTTCTGCAGGAGGATCACGCCGATCAGGGCGATAACCACCATCAGGTGAACGACAATAATCACAGTTTCCATGTCGAGACCGATCGTTCGTGAAGCCCGGCTCAGGCCCGCCGGGCGAAGATTTGCGCGTTGAATGGACCGCCGTGCGGGCATCCGTCAAGTGCGACGCCTGGGAATTTCCTAAATGACCGGTGTCAGGGAAATCCTTGCAAACTCTTAAAACAAGCCATTAACTCATCCGATCGGGAGATAGTCATGAAATCGCTGAAAGTCATCACCGCCTTCGCCCTTCTCGGCGCCAGCCCCGCCGCCGCAAGCTGCGATTACCAGGGTTATTCCTACGGCGTCGGCAGCACGGTCTGCGCGGCCGGCTGGTATCAGGAATGCACCGTGGCCGGCTACTGGAAGGCCATCGGCTTCTGCAAAGCGCCGGACGAGACGCCGGGTGCATCCTCGGCGGACGGCACCACCGACGTGCATGCCACCGATCCCAACCCGCTGCACTCCGATGCAGGCGAAGATGGCGAACCCGCACTCGAGTCGCAGAATTGATCCGCGGGGCGGCAGCACGGACCGGTCCCTCCGGGATTTGACGGCCGGCCGGGCCGTTGCCGCCCTCCCCTATGGCGCCCTGATCCTGGGCGGCCTCTGGCTGCGGACGCCTGATCCCCGAAGATCGCCTGGCCCGCGCCCTGCCATGCAGCGTTACTCGTAGGCTGCAACAATCCCGAGAAAATCGGCGGAAGTGAGGCTCGCGCCGCCGACGAGTGCCCCGTTTACGTTGTCGACAGCCATCAATTCCGCAGCGTTGGAGGGCTTCACGGAGCCACCGTAGAGGATGCGCATCTGCGACCCTTCGCCGGGAAACGCGCTGGAAAGATGCTCGCGGATTGCCAGATGCATCGCCGCGACATCGTCCGCGGTCGGCGTCTTGCCCGTGCCGATCGCCCAGACCGGCTCATAGGCGACGACGAGATTGGATGCCGTCGCGCCTTCGGGAAGCGAGCCCTTCAGCTGGGACGTCACGCGCTCGACCGCCTGGCCGGATTCACGCTCTTCCAGCGTTTCACCGACGCACACGATGGCGAGAAGGTTCGCCGCAATCACCGCTTTCGCCTTGGCGCGCACGAGTTCGTCACCCTCGCCGTGGTCGGCGCGGCGTTCCGAATGGCCGACAATGACCGCGCTGGCCCCGGCATCGGCCAGCATCTTGGCGGATACATCACCGGTATGCGCGCCGGAAACTTCCGGATGGCAATCCTGCCCGCCCATCTTCAGCGCGGTGCCGGAGGCGGAATAGGATGCGTTGCGCAGCAGGGTCGCCGGCGGACAGATCATCATGTCGACAACATCGGCATGCCCGTCGGCTGCCTCGGCAATCGCCGCGATCTCGCCGAGATTCTCCGCGGTGCCGTTCATTTTCCAGTTGCCGGCCACAAGCGGTTTGACCATCGAAGACTCTCCTGAATGAACATCAATGACGCCCTTTAACCTTCATCGCATTGCGTTCGCAACGTGGCAGCGAATGGCTCTCGCGTCCCTTGTCGCGCCATCAAGGCGCCCATAATATGCGCCGCCCTTTGTGCCGGGGCCATTGAATTGCCCGCCTTGGCGTGTCATTCGACCGCCAAATCCTGCCGACAGAAGGAACAGTTGCAGATGATGGACGCGTTGCGCCGAGGCGCGAAATCCTGGGTTGCGAAATTTCTGCTGATCATCCTGGCGGGAAGTTTCGCCCTGTGGGGCGTGGCCGACGTGCTCAACCGCACCGACGAGGCGACGCTCATCACCATCGGCGAGACGAAGATCCCCGGCGAGCAGTATCGCTACGAGCTGCAGAACGAGATGCAGAACTTCGGCCGCCGCCTCGGTCGCCCGATCACGCTGCAGGAAGCGCGCGTCTTCGGCATCGACCGGCAGGTGCTGGGCCGTCTCATCACGCAGGCCTCTCTGGATGAAAAGGCCCGTTCCATGGGCCTCAACATGTCGGACGACGCGATTGCCGAGGCGATCCGCAACGATCCGCAGTTCCAGACACCGGGTGGGCAGTTCGACCAGAGCTACTTCCAGCAGGTGCTGCGCGCGTCCGGCCGCTCGGAAGCCGGCTACGTCGCGGAGAAGCGCCGCGAGATGCTGCGCCAGGCCATCGGCAACGGGCTGACGGCAGGCACGCCGGTGTCCGAAACACTGCGCGATTTGATCCACGCCTATTCGAACGAGGCCCGCAGCTTCGACTATTTCGTGCTGACCAAGGCGGACACCGACGAGATCGCCGAACCGACGCCGGAAGAGCTGCAGACCTATTTCGACGCCAACACACAGCGCTTTGCTGCGCCGGAATACCGTTCGATCAACATCATTGCGGTCGATCCCGAGGCGCTGACCTCCACCATCGAGGTGACCGAGGACGAATTGCAGACCGAGTACGACATCCGCAAGGCGGACTACTCGACGCCGGAACGCCGCGAAGTGCGCCAAATCGTGTTCGCAGAGCGCGAGGAAGCTGAGGCCGCCGCCGGCGCCATCGCTGACGGCAAGTCCTTCGAGGACGTCGCCACGGAGCGCGGCCTTGCCCGCACCGAGACCGAGCTCGGCCTCGTTGCCAAGGGCGATATCGTCGACCCCACAGTTGCCGATGCCGCATTTGCGCTCAATCAGGGCGAAGTGAGCGACGTGATCGAGGGGCAGTTCGGCTTCGTCATCGCCACGGTCGATGCCATCCAGGAAGGCAGCGAGCGCTCATTCGAGGATGCCCGTGCCGAACTGGAGCAATCTCTCAAGCTTGCCCGCGCCGAGACCGCCGTGCTCGACATGTTCGACAAGGTCGAGGATGCGCGCGCCGGTGGCCAGACGCTGGCCGAGATCGCCGAGGCCAACGGCCTTGAGCTCGTCACCATCGAGAAGGTGGACGCTGCCGGCAACGGCCCGGACGGCAACCAGATCGAAAACCTGCCCGCCGGCCAGGAACTGCTGCGCGAGGCGTTTGCCACCGATGTCGGCCTTGAGAACGACCCGATCCAGCAGCGCGGCACCAGCTTCGTGTGGTTCGACGTGACCGATATCGAGCCGGGCCGCGACCGCACGCTGGACGAGGTTCGCGACCGCGTTGCCGAAGCATGGCGCGCAGAGCAGGAGGCCAACGCGCTGAGCACCGCGGCCCAGTCCGCCGTTGAGGCGATCAACAACGGCGAGAAGATCACCGCCGTTGCCGGTCAGTACGGCAAGTCGGTCACTTCCGCGCGTCCCGTGAAGCGCAACGAGACCAGCGCACCCGCAGGCTCGAGCGCGGTGGAACGCCTTTTCCTGCTGCCGCAGGGCCGCGCCGCGCAGGCACCGACCGCCGAGGGCGGGAACCGTATCGTCTTCACCATGGAACGCTCCATGCTGCCCGAGCGCGACCCGAACGCCGAAGACGACAAGGAAGTCGTCGACCGCATCGCCATCGCCCGCAGCAACGACTTGCTGTTCCAGTATGTCGGCTCGCTGGAAGACGAGTTCGATGTCGTCGTGAATGGCGAACTGCTGCGCCAGCTTCTCGGCGAACCGGCGACCAACTGACCGGCCCTGGAAGCGATGAACGTCGAACCCGCTTTTGGTGACTTTGAAACGACCTATGCCGCCGGCAAGCCGCAGGTTGTCTGGACCCGGCTTGTGGCCGACCTGGAAACCCCGGTCTCGGCCATGCTCAAGCTGTCGGCGGGACGTTCCAAGTGCTTCCTGCTGGAATCGGTCGAGGGCGGTGCGGTTCGCGGGCGCTACTCGATCATCGGGCTCAGCCCCGACCTGATCTTCCGCGCGCAGGGCGAGAAGGCGGAGGTGAACACTGACGCGCTGAACGATCCCGATGCGTTCACGGCCCTGCCCGACTCTACGCTGGAAGCGCTGCGCAAGCTGATCGCGGAAAACCGCATCGAATTGCCGGAGAGCCTGCCGCCGATGTCTGCCGGCATCTTCGGCTACCTCGGATACGACACGGTGCGGCTGATGGAAGAGCTGCCGGAGCCGAATCCGGATGTGCTCGGGACGCCGGACGCAATCCTGGTGCGTCCGACGGTCGTCGTCATCTTCGATGCCGTGCGCGACGAGATCACGGTCGTCACGCCGGTTCGCAAGAAGGACGGCCTGAACGCCAACGCCGCCTATTCCCGCGCCATCGACCGGCTGAATGGCGTCGTCGACGGACTCGATACGCCGCTCGACAAGTCGGCCATCACCGAGGACGACATCGAGGCTGCGACCGGCACCCCCGTCTCCAACACGACGCCGGACGAATACAAGCAGATGGTGGCGCGTGCGAAGGAGTACATTGCGGCTGGCGACATCTTCCAAGTGGTGCTGAGCCAGCGCTTCGAGGCGCCGTTCTCGCTGCCGCCCTTCGCGCTCTACCGCGCGCTGCGCCGCGTGAACCCAGCGCCGTTCCTCTACTTCCTCGATTTCGACGACTTCGCCGTTGTCGGCTCCAGCCCGGAAATCCTTGTTCGCGTGCGCGAAGGCAAGGTCACGATCCGCCCCATCGCCGGCACCCGCCCGCGCGGTGCGACGCCTGCAGAGGACCGCGCGCTTTCCGAAGAGCTGCTCGCCGACCCGAAGGAATGCGCCGAGCACCTGATGCTGCTGGATCTCGGGCGCAACGACGTTGGCCGCGTCTCGAAGATCGGCACGGTGGAAGTCACCGACCGCTTCTTTCTCGAATATTATAGCCAGGTCATGCACATCGTCTCCAACGTCGAGGGCAAGCTTGCCGACGGCAAGGACGCGATCGACGGCCTCGTTGCGGGCTTCCCGGCGGGTACCGTGTCGGGTGCGCCAAAGGTGCGCGCCATGGAGATCATCGACGAGCTGGAGAAGGAAAAGCGCGGTATCTATGCCGGTGCCATCGGCTACTTTTCCGCGGACGGCGAGATGGACACCTGCATCGTGCTGCGCACGTCCATCGTGCGCGATGGCAAGATGTACGTTCAGGCCGGTGCCGGCATTGTCGCGGATTCGGTGCCTGAATCGGAACAGGCCGAATGCGTCAACAAGGCCAAGGCCCTGTTCCGCGCAGCCGAGGAAGCCGTCCGCTTTGCAGCCAGTGCCGGCCGCGGCCAGTGAGCGGCAGCGACGCGGACGACATATCGCCAAAGCGGCAAGGCGTTCTTCTGGCAGCGCTCGTATCCGGTGTGCTGGCGATCGTCTTTGCAGTCCTTTTCATGTCGTGGAGTGGGCTTGTCGCCACCACGTCGGAAACCATGCTCGCGGCGATACTGGTCGTCAGCGCGGGGGGCGCCGGTGCGCTGACAGGCGGTGTGATGTTCGCGACGATCGTGCGCGTGGCCAGCCGGTTTGCCCCGTTGCAGGCGCTGGTTGCCGGTGTGCTTGCCATTCCGGCTGCCAATCTTGCCATGTGGGCATTCTTCTTCGCGTTTTCAGGCATCCTCAGCCACGTCTCGGATCCCGACAGTCTCGTCACCAGCGTCGGCAGCGGGCCGTTTGGAGCGGGTACGATCTATCTCGCCTTTGCTTCCACCATGCTGACGGGCGCTTTCACTGTGCCTCTGTCCGTTGCGGGCTTGATCGGTGTCACCCTATGGTGCAGACGAAAGCACCTTGAGACTCCGGAGCGGCCAGAACCGCGACTGCCATGATCATTCTCATCGACAATTACGACAGCTTCACCTGGAACCTCGTCCACTATCTCGGTGAACTCGGTGCCGAGGTCGAAGTCCATCGCAACGACCGCATCAGCGTCGACGAGGTGATGGACGCCAAGCCCGACGGCATCGTGCTATCGCCCGGCCCCTGCACGCCCAACGAGGCAGGTATCTGCATGGACCTGATCCGCCGTGCCGGTGAAACCACGCCTCTATTCGGCGTCTGCCTCGGCCACCAGGCCATCGGCCAGGTCTATGGTGGCGACGTGGTGCGCGCCGATGCGCTGTTCCACGGCAAGACAAGCACCATGCACAATGACGGAACCGGCCTGTTCGCCGGCCTGCCTGAAGCCTTCACCGCCACGCGCTACCACTCGCTGACCGTCGACCCGGCGAGCCTGCCGAACACGCTGAGCGTCAACGCGAAGACCTCCGACGGCACGATCATGGGCCTGCGCCATGCCGAACACCCGGTTCACGGCGTGCAGTTCCATCCCGAAAGCATTGCCTCGGAGCATGGTCACGCCCTGCTCCGCAATTTTCTTGAAATCGTGAAGAACCACGCGAAAGTTCCGGCCTGATCGCTGGCAATGCGGGGCGCGAAGGGGTAATCGAGCCTATGGCTTCCATGAAGGACATGATCGGCAAGGTCGCGACGGGTGAAAGCCTGTCGGTCGAGGATGCGCGCGCCGCCTTCGAGATCATCATGAGCGGCGAAGCCACCCCGAGCCAGATCGGCGGCTTCCTGATGGCGCTGCGGGTGCGCGGCGAGACCGTGGACGAGATCACCGGCGCGGCGCAGATCATGCGCTCCAAGATGGTGCCGGTCGAAGCCCCCGATGATGCCATGGACGTTGTCGGCACCGGCGGCGACGGCAGCGGCACATACAACATTTCAACCGCCACCGCCTTCGTGGTGGCCGGTGCGGGCGTACCCGTCGCCAAGCACGGCAACCGCGCGCTGTCGTCCAGGTCCGGCGCGGCCGACGTTCTCGCGTCACTTGGTGTCGATATCGACATCGACCCGGACAAGATCGGCCAGTCGATCCGCGAAGCCGGCCTCGGCTTCATGTTCGCGCCGATGCACCATTCCGCGATGAAGCATGTCGGCCCGACGCGCGTCGAACTTGGCACGCGCACGGTGTTCAACCTGCTGGGGCCACTGTCCAATCCGGCCAGCGTCAAGCGTGCGCTGGTCGGCGTGTTCTCGCTTGAGTGGGTCGAGCCTGTCGCCCATGTGCTGAACCAGCTCGGCATGGAGCGCGCCTGGGTGGTGCACGGCTCCGACGGGCTGGACGAGATCACCACCACCGGCCCGACGCGCGTTGCCTCGCTGGAAGGCGGCAAGGTCTCGACCTTCGACATCGACCCGCAGAGCGTCGATATTTCCATCGCCGACCCGTCCTATCTGAAGGGCGGCGACGGCGACCACAACGCGGCTGCGCTGCGCTCGGTGCTGAACGGTGATCGCGGGCCATACCGCGATATCGTGCTGATGAATGCGGGCGCCGCGCTCGTCGTCGCCGGCAAGGCCAAGGATTTGGCGGCTGGCGTCAATCTCGCCGCCGAGGTCATCGATTGCGGTGATGCCCAGCAGCGCCTGGCAGAGGTCGTGAGGGTCACCAATGGCTGACATCCTGCGCAAAATCGAAGAGTACAAGCGCGTCGAAATCGCCGAGGCCAAGAAGGCCCGCCCGCTGGACGCCGTCAAGGAAGCTGCGCGTGCCGCCTCACCGGTCCGCGATTTTCACGGCGCGCTGCAGTCGAAGATCGACGCAGGCCACACCGCGCTGATTGCCGAGATCAAGAAGGCCAGCCCCTCCAAGGGCCTGATCCGCGCCGACTTCGATCCGCCGTCGCTGGCGAAGGCCTACGAGGACGGTGGCGCGGCCTGCCTCTCCGTGCTGACGGATACGCCGTCGTTCCAGGGTGCGCCGGAATTCCTTCAGGCTGCGCGCGATGCCTGCGCCCTGCCCGCACTGCGCAAGGACTTCCTCTACGAGCCGTACCAGGTGGTGGAAGCGCGCGCGATGGGTGCCGATTGCATCCTCATCATCATGGCCTCCGTCGACGACGAGACCGCAGCCGCGCTGGAGCGCGAGGCCTTCGAGTGGGGCATGTCGGTTCTGGTCGAGGTTCACGAGGAGGACGAGCTCGACCGCGCACTGAAGCTCACCTCGCCGCTGCTCGGCATCAACAACCGCAACCTGCGCACCTTCAACGTGACGCTGCAAACCAGCGAACGGCTGGCCGCGCGCGTGCCCGAGGGCAAGCTGCTGGTCGGCGAGAGCGGTATCTTCACGCCGCAGGATGTCTCGCGTCTGGCCGATATCGGCATTCACACGCTGCTGGTCGGCGAAAGCCTGATGCGGCAGGACGATGTGGCCGCCGCGACCCGCGCACTGCTGAAACCGGCGGATGCGAGCGCCGCCCGGGCCGCGGGTTGACGCGGCCATGAGCAAAGGCAAGCTCACCCACGTCGATGCCTCAGGCAAGGCGCAGATGGTCGATGTCGGCGACAAGGCCAGCACCGTTCGCGTGGCCCGCGCCGAGGGCATCATTTCCATGCTGCCGGAAACGCTGGACCTGATCGTCTCCGGCGAGACCAAGAAGGGCGACGTTCTCGCCGTGGCCCGCATCGCCGGCATCATGGCCGCCAAGAAGACGCACGAACTCATTCCACTCTGCCATCCGCTGATGCTGTCGAAGGTCTCGGTCGAGCTGGTTCCCGAGCCGGAAAACAGCCGCGTGCGCGTCACCGCAGAGGCCCGCCTGACCGGCCAGACCGGCGTCGAGATGGAGGCGCTGATCGCCTGCTCCGTCGCCTGCCTCACGGTCTACGACATGGTGAAGGCGGTTGATCGCGGCATGACGATTTCCGGCATCCGGCTGCTGAACAAGTCCGGCGGCAAATCCGGCGACTATTCCGCCGAGCCCGCATGAGCCTGCTGCCCGTCGACGAGGCTTTGGCGCGGCTTCTGTCGGGCGCAAAGCCGACGGGAACCGAGCAGGTCGGCATTGCCGTGGCAGACCTGCGCGTTCTCGCTGAACCAATGGCCGCGACACGCACCCAGCCGCCTTGGGCAACCTCCGCCATGGATGGCTACGCCGTGCGCGCGAGCGACGTTGAAAGCGACACGTCACTGCGCGTCATCGGGTCGGCTGCGGCAGGCGCGCGCTTCGACGGCACCCTGAACGCTGGCGAGGCCGTGCGCATCTTTACCGGAGCGCCACTGCCGGACGGGGCGGACACCATCGTCATCCAGGAAAACGTCGCGCGCGACGGCGACACGATCCGCGTGCCTGCAACCGAGGCGGGCCGCTTCGTGCGCCCGCGCGGCATGGATTTCAGCGAGGGCGATGCACTTCTCGACGCCGGCAGGGTCCTGACGCCTGCCCGCGTCGCGCTTGCCGCTGCCATGGGTCATGCCACCGTTCCCGTTCGCCGCAAGCCGCGCTTCGCGATTCTCTCGACCGGCGATGAACTCGTGCTGCCCGGCGAGAATGTCGGCCCGGACCAGATCGTCGCCTCCAACAATTTCGGCGTCGCCGCAATGCTACGCATGGCAGGGGCCGAGGCCACCGACCTCGGCGTCGCGCCGGATGATCGCAAGATCATCGCCGCAAAGCTTGCGCAGGCTGTCGAAGCCGGAGCGGATGCCGTGGTCACCACGGGTGGCGCATCCGTTGGCGACCACGACCACATGCAGGATGTGCTGGCCGATCTCGGCGTCGAGATGGGCTTCTGGAAGATCGCCATGCGCCCCGGCAAGCCGCTGATGTTCGGGCGACGCGGCGAGCAGTCCTTCATCGGCCTCCCAGGCAACCCGGTGTCGGCCATCGTCTGCGCGCGACTGTTTCTCGTGCCGCTGGCGCGTGCGCTGCTCGGGGTGCAGCAGGCCGAAGAACCCGACCATGCCGTACTGGGCCGCGAGATGCCGGAGAACGACCACCGGCAGGACTATGTCCGGGCGCGGCTTGCCATAGAGAACGGCCTCCACGTGGCGCATCCCTTCTCGCGGCAGGACAGCTCCATGCTGGCGACACTGGGGCGCACGGACGTGCTGGTCGTGCGGCCGCCCCATGCCCCGAAAGCGGACGCGGGTGAGCCGTGCCGCTACGTCTCGCTGCTTCCGTCCATCGATTGACGCGGCTGACGCGGCGGAACCCCACCCCGAACATTTACCGAACATTTACGGTTGTAGAACAAGTTCGGAACATGTAGACAATGTTCCTGATTTGTACATGCCGATTCTTCGCATTGGCGCCTACAGGCAGTCACGCGAATGACCCGGACAGACAGCGAGCGGACCTGGCCATGCTGACACGCAAGCAACGTGAACTCCTTTTGTTCATTCACGAGCGGTTGAAAGAATCCGGCGTTCCGCCTTCGTTCGACGAGATGAAGGAAGCGCTGGACCTGCGGTCCAAGTCCGGCATCCACCGGCTGATCACGGCGCTGGAAGAGCGCGGCTTCATTCGCCGCCTGCCGCACCGCGCCCGTGCGCTGGAAATCGTCAAGCTGCCGGATGCCATGTCCCCTGCCATGCCCGCTTCGCGCGGTCGTGGATTCTCGCCAAATGTGGTGGAAGGCGGGCTTGGCAAGCGGCAGCCGCCGCGTGAGGATTCCCACAGTGACAGCGGCAGTGATTCCGTTGCGATCCCGGTGATGGGGCGCATCGCGGCCGGTACGCCCATCGAGGCGATCCAGACCCACTCGCACACCATCTCGGTCCCGGCAGACATGCTCACCACCGGCGAACATTTCGCGCTGGAAGTGCGTGGCGACTCCATGATCGAGGCCGGCATTCTCGATGGCGATACGGTCCTGATCCGCAAGTCCGATACCGCCGATACGGGCGAGATCGTCGTTGCGCTGGTCGATGACGAGGAAGCGACCCTCAAGCGCCTGCGGCGCAAGGGTGCGTCCATCGCGCTGGAAGCCGCCAACCCGAACTACGAGACGCGCATCTTCGGTCCGGACCGGGTGCGAATCCAGGGCCGGCTGGCGGGCCTGTTCCGCCGCTACTGAGCGCCCTGCTCTGCGTCCGGACTGTCTGGCCCGGGTTGCGCACGATGCCAGATCCGGTGACGGCGCGCGTCGTTCGCGCCCGTCACTTCGAAAGCCAGAGCGCTTGCGTTGCTGGCAGAATCGACGCGGATGCCGAGCGCGCCGCGGTCCTCCAGCATGTCGGTGGTGACCGCAAGACGTGCCGCGCAACTTGCCGGCCTCTGCGTGTAAGCTGACAGGACGACGATATCCGCCCCATCGCAGGCATCGAGAGCGGTCTGCTCCTTCGCTTGCAGCGACACGGTGACCGGCTGTCCCCGCGCTGTTGCCGCGGTCACGCGGCACGCGGTTGCGTCGCAACGCGCAACAGCCGCCAGCCCCTCCTCCAACGGTCTCGGATCGCCGCTGCGCCGCAGCCATGTCTCGATGACGAACCCCGCCTTGCGTTTCGCCGCGAAAACCAGTTCTCCGTTGCCGGTCTGGATGGCGGCAAGGTCTCCGTCCCGGTCGATGAGAATGTCCGGCGGGCGCGAGGCTTGCGCCGCCCCGATCGCCAGCACCATGCCGACCGCGGCCCCGGCATAGCGCCATGCCCCGCGCCAGATGACGAGCCACATAAGGGCGAGCGCTGTCAGCCAGAGCGACAGCGCAGGGAAAGCAGCAACCGGCATCTCGGCATGGGACAGGCTTGCAACCCAGCTTGCGACCGCGACGACGGCATCGACGCCCGCCCCCATCAACTTCAGCGGCAAAACTTCCAGCCCCAGCGGCATGGCGAGGCCTGAAATCACCGCGGACGGCATGACCCAGAAGCTTACGATCGGCATGGCGAGCACGTTGCCGAGAAGGCCATAAGGCGCGAACCGGTTGAAGTGGTAGGCGGCGAACGGCGCGGTTGACAGGCCACCGACAAGCGCGGTGATGACGAGTGCGGTCAGGAAGAAGCGCAGCCCCGCGAACCGCCGCGTGGCGAAGACCTCTTCGTCCTTTTGCAGCCGTCGCCTGCGCGTCGTCTCGTAGATGCTGACCAGTGCCGCGGTTGCCGCGAACGACATCTGGAAACCAGCCTCCAGCACTGCGGACGGCTTGAAGACGATGATCGCGATTGCCGCGATGGCGACGTTGCGCAAGGTCAGCGCGGGTCTGTCGAGCAATACGGCTGTGAACATCACGGCTGTCATGATGAAGGCGCGCTGCGCCGAAACCGGCGCGCCGGACAACGCCAGATAGGATGCCGCGACCGCAATCGCCGCGAGTGCGGCGTATTTGCGCGTCGGGTGGTTGAGCGCCAGCCCGCCGACGCCCGCCAGCACCGTTCGCAGCGCCATGAAGATCGACCCAGCGACCAGCGCCATGTGCAGGCCCGAAATCGCGAGAATGTGCTGCAGGCCCGCTGCGCGCAGCGCGTCCTGCGGTTCATCGCCGATGCCGCCTCGTTTTCCCACGATGAGCGCGCTGGCGATCTCCCCGCTCTGCCCCGGCAATGTCGTGCGGATGCGCTGTGCTGTGGCATCCCGCAACCGTTCGACCTGTGCGGAAAACCCTGTCGCCTGCGTGCCATTACCGGCCATCTCGACGGACCCGATTGCGAAACCGACCGCCCCGATCCGTTCCAGATAGGCACGGCGCGCGAAGTCGAACCCGCCGGGTGCGGCCGGCTCCGGCGGCGGCATCAGGATCGAACGCACCGAAACGTTCTCGCCCACCCGCCTTGCCACATCGTCGCCGCGCCGTGTGACCGTCACGATGTCGGGTGCCGCGTGCGCGGGATAGCCGGAGACGCGCTCGACCTTGAGCGTGTAGCGCCACGCGCCGCCATCCCGTTTTTCGACCTCAAGCACACGGCCTTCGACCGTCACCGGGCCACTGCGCCCTTGAAGCGTAGGTGCCTGGGCGCGATGCGCCTCGATGCCCGCCAGCGCGGCACCGAGCGCAACCGCGGCGAGCATCGCAAGCACTGCCAGCACAAGCGGGCGCGACCGCGCCATTCCTGCAGCAACGATCAGGACTGCGGCAATGCCCGTCAGGACCGGCAAGAACGGCTCGCGCGGGAGTGCGAAGTAGAGCGAAACGCCGAGCGCCATGGCGACCGGCAGCCAGATGAACCAGCGGTCATGCTCGTCCAGAAGCTGTGCCAGCGGGTTCTCCCGCCAGCGGTCGTACACGCGGCCAAGCGCGATGCGCAGCGACAGCAGGTTGACGCGCCGGCGCGCCGGGCGGGACGGCACAAACCGGCGCGCGGGACGTGTCGATGTCGGCTTGTCCTGCGGGCGCATGGGGCAACCCTAAGCACAAACTGCCTGAGCGTCACCGGGCGCGCAGGCGTGCAAGTGTTGAACTTGCGCGCAATCCGTGGTCTTCACTGCGCTTCTGAAGATATGCCTCAGCACAATCCGGAGTTCACATCCATGAGCGGAACGCCCGTCGTCACGCGCTTTGCCCCCTCGCCGACCGGCTACCTGCACATCGGCGGCGCTCGCACGGCTCTGTTCAACTGGCTCTATGCCCGGCACATGGGCGGCAAGATGCTGCTGCGCATCGAGGACACCGACCGCCAGCGCTCGACCGACGAGGCCGTGACCGCGATCCTGGAAGGCATGAAGTGGCTTGGCCTCGACTGGGACGGCGAACCCGTCTCGCAGTTCTCGCGGCTGGACGAACACAAGAAGGCGGTCGACGCGCTGCTCGCCAGCGGCAATGCCTACAAGTGCTACTGCTCGCGCGAGGAACTCGACGCGATGCGCGAGAAGGCCACGGCAGAAGGCCGCCCGCCGCGCTACGACGGGACCTGGCGCGACCGCTCCGAGGATGATGCGCCGGAAGGCGTCGCCCCGGTCGTGCGATTCCGGTCGCCTGAGGAAGGCGAGACGGTCATCGAGGACCAGGTGCAGGGCACCGTCACCTTCGCCAACAAGGAGCTCGACGACCTCATCATCCTGCGCTCCGACGGCACGCCGACCTACAACCTCTCCGTGGTGGTGGACGACCACGACATGGGCGTGACCCATATCGTGCGCGGCGTCGACCACCTGACGAATGCCGCCCGCCAGACGCAGATCTACAAGGCGCTCGGCTGGGACGTGCCGGTCATGGCGCACATTCCGCTGATCCACGGTCCGGACGGCGCCAAGCTGTCCAAGCGCCACGGGGCGCTCGGCGTCGAGGCCTACCGCGAGATGGGCTACCTGCCGCAGGCGATGCGCAATTACCTCGCGCGGCTCGGATGGAGCCACGGCGACGACGAGGTGTTCTCCACCGAGCAGATGATCTCGTGGTTCGAACTGTCGGGCATCGGCAAGTCGGCGGCCCGCTTCGACTTCGCGAAGCTGGAAAACCTCAACGGCCACTACATGCGCTCGCTCGACGACGCGGTGCTGCTGGAGGAATTCTTCACCAGCCTGCCGTACTTGCCCGGCGGCAAGGACTTCGCGGCCGCGCTGACACCGGAAAGCCGCGAAGCATTCCGCATTGCCCTGCCCGGCCTGAAGGACCGCGCCAAGACGCTGGTCGAGCTTGTCTCCGGTGCGCAGTTTCTGGTGGCGCAGCGACCGCTCACCGTCGACGAGAAGGCCGAAAAGCTGCTGACCGACGAGGCCCGCGCGATACTGGGCGAACTCAACGCGGAGTTCGAGGCACTGGGAGACTGGGCCATGGAGCCGCTGGAATCCGTCGTTCGCGACTTTGCAGAGCGCAAGGAGCTGAAACTCGGAAAGGTCGCCCAGCCGCTGCGCGCCGCGTTGACGGGCACAACAACCTCGCCGGGCATTTTCGATGTTTTGCTGGTGCTTGGCCGCGAGGAAAGTCTAGGCCGCATCGCCGATCAGGCTAAGACGAACGGATCATAGGCAAAAACCCGACTGCACCGCTCGCCAACTTGCGATTTGGGGGTAAATCGGCTACCCAGTAGCCCGTAATTTCTTGACTTCGGACCGGACCTCCCCGCCGTCTATGGCAACTGACGGAAGGTGCCAGCAAGCGCAATGCATTGCTGACGCCAGTGGGCGCGATTGGAAGAATTTCGCAATCGGAGGCCGACCGCGGCGCAACTCGGGAGACGGATGATGGCTGATAATTCCGCCAAACTGGATGTTGGTTCGGAGCAGATTGACCTGCCGATCATGAGCGGATCGATCGGACCGGACGTCGCGGACATTTCCAAGCTCTATGCCCAGACGGGCATGTTCACCTACGATCCGGGCTTCACCTCGACCGCCAGTTGCGAATCCAAGATTACCTATATCGACGGTGACGAAGGGATCCTGCTCTATCGCGGCTACCCGATCGAGCAGCTTGCCGAGCATGGCGACTTCCTGGAAACCTGCTACCTGCTGCTCTACGGCGAACTGCCGACGCCGCAGCAGAAGGCTGATTTCGACCATCGCGTGACCAACCACACGATGCTGCACGAGCAGATGGCGCGCTTCTATTCCGGCTTCCGCCGAGACGCGCACCCGATGGCCATCATGTGCGGCGTCGTCGGCGCCATGTCGGCGTTCTACCACGACTCCACCGACATCGCGGACCCATACCAGCGCATGGTCGCCTCGGTGCGCATGATCGCGAAAATGCCGACGATTGCGGCGATGGCCTACAAGTACTCCGTCGGCCAACCCTTCATCTATCCGCGCAACGAACTCGATTTCGCTTCCAACTTCCTGCACATGTGCTTCGCGGTGCCGTGCCAGGAATACAAGGTGAATCCGATCCTTTCGCGTGCCATGGACCGCATCTTCATCCTGCACGCCGACCACGAGCAGAACGCGTCGACCTCCACCGTTCGCCTCGCGGGCTCCTCGGGCGCCAACCCGTTCGCCTGCATCGCTGCCGGCATTGCCTGCCTCTGGGGTCCGGCCCACGGCGGCGCAAACGAAGCGGCCCTCGAAATGCTGCAGGAAATCGGTTCGGTGGACCGCATTCCCGAGTTCATCGACCGCGCCAAGGACAAGAACGACCCGTTCCGCCTGATGGGCTTCGGTCACCGCGTCTACAAGAACTACGATCCGCGCGCCCGCGTGATGCAGCGCACCTGCCACGAGGTTCTGGCCGAAGTGGGCATCAAGGACGATCCCCTGCTGGACGTGGCAATGGAGCTGGAGAAGATCGCGCTTCACGACGAGTACTTCGTCGAGAAGAAGCTCTATCCCAACATCGACTTCTATTCCGGCATCACGCTGAAGGCGCTCGGCTTCCCGACCACCATGTTCACCGTGCTGTTCGCGCTTGCGCGCACCGTCGGCTGGATCGCCCAGTGGAAGGAAATGATCGAGGACCCGAAGCAGAAGATCGGCCGTCCGCGCCAGCTCTACACGGGCTCGACGCGTCGCGACTATGTGCCGATGACCTCGCGCAAGTAGTCTTTCCGCGGCATTCGAATGTGAACGAGGGCTGCCCCGATGGGGTGGCCCTTTTTCGTTCTATCGCTCACTTGCCCAGAAGCTTGTCGCCGCGTTTCGCCGCCATCGTCGCAAGTACGGTGTCGGCAGCGATCTCGGCGGGGCTGCGCTCGCCTGTCGACATCTTCGCATCGAGTTCGCGAAGGCTCTCAGTCATGGCACGTCGTTCCGGCGTATCGGCGAGCAACATGGCAACGGCCGCACCCAGCGTTTCGGGGCGCAGCATGTTTCCGAGATACTCGCGGATTGCCGGGCGGCCGATGATGAGGTTCGGCAAGACGGCGGTCCATATGCGTATAAACGGCATGACCGGCAGCATCATCGTCTCGACCTTGTAGGCGACCACCATCGGGACGCCGGCGATGGCCAGTTCGAGCGTCGAGGTACCGGACGCAACGAGCGCGGCATGGGCCGAGCGGAAGGCCTGGTCCCGCTCGTCCTTGCCGGAAACGACCGCCACATCCACCGGCCAGTCACGGACCAGTTCGCGTACGTCTTCGGCAATGCGCGGCAGCGTCGGCACGGTGACCGTGAACGACGCGCCGTGTTGCCTGGCAAAGCTCAGCGCCTCACCGAACAGGGCACCATGCCCGCGCAACTCGCTGCGGCGGCTGCCGGGCATCACCAGCAGGTTCGGTGGATTTGCTTCAGCCAGCGGGGCGCGCTCGCCGCGTGACGGGCGCAGGTCATGCAGGCGCGACAGCAGCGGATGGCCGGTATAGGTGCAGGGAGGCCCGCCCAGATCACGGTGTGCATCCGGCTCGAACGGCAGCAGCGCCAGCAGATGGTCGATATAGGGCACCATCGCCTTGGCCCGGCCGGAACGCCATGCCCAGACGGACGGCGAAACCCATTTCACGATGGGGATTTTCGGTGCGCGCGCGCGCAGCTTGCGGGCAACACGGAGGTTGAAGTCCGGTGCGTCGACCAGGATCGCGACGTCGGGCTGAAATGATGCTGCAGCCTTGCTTGCCTGCTCGATCCGACGCAGCAGCGAGGGCAGCTGCCTGAGCACGGCGCTGACGCCCATGATGGACAGTTCGTCCATGGGAAACAGCGAGGCAAGGCCATGCTCGGACAGCGCATCGCCGCCAATGCCGGCGATCTCGACGGTATCGAACCGTTTCTTGAGTTCGGCTATGAGCGTCGCGGCGAGCCTGTCGCCGGATTCCTCGCCCGCGATGACGAAAACCTTGAGCGCTGACGCGCCCATCACACAGCATCCCGCGCGATGCCGGCAACGAAGATGCCGGCGCGCTCGGCTTCCTCGCGGACGGCGTTCGGCGTCGCCAGGAGGACTTCTCCGGCGGCAATCGCAATGCCGGCCAGCCCGCTCTCGGCCGCCTTGCGCACCGTGTCGCTGCCGATGACGGGCATGTCCATGCGCATTTCCTGACCGGGCTTTGCCGTCTTCACGAGGATGCCGCTGGGTACTTTCACCCGCAGCCTTCCATTGGCGCGCAACGTGGAGATGCGTTCGATCATCAGGTCCGTGCCTTCCGCCGCCTCGACGGCGAGAATGCGCCGGTCGTGCACAATGATCGCCTGCCCGATGTCGAACGCGCCAAGCCCGGCAACAACATCGAATCCGAACGCGATATCTTCCGATTGCACGCGCGTCGGCTTCTTGCGCGACAAGGCCCCGCTGGTTGCGGCAAAGGATGGCGCGATATCGAGCGGCCCGGCGAGCGACAGCCCCCAGGAATCGACGATGGAGCTGATTGCGCGCGACGTGCTGTCGTCGCCGCCGATACGGGTCTTGAGGATCTTGGGAAGCATGGCGACGCCGCCGGCATCCCAGGCGACGGCCGCGTAGTCCGGGCGATAGAAGCGGCCGGAAAAGACGACGCGCTCGACCTTGTCGGCCTTCATCTGGCGCTTCATGCGGCCGACTTCGCCAAGACCGAAAACAGCGTCCGGCTTGAGGTTCTGCGCGTACAGGCCGTCAATTCCGTAGACGACGAGGTCGACGCCCGTGGCGCGGCCCTCTTCGGCTAGGTAGGACGGCAATTCGCCCTCCCCTGAATACAACGCGATGCGTCCGCCGCCTGTGCCCTGACCGCTCATGGTTGACCGCCACAGGGCATGAGGCGTCACACGCGCGAAGCGTCACGCGGGGTGCAGAATGCGCGTCCGGAACCGGTCTTCAGGAAATCCACGATCATGCGGACAAGCGGATTGTCCTCGTACTGCTTCTCGACCGCCTGCGCGCGGTCCTGAAGCGTGCCGGAACCGGAGAAAACCTGCTTGTAGGCATTCCGCAACTCGTGGATCGTCTTGCGGTCATAGCCGCGACGTTTGAGCCCCACGATGTTCAACCCGCCAAGTTCGGCGCGGTCGCCAACAACGGAGCCGAAGGGGATGACGTCCTTGGTCACGCCGGACACGCCACCGACGAATGCGCCGGTACCAATGCGGCAATGCTGGTGCACCGCGGCGAGCCCGGAGATGATGACCCCGTCACCGACATGGCAGTGGCCGCCAATCGTCGCGCTGTTGGCGAAAACGACATTGCTGCCCACCGAGCAGTCGTGCGCGACGTGGGAATAGGCCATGAAGTAGCAATTGGAGCCAACGCGCGTCAGACCGCTGCCGGTCGACATGCCACGGTTCATCGTGACGCTCTCGCGGATGGTGGTGTTGTCGCCAACCTCAAGCCGGGTCCCCACACCCTTGTCGCCGGTGTGCTGGGGCGGTCCGCCAAGCGCGGCGAACGGATGGACGATACAGCCCGCACCCAGGCTCATCGAACCTTCCAGAGACACGTGCGAACGCAGCACGGCACCATCGCCGACCGTCACCTCGGGCCCGATGACACAGAAGGGACCGATCTCGACGCCCTCCCCAATCTCGGCGCTGGGATCAACATGTGCTGACGCGTGTATTGTTGTCATGGTCATTCCGTTCGGCGGCGAAGTCAGATCGCCTCGGTAATCATGGCAGTCATTTCGGCCTCGGCGACCTTCTCGCCATCGACCAACGCTTCGCCGGCAAAACGCCAGACGTTTCGGCGGCGTTGCAGCAGGCGCACGTGATAATGCAGCGCGTCACCAGGCACCACCGGCCTGCGGAACTTCGCCTCGTTGATGGCCATGAAGTAGACCCGCTTCGGCACATCGGAATTTTCAAGCACCAGAGCGACGGTCCCGGCGGTCTGCGCCAGGCCCTCGACGATCAGCACGCCGGGCATGATCGGCTGGTCTGGAAAGTGACCCTGAAAATGCGGCTCGTTCGCGGTGACGTTCTTCAGCCCGATGCCGGACATGTCCTCGTTGATTTCCAGCATCCGGTCAACCAGGAGAAAAGGATACCGATGCGGCAGCATCTCCATGATCTTGAGGATATCCGCCGCTTCCATCTTCTTCGGCGGCTTTTCAGCCGTGGTCATCGATCTGTCTCCTTGGTGGCGCTCGAAACGCCACGCTTCTCGGCTTCGATACGTTCGCGCACCATGCGCTGAAGTGTGAAAAGTTCGCGGAACCACTGCCGGACAGGCAGCACGGGTACGCCGCCATAGTCGCCGGGTTCGGTGATGTCGTTCTGGACTGCGCTGAGTGCCGTGATGCGAGCACCGCTGCAGATGGTGACGTGATTGTTGACCGATGAGTCTCCGCCGATCATCACGCCGTCGCCCAGCGTCACGCTGCCGGCGAGCGCGACCTTGCTGACGATGATGCAGAACCGCCCGACGACGCAGTTGTGGGCAATCTGGACGAGGTTGTCGATCTTGGTCCCCTCGCCGATCATCGTGTCGCGGACAGCGCCACGATCGATGCAGGTTCCAGCCCCGATCTCGACATCGTTCTGGATGATGACCCGGCCCACCTGGTGCGCCTTTTCAATGCCGCTCGGTCCCGGCGAGTAGCCAAAACCATCCTGCCCGATGCAGACGCCGGGATGCAGGATCACCCTGTCGCCCAGGAATGCATGCGTCACGTTGGAGTTGGGGCCAATGCTGCCGTCGCGCCCGACCCGCACATCCGCTCCGATCACCGCGCTTGCCATGACCCGCGTGCCGCTGCCGACCTGCGCACGCGGGCCGATGACAGCGCCCGGTTCGACGATGACACCGTCTTCCAGCTCGGCTGTCGGGTGAACATGGGACCGCTCGGAGATTCCGGCGTCGTCCCACACGGCCAGCGGCTTTGAAGCCTGCGGGTAGAACAGGCGAACCAGCGCTTCGAACGACTCGGCCGGATTGGCGCTGACCAGCACGGCTATGCCGTCAGGAACCTGATCGGCAAAACGCTGCTTGGTGATGACAGCGCCCGCAGAGCTTGCTTTCAGGTCTTCGAGATAGGCCGTGTTGGCGAAAAAGCTGATGTCGCCCGCACCGGCATTGTCGAGGCTGGCCACGTCGCTCAGCTCAAGCCCGGCATCACCCCGGACGCGTTCCGCATCAATTGTCTCGGCCAGCTTGGCCAGTGTGTGCGGTCCAGTGGGCTTGTAGAACGGCATCGGGACGAGAACTCACAAGTCGCTTGGAGACAATCAGCGAACCACGGGCGCTGCCGGGTCCGGCATTCGTTCGTTAACTGGTCGCTTTTCTAGCCTGCTTTGAAAGCTCTGAAAAGCATGGCCCGACAATGCCGAGCGGGGCAGCTGTTTCAAACGAAACGGCCCGCCATTGGCGGGCCGTCGTGTCGTCAGACTGGCGCAGGCGTCAGAAGCGCGTGCCGCCACCGAACTTGAAGATCTGCGTTTCGTCGTAGTCTTCCTTGGTGAGCGGAATACCCACGTCGCCACGCAGCAGGCCGAAGGGCGAATCCCACAGGATGCTGAGACCCGCCGACGACCGGATGGAGTTGTCGTCGTTCACACCCAGACCTGGAGCGAAGTCGGTCGCGTCCGTGTTCGTCAGGATCGCCGCATCCGCGAAGATCGCGCCGGAGAAGCCCAGATCCGCAGGAATGACCGGAAGCGGGAACTGAAGCTCGGCCGTTGCCGTCACATAGATGTTGCCGCCGAGAGCGTCCGGGCTAGCCGGATCAGAATCTCGCGGACCGAATGACTCAAAGCCGCGGATCGACGGGCGGAAGGCATCGACCGGGCGGACACTGTCCCCGCTCCAGCCAGCGATATGGCCGCCCTTGAGCTGGAACATGGTCACAAGGCGCGGGCGCACTTCGTGGAAGTGCGTGATCGAGGCTTCCGTCTTCACGAAATTCACGTCGCCACCGATGCCGGCAATGTCCTGCCCGAACTTGGCGATCACGCCATTGCGCGGACGGCGTGGATCATCAAGCGTCGAGTAGATGAACTCGTAGGACGCGACCGAGTAGATGAAGTCGCCCTCAGAGGCCTGAATCGCCGCCGATGCGTTGTCCGTATTGCTGATCTCACGATTGAACAGCGAATAGGCGATGTTCAGACGGAGGTCTTCGTTGAGCGGCAGCCCCATACGCACCGTTCCACCAACGTCGGAACGATCGAACTCGGAACTGTCGGAGCGGTTGTACTCACGTGCGAACACATCGAAGCCGGCAGCCACGCGGCGACCCATGAAATAGGGCTCGGTGAAGCTGAACTCGAAGGTCTGGCTGTCTTCGCCGTAGCCGACGCTGGCGCGAACCTTCTGGCCACGGCCAAGGAAGTTGCGCTCGCCAATCGACATGTTGGCCAGGAAGCCCGATGCGGACGAATAGCCCGCGCCAACTGTGAATTCACCGGTCGGCTGTTCGGTCACGTCGACATTCACGATCACACGGTCCGGCGTCGAACCGGGCTCGTTGGTGATGTTGACCTGCTCGAAATAGCCCAGCGCGATCAGCCGGCGACGTGCACGGTCGACCAGGACGCGATTGTAGGGATCGCCCTCGGCGAAGTCGAACTCGCGGCGGATGACGCTGTCGAGCGTGCGGGTGTTGCCGCGGATGTTGATGCGCTCGACATAGGCCCGCTGGCCTTCGTCCACCACATAGGTGATGCCGATGGTGAGCGCGCCGGAATCACGGTCGCCGCGCGGACGCACGGTGGCGAACGCATAACCTGACTTGGCGAGCTCGATCGTCAGCTCTTCCGAGGTCTCCTCGACTTGTTCGGCGTTGTAGACACGGCCTTCGCGCGTCTTCACGCCGCCCAGAAGCGCGTTGGGATCGATGTCGGGCACGTTGGATTCAACGTCGATCATGCCAAAGCGGTACTGCGGGCCTTCCTCGACGGTGAACGTCACGTAGAAGACGTTGCGCTCACGGTCGAGTTCAGCGACAGCCGACAGCACGCGGAAGTCGGCATAGCCCATCTTCAGGTAGTGGCGGCGCAGGAGTTCCTGGTCAGCCTCGAGGCGCTGCGGATCATAGATGTCCGACGTGCGCAGCCAGCTGAGCCAGTTCGCCTGGCGCGAGGTCACGACTTCGCGAAGCTGCGGGTCGGAGAATGCCTCGTTGCCCACGAAATTGATGCGCTGAATGGACGTCTTCTCGGATTCGTCGATTTCGAACACGAGGTTCACGCGGTTGTCCGGCAGATCGATGATCTTCGGGTCAACCGTCGCGCCGAAACGGCCAATACGGCGATAGAGCTGGAGAATGCGGCGGGTGTCGCGCTGGACCTTGGCGCGGGTCAGCATGCCACGCGGCTGCGACTCCACTTCGGAATTCAGAACGACGTCGTCGAGGCGCTTGTTGCCCTCGAACACGACGCGGTTGATGAGCGGCGCTTCCACCACGGTCACGACAAGGCGCGTGCTGCTCATGCCGATGGACACGTCCTCGAAAAGGCCGGTCTGGAACAGGAGCTTCACGGATTCGCTGGCGGCGTAATCGCTGTAGCGCTGGCCCGGCGACATGGTGACGTAGGAGCGAACCGTGTCGTCGTCGACGCGGCGGTTGCCCTCGACCACGATGGCAGAGATCGTCTGCGCGGACGCGACCGACGGCGCGACAGTCAGCGCACCCGCGACACTTGCGGTCACGAGAAGCGACAAGGCCAGGAAGCGGATCGCGGCTGCGCGAACCTTCCCGGCAAAACCTGGCAGGACCCCACCGGCGGTGCCGGCGAACTTCGAGTGCGGGTTGTCGATCTGTTCGATCATCTGACCTTCTCTTTGACGCGCGGTTCCGTGAAAGGACCCCCGGACCGCATCGTTGTACGCCAGGCATCGACTTCTGCAACGTTATGCAGAAAGCGGCGCGCCCGGCGCATTTTGCCAAAAGAGAATTGTCGTTGAAACGGTTCGCGACGAACAAAAAGCAACCATCCGGCATCACATCCGTTGGTCGCGCTGCCTACGCGTACACCCCGTCCCGGCAATCCCCTTTAGCCAAACCCCGATGCCGCAAGAACGCTGCGGCTCACACTAACCAGGTGACATGTCCCGACCCGAAACGAGTCACCTACCTACTCAGCGATGGTTTGTAGCTTGAAAACATCGCTACGCAAACCACCATCGCGTCACTTCTCGACTGTTGGGCCAGACCCGTTGCAAAGAGGCAACGGCTGGACATTTCACAAGTTATCCCAACAGGTTGAGATTCGTGATGTCATTCCACGTCGCAAACAGCATCAGCATGAGCACGAGTGCCAGTCCGATGCGGTAGCTGATGTCCTCGGCACGCGCGCTCAGCGGGCGTCCGCGCAGCGCCTCGATCCCATAAAACAGCAGGTGCCCGCCATCGAGCATGGGCACCGGAAACAGGTTCAGCAGCCCGATGCTGACCGAAAGAATCGCCGTCAGGCTGACGAGCGCGGCGAAACCGGCCTGCTGGGCCACGTCGCCGGAAATCTGCGCGATGCGGATCGGTCCGCCAAGCTGCGACGCATCGTCCTTGCCGGTGACGATGCCGCCGATGAACGAAATCGTCCGCTCGACCACGAACCACGTCTCCCGCATGCCCTTGGCCACGGCCGCGGGCACCGAGTAGCTGACGTGCTGCACGTTGTCGGCATCCGCGTCGCTGGACACGCCGAGCAGGCCGATATTGTGCTTGTTGCCGAAGCGGTCCTCGATCTCGCGCAGATCCGGAACCGCGCTGACAGTGATGGTTTCCCCGCCCCGGTCGAGAACGATTTCAAGCGTGTCACCCGCGCTTGCCGAGACAATGCGCTGAATGTCGGAGAAGGAATCGATCGTCTTGCCGTTGATGGTCCGGATCACGTCACCGGGCTGGATGCCCGCGCGGGAAGCCGCGCTGTCTTCCTGGACGGTGTCGACCGTCGCGGGGCGGACATACTCGCCGGCAATCGCGAAGATGCCTGCGAAGATGACGATGGCGAGGATGAAATTTGCAACCGGCCCGGCCGCGACGACCGCAGCACGCTGCCAGAGCGGCTTGGCGTGGAAACTGACTGCCCGCTCCCCGGCGGACATCTGCGCGATCTTCTCCTGGTCGGGCGCGCTGGCCGCATTGTCGTCACCGTGGAAACGGACGTAGCCGCCAAGCGGGATCGCCGCGACGCGCCAGCGCGTCCCGTGCCTGTCGTTCCAGCCGAACAGCTCCGGGCCGAAACCGACGGAGAAGGCATCAACCTTCACGCCGCACCAGCGGGCGACGAGGAAGTGGCCGAGTTCGTGGAAAAAGACGACGACGGTGAGGACGAAAAGGAAGGGCAGGATGTAACCGAGAGCACCCCCGCCAAATCCTGAAAGAAAATCGAACACGCTTGGGATCCCGATTGCTGTGCCTGGCAGGCCGGCGGGCCGGAATGCCCGTGGCGCCAAGCTCTACTCTAGAGGCCGTGATGGCTTTTTTCAGGCAGGTGAACACGATCGTCCGCACACGCCGCCCGGACCTGTTCAAGCATATCGTAAGTCGATGGAAAAGCCCGCATTTTATCGGTTTCCATCAGCTCTCGATTACCGGGATGGTTACCGCGAGGTGCCGGCCACCTAGCCTGCGAACATGCTACGGGCGGGACGGGCTGCCAGTTCACCTGCCTTGCGGCGCGCCTCGGCATCAAGCGCCATGGCATCGTCGAGGCTTTGCGGGTCACCCAGCGGGCCACCGGCCATGGAGTCCAGCGTTGCCTCGCAGATCGCCACGATGTCCGTGAAGCCGATGGCGCCGGCGAGGAAACGGTCCACGGCGAGTTCGTTGGCACCGTTCACGACGGCAGAGCAGCCCCCGTCTGCTTCCAGAAGCTGGCGTGCGAGCCCCAGTGCGGGGAAACGCCGCCTATCGGGCTGCTCGAAGGTCAGGCTCCCGAGGGCGGCGAGATCGAGCGGATCAACCTGCGCGTCCATGCGCTGCGGCCAGGCAAGCGCCAGCGCAATCGGCACCTTCATGTCGGGATTGGCCATCTGTGCCACCACGGACCCGTCGCGGTAATGCACCAGTCCGTGGATGATGGACTGGGGATGGACCAGCACGTCCAGGCGAGCGGAGTCGATTCCGAAAAGATATTTCGCCTCAATCAGTTCCAGCGCCTTGTTCATCAGGCTGGCCGAGTCGATGGAAATCTTGGACCCCATCGACCAGACCGGATGCGCCAGAGCCTGCTGCGGCGTGACGCGCGCCAATTCGCCGGCTGACAACGTGCGAAACGGCCCGCCCGAGGCGGTGATGACGAGCTTGGAGACATGCGTCAGGTCCGGCGCGCCGCCGATGGCCGGACCGCCCAGTGCCTGCAGGAGCGCGCTGTGCTCGGAATCGACCGGCACCAGCACTGTCGCGTTTTCGCCGACATCGCGCATGAACAGGCTGCCGGCGCACACGAGGCTCTCCTTGTTGGCAAGCGCCACCATGGGCTGGGTACGGGCGGCCGCGAGCGCAGGCGCCAGACCTGCGACACCGACGATTGCCGCGACGACCATGTCGACCGGGCGTGTCGCCGCCTCGCAGAGCGCCGCCCTGCCCGCCGCGACCGTGATGTCGTGCCCTGACAGTGCGACCTTGAGTGCGTCGTAACAGGCTTCGTCGGCAACGACCGCGTGGAGCGCCTTGTGGGTGATGGCCAGTCTTGCGAGGCCTTCAACGTCCCGGTTGGCCGTCAGCGTGTCGATCTCGAAGCGATCCGATTCGGCGGAGACGAGATCGAGCGTGCTCGTCCCCACGGAGCCGGTGGCGCCGAGAATCGTCAGGCGTCTGCGGGTCATTGCGCGACCGACCAGACGAACGGCTCGAAAGTGCGAACGAGCCCGAAGGCGATGGCGATGAGGGCTGCGACGACGGATGCGGTGACGAGGCTGTCGAGCCGGTCCATTGCGCCGCCGTGGCCTGGAATCAGCGTGCCGGAATCCTTCACGCCGTTGCGGCGCTTCACGTAGGATTCAAACAAGTCGCCCATCTGGCCCGCAACCGAGATGACCATGGCGAGCAGGAACGCAAACAGCATAGTTGCCCCATGGGCGCTTTCGGGGCCGGAGATATAGCGCAGGATGATGCCGGCCGACCCGGCGCCCGCAAGACCGGAGATGAACCCGGCCCAGGTCTTCTTCGGTGACACAGATGCCCAGAGCTTCGGCCCGCCGATGGCACGACCGCCGGCATAGGCCGTCATGTCGGTCATCCAGATCACGACCATAAGGAAAACGACCGCAAGCACCCCGCTTTCCAGCCCGCGCAGGTGCACCAGCGCGATGGCGGGCAACCCGCCATAGAAGACACCGGCCGCTGCCCAGATGCGGTGATGACGGGCGAGCGCTGCAATGCACAGCGCACCGCAGCACAGGACGGCAAAGGCAACGCCGGTGTGCTCGAAGATGCCGGCAATGGCCGCGATGACGATGGCAATGGAGCCGAGCACGACGGCGGGAACCGACTGGACTTCGTTGACCATGCGCACCCACTCGCGCAGCAGCAGGATGGCACCAGCCGTGACAAGCACGGCGAACGGCACCTGCCCCAGCCACAGGCAGAGCAGCGCGACGGGAATCATGATGGCGGCGGAAATCATGCGGATGCGCAGGTCGTGCGCGCGGCTGAGCGGGGGCGGCTCAGCGGGTTCGGGCTGCTGCGTGCTGATGTTCATCACTTGCCGCGCCGCCTAGCCTTCGGCCCGCGCCGCTATGCCACCGAAGCGGCGCTTGCGATTGGCGTATTCGCCCAGCGCCTCGTCCAGCATGGCCGCATCGAAATCGGGCCAATATCCGGGAAGAAACACGAACTCGGCATAGGCGCACTGCCACAGCAGGAAGTTGGAGATGCGGTGCTCGCCACTGGTGCGGATCAGCAGGTCGGGATCGGGAATGCCGTCGGTATCGAGGAACCGCTCGAAGCTGTTCTCGTCGATGTCCTGGGGACGGATGGCCCCCTTCAGCACCGCTTCTGCGGCGCGCTTTGCCGCATCAGCAATTTCCGCGCGCGCACCATAGTTGAAGGCAATGACGAGGTTGAACCGGGTATTGTCGCGCGTCAGCGCCTCCGCCTCGTCCAGCATCCGCACGATATCGTCCGGCACCTTGTCGCGGCGGCCGATGATGCGGATGCGAATGCCTTCCTTGTGCAGTTCCGCCAGATCCTTGCGGATGAACCGGCGCAACAGCGAGAAAAGGTCGGCGATTTCCGATTGCGGGCGAACCCAGTTTTCCGAGCTGAACGAGAACAGCGTGACGTATTCGATGTCGCGGTCGGCAGCGGCCTTCACGCAGCGCCGAACCGCCTCGACGCCGGCCTGATGCCCCTTGGTGCGGGACATGCCGCGCTCGGAGGCCCAGCGCCCGTTGCCGTCCATGATGATGGCGACATGGCGCGGACGCTGCTGTCCGGCGCCGTCGGGCGCCGGCGTATTCGCACCCTCGCGCATATGCCGCCTCCGCTGGTTCGCCTGACGCGGCCCCTTAGACCTGCGTGATCTCTTTTTCCTTGGCCGCCACGATGTCATCGATTTCCGAGATCGACTTGTCGGTCAGCTTCTGGACTTCCTCGGAGCCGCTGCGGGCCTCGTCTTCGCCGATGGTCTTATCCTTCTCGGCCTTCTTCAGCGCATCGATGCCGTCGCGCCGCACGTGGCGTACGGACACGCGTGCATGCTCGGCGTATTTGTGCGCGACCTTCACGAGGTCCTGGCGACGCTCGGCGTTCAACTCCGGGATCGGAATGCGCAGCAGCGTACCCTCGACAACGGGATTCAGGCCGAGATTTGAATCACGAATTGCCCTGTCCACGGCACTGACGAGGCCGTTGTCCCAGACCTGCACGTTGATCATGCGCGGCTCGGGGACCGACACGTTGCCAACCTGGTTCAGCGGCATCGTGCTTCCGTAAGCCTGCACCTGGATCGGGTCGAGCAGGCTTGCGGAAGCGCGCCCGGTGCGCAGACCGCCAAGCTCGGATTTCAGGTTGCTGATGGCGCCATCCATGCGGCGCTTCAGGTCCGCCATGTCGGACGATTGGCTCATGTCATCCCTCCCTCGCCCGGGCGCCCAGTTGAGGATTCGCGGGTACGCGCCGGAAAGCTGCAATGATGTACTCTGCCGCGACCCTGTTCCACAAGGTTGCCGCGACAATTCAGGCACTGACGGTCGTCGAACGCCCTTCGCCGGAGACGGCGCGTGCGATGGCACCCTCGCCCGCCAGTGAAAACACGACCACCGGAAGCTTGTTGTCGCGCGCAATCGCGACGGCAGCACCGTCCATGACCTTGAGATCGCGCGCGAGCACCTCGTCATAGGTCAGCATGTCGTAACGGGTGGCGTCGCTGTGGGTCTTCGGATCGGCGGAATAGATACCGTCGACCTGCGTCGCCTTGTAGACCGTGTCGCAATCGGATTCGACGGCGCGCAGAACGGCGGCGGTATCGGTGGTGAAGAACGGATTGCCGGTCCCGGCCACGAAGATGACGACCTTGCCCTGGCCGAGATACGTCACGGCGCGGCGGCGAGCATAGGGCTCGCAGACGGTGTCCATCGGGATCGCGGAGAGGACGGCTGCCTCGCAGCCCTGCGCGGAGAGCGCGCCGGCCAGCGCCAGCCCGTTCATCACGGTCGCCAGCATGCCCATGGAATCTGCGGTGGTTCGGTCGAGACCCTCGACCGCTGCGGCCATGCCGCGAAAGATGTTGCCGCCGCCAACGACCACGGCCACTTCGACGCCGCTTTCGCGAACCTGTGCGATGTCGCGCGCGAAACGCTGGACGGTCGTGGGGTCGATGCCATGGCCGGCATCGGCCATGAGAGCTTCACCGGAAAGCTTGACGAGGACGCGCCTGGCGCGCGTCCCCTTGTCGTTTGCAGACGGCATGATCGAGCCCTCCGCGCGCGGCAATCAGGAACCGACCGCCGCGGCGACTTCGGCTGCGAAGTCGCTTTCTTCCTTCTCGATGCCTTCGCCGATGACGAAGCGCTCGAACGCCTTGATCTTGATCGGCGCGCCAACGGTGCCCTCGGCTTCCTTGGCCGCCTTCTCGACGGTCAGGTCCGGGTTGATGACGAAGGGCTGCGAAACCAGTGCAACTTCCTCGTAGAACTTGCGGATTCGACCTTCGACCATCTTCTCGATGATGTTGTCGGGCTTGCCGGATTCGCGGGCCTGCTCGATCAGCACCTGGCGCTCACGCTCGACAACCTGCGGGTCGAGTTCGTCCGGCGTGACGGAAAGCGGCGTGGAGGCGGCAATGTGCATCGCGACCTGCTTGCCGAACGCACGAAGCGCTTCCTTGTCGCCGGTCGATTCCAGCGCAACCAGCACGCCAATGCGGCCAAGGCCGGGGGCCGTGGCGGAGTGGACGTAGCTGGACACGACGCCGTTCTCGACGCTGAGGCCCGCAGAGCGACGGAACGTCATGTTCTCGCCGATCTGGCCGACCATCTCGGTCAGGTGCTCGGCAACGCTCTTGCCCGCGCCCGGGAACTGGGCGTTGGATGTTTTCTCGTGGTCGCCGCCATTCTCCAGCGCGACCTGTGCGACGGTGCGCACCATATTCTGGAAGATCTCGTTGCGGGCGACGAAGTCGGTCTCGGAATTGACTTCCACCACCGCGGCGCTGTTGTCCGCCTCGGCAACGCCGACCAGACCTTCGGCGGCCACGCGGCCTGCCTTCTTGGCGGCCTTGGCGAGGCCCTTGGCGCGCAGCCAGTCGACGGCGGCTTCAACGTCACCGTTGTTTTCCGTCAGCGCGGCCTTGCAGTCCATCATGCCGGCGCCGGTCTTCTCGCGAAGTTCCTTCACCATCGAAGCGCTGATATTGGCCATGTCTCTTGTCTCCGAAGTCTCGTGTGCAGGCGGGCGGGCCGCGATTGGACGCGATCCCGCCGCCGGATCAATCACTTAACAGATCACCCGAAGGGCACAGCGCGATGACTGGCCGCCCTCCGGTTATTCGTTGAAGCCTTAAGCGCCAGCTTCCATGAGCTTGCGCGCTTCGTCGCGCCAGGCATCGAGCTTGATGCGGCCCTTGGCGCCGACTTCTTCCTCGATCTTGCCACCCTGCTCGTCATCCATGGCGGAAATCTGCCAGAAATGGAAGATACCGGCTTCGTTGAGCTTGGTTTCCAGCGTCGGTCCAAGACCCGTGATCTTGGTCAGTTCGTCAGGCGCACCGCGCGGTGCTTCGAGACGCTCGAACACCATCTCGGGAGCCTCGATCGTGCCTTCTTCCTCGGTGGAAATCTGCGTCGGGGCTTCTTCCTCGACCGGTGCGGCAACCACTGCTTCCGGCTCCGGCTCGGCGGCAGCGCCGATATCGACACCAGAGGCCGACTGGCCACGGGAGATGCCGTCAAGCGCGGCACGTGCAACGAGGTCGCAGTACAGCGCAATGGCGCGTCCGGCGTCGTCGTTTCCCGGGATCGGATAGTCGATGCCTTCCGGGTTGCAGTTGGAATCGAGAACCGCAACGACCGGGATGTTCAGGCGCTTGGCTTCCTTGATCGCGATCGCTTCCTTGTTGGTGTCGATCACGAAGAGAAGGTCGGGCACGCCGCCCATGTCCTTGATGCCGCCCAGCGCGCGATCGAGATTTTCCTTCTCGCGCGTCATCTTCAGCAGTTCCTTCTTCGTCAGGCCCTGCGCTTCACCCGAAAGCAGCTCCTCGAGCTTGCGAAGACGCTGGATCGAATTGGAAATGGTCTTCCAGTTCGTCAGCGTGCCGCCAAGCCAGCGGGCGTTCATGAAGTACTGCGCGGACTGGCGGGCAGACTCGGCAACCGAGTCGGCGGCCTGGCGCTTGGTGCCGACGAACAGCACGCGGCCGCCACCGGCAACCGTATCGCTGATCTGCTTCAGCGCCTGGTGCAGAAGCGGAACCGACTGCGAAAGGTCAATGATGTGGATGCCGTTGCGTTCGCCGTAGATATACGGCGCCATGCGCGGGTTCCAGCGGTGGGTCTGATGGCCGAAGTGTGCGCCTGCTTCCAGCAGCTGGCGCATCGAAAAATCTGGCAGAGCCATGGCTCCTATGTCTCCTTGTCCGGTTGAGCCACTGCGGGGAGAACCAGCTGGCCTCTAAGGCCAGTGGCACCGGAAGGACGATTGACCGTGCGAAAACGCACGGCATTGACCAAAACCCCGCATGCGGAATGCGCGCCTTATACGGATGGTGCGCCGCAAAGGCAAGCCATGCCCGTGCGGGTTTTCGGCGCCGGTTTGTCAGCGCGCTAGTGGTAGCGAGCGTCGTCCACGCCGGGGATGGCCTTGATCGCGGCAGCCAGTTGCGGCGTCACGGCGTAGCGCTGGGGCAACCGCATGTGGATTTCGCGGTCGTTCTGCGCATCGTGCAGGAAGAGGCTCACCTCCCCGTCCCCACGCTCCCCCAGCCGGTTCTGGATGCTGGGCACCGCTGCCTGATCCGTCACGTGGATGTGCAGGGTGTGGGTCATGCGGGCGGCGACGTCTTCCAGGCTCTTGAGATCGTGGATCCTAAAACGCGGCATGTCGCCGGCCCGGTCGACAACCACGTTGGCGATCACCGGGGTCCCGATTTCCAGCAGATGCCCCCAGGCCTGCACGGCCTCGGAGAAGGCCACGCATTCCACCTGGCCCGAAGGGTCCGACAAACCGATTACGGCCAGCCGCCCGCCGGTGCGGGTGCGGCGGATCTGCTTGGCGACGACAATACCGGCGATGCGCGCCGCAGCCGTGCCCGACTGGGCACCGGCCTCGAATTCGCGGACCGACGTGATCGCGTGCTTCTTCAGGATCGGCTTGTAGGAATCGATCGGGTGTCCGGTCAGAAATGAGCCGATGGCCTCGTATTCGCGGCTGAGACGTTCCGCAGGCAGCCAGTCCTCAAGGCCGGCGTGGGGCATGTCGTCCTGCTTGGCCTCGCCGAAGAGGTCGTTCTGGCCGCCGACGCGCCCGTCTTCCGAGCGCGAGGCAATCGCCATGATGGCTTCCGCACAGGCAAAGACGCGCGCCCGGTTCGGCTCGACGCAATCGAACGCCCCGGCGCAGGCCAGGCTTTCGAGCGCGCGCTTGTTGACGTAGCGCGGCGAGATGCGCTGCGCGAAGTCGGCCAGATTGGCGAACGGCGTGTCGCCACGCACTTCAACGATGTGCTCGATGGCCGCACGGCCCACGTTGCGGATGGCCGTCAGCGCATAGTGGATGCGGTTTTCGCCATCGATGGTGAAATCCGCGCTTGACGTGTTGATCGACGGCGGCAGCACCGTGACCCCGATCCGCTTCGCTTCGCGGCGGAAATCATTCAGCTTGGCGGTGTTGCCGACATCGACCGTCATCGAGGCGGCGAGGAACGCAACCGGGTGGTTCGCCTTCAGGTAGGCCGTCTGGTAGGCGACGAGCGCATAGGCTGCTGCGTGCGACTTGTTGAAGCCGTAGTCGGCGAACTTTGCCAGCAGGTCGAATATCTGCTGGGCCTTGGCCTTGTCGACGCCGCGCTCGATCGCGCCATCGACGAACCGCGGGCGCTGCTTGGCCATTTCCGAGGCGATCTTCTTGCCCATGGCGCGGCGCAGCAGGTCGGCTTCGCCGAGGCTGTAGCCGGCAAGCTCCTGCGCGATCTGCATCACCTGCTCCTGGTAGACGATGACGCCGAAGGTCTCCTCCAGGAACGGCTTGATGAGCGGGTGAATATAGTCCGGTTCCTCTCGCTCGTGCTTGCGGTCGTTGTAGGTCGGAATGTTGTCCATCGGGCCGGGGCGATACAGCGCCACCAGCGCGATGATGTCTGTAAAGCGGTCCGGCTTCATGCCCATGATGGCCGAGCGCATGCCGCCCGATTCCAGCTGGAACACGCCGACCGTCTCGCCGCCTGACAGCATCTTGTAGGTCGCCGCATCGTCCAGCGGCAGGCTTTCCAGGTCGACCTGCGTCCCCTGCTCGCGCAGCAGCGTCACCGCGCCGTTCAGCACCGTCAGCGTCTTCAGGCCAAGGAAGTCGAACTTCACCAGCCCCGCCTGCTCCACCCACTTCATGTTGAATTGGGTCGCCGGCATGGGCGAGCGAGGGTCCTTGTAGAGCGGCACCAGCTTGCTCAGTGACCGGTCGCCGATGACGATGCCCGCCGCGTGGGTCGAGGCGTGGCGGTACAGCCCTTCGAGCTTCAGCGCGATTTCCAGCAGCCGCGAGATGGTCGGATCCTCGTCGCGCGCCTCGCGCAGCTTCTCCTCGCTCTCGATGGCCTGCGCGAGTGTGACGGGGTTGGCCGGGTTCGCCGGGATGAGCTTCGACAGCCGGTCGGCCTGCCCGTATGGGACGCCAAGAACGCGGGCGACGTCGCGCACCACGGCGCGCGCCTGCAGCGTCCCGAAGGTGATGATCTGCGCCACCTGGTCCGCGCCGTATCGGTCGCGCACATAGGCGATCACGTCGTCGCGCCCGGTCGGGCAGAAGTCGATGTCGAAGTCCGGCATCGACACGCGCTCGGGGTTGAGGAAGCGTTCGAACAGCAGGTCGAAGCGCAGCGGATCGAGATCGGTGATCGTTAGCGCCCAGGCGACGACCGAGCCGGCACCCGAGCCGCGCCCTGGCCCGACCGGAATGTCGTGCTCCTTGGCCCAGCGGATGAAGTCGGCAACGATGAGGAAGTAACCGGGAAACTGCATACCGGCGATGACGTCGAGCTCGTAGTCGAGCCGCTTGAAATAGTCCTCGCGGGAATAGCCGTCCGCCAGACCGTGCGCATCGAGCCGCGCTACGAGCCCTTCATGGGCGACGCGGCGCAGTTCGGCGGCCTCGTCGACGACGACATCCTCGCCGGCACTCTCATCCTCCACCGTGTATCCGGGCAGGATCGGCTTGTGCGTTTGGGGGCGGAAGGCGCAGCGCTGCGCGATCTCGACGGTGTTCTGGAGCGCTTCCGGCAGGTCGGCGAACAGCTCCGCCATCTCCGCCATGGACTTGAAATGGAACTCGGGCGTCAGCTTGGGCCGGTTGGTTTCCGCCATCAGCCGTCCCTGTGCGATGCACATCAGCGCATCATGGGCGACGAAGTCATCGCGCTTGGCGAAATAGGCATCGTTGCTGGCAACGATGGGCAGGCCGAGCGCATAGGAGAGTTCGGCCATTGGCCCTTCGATACGCTCCTCGACCTCTAGCCCGTGGCGCTGAAGCTCGACATAGAGCCGGTCGCCAAAGGCAGACGCCATCCGTTCGGCGACAGCGCGCGCCCCTGCCCGGTTGTCGAGATCGAGCATGCCGCCAAGCGGACCGGTCGCTCCACCGGTGAGGCAGATGAGCCCCGCGGCATTGTCGAACAGAACCTGCTCGGAGACGTGCGGCGTCTCGCTCGCGTCGGTATCAAGGTAGGCGCGCGAGGAGAGTTCCATGAGGTTGAGATAGCCGGCTTCGTCCTTGGCCAGCAGCGCGACGGGGCGGATGGGCGACTGGATGTGCGGCTCGCCGCGCCCGCCGCCCGAGCCATCGAAGGCGACGCCCAGCGTCAGCCCGATGATCGGCTGCAGGCCGGCAGCGGCAGAACGTTCGGAAAATTCCAGCGCGCCGCACAGGTTGTGGCGGTCGGTGAGACCCAGCGCCGGCATCTTGTCGGCAATCGCAAGGTCCAGCAGCTTCGGCAGCTTGATCGCGCCTTCCAGCAACGAATAGGCCGAACGCCCCCTGAGATGAATGAATGGCGGTGCCATGGCGCGGTTGCTCTCCCCCTTGCGCGGGAAGAGACCACTCGTCCCTCAAACCGCACGCGGGAGAACCCTAGCGGATTCGGCTCACCCGATGGAACGCGCAAGGCCGAAAGTGGTCCACTGTGGATGACCCTGTGCAAAGGCCGATCTACGCCTGAGCGCGGTTCAGACCAGAGACCAGTGCGTGCCCCACAGAAGCGTCGTCGCCGCGAAGGCGCAGAAGGCCGCAAAAGCCACGAAATCCTCGACCGTGATGCCGCGAACCGCATGTCGCATGGGAAATACTCCGTCACTGAACTCAACAACTGATGACAGTATGTTCATGTTTTGTTCTCTTTGTCAAATGCGCTGACGAAGCGCAAAATCGCCAAGGATTTCAAATCTTTCCGAGAATTCTCCAGACGCGGACAGCCAGCAGCCCGGTGACGATAACCGCCGCGATCCAGAGCAGCACGATGACGGCCGTCACCACGTAGCCGAGCGGCCTGCTCAAGGCCGCGTCCGCCGCGCGGCGATGTTCTTCCAGAACGTGTGGCGGGATCATGCGCACCGCCAGCCAGATGCCGAGCGGCACAATGATCAAGTCGTCGAGCAGCCCGATCACGGGTATGAAGTCGGGGATCAGGTCGATGGGCGACAGCGCATAGGCGGCAACCGCGATGCCGAGTGCCCGTGCGCACCAGGGTGTGCGCGGATCACGCGCGGCCAGATAGAGCGCGGTCGCATCACGCCGCAGACGAGCAGCCCAGTCCCGTAGCTTTCCCATACCGGCACCATCGCTTCCCGCACAGCCGAGCGCGGAAATCAGAACTCGACGAGCTTGCCGTCTTCCAGCGTGACGCGCCGGTCCATTCGGCCGGCGAGCTCCAGGTTGTGCGTGGCGATCAGCGCCGAGAGGCCCGACGCGCGGACCAACCGCAGCAGCATCTCGAAAACCTTCTCCGCCGTGTTGGGATCGAGGTTGCCGGTCGGCTCATCGGCCAGCAACAGGCGCGGCGCATTGGCAACCGCGCGCGCAATGGCGACGCGCTGCTGCTCGCCGCCGGACAATTCGGACGGGCGATGGTCGAGGCGCTCGGCAAGCCCGAGATAGGACAGCACGTCGACCGCGCGCTTGCGTGCACCTGCGCGCGCGTGCCCGGCGATGAGCTGCGGCATGAGCACGTTCTCCACGGCGGAGAATTCCGGCAGCAGGTTGTGGAACTGGTAGACGAAACCGAGATGCCGGCGGCGGACCGCCGTGCGCTGGTCATCGTTGAGCGCGGCGCATTCCACGCCCCCGACGCGAACCGACCCGGCATCGGGCTTTTCCAACAGGCCCGCAATGTGCAGCAGCGTCGACTTGCCGGCACCCGAGGGGCCGACAAGCGCGACGATCTCGCCGGGCGGGATTGCGAAGTCGAGGCCCTTCAGGACGTCGAGGCGCCCTGCCCCGGTCTGGTAGCCGTGCTGCACACCCTTGAGCGACAGCGACATGGTCGCCGCGCCGGACTCGGGTTTGCGTGCCTGTGCGGTTGGCTGCATCGCGCTCACTCGTATCTCAGCGCTTCGACGGGGTCGAGCTTGGCAGCGCGCCATGCCGGATAGAGCGTGGCGATGAAAGACAGGACGAGTGCCATGAGCACCACGGCGATGACGTCGGACGCTGCCATCTCGGCAGGAAGCTGCGAGAGGTAGTAGAGTTCGGGCGAGAAGATTTCCGTTCCCGTGATCCAGCTCACGAAGCCGCGGATGGATTCGATATTCAGGCACACGATGACGCCGAGGATCAGCCCCGCGAAGGTGCCGATTGTGCCGATGGACGCGCCCGTCATGAAGAAGACGCGCATGATCGCGCCGCGCGTCGCGCCCATCGTGCGCAGCACCGCGATGTCGCGGCCCTTGTCCTTCACCAGCATGATAAGGCCGGACACGATGTTGAGGGCCGCCACCAGCACGATCAGCGTCAGGATCAGGAACATCACGTTGCGCTCGACTTCCAGCGCCGCGAAGAACGACTGGTTTCGCTGGCGCCAGTCGGACACGTAGATCTGCCGGTCGACAGCCGCCGAGATCGCCACCCGGTAGCGGTCGATGGCGTCGGGATCATCGACGAAGAGTTCGATGCCGGTCGCAAGCCCTTCCTGGTTGAAATAGAGCTGCGCCTCGGCAATCGGCATGAAGACGAAGGCCATGTCGTATTCCGACATGCCGATCTCGAAGATCGCCGTGACCGGATAGGATTTGACGCGCGGCGTTGTGCCAAATGGCGTGACGTTGCCGCGTGGCGAAACGAGCGTCATCTTGTCTCCGAGCGAAAGCCCGAGGGACTGCGCCAGCCGCGAACCGATGGCAAGGCCGCCGCTCTCGCCGAACCCGTCCAGCGTGCCGTGGCGCACGTTGGTCGCAACCGCCGAAAGCCCCTTCACGCTGGCTTCGCTCAAGCCGCGCACGACCACGCCGGTGTTCTGGGTCGCGGTGGAGGCAAGCGCCTGCCCATCGACGAAGGGCATCGCCATCTGGATTCCCTCGATCTCGCCAAGTCGCGAGGCAAGCTCGGCGTAGTCGTTCAGCGGCCGGTCGATCGGCTGGATGACGAGATGCCCGTTCATGCCGAGGATCTTGGAAAGTAGCTCGGAGCGGAAGCCGTTCATCACCGCCATGACGATGATGAGCGTCGCAACGCCCAGCACGATGCCGATGAATGAGAAGCCGGCAATGACCGAGATGAAGCCTTCCTTGCGGCGTGCGCGCAGGTAGCGCATGGCGAGCATCCGCTCGAACAGCCCGAACGGCATCGTGTCGCCCGAGCCCTTGTGTGCCCGTCGCTCCGGTCTGTCGATTGCCTGGTCGGTCATGCGCCCCGTCTAAACCCCTGCTCGCCTTCGCGCCGCGCCCGCCTCAGGCGGCGAGCGCGCCCTTGGCCTTGCGAACCATGTCGGCGATGGCCGATGCGGCACCGTCGAGCGGAATCGACTGGCGGTCGCCGCCAGCGCGGGTTTTCACCTCGATTGTGTTCTCGGCAAGGCCCTTGGGACCCACGACAACCTGAATGGGAAGGCCGATCAGGTCCATGTTGGCGAACTTGGCCCCGGCCCGGTCGTCGGTGTCATCCAGCAGGACTTCAATGCCGGCGGCTTCCAGCTCCGCCATCAGGCTCTTGCAGGTGGAATCGGTCTTGTCGTCGCCAACGCGCAGGTTGATGAGGCCGATATCGAACGGTGCGACGGAAGCCGGCCAGATGATGCCGTTCTCGTCGTGGCTCGCCTCGATGATCGCGGCTGCCAGCCGCGTCGGGCCGATGCCGTAGGAGCCCATGTGGACCGGCTTCTCGCTGCCGTCAGGTCCTGCCACCTTCGCGCCCATCGGCTCGGAATACTTGGTGCCGAAATAGAAGATGTGGCCGACCTCGATGCCGCGCGCGCTGACGCGACGGTCCTCGGCGACTTCGCTTTCGAAGCGGCCGGCCTCGTGCATCTCGTCAGTCGCGGCATAGTAGGAGAGCCACTCGTCGACGATGGGAGACAGGTCGGAATCGAAGTCCACGTCCTGCTCAGGCGTCGGCAGGTCCAGCAGCTTGTTGTCGCAGAAGACCTCGCTCTCGCCGGTCTCCGCCAGGATGATGAATTCGTGGCTCATGTCGCCGCCGATGGGGCCGCTCTCGGCCTTCATCGGAATAGCGGTCAGCCCCAGTCGCTTGAAGGTGCGCAGGTAGGCGACGAACATCTTGTTGTAGGAGACGCGCGCGCCTTCCTTGTCGAGGTCGAAGGAATAGGCATCCTTCATCAGGAATTCGCGGCTGCGCATGACGCCGAAGCGCGGGCGCACCTCGTCGCGGAACTTCCACTGGATATGGTAGAGGTTCATCGGCAGGTCGCGGTAGGAGCGAACGCTCGCGCGGAAGATCTCGGTGATCATTTCCTCGTTGGTCGGCCCGAACAGCATGTCGCGTTCGTGCCGGTCCTGGATGCGCAGCATCTCCTTGCCGTAGTCGTTGTAGCGCCCGCTCTCGCGCCAAAGGTCGGCGGACTGGATGGTCGGCATCAGCAGTTCCACGGCGCCGGAGCGATTCTGCTCCTCGCGCACAACCTGCTCGATCTTGCGCAGAACCTTCAGGCCCAGCGGCATCCAGGCATAGATGCCGGCGCTTTCCTGCCGGATCATGCCGGCGCGCAGCATCAGCCGGTGCGAGACGATTTCGGCTTCGGCAGGTGTTTCACGCAGGGTGGGAAGAAAATAACGGGAAAGTCGCATCGGTAATCCGGTTCAGGTTGGGCTGGATGCCGGCACACAATCCGAACCGGCGAAAAAATACAATAGTTCTGACCCTTGCGTGAATGTTCTCCTTGAAACCGGGTTCTTTCCGGGTATCATGGCGCCCAATAACAAGACGGCGCAGCGGAACAACACGCTAGTCGCGCGAATGAGAACGGTCCAAGTCTCGGGAGGAGACGTCATCTCATCGCCTTTAGGCACCACGCGCGCGCGGTACCCGGGTGACCGGTGACCGGATGCGCCACGCATAACAAAAAAACCCTTTCAGGCAAGACCTCACGGTCTTGCTTTTTTATTGCCTGCGATTCCCTTTCCCCCGCCTAGAACTGCTTCGGGTCCGGCAGGAACGGGATGTCGTCGAGGCCGATCCAGCCCGACGTCAGCAGGAAATAGACGAATCCGAAAAAGACGCTCGCCACCACCGTGGTGATGGCAAATGTCCGCAGCATGCGGAACCTGGCCGGTGCGCTCTCCACGCTGCCCGGCGTCACCTCGCCGTCCTCGGCCTGGGTACGCACGCCAAACGGCAGCACGGCGAACAGCGTCAGCCACCAGACGATGAAGTAGATCGCGATTGCCGCTGTGAGGGTCATCGCCGTCAGGCCTGTTCCAGTTCCACCAGCGCGCCGTTGAAGTCCTTCGGATGCAGGAACAGCACCGGCTTGCCGTGCGCGCCGATCTTCGGCTCGCCGGACCCGAGGATGCGCGCCCCGTTTTCCACCAGCTTGTCACGCGCGGCGATGATGTCGTCCACCTCGTAGCAAATGTGGTGGATGCCGCCGTCGGCGTTGCGCTCCAGGAACTTGTTGATGGGCGAGCCCTCGCCCAGCGGTTCCAGCAGCTCGATCTTGGTGTTTGGCAGGTTGATGAAAACCGTGTTCACGCCGTGGTCGGGCTGCGGGACCTTGTCGGAAATGTCTGCGCCAAGCGTGTCGCGGTAGACGGCGGCGGCCTTGTCGATATCCGGCACGGCGATGGCGACGTGGTTGAGACGTCCGATCATGGCGAAATCCTTGTCCTGCGGCGCAAGCCGGCCGCGCGCTCCAGCCTATAGTTCGATGACGAAGACCTGTACACGCGGCTTCTTGCCCCAGTGAATCTCGACCTGGCGGCGCACGGCGCGGCGCACGCTTTCGCGCACCTCCGAGATGCGCTTGCGGCGCGCACGCGGCAGGTTGCCGACGGTCTCCTCCACCGTGTCGAGCACGAGCTCCGCGATATCGACATTGTCGACGCCGGATTCCGGCACGCCGGCCAGTTCGACCTCGATGTCGTCACCGATGGAGCCGGATGAATCGAGACCGAAGGCAATCGAAACCAGACCGGCAAAGGCGAGCTTTCGCCGCTCGCGCAGGGCCTCGTTCTCGTCCTCGACCATCACCATGCCGTCCTTCAGCCGGCGGCCGGCACGAACCTCGTCGATCTTTTCCGCCGGCCCCGGCGCGAGGCGGATCATGTCGCCGTTGAAGCCGGAGACGACCTTCTTGATGCCGGAAGCACGCGCCAGTTCGGCATTCGCGGCCATGTGCATGGCCTCGCCGTGGGCGGGTACCATCACTTCGGGCTTGAGCCAGTCGAACAGCTGCACCAGTTCGCCACGGCGCGGGTGGCCGGACACGTGGACAAGCCCCGCCCTGTCGTCCAGCACCTCGATGCCTTCGCGCACCAGCGCGTTGAGCACCGTGCCGACGGCCTTCTCGTTGCCGGGGATCTGGCGCGCCGAGTAGATGACGGTGTCGTTCTTGTCGAGATCGATGGTCGGGTGATTGCCGAAGGCAATGCGCGTCATGGCGGCGCGCGGCTCCCCCTGGCTGCCGGTGCACAGCAGCACGACCTTGTCGCGTGGCAGGTATCCGAACTGGCTGTCATCGAGAAACGGCGGCAAGCCGTCCAGCATGCCAAGCTCGCGGCCAACGGAGACGACGCGCTGCATGGCGCGCCCGACCAGGACCACGTTGCGGTCCGCTGCCTTGGCTGCCTGTGCCACGGAGCGGATGCGCGCAAGGTTGGAGGCAAAGCAGGTGACGGCGACACGGTTCCTGGCCTTGCCAATCAGCTCCTTCAGCGTGACGGCGACTTCTGCTTCTGACGGGGAAACGCCGTCGCGCATGGCATTGGTGGAATCGCAGATCAGTGCACGACAACCGTTTTCGCCAAGTGCACGGAAGCGGGATTCGTCCATCGGCCCACCGATGACGGGATCGGGGTCGATCTTCCAGTCGCCGGAATGGACGATGGTGCCGAGCGGCGTGGTGATGGCGAGCGCATTGGGTTCGGGAATCGAGTGCGCAACCGTGACGAACTCGACCTTGAACGGCCCGGCCTCGAACGAACCGCCGAGCGGGATGGTCTCAACCGGAACATCGCGCAGGCCCCTGTCGCCAGCGGTCTTGGCTTCCAGCAGGGCTGCGGTGAATGGTGTCGCGTAAACCGGCACCTTGAAGCGCGGCCACAGGTCCGGCAGCGCGCCGAAATGGTCTTCATGCGCGTGAGTCAGCACGATGGCCTCGAGCGATCCGCGCTCCTCCTCGATGAAGGACGTATCGGCGACCATCAGGTCGATACCCGGCATGCGGACCGGATCGGCAAAGCCCATACCGCAATCGACCATGATCCAGCGGCGCTTGCGCGCCGGGCCATAGCCGTAGAGCGCGAGGTTCATGCCGATCTCGCCAAGCCCCCCGAGAGGCACGAAAACCAGTTCATCACTCATGTGCGGTTGCGTGCTCCATGTTGGCAAAAAAGACGTCGCCCGCCGCGATGGCACGCGTTTCCCCGTTGGGCAACGCTAGAACCAGCCGCCCGTCGCTGTCGAGGTCGCGGAACTCTCCATCCAGAGTTTCTTGGTCGAGCCGGACACGAATTGCCTGCCCGACACCGCGTGCGCGCTCCAGCCACGGTCCGCGCAACGCGGCCATTCCGCCGTGTTCAAGCTGTGCAGCGCGCCGGGTGAAGGCGTCGACCAGCGCATCGAACAGCGCATCGACACGCACGTCGTGCCCAAGCGCCGCAAAATCCGTCGCAGTGGTTTCGCTGTTCTCCGGATGATGCGTGCAGTTCACGCCCCAGCCGATGGTGAGCAGCGGCGTCCCCGCCCCGCTCTCGCATTCCAGCAGGATGCCGGACAACTTGCCGCGCGGCGACATCAGGTCATTGGGCCACTTGAGGTAGATGTCGCGGGCGGCATCCGGCGCGACCGCGAGAACCGCATCATGCAGGGCCAGCGCGCTGGCAAAGGCGAAAGCCCCGATACCGGCGAGGCCGACATTCGGCGTGAAGGCGACGCTCGCGTAGAGATTGCCGGGTTCCGACACCCAGGCGCGTGCGCGCCGGCCCCGGCCTTGCGTCTGCATGCCGCCGAGAACCCACACGCCGCCCGGCCCGTCATCCAGGCGGCGGCGTGCTTCCAGGTTTGTGGAATCCACGCTGTCGAGCCGCACGACCCGCGCGTGTTGTAGGACGAAGGTACGTGCCGCGATCCCGGTCAGAACAGCGCCTTTGCGGCGTTTCCGGCGGCCGTGACGAGGGCCGAGGGGTAGATCACGTAGAGGATGGTCACAACACCGGAGATCGCCAGCACCGTCGCCAGTTCACGCGACATGGTGTCGAAGGCCGGCGCCGGCTCGTCGAAATAGATGATCTTGACGATCCGCAGGTAGTAGTAGGCGCCCACCACGCTCGCCAGCACGCCGATGACGGCGAGCGGGTAGAGACCTGCTTCGACCGCGGCCACGAAGACGTAATACTTGGCAAAGAACCCGGCCAGCGGCGGAATGCCCGCCAACGAGAACAGCAGCATCGCCAGCACGAAGGCAATCAGCGGGTTGTTGCGCGACAGGCCGGAAAGATCGTCGATCTCTTCGACGGCGGCATCGTTGCGGCGCATCGCAAGAATGCAAGCAAAGGTGCCGAGCGTCATGGCGAGATAGAGCGCCAGATAGATGATGACGCCGCGCACGCCCGCCTCGCTGCCCGGCGCCAGCCCGACGAGCGCATAGCCCATGTGGCCGATGGAGGAATAGGCCATCAGGCGCTTGATATTTCGCTGTCCGATGGCCGCGAACGCGCCGAGAACCATGGAGGCAATCGAGACGAAGACGATGATCTGCTGCCATTCCGGCGTCATGCCCGGAAAACCGGTGATAAGCGTGCGGATGAACAGCGCCATGGCGGCGATCTTCGGCGCGGCGGCGAAGAACGCCGTCACCGGTGTCGGCGAACCCTCGTAGACGTCCGGCGTCCACATGTGGAACGGCACGGCGGACACCTTGAAGGCGAGGCCGGCGATCAGGAACACGAGGCCAAAGATCATGCCGAGCGAGGCTTCGCCCTGCCCCGCGACCGATGCGATCTGCGCCAGCTCGATGGTGCCGGAGAAGCCGTAGATCAGCGAGCAGCCGTAGAGCAGCATGCCTGACGACAGCGCGCCGAGCGCGAAGTACTTCAGGCCGGCTTCAGTGGAGCGCGTGGAATCGCGCTGGATGGAGGCGATGACGTAGAGCGCGAGGCTCTGCAGTTCGAGGCCCATGTAGAGTGCGATCAGGTCGCCGGCGGAGATCATGATCATCATGCCGAGCGTGGAAAGCACGATCAGCACCGGATATTCGAACTTCTCGAGCCGGGTCGAGCGCATCCAGTCGATGGACATGACGATGGCCGCGACAGAGCCGATCAGCGTCAGACCCTTCATGAAGGCTGCGAACCGGTCGAGGATGATCGACCCGCCGAACAGCGCCTGCCCCTCGTAGGGCACGACCAGAAGCAGGATGAAGGCCGTCGCGATCAGCGCGATTGCGCCGCCGGTGACGATGCCAAGCCCGCCGTCCTTGCTGAAGGCGCCGATCATCAGCAGCACCATGGCGCCTGCCGCCAGCAGCAGTTCCGGGCTGAAGGCAATCAGCATGTCGCTTGTGAAGGTCGCAGCGTCCATTGTGTTTTCGCCCAGGTTCTAGTGTGCGCCAATGCCGGCGGTCTCGACGGCGGCCTTGGCCGCAGCGAGCGCATCGGAATAGTCGCGTGCAAGGTTTTCGACCGAGACTTCGGTCACGTCGAGGATCGGTGCCGGGTAGACACCGAAAAGGATCGTCAGGAACACCAGCGGCACGATGATCACGAGTTCGCGGCGATCCACGTCCATGATGTTCTTCAGGCTGTCCTTGGTCAGTTCGCCGAACACGACCCGGCGATAGAGCCACAGCGCGTAGCCAGCCGACAGGATGACGCCGGTGGTTGCGAAGAACGCGACCCAGGTGTTGGTCTCGAAGGCAGCCAGCAGCGTCAGGAATTCACCAACGAAGCCGCTGGTGCCCGGCAAGCCCACGTTCGCCATGGTGAAGACGAGGAACGCGACTGCGTAGAGCGGCATGCGGTTCACGAGACCGCCATAGGCCGAGATCTCTCGCGTATGCATCCGGTCGTAGACGACGCCGACGCACAGGAAGAGCGCGCCGGAGACGATGCCGTGCGACAGCATCTGGAACAGCCCGCCATGGATGCCCTGCACCGTGCCGGTGAAGATGCCCATGGTGACGAAGCCCATGTGCGCGACCGACGAGTAGGCAATCAGCTTCTTGATGTCCTCCTGCATCAGCGCGACCAGCGATGTGTAGATGATCGCCACGACGCTGAGCGTGAAGACGAGCGGCGCGAACATGTCTGACGCGATCGGGAACATCGGCAGCGAGAAACGCAGGAAGCCGTAGCCGCCCATCTTCAGCAGGATGCCTGCCAGGATGACCGAGCCTGCCGTCGGCGCTTCCACGTGCGCATCCGGCAACCAGGTGTGCACCGGCCACATCGGCATCTTCACCGCGAACGAGGCAAAGAAGGCCAGCCACAGCCAGGTCTGCATTCCCGCCGGGAAATCGAATTCCAGCAGCTCGATGATGTTGGTCGTGCCGGCTTCCCAGTAGATCGCCATCATCGCGATCAGCATCAGGACCGAGCCGAGCAGCGTGTAGAGGAAGAACTTGTAGGAGGCATAGACGCGCCGCTGCCCGCCCCAAACGCCGATGATGAGGAACATCGGGATCAGGCCAGCTTCGAAGAACAGGTAGAACAGCACCAGGTCGAGCGCGCAGAACACGCCGATCATCAGCGTTTCCAGCACGAGGAACGCGATGATGTATTCCTTCACCCGCTTGTCGATGGCGACCCAGCTGGCGAGAATGCAGAACGGCATGAGGAAGGTCGTGAGGATGACGAACAGCATTGAGATGCCGTCGACGCCCATGCGGTAGGAGATGGAACCGCCAAGCCACGGGGCCTCCTCGACGAACTGAAACTCCTCGGTTCCGGCGTCGAAATAGATCCAGATCAGCAGCGACAGGAGGAAGGTGATCAGCGTCGCCCACAGCGCAACGAAGCGTGCATTGCGGCGCGCGACTTCGTCGTCGCCACGGATCAGCGCGACGAAAAGCGCGCCAACCAGCGGCAGGAACGTGACAACCGAGAGGATCGGCCAGCCGGACATCAGTGGGTGCCCCCCGAGAACATATACCAGGTGATGAGTGCGGCGACGCCGATCAGCATCGCGAACGCGTAGTGATAGAGGTAGCCGCTCTGCAGCTTGACGACCCGGTTGGTGACGTCATTGACGCGCGCAGCGATGCCGTTCGGGCCGAAGCCGTCGATGACGTAGCCGTCACCGCGCTTCCACAGGAAGCGGCCGAGCCACTTCGCGGGACGCACGAACAGCACGTCGTAGAGCTCGTCGAAGTACCACTTGTTCAGCAGGAAGCGGTACAGCGCGTCATGCTGGGTGGCCAGCGAGCCCGGGATCGACGGACGGAAGATGTAGAACAGGTAGGCGAAGGCGAAGCCCACGATCATCGCGACCATCGGCGAGAAGACGACCCATGCCGGAACCTCGTGGAACTCATGCATGATGTGGTTGTCTTCGGCCAGGAACAGCGCCGAGCCCCAGAAGTGCTCCCAGTCGTGGCCGACGAAGTACTCCTTGAAGATGATACCAGCCAGCAGCGCACCGGCAGCCAGCACGTAGAGCGGGACCGTCATCACCGGCGGCGACTCGTGGACATGGCTCATCGTCTCCTGGCTCGCGCGCGGCTTGCCGTGGAAAGTCATGAAGACCAGGCGCCACGAGTAGAACGAGGTGAAGACAGCCGCCACGACAACCATGACGAAGGCGAACGGCGCCGCCGCGTTGTGGCCGGCATAGGCTGCCTCGACGATGGCGTCCTTGGAGAAATAGCCCGCCGTGAACGGGAAACCCGTTAGCGCCAGCGTGCCGATCAGCATCATGGCGTAGGTGATCGGGATGTGCCGCCACAGCCCGCCCATGCGGCGCATGTCCTGCTCGTCGGACACGGCATGGATGACCGAACCGGCACCAAGGAACAGCAGCGCCTTGAAGAAGGCGTGCGTGAACAGGTGGAACACGCCGATGCCATAGGCACCGACGCCAAGCGCCACGAACATGTAGCCGAGCTGCGAACAGGTCGAATAGGCGATGACGCGCTTGATGTCGTTCTGCACGAGGCCGACGCTGGCCGCGAAGAACGCCGTCAGCCCGCCGACGAAGGTGACGACGGTGAGCGCGGTTTCAGACAGCTCGAACAGCGGGGACAGGCGCGCGACCATGAAGACACCCGCCGTCACCATGGTGGCGGCGTGGATCAGCGCGGAAACCGGCGTCGGGCCCTCCATCGCGTCCGGCAGCCAGGTGTGCAGCAGGAACTGCGCCGACTTGCCCATCGCGCCCATGAACAGCAGCAGGCACACGACGGTCATCGCGTCCCACTCGCGCCACAGGAAGGAAATGGTCATGCCTTCCGCCGAAGCGGCATTGGCGAAGATCGTGTCGAACTCGACCGAGCCGAACAGCACGAAGACCGCGAAGATGCCGAGAGCGAAGCCGAAGTCACCGACGCGGTTGACGATGAAGGCCTTCATGGCGGCGGCGTTGGCCGAGGGCTTCTTGTACCAGAAGCCGATCAGCAGATAGGACGCCAGGCCCACGCCTTCCCAGCCGAAGAACATCTGCACGAGGTTGTCGGCGGTCACCAGCATCAGCATCGCGAAGGTGAACAGCGACAGGTAGGAGAAGAACCGCGCGCGATGCGGGTCGTGGTGCATGTAGCCGATGGAATAGATGTGCACGAGCGACGACACGGTGGTCACCACCACCAGCATGACTGCTGTGAGCGTGTCGAGGCGCAGCGACCACTGCACGTTGAGCGAGCCGGATTCGATCCACGGGAACAGAACCATGGCGGAATGCTGCGTGTGCTCGCCGAAGCCGGTCTGCACGAATACGATCCACGACAGGATGGCCGCGATCACCAGCAGCGACGAGGTGATGACCTCCGCGCCGCGATGGCCGACCACGCGCGCCAGCAACCCGGCGATCAGCGCGCCCAGCAGCGGCAGGAATACGATGGCAGTCAGCATGGCGCGCTCCTCAACCCTTCATCATGTTGACGTCTTCCACCGCGATCGAGCCGCGGTTGCGGAAGAAGGCGACGAGGATGGCAAGCCCGATGGCTGCCTCTGCGGCCGCGACGGTCAGGATGAGCATCGCGAAGACCTGCCCCACCAGGTCCCCCATGAAGGAGGAGAAGGCGACGAAGTTGATGTTAACCGACAGCAGGATCAGTTCGATCGACATCAGGATGACGATGATGTTCTTGCGGTTGATGAAGATGCCGAGCACGCCGAGCGTGAACAGCACGGCGGCAACGGAAAGATAATGGCCAAGCCCGATCGTCATTGGTGAAACCTCAAATTCCCTTGCCGCTTTCGACCTTGCGCACTTCGATGGCCGTTGCCGGCGTGCGCGCGACCTGCACGGAGATGTCCTGGCGCTTGACGCCGGCTTTGTGGCGCAGCGTCAGCACGATGGCGCCGACCATGGCAACCAGCAGGACCATGCCCGCGAGCTGGAAAAACAGCAGGTATTTCGTGTACATGACCCGGCCCAGCGCCTCGGCGTTGGAGATGTCTCCGGGTATCGGGACCTGTGCCGAAGCCGCACTCTCCGGCGAGATCGTCCAGCCCGTCAGCACCAGCAGCAGTTCCACTGCGAAAACGAAGCCGATCACCGCGCCGAACGGCACGTAGTTGATGAAGCCCTGCCGCAGCTCGGCGAAGTCCACGTCGAGCATCATGACGACGAACAGGAACAGCACCGCGACCGCGCCGACATAGACGACGACGAGGATCATCGCGAGGAATTCCGCGCCCAGCAGCAGGAAGAGCCCGGCGGCGTTGAAGAACGCCAGGATCAGCCACAGAACCGAATGAACCGGGTTGCGCGATAGGATCACCATCAACGCCGAGGCGATGACCACCCCGGAGAAGAGATAAAAGAATGCGGCCGCAAGACCCATGTGTGTCGCCCCCGTTCAGGCCGGCCGCGCGTCTCGCGTTCCTGCCCGTTTCCCTGTCCGGATGAAGCGGATATTTCGCCTTCGTCCGGTCAATTCGTTTCGTTCAGCGCCCGGCGTCTGGCCGGTGCGCGGTCAAGCCCTAGCGATAGGGCGAATCCAGCTTGATGCGCTGCGCGATTTCCCGCTCCCAGCGGTCCCCGTTCGCAAGCAGGCGATCCTTGTCGTAGAGCAGTTCCTCGCGCGTCTCTGTCGCAAATTCGAAGTTCGGCCCTTCTACGATGGCATCCACCGGACAGGCTTCCTGGCAGAAGCCGCAATAGATGCACTTCACCATGTCGATGTCGTAGCGCGTGGTGCGGCGCGTGCCGTCGTTGCGGCGCGGGCCGGCCTCGATGGTGATGGCCTGCGCCGGGCAGATCGCCTCGCACAGCTTGCACGCGATGCAGCGTTCCTCGCCGTTCGGGTAGCGGCGCAGCGCGTGCTCGCCACGAAAGCGCGGCGAGATCGGGCCCTTCTCGAAGGGATAGTTGAGCGTGGCCTTCGGCTTGAAGAAGTAGCGCATGGCGAGAAAGAACGCCGAAACGAACTCCGTCAGGAAGATCGACCTGGCCGCCTGGTCCAGTCTTGCCATTTCACCTCTCTCCTCGACACGACCCGCAGCGTTTCAGCTTGCAAGCAGCATCGTCCCAATCACGTATCCGACCACCGGAAAGGCGATCAGCTGCGCAAGCCGCGCAATTTCGAGGGCGCGGACCGCTGCCGCATTCCCCATGGTTTCATTCAGTTTCCGGATCAACGATCCGAAAATGACATAGTCGGTCACGCCGATGGCCAGACCCGCGAGCCCGCCGATCAGCCCGTAGCTCATGCCGCCCAGCCGGTCAGCTGGAGAACGGCGGCCACCACCACGACGAAGAACAGCGAGAGCGGCAGGAAGACCTTCCAGCCAAGGCGCATCAGCTGGTCGTAGCGGTAGCGCGGCACCATGGCCTTAACCATGGCGAACATGAAGAAGCCGAAGCAGACCTTTAGGACGAACCAGAAGACACCCGGCAGCCAGTTGAACGGCGCGATGTCGAGCGGCGGCAGCCAGCCACCCATGAAGAGCAGCGCCATCAGGGCGCACATCAGGGTGATCGCGGCATATTCGCCCAGCATGAACAACAGGTACGGCGTCGAGGCGTATTCCACCATGAAACCGGCGACGAGTTCGGATTCCGCTTCCGGCAGGTCGAACGGCGGGCGGTTCGTCTCGGCGAGCGCCGAGATGAAGAAGATCACGAACATCGGGAACAGCGGCAGCCAGTACCAGTTCAGGAAGGTCAGCCACGGCACGCCCAGCATGTCGGCAAGGCCGGTCTGCTGCGAGGCGACAATGTCGCTCAGGTTCAGCGAACCGGCGCACAACAGCACGGTGACGATCACGAAACCGATGGACACCTCGTAGGAGACCATCTGGGCAGCGGAGCGCAGCGCACCGAGGAACGGATATTTCGAGTTCGAAGCCCAGCCGCCCATGATGACGCCGTAGACCTCGAGCGAGGAAATCGCGAAGACGTAGAGGATGCCGACATTGATGTCGGCGATCATCCAGCCCTCGGCCACAGGGATCACCGCCCACGCGGCGAGCGCCAGCGTGCAGCTCACCAGTGGCGCCATCAGGAACACGCCCTTGTTGGCGCTCGCCGGGATCACCGGCTCCTTCAGAACGAACTTGAGCAGGTCGGCAAACGATTGCAGCAGGCCGAACGCGCCGACCACGTTGGGGCCGCGGCGAAGCTGGACGGCAGCCCAGATCTTGCGGTCAGCCAGCAGCAGGTAGGCGATGATGATCAGAAGCGAGACAAGAAGCGCCAGGCTCTGAGCCACCATGATCGTCAGCGGCCACCCGTAATCGGTCCACAGTTCACCCATTGGTTCCCGTCGCCCCCTCGGTGTTCGCAGCCATGGCCGCGAGTTCTGCCATCACCTTGCTAGCCCGGCAGATCGGGTTCGTCAGGTAGTAGTTGTTTGCCCGCGCAAAGCCTTGCGCCTTCGGCTTGCCCTTGGCCTTGGTCAGCGCGGAAACGCCGGAGGCATCGGCAACCAGCAGCATGTCGGTCTCGCCAAGGTGCGGATGCGCACCCGCCATCGCCGCGCGCAGTGCGGGCAGCGAGTCGTAGGGCAGCTTCACGCCGAGCGGATCGGACAGCGCCCGCAGGATCGACCAGTCCTCGCGTGCGTCCCCGGGCGGGAACGTCGCGCGGTTGCCGGCCTGAACGCGCCCTTCGGTGTTCACGTAGGTGCCGGACTTCTCCGAGAAGGCGGCAGCGGGCAGGATCACGTCGGCTGCGTGCGCGCCGCGGTCGCCGTGGGTGCCGATATAGACCTTGAAGGTGCTCTCCAGCGCGCCCGTCTCGATTTCGTCAGCGCCCAGCAGGAACAGCACGTCCAGCGCACCCGGCTTCAGCATGGCCGCCGTGTCGAGCCCGCCCTTGCCCGGCACGAGGCCGAGATCGAGGCCGCCGACGCGCGAGGCCGCCGTGTGCAGCACGGAGAAGCCGTTCCAGTCGCCGTTGATGACGCCGAACGCATCGGCGACACGGGCGACCAGCGCCATGATCGAAGCGCCGTCGGCGCGGCCGTAGGCCCCCGGCCCCACGATGATCGCGGGACGCTTGGCCTTCTTGAGAACCTTGGCGAAGGAGCCGTTGCCGTCGGCAAGCTCGGTGAGCGAATCCGCACCCGCACCGAGATAGGCATACGGATACGTCATGTCCGGGTTTTCGGCCCCAATCAGGCCGATCTGCACGCCGGTCGCAAGCCAGTGCTTGCGGATGCGTGCATTCAGAACGGTCGCATCCCAGCGCGGCCATGCGCCGACCATCAGGATCGCGTCAGCGTCTTCCAGACCGGCCAGCGTCGCGTTGAACAGGTAGGACGCGCGGCCAAGCGTCGGGTCGAACTGCGAACCGTCCTGGCGGCAATCCACGTTAGGGCTACCGAGGCGGTCCATCATGTCCTTGAGCGCGAACATTTCCTCGCAGGCGGCCATGTCGCCGACGATGGCGCCGACCTTGGACGCATCGCTCGCCTTCACCTTCTTGGTGATGGCGGCGAAGGCTTCCTGCCACGAGGCCGGCTGAAGCTTGCCGGACTTGCGAACGTAGGGCTTGTCGAGGCGCTGGGCCTTCAGACCGTCCCACAGGAAGCGGGTCTTGTCGGAGATCCACTCCTCGTTCACCTCGTCGTTGACGCGCGGCATGATGCGCATCACTTCGCGGCCGCGTGCATCCACGCGGATGTTCGAACCGAGGCCGTCGGCCACGTCGATGGATTCGGTCTTCGACAGTTCCCAAGGGCGCGCCTGGAAGGCATATGGGCGCGAGGTCAGCGCACCGACCGGGCACAGGTCGATGACGTTGCCCTGCATCTCGGAGCGCATCGCGGTTTCGAGATAGGTGGTGATTTCCATGTCCTCGCCGCGCCCGATGGCGCCGAGGTCGGAGCAGCCCGCCACTTCCGTAATGAAGCGCACGCAGCGGGTGCAATGGATGCAGCGGGTCATGATCGTCTTGACCAGCGGGCCGATATACTTGTCTTCCACCGCGCGCTTGTTCTCGTCGAAGCGGTTGGTGTCGACGCCGTAGGCCATGGCCTGGTCCTGCAGGTCGCACTCGCCGCCCTGGTCGCAGATCGGGCAATCCAGCGGGTGGTTGATGAGCAGGAACTCCATCACGCCTTCGCGCGCCTTGCGTACCAGCGCGCTCTTGGTCAGCACTTCCGGCGGTTCGCCGTTCGGGCCGGGGCGCAGGTCACGAACGGACTGCGCACAGGATGCGACCGGCTTGGGCGCACCCTTCACTTCCACGAGGCACATCCGGCAATTGCCCGCAATCGACAGGCGCTCGTGGTAGCAGAAGCGCGGAATCTCCGCGCCCGCTTCCTCGCATGCCTGCAGCAGCGTCAGCTCTGCCGGGACCTCGATTTCCGTCCCGTCCACGATCAGCTTGGCCATCTATGCCTGCCCCGTATTTCCCCGTTGACCCTCAGTCCGCCTCAACCGGCGAGCTGGGACTTCAGCCGTTCCGCCTGCGCGATCCACTGATCGCGCGCGATGCGGCCCTTGAACTTCAGATACGCGTCGACCCAGGCGATTTCCGCCGCCGACCAGGCAGCGATCTGGTCGAAATGGTAGATGCCAAGGTCGTTCAGAACGATTTCGAGCTTCGGCCCGATGCCGGCAATCGACTTCAAGTCGTCCGCCGCGCCGCGCGGGGCCTCGAGGCCTTTCGGGCGCAGACCGGCGACCTCTTCAACCGTCTCGACCGTCTTTTCGGCGACGCTCTTGGCGGCAGCCTTGGGAAGCTCGGAAGTGTCCTTGGCGTTGTCATTGACGACTTCGGCGGTCTTCTCGGCCACCTTGACCGCTTCGCCGGCGGTTCCGCGGACCTTGGTGGCACCCTCGGCCATCGCGTTCAGCATGGCAGCTTGCCAGCCAAACATCATCGCCATGCCGCTTGCGCTCGCGGCCACGCCGGCAGCGGTGGCCGCCGTCAGCGGCAGCATGCTTGCCGACATCATGCCGACCATGGCCGAATGGGTCTGTTCGAGGGACTGTGAATTGTAGAACATTGTAACGGCCTCCTGTGTCACTCCGCCGCGACCAGCACGCTGCCATCAGCGTTGGGATTGGCGGAATAGGTGTCGATACGCTCTTCAATGACATGTCGGAAATGGCGGATGAGGCCCTGCACCGGCCACGCGGCGGCATCGCCGAGCGCGCAGATGGTGTGACCCTCGACCTGGTAGGTGACGTCGAGAAGCATGTCGATCTCGCGCTTCTCGGCCTCACCCCTGGCCATGCGTTCCAGCACGCGCCACATCCAGCCCGTGCCCTCGCGGCACGGCGTGCACTGGCCGCAGCTTTCGTGCTTGTAGAAATAGGACAGCCGCGCGATGGCGCGGATGATGTCGGTGGACTTGTCCATGACGATGACCGCCGCGGTGCCAAGGCCCGACTTGACGGCACGCAGGCTGTCGAAATCCATCGGCAGGTCGCCGCAGACATCCGCCGGCAGGCACGGCACGGATGAACCGCCCGGAATAACCGCCAGCAGGTTGTCCCAGCCGCCGCGGACGCCGCCGCAATGCTTTTCGAGAAGCTCGCGAAGCGGAATGCCCATTTCCTCTTCCACGGTGCACGGCTTTTCGACGTGACCGGAGACGCAGAACAGCTTGGTGCCGGTGTTGTTGGGCTTGCCGAGCGCGGAGAACCACGCCGAACCGCGGCGCAGGATTTCCGGCACGACCGCGATGGATTCCACGTTGTTGACCGTCGTGGGGCAGCCATAGAGGCCCATGTTCGCGGGGAACGGGGGCTTCAGGCGCGGCTGGCCCTTCTTGCCCTCGAGGCTTTCCAGCAGAGCGGTTTCCTCGCCGCAGATGTAGGCGCCCGCGCCGTGGTGGACGTAGAGATCGAAATCCCAGCCCGAACCGGCCGCGTTCTTGCCCAGCAGCCCCGCGTCATAGGCCTCGTCGATGGCGGCCTGCAGGTATTCGCGCTCGCGAATGAACTCGCCGCGCACGTAGATGTAGCCGACATGGGCGTTCATCGCGAAACCGGCGATCAGGCAACCCTCGATGAGGTGCTGCGGATCATGCCGCATGATCTCGCGGTCCTTGCAGGTGCCCGGCTCGGATTCGTCGGCATTGACGACGAGGTAGTGCGGGCGTTCGCCCACTTCCTTGGGCATGAACGACCACTTGAGGCCCGTCGGGAAGCCGGCGCCACCGCGCCCGCGCAGGCCCGATGCCTTGACCTCTTCGATGACCCAGTCGCGGCCATTCTTGATGAAGCCCGCCGTGCCGTCCCACGATCCACGCTTGCGCGCGCCCTCAAGCCGCCAGTCGCCGCGGCCATACAGATTGGTGAAGATGCGATCCTTGTCTGCCAGCATAACCTGCCCTCACCTCACCGCTTGCTCGACGGGACCTGGCCCTTGGCCACCCGCTTGGAGAAATCGGTCTCGCCGCCCTTGGCGAGCGTGTCTGCCTGAACCAGCCAGTCGTCGCGCACGATGCGGCCCTTGAACTTCAGGTATTCGTCGACCCAGGACACGTGCTCCGGCTTCCAGGCCGCGATCTGGTCGAAATGATAGATGCCCATGCCGTTCAGCACGCCTTCGAGCTTCGGTCCGACGCCCTTGATCTGCTTGAGATCGTCGGCACCGGCCTTGCGCGGCTTGGGCAGCATGCGCGGCTTCTTGCCGGCGGCATCGGCGCGGGCTGCGTCATCTGCGTTGATGCCGGATGCCTCGGGCGGAGTGTCGCTGGAATCCGTCGACTTGCCGGTGGCGGCAGGCTTGGACGGCGCGGACTCCTCGGCCTCGGCACGGCGCGCAATGGTTTCCTTGCGCGTCGGCTTGGCGGCATCAGCAGCCTTCTTCTTGCCAAGTGCAGGCTCATCAGCCGGGCTCGGCGGGCGGCCCTTGTTGATCGGCTTCTGGTCGCCCTCGCCGCCGCCGCGCATTGCGCCGGAATTGATGGCTTCCACGTCCTTCAGCGTATCCTCGCCGCCCACGGGGGCCGAGAAGCGACGGTCGACCTGCGGGCCCGGCTCCGGCGTCTCGCCACGGGCAAATGCGTCGAGAACCTCTTCGAAGCTTTCCGGCGTCAGGTCCTCGTAGGTGTCGGCGAAGACCTGCACCATCGGTGCGTTCACGCAGGCGCCGAGGCACTCGACCTCTTCCCACGAGAAATCACCGTCTTCCGACAGTGTGTGCGGGTTTTCGGCGATGCGGCGCTTGCAGACGGCTTTCAGGTCCTCGGCACCGCGCAGCATGCATGGCGTCGTGCCGCAGACCTGGATGTGGGCCTTCTTGCCGACGGGGGCGAGCTGGAACATCGTGTAGAAGGTGGCGACCTCCAGCACGCGGATGAACGGCATGTCGAGCATTTCGCCGATGTAACGGATCGCCGGCTCCGGCAGCCAGTTCTCGTGCTGCTCCTGCGCGCGCCACAGCAGCGGGATCACCGCGCTGGCCTCGCGCCCCTTCGGGTACTTGGCGATCTGCTTCTTCGCCCAGGCAAGGTTGTCCTTGCTGAAAGCGAAGCTCTCCGGCTGTACGGGATGAAGTCTGCGGACGCTCATGTAACTCAGCCCCGGCTCTTGCGGATGTAACAGGCAGACCCCGGCGCTGCACCGTATGCGGCGAGGATGTCGTACTTGTTGTCGAAGGAATCGACGTTCGAAATGATCGGGCGCACGCGCGTCTTCGGCGTATCGCAGTCGTCGAGACGCTCGACATAGGCGTTCAGCCAGCGCGCCAGCCGGTAGCGGATCGACTTCTGCGGCCACGAATACATCGTGGTCGTGCCGTCATAGACCGCGTTGTACATGACCGCGTTTTCGATCAGCAGTTCGCAGTCGGTCGCCTTCAGCTGGCAACCCTTGCGCGACAGCGACACGGCGGCAGATGCACCGGCGGCGGTGAACGCCATTGCGAGCGCGACGATCGCAGCGGTCGCGGTGAATGTCAGACCGGTGCGCATCAGCGGTCCACCTCGCCGAACACGATGTCGAGCGAACCGAGGATGGCCGAGACGTCGGCCAGCATGTGGCCCTTGCAGAGGAAGTCCATCGCCTGCAGGTGCGCAAAGCCCGGCGCGCGGATCTTGCAGCGGTACGGCTTGTTGGACCCATCGGACACGAGGAAGACGCCGAACTCGCCCTTGGGCGCCTCGACGGCGGCATAAACCTCGCCTTCCGGCACGTGAAAGCCCTCGGTGTAGAGCTTGAAGTGGTGGATGAGCGCTTCCATCGACCGCTTCATCTGGCCGCGCTTGGGCGGAACCACCTTGCCGTCCATCGAGGAGACCGGCCCCGTGCCCTTCGGCGACTGCAGAAGTTCGACGCACTGCTTCATGATGCGCACGGACTGGCGCATCTCTTCCATGCGGATCAGGTAGCGGTCGTAGCAATCGCCGTTCTTGCCGATGGGAATGTCGAATTCGAGATCCGAGTAGCACTCGTAGGGCTGGCTCTTGCGCAGGTCCCACGGTGCGCCGGAACCGCGCACCATGACGCCGGAAAAGCCCCACTTCCAGCAGTCTTCCAGCTTCACGACGGCGATATCGACGTTGCGCTGCTTGAAGATGCGGTTGTCGGTGAGCAGGCCTTCCAGGTCGTCGCAGACCTTCAGGAACGGGTCGCAGAAGTCGCCGATATCCTGGATCAGCTGCTCGGGCAGGTCCTGGTGGACGCCGCCGGGGCGCACATACGCTGCATGCATGCGCGAGCCGGACGCGCGCTCATAGAAGACCATGAGCTTCTCGCGCTCTTCAAAGCCCCAAAGCGGCGGGGTGAGCGCGCCGACGTCCATCGCCTGCGTGGTGACATTGAGAATGTGCGACAGCAGGCGACCGATCTCCGAATACAGGACCCGGATGAGCTGGCCGCGATAGGGAACTTCGATCTGCAGCAGCTTTTCGACGCCCAGGGCGAAGGCATGTTCCTGGTTCATCGGCGCGACATAGTCGAGCCGGTCGAAATACGGGACCGCCTGCAGGTAGGTCTTGTACTCGATCAGCTTCTCGGTGCCGCGATGCAGAAGCCCGACATGCGGGTCCACGCGCTCGACGACCTCGCCATCGAGTTCCAGCACGAGGCGCAGCACACCGTGGGCCGCAGGGTGCTGCGGGCCGAAGTTGATCGTGAAATTGCGAACGTCGAGTTCTGACATGCCCCGATTGCGCCCCTATTTGTCCGCGCTTGCTTTCTCGTCGCCCGGCAGCACGTACTCGGTGCCTTCCCACGGCGAGAGGAAGTCGAAATTCCGGAATTCCTGGTTGAGCTTGACCGGCTCGTAGACCACGCGCTTGCGGGTATCGTCGTAGCGAACCTCGACATAGCCCGTGAGCGGAAAGTCCTTGCGCAGCGGATATCCCTCGAAGCCGTAGTCCGTCAGCAACCGGCGCAAGTCCGGGTGACCGGAAAACAGGATGCCGTACATGTCGTAAGCCTCGCGCTCGAACCAGTCCGCGCCCGGCCAGATGCCGGTGACGCTGGGGACCGGGTTGCGGTCGGAGGTGGAGAGCTTCACGCGGATGCGCAGGTTCTGCTTCGGGCTGAGCAGGTGGTAGACAACATCGAACCGCTCGGCGCGCGCCGGATAGTCCACCCCGCACACGTCGACCATGTTGACGAACTGGCACTGCGGATCGTCATGCAGGAGACGCATGATCTTGATCAGCTCTTCCGGCTCGCAGGTGACCGTCAGCTCGCCGAACGCGACATGCGTCGCGGCACCGGCGGGAAGCTTCTCGCGCAGGTACCCGGCAAGGTCGTTGATGGCTTCATCCATGGCTCGTCTCATCCCTCTCGTCGGCAGTCGGTACAGCCGAGCCCTTAGCGTTCGATGGTGCCGGTGCGGCGGATCTTCTTCTGCAAAAGAAGCACGCCATAGAGCAGCGCTTCGGCAGTCGGCGGGCAGCCGGGCACGTATATATCAACGGGAACGACCCGGTCGCATCCACGCACGACGGAATAGGAGTAATGATAGTAGCCGCCGCCATTGGCACAGCTGCCCATGGAGATGACATAACGCGGCTCCGGCATCTGGTCGTAGACCTTGCGCAGCGCAGGCGCCATCTTGTTGGTCAGCGTGCCGGCGACGATCATCACGTCGGACTGGCGCGGCGAGGCACGTGGCGCGAAGCCGAAGCGCTCGACGTCGTAGCGCGGCATCGAGGTCTGCATCATCTCCACCGCGCAGCACGCGAGGCCGAACGTCATCCACATGAGCGAGCCGGTGCGCGCCCAGTTGATCAGGTCGTCGGTGGCGGTGACGAGAAAGCCCTTGTCGGCCAGCTCGGCATTCACCTCACCGAAGAAGTGGTCATCGGAGCCGATCGGCTGGCCGGTGCGCGGATCGACGAGACCCTTGGGAGCCGGTGCAACGAGGGTTGCGTCCTGCGAATCGTTCAATCCCATTCGAGTGCCCCTTTCCGCCATTCATAGGCAAAGCCGATCGTCAGCACGCCGAGGAACATCATCATGGACCAGAAGCCGAACCAGCCCAGGTCGCCGAAGGCCACTGCCCACGGGAACAGGAAGGCCACTTCCAGGTCGAAGATGATGAACAGAATCGCGACGAGGTAGAATCGCACGTCGAATTTCATGCGCGCGTCGTCGAACGGCGCGAAGCCGCACTCGTAGGCCGCAACTTTCTCGCTATCGGGGTTGTTCACCGCAAGAATGAACGGTGACACCATCAACGCCAGGGCGATGACAGCCGATATGCCGAGAAAGACGGCAATGGGAAGGTAGTCCTGCAACAATTCCGGCATGGTCAGCCCGGTCGTGAGGGACATTCCTGCGGACCGCTAGTGCAGATCAACGCGGCGAATGCCCGTTGGCTCCGGCCGGCTACCTCAGGTTTGCACCTGCGAAGCCGACGATTGGGGCCAAGCCTTACCCCGTCCGTTTGGCGAGGGCAAGCACACAAACTGCCGCATGCGACCGTGTCACAAAACATTTTCCGCGAAACAGCATCATGTCGCAGCGGCAACTCTCTTCGCCGCCGCGTTTCGGCGGATTCATATGCAGTTTCTAGAATATTTCGTCAGGCCGAATGGAACCACGACTTGCCGTCGCGCAGCGCCGAAGCGGTCTCGCCGGCGGCCTGCTGTGCTTCCTTCAGCGCGGCCAGTTCGTCGTCGATTTCCTCGCACCGGCGCTCGGCAGCGGCCAAAGCCAGCTTGCGGGCCTGGTCGGGCTTGTTGGCGACGATGGATTCCACAATCGTCTGTATCTCGGAGATCGTCAGCCCCATCGCCTTCAACCGGACGATGTCACTGAGTCGGTCATGGTCATGCTGGCGATAGATTCGGCGGTTGCCACGGCGAACCGGGTTGAGGAGATTCTTCTCCTCGTAGAATCGCAACGTGCGCATGGTCAGGTCGAACTCTTCGCTCAATTCAGCAATCGAGTAGGACTGTGCCTCCGGGGCACCTGATGCCATTTCAGCGGCAGCGGTGTTGAGCGGCACATCGGCCGACGGGAATTTATCCAACGTCTTGTCTCCACATATCCAGCGCAAAACGCATCCGACACGTCGTTCGGCGCCTGAAGGGGGAGCAGCGCAAACAACGGCCGACCGGATGGGCCAGCGGCTGAAGTTGATGTTGTAAGGAACGTCCCGGTACCGGCGTTGTTCCCCAAGATATGCAGGCTGCAGCGAATGCGGCAGTGCACCATTTGAAGGGCTGGCTAATGCATGACGCCGCGTCAGCACAAGCAGATAAATCGAGTGAGGAATGTGTATTTCCGACGGGAATCCCGTTGCCGCGCAACGACTTAGCCGCTACCCATGAATTGCATGCAATGCTGCGATGCCAGAGGAGCCGCGCGAAAACACATGACTGCACCCGACGACGAGCTGGAACGCGTCTATGAGAACGCGCTCGAACTGGAAAAGAGCGGACGGCTGGACGAAGCGGCCGCCGCCTGGCGTGAAGTCCTGCGTCTCGACCCGGACGATTGCGGTGGCGCGACCATCCGGCTGGCAGCACTCGGCGAGATTCCGACGCCGAAGGTCGCACCCGCTGCCTACGTGATGACGCTATTCGACCAGACGGCAGAAGCCTTCGACGACATCCTCGTTCGCCAGCTTTCCTATGACGTGCCGAATCTCATTGCGCAGGCACTGCGCGAACATGCGCCCGGTCCTTACGCGCGGATGCTGGACCTTGGCTGCGGCACCGGCCTTTGCGCACTGGCCATGGAAGACCTGACCCGCGACCGCACCGGCGTCGACCTGTCCGAGGACATGATCGAGAAGGCCGCCGAGCGCGACCTTTACGACGATCTCTACATCGGGGAAATCGTTGCGTTCCTGAAGGACGACAACGGCGAGGCCAACTGGGATCTGATCGTGGCCGCCGACGTCCTGCCCTATCTGGGCGACGTGACTGACCTGTTCGCGGCAACGGCCGCGCGGCTCAATTCCGGTGGCACCTTCGCGTTTTCAACCGAGACGCTGCACCAGGATGCCTTCATCGAGGAGCCCTATCTCGTCAATGCCGGCCACCGCTTCGCGCACGATCCGTTCTACCTCGATGATGCGCTGGAGGAAGCCGGCATGGATTCGGTCTTCGTCGCCGACATCACGGTGCGGACCGAGGACGGCGAGCCGGTGCCCGGTCACCTGTTCCTGGCGCGCAAGTTCTGAAGGTCAGCTTCGCCCGGCGGACACCGCCTTCAGGTGGCCGGAGAATTCCGGCGTCGCCATCAGCGCCTTGCAGCGTGCGAAGCGTTCGTCCGCATAGGCGCGGAAATCGTCAGCCAGGTTGTCATTGGCCAGCTGGATCAGGCCCCAGAGCGTCCAAAGCAGGTCGCACATCGCCTTGTAGATGACCATGCGACCGACGTCATAAGGGTGCGGCTCGCTGCCGAAATAGGCGCGGATCATCTCGGCGTCCTGCTCTTTCGTGAAGCCGCCTTCGACCGACACATCGCCCAGGTCCCACATGGGATCGTTCATGCCGGAATATTCCCAGTCGACGATCCACATGATCTCGCCGGTATCGAGGAAGTTTTCGCAAAGCGGGTCGCAGTGGCAGGCGGCACTGGGTAGCGGGTGCGCGGCGAGCGCGCTGCGCACGCTTTCAGCCTCCGCAACGACGTCGTGATAGCCTTCGGGCAACGCGACGTCCTTGGTGGAGAGAATCTCCAGGTACTCGTCGATCATCGCGTAAAGCTCGAAGACGAAGGGAAACTTCGCATCCGAATCATGGAGCTTGCGGAATGCCTTGCCGGCGCGCGCCGGGCTTCCGTCCCGCGTACGAAAATTGTCCGGCGACATCGTCACCGCATCGTCGAGGAACCGGGTGACGAGGATGCCGTCCTCATCGAAGTATATCACCTCCGGGCTGACACCGGCCCGCGCGGCAGCCTTGGTGGCGACGGCTTCATGGGCGCGGTTGATATATTCCTCGGTGCCCTTGCCCGGCAGGCGCAGGCAATAATCGCCGACGCGAAACACCAGATTGGTGAGGCCGCCGAGGCGCTGCGGCTCGGCATCGGTGGCGGACAGTTCCGGCACCTTGGCGATTGCCGACCTCACCTGTGCGTCGATATCGTCGCTCATGCCTTCAGCCTTTCCATTCTGGGGTCGTACAGACAGCGCGGACCGCGAACCGCGTCATAAGCTTTCCCGAATGCCTCGATGCTGCAACCGTTGATCCCGGCAAGCTCGGCGGGCAGATAGGCAAAACCAATCGTCTTGCCGAGGTGGTGGCCATAGCCCGCGCTGGTCAACTGGCTGACCGGCTTGTCGTTCACGACGACCGTTTCACCGCCAAGGAACGGTGCGAACCCGTCGACCGCGAAGGTCACGAGCTTTCGCGCCGCACCCTCCCCCTTCAGTTCGATCAGCTTGTCGCGGCCGGTGAAGTCGCCCTTGTCCAGCGCAACGGCGAAACCGAGGCCCGCCTCGTAGGGCGTCGTCTCCGGCGTCACGTCGGCAGACCAGTAGACGTAGCCCTTTTCCAGACGGCAGCTTTCGATTGCCGCATACCCGGCATCGGCGATGCCGTGTGGTTCGCCCGCTTCCAGCAGCGCCTCGTAGACACCGGCGGCGTAGTCCTGCGGGATGTAGAGTTCCCAGCCAAGCTCGCCGACATAGCCGACGCGCACGGCAAGCGCGCGCGCATTGGCAATCTCGATCCAGCGCGCGGTGAGGAACGGGAACGCCTCGTTCGACAGGTCGTCATCGGTCACAGCCTGCAACACGTCGCGCGACTTCGGCCCGCACACGTTGAGCGTGGCAAGCGAATTGGTGATGTCGCGGATGGTGACGCCATCTGGAAGCTGGCTGCGCACCCACGCGCTGTCGCGCACGCCAAAGCCCGACCCGGTGACGAGCCAGACGAGATCATCTGCAAGGTGCAGCAGTGTGACGTCCGCCTCGATTCCGCCCTTGGCGTTGCAAAGCTGGGTGTAGACTGCCTTGCCCGGCTCGCCGGACAGGTCGTTTGCGGCAATCGCCTGCATCGCGGCAAGCGCTCCCTGCCCGCTGATCTCGAATTTCGAGAACGAGGTCTGGTCGATCAGTGCGACGCGCTCTCGGATCGCCTTCACTTCGGCGGCCACCGCCGGGAACCAGCCGGGCTTGCCCTCGAAACTCGGCGTTTCCGTCGCGCTCTCGTCGCTCGAATGGAACCAGTTGGCCCGCTCCCAGCCGAAGCGCGCGCCGAACTGCGCGCCGCGCGCCTTGAGGTTTGCGTAGAGCGGCGAGCGCCGCAGGCCGCGACCCGCGCTGCCTTCCTCGCCCGGCCAGTGCACCTTGTAGTAGTTGCCATAGGCCTCGATGGCGCGCTCTTCCAGGTAGCGTGCCTGCCCGTGCGGCACGCCGAACCGGCGCACGTCGAAGGGCCACAGGTCCAGCCCCGGATCGCCATGCAGGATCCAGTTGGCAAGCGCCTCTCCCGCACCGCCCGAGGCCGCGATTCCCGCCGTGAAGCCGCAAGCGACGTAGAAATTGTCGAGTTCCGGAGCGAGCCCCATGATCGGCTCGCCATCGGCAGATGCCGGGATCGGCCCGTTGATGATGGTCTGGATACCGGTCTCGTTCAGCACCGGCAGCCGCTCGGCGGCCGGCAGCGCGAAGAGTTCGAGCCGGTCCATGTTCGCCGGGAAAAGCTCGCGTCCGAAATCGAACGGCGGGCGTCCGCGCCAACACCCTTTCGTGCCGTCTTCCCAGCCGCCGATGGCGAAGCTCGCCACGTCCGGCTTGAGATAGAAATTGCTGTCGGGGTCGCGCAGCGTCGTCAGGTCCTTGGGGAAGTCGAGCGTCTTTTCGGTGACGAAGTACTGGTGCTCGACGACACCGGCGGCCAGCGGCACGCCCGCCATCTCGCCAATCCGCTTGGCCCAGATGCCTGCGCAGTTCACGAGGATTTCGCAGCCGATATTGCCCTTGTTGGTGACGACACCGACGACGCGCCGTCCCTCGCGCACGATCTCCTCGACGAGAACGCCTTCGTCGATCTTCGCGCCGTTGTTGCGCGCGCCCTTCGCGAAGGCCTGCGTCAGCGCGTAGGGGTCTACGTAACCGTCACTCTCGATGAAGGCGGCGCCGACCACGCCCTTGGGGTCGATGTAGTCGAACTTTGCCTTGGCTTCCGGTGCACTGAGGCTGTGGCACTCGAAGCCGAAGCTGCGGGCAAGTTGCATGGAGCGCCTGATCTCGCTCCATCGCGCCTCGCTGGCGGCCAGCCTCAGAGAACCGACCTTCTTCCAGTCGATGGAGAGGCCGGTCTCGGCTTCCAGCCGGTCGAACACCGCGACGGAGTTCTGCATCAGCCGGGTGAGCGCCTTCTTGGTGCGCAACTGGCCAACAAGGCCCGCCGCGTGCCAGGTGGAGCCGTGGGTGAGCTGCGATTTCTCCAGCACCAGCACGTCGCTCTCGCCCATGCGGGCAAGCTGGTAGGCCACCGAACAGCCGACCACGCCGCCGCCGAGGACGACGATGCGGGCATGCCTGTCTGCGTGAAATGCCATTGGTCGTCAGCCTTTCACGCGGGTGTTTTGCGGATCGACGAACGGATCTAGGCCGATCTTGGCGGGGAACGTCTCGTTCGCGATCACGAGCTGGTAGTCGCCGGAAGTGAGAAACTCGTCGTCAACACCGTCCCCGTTCTTCACGTAGCCGTAGCCGATGCTCTTACCGAGCGTGTAGCCGTAGCCACCGCTGGTGAGGTAGCCGACCGGTTCGCCGTTGCGCAGGATGGTTTCGCGGCCGACGAGAACCGCGTCGGGATCATCCACCGTGAAGCCCGCCAGCCGCTTGGTCAGCTTCGCGCCGTTGCGCTGTTCCAGCGCCTCGCGGCCCATGAAGGGTGCGTTCTTCTTCAGCTTCACCGCCCAGCCAAGGCCCGCCTCGAAGGGCGTGTCGTTTGGCGTGATGTCCGACCCCCAGGCCCTGTAGCCCTTTTCGAGCCGCAACGATTCGATGGCACGATAGCCGACGGGCTTCAGGCCGTGCGGCTTGCCGGCTTCCATCAGAGCGTCGAACACCTCGCCGGTCGCGCCAATCGGGATATGCAGTTCCCATCCAAGCTCGCCAACATAGGTGACGCGCAGAGCGCGAATGGTGTGACCGGCAATGTCGATCTCGCGGACATGGCCGAAGGGGAATGCCTCGTTGGAAACGTCTGCATCCGTCACCGCTTTCAGCACGTCCCGCGCCTTCGGCCCCATCAGCGACAGGGTGCCGAAGTCCTCGGTCACGTCGGTCACCTCGACCTCGCCTTCTCCAGGCAGGTGGTCGGAAATCCACGCGAGGTCATGGGTGCGGAAGCCGGTGCCGGTGACGATGTAGAAATGCTCGTCCGCTAGCCGGGCGACCGTCAAGTCCGCCTCGATGCCGCCGCGCGAATTGAGCAACTGGGTATAGGTCAGTCGGCCCGCAGGCTTGGAGACGTTGTTGGCGCAGATCCATTCCAGCGCCGCCAGCGCATCCGGGCCCTTCAGTTCGTATTTCGCAAAGGACGACTGGTCGAAGACGCCGACCGCCTCGCGCACGTGGCGGTGTTCCTCGCCCACCGGCTCGAACCAGTTCTGCCGGCCCATGGAATAGACGTCCTTGGGTTCCATGCCGTCGGGTGCGTACCAGTTGGGCCGCTCCCAGCCGAGCTTGGAGCCGAACACCGCGTTGTATTCCTTCAGGCGTTCGTAGAGCGGCGACACGATGTAGGGACGCCCGCTGTCGTACTCCTCATGCGGGAAGCCGATCGTGTAGTGCTTGCCGTAGGCTTCCAGCGTGCGGTCGCAGACCCACTGGCGATCCTTGTGCAGTTCCGAGAAGCGGCGGATATCAACAACCCACAGGTCGAGCGGAGCCTCGCCCTGCACCACCCATTCCGCCAGCACCCAGCCCGCGCCGCCTCCGGCCGCGATGCCGAAGGCGTTGAAGCCCGCGCCGACAAACATGTTGGCGCATTCGGGCGCAGCGCCGAGGATGAAGTTGCCATCGGGCGTGAAGCTTTCCGGGCCGTTGATCATCTGCTTGACGCCGGTCTTCTCCAGCACCGGCACGCGCGCCATGGCCTGCTCGATATGCTGTTCGAAATGGTCGAAGTCGTCGTCGAAGAGCTGGAATTCCCAGTCGTTCGGCACGTCGCCTGTCGTCCAGGGAATCGGGTTCGGCTCGTAGCCGCCGAAGGACAACCCGCCGACCTCTTCCTTGAAGTAGGTGCGCCGGTCCGGGTCGCGCACGGTCGCGGCATCGCTCGCCAACCCGTCGATGTTGTCGGTGATGACGTATTGGTGCTTCACCGGCTGCAGCGGCACGTTGATGCCGGCCATCTCGCCAACCTGCCGCGCCCACTGGCCCGCGCAGTTGACGACCTTCTCGCAGTGGATGTCGCCGTCCTTGGTCTTCACGGCGGTGATGGTGTCGCCGTCCATCTCGAAGCCGGTGACGCGCACGTCCTCAAAGATCTTCACCCCGTGCATGCGCGCGCCCTTGGCGAGCGACTGGGTGATGTCGGAGGGGCTGGCCTGCCCGTCCGTCGGCAGCCAGCTGGCGCCGACGAGGTCGGACGTGTCCATCAGCGGCCACATCTTCTTCACCTCTTCGGGCGAGACGAGATGCATCTCCATTCCGAAGCTCTTCGCGGTGGTGGCGAGGCGGCGATACTCGGTCCAGCGGTCCTCGTTTGTCGCAAGGCGCAGGCAACCGGTCATCTTCCAGCCGGTCTCCAGCCCCGTCTCCTTGTCGAGGTTCTTGTAGAGGTCGACCGAGTATTTCAGCACCCGCGTGATGGAGGCGGACGAGCGCAACTGACCGACGAGGCCCGCCGCATGCCAGGTGGAGCCGGATGTCAGCTTGCCCTGTTCCAGCAGGACGACATCGCACTTGTGGTCGCGCGCCAGGTGATAGGCCGTCGAGCAGCCGATAATGCCGCCGCCGATGACGACGATCTGTGCGTGCTTTGGCAGGGTCATTGTCCGCCGTTCCTTTGAATTGCCGTGTAGGTTTGAAGGGCTTCCTCGAGCCGCTGGAGGTTCTCCGCCGTGTAGGCCTCGTAGTCGGCGCCCGGCGCGTCGAGGAAGATTTCCGAGACCATGCTCCACATGGCTTCGCGCAGCAGCGAAGCGCATTGCATGGCCGCGTTGGCCGTTTTGAAGGCCGCGCCCGGCTCATGGCCGAGATAGGCGGTGACGAGCCGTTTCGACTGGTCGTCGTCCATGCCGGCGTTGGAGGCGGCACCGGCAAGATCGAACATCGCGGTGTTGAAGCCCGCATATTCGAAATCGATGAGCCACAGGCGCTGGCCGTCATCCATGATGTTGGCGGGCAGCAGGTCGTTGTGGCCGAAGATGATAGGCAGCGGCACCTGCGCGGCTTCCAGCTCGTCGGCAAGCTTCAGGTAGCCGGGAAGCTCCTTGCTCATCCGGCTCTTGGCGGCGGCAAGCGTGCGCGCGTAGTCGCGGATCACGTGGAAGACCCAGAACATGTAGCCCGCGCCCGAGACATGGTGCGGCATGGTGGTGTGGAAGCGGCGGATGAGATCCGCGATGCGCTCCGGATTGGCGCGCACGTCTTCCTCGCCGAACGTCTTCGCCTCGATGAAGGCGCACACCATTACGCCGGGTTCGGCATGTTCGACGGCGGGCGCAAAGCCCGCCTCGTGGGCTGCGCGTGCGGTCATCAGTTCCCGGTCGCGGTACACCTGGTGGAACGGGAAATCGCGCCCGAACCGCACCACGTGGCGTCCGGCGGCATCGCGCACGACATGGCTCTCGTTCGACAACCCGCCTTTCAACGGTTCGATGGAGATCGAGCCGTTCCAGCAGTCAAGCTTGGCAATGCGGTCTTCAGCGATGCGGTCTTCGGACATGCCCATCGCCTCACTGAAGTCCGAGGCTCTGGCGCGTGCGCCGCGCGCCCGCCGAGATGAGCCGGTCGGCGATGATGCCTATGAAGGCGACCGCGAGGCCGGCGACGAGGCCGCGGCCCGTGTCCGCCTTGGTCAGCGCGATATAGACCTCCTGTCCAAGGTCGCGGGTGCCCACCAGCGCGGTGATGACCAGCATCGACAGCGCGAACATGATGGTCTGGTTCAGGCCGAGCATGATCTCCGGCAAGGCGAGCTTCAGCCGGATGCGCGTCAGAAGCTGCCAGGGCGTGCAGCCCATTGCGCGGCCCGCCTCGATGAGGCGCGGATCAACGCCGCGCAGGCCCAGAACCGTGTAGCGGATGGCCGGCGCGATGGCATAGGCGACGACCGCGATCATCGCGGTGAAGTCGCCGACCCGGAACAGCATCACCGCCGGCATCAGGTAGACGAAGGACGGCAAGGTCTGGAGCGTGTCGATGACGACCTGGGCCCAGCCCCAAAGCCGGTCGCGCGTGGCAACAAGGATGGCGATGGGAATGCCGATCAGCGAGGCGAGGATCACAGCCGAACCGCACAGGTAGACCGTGATCATCGCCTTGTCCCACTGGTCCGTGGCGGCGATCAGGAAGCTCAGGACGCCGACCGTCAGCGCCAGCCGCAGGCCGCCGAGCCGCCAGCCGACGAAGGCCAGCAATGCGACGACGCCGGCCCATGGCAGGCCGAGCAGGAACCGCTTCAGCGGGATCATGAAGTTGAGCAGGAGCGCGTTCTTGAAGCCCTCCAGTACGTCGTAGAAGTTGATGTTGATCCAGCTGACGAGGTCGGTCCAGAACGCGCCGGTCGAAACCTTCGCCGCGTCCGGGTAGTCCTGCACCGGCGGCAGGAACAGCCCGAGCAGCATCGTCACGGCGATCAGAAGAAGTGCCGCTGCCGTATAAGGATGGCGCGCGACGAGGTTGCGCTTCTCCGCGCCGTGGTGGTGCGGGCGTGCGGCCTTGTTGGCATAGGCCTGGCTCAGACGATCGAGCGCGATGGCCAGCGCCACGATGGCGAGACCCGCTTCCAGACCTGCCCCGATATTCAACCGGCGAAGCGCCGCCAGCACGTCGAAGCCGAGGCCGCCTGCGCCGATCATGGAGGCGATGATGACCATGTTCAGCGAGAGCATGATGACCTGGTTCACGCCGACCATCAGCGCGTCCTTGGCACTTGGCACGAGAATGCGCCACGTCATCTGGCGGCGCGTGCAGCCTACCATGTTGCCGAGATCGACCACCTCGGAGGGCACCTGCTGCAGCGAGAGGATCGTGATGCGCGTCATGGGCGGCAGCGCGTAGATCAACGTCGCGACCACGGCGGCCGTCGGCCCGAAGCCGAACAGGAACAGGATCGGCACGAGGTAGGCGAAGACGGGGATCGTCTGCATCAGGTCGAGCAGCGGGATGATCGCGCGTTCAAGCATCGGCCACCGATAGGCGGCGATCCCCATGACGAGGCCGAGCGCGACGCCGATGGGCACTGCGACGATGATGGAGGCCAGCGTCACCATGGCGCTGTCCCACTGACCGAAGACGGCAAGGAACGTGAAACAGCCGGCAACCAGTAGCGCGAGCTTCCGCCCGCCCGCGTGCCAGCCGATCATGGCGACGATGGCGATGACTGCGATCCACGAGATCGGCGGCACGATCTGGATCGCGCTCGACCCCTGCCCTTCGAGGAAGCCGGTGGACAGCAGGCTCAGCGCCAGCCGGTACGGCACGTCGATGGCAGCTGCGATGAACCGTGTCAGGTCGAGGAAGGTGAACAGGCCGAAGGTCGCATCGTTCAGCAACCATTTCATGGCATCACCGATCCATCGCCGCGCGGGGATGATCCAGTCCTTGGGGTAATCGAACGCCCACTTCACCGCGCCTTTGCCGGCAAACCATAGGGCAGCAAAAATCGCCAGCGCCGCAACCCACGCGACCAGCCCGGCATAGCGCGCGCCGAACCCTGCCTGCGGGCTTTCTGTCGCGGTATGGTCGAGCGCCGCCATGTGTCGTCAGCCCTGCATCATGACGTTGATCACGTCGGCGCGTTCCAGCACGCCGATTGGCTCGTCGCCTTCCACCACGGCAAGGCTTGTCGCCTCGTCTGAGAAGTGCGGCGCGGCATCGGCGATGGTGGAGGTGGCGGGTATGGTCTTCGGTGGCACCGAGCCGTTGAGCGGCTTCATCAGCGCGCGCGCCTTCACCACCTTCGACTTGGAGACGCTGCGGGTGAATTCCGCGACATAGTCGGTTGCCGGGTTCAGAACGATCTCCTCCGGCGTCGCCGCCTGTACGATCGCGCCGTCCTTCATGATGGCGATGCGGTCCGCGAGCCGGATCGCCTCGTCGAAATCGTGGGTGATGAAGATGATGGTCTTCTTCAGGACCGATTGCAGGCGGGCGAACTCGTCCTGCATCTCGCGGCGGATGAGCGGATCGAGCGCGGAGAACGGCTCGTCGAGGAACCACAACTCCGGCTCCACGGCGAGCGAGCGCGCAATGCCGACGCGCTGCTGCTGGCCGCCGGAAAGTTCGCGCGGATAGAAGCCTTCCTTGCCGCCGAGCCCGACCAGCTCGATCATCTGGGCGGCACGTTCCTCGCGCCTGGCGCGGGCCATGCCCTGAACATCCAGCGGAAAGGCGACGTTCTCCAGCACGGTCAGGTGTGGCAGCAGGGCGAAGTGCTGAAAGACCATGCCCATCTGGTGGCGGCGGATCTCGATCATCCGCTTGTCGTCGGCCGCCAGCAGGTTTTCGCCGTTGAAGAGGATTTCACCAGATGTCGGCTCGATCAGACGCGACAGGCAGCGCACCAGCGTGGACTTGCCCGATCCGGACAGGCCCATGATGACGAAGATCTCGCCGGAGCGGACTTCGAGGTTGACGTGCTGCACCGCGCCGACAAGTCCGGCCTCGTGCAGCGCGCCGGCAGTCGGCTTGCCGCCGTGCTCATTGAGGAAATCGCGCGCGCCGTGTCCGAAAATCTTCCAGACGTCCCGGCATACGAGCTTGGCGTCGTCTCGCGTCATCGGTCGCTTCCGCCGCGGTGGACCAAACGGGATGGGTGAAGGGCGCGGCCCGCCGCGGTGGATGCGGCGGACCGGCCAAGTTTGACCGCGAACCGGTCAGGATGCGTGGACTACTCGATCCACTTGGACCAGCGGTCCTCGTTCTCGGACATCCAGTTGCCAACAACCTCCTCGACGCTCTTGCCGTCGAGGTCGACGGCGGAGATCATCGCACCCATCTCGTCGTTGTTGATGGTGAAGGCCTTGATGGCTTCGTAGGCGCCGGGCCACTTGTTCTTCAGACCGGACCAGGAAACCTTCCAGATCTCGCCGAAGGGCTTGCCGCAGTCGTACTGCGCGTCCGGGTTGGAACCCCAAGAGGCGTCCTCGTAGCATTCCTTCGTGTATTCGGGGAATTCGACCCACTCGCCCTTGTACTTGGCGGGTGCCCAGTGCGGCGCGTAGATCCACAGCAGGATCGGGGCTTCGCGCTGGTAGGCGCTTTCAAGCTCGGCGAACAGCGCGGCGTCGGTGCCGGCGTGGATCACCTCGAACGGCAGGTCCAGCGCTTCGACGCGTTCCTCGTCATAGCCGCCCCAGGTGACGGGTCCGCCAAGATAACGGCCCTTCGGCGCGGTCTCGGCGATGGAGAAGGCTTCTGCGCAGGCTTCTTCCTTCAGCGCTTCCCAGTTGGGAAGGCCCGGGCACTTCTCCTTCATGTATTCCGGGTACCACCACTCTTCCTTGGCCTTCATGCCCGTGGGGCCAAGATTCTCGACCTTGCCCGTGGCGGTCGAGGCGTCCATGGCGTCGCGGCCGGTCGTCTCCCAGATTTCCATGGCGACGTGCAGGTCGCCCGATTCAAGGCCCGCAAACTGCGCGAGGTAGTCGGCCTGGACGTATTCCACGCTGTAGCCGGCCTTCTTGAGGACTTCGCCCATGAGCTGGGTGGTGATGAGCTGGCCGGTCCAGTCGTGGAGCGTCAGCTTGATTGCGTCGGTGGATTCCTGTGCGGATGCCGCCCCCGGCAGCGCCAGTGCCGCCGCCAGTGCCAGCGCGTGAGAGGTGCGCCGAAGTGTTGTGCCAAGTTGCATGATCGTCCTCCTGCTTGGCTCCGTGAGCCGTGGTGTCTGCTTGCCCTCTGGAGCCGCGTGGTTGATGCGATCGCGCCTGTTTGCGGCGTCTTCTCTCCGTCAGCAGTGCGTTAATCGAACCCCGCGCCAAACAGGCTGTCAATCCGTGTTTGTGGTGTTTATTGGTTTTCATGCCCGGTTTTTTGAGTTTTGATGGTTTCATGTGCAGCGCTGCCCAAACCGGGCGCAGGAGCGGCCAGAGACGATGCTGACCAAACGCCACGGCGATATACTTCGCCTTCTGAACGAACACGGGACGGTGACGGTGACCGACCTCGCCGACACGCTCGGCGTGTCGATGGAGACCGTTCGCCGCGACCTGAAACCCTTGGCGGACTTGGGAAAAGTCGTGCGCATGCACGGCGCGGCATCGCTGGCCGGTCAGTCGGGCGAGGCTCCGTTCGAGCGGCGCATGCGCGAGAATGCACCCGCCAAGCGCGCCATCGCCCGCCACGTTGCGGGCACGATCGCCGATGGCGATTCCATCATGCTGGACACGGGCACGACGACGAGTTTCCTCGCCCGCGAACTGCTCGGCCACCGCAGGCTGACGGTCGTCACCAATTCATCAGATATCGCCCGCACGCTGGCGACGGTGAACAACAACCGCGTCTACATGGCCGGCGGTGAGTTGCGCAGCGACTCGGGCGCGGCCTTCGGCGCATCGGCCATCGAATTCATCACGCGCTTTTCCGTGCGCCACGCGATCATCTCCACCGGCGCGGTGGACGCGCGCCTCGGCGTCATGGACTACGACCTTGAGGAAGCGGAGTTTGCCCGCACGGTGCTGGAGCGTGGCGAGCGCAGCGTCGTCATCACCGACCACACGAAATTTGGCCGGCAGGGACTGGTGACCGTCAGCGGTTTTGCCAACATCGATGAACTCGTCACCGACGAAACCCCGCCAGGTGAACTGGCGCAGGCTCTCGCGTCAACCGAGACGGTACTGACGGTTGCCGGGCAGGACGACGCCCTGCAGCGCGCCCTACCCTGATTCTTCAGAGAGCTCAGCTGCCGGAAAAGTTCGGCTTGCGCTTTTCGTGGAAGGCATCGACGCCTTCGCGGAAGTCGTCGGACTGGCGCAGGCGCGAATAGTTGAAGCCTTCCAGCTCGATGGCAGTCTGAAGGTTGCAGTCCTCACCGAGATTGATGAGTCGCTTGGCGGTGCGCTGCGCCATGGGCGAGAATTGCACCAGCTCTGCGACGAGCTTGTCGGTTGCCGCTTCCAGTTCGCCATCGGGGTGCATCTCGGTGGCAATGCCCCAGTCGAGCGCCTGCTGCGCCTTGATGCGGCGCGAGCGCATGACGATGTCCTTGGTGCGCGTGATGCCGACGATCTTCTGCAGGCGCGCCGAACCGCCGGAACCGGGGATCTGGCCAAGCTTCTGTTCCGGCAGCGCGTACTGAACGGTTTCCGACACGAGGCGGAAGTCGCAGGCAAGCGACACTTCGAAGCCGACGCCGAACGTGTAGCCGCGGTTGGCCGCGATCACCGGCTTCTCGCAGCGCGCAGGCGCGGCGATGTTGTCGGCAAGCTTGGACACATGCTCCGGTGAGGCTTCGAGAAAGCCCTTGATGTAGCCACCGGAGGAGAAATGCTCGCCAATGGCGCGCAGCACGATGACGCGCACGCGGTCATCACGGTCGAGCTGTTCGAAGGCGTAGCGCAGCTCGTCGCGCTGGCCCATCGAGATCGTGTTGAAGTCCCCTCGGTCGAGGATGATGTCGCCACGCTGGGCGCCCTCGTCCACGGTCACGGTGAAACCGTCGAATTCCTTGCCGTTGAGGTCGGCGGGTTGGCCGGTCATTGAATTGCTCCTGTACAGGCGTGTTCTGGTGTCTGGTTCATTCGGCGCGTTCGTAATCGCCGGAAACGAGGAAGCGGCGCAGCAGCTTGCCCACGGGCGATTTCGGAATGGCCTTCACGAAGGTGATCTGGCGGGGGCGCTTGTGGCTCGGCAGACCCGCACGGCAGTGGGCCTCGATCTTTTCCGCCGTCATGCCGGGCGTCGGCTCCACGAAGAGCGTGACGATCTGCCCCCATTTCTCGTCCGGCAGGCCGACGACGGCGACTTCGCCGATCCCGTCGAGCTTGGAGACGTGGCTTTCCACTTCCACCGGCGAGACGTTCTCGCCGCCGGTGATGATCATGTCGTCGGTCCGCCCGGTGACGAACAGGTCGCCGTCCTCGTCGAACCGGCCCATGTCGCCGGTGAAGTACCAGCCGCCATGCAGCGACTTCTCGTCGCCGTCCGGGCGCTTCCAGTAACCGGCGAAGGATTCATCGCCCGCCAGGTCCGCGATGATCTCGCCTTCCTCGCCGACGGGCAGAATCGCATCCGGGTCCTTGGCGCTTGCATCGACCACGCGGATGCGCTGGTTGAGCGCGGCGCGCCCGGCAGAACCGGGCTTGGAGGGCGCGTCCTGGTGGATGGTGAAAGTGTAGACCTCCGACGAACCGTAGTGGTTGACGAAGAGGTCCGGCTTGAAGGCTGCCTGAAGCCGCTGCAACAGCCCGTCCGTCATCGAGGCGCCGGCAAATCCCAGCAGCCGCACGGTCGAGATGTCGGCCTTGGCGAAGGCCTTGCTGTCCAGCAATGCGTGGTAGAGCGTCGGCACAAGGTACAGGCAGGTAATGCCCTCGCGCTCGATATCGCTGAGCGCCTCGTCCGCATCGAACCGGCGCAGGCAAACGAACAGCCCGCCGATGAGGCTCATGGCGAGCAGCGAGCGCACGCCCATCGTGTGGTAGAGCGGCATGACGCCGAGCGTGCGCTCGCCTTGCCGGTAGGTGTTCTGGGCCACGTGGGCGAGTGCTGCGGCACGCTCCGCACCGTGGCGCCGCGGCACGCCCTTGGGGCGGCCCGTGGTGCCGGACGTATAGAGCATGATGGAGAAGTCGTCGGGGCCCGTGGTCAGGTCCGGCAGCGGCCTGTCTTCAAGGTCCGCGAGCGCCATCGCCGAGACGTCGACCACCCGGACGCCCGTTGCCTCGCCTGCCTGTTTGCCCGCTTCGCCCGACACTTCTTCCACGATGCCGAGCACGGCCTCGCTGTCGGTCAGCACGTAGCCGATCTCATCGGCGCTGGCGCGCCAGTTGATGGGGGTGATGATCGCGCCGAGGAACTGGCAGGCCCAGTGCAGCGTCGCGGCTTCCCAGGAATTCTGCAGCGCCGTGACGAGGTGATCGCCACGCTTCACGCCGTTGGCGGACAGCCAGTTGGCTGCCGCGCCGATCTTTCCGGCCCATGCGCCATAGGTCAGCCGAACGTCGCCGTCGATGATCGCCAGCGCCGCCGGATCGCGCTCCACGCTTGCCACGAAGCTGCGCGCAAGATCGTACATGTCAGACACTCTCCCCCGTAGCCGTTGTCCGGCTCTTAGCCCTTGTTGGGTTCAGGGATAAAGACTGCGCATGGGCTGCGCAATCGCCGCTCGGCGAATACCGGTGATGCGCGGATACACATCGTGTGCAGCATGCGAACCGTTCGACCAGCTTTTCCGGGAAGGGTGGCGGGAGTGACGGGACTCGAACCCGCGGCCTCTGGCGTGACAGGCCAGCGCTCTAACCAACTGAGCTACACCCCCTTACCGGGGCGGTGCCGCGAGCGCGACACCGTGAGAGAGAGGGCGGTTTACGTGAGCCCTCCGGTTTAGTCAAGCAGTCCAAGCGGCGATTTTGACACGGCCCAAGCAGCTATTCCGGACCGGTATAATCAAATAAGCCGCATGATCCGAAACAGCACGTATTCAAGCCCAACGACGCCGGCGATGAGCGTACAGATGATCCAGAATCCGAAGGGGCTTTCGGTCAGCGGAACGCCGCCGACATTCATGCCGAGCAACCCTGTCAGGAAGCCGATGGGCAGGAAGAATGCCGCGACGATCGTCAGCACCAGCATCTGCCGGTTCATCGTCTCGGCGCGCTCGTCCATGATCTGGTCCTGCAGGATCTGCGCACGGTCCCGCAGCGCATCGAGTTCCTCGCAGAGCCGCGTCACCCGGTCGACGGCCTCCCGCAGCCCGTGCTGGGCAGTCGTGCCGATCCACGAGAAACCTTCCAGTTCCAGCGTCGTGAGCGCATCGCGCTGCGGGAACATGTAGCGCCGCAGGAGAATGGCCGCGCGACGGGTATCGGCCAGCGTTCGGCGTTCTTCCGAGAGCGATGCCTCACCCATGCGCTCCTCGATGGCGTCGACCGCCTCGTTGAGCTGCGCAACGACAGGTTCGGCGCGGTCGGCCAGCCGGACCGCGAAGGCTGCGACGAGTGCTGCGGGCGATGCCGGCGCGCGCGAATGGCTCGCCATGTCGGTGACATCGCCTACCGCGCGCAGCGGGCGCAGGCTGCACGTGACCACGAGATTTTCAGCGAGCCAGATCCGCAGCGAGATCATGTCTTCGGGCTCGGCGCCCTCGTTGAGATTGACGCCGCGCAGGATGACGATAGCCCCTGCCCCGAGCGCCGTGCAGCGCGGGCGGGTTTCTTCAGCCGTCAGCGCATCGGTGACAGATGCAGGGAGTTCGAGTGCTGCAAGCTCGGCGCGCAGGTAGCCGATCGGCCCGTGGATGTGGACCCACCGATAGGACTGGACCGATTCATCATTGCCTGCATCGCCAACGCCGGCAGTGACGGAGGTTCCGTCAGCGGCGATCCGATAGGCGGTGACATGGTTTCCGGGGTGCATCGGCCGAGCGTGTTCGCGTTGCGCGAAGCCTGGGAAATGGTGGGCGGTGAGAGGATCGAACTCCCGACATCCACGGTGTAAACGTGGCGCTCTACCAGCTGAGCTAACCGCCCCTGACCGGACTTTCCCTATCGCCCTTCGCGCAGCCCCGCAAACAAAAAAGGACCCGAGGCGAGTGTCCCGGGCCCTTCGGTCTTCTCGAAGAAGGACGGTCTTAGTTGACCATGTCCTTGAGTGCCTTGCCGGCCTTGAACTTCGGCGACTTGGAAGCAGGAATGTTGACCGGCTCACCCGTGCGCGGGTTGCGGCCAGTGGTGGCAGCGCGGCTTGCGACCGAGAAGTTGCCGAAACCGGCGATCTTGACGTCGTCGCCGGACTTCAGCGCGCCGCCAATGGCGTCGATCATGGCCTGGACTGCGTTGCCCGCATCGTTCTTGCTGATATCGGCGCCCTCGGCGACCGCAGCAATCAATTCCTGCTTGTTCATTTTGGTGTTCCTCGTTCTGTGGAAGCACCGGCACACTGCCGGTGTTTCTTTATAAGCGAAAACCGCAGAATACTGCGGATTTTGGCCTCACCTCGAATTAGCGTACCAAAGGGTTCAACAAAAGCCCCAATTGTGCAAAACCGATCAAACCTTTGAAACAAAAGGAAAACCCGCGAGCGATTGCCCGCGGGTTTTGTCGTTTGAGGTGACGCGACTCAGTGCGCGACGGTCGTTGAGGCGTCGTCGTCGGAGGAAACCGGCTTGTTCTTGCGGCTTTCCTCGTATTGCGCCTCGTCCCATTCGATCGCTTCCGGCATCCGCACGAGAGCGGCTTCCAGCACCTGGTCCATGCGTGCGACCGGGATGATTTCCAGCCCGTTCTTCACGTTTTCCGGAATATCGGCCAGATCCTTGGCGTTGTCTTCCGGAATGAGAACCCGCTTCAGGCCGCCACGAAGAGCCGCCAGCAGCTTCTCCTTGAGACCGCCGATGGGCAGAACCCGGCCGCGCAGCGTGATCTCGCCCGTCATCGCCACGTCCCTGCGGACAGGAATGCCGGTCATGATCGACACGATGGCCGTGACCATCGCGATGCCTGCGGACGGACCGTCCTTCGGCGTTGCGCCCTCCGGCACGTGCACGTGGATGTCGCGCTTTTCAAAGCGCGGCGGCTCGATTCCGAAATCGATGGCCCGCGAGCGGACGTAGGATGCCGCCGCCGAGATCGATTCCTTCATCACGTCACGCAGGTTGCCGGTGACCGTCATCTTGCCCTTGCCGGGCATCATGACGCCTTCGATGGTCAGCAACTCGCCGCCCACCTCGGTCCAGGCAAGCCCGGTCACGACACCGACAAGGTCCTCGCGTTCGGCTTCGCCGTAGCGGAAGCGCGGCACGCCGAGCATGTCCTCGAGCTTCTTTTCGGTCACCTTCACCGTCTTCTTGCCCTCGGTCAGGATCTCCTTGACCGTCTTGCGGGCGAGTGTCGCCATCTCGCGCTTGAGATTGCGCACGCCCGCCTCGCGGGTGTAGCGGCGGATGACGTTGAGAAGCGCGTCATCGGCGAGCGAGAACTCCTTGCTCTTGAGCCCGTGCTCCTTGATCGTCTCCGGCAGCAGGTGCCGGCGTGCAATCTCGACCTTCTCGTCCTCGGTGTAACCCGCGATCCGGATGATCTCCATGCGGTCCAGCAGCGCCGGGGGAATGTTCAGCGTGTTGGCCGTGGTGACGAACATCACGTTCGACAGGTCATACTCGACCTCGAGATAGTGGTCCATGAACGTGGAGTTCTGTTCCGGATCAAGCACCTCAAGAAGCGCCGAGGACGGATCGCCGCGGAAGTCCTGTCCGAGCTTGTCGATCTCATCGAGCAGGAAGAGCGGATTGGACGTCTTCGCCTTCTTCATCGACTGGATGATCTTGCCCGGCATGGAGCCGATATAGGTCCGGCGGTGACCGCGGATCTCGGCCTCGTCACGCACGCCGCCGAGCGAGACGCGAACGAATTCGCGGCCTGTCGCCTTGGCGATGGACTTGCCGAGCGAGGTCTTGCCGACGCCCGGAGGGCCGACGAGGCAGAGGATCGGACCCTTGATCTTCGTCATGCGCTGCTGGACGGCAAGGTACTCGACGATGCGCTCCTTGACCTTCTCCAGACCGTAGTGATCGGTGTCGAGCACGCGCTCGGCCAGCGTCAGGTCCTTCTTCACGCGGGACTTCTTGCCCCACGGAATCGACAGCATCCAGTCGAGATAGTTGCGGATGACGGTCGCTTCCGCAGACATCGGGCTCATCTGGCGGAGCTTCTTCATTTCCGCCGTCGCCTTGTCGCGCGCTTCCTTCGAGAGCTTGGTCTTCTCGATGCGCTCTTCCAGCTCGGAAATCTCGTCGCGACCATCTTCATCGCCGAGTTCCTTCTGGATCGCCTTCATCTGCTCGTTGAGATAGTACTCGCGCTGGGTCTTCTCCATCTGCCGCTTCACGCGGCTGCGGATGCGCTTCTCGACGTTGAGAACCGAGATCTCGCCTTCCATCAGCGCCAGGACGTGTTCAAGCCGCCCGGAGATGGACGTCATCTCCAGGATTTCCTGCTTGTCCTGCAGCTTCACGGCAAGGTGCGAGGCGACGGTGTCGGCCAGCTTGGCATAGTCGTCGATCTGAGAGACCGCGCCGAGAACCTCCGGCGAGACCTTCTTGTTCAGCTTCACGTAGTTGTCGAACTCCGCGACCACCGAACGCGACAGCGCCTCGGCCTCGACTTCCGCGCCCTGTTCGTCGGGCATCTCCTCGGCCGAGGCCTCGAAGTAGGAATCGGTCTGGGAGTAGCCGGTGATGCGCGCACGCGACTTGCCTTCCACCAGCACCTTCACGGTGCCGTCGGGAAGCTTGAGAAGCTGGAGCACCGAGGCCAGCGTGCCGATCTCGTAGATCGCGTCCGGCTCCGGATCGTCGTCGCCGGCATTCTTCTGTGTGGCGAGCAGGATCGGTTTTTCGGACCGCATCACGGTTTCGAGCGCGCGAATGGATTTCTCGCGACCGACAAAGAGCGGCACGATCATGTGTGGAAACACGACGATGTCGCGAAGGGGAAGGACCGGGTATGCCCCGTCTTCCTGCTCGGTCAGGCCCGTGGGATTGATGTCATCCGACATAGGCTTCGTTCCTTTCGGTTCGGCCGTTTCACCGGGGCCGTTACGCAACGCACGCCCGGCAGGAAACGCCAACTGTGATGGACCAGACCCGCTTGGCTCACGAGGTCGCACTGCCTTCGGGCGCGGGCCGCATCCCGACTCGAATCGATTGGCTTCAAGCCTAATCGCTACGTGTCACGCCGCATACCGGGTCATTCCCGCACAGCTTGAATTTCGAGTCTGATGGTTGCGAACCCGCAAAGATGAACTCAGATGCAGCGGGCCGATTGGGCTGGTCAAACGGGGCGACACGATGGCAGGCCAGGATGGCCGGGAACCATGACGCCCCGAACGTGGCCAGCCGTTTGCACGTCTGAATGCGTGCACGCGCCAGCCAGGTCCTTCAGGAGATGGATATTGCGATAGCCTTCGTCAAGGATCGGGGGAAACGAGCGCGATTACGCGCTCGTCTCGCGTGATTCCTTGCGATCGGCGTAGATATAGAGCGGAGAAGCCTTGCCCTCGACGACTTCGGGGCTGATGACGACCTCTTCCACGCCTTCAAGACCCGGCAGTTCGAACATGGTGTCGAGCAGGATGCCTTCCATGATGGAACGCAGACCGCGTGCGCCAGTGTTGCGGGCAATCGCCTTGCGCGCAATCGACTTGAGTGAATCGTCGGAAAACGACAGCCCGACCTCTTCCATTTCGAACAGGCGCTGGAACTGCTTCACCAGCGCGTTCTTCGGCTCGGTCAGGATCGTGACGAGCGCTTCCTCGTCGAGGTCCTCAAGGGTCGCGATGACCGGCAGACGACCGACGAATTCCGGAATGAGACCGAACTTCAGCAGGTCTTCCGGCTCCAGCTCCTGGAAGATCTCGCCGGTGCGGCGGGCTTCCTCGTCGCGCACTTCCGCCGCAAAGCCGATGGATGTGCCACGGCCACGCTGGGAGATGATCTTGTCGAGACCGGCAAACGCACCGCCGACGATGAACAGGATGTTCGTGGTGTCGACCTGCAGGAATTCCTGCTGCGGATGCTTGCGCCCGCCCTGCGGCGGCACGGAGGCGACGGTGCCTTCCATGATCTTCAGCAGGGCCTGCTGCACGCCCTCACCCGAGACGTCACGGGTTATGGAGGGGTTGTCGGACTTGCGCGAAATCTTGTCGACCTCGTCGATGTAGACGATGCCGCGCTGTGCGCGCTCGACATTGTAGTCGGCAGACTGCAGCAGCTTGAGAATGATGTTTTCGACATCCTCGCCCACGTAACCGGCTTCGGTCAGGGTCGTGGCGTCGGCCATGGTGAACGGCACGTCGAGAATGCGCGCCAGCGTCTGCGCCAGCAGCGTCTTGCCCGAACCGGTCGGGCCGACGAGCAGGATGTTGGACTTGGCAAGCTCCACGTCGGCGTTCTTTACCGCGTGGTTCAGACGCTTGTAGTGGTTGTGAACCGCGACCGAGAGGATGCGCTTGGCAAACTTCTGGCCGATCACGTAGTCGTCGAGCACCGTCATGATTTCCTGCGGCGTGGGCACGCCGTCGGACGACTTCACCAGCGAGGTCTTGTTCTCCTCGCGGATGATGTCCATGCACAGCTCAACGCATTCATCGCAGATGAAGACGGTCGGACCGGCAATAAGCTTGCGGACTTCGTGTTGGCTCTTTCCGCAGAACGAGCAGTACAGCGTGTTCTTGGAATCGCCACCCGACGTTTTGCTCATGTCGTATAACTCCGATAGCGCGAAAGACCGCGCCCTGTCCCCCGGCCCGAATGGGACCAATCCGTGCATGATGCGCGAGCGGCAGTGCCAAATGCAATCATGCTAGGGGTTTGAAGATCAAGATAGGATTAACACACCCCACCACAGCAGGCGAACGTGCCCAAACGGTGGCGGGGCGCGAAATCAGTCGTCCTTGGACTCTTCGGCCGAGGTCGGACGCTCGGTGATGACCTGATCGATGAGACCGAATTCGAGGGCTTCCTGTGCCGTCATGAAGTGGTCGCGGTCGAGAGTCTTCTCGATGGTTTCGTAGTCCTGGCCGGTGTGCTTCACGTAGATCTCGTTCAGCCGGCGCTTGATCTTGATGATGTCCTGGGCATGACGCTCGATGTCCGATGCCTGGCCCTGGAAGCCGCCGGAAGGCTGGTGCAGCATGACGCGGGCATTCGGTAGGGCGGAGCGCATGTCCTTGGCACCGGCGGTCAGCAGCAGCGAACCCATGGAAGCCGCCTGCCCGACGCACAGCGTCGCCACCGGCGGACGGATGAACTGCATCGTGTCGTACATCGCCAGGCCGGACGTCACCACGCCGCCGGGCGAGTTGATGTAGACGGAGATTTCCTTCTTCGGGTTTTCCGATTCCAGAAACAGCATCTGCGCCACGTAGAGCGAGGCCATGTGGTCCTCGACCGGGCCCGTTATGAAGACGATCCGCTCCTTCAGCAGCCGGGAATAGATGTCGAAAGCGCGCTCGCCCCGCGCGGTCTGTTCGACCACCATCGGGACCAGTGAATTCGTGTAGTACGAAGCGAGATCTTGCATGTTCTTCCTGTCCAGGTTCGGCCGGCCTTTCGTGAAAGCCGGCGCCTGCGGGCGCGTCGCGCCGCCAAAAGGCGCGCCACCCCGCCGACCGGCATGGCAATGCCGCCAGTTTCGCGCATCAAATGCGATTCGCCGGTGAAGGCATATAGGCATCGCCCGCCCGCAGTGAACAGGCGGTAAACCGAAAACCCGGACGCGAGGCTGACTTAAGCCTCGTCGGCGTCCTTTGCGGCTGCCTTTTTCTTGGCCGGCGCCTTCTTCTTGGCTGCGGGCTTCTTCTTTTTCTCCTCGCCATGATCGTGGTCATGGTCGTGATCATGATCATGGTCATGATCGTGGAAAAGCTCGTCGCGAGACACGGTCTTGTCGGTGACCTTGGCGCGCTCGATGATGTAGTCGACGACCTTCTCCTCAAAGAGCGGCGCGCGCACCTCGTTGATGGCGCCCGGCGTCTTCTGGAAGAATTCCCAGACCTGCTGTTCCTGGCCCGGGTACTGGCGCACGCGCTCGATCAGCGCGCGCTGCAATTCGTCGTCGGAGATCTGGATATCGGCATCCTTGCCGATCTCGGCAAGAAGCAGGCCGAGGCGAACGCGGCGGGCTGCGAGTTCCTGATATTCCTCGCGCGCCTTTTCCTCGGTGGTGTCTTCGTCCTCGAAGGTCTTGCCGGCACGCTCGAGGTCACCCTCGACCTGGCGCCAGATGCCTTCGAATTCGCGCTCCACCAGGCTGCCCGGCAGGTCGAACTTCACCGCCTCGTCGAGCGAATCAAGCAGCTGGCGCTTCATCAGTTCGCGGGTGCGGGCGTTCAGATCCTGGTCGATGCGCTCTCGCAGGGCTTCCTTCAGCTTGTCGAGGGACTCCATGCCGAGCGACTTGGCGAACTCGTCGTCGAGCGTGGTGTCCTTCGCCTCGGCGACCTCGTGAACGGTCACGTCGAAGGTGGCGTCCTTGCCGGCCAGGAATTCAGCCTGGTACTTCTCCGGGAAGGTGACCTTCACCTCGATTTCGTCACCAGCCTTGGCACCGATGACCTGCTCCTCGAAGCCGGGAATGAAGGTGTTGGAGCCGAGCACCAGCTGGGCGCCCTCTTCCGAACCGCCGGAGAACGCCTTGCCGTCAACCTTGCCGACATAGTCGATGGTCACCCGGTCGCCGTCCTGCGCCTTCGCCGTCTTGGCGCGCGGCTCGAAGGACTGGTTCTGCTCGACGATACGCCCCAGCGCCTCGTCGATATCCTCGTCGGAGGCTTCCGCCGTATTGCGCTCAAGCTCGATCTTGGCGAGGTCCGGCTTGTCGAATTCCGGAATGATCTCGAATTCCATGGTGTAGGACAGATCGGCCTTGCCGTTCATCACGGCTTCGATCTCGTCCTGGTTCTCGGAGAAATTGATTTCCGGCTGCACCGCGGGTCGCTCGCCACGGTCGGCGACGGCCTTCTCGGCGCTCTCGCGCACCTGCTCCTGGATGATCTCGGCCATCACGGAGCGTCCGTAGACCTTGCGCAGGTGGTCGGCCGGCACCTTGCCCGGACGGAAGCCCTTGAGACGGACCTGCTTGCTGAGAGTCTGGAGGCGGTCGGCGAGCTGCGAATTGAGCGAATCCGCGGGGATCACGACTTTCAGTTCGCGCTTCAGGCCTTCGTTGACGGTCTCGTTGATCTGCATGGGTCTCTCTTGAATCTGGCGGCGGCCGCCTGCGGCATATCGCGCAGCTCGCGTGTGGGTCTATCGGGTTGATGGTCCGGGCTTGGTGCGGGTGGAGGGACTTGAACCCCCACGCCTTGCGGCACGAGAACCTAAATCTCGCGTGTCTACCAATTCCACCACACCCGCTGGTTCGCTGGCGGCTTATATATATGCCGCTAGCAAAGGTCCAGTGAGGCGAGCGCTTCCGGTAGCATTTCCGGCAGATCCTCTGCAATGAGTCCCGGTCCGAACAGGTTGGCGGCCTGCCCGTGCAGGAAAACCGCTGCGCTAGCGGCGGCAAAGGTCTCTGTCCCGCGCGCCAGCAACCCGGCAATGATGCCCGCCAGGACGTCACCGGAGCCGGCGGTCGCCAGCGTCGGCGGGGCATTGGTGTTGATCGCGGCGCGTCCGTCAGGCATCGCAACGACGGTATCTGCGCCCTTCAGAACGATGCAGGCGCCCGAGATCGCAGCAGCAGCCCGGCCCCTCTCCAGCCGGGAACCATCCGGGTCGACATCTTCAAAGAGCCTGCGGAATTCGCCGTCATGCGGGGTGAGGACCGTGCGTTCCGGCAGAGCCATGAACCATGCCTCGCGGTCACGCGCCATGATCGTCAGCGCATCGGCATCCAGCACCAGCGCGCCACCGCGCTTCAAAATGGTGGCGCGGCAGCGTTCCAGCAGACGGGACGCATCACCATCTGTGCCGAGGCCCGGCCCCGCGACAACCGTGCCGATCTTCGCCTCGCGCACAGCGTCGCCAATCGTGCGCGCGTCCACCTGCTTGACCATGATGGCCGTCAGCTGGGCGGCGTTCTCTGCCACGGCGTCGCCCGGCGACAGGACCGTAACCAGCCCCGCGCCTGCCCGCAGCGCACCGCGTGCGGAAAGCCGCGCGGCTCCCGTTCGTGCCGCGCCACCGCTCAACACGCCGACAGCCCCGCGCTTATACTTGTGGGCATCGTTTTGTGGCCCGATCCAGCTTACGCGCCAGAGTTCGGGCAGGCCTTCGAAGGCTTGCGGGCTAATCTCGCTCAGAACGCTTGCCGGAATGCCAATGTCGATCACCTCGACCGGCCCCATCAGTCCGCGTGCCGGATAAAGACAGTGCGCGGGCTTCTTGCAAAAGAAGGTGACAGTGAGATCGGCCTTCGGCGCAAAGCCTCTCACCTGCCCTGTCGTTCCGTCGATGCCCGAGGGCACGTCAACGGCGACCACCGACACGGCGCTGCCTGCACAGCGCTCGAGCGCTTCGCGCGCCAGCCCGTCGAGATCGCGCGAAAGCCCTGCCCCGAACACCGCGTCGATCAGCCCCGCGCCATCGCAAATGGCTTCTTCAAATGGACTGACGTCTTCATCCCACTGGCGGGCCGCCCAGGCCGCATCGCCGGTGAGGTTCGCGATATCGCCCAGGCAGTGGACGCGCACGTCACAACCAGCGTCCGCGAGGTGCCGCGCAGCGATGAACCCGTCGCCGCCGTTGTTGCCACCGCCACACAGGACCGTCCATTTTCGAATTTCGGGAAAGGCTGCGAGCGCGGCTTCGGCAACGCCACACCCGGCCCGGGCCATCAGGTCAGTAGAAGACTCCCCCATCTCCACGGCGAGCGCGTCGGCGCGCCCCATCTCCTCGCAAGTCAGCAGTTCCAATCGCCCCTCCCCAAGGCCGCCCGATCCCACGCTTTCCGGGATCGCAACGCCGATTTGCACGTCGCAATGCTACTGAATTAGGCAATTGCCTACTTTTGCATCAGCTGCTTTCGCCCAAATGTGCGCCATTCGCCCAGCCCACGTCTTAACCGATTGTAAATGCTCGCGATTGCGGCCGTTGGCGGGGTTGGCACGCCACGTGCTTTATGCGTGACGGGGCGGGCGTCTGAATTCTGTCCGTCTTTGAGAAGGAACTTCGGTCTATGAAAAAAATCGAGGCAATCATCAAGCCGTTCAAGCTCGATGAGGTCAAGGAAGCGCTGCAGGACATTGGATTGCAGGGCATTACGGTTACCGAGGCGAAGGGGTTTGGGAGACAGAAGGGGCACACGGAGCTTTACCGTGGTGCTGAATATGTTGTCGACTTCCTGCCCAAGGTGAAGATCGAGGTGGTCTTGCAGGACAGCGAAATCGAGAAGGCCGTTGAAGCCATTCAGCAGTCGGCGCAGACCGGCCGCATCGGCGACGGCAAGATCTTCATCTCAACCGTCGACGAAGCCATTCGCATCCGCACGGGCGAACGCGGCACCGAGGCGATCTGACCCGGAAACCTGAACCTTCGCCGCCGCACGGCGGCAGCCAATCCACGGAAAACCAAAATTAAATCAAAGGGGTGTGCAAGTATGTCCGTTGAATCCGTAATGAAAATGATCAAGGAAAACGACGTCAAGTTCGTTGACCTTCGCTTCACCGACCCGCGCGGCAAGATGCAGCACGTCACGATGGACATGACCATCGTCGACGAAGAGATGTTCGCCGAAGGCGTCATGTTCGACGGTTCGTCCATCGCCGGCTGGAAGGCGATCAATGAATCCGACATGACCCTGATGCCGGTCACCGAGTCGGCCCACGTCGATCCGTTCTTCGCCCAGTCCACGCTGGCCGTGTTCTGCGACATTCTCGACCCGATCTCGGGCGAGGCCTACAACCGTGACCCGCGCACGACCGCTCTCAAGGCCGAGGCCTACGTGCAGCAGTCCGGCATCGGCGACACGGTTTATGTCGGCCCGGAAGCCGAGTTCTTCGTCTTCGACGATGTCCGCTTCTCGTCTTCGCCCTACAACACCGGCTTCCTGCTCGACTCCGTCGAACTGCCGTCGAACATGTACTCCGAGTATGAGACCGGCAACCTGGGCCACCGTCCGCGCACCAAGGGCGGCTACTTCCCGGTTCCGCCGATCGACAGCGCCCAGGACATGCGCTCCGAGATGCTCTCCGTCATGACCGCCATGGGCGTGACGGTTGAAAAGCAGCACCACGAAGTGGCTGCCGCCCAGCACGAGCTTGGCCTCAAGTTCGAGACGCTGACGAAAATCGCCGACACGATGCAGATCTACAAGTACGTCGTGCACCAGGTCGCCAACTCCTACGGCAAGTCCGCCACCTTCATGCCGAAGCCGGTCTACGGCGACAACGGCACGGGCATGCACTGCCACTTCTCGATCTGGAACAAGGGCGAGAACGTCATGGCCGGCAACCAGTATGCCGACCTGTCCGAGACCTGCCTGTACTTCATCGGCGGCGTCATCAAGCACGCGAAGGCCGTCAACGCCTTCACCAACCCGTCGACCAACTCCTACAAGCGTCTGGTTCCGGGCTTCGAGGCTCCGGTGCTGCTGGCCTACTCGGCCCGCAACCGTTCGGCCTCCTGCCGTATCCCGTACACGCCGTCCCCGAAGGGCAAGCGTGTCGAGGTCCGCTTCCCGGATCCCTCCGCGAACCCGTACCTGTGCTTCTCCGCGCTGCTGATGGCCGGCCTCGACGGCTTCAAGAACAAGCTGCATCCGGGCGATGCCATGGACAAGGATCTCTACGATCTGCCGCCGGAAGAGCTGAAGGAAATCCCGACCGTCTGCGCCAGCCTGCGCGAAGCACTCGACTCGCTCGATGCCGACCGTGACTTCCTGAAGGCCGGTGGCGTGTTCGATGACGACCAGATCGATGCCTACATCGACCTGAAGATGGAAGACGTCATCCGCTTCGAGCACACGCCGCACCCGGTCGAGTTCGACATGTACTACTCCGTCTAAGGGGTGGGGCGCGCCGGCGGGAAACCGCCGGCGCATTTACAACGACAAAACCCGGCTGGATCGCTCCAGCCGGGTTTTTTGTTTCTCGGTCGTATCGGCGTGCAGCCCGTCCGGGCCGCCCGCGCCTAGCTGTTGTAGATGCGTGCCACGCGCAGGTTGTTGGTCGTGCCCGACTGGCCGAACGGCACACCGGACAGGATGACGACCCGGTCGCCTTCCATGGCAAAGCCTTCCTTGCGGGCCTGGGCAATCGCTTCCTCGACCATCGCGTCGTAGCTGTCGACCAGGGCCGACTGCACCGAGTGCGCGCCCCACAGCATCGACATCTTTCGGGCGACCTCGAGTTCCGGCGTCAGCGCAATGATCGGCACGTTCGGCCGCTCGCGCGCCGCACGCACCGCGGTGGTGCCCGAAGAGGTGAAGGCGACGATGGCCTTGGCCTCCACGTTTTCGGCGACGAGGGCTGCGGCAGCAGCCATACCGTGCTCGACGGTGTGCTCGGTCTTCAGGTTCAGCGAATCCACGATGGCGCGGTAGCTGGCGCCCTTCTCGGTCGCCTCGATCACGCGGCTCATCATGGCGACCGCTTCCGCCGGGTACTTACCCGACGCCGATTCCGCCGAAAGCATCACCGCGTCCGCTCCGTCATAGATGGCGGTCGCGACGTCGGAGGCTTCGGCGCGCGTCGGGTTCGGTGCCTCGACCATGGATTCCAGCATCTGGGTCGCGATGATGACCGGCTTGCCGGCCTTGCGGCAGAGCTGAATCATCTCCTTCTGGCGCTCGGGCACGAACTCCAGCGGGATTTCCACGCCGAGATCGCCGCGCGCAACCATGATGCTGTCCGACAGCGCCACGATATCCTCAAGCTGTTCGAGCGCCTTGGGCTTCTCGATCTTGGAGCAGATGCCGACATCGCTGCCGACGAGGCGGCGGCCCTCGATGACGTCGGCTGCGCGCTGCACGAAGGAGAGCGCCACAAAGTCGACGCCGAGGCCAAGGCCGAATTTCAGGTCCTCGCGGTCCTTTTCGGTGATCGGCGACAGGTCGAGCAGCGTGTCAGGCAGGTTCACGCCCTTGCGGTCCGACATCGGCCCGCCGACGACCACGTCAGCCTCGATCCAGTCGGACCCGATGCCGTTTGCCTTCAGGCGAATGCGGCCATCGTTGACCAGCATCGTGTGGCCCGGCGCAATCGCATCGAAGACCTGCTTGTGCGGCAGCGGAATGGAATCGCGCTTGCCGTTGCCGCCTTCCAGCACGAAGCGCAGCTTCTCGCCGGCCTTCACGTGGTAGCCGCCATCATCGAGGGCACCGACGCGGATCTTGGGTCCCTGCAGGTCCTGCAGGACGCCGATCGGGCGGCCCTTCTTCTTTTCGAGGGCGCGCAGCGTGTCCATGCGCTTGGCATGGTCTTCCTGGCTGCCGTGGGAAAAGTTGAGGCGGAAGACGTCGACGCCGGCATCAAACAGCTTCTCGATCATCTCCGCATCGGAGCTGGCCGGGCCGAGTGTTGCGACAATCTTCGCGTTGCGTGTGCGTCTCATGGGTCTGGTTTCCAGTTCTGAATCAGTCGATCAGCGTTGCGCGGAAATCGTTGACATTGGTGAGTGTCGGGCCGGTGACGACGAGCGTACCGGCGGCCTCGAAGCAGGTGTATGCGTCATTGCTGTTCAGCAGGCCGCGCGGGTCCGCGCCGTTGGCCTCGGCCTGCTTCAGGGTCGAAGGCCCGCACCAGGCACCGGCATTGTCTTCCGAACCGTCGATGCCGTCGGTGTCGCAGGCAATGGTGTGGATGCCGCGCGCGCCGCCCAATTCCAGCGCATGGCCGAGCAGGTACTCGGTGTTACGCCCGCCCCTGCCCTTGCCGCGCACGGTGACGGTGGTTTCACCGCCCGACAGCAGCACGCAGCGACGGCCTTCGTCCTGCAACCGCTTGGCGAGCCGGGCATGTTCCACGCCGACGTCGCGCGCCTCGCCCTCAAGGTCATCGCCAAGCATCACCGGCTCAAGCCCGGCCTTGCGGACAACCTCGGCGGCAGCCTCCAGCGACTTGGCCGGCGTTGCCGCCATGCGGAAATCGCTGTTGGCGAAGATGGCATCGCCGGGCTTCGGCGTCTCGGCTTCGTCCCGCGCCAGCCAGTCGGTGACCGACTGCGGCACCTCGAAGCCATACTTGGCGAGAATTTCACGCGCCTGCGCGGTGGTGCTCGGGTCGGGAACGGTCGGGCCCGATGCGATCACGGCCGGATCGTCACCGGGCACATCGGAAATCGCGATGGTGAACATGCGCGCTGGAGCGGACGCCGCGGTCAGCCGCCCGCCCTTGATGCCGGAGAGGTGCTTGCGCACACAGTTCATCTCGCCGATCGGCGCGCCGCTGCGCAGCAGGCCGGTGTTGACCGCCTGCTTGTCGGCAAGCGTCAGGCCGGCTGCCGGTTTGGTCAGCAGCGCGGAGCCGCCACCGGAAATGAGCGCGATGACGAGATCGTCCTCGCTGAGGCCCGAGACGAGTTCGAGGATGTCGCAGGCAGCGGACAGCCCGGCCTTGTCGGGAACCGGATGCGCAGCCTCGACGATCTTAATGGAGCTGCAATTCACCGCATGGCCGTAACGCGTCACCACGAGGCCGGTCAGCGGGCCTTCCCAGGCGGCTTCGAGCGCGCGCGCCATGGCGGCCGACGCCTTGCCCGCACCGACGACAATGGTGCGCCCGCGCGGAGGCTTGGGCAGGTTCTGCGCGATGATCTTTTCGGGAAGCGCGGCACCCACGGCTGCATCGAGCAGCTCGCGCAGGAACGCTTCAGGGTGCGCTGATGGTTCTGACATTACGTTGGGGCCGCTCGGCATAAACTGAAATGGAAACCGGCGGATAGTAACTCAAGCCGGCTGCGGGCGGCGAGAGTGAGGCGCGATTCAGGCTGCCGCAAACACCGCGACAAGCAGAATAACAGCTATTCCGGATGGAATACGAAGCGCCCACGCCCAAGCAAAAAGGCTTGGGATTCCGGCACTTTGGCGAAACGTGTGGCGAAGTGCCATGGCCGGATACTGCCTCGTGGTGAGGAGACTACTCAACGTCAGTACAAACAGAGCCCTACGCACGGGAAAGCGTGAATTACGCCAATACTCAGATACGCCACGCTCCCGAAAAGCTCTGATCAGGACTATGGCAGCGAGCTTGTAAAACGATCGTTACCAACCGGTCATGTGGGTGACATTTCTTTCGAGGAGACTCGAAATCGTCCGCGGGAGAGGTTCTGCCCGCCGCACGCCCGTTCCGCGGACACTGGTTTCGGCACTCCCCTCACCGCGTTCCCCCGAAGCGGCCCGAGTGCCGGGCCACAGTCGTACCGATCTGGAGCCGCAGGCGTTTCGCGTTGCTGCGGCTCTTTTTTTGTGTGTGCGCAGCATCGGTCGCCTTGCCGCCACGCTCATGGCACTATTTGTTTCGATTCGATTTCCCCACGCATTCCGCCGCAGGTTGAAGCCGCCATGAGCGATTCCGACGATCTCTTCGCTGCTCTGGACAACAGCGTTTCCCAGCTGAAAACCGTCGCCAAGGGCGCCGCGCGCAAGGTCGAGAAGGCCAAGCCCGCCGAGCGCCAGCTTGCCGCCACCGGGACCGGGGGCGCGGAAGACGCCTATACCGCCGCCGACATCGAGGTGCTCGAAGGCCTTGAGCCGGTGCGCCGCCGGCCCGGCATGTATATCGGCGGGACAGACGAGAAGGCGCTGCACCACCTTTTTGCCGAAGTGATCGACAACGCGATGGACGAAGCCGTGGCCGGCCATGCCAGCGTGATCGAGGTGAACCTCGATGCCGAAAACTACCTGACCGTGACCGACAACGGGCGCGGCATCCCCGTCGACCCGCACCCCAAGTACAAGAACCGCTCGGCGCTGGAGGTGATCCTCACAACGCTGCACGCTGGCGGGAAGTTCGACAGCAAGGTCTACGAGACCTCCGGCGGCCTGCACGGCGTTGGCGTGTCTGTCGTCAACGCGTTGTCCGACGACCTGGAGGTCGAGGTCGCGCGCGGGCGCAAGCTCTACCGTCAATATTATTCCAAGGGCAGTCCGACGGGCGCGCTGGAGTCGCTCGGTGATGTCATGAACCGGCGCGGCACGAAGATCCGCTTCCATCCGGACGCCGAAATCTTCGGCAAGGGTGCCGCCTTCAAGCCCGCGCGCCTGTTCCGCATGGCGCGTTCCAAGGCCTACCTGTTCGGCGGTGTCGAGATCCGCTGGAGCTGTGACCCCTCGCTGGTGGCAGGCACAGAAATCCCTGCGCAGGAGACCTTCAAGTTCCCCGACGGGCTGAAGGACTACCTCGAAAGCGAAGTCGGCAAGGCAGCCCGCGTCACCGACGACTTGTTCTTCGGCAAGAGCGAGAAACTCGATGGCGGCGGGCGCGCCGAATGGGCGATCTGCTGGTTCGGCGGGCGCGACGGTTTCGTCAATTCCTACTGCAACACGGTTCCCACGCCGGAAGGTGGCACGCACGTCGCTGGCTTGCGGCTGGCGCTGCTGAAGGGCCTCAAGGCGTTCGGCGAGCTCACTAACAACAAGAAGCTGAACGTCATCACCAGCGATGACGTGCTGGCGTCTGCCGGCATCATGCTGTCTGTCTTCGTGCGCGAACCAGAGTTCCAGGGCCAGACCAAGGAACGGCTGACCACGCAGGAAGCCTCGCGCATCGTCGAAAATGCCGTGCGCGACGCCTTCGACCACTGGCTCGCCGCGCGCCCGCAACAGGCAACCAGGCTGCTGGAATGGGTGATCGACCGCGCCGAGGAACGCCTGCGCCGCCGCCAGGAGCGCGAAACCCAGCGCAAGACCGCGACTCGCAAGCTGCGCCTGCCCGGCAAGCTGTCTGACTGCTCCGCCAATTCCCGAGAAGGCACCGAACTCTTTATAGTTGAAGGCGACTCCGCCGGCGGCTCCGCCAAGCAGGCGCGCGCCCGTGCCACGCAGGCGGTGCTGCCGCTGCGCGGCAAGATCCTGAACGTGGCGAGCGCCGGACGCGACAAGCTGAACGCCAACCAGCAGCTGTCAGACCTCGTGCAGGCGCTCGGCTGCGGCACCGGGTCCGCTTACCGCGACGACGACCTGCGCTACGAGCGCATCATCATCATGACGGACGCCGACGTGGACGGCGCGCACATCGCGTCCCTGCTCATCACCTATTTCTACAAGCTGATGCCGCAGCTCATCGACAACGGTCACCTGTTCCTTGCCGTGCCGCCGCTTTACCGCATCAGCCAGGGCGGCAAGACGCTCTATGCGCGCGACGACATGCACAAGGACGAGCTGATGAGCTCGGAATTCAACGGGCGTGGAAAGATCGAGATCGGACGCTTCAAGGGCCTCGGCGAGATGATGCCGCACCAGCTCAAGGAAACGACGATGGACCCGAAGAAGCGTACGCTTCTGCGTGTCGAGATCACCGCCGAAGACGTCGAGAAGACCCGCGATTCCGTGTCCGAACTGATGGGAACGAACTCGGACGCGCGCTTCCGTTTCATCCAGGATCGTGCCGAATTCGCCGAAGAACTCGACGTCTAGGAATCCTGCGATTCGATTTCGCGCAGAAATTCGTTCAAAATCTCGCTGAGCGCTTCAGGCTGCTCCAGCGTCGAAAGGTGCCCGCTGGCCGGTACCGTCTCGATCCTTGCGTGCGGCACGCACGTCACCATTTCGCGCGCGAGCTTGGGCGGCGTCAGCGTATCGTCTTCGCCGCAAACGATGAGCGTCGGGCAGTTCACCGCGCGTAACGTATCGAACGCCTCCCCACGCTCCATGATGGCCTCCTGCTGGCGTGCGAAGGCATCGACGCCGGTGTCATGGGCCATCTTTCGAACGAGGCTGACGAGCGCTTCGTCCGACTGTCGGGCTTTCGCAATCAACACCGGCAACAGCTGGTCGAGAACAGCATCGAGACCCTCGGCACGGGCGCGTTCCACCAGGTCGCGCCGCGTCTGTTTCTGGTGGTCGCGGTCAGCGCGCGCGCTCGTGTCCATCAGCACCAGCCCGGTCACCCGCTCGGGTGCCTGCCGCATGACTTCAAGCGTCACGTAGCCACCCATGGACAGCCCGACCAGTGTGAATCGATCCGGCGCACCTTCCAGAAACCGCGCCGCGATCTTCTCCATCGTCGCGTCCTGCGTGTGATTGGCGATGGTGGCCTCCCAGCCCTGCGGCAGTGCCTCCACTTGCGGCGCGAAGAGGTCGGCGGTGCAAAGCAGGCCGGGAACGAAGACGATCTGGGGCATGGGTGAAGGCTTTCGAGATGTCAAAGTGTCATTGTGAATGGCGCGGATGTCGCTTTTGGAGCAAGATTGCACGTGAAATGGGTCTATTGCCGTAGTTTAATTTGACTCCGCAAACCGTTCTCCATATGTCCTAGCGCGAGATACGGCCTGCGGAACGCGCAAGTGACCCTATGTTTGAAGGTCGCGTTCACCCGGCAGGCCACTGTGCTGCCGCGTAGATGGCAGCGGCTCACCAATAACCAAGTTTTGCGACTTCGGGCGAAACGCGGACGCGTTCGTGATTATTGCTTCCGGAAAGCGCGAGACCTGTTCGATTGACCGGGCGGAACGGGTCCCCCGGCAACACCACCAGACCGAAACGAAAAGAACTACATGGCATTTTCCGACCTTGGCCTCAGCGAGCGCGTGCTCGAAGCGGTGACGCAATCCGGCTATACCGAGCCCACGCCCATTCAGGCGCAGGCGATCCCTGAGGTGCTGGCAAAGCGCGACGTCATTGGCATCGCGCAGACCGGCACCGGCAAGACGGCCTCTTTCGTGCTGCCGATGCTGACGCGCCTTGAATCCGGCCGCGCACGTGCGCGCATGCCGCGCACGCTCATTGTTGAGCCGACGCGCGAACTCGCCGCGCAGGTTGAACAGAACTTCGACAAGTACGGCGTAAATCACAAACTCACCGTTGCCCTGCTGATCGGCGGCGTCTCATTCGATGAACAGGAGAAGAAGCTGGATCGTGGCGCAGATGTTCTCATCGCCACGCCAGGCCGCCTGCTCGACCATTTCGGGCGCGGCAAGCTGCTGCTGACCGGTGTCGAGATCCTCGTCATCGACGAGGCCGACCGCATGCTCGACATGGGCTTCATCCCCGACATCGAGCGCATTTGCTCGCTGGTTCCCGCCCGCCGCCAGACGCTGTTCTTCTCGGCCACCATGGCGCCGGAAATCTCCCGACTGACGGAACAGTTCCTGCGCGATCCGGTCCGTATCGAGACCTCACGTCCTGCTTCGGCGGCAGAAAACGTCAAACAGTGGGTCGTTGCCACCAGTGCGACACCCAAGGACAAGCGCGCCGTGTTGCGCGACCAGATCCGGGGCGCGGAAGGCCTGTCGAACGCGATCGTCTTCTGCAATCGCAAGCGCGACGTCGCCACCCTGCACAATTCGCTCAAGCGCCACGGCTTCACGGCCGGCGCGCTGCATGGCGACATGGACCAGCACCAGCGCATGGCGATGCTGGAGAGCTTCCGCTCCGGCGAGACGCCGATCCTGGTTGCCAGCGATGTGGCCGCGCGCGGTCTCGACATCCCGAAGGTCAGCCACGTCTTCAATTACGACCTGCCCGTCAACGCCGACGATTACGTTCACCGCATCGGCCGCACCGGCCGGGCCGGGCGCAGCGGTGTCGCCATCGCTCTGTGCACGCCGGCCGACAAGCAAGCGCTCGATCGCATCGAAAAGCTCATCGGAACGTCCATCGAAAAGCAGAATGCCGACGCCTTCTCCGGCAGCGATGATTCCGAGCAGGATTCGGCGCCCCGCCGCTCGCGTCGTTCACGCAAGGGCAAGTCTTCCGATCGTCAGCCGGCGAAGGAAGAGCCTCGCCAGGAGGCAAAAAAGCCCGATCACGCGTCTGTGAAGAGCGCAGATGTGGAAGAGGGTAAACAATCCGGGGAAAAGCCCGCACCGCGCAAAAACCGCAAAAACGAGCCGGAAAGGGAACTTGCCGCCACGGCATTTGGCAACGAGGACTTCGTGCCTGCCTTCATGTTGCGTCAAACCCGCTTCGCCCGCTCCTGATTGCCACCGGTGCCGCACGCCTTCCCATACGTCACTTAACCCATCGTTAAGTGGATCAGCGGTACTTTTCCGGTCAAACGGACAGAGATTCCGTCAGAAGGGGCCGCAAGCTATGGCGAACACTCCGGATAGAGCCGAGTTCCTCCGAACGATTTCGTTCGGTGAGAACGCTCTCAAGTTCATGAAGAAGAACGAGAACCCGGCGTATCCGCGGACATATGAACTTTGGTACACATATTCTGCAGGCTACAATCGCGAACTCAACCAGGCGCTGAATGCCGCGCTTGACCGCCACGGCACCATCGATGCCGCCCTCCTCGACCGATTCTATGACGAGTTTGTCTCGCCGCTGAACCTCTCTGATCGTCTCGGGGATGTCAGCGACCAGATGTCCGTAGAAATCAACGAACTCATTCGCCGTATTGAGGAATCGACCGGCACCGTCGGCGAATATGGCAAGGAACTGAGCGACGCTGCCAACACGCTTTCATCGGACAGCAGCGTTGAACAGACTCGCTCTGTCGTGGCCCGTGTCCTCACCGCGACCCGTGCCATGGAAGACCGCAACTGCAACCTTGAAGAGCAGTTGCGCACCTCACGCCAGCAAATTGCCGAGTTACAGGACAATCTGGAGGCGGTTCGCACCGAGACCATCACCGACGTGCTGACCGGACTCGCCAACCGCCGCCATTTCGACCAGGCACTTGAGCGCCTCATTTCCTCCGAACGCCACGAGGAAAACCCGCTCTGCCTGATCATGTGCGACATCGACCACTTCAAGCGCTTCAACGACACCTACGGTCACCAGACCGGGGACCAGGTGTTGAAACTCGTGGGCGCGACGCTGAAGCAGTCGGTGAAGGGCCGCGACGTGGCTTCGCGCTACGGTGGTGAAGAGTTCGCCATCATCCTTCCGCAGACCGACTACGACTCGGCCTGTGTGGTCGCCGAGCAGATCCGTGCCGCGATCATGAAAAAGGAACTTGTGAAGCGCTCGACCGGTGAAAACCTTGGCCGCATCACCATGTCGTTCGGCATTGCGATGATGAACGTGTCGGATACGCCCGACTCGATGATCTCCCGTGCCGATGCTGCCCTCTACAAGTCCAAGCGCAACGGCCGCAATCGCGTGACCGGTGAAGACGCGCTGACCGACGAGGACGTTCAGGCCGTCGCCTAATCGGCGCCGGTCATTCCCATTTCCCAGAAATCAGCCTCAAGACGCGTGGCCTGCCGGAAAAGCTCCAGCAGGCGCGGATAACGCGCGTCAGTGAGGTTTTCAGCCGCGAGCCGGTTCAGCGTCGCACGGGCGTCCTGCGCCACCTGCTGGTACGCCTCGCCAGCATATTCCTCGATCCACACCGCGTAGGGGTTGGCGGCGTCAGAGCTCTGGCGTGCCGCCAGATCACGGCCAATTTCCGCATAGCCGATCACGCAGGGGCTGAGTGCACACAGCAAGTCCAGCAGGTCGCCCCGGTGTCCGGCTTCCAGCACGTAGCGCGTATAGGCGATGGTCGCGCGTGATTCCGAGGTCGATTCGAGTTCTTCAGGGGTAATCCGCCAGTCGCCGCACAGCTTTACGTGAAGCTGCATCTCGACATCGACGATGGCCGACAGGCCAGCAGCACAGGCGCGCATGTCCGCGAGCGTATCAGCCTTGGTCACGCCGAGCGCGTAGGCACGGGCAAACTGGATGAGGAAGAGGTAGTCTTGGACGAGATAATGACGGAACGCGGCCTCGGGCAGCGTGCCATCGCCCATGCCCAGAACAAAGGCATGGTTGGTATAGGCGCGCCATTCGGCCGCCGCATCGCCCTTCAGGCGTTCGAATATGCCGCTCACGGGTAGGATCAGGCCGGGTCGGTCGCGAAATCACCGACCGCCGGGGTAATGGCGACGGATTCGCCGCAGCCGCAGGCACTCGTCTGGTTCGGGTTGTTGAACACGAAGCCCGACGACAGCTTGCTGGTCTGGAAGTCCATCTCGGTGCCCAGCAGGAAGAGAACCGCCTTGGGGTCGATGAGGACGGTGACGCCCTTGTCTTCCACGACCTCGTCGCTCGACTGGATCTCCTCGGCATAATCCATCGTGTAGGACATGCCGGCGCAGCCACCATTGGTGACGCCGACGCGCAGGCCGGCAATCGACTTGTCGGAGTTCTCGATGATCTCGCGCACCCGTTCCGCTGCTGCATCTGTGAGCGAAACGACCTTGGGTCTGGGTCTGGCCTGTACGTTCATCGTCCTCAATCCATTGGATTATGGTCGGAACCTGGCGATTCCAACGCGTCTCGTTGGAAAAGAATCTAGGGTCTGCGGGTCAGGTTCGCAACGGGGCGACCTTGCCTGGAGCTTTAGAACATATCGAGAGCGACACGCGCCTCGTCGCTCATCCGGCTGGGGTCCCAGGGCGGATCGAAGACCATGTTGACCGTCACCGGCCCGACACCGCCGACCGAACTCACCGCGTCTTCCACCCAGATCGGCATCTCGCCGGCAACCGGGCAGCCGGGCGCGGTCAGCGTCATGTCGATATTGATCGAGCGATCATTTTCTATGTCGACGCGGTAGATCAGGCCAAGCTCGTAGATATCGACCGGGATTTCGGGGTCATAAACGGTTTTCAGCGCCGCGATGATGTCATCGGTCAGTGCCGTCAGCTCTTCCTTCGGGATCGTAGAGGCTGCATCCGGAGAATTCGCAGCGGGTGCGTCAGCCTTCGCCGCATCATCAGACGCGGCGTCCGCCTTGGCGTCGTCGTCCATCAGGTATGGGTTGTTCTCGGTCATTCGAACATCCGTTGCGCTTTCTCCAGCGCGGTGACGAGCACGTCCACTTCGTCCTTTGTATTGTAAAGGCCGAACGACGCGCGGCAAGTCGAGGTCACGCCATAGTGCTCCAGCAGGGGCTGGGCGCAATGCGTGCCGGCGCGCACTGCGACGCCTTCGCGGTCGAGCACGGTGGCGACATCGTGCGCATGGGCGCCGACCATTTCAAAGGAAACGATAGCCCCCTTCCCCGGCGCGTTGCCGAAGATGCGGATCGAGTTCATCTGGCCGAGGCGCTCGTGGGCGTAATCGCGCAGCGATTCCTCGTGTGCGGCGATGTTCTCGCGGCCCAGCGACTGCATGTATTTGAGCGACGCACCAAGGCCGATGGCCTGCACGATGGGCGGTGTACCGGCTTCAAAGCGATGCGGCGGCTCGGCATAGGTGACGAGGTCCTGTGTCACGTCGCGGATCATCTCGCCGCCGCCGAGGAACGGCGGCATCTTCGCCAGGAGGTCACGCTTTCCATACAGCACGCCGATGCCGCTCGGCCCGTAGGTCTTGTGGCCGGTGAAGCAGTAGAAGTCGGCGTCGAGCGCACGCACGTCCACCGGCATGTGCACGGCGGACTGGGAGCCGTCTACCAGCACCTTGATGCCGCGCGCATGCGCCGAGCGGATCACGTCGGCGACTGGCACGACCGTGCCGAGCACGTTGGACATGTGCGTGACCGCGACGAGCTTGGTGCGCTCGCTGAGCATCCCCTCGAAGGCCTCGAAGTCGAACGAGCCATCCTCCAGCACCGGCACCCACTTGATGACGGCGCCCTTGCGCTCGCGCAGGAAGTGCCACGGCACGATGTTGGAATGGTGCTCCATCAGGGAGATGACGATCTCGTCGCCCTCCCCGATCTCCTCAAGTCCCAGCGAGTAAGCAACGAGGTTGATCGCCTCGGTGGTGGAGCGGGTGAACATCACCTCGTCCACCGAGCCGGCGTTGAGGAAGTCGCGCACGGTCTCGCGCGCGTCCTCGTAGGCGTCGGTCGCGGCATTGGACAGGAAGTGCAGCCCGCGATGCACGTTGGCATACTCTTCCGTGTAGGCCTTCGTGATCGCGTCCAGCATCGCCTGCGGCTTCTGGGCCGACGCGCCGTTGTCGAGATAGACCAACGGCTTGCCATGCACTTCGCGCGACAGGATCGGGAAATCCCGCCTGACGGCCGCGACGTCGTATGGGGCTGCGCTCATGTCCATTCCGTCAGGCCAGGTGCCGTTCGAGCCACTCCTCGGCGACCGCCGAGAACTCCTCGGAAATCGCCTCGTCGAGATCGTCGAAGACCTCGTTGGCGAACGCCGAGACCAGCATGCGGGTGGCTTCCCTTTCGGGAATACCGCGCGCCATCAGGTAGAACAGGAAGTCGTCGTCAACCCGGCCCGTGGTCGCGCCGTGGCCGCACTGCACGTCGTCGGCGTAGATTTCCAGTTCCGGCTTGGCGTCCATCTCCGCGTTGTCCGACAGCATCAGGGCCTGGGTCATCATCTTGCCGTCGGTCTTCTGAGCGATCTGGCGAACCAGGATCTTGCCCTGGAAGACGCTGCGCGCGTCATCGTCGAGCACGGACTTGAACAGCTCGCGGCTGACGCAGCCGGGATGGGCGTGATCAACGAACATGGTCGTATCGATGTGGCGCTTGCCACCGGCCAGATGCAGGCCGCGCAAATTGGCATCGGCATCGGGACCGGAGAAGCGCAGGCCGATGTCGGTGCGCACCAGATCGCCGGTGGAGACCACCAGCAGAACGTCGAGCTTTGCGCCCTCGCCCACTGTGATCGCAAGGCCGCCGGAATGCACGCCCTTCGCGCCGCCATCCACGTGGCGGATCAGCGTCACGTCGGCACCCTTGGCAACGTCGAGATGGGTGACGTGGCCGGAAAACGCGCCTTCGCCATTGGCAGAAGACTTCTCGATGAAGGTCGCCTTGCCGCCCTCGCCGACGCTGTAGAGCGCGACCGTGTCGCCGCGCTTGCCGGCGGAGAAGGAAAACTCGGTGCGGATCGGATCGGATACGTCCGCGCCGGCGGCAACGTCGATCACCGCGCCGGTGCTGGCGAAGGCCTCGTTCAGGTCCAGCAGCGGGCTCTCAAAGCCGGTGAACCGCTCCGAAACGCGCTCGGCGATCTTCGCCCCGTCAGCCTCGACCGCGTACGCAAGCGAGCGGACGGTGACGCTGTCGGCGGCACCGGGAAGCGAGACCGATACCTCGCCCGGTTCCGGCATCTCGCGCAGGCGGGTGCGGATGTCGGTGTATTTCCATTCCTCGATCCGGCGATGCGGCAGGCCCGTTTCCTTGAAGCGGGCGAAGGCGCTCTCGCGCGCCGGTGCCAGCGCCGAGGCGCCAACGAGGTCGCCCTTGCGTGCGGCGAACTCGGACGCGATCTGCTGCTCGACCGGATTGTCGATGCGCTGTAGCTGTGCGCTCATGCTCAGGCTCCCTTATGCGGCGTCGACGAATTCGGCGTAACCGGACTTTTCCAGTTCCTTCGCCAGTTCCTTGCCGCCGGTCTTCACGATCCGGCCCTTGGACATGACGTGGACGACGTCCGGCACGATGTAGTCGAGCAGGCGCTGGTAGTGGGTGATGACGAGCATCGCGCGGTCCGGGCTGCGCAGCGCGTTGACGCCGTCGGCCACCAGGCGCAGCGCGTCGATGTCGAGGCCGGAATCGGTCTCGTCGAGAACGCACAGGCTCGGCTGCAGCAGGCTCATCTGGAGGATCTCGTTGCGCTTCTTCTCACCACCGGAGAAGCCGACGTTCAGCGGACGGCGCAGCATCTCCTGCGAGACGTTGAGCTTGCCCGAGGCATCCTTCACCGCGCGCATGAAGTCCGGCGTGGTCAGCTCGGCTTCGCCGCGCGCCTTGCGCTGGGCGTTCATCGCCGCCTTCAGGAAGGTCATGGTCGCAACGCCGGGAATTTCCACCGGGTACTGGAAGGCCAGGAAGACACCAGCGGCAGCGCGCGCGTCGGCTTCCATGTCCAGCAGATCCTCGCCCTTGAACAGCACTTCGCCGTCGGTGACCTCGTAGTCGTCCTTGCCGGCCAGTACGTTCGACAGGGTGGACTTGCCGGAGCCGTTCGGCCCCATGATGGCGTGCACTTCGCCCGCATTGATCTTCAGGTCGACGCCTTTGAGGATTTCGGTGCCGTCTTCCTCGATGCGTGCGTGGAGGTTCTTGATCTCAAGCATTGTCCGTTACCCGTTCATTCTGTGCAGCCCGTTCAACGGCTGCCAAACCATTTAATTAGCAAGAAGCCCGCTACCGAAGTCGCGACCAGAAGCACGACGATCTGCTGAATCCACCAGATCCGGTCGTCCCACTTGCTCGTCCAATCGAAAAGATAGACGTGGCGACGCTCGTTTTTCTTCGTTGGCTTCTTGTTCGATTCCTTCTGGGATGCAGCCAACTGCTCTACCCAACGCTGCCTTCAAGGCTGATGCCGATGAGCTTCTGGGTCTCGACCATGAACTCCATCGGAAGCTGCTGGATGACGTCCCGCACGAAGCCATTGACGATCAGCGCGACGGCTTCCTCCTCGCCCAATCCGCGCGCCAGGCAGTAGAACATCTGGTCATCGGAGATCTTCGAGGTGGTCGCCTCGTGCTCGAAGGTGGCGGAGGAATTGTTCGCCTCGATATACGGCACGGTGTGCGCCCCGCACAGATCGCCGATCAGCAGGCTGTCGCACTGGGTGAAGTTGCGTGCGCTGGTCGCCTTGCGGTGGGCCGAGACAAGCCCGCGATAGGTGTTCTGCGAGTGGCCCGCCGCGATGCCCTTGGAGATGATGCGGCTCGACGTGTTCTTGCCGAGGTGAACCATCTTGGTGCCGCTGTCGATCTGCTGGTAGCCGTTGGAAACGGCGATCGAGTAGAACTCGCCGCGCGAGTTGTCGCCGCGCAGGATGCAGCTGGGATACTTCCAGGTGATCGCTGAGCCGGTCTCGACCTGCGTCCACGAGATCTTGGAGTTCTTGCCGCGGCAGTCGCCACGCTTGGTGACGAAGTTGTAGATGCCGCCCTTGCCGTCCTTGTCGCCCGGGTACCAGTTCTGGACCGTGGAGTACTTGATCTCCGCGTCATCGAGCGCGATCAGCTCGACGACCGCCGCGTGCAGCTGGTTGGTGTCGCGCATTGGCGCGGTGCAGCCTTCCAAGTACGAGACGTAGGACCCTTCATCCGCGATGATGAGCGTGCGCTCGAACTGGCCGGTGTCACTCTCGTTGATGCGGAAATAGGTCGACAGCTCCATCGGGCAGCGGACGCCCTTGGGGATGTAGACGAACGAGCCGTCTGAGAAGACCGCCGAGTTCAGCGTCGCGTAGTAGTTGTCGGTCACGGGCACGACGGATCCGAGATACTGCTTCACGAGGTCCGGGTGCTCGCGCAGGGCCTCGGAGATGGAGCAGAAGATGATGCCGTGCTTGGCCAGTTCCTTCTTGAAGGTCGTGACCACGGACACGGAATCGAACACCGCATCGATGGCGACATTGCCATAGGGGCGCGCGCCGCCGGAATCCTCGTCCAGCGTGCTGGGCTCGTCCATCTTGCGGACGCCCGCCAGAATTTCCTGTTCCTTCAGGGGGATGCCGAGCTTTTCGTAAGTACGCAGGAGCTCCGGATCGACCTCGTCCAGCGACGTCGGACCGTCCTGCCCCTTGGGGGCGGCGTAGTAGTAGAGGTCGTCGAAATCGATTTTCGGGTAGTCGAGCTTCGCCCATTTCGGCTCATTCATCGTCTGCCAGCGCTTGTAGGCGTCAAGACGCCATTCAAGCATCCATTCGGGCTCGTCCTTGCGCGCAGAGATGTAGCAAACGATATCTTCATTCAGGCCCTTGGGGGCCTTTTCCATCTCGATGTCGGTCGAAAAGCCATACTTGTACTTGTCGACGTCAATCGCCTTGACCTGTTCGATCGTTTCCTGGACCGCTGGCATTCTCTTCTTCCTTCCGCTCGCGGTTTCAAGGACCGCGGTGGACCAACCTCAATAATTCAACTCAGGCGGCGGACCGCCGCGCACCGGCCGGTGCGCAAATCTTTTCCCATGCCGCAACGAAGGCTTCTGCCTCTTCGCGCGTGGTGTCGCGTGTCAGGCTGACGCGAAGCGCCGCCTTCTTCAGCCCGCTATCAAGGCCCATGGCTTCGAGCACATGACTGGGGCCGACCTTGCCCGACGAGCAGGCGGAGCCTGCGCTGATCGAGATGCCGGCAAGATCGAAGGCAATGACGGCGGTTTCCGCCTGTACGCCATCGAGCGCCACACAGATCGTGTTCGGCAGCCGCGGCTGATCGCCGCCAAGGATGCACGTGGTTGGAGAGATAGTGCAAAGACGCCCCTCAATCCATTCCCTCAGGCCCTGAATCTCGGCCCAGCGAGCGGATTCGTCGCAAGCCTCGCGGGCGCTCGCGCCAAAACCCGCGATACCCGGCACGTTCTCGGTGCCGGCGCGGCGGTTTCGCTCCTGCCCTCCTCCACCAATATGAGGGGCTGCGAACGTCACGTCCGCATTGCGGATCACCAGCGCGCCAACGCCCTTGGGAGCGCCCATCTTGTGGCCCGACAGCGAAACGAGGTCGGCATCCGCCGTGACCTTTGCAAGATCGAGCCGGCCTGCCGCCTGGACGGCGTCGCAATGGAGCACGCCGCCCGCCGCGTGGACGACTTCGGCAATCTCAGCCACGGGCTGGATGACGCCGGTCTCGTTGTTGGCGGCCATGACGCTGACTAGCGGCACGGCACCACCGGGCAACGCCCCGAGCATCGTGGCAACCGCCTGCGGCGCAATGCGTCCATCCTTGCCGACCGGTATAGTCGCGCGCGCATCTGCGCCAAAGCGCCCGCCCCACAGCACCGACGGGTGTTCGATGGCCGACACAAGAAGATGCGTTGCAGCCTTGCCGCCAAGCTTCAAGCCGCCCAGCACAATCGCGTTGGCTTCCGATGCGCCGGACGTGAAGACGATATCCGACGTCTTTGCGCCGGAAAGGGTTGCAACGGCTTCGCGCGCCTCGTTGACGATGCGGCGTGCGTCGCGGCCTTCGGCATACACGCTCGACGGGTTGCCGGCATCGAGCGCGTTGGCAGCCGCATCACGGGCGGCGGCACGCAACGGCGCGCTGGCATTGTCATCCAGGTAAATGCGGTTGGCGCTCATGAGCCCTTGGTATCTGCGGCGTCCACTCCGGCCGCAATTGGCCGAAATGTCGGTTTTCCTTGCAATTCCGGGTCCGCTTCGTGCTATCAACCGCCTTCTGCGGGCAGCGGACCGGCTGCGATAACCGTAGTTTCGAATGATTCTAAACTGGTTTTAGGAACCAGTACCCGGAGTGTCAAGAAACGGGTCCGTATTTCCCCGTAAAGCCGCAGCGATATTGCATCGAGCGCCTGCAAGCGAGTCATCATGCCAGAAGTCATCTTTACCGGCCCGGCGGGCCGTCTCGAAGGGCGCTACCAGCCGCCCCGCACCCGCACCACGCCGGTGGCCATCGTCTTGCACCCGCACCCGCAGTTCGGCGGGACGATGAACAATCCGCTCACCTACCAGCTCTTCTACATGTTCCAGAAGCACGGCTTCGGGACGCTGCGGTTCAATTTCCGCGGCGTGGGCCGCAGCCAAGGCGAGTTCGACCACGGACAGGGCGAACTGTCCGATGCCGCTGCCGCGCTGGACTGGATGCAGGCGCTGAACCCGGATTCGCGGGCCTGCTGGATCGCCGGTGTTTCCTTCGGTGCGTGGATCGGCATGCAGCTGCTGATGCGCCGTCCGGAGATCGAGGGCTTCATCTCGGTTGCCCCGCCCGCCAACCTCTATGACTTCAGCTTCCTCGCGCCCTGCCCCTCGTCGGGCCTCATCATCCACGGCGATGCCGACAAGGTGGTGCCGGAAAAGGACGTGCAGGGTCTCGTCGACAAGCTGAAGACCCAGAAGGGCATCACCATCGAGCAGCAGATCATGCCCGGTGCGAACCACTTCTTCACCGACCATGCCGAGCAGCTGATCGAGTCCTGCGACGATTATCTGGTCCGCCGCCTCACCGCCATCGAGGCCGAACTCGCCGGCGGCGAGGAATAAGCTCTCTCAAGCAGCCGTGCCGGGCAAGGCGACCGCGCCGCCCGGCATCGCGACCTTCACCCCTGTGGTGCCGGGATAGGACAGCGGCAGGCCGCGCAATGCGCGCACGGCGAGATAGCCGAAGGCCTGCGCTTCCATGAACTCCGACGACAGCCCGTAGTCTTCCGCGCGCGAGACCGGCACCTGCAGCCGGTCGGCGAGCCCCTGCAGTATCACCGGGTTATTGACCCCCCCTCCGCTGACGACCCATGCCTGCGGCGGTTCGGGAAAATGCCGCAGCGCCGCTGCAACGCTCTCCACCGTGAAACCCGCAAGCGTCGCAGCCCCTTCCTGCGCGGCAAGCCCGGAGATGATGCTGCTGGCCGTCCCGGCGAAATGGTCCCGGTCGAGGGACTTGGGCGCCGGCTCGTCGAAATACGGGTCTTCCATCAGCTCCGCCAGGCGCTTTCGGTCGACCTGCCCGCTGCCGGACAGACGACCGTCAAAATCAGCCGCCTGGCCGGTGTGCTGCATCGCCCAGTCATCCAGCAGCGCGTTGGCCGGCCCGGTATCAAAGGCGATGAGGGAACCGTCGCGGCCGATATAGGTGACATTGGCAACGCCCCCGAGATTGAGGAAGGCGACCGGCGCCTTCAGCGCGCAGCGGGCTGCCAGCGCACGGTGAAACACAGGCACGAGCGGCGCGCCCTGACCGCCGGCGCGCATGTCCGCCTGGCGCAGGTCATACACGACCGGAATGCCGAGACGGCTCGCCAGCGCATGCGCATCGCCGATCTGCACCGTGAGCGCACGTTCGGGCCGGTGGATCACGGTCTGGCCGTGAAACCCGACGACTCCGACGTCCCTGGCCGCGATTCTGTGCTCCCGGCAGAAGGCTTCGATGGCTTCGGCGTGGCGCTCTGTCACGATGCGGCTGGCCTCAGCGAAATCGGGCGCACGCTCCTCGTTCGAAGCGCTTGCGGCCTCCTTCAGCGCCGCGCGCAGGATCGCTCGATCGCCCGCGGAATAAGGGCTGGCATGCGTCGGCCCGAAGGCGGAAACGCTGGCGCCGTCGGTGGTGATGGCGGCCACGTCGACGCCGTCCATGGAGGTGCCGCTCATCGTGCCGATGGCCAGCACGTCGGGATATCCGGAATCCACCGCTTCGCAACCCCTTGCCCGGTGGCGGCAGGCCCGCTAGACGCTACCACCTGACCCAAAACTGAAAGCCGCCCGATCCGGGGCGGCCGGTTTCACCCTTACGTGCATCAGGGCGCGAATATCAATGGCGACGTACAAATCCGACTTCCTGCAAGTGCTGCACGAGCGCGGCTTCATTCACCAGGTCTCCGAACCGGAGAAGCTGGACGAAGCACTCAAGGATGGTCCCGTCACCGCCTATGTCGGCTATGACGCGACCGCCAGCAGCCTGCATGTCGGCTCGCTTGTCTCCATCATGATGCTGCGCTGGTTCCAGAAGACCGGCAATAAGCCCATTGTGCTGATGGGTGGCGGCACCACGCGCGTCGGCGACCCAACAGGCCGCGACGAGAGCCGCAAGATGCTGAGCGACGACGTCATCCAGTCCAATATCGACGGCATCAAGCGCATCTTCTCCGAGTTCATTTCCTTCGGCGACACCGGCAACGAGGCCGTGATGGTCAACAATGCCGACTGGCTGCTGGAACTGAACTATGTCGACTTCCTTCGCGACGTGGGCCGGCACTTCTCGGTCAACCGGATGCTGAGCTTTGAATCAGTGAAGCAGCGGCTCGACCGCGAGCAGCCAATGTCCTTCCTCGAATTCAACTACATGATCCTGCAGGCCTACGACTACGTGGAGCTTTACAAGCGCTACGGCTGCACCCTGCAGATGGGCGGATCGGACCAGTGGGGCAACATCGTAAACGGCATCGACCTTGGCCGCCGCATGGCCGAGGCGCAGCTCTACGCCCTCACCTGCCCACTGCTGACGACCTCGTCGGGCGCCAAGATGGGCAAGACGGCCTCGGGCGCTGTCTGGCTCAACGCCGACATGCTGAGCGCCTACGACTACTGGCAGTACTGGCGCAACACGGAGGATGCCGACGTGACGCGCTTCCTGAAGCTGTTCACCGAACTGCCGATCGACGAGATCGCCCGGCTCGGCGCGCTGCAGGGCGCGGAGATCAACGAGGCAAAGAAGATCCTCGCCACCGAGGCGACCGCCATGGCCCATGGCCGCGAGGCGGCGGATAAAGCCGCCGGCACCGCGCAGCAGACCTTCGAGCAGGGTCAGAACGCGCTCGACCTGCCGACCTTCACCATGAATCTTGGGTCCGGCGTCGGCTTGCTGACAGCATGTGTCGAAGCCGGTTTTGCGGGATCGAATAGCGATGCCCGGCGGTCTGTGCAGTCCGGCGCGGTGCGCATCAACGATCAGGCTGTCAACGACCCCAAGATGATGCTGGACGCCTCGCACGTGGGTCCGGACGGAGTCATCAAGCTGTCCATGGGCAAGAAGCGCCACGCGCTGATCCGCCCGGCCTGAGCGCGCAGGGAGCGTTGCCCTAGCGGTTCTGCCCCTGAGCCATCGGGTCGAAGCGGTCGACCTGGCTTGGCTGCGGCGCGCCGCCCGGCCGGGACTGCACCGGCGGCGGGCCGCCGGTGATGGCCCGCGTCGGCGCATCCAGCAACAGGCGAAAGATACCCGGCGTGACGGCGGATACCGGGTTCACAATCAGGTTGGGCTGGTTGAGGTTGCCGCGCACCGAGAAGTTCACGCCGATCAGCCCTTCATCGGCGCGACCGCCGAGGATCGTGCCGATCAGCGGTACCCGCCCGAAGAAGTTGTTGATCGCGTAGAGCGGCACGTAGGTGCCGTTGACGTTCAGGTTGCGGCCGGTGAAGTCGATCCGCCCGTCGAATGTCGCGCCGATGGCTGGTCCGCGCATCACACCGTTGGCCAGATCGAACACGCCGCGCGAGCGGTTGAAATCCACGTAGAATTCATCGAACCCGAGATTGGCCGCGTTCGGCTGCTCGCGCTTTGCCGCCGCCTGCCAGGAGGGGTCCGATGCCATCTTACCTGTCTCGTTGATGAGCGTGGACAGGCTCGGATCCTGCTGGATGGCAAACCGCACCACCTGGATGCGCCCGCGCATGTCGCCCTTGCCGGGGCCGAGATTGGCCCGCAGGGCCATCTGGCCGCCGCGCACGCGCGAATACATGTCGATCCAGCGCAGGGTCCGCCCCGCGTTGCTGGCCGCAAGGCTCAGCACCTGGTTGTTGGCATCGTTGCCAGCAATCTCCAGTCGCACGGTGGAGTTGTCGGAGAATGCGCCTGTCATCTTCAGCAGCGAGATCGTGTCGCCGCTCATGTCGAGCTTGACGTCGACGCCCTGCAGCACTTCGCCGTTATAGCCGCGCCCCGAGCCGATATTGGCCGTGAACTTGTAGCGGCGGGAATCGAGCGCATTGCCAGCGCCGTCCGAAATGCCGCCGGTCTTCGCATTCTCGATGATGCGGCGCATGTCGAAGCGAACCGCCTCGATCTCGCCGGTCAGGTTGCCGTTGGCATCCGCGCTGAGCCGCGCCTTTGCAGTGTCGTCGGCCTGCAGGCGGAAGCTGTCGAAGTTCAGATGGTGGACGCCGCCATTGGCGCGCAGCACGCCGTTGCCCGACAAGAACAGTTCGCGCCCCGACAGTCGCAGATCGGAAATGGCCGTACCGCCCGTTTCCTGGTCCGGAGACAGCACGGCCACGAGGTTGGCGGGCGACCCTGCGGGCTTGTCGAGGCCGATGGCCGGCTGGAAGAGCCGCGCATCCTTGAGGTCGGCTTCAACCCGTCTGCGCCCGCCGCCAAGCTCGATCAGGTTGACCGGGAAAGTGCCCTGCACCAGCGAGCCAAAATTCAGGCCGAGCTTCTTGCGCGCGTCTTCGTCCAGGATCAGCGCGACCTTGCGCTCCGCCGTCTGGTTGGTGCCGTAGAGCGGTTGCGTCATGGCGATATCCGCGCCGACGCCGTCGATCTGCCCCTGCCCCTCGACGCGAAGAACGCCCCCCGAAATCGAGAACGCGACGTTGCCCTCCTCAATGGTGCGCTCGGGGCCTGCCGGGAAGCGCAGCCCGCCCACCGTTCCGTCCACCACGAGGCCGGTATCCTCGACCTTCAGCCCCGGACGAACCTCGAAGTTCATGGAGGTGGTGACAACCGCGTTGCCATCGATCTTGGAAATATCGATGTTGTTCTTGGTCGGAATGTTGAGCGGGTCGTGGTCGAGCAGCAGCAGGTGCGCATCAAGGCCGCCGCTGGTCAGCACGCGCAAGTCGGCGCGGGCGGGGTGCTGGCGGGTATCGGCGATGACGTAGCGCGCCTGCTCGACGGCGATGATCTCGCCATTTTCCAGCGGGATATGCGCACCGCTCCCCGCCATGCTCATCTCGAAGCTGGTGGGCGTCCACGTGCCGCGCAGCTGCGCGTTCCGGATGGCAGGCAGGTCCTTGAAGTAGCCGAACTCGGTGTTGGCCGTGCGGAAATCGACGCGCACGGAATCGCGCGTCAGGTTCTCGAACCCACCTTCCTGCGCAAGTTCGCCCGGCTTGATGTCGATAGTCACGGTCGCATTGACGATTTCGCCGCCAAAGATCTGCTTTTCGAACCAGTCACGCGAGTTCTCGGCCAGTCCCACGGGCCAGAGCTTGCCGAAGGTTTCCAGCGACATGGCCGCCAGCCCGCCGCGCAGCGCGACACCGGGTGAACCGGGCGCAGCGCGCATGTAGCCGATCATGGATAGCGAGGCTTCTCCGGCGATGAAATCAAAACGGGAAATCTGCGCCTGGCGCGTGTTGAGGTCGAAGGTTGCGTCGAAGACGATGGCATCTAGCTTCACCGGCGCGATGTCCTCGCGCGGGGCGAGCACCACGTCCGTGAAGCCGAACCCGACGGGGATCGTTCCGTAGGCCATGGAGCGGTTGTCGGGCAGCAGCACTTCGCCTGCCAGCACCGCCTTGCTCTCGCCTGCAAGGATTCGCGACGGCAGGATGCGCAAAACGCGGCGAGAGGAATCCCACACACCGGAGACGCGCGCTTCATCGATTGCGAAGTCGATATCGTTGCCCATCGCGACACGCCCGGCACCGACCAGCAGGTCGAAGCGCCCTTCGGCAATTGCGCCGTTGGCAAGCGTCACCAGCGCCACCTGGCCCGAGACCGGCGTATCGAGCCGCACTGAACGCGTGAGATTTGAGCTTGAACCACCGAAGGCTTCCGGGATCAGGTCGGCGAATGCGAGTTCGACCGTCAGGCCGCCGTCTGACCGGCGCTGGAGCCGGCCATTCATGGCCCACTCGCCCGTCTCGGTTTCGCCGCCGCTGACTTCCATGGCGATGGAGGACTCGCCCTCACCGGTGTCCTCGGCGTAGAGGCGAGCATTGACTGCATCGAGTTCCGGCCCATCCCGAACAGGCAGGACTGTCGCATCGCGCACCGACAGTTCGCCGATACCGCCTTGCTGGTTGAGGACGAGAAAAGCCGCCGCGACAATGTCGGCGGCGTTCATTTCATCGCCGCCGCCCACGTCGCTGCCTGCAAGCACGATACGCGGAGACGTGATGACGAGTTCATCGGGATCGAAGCGGCCAAAGGTGGCTGCCAGCGTGCTGAAGCCGACGGAAATCGAAGGCGCGGCGAAGACCGGCGAGCCGGTTTCGTCGGAAAGCTGGATATCGTTGAGGCGAACGCCGAAGCCGAGACCGTTGTCTTCCAGAGAGAGGCTCGAAACCGCAAGCGACATGCCCTCGGGCAATCGTTGCTCGACGGCAGCGACAACGCGTGGCGCAACCCCGCCTATGGGCACCGGACCGGCAATCAGGACCAGGTGCAGGAGCAGAAAGAGCGTCACCCAAAGGCCAACCACGCCGGCCAGCGCATAGCCCGCGAAGCGAGCGGGTTTCGGCAAACGGGAGAATTGCCTGTAGCCGGACTGTCCAGCCGCACGGGAGCGATGGCCAAGGTGCCGCCATTGCCGCATGCCGCCACGCACCGCACGCCGCCACTTGGGCGTTGCAGTTTCCGGCGTCGTCCGAGGACCGTTTCCGGCTTCGGGCTGTGAGGCGTCTGACAAGCGGTTCTACCCCCTGGCGACCGCACGCGCAGATGGCGTGGATCGGGTTTCGCCGACCTTATAAAGTGACTCGCGCGCAGGCGATGCCCAACGATGGATAGCGTAAATGCCCGCCGCGAAATAATCCCCGCGCCAGTTCGCGCAACTGACGATCAAGTTCCTGTTTCAACACGCAAAAGCGGACGAAAGGATGGCAGTACATGGCAGCCGAGGAAGGCAGCAAGGCCCCAGACTTTTCACTTCCCACGGACACCGGCAGCGAGATTTCGCTCGGCGATTACGCGGGAAAGGCGCTGGTTTTGTATTTTTATCCGCGCGCCGACACCAGCGGCTGCACGAAACAGGCCATTGCATTCACGCAAATGCAGGAAGACTTCGCAAAGGCCGGGGCCAGCATCCTCGGCGTTTCGCCCGACAAGCCAGCGAAGCTGTCGAAATTTCGCGACAAGCATGTCCTGGGCGTGGCCCTTGCAGGCGACGAAAGCCACGAGATGATGGAAGCCTATGGCGTGTGGATGGAAAAAAGCATGTACGGCCGCAAGTACATGGGCGTCGAGCGCTCCACATTCGTGATCGATGGCGACGGCGTCATCCGCAAGGTCTGGCGGAAGGTGAAGGTCGCCGGTCACGCCGAGGAGGTGCTGGAGGCCGTCAGGGCGCTCTGAGCAACGCGATTTCGCGAGCACTGGGCCTTGCACTTCGCGCGCCCAAACGCTAATCCCCTGCAACGTTCGGAGCGTGGCGCAGCCCGGTTAGCGCACCAGTCTGGGGGACTGGGGGTCGCAGGTTCAAATCCTGCCGCTCCGACCATCTTTCCAATCCGGAAATCTCGCACGGCTCAGCGCGCCAATTCGGCTCAGCGCTTGAGCGCTTCCGTCAGCAGGTTCCGGCACTCTCCCAGTTCAAACAGCACCGATTGCAGCCGGCGAATATCGTCGGCCGAGAGCGATTCCCCGATGCGCCCCACGGCGGGTACGGCAATGGGCGGTTCCGCCTTGCCCTCAGCCGCCGGCTGGGCCGGTGCGGCGGCAGGCGGCTTTTCTGCTGTCGGTGCGGGTGCCGGTTGCGGTGCGGGCGGTGCTGCGGGTGCCTTTGCCGGGGCCGGCTCCTGCGGCTGACTGGCTGCAACACGGTCATGGGCAAAGATGCGCAGGGAATCGAGCCGCGGGAGCGGCGGCAACTCGGTTTCGTCTCCGCTGGCAGGCTTGGTGGTGGATGCAGGCGCAGTGGCGGGCGCAGGAGTCGGTTCAGGTGCAGCCGGCGGTGCCGGGGCCGGTGTGGGTGCCGGAGCCGATTGGGCAGCGGGTGCTGGCGCGGCAGTCGCCGGTGCGGGAGGCGCTGGTGTCGCGATCGGCGCAGGTGCGGGTGCCGCAGGTTGCGGCGTCGGCTGCACCAGAACAGGCGCTGCGGGTTCGGGCGCCGCCGCCATCTCGCCGCCCGGCATGCGGCCGGCACCGATGTCGATCACGTGGCGCACGCCGCGATCCTTCAGGATGCGCTGAACGCCCTTGATCGTAAAACCGTCGCCGTAGAGGAGTTTGCGGATACCGCGCAGCAGGTCGACATCGTCGGGCCGGTAGTACCGCCGTCCGCCGCCCCGTTTCATCGGCTTGATCTGCGAAAAACGCGTTTCCCAGAACCGCAACACGTGCTGCGGAACTTCAAGGTCGTCGGCGACCTCGCTGATCGTCCTGAAGGCGTCCGGCCCCTTGTCAGCCATCTGCGTGCTCAAACTCCCCGAAGCACGTCAACGATCACTCGCCGTCTTCGTCCGCCGCGCCGTTCATCCGGTTCTTCATCACCGGGCTCGGCTTGAAAACCATCACCCGCCGCGGGGCAATCGGCACCTCGACGCCCGTCTTCGGATTGCGGCCGATACGCTCGCCCTTGTCGCGAAGCATGAAGGACCCGAAACCGGAAAGCTTGACGTTCTCGCCACGCTCCAGCGTCTCGATCACCTCATCGATCAGCATTTCGACGAGCTCAGCGGATTCAGCACGCGACAGGCCGACTTTCCGGTACACCGCTTCGCAAAGGTCGGCACGCGTGATTGTCCGCCCTGTCATCGCAAGAACCCCCGCCACTTCGTTGAAACGTCTGGAATTTCAGACCTGCGGTCGTTGCGTGCCGCATTCGCCGGGCATGGTAGAAACGCCGCGCTCGCCGGTCAACGCAGGCAAACGCCCAAATTGAGTGCGAACGCGATTTTCGTGGTCGGTGTGTCTTGAACGCACCCCGCCCCAACGGGATGCAGGCGGCGTCACCAGCGAACGAGCGCCGCGCCCCATGTAAAGCCGCCGCCAAGCGCCTCGACGAGGACGAGATCGCCCTTCTTGATGCGCCCGTCCTTGACCGCGACGTCCAGCGCCAGCGGAATCGAGGCGGCTGACGTGTTGCCATGGTTCTCGACCGTCATGACGATCTTTTCTTCAGGCCAGTCGAACTTGCGGGCCGTGGCATCGATGATGCGGCGATTGGCCTGATGCGGCACGAACCAGTCGAGGTCGTCGGCCGTGTAGCCGGCCTTTTCCAGTGTCCGGTCGATAACGCCGTGAACCAGCCCTACTGCCTGACGGAAAACCTCGCGGCCATCCATCTTCAGATAGCCCGCAGTCTGGGTGGTCGACGGGCCGCCGTCGACATAGAGCTTGTCGCGGAACTGGCCGTCGGCGCGAAGGTCGCAGGAGAGAATGCCGCGACCGTTGGCGTCCGCCTCGTCAACCGCTTCCACAACGACCGCACCCGCACCGTCGCCGAACAGGACGCAGGTCGAACGGTCGGTCCAGTCGATGATGCGCGAGAAGGTTTCGGCGCCGATCACAAGCGCCTTCTTCGCCTGCCCGGCCTTGATCAGCGCATCGGCATTCGACAGCGCAAAGACGAAGCCGGAGCACACGGCATGCAGGTCGAAGGCGAACCCCTGGTGGATGCCGAGATTGTTCTGCACCGTCAGGGCCGTGGCCGGGAACGTCTGGTCCGGCGTTGCCGTGGCGACGATCACGAGATCGATCTCGGAGGCGTCCATACCGGCATTGGCGAGCGCGGCGCGGGCCGCCTGGGTGCCGAGGTCCGAGGTGTACTCACCTTCCGCCGCGATGTGACGCGCACCGATACCGGTGCGCTGCCGGATCCAGGAATCGCTGGTTGCGACCATGGATTCCATCTCGGCATTGGTCAGGCAACGGGCCGGCAGGTACGAACCCACCCCCCGCACGACGGAACGAACCGAACTCACGAAGCAATGTCTCCAGCGATCTTGGTGGTCAAATCCTGATCCTGGCGATAGCGCTCCAGATCTTCGGTGATTTTCTGCAAAAGGTCGTTTTCGGCGATGTCACGGCCCAGTGTTACGGCGCTGGCGAAGCCTTCCGCGTCCGCGCCGCCATGGCTCTTGATGACGATGCCGTTGAGGCCAAGGAACACGCCGCCGTTCACCTTGCGCGGGTCCATCTTGGCGCGCAGCGTGTCGAAGGCGGACTTGGCGAAAATGTAGCCGATGCGCGACAGGATGCTGCGGCTCATGGAAGAGCGCAGGTATTCCGCCATCTGCCGGGCGGTGCCCTCGGCGGTCTTCAGCGCGATATTGCCGGTGAAGCCCTCGGTCACGACGACGTCCACCGTGCCCTTGCCGATGTCGTTGCCTTCCACGAAGCCCGCATATTTCATCGGCAGGTCGGTATTGCGCAGGATGCGGCCGGCATCCTTGATCATCTCGAGGCCCTTGACCTCTTCCACGCCGATATTCAGCAGTCCGACCGTCGGCCGGTCGATACCGAAGACGGCGCGCGCCATGGCTTCACCCATGACGGCGAAATCGACGAGCTGGTTGGCATCGGACCCGATGGTCGCGCCAACGTCGAGTACGACACTCTCGCCGCGCAGGGTCGGCCAGATGGCCGCAATGGCCGGGCGTTCGATGCCAGACAGCGTGCGCAGGCAGAATTTGGACATGGCCATCAGCGCGCCGGTGTTGCCGGCAGAAACCGCAAGCGCTGCCCTGTCGGAGCGCACCGCGTCCAGCGCCAGCCACATGCTGGAGCGCCAGCGGCCCTTGCGCAGCGCCTGGCTTGGCTTGTCGTCCATGCGCACGGCGACGTCGGTGTGCTCGACTTCGCAGATCTTCTTGAGCTCGGGAAACTTGTCGAGTTCGGGGTTGATGAGCGCCTCGTCCCCGATCAGCAGAAAACGCGTGTCCGGCCGGCGCTGCCGTGCAACGGCGCAGCCCGCAACGATGACTTCGGGGCCGAAATCACCCCCCATCGCGTCGATGGCTATCGTTGGAACGTTGGACATGTGTTTAACGCGAGGCTCAGCCGTATCTTGTTGTTCTGGCTCGTCACGCCCGCGAGGCGGGACCAATTCAGGCCTTGCCTGTGGCCGACGCCACCCGGCCCTGGCACCGCGCAGCAATGCCCCACCTGTGCAGGCGGGTCAACCACTTCCCCCCGGAGCGCGGCGACAATACCAAGTCACATGACCGACACAAGCGCGATTCCTCGCGCCCACGGCAAAACGCCTCAACCGCGATCCTTGAGCTGCTGGAGCGCGGCAAACGGGGACGGTGTCTTCTCCTCGTCGCCGAATCCTTCCGGCAATTCCACCCCTGGTTTGCGCGGATAGGGATCAAGCGAGAGCGAAATCGTGTCGCGGATCAGCGCGCCGATGGGAATGTCGCCGTTCTCGAAAGGCTCGATATCCTCCGCTTCCTCGTCCTCGGCATGGGCGGCAATTGATTCAAACTCGTTTTCGGGCACGAAATTGACCGCAAGCTCAGTTTCGACCTTCACGTCGAACGGCTCGAGCGAGACGACGCAAACCTGCGAGAGGTCGGCGAGAATCGTCCCCGTCACCCGCCAGCCGCGATAGGGGCCGCGGCGGATCTCAAGCTTCGCGCTGACCGCGCTCACTCCGGGAAGCTCCAGCGTCTCGACAAGCTCCTTGCGCGCGTCCTCGTCCGCCTCGAAGGCGATGTCCTCGCCTTCGCGCGAAATTTTCTGGGCGTTGAGCCGCGCCTCGAAGCTGGACAGCCGGACAATGCTGACATCGCTCATCGTGCGCTCTCCTCCTGTGCAGTCGCGCCCGGCAGCGGCGGCCACGCAATTTCGCCGCCCAGGATCGGCTCCGGGTCCTGCTGGGCGACTGCGCCATCACAGGCGATCAGGTAATCACCTATGGCGCGGGATTCGACTGCCAGTTCCGCGCGATTCTCGTTGGTCGCGAACACGTTCTGCTGCACGGCCTCGGCGACCTTCTCCGGGTCGCGCTGGTCGAGCGCGCCGCCATAGACGCTGGCATGGCCATAGAATGCCTGCCCGATGTGCTTCATCTGCTTGGGCACGGACAGATCGCCGACGCCGAGTTCGCGCAGCGAGCGGTCCATGTCCGAAATGAACAGGTCGAACACCGCCTGCCCCGCGTCATCGAGCTCCTGCGTGCCCTTGAGGCGGCGGAAGACGGGAATGGCGTGCAGCACGATCATTTCGAAGCGGCCGGTCGGTGTATCGGGCACGCCGAGGTCGGCGTAGAACACCGGTTGCCGCGCTTGCGCCACGATTGACCCATACACGGCGCTTGCCGGGCTTGCGGGTGCACTGCGGTCGCGGTCGGGGAAGATTCGGCGAAAAATGGCGTTAAGCATGGTTGCCTGCTGGCGTTTGGTTCGGGTCTCTCCGGTTGCAAATATCGCGTCGCCGCGATACGGCAAACATGGATTGGAATACCGGTTGAGGCGCGTCCTGCATACGGTGGCCGCTATCGAAAGGCCAGACGCAGACGCCAGCTTTCGGCCCCACAACGGGTGACGGATCATTGAATCGTTCTTCGCGTAACATCCGCCGAACCGCAACCGGGCTTCTGCTCGGCGCGCTTCCCCTCGCCCTTGCCGCGTGCTCCGACGGGCCGCGCATGCCGAGCGCCAGCAGCATGAACCTGTCCAACATGCGCGCGCCGACACTGCAGGCACCCAACCTGTCGCTGACCGAGACGCGCAAGCACGGCTACCAGTTTTCCCAGCAGCAGCTCGACCAAGTGCCGATCGGCGCCAGCCGCGAGCAGGTGGACTTCGTGCTGGGGACGCCCTCGACAACCGGCACCTTCGACGGCCTCGTCTACTATTACATTTCCCAGCAGGTGAAGCAGACGGCGTTCTTGCGCCCGCGCGTCACCTCGCAGAACGTGCTGGCGGTCTATTTCGACCGTGACGAGCGCGTCAGCCGCATCGCCGACTACGGCCTGCAGGATGGACGCGTGTTCGACTTCATCGGTCGCACGACGCCGACCACCGGCAAGGAAGTCACCTTCCTCCAGCAGCTGATGCGCGCAAGCCGCATGGCCGCACCCGGCACCAAGTAGGCTCCCAATCCGCGCGGGGCGTTGCGCCCTCGCCCGTCGGACCCAAAAGGAAACCCCGCGAAGCCAGCCGGCTCCGCGGGGTTCTTTCTTGCGCGAACGGTACGTGGTGCTAGTGCGCCAGGAAGGCCAGCAGCAGCAGCGCCACGATGTTCGTGATCTTGATCATCGGGTTCACGGCAGGACCCGCGGTGTCCTTGTAGGGATCACCCACGGTGTCGCCGGTCACGGCAGCCTTGTGGGCTTCAGAGCCCTTGCCGCCGTGGTTGCCGTCCTCGATGAACTTCTTGGCGTTGTCCCATGCACCGCCGCCAGCCGTCATGGAGATGGCGACGAACAGGCCGGTGACGATCACGCCGAGCAGCATCGCGCCCACTGCGGAGAACGCAGCAGACTTGCCGCCGATCAGCAGCATCGCGCCGAATACGACCACAGGCGAAAGCACCGGCAGCAGCGAGGGCACGATCATCTCGCGGATCGCGGCCTTGGTCAGCATGTCGACGGCACGACCGTAGTCGGGACGCTCCTTGCCTTCCATGATGCCGGGCTTTTCCTTGAACTGGCGGCGTACCTCTTCCACGACAGCCTGGGCTGCGCGTCCGACCGCCATCATCGACATGCCGGAGAACAGGTACGGAAGCATACCGCCGAACAGCAGGCCGACCACCACGTAGGGATCACTGAGCGAGAACGACACGTTGACCCCTTCGAAGAAAGGATACTGCGCCGCGTTCGCAACGAAGTAGTTCAGGTCCTGCGTGTAGGCTGCGAACAGCACCAGCGCACCCATGCCGGCGGAACCGATGGCGTAGCCCTTGGTCACGGCCTTGGTGGTGTTGCCGACCGCGTCGAGCGCGTCGGTCGTGTCGCGGACTTCTGGCGGAAGGCCCGCCATTTCCGCGATGCCGCCGGCGTTGTCGGTGACGGGGCCGAAGGCGTCGAGTGCCACGACCATGCCGGCCAACGCCAGCATCGTGGAGACGGCGACGGCGATGCCGTACAGACCGGCAAGCGCGAACGAGGTCAGGATACCCGCAATGATGATGATCGCGGGGATCGCGGTTGCTTCAAGCGAGATCGCAAGACCCTGGATGACGTTCGTGCCATGGCCGGTGACCGAGGCCTGCGCTATCGAGCGGACCGGGCGATAGCCCGTGCCGGTGTAGTACTCGGTGACCCAGATGATCAGGCCGGTGACGACGAGACCGACGACACCGCAGAGAAACAGCCCCATCGGCACGAACTTGACGCCCGAATTGGTCATCACATCGACGCCGAACCCGCCAAAGGTCAGGTAGGTGACGGGCACGAGAGCGACGAGCGACAGGACCGCCGTCGCGATGAAGCCCTTGTAGAGCGCGCCCATGATCGAGTTGTTGGCGCCGAGCTTCACGAAGAACGTGCCGATGATCGAGGTCACGACGCACGCGCCGCCAATGGCGAGCGGGTAGATCATGCCGGCGAGCTTCATCTCGGGAGACGTGATCGCGATAGCAGCCAGAACCATGGTGGCGACCACGGTCACCACGTAGGTTTCGAACAGGTCGGCCGCCATGCCGGCACAGTCGCCGACATTGTCGCCCACGTTGTCGGCGATGGTTGCCGGGTTTCGCGGATCGTCTTCCGGGATGCCCGCTTCCACCTTGCCGACCATGTCGCCGCCGACGTCCGCACCCTTGGTGAAGATGCCGCCGCCGAGACGGGCGAAGATCGAGATGAGAGAGGCGCCGAAGCCGAGTGCGACGAGCGAATCGATCACCGTCCGGCTATCGAACGCGTAGCCAAGCGGCCCGGTCAGGATGCCGAAATAGACGGTGACGCCCAGAAGCGCGAGACCGGCCACGAAGAGGCCCGTCACGGCGCCGGACTTGAACGCGATTTCAAGGCCCGCACCGAGCGACTTGGTGGCGGCCTGCGCGGTGCGCACGTTGGCGCGAACCGACACGTTCATGCCGATGAAGCCGGCAGCTGCCGACAGGATCGCGCCGATGGCGAACCCGATGGCGACGAGGATGCCGAGGAACCACGCGACGAGCGCGAAGATCACGACACCAGCGATTGCGATGGTGGAATACTGACGGCGCAGATAAGCCTGCGCGCCTTCGGCGATCGCGCCAGCGATCTCCTTCATGCGGTCGTTGCCGGCGTCAGCCGCCACGACCGAATTGATCGCCCACACGCCATACACGATGGACAGCGCGCCGCAGGCGATAATAGCCCAGATTGCCAGAGACATGGGTCCTACCCCTAGGTGAGTTCAGTGAAAGTCGGCGAGTTCACTTGGAGAGGTAAGGTGTCGCGGTTTGTGTTCGGATCCCTGTCCGGCATTTGCGCCGGCTTCTTGTTGCGAAAAATCCGAACCCCCGGTCCGCCTTGGCCCGCCCCCCGCCGGACCTTTGGTCGGCGCGGACATTGCCAAAAAGCGGCTGGTGGCGCAACAGCATAGCCCCTCCCGACTTTCGTTGGGGAAAGCCTCAGGAGGCCGATGCCTGACGGCGGCCGTGAACGATCAGCCAGCCGATCAGGACGAGCGCTATGGCGACCATCGGAAAAACGACGAAATTGACCGTTTCCCAGCCGAAAGCCGACATCAACCGGCCGGACATGAAGGACGCGAGCGCAACCGAGCCGAAAACAGCGAAATCGTTGACCGACTGAACCTTGTTGCGTTCCTCCGGACGGTAGCAATCCGTGACCATCGAGGTGGCCCCGACGAAGCTGAAATTCCACCCAAGGCCCAGCAGGATGAGCGCGCCCCAGAAGTGCGCAATCTCGATTCCCGACAGCGCGACCACGCCGCAGCCCGCCAGAATGACCATTCCGGCAGCCGTCACCTGCTCCTTGCCGAATCGGGCAATGAGGTTGCCGGTGACGAAGCTTGGCGCAAACATCGCGATGGCATGCCACTGGATGGCGAGCGCTGCGTCGGCCACACCGTAGTTGCAGGCGAGCATGGCGATGGGCGCCGCCGTCATGACGAGGCTCATCATCGAGTAACTGATCATGCCGCAGGCCATGGCGACGATGAGCCGGGGCTGGCGCAGGATTTCGCTGACCCGCCGCCCGCTCGACGCGCTCTGCCTCACCGGGCGCGAGCCGCGCAGCGTCATCATCAGGAAGAACGAGAGGCTCGCGACGACCGACAGCGTCAGGAACGAGCCTGCAAACGTGACTGGCGCGAGCAACTCGCTGGAAAAGATCACGAGCTGCGGGCCGAGAACGGCTGCTGCCACCCCGCCGATCAGCACCCAGGAGATTGCCTTGGGCTGGAATGACGGGCTTGCAAGGTCTGCTGCCGCAAAGCGGTAGAACTGGATATGCGCCTGGAACATCCCGCACAGGAATGTCGCCACCAGGAACAGGTCGAAACGGCCCCACAGCAGCGCAAACGTGCCGACCAGCCCGCCGGCAACCGCAAACAGCGAACCTGTCATGAAGCCCAGCCTGCGCCCGATATGGCGCATGCCGATGCCCGCCGGCAGGGTCGCGACCGCTTGCCCGAGGACGAAGATGGTGATGGGCACCGTCGCCCAGGACGGATGCGGGGCCAGCGTGATGCCGATGATGCCGCCAAGCGTCATCACGATGGTCGAGCACGCACCGCCCAACATCTGGCCAATGGACAGGATGATAGTGTTGAAGCGCGCGGTGATGTCGTCGTAACGCGGGGTCGCTTCGGCGGTCTCGGCAGCGATGCCCGCCGGGTCAGCCACGATGGGTGTAGCGCGTGGTCTCGAACCGGATGTCGTGCCCCTCCCTGTCCACGGTGACGACCTCCACCGGCGGCTCGCCGCAGGTGCCGATGGCCGTCACGGGCACGCCGGTCGCCAGCGCGTCGCGCGCAAAGGCGATCGATTCCTCAAGCGGCACGACGATCAGCGACTGGTAGTCGTCGCCGCCTGTCAGCGCGACCTTCAGCAGCGACGGATCAGCTTCGATGGCTGCTTTCACGGCATCGCTCATCGGCACCTTGGCAGCTGTCAGCCTGGCCGAAACCCCGCTTGCCGCGCACAGGCGCTCCAGGTCCCCGACGAGGCCGTCGGAAATGTCCATCGCTGCGCTGGCATGCTTGGAGATCGCCGGTTGCAGGCCGACCGGTGGCTGCGGCAGGCGGTATCCCTGTTCAAGTGCCGACAGGTGCTCCGCGCCGATGCCCGGCATCGGGTCGCCACGCGCGACAAGCAGGCCAAGCGCCGCGTCGCCGATATTGCCGCTGACAAAGATTACGTCGCCGTCTTCCGCGCCCGAACGCAGCAGCGGCTCGCGATCCGGTGCCTGCCCCATCATGGTGATGGAGAGGCTCAGCGGCGCGGTTTCCGGCACGACGGTCGTATCGCCACCGAACAGCTGCAGGCCGTAGGTTTCGTGGTCCAGCGCAAGGCCGGCGGCAAAGGCCGGGCCGAAACCGTCCGCGGTGTTGGCCGGCACGCTCAGGTGCAGCACGTAGCCCCAGGGCTGCGCGCCCTTGGCCACGAGGTCGGAAACATTCACGCGAATGGCGCGCTGGGCGATGAGGCCCGGATCTTCATCGGCAAGGAAATGCACACCGGCGATGATGGTATCGCCGGTGACGACCAGCTTGCCGGAAGGCGGCGCGATATGGGCTGCATCGTCGGTGAAGTTCGCCGCCCCGTCCGGGCTTGCCAGCGGGCTCATGCAATCGCGGATGAAGCTGTCCTCGTCGAACATCGCCGAGGGTCTCAGGGCTTCGCGTCGGGGACCGAAACCTCGGTTGCCCGTTCGTCGCGCGCGATGCGGTCCAGCACGCCGTTGACGAGACGCGGTCCGTCATCGTCGTAGAAGCCGCGCGCGATCTCGACATACTCGTTGATGGCGGCGCGCGCCGGGACATCCTCGCGGAAGAGCAACTCGTAGGCCCCTGCCCGCAGGATGTTGCGAAGCGTCAGGTCGATGCGTTTCAGCGGCCAGGAGGTCTGCAACACCTTGTCGATCATCCGGTCGATCCGGTGCTGATCCTCAACCACGCCGCTGACCAGCGCGCGGAAGAAGGCGTCATCGGCCTTGGCATAGGTGTCGCCATCAATCTCCTGCCCGAGGCGATGGGCCTCGAACTCGGCAAGCGTCGAGGGCAGATCGGACCCGGACAGGTCCATCTGGTAAAGCGCCTGAACCGCGCCAAGGCGCGCCGCCGTGCGGCGGTTGCCAGCCCGAGCGCCCTTGCGGGCCGGCTTCGGTGTGTCTTGCGTGGACGACATTCAGTCCATTCCTTCGAGGCACTGGCGCAGCGCGATCATTTCCAGCGCGGCACGGGCGGCGTCGCCACCCTTGTCCTTGCGCGAGATGTCGGCGCGCGCCATGGCCTGTTCTTCATTCTCCACGGTCAGGATGCCGTTGCCCACCGCCAGCCTGTGCTGAACGCTCAGGTCCATAACGGCGCGCGCGGACTCCCCCGCGACGATGTCGTAATGACTCGTTTCACCGCGAATGACACAGCCCAGCAGCACATAGCCGTCATGCACCGGACCCTTGCCGGCTTCACCTGCCGCAATCGCCATGGCGAGCGCGGCCGGCACTTCCAGCACGCCGGGCACGCTGACGCGGTCGGCTGTCGCACCGGCAGCTTCGATCGCGGCCTCTGCGCCTTCGCGCAGCTTGCCGGTGATCTCGCTGTAATACGGCGACTCGATGATCAGCAGCCGGTGGCTCATTCGCTTTGACCTTCAAATTCCATCAGGCGGGCTGCATAGCGCGCCATCAAGTCGACTTCGAGGTTTATTCTGTCCCCGGCCCGGCGTTCGCCCCACGTGGTTACCGACAGGGAGTGCGGGATCAGCATCACCGTGAAGCGCGCGCCATCCACGTCGTTCACCGTCAGCGACGTGCCGTCGAGCGCGACCGACCCCTTGGACGCGATGAACTTGGCAAGCTCGCCCGGCGCTTCAAGGGTGAAGCGGCTGGCATCGCCCTCATCGTCGCGCGAAACCAGCCTCGCCACGCCGTCGACATGGCCGGTGACGAGGTGCCCGCCGAGTTCGCCGCCCAGCGCCAGCGAGCGTTCGAGGTTGACCGGCGTGCCGGCCTCCCAAGTGCCAAGCGTCGTCTTGTCGAGTGATTCCGGCGACACGTCGAAGCTGAACCAGCCTTTGCCGTCGTCGCGCTTGCCGCGCTCGATCACCGTCATGCACGCGCCCGAACAGCAGATCGAGGCGCCGATATCGATCGCCTGCGTGTCATAGCTGGTCGCAATCGTCATGCGCCGCCCGGCGGTGCTGGGGCGCGTGTCGATGAGCTTGCCGATATCGGTGACGATGCCGGTGAACATCCGTCGTCTTTCCGGGTCTAAGGTTGCGCGGCGGCGGCCAGCAGGCCGCTCTCCAAACCGCTGCGCCGCCAAAGGGTGATCGTGTCAGTCCCGGCAGCGCGCGTCTCAACGCGCTCATATGCATCGCTTTCACCACCGGCGGCAAGTGCGGCAAGCTGCGGCACGGCGCGCCCCTGCCCTGCATCCGGCGCAATCTCGGAAAGGGTGCAATCCGAGCGGGCCAGAATAAGTTCATCGACCAGGCCTGCGTCGAGGAAGGCTGCCGCAACCGCACCGCCACCTTCCACCATCAGCCGCGTGATGCCGCGCGCTGCCAGCACTTGCAAAACCGCGCCCGGCGTGGCCGCACCTTCCCCCGGCATTTCGATCGTTTCGGCCCCTGCAGCCTTCAGTGGTTCGGCGGCATCACGATGCACCTCGCTGCCGAAGATCCACACGTCAGGACCGGAGGCGAGCATCGCCGCATCGGCGGACATGGAAAACCTGCTGTCGAGAACGATGCGCAGCGGTGACCGGTCGCGCATCCCGGCGAGACGGCAGGTCAGCGAGGGATCGTCCGCATGCACCGTGCCGGCGCCGACAAGAATGGCATCGTGACGCGCCCGCATCATGTGGACATGGGCGCGAGTTTCCTCGCCGGTGATGGCAACGGGAACCTGTTGAGCCCCTGCGAACATACCATCGGCGCTCATCGCCAACTTGAGCGTAACGAACGGCCGTGCCGCCGAGATGCGCAGGATATGCCCGGCGGCAAGAAGCGCGGCGTCTTCCGCGCAGCAGCCGGTCTCGACGGTGATGCCGGCTTCGCGCAGCGCGGCAATGCCGCGCCCGGCAACGCGGATATCGGCGTCACCCAGCCCGATCACCACGCGCGAGACGCCGGATTCAATCAGGGCGTCCGCGCAAGGCGGCGTGCGGCCATGATGGGCGCAAGGTTCCAGCGTGACGTAGCAAGTCGCCCCTTTCGCACGCGCGCCGGCCATCCTCAGCGCCACGGCCTCGGCATGGGGCCTGCCGCCACGTGCCGTCGCGCCCAGCCCGGCAATTTCGCCGTCCGGGGTGACGATCAGCGCACCGACTGCGGGATTGGGCCATGTCTGGCCGAGGTTGCGCCGAGCCGCGCGCAGGGCTGCGCGCATGAACCGGGCGTCAGTCGTCAAGCCCTGGCCCCTTCGGCCTTGGCGTGGCCTCTTCTTCCTCTCCGGGCAAGCCGCCGATGAACTCGGCGAAATCACTCACCTCGTGGAAATTCTTGTAGACGGAGGCGAAGCGCACATAGGCGACCTGGTCGATCTCGGCGAGCGATTCCATGACCATCCGCCCGATGGTGGCGGACTCAACATCGCTCTCGCCGGCGCTTTCAAGCTTGCGGACAAGGCCGGACACGAGCCGGTCCACGCGCTCCGGTTCGACCGGGCGCTTGCGCATGGCGACCTGAATGGACCGGAGAAGCTTGTCGCGGTCGAACGGCACGCGCCGCCCGTTCGTCTTCACCACCGTCAGTTCGCGAAGCTGCACACGCTCGAACGTCGTGAAGCGCTGACCGCAATCCGGGCAGACGCGTCTGCGCCGGATCGCTGTGTTGTCTTCAGTGGGACGTGAGTCCTTGACCTGCGTGTCTTGGCTTCCGCAAAACGGGCAGCGCATCCAAATCTTCCTTCGAGTTTCGAGCGCTGCAGGCTATGCCGCAACGCTGCGATTCTCAAAGGTCGTAGATCGGAAAACGTCCGGTCATCTCCGCGACACGCTCACGCACCTGCGCCTCGACGGACCCGTTGTCGCCGTCGCGGTTCTCCGCAAGGCCGTTCACGACATCGGCAATCATGCGACCGATCTCGGTGAATTCGGCTTCGCCGAAGCCACGGGTGGTGCCCGCCGGGGAACCGACGCGGACGCCCGAGGTCACCATCGGCTTTTCCGGGTCGAATGGCACGCCGTTCTTGTTGCAGGTGATGTTGGCGCGCTTCAGCGCCTGCTCGGCGGCAACGCCGGTCACCTTCTTGGGACGCATGTCGGCCAGCACGACGTGGGTGTCGGTGCCACCGGACACGAGGTCGATGCCGTCCACACGCAGCGCCTCGGCCAGCGCCTTGGCGTTGGCGACGACCTGCGCGGAATATTGCTTGAAGGACGGGCGCAGCGCCTCGCCGAAGGCGGCAGCCTTGCCGGCGATGACGTGCATCAGCGGGCCACCCTGCAGGCCGGGGAACACGGCGGAGTTGAACTTCTTGCCAAGCGCCTCGTCGCGCGAAAGGATCATGCCGCCGCGCGGGCCACGAAGCGTCTTGTGGGTCGTCGTCGTGGCGACGTGGCAATATTCCAGCGGGTTCGGGTGCTGGCCACCGGCCACGAGGCCCGCGAAGTGGGCCATGTCGACCATGAAGTAGGCGCCAACCTCGTCTGCGATCTCACGGAACGCCTTGAAGTCAATCTGGCGCGGATAGGCGGACCCACCGGCAATGATGAGCTGCGGCTTGTTCTGCCTGGCCAGATCACGCACCTCGTCCATGTCGATGACGTTGGTGTCGCGGGTGACCTTGTAGGGAACTGGGTTGAACCACTTGCCCGAGAGGTTGACCGGCGAGCCGTGCGTCAGGTGACCGCCGCAGGCCAGATCGAGGCCCATGAACGTGTCGCCCGGCTTCAGCAGCGCGAGGAAGACGGCCTGGTTCGCCTGCGCGCCGGAGTGCGGCTGCACGTTGACATAGGAGCAGTCGAACAGCTTGCAGGCGCGGTCGATGGCCAGCGCCTCGGCAACGTCGACGTGTTCGCAGCCCGCATAGTAGCGGCGGCCGGGATAGCCCTCGGCGTACTTGTTGGTCAGGACGGAGCCTTGCGCCTGCATCACCGCCTTGGACACGATGTTTTCCGAGGCGATCAGCTCGATTTCGTCGCGCTGGCGCTCGAACTCGCCGTGGATGGCTTCGGCGAGATCGGGATCGGTCTTTGCGAGATCTGCATGAAAAAAGTCGGACATGGCGCTTTCTTTCCGGTTGTCTGGACGCTCCGGGGCCCTTCGGCGCGCGAAAACGGGTGCGCGCACGCAAGGGAGGGCCGCCTCCCATCGCGGCCACTACGGGCAATTACCAGTTGAATGCCGAAAAAAACACAAGCCGCATATCCGTATTGCGGCAAAAAGTCTTTTTCCCGCGACGTGAAACCGCAAGGATTCGGTGGGATTTCGCTGCGTGTGTCAGCGCTTGGCGAGCATCATTTTCAGCTTGCGGACGGCAACGCGCTCAAGGTCGGCGCGCGCCGCGTTGGCGGGACCCATGATCATGGTCTCGAGGCCGGAGGCGGCATCGACTGCCACCACCCGGACCATATTACCGACTGACGTGAATTCGAGAATGATTTCACCGGAGTGCCCCGGCGAACCGCGTCCCGCGCGAGGCCCCTGCCCCATCGCCTTCGCGTCAGCTGTCCTGACCGGCGATGGCGAGGTCGCCTGCCGCATCACGCTTGTAGACGTCCGGACGGAAGTGAACGACGCCGTCCGGCGTGCCCCATGCAGTGATGTAGGTCATGTAGATGCGCGTCGGCTGGGACAGGTTGACGTCCACCCGCTCGCCGGAGGAAATCACGCTGTCCACGACCGGCCGCGGATAGTCACCGTTGGGTTCAAGCAGCCACGTCACCAGTTCGCGCACGTCTGACACGCGCACGCAGCCCGAGGAGTGGAAGCGGTAGTTGGAGCCGAACAGCGACTTCTGCGGCGTGTCGTGCAGGTACACCGCGTGCTTGTTGGCGAAGTTGATGCGGATCGAACCCATTGAGTTGAGGTCGCCCGGGTCCTGCCGCAGCAGGTAGGAAACCGCCTCGTTGGAATTCCAGTCGACCATCTTGGGGTCGATCTCGTTGCCCTGCGCGTCATAGATACGGATCTTGTAGCGCGTCAGGTATTCAGGGTCCTTCTGCATCCGCGGAATGATGTCACGTTCCACGATGGACTTGGGCGCGTGCCAGAACGGGTTGAAGTTGATCTGGCTGATCTTGCTCGTCACCAGCGGCGACGGACGGTCGATCTTGCCGACGACGGCCGTGTGGCGGGAGACAACCGTGGTGCCCTGCACCGCCTCGATCTCCGCGCCTGGAATGTTGACCATCACGTAGCGGTCACCGAGGTCACCGCTCATGGAGTTCAACCGGATCAGGTTGGTGCGAAGCTGCTGGATACGCTTCTCGACCGGCACGTTCATGGCGGCGAGCGTCTCGCGACCGACGGCGCCGTCGGTAAACAGGCCGTGGCGCAGCTGGAAGTTGCGCACCGCCGCCTGAAGCGGAATGTCGAAGATGTGGGACGCGTTGTAAGCAGGATTGAGGTCGCCACTGGCGATCAGCCGCTGACGCACGTAGGCGACGGCCGGATTGTTCATGCCGATGCGCAGGATGTCGCCCGTGTCGATCTCGACCCAGCCGCCCTTGCGGGCAATCTGCTCGTACTTGCTGATTGCGATCTGCGTGAAATAGACCGTCTGCTGCGACAGGATTGGTGGGGTTGCAGCCAATCGCGCCTCAAGTTCGCGCGATTTCTCCTCGTAGGCTGCCTTCGTGTCACCGACGCTGTAATCGATGATCACCTGCGATGCGTCGTCGGCGGCATGCGCCTGTGCACCCAGCAGCGCGCCCGCGGCCACGGCCGTAGCAGCAAGGAATCCGGTCAGTCGAAGCGAAGCAAGCCTGGGAAAGTTCATTGGTAAGCTATCGAGCCCCTCGTTCCCGCCGGCGTTGCGACGCCTTGCGCGGGCAGTAAAACGGTTGTTCACGCAAATGGCCCCGAAAGCGGGCCTTACCGACAGCCGATAATGCGCTGGCATTCACTTGCAAACTAGGCAATGCCGCGACGCGCTCAAGGCCGTCTCGATCACAATATTCTCTGGCTACCACGGTTTGCCCGACTCGGCCACCGCGTCTGCCTTCAGTGTTGCCCTCTTGCGCCGTGTTTTTGGCGGCAATGGGGCGGGCCAAACAGGAAAACCCGCCGGGCGGCGTGCCCGGCGGGTTTCCATTGCAGATGATGCGTAAAGTCTGGCTCTACAGCTTGTAGAGAATCTGATCGGTCCAGAAGCGCTCCAGCTTCTGCAGGGACTTGTTGAGGCCCGCGAATTCCGGGTGCCCTAGCCCGCCGACCGCGTCGATCGACTGCAGGTGACGGCTGTAGAGTTCGGCGATCATGTCGGAGACCGCCTGGCCCTTCTGCGTCAGGCTGATGCGCACCGTGCGGCGATCGACCGTGGAACGCTGATGGTGGAGATAGCCGAGTTCGACCAGCTTCTTCACGTTGTAGGAGACGTTGGAGCCGAGATAGTAGCCACGCGAACGCAATTCGCTGGCGGTCAGCTCCTTGCCCCCGATGTTGTAAAGCAGCAGCGCCTGAACGGCATTGACATCGTCGCGGCCCTTGCGCTCGAACTCGTCCTTGATCACGTCCAGAAGGCGGCGGTGGAGCCGCTCGATCAGCGCAAGTGCTTCAAGGTATTTCGGGCGAAGCTCGCCCTCATGTTCTTCGTGCGCGGCCTTTTCGGCCACCCCGATCATCATATCCATTGTATAGCCTCACTGTTTGATGAGCGGATGTGTCCCCGCTTCTGGTGATGACTATACCCAGCGGCTTTGAAGGCGACCTTAAGCCACAAGCTTAAAATGCCATGAATCGGAAAAGCGTTATTTTTTTCTACCTGTCGGTTGGATTTTCTTAAGCATCACCTTCCGAACCGCGTAAAAAGCGAATGATTCCGGAGAAATCCACGCCTGCGTTTCCCGCCCCGACGAACATGTTGTAGGCCTGCGTGGCGGCAGCGCCCATCGGGGTCGTCGCGCCTGCGGTGGATGCCGCACCCTGCGCAAGCTTTAAGTCCTTCAGCATCATCGCCGCGGTGAAGCCCGCCTGGTAGTCCTTGTTGGCCGGAGACGTGGGCACCGGGCCGGGCACCGGGCAATAGGTCGTGAGCGACCAGCACTGGCCCGACGCGGTCGACGAGATGTCGTAGAGCTTCTGGTGATCGAGGCCGAGCTTCTCGGCCAGCACGAACGCCTCGCACACGCCGATCATGGAAATACCGAGGATCATGTTGTTGCAGATCTTGGCGGCCTGCCCGTTACCCGCCCCGCCGGCATGCACGATTGTGCGGCCCATGATCTCGAGGAACGGCTTTGCCGCCTCGAAGGCGTCGTCGGGTCCGCCCACCATGAAGGTGAGCGTGCCGGCCTGCGCGCCGCCCACGCCACCGGAAACCGGCGCATCGACCAGGCGCTGCCCGGCGCCCGATGCGGCATCGGCGACCCGGCGCGCAGTTTCCACGTCAATGGTGGAGGAATCGATGAACAGCGTCCCGCGCGGCGCGACAGCCAGCAGCCCGCCCTCGCCGAGGTAGAGCTGCGCGACCTCGCGGCCCGAAGGCAGCATGGTGACGACAACGTCGGCATCGCGCACCGCGTCGACGGCCGAGTCCGCAGCCTTGCCGCCCGCCTCGCCGAGTTCCTTGAGGCGCGGCTGGCTCAAGTCGCTGCCGGTGACCTCGTGGCCTGCCTTGATGAGATTCTGCGCCATGGGAAAGCCCATGTTGCCAAGACCGATGAATGCGACTTTCGCCATCTCGTTCTCCTCCGCTGCGCGCCTTTGCCGGCGCGTCTGCTAGTCCTGCGGCAGACGATACCGCGACATCGTGTTTTCCGGCGAGCCCGCCCAGCGCGCAAAGCCGATATAGGCAATGATGCAGCAGGCGTTGAATACGACCGCGTTCCAGTTCTCACCGAAGAGATCGGGAAAGCCGAGATGCATCACCAGCTCGGTCACCGCGACGAAGAGCCAGGTCGCGACACCCCACCCGGACGCAAACCACAGCCCCACGGCGGCAACCACCATCAGCACCGCGAAATAGACGGTAACCACCTGCCACTGGATCGGCAGGTTCTCAAAACCCGCCGCATCGCTGTCATAGCCGATGAGGGTGCCCCAGTAGGACAGGCCCTGAACGAGGAAGACGAGCGCCAGCAGCCGCATCGACCACAACATGGCGAGGGGTCCGAGCGGACGCTCCTCGGAAAAGCGGAATGCACGGCGCGCCTTCACGGCAACTCCAGTTCGTGTTCGAGCGGTTCGAAGTAGCGCGAAACCTCGCTCTCCGACACATCTTCAAGCCGCGGCGGCTGCCAGGCCGGCTTGTTGTCCTTGTCGATGATGAGCGCGCGCACGCCTTCGAAGAACTCGTTGGCTTCGAGTATCCGGTTCACGATCCGGTATTCCAGCCGCATGCAGTCCTCGAACGGCAGCGTCTTGCCTTCGCGGAGCTGGCGCAGCGTGATCTTGAGGCTGGTGGGCGACTTGGTCTTGAGGATGGCGGCGGTCTTCTCGCCGAAAGCCGTTTCGGCGTCGGATTCCAGCCGCGTTATGATCTCCTCGACGCTTGGCGCGCTGAAGCAACGGTCGATGGCTTCGCGCAGCGGCCCGATCTTGCCCTCCGGCGGCTGGGTCGCGAAGTTCGCGATCACCTGGTCGAGCCCGCGCGCTGCATAAAGCGACTTCTCAAGCCCTGCGAACCTCTCGGACGGGACTGCGTGGGTCGCAAGACCGAGCGCCAGTGCGTCCCCCTGCCCCACGCGCTGTCCGGTCAGGCCGAGATAGGTGCCCGTCTCGCCCGGCAGGCGCGGCAGGAAGTAGGTGCCGCCGACATCGGGAAACAGGCCGATGCCCGTCTCCGGCATCGCAAAGGAGATGTTGTCGCCAGCGACCCGGTGCGACCCATGAATGCTGACGCCGACGCCACCGCCCATGACGATGCCGTCGATGAGCGCGATGTAGGGCTTGGGAAAGCGCTTGATATAGGTATTGAGGCGATACTCGTCGGCGTAGAACTTCAACGCCATCGGGTCACCGGCCATGCCCCAGTCGTAGAGCTGGCGCACGTCGCCGCCGGCGCTGAAAGCGCGCCCCTCGCCCGCCTTGATGATGACGTGGCGCACGGCGTCTTCGCCCGCCCACACTTCCAGCTGCGCGCGCATGGCATCGACAATGCCGGAACTCAGCGCATTGAGATGCTTGGGGCGGTTGATGGTGATGAGACCGGCGTTGCCCTCGTTTGAGAACAGCACTTCATCTGTGGAATGGTTTGCGCTCATCGTCCGAATACGTCCCGCGAGATGATGAGCCGCATCACCTCGTTCGTGCCTTCTAGGATCTGGTGAACCCGCACGTCGCGCAGGTACCGCTCGATGCCGTAATCGGCGAGGTAGCCGTAGCCACCGTGCAGTTGCAATGCCTCGTTGACGACATTGAACCCGGTATCGGTTGCAAGGCGCTTGGCCTTGGCCGCCGTCACGGTCTTGTCGGGGTGGTCGTCGTCCAGCATCTGGGCTGCGCGATGCACCATCAGGCGCGCGGCATCCAGATCGGTCGCCATGTCGGCGACGCGAAAGCGCAGCGCCTGGAACGTGTCGAGGCTCGATCCGAACTGCTTGCGCTCGCCCATATAGGCAACGGTCTTGTCGAGGCAGGCCTGTGCCGCGCCGAGCGAACAGGCCGCGATGTTGATGCGCCCCCCGTCCAGCCCCGCCATGGCGATTTTGAAGCCGTCGCCCTCGTTGCCGACGAGATTTGTCACTGGAACCCGGCAATCCTCGAAGATGACGGCAGCCGTCGGCTGGCTGTGCCACCCGAGCTTCTTTTCCTGCGCGCCGAAGGAAAGCCCCGGCGCATCCTTGTCGACGACGATGCAGGAAATTCCGCGCGGGCCGGCGTCCCCGGTGCGCACCATGCAGACATAGGCATCCGACGCGCCGCCGCCGGAGATGAATGCCTTCTGCCCGTTCAGCACGTAGTGGTCGCCATCGCGCACGGCCTTGGTGGCGAGCGATGCCGCGTCCGACCCAGCCCCTGGTTCCGTCAAGCAGTAGGAGGCAAAGGTCTGCATCGAGGTCAGGCCGGGCAGATAGCGCTGGCGCAGGTCGTCATTGCCGAAGCGGTCGATCATCCACGCGGCCATGTTGTGGATGGAGATATAGGCCGAGGTCGACGTGCAGCCCTTCGACAATTCCTCGAAGATGAGCGCAGCGTCGAGCCGACCCAAACCGGAGCCGCCGACGTCCTCGCGAACGTAGATGCCGCCGAAGCCCAGCGCTGCACCGGCGCGCAGCGCCTCGACCGGGAAAATGCAGTCGCGGTCCCATGCTTCCGCGTGCGGCGCCATCTCGCCCTCGGCAAAGGCGGCAGCGGCCTCGCGAAACGCGGCCTGTTCTTCGGTCAGTGAAAAGTCCATTCCCGCCTTGCGTCCTCCCGCGCGTCGGAGGGCAAGGAGTAAGCCGCGCGCGCGCACCGCGTCAACGATTGAGCGCACATGCTTGCAATGCTGGCCGATTGTCGCGGGGTTTGCGCCCGCGCATGACAGCGCAGGGGCTTGCCTGCTAGAACGTGCGCTCGACAACTGCGCAGGACGTGCGACATGAACATGCAATCGCGGGACGAGAAACGCGCCGCCAAGGCCGACGTGAACCGGATTACCGGCGGGCGGCGGCTGCGCCGCAACCGCAAGTCCGACTGGTCGCGCCGGATGGTGCGCGAGGCCCGCCTGAGCGCCGACGACCTTATCTGGCCAATCTTCGTCACGGAAGGTTCGGGCACGCGCGAGCCGGTCGATTCCATGCCGGGCGTGGAGCGCCTCAGCGTCGATGAAGCGGTTCGCGCCGCTGAGGAAGCCGTCGAACTCGGCATCCCGGCGATTGCCGTCTTCCCCAACACGCCGCCGTCCCTGCGCGATGAAACCGGTTCGGAAGCCCTGAACCCGAAGAACCTCGTGTGCCGCGCCTGCCGCGCGATCAAGGAAGCCGCGCCGCAGGTCGGCATCATCACCGACGTCGCGCTCGACCCCTACACCTCCCACGGCCATGACGGGCTGATGGCCGGTGCCCGCATTCTCAACGACGAGACGGTTGCCCGGCTTGTCGAACAGGCGCTGGTGCAGGTCGATGCCGGCTGCGACATCATTGCGCCCTCCGACATGATGGACGGGCGCGTCGGCGCGATCCGCGAGGCGCTGGAGAATTCCGGCCATGACGATATCCAGGTCATGGCCTATACGGCGAAGTTCGCCTCCGCCTTCTACGGCCCGTTCCGCGACGCGATCAGCACCAATTCGACGCTGATCGGCGACAAGCGCACCTACCAGATGGACCCGTGCAACGCGGCCGAAGCGCTCGTGGAAGCCGAGTTGGACATCGCCGAGGGCGCGGACATGATCATGGTCAAGCCGGGCATGCCCTATCTCGACATCATCTACCGCCTGAAGGACACGTTCGGCCTGCCGACATTCGCCTACCAGGTGTCCGGTGAATTCGCGATGATCGAAGCGGCCGCCCGCAATGGCTGGATCGACGGCGAACGCGCGATGGTCGAAAGCCTGCTCGCCTTCCGCCGCGCCGGTGCCGACGGCGTGCTGACCTATTTCGCGCCGCGCGTTGCGCGGATGCTGAAAGACGGTGCGATCTAGCCCTCTCCCTGCGCGCCCTGCGCGCTGCTCGAACATTGGAGCACGCTCGGCCATGACCTCGTTGCCGCTGACGATTCAGGACATTGAGGCCGCGCGTGAGCGCATCGCCGATGCGATCCTGCACACCCCCTGTGTTCCCTCCCCGCAGCTGTCCGACGAGACCGGTGCGGACGTCATCGTCAAGTACGAGAACCTCCAGACGACGAACGCCTTCAAGGAGCGTGGTGCAGCCAACCGCCTCTCCCTGCTGGACGAGAGCGAGCGCGCCCGCGGCGTCGTCGCCATGTCCGCCGGCAACCACGCGCAGGCCGTGGCGCGACATGCCGCGCGGCTCGGCATCGCCTCGACCATCGTCATGCCGAAGACGACACCGTTCTCCAAGGTTGCCGCCACCCGCCAGTGGGGTGCCGAGGTCGTGCTGGAGGGCGAGACGGTTTTCGACTGCGAAGCCGTGATGCAATCGCTCATGGACGAGCGCAATCTCGTGCGCATCCACCCATACGACGATCTCGCCGTCATGGCCGGTCAGGGCACCGTCGCGTTGGAAATGCTCGACGACGTCCCCGACCTCGATTGCATCGTCGTGCCGGTTGGCGGCGGCGGGCTGCTGTCCGGCATCGCGGTGGCGGCGAAAGCGCGCAACCCCGAAATCGAAATCCATCCGGTGCAGACCGCGCTCTATCCCTCGCTCGCTGCGGCCCTGCGCGGTGAGAAGGCCGATTGCGGCGGCGATACGCTGGCCGAAGGCATCGCCGTGAAGCGCCCATCGCCCATGGCCGTGGAGATCGCCGGCGCGCTGGCGGAGGACGTGATACTCGTCGACGAGGACGCCATCGAGGCGGCGATCTACGCCTTTCTCGCGATGCAGAAGACCATGGCAGAAGGGGCCGGTGCGGCGGGTCTTGCCGCGCTGATGAGCGCGCCGGACCGCTTCCGGGGCAAGAAGGTCGGCCTGATCCTGTGCGGCGGCAACATCGACCTGCGCAAGCTCTCAGCCATCACCTTGCGCGCCCTGGAGCGTCAGAATCGCATCGTGTCGCTGCGGGTCACGGTTCTCGACCGCCCCGGCATGCTTGGGCGCATCACCACGATCATCGGCGAAACCGGCGCGAACATTCTCGAGGTCGAGCATCAGCGCATGCTCCTGAACGTGCCCGCGACCCGCGCGACCGTGGACCTGACGGTGGAAACCCGCGGCGAGAATCACGTCGGCGAGGTCGTCGAAGCCCTCGTCGGCCACGGGATGCAGGTCAGTCGCGTCGATCCGCGCCTGCCGCCGGAAACCGTCATCTGAGCTTCAAACCCCAAGGTGCATTGCAGGCCACCGCCTTCGACCTGCACTATGGCGTGCCGGTCATGAACCGGTGCGGCGGGGAGCGGGCATGACATCAATGGCGCACATGTGGGCGGCGTTCGCCATCATCGCGGTCGCGATGGTGGGCTTCACGCTCGAACGAATCGCCATCGAGATCACGGCACTGGCGACGGTTGTCGCGCTGATCACCCTGTTCACGCTGTTCCCGCTGCCGGGTCCCGGCGGCGTGCTGGTTTCGCCGGAAGTGCTGCTGGCCGGGTTCGCCAATCCGGCGCTCATTACCGTTCTTTCGCTGCTCGTCGTCGGTCAGGGACTGTTCCAGACCGGGGCCATAGACGGCATCACGCGCAAGCTGTCCAACAAGGCGGTGACCAGCCCGAAGCTGACCATCGCCTCGCTGCTGATCGCAGCCGGCGCCCTTTCGGCCTTCATGAATAACACGCCGCTTGTGGTGATCGTCTTGCCGGTCTTGGCGGCCATCGGCTCTCGCTCCCGCATCCCGGCCAGCCGGTTCATGATGCCGCTGTCCTTCATCGCCATCCTCGGCGGCAGCCTGACGCTGATCGGTTCCTCAACGAACCTGCTGGTCGCCGGCGTCGCCCGCGACATGGGCCTCGACCGCATTACCTTCTTCGAGATCACGCCCGTCGCCATGCCGCTGGTGCTGGTGGGCATTGCCTACGTGCTGTTCGCGATGCCGCCGATGCTGAAGCCCCGCGCCTCGCTGATGCAGGAGGTCGCCGGCGGCGACAAGGCGGGCAAGCAGTTCGTGGTGCGCATCCGCATCGACAACGACCATTTTCTCGTCGGGGCGAAGTCCGCCGCCGGCATGTTTCCGCAGCTGAAGGGCATGACGGTGCTGATGGTCCAGCGAGGCCCGCAAAACATCCTGCCGCCATACGAGGATGTCGAGCTTGCCAGTGGCGACACCCTGATCGTCGCGGCGACGCGCCAGACGCTCGCCGACTCGATGCGCGGCCGCCAGCAGCTCATCAACCCCGACCAACTGGACGACGACCCTGCTCCGCAGGGAAGCAACCACGTCATCGTCGCGGAAGCCGTCGTCGCGCCGGGTTCGCGCCTTGCGGGGCGCACCATCGAGACGGCTTCGCTCGCCGCAACCACCGGCTGCTTCGTTCTCGGCTTCCAGCGCCAGAGCCGCATGACGCGGGTGCGCATCGGCGACATTCGCATGGAGCCGGGCGACGTTCTCCTCGTCGGCGGGCAGCGCGACGACATCGCCCGCCTGCGGCTTAACCGCGATGTCATCCTGCTGGAATGGTCGGCGGAGGAAGTCCCGATCAACAACCGCGCGGCATGGGGCATCGCGATCTTTGCCGTGACCGTCGCGCTTGCTGCCACGGAAATGGTGCCGCTGGTGCTGGCAGCCCTTGCAGGCGCCATCGCGATGGTCATCGCCGGCTGCCTCAACGTGCATCAGGCAGCGCGCGCCTTTGACCGGCGCATCTATCTGCTGGTCGGATCGGCGCTCGCAATGGCAACCGCGTTGGAGGCAACGGGCGGCGCGCAATTGGTGGCCCACGGCATTGTGGAGACGTTTTCCGGCGCGCCGACCGCGGTTCTGCTGTCGGCCCTGTTCATCACCATCGCGATCTTCACCAACATCTTGTCGAACAATGCCACCGCCGTTCTGTTCACGCCCATCGCGGTGACCGCAGCGCTGGAACTGGGCATCGACCCGCATCCATTCGTGATGACGGTGATCCTTGCGGCCAATTGCTCCTTCGCAACGCCCATCGGCTACCAGACGAACCTGCTCGTCATGGCGCCGGGGCACTACAAGTTCGCAGACTTCCTGAAAGCCGGCGTACCGCTTGTCCTGCTCATGTGGCTGACGTTCTCCATTGCCGCGCCGTTCGTGCTCGCTATCTGAGCTTGAATCCGAGCAGTCTTTTCAGGACATTGTTCAGTATGAGCAGGATTTCACCCGGAGCGCCGCAATTCTACCTGACGGCTCCCACGCCGTGCCCGTATCTGCCGGGCCGGTACGAGCGCAAGGTGTTCACGCAGCTTGCAGGCGAGCGCGCTCCCGAACTCAACGATATTCTCACCCAGGGCGGATTCCGCCGCAGCCAGTCGATTGCCTATCGCCCGGCCTGCGAGGGGTGCCGCGCCTGCGTGTCCGTGCGCATCCGCGTGGATGAATTCGAGCCGACCCGCAGCCACAAGCGCCTGTTGAAGAAGAACCGCGACATCATCGGCGAGGATCGGGCGCCGATCTCCGATGCCGAGCAGTATGCGCTGTTTCGCGACTACCTGCTGTCGCGCCATGACGGCGGCGGCATGGCCGACATGTCGGTGCTGGACTACGGCATGATGGTCGAGGACAGCCCCGTCACCAGCCGTCTCATTGCCTACCGGGGACGCGGTCCCGACAGCGCCATCACCGGGCTTGGACAGGGCGCGCTCTACGCCTGCGCGCTGACAGACGAACTGCATGACGGGTTGTCGATGGTCTACTCGTTCTTCGACACAGACCTCGCCGCGCGCAGCCTCGGCACGTTCATGATCCTCGACCATATCGAGCGGGCAAGGAAGCGTGGCCTGCCCTTCGTCTATCTTGGCTACTGGGTCCGGGATTCAGACAAGATGGGCTACAAGATCGGCTTTCGCCCGCAGGAACACCTGCTGCCGGGCGGCTGGCGCGAAGTCGATGCCGAAGGCGATCCGCTGGAGCCGCTGCCCGAGTTCGAGACGCACTCAGCCTTTTGCTGACAATCCGTCCAGCGCATCCGGCCCGAAGCGGTTGGCGCGCGGGAAGCCTTGCGGAACCATGCGGCCTGCCTGCGCGCGTTCACCGCGCCATTCGGCCAGTTCCTCGAGGCTGCGCGTGAAGGTGCGGCCCGCCGGGTCGCTCCACGTCAGCCCGTCTGCGCCGGTGAAACAGCGAATGTCGGCAACACCGCCATCCTTGTACTTTTGGAGGCGCACGCCCTTGCCGCGCGACATCTCTGTCAGTTGATCGAGCGGGAAGACGAGCAGCTTGCGGTTGTCGCCGAGGATCGCGGCATGGTCGCCGGTCACCGGCACGCAGATCTTTGCAGGCGTGCTGCCGGAGACGTTAAGCACCTGCCGCCCCTTGCGGGTCATGGCGACGACGTCCTTTTCCGGCACGATGAAGCCACGCCCTTCGGCGCTGGCGACAAGCAGCTTGCGCGCGGGATCGTGGACGAAAGCTGCCACGATGCTGGCGTTCTCCGGGAAATCGACCATCAGCGAGACCGGCTCGCCGGTGCCGCGCCCGCCGGGCAGCTTGTCGGCGGCAAGCGTGAAGAACCGGCCATCCTCGGCAAACAGCAGGATCTTGTCGGTCGTCTGCGCGTGGAAGGCGCGCGCCAGCTTGTCTTCGGCCTTGAACTGCAGGTTGGAGACATCAGTGATGTGCCCCTTCATGGCCCGGATCCAGCCCTTGTCCGACAGCACGACGGTGATCGGCTCGCGCTCGATCATGGCCTCGGCAACGTCGATGTCCATGTTGCCGGCCTCGCCGAAACCGGAACGGCGGCGGCCAAGCTCCGTATCCGGGCCGAACTTGCCGCGCACTTCGGCGATCTGCTCGCCGATGCGGGTCCATTGCAGCTTTTCGTCGCCCTGCAGGGTGCGCAGGTTGGCCTGCTCGCCGGTCAGCGACTTGTGCTCGCGGCGGATCTCCATTTCCTCGAGCTTGCGCAGCGAGCGCAGGCGCATGTTGAGGATGGCTTCGGCCTGCGTGTCCGTCAGGTTGAAGGTCGCGATCAGCGTTGCCTTCGGCTCGTCTTCCTCGCGGATGATGCGGATCACTTCATCCAGGTTGAGATAGGCGACGAGATAGCCTTCGAGCACGTCGAGGCGCTTGGCGATCTGTTCGAGACGGTACGCGGCACGGCGCAGCAGCACCTCGCGGCGGTGGTCCAGCCATTCCTTCAAGGCCTGTTTCAGGCCGATGACGTTGGGCACCTTGCCGCGCGTCAGCACGTTCATGTTGAGCGAGATGCGCGACTCAAGGTCCGAGAGGCGGAACAGCGAGGCCATCAAAAGGTCGGCATCGACGGACCGGCTCTTTGGCTCCAGCACGATGCGCACGTCTTCTGCGGATTCGTCGCGCACATCGGCCAGAAGCGGTATCTTCTTTTCGGTGATGAGGTCGGCGATCTTCTCGATCAGCCGCGACTTCTGGACGAGGTACGGAATCTCGGTGACGACAAGGACGTAGGTCCCCCGCCCGGTTTCTTCCTTGTGCCACGCAGCCCGCACCCGGAAGCCGCCACGCCCGGTCTCGTAGGCCTCGAAGATCTGGTCTTTCGGCTCCACGATGACGCCGCCTGTCGGGAAATCCGGTCCCGGAACGCGCTCGACGAGTTCAGCCGTCGTCGCCTCGGGATTTTCAATCAGCAGCAGGGCCGCATCGCACAGCTCGGCGGCATTGTGGGGCGGGATCGACGTCGCCATGCCGACGGCAATGCCCTGCGAGCCGTTGGCCAGCAGGTTCGGGAAGCCGCCCGGCAGAACGATCGGCTCGCGGTCTTCGCCGTCATAGGTCTCGCGGAAATCGACGGCGTCTTCGTCAAGGCCGTCGAGAATGATCTTGGCGACCTCGGTCAGCCGCGCCTCGGTATAGCGCATGGCGGCGGCGTTATCGCCGTCGATATTGCCGAAGTTGCCCTGCCCGTCGACCAGCGGGTAGCGCTGGGCAAATGACTGCGCCAACCGCACCAGCGCATCGTAGACCGCCTGGTCGCCGTGGGGGTGGTATTTACCGATGACGTCGCCGACGACACGCGCGCACTTCTTGAAGCCCTGGTCGGGATCGAGCTTCAGCAGGCGCATGGCGTAGAGCAGCCGGCGGTGAACGGGTTTCAGCCCGTCGCGCACATCCGGCAATGCGCGGTGCATGATGGTCGAGAGCGCATAGGCAAGGTACCGCTCTTCCAGCGCGTCGCGCAGGTTGATCGGCTCGATGCCGTCACCATCGAGAATCGGCGTGTCACCCATGCAAACCGGGGTAAACCAAGCCTCGCCCCCCGGCAAGCACGGTTAAGTGTCAGAAGTCGCCCGAGGCTTCCTTGACGATCTCTTCGAGGATGCCGTTGACCTTGTCGCGGCCCTGCCCGTCCGGCAGCCGCCGGAAGCCGACCGTCACGGTTCCGGGCGTCGCAGCCGCCTCGTAGACGAACAGCACGTAGGGGCAGAAGGCGATGTTACCGATCTCGACTTCCATGACCTCGCGCGAGACGACGGCCGAGCAGAACGTGAAGAATTCCGCGTCCTTGTAGATCGTCTCCGTCGCGCCGACGTCTTCCGCCGTGCGTTTCAGCATATCGCCGATGAAGCCGTGATAGTCGACCACATAGCCCTTGTTGACGATGGCGTCGTTCAGGTCCTGCGCGACGGTGGCGAAGTCCGCGTCGACCTCCATCGTCGTGACGCCGTCCATGGCCTGCGCAGTTGTCGCGGCAAACGTCAGCGCGGCGCCGAATGCAAAATTCCGAAGAGCCTGTTTCATGGCTTTGGTCCTCCCTGCGCGAATAGATAGTGCGCACTCCAAATGTGTCGCGCGCAGCCCTGCCCCACACTTGATCCGCATCAAGCGGCGGTCACGTAGGCGATGAAGCGCTCGCGCTCTGCCGGGGGCGGAACGTTGCGCGGCATCCAGACATGGCGATGCAGGAAGTGGCCGGTCAGCCTGAAGGCATCCGCGAGCCCCTGCACGCTGCCGCCACCGCCGAAGTCCGCGCCCTCCTGCCGCAGGAAATCGGGCAGCGCCAGCAGGCGGTCCTTGTAGGGTTTACCGGCCTGCGCACTGACTGCACGGCCGGTCTTCGGCGACACGTAGACAAGGCCGGCGCGCTGGCCTGTCGCAGCGCAGAATGTCAGGTCCAGGCCGAAGCCGAGGGCGGCCAGCAGGTCGCGTTCGAAGACCGCCAGCGCCTGCCCGCCAAGCCCGGTCTGGAGCATGTCGTTGGTCGCCTCGAACAGTTCGAACAGGTCTTCGTTGGTGTCGCGTTCGGGAAGCAGCCGCACATGGGCTGCAAGCGTCATGAAGCCGGCCAGCGCCGTGCGGTCGGCCATCAGGTCGGCGGCGCGATCCTCAATCGGCTCGGCCTGAAACATGCCCAGATGTTCCTCAAGCCGCGCGCGCCACGTGAGGCGAACGCGGTTGCCCGGTTGCAATGTCGGCTGCATGCGCCGCGAGCGACCGCCCTTGACGATGCCGAGGTGCCTTCCGTGACCGCTGGTGAAGGCCTCGACGATGACGCTGCTCTCGCCGTGGCGGCGCGTCCCGAGGATGATGCCGTCCTCCGACCACTCCATGGCTCAGCCGTCGGAGAAGTCGAGCCCGATCTCGCGGTAGCGGCCGGGGTCCTGAGACCAGTTCTCGCGCACCTTCACGAACAGGAACAGGTGGACAGGCGTGTCGGCGGCTTCGGCGATCTCGCCGCGCGCGGACGCGCCAATCGCCTTGATTGTCTGGCCTTTCTCGCCGAGCACGATCTTGCGCTGGCTTTCGCGCTCCACGTAGATCGTCTGTTCGATGCGCACCGAACCGTCCTTGAGGCTCTTCCACTGGGTCGTCTCGACGGTGGAGCGATAGGGAAGCTCCTGATGCAGACGCAGCATCAGCTTTTCGCGCGTGATCTCGGCCGCCAGTGCGCGCAGCGGCAGGTCGGACACCTGGTCTTCCGAGTAGAACCACGGGCTGGGCATCATCTCGCCGCCAAGGCGCTTCTTGAAGTCCTCGAGACCGCTGCCGGTGGTCGCCGACACCATGTAGGTGTTCTCGAAATTGACGAGGCTGTTTGCCTCCTGCGCCAGCTCCAGCAGCTTCTCGCGCGGGACGAGGTCGATCTTGTTCAGCACGAGGTCGCAGGGCTGGCGGATCTGCGCGGCGCGCTTCAGCAATTCGCGCACCTCCTCGGTCAGCCCGGCCTTGGCGTCGATGATGACGGCGACGCGGTCGGCATCGGTCGCCCCGCGCCACGCGGTCTTGACCATGGCGCGCTCAAGGTGGCGCTTGGGCGCGAAGATGCCCGGCGTATCGACGAGGATGACCTGCGCGTTTCCATGCACGAAGATGCCGCGAATGAGCGCCCGCGTCGTCTGCACCTTGTGGGTGACGATCGAGACCTTGGTGCCCGTCAGCGCATTCACCAGCGTCGACTTGCCGGCATTTGGTGCGCCGATCAGCGCGACAAAGCCCGCGCGCGTGTCGGGCGGGGCCAGTTCGGGCGTGTTCGTGTCGGAATCAGTCATCGCCATCCTCCTCGCCTTCCCAGACGCCTGCCGTCACCAGCAGCGCTTCGGCCGCGGCCTGTTCGGCGGCCCGCTTCGACGTGCCCTTCCCGACTTCCGGTGCCATGCCGTCAACGCTCGCTTCCACGCTGAAGACCGGGGCATGGTCCGGCCCGGTGCGTGATTGCGTGCGATAGTTCGGCACCCCGCGACCGGCCTTGTGCGCCCATTCCTGCAACATGGTCTTTGGGTCGCGCAGGGGCCGGTCCGGCTCCAGCATCAGTCCGTTCCAATTGACCTCGACGAAGTCGCGCGCCGCCTCGTAGCCGGCATCCAGAAAGATCGCGCCAATCACCGATTCACAGACATTGGCGAGGATGCCGCGGTTCTTCTGCGCACCCATGCGCAGCTCCGCGTCGCCGACCAGAATATGCGGGCCGATGCCCATCTTGCGCGCGATCTTGGCGCAGGTGTCGCCGCGCACCATCTGCGTCAGCCGGCGCGACAGTTCGCCTTCGTCGGCTTTGGGAAAGGCACGCTGCAGCATGTCGGCAACAGCCAGGCCGAGCACGCGGTCACCTAGAAACTCCAGACGCTGGTAAGTTGCGCGGGCATCGCCGCCTGCCGCACTGGCATGGGTCAGCGCCTCGCGCAGAAGCGCCTCATTCTTGAAGCGGTGCTTCAGGATCTCGAAGACCGCATCCTGATCGATGGTCATTCCACGCCCGAGAACAGCCGGCCCCAGCGGATCGAATAAGGCCATTTCCAGAACTGCCAGAAGCTCGACCCCTCCTCCAGTGACAGGAAGATCACTTCCGCACGTCCGACAAAATTCTCGTACGGCACGTAGCCGACCATGTTCAGGAAGCGGCTGTCGGTAGAGTTGTCGCGGTTGTCGCCCATCATGAAGTAGTGGCCTTCGGGGACGACATATTCCGGCGTGTTGTCGCCATAGCCGTTATCGACGAGGTCGAGCACGGTGTAGGTCTTGCCGTTGGGCAGCGTTTCCCTGTAGCGCGGCACGGTGACGTCGCCGCCGCGCCCGTCATCCTCGGTGTAGTCACCGACGCGCTCGCGCGTCACCGGTTCGCCGTTGATGTGGACGATGCCCGATTTCACCTGGATCGTCTCGCCCGGCAGGCCGATCACCCGCTTGATGTAGTCGGTGGAATTGTCCTTGGGCAGCTTGAATACGGCCACGTCGCCACGTTTCGGATCACCAGCCATGATGCGCCCGTCGAACGGGCCGATGCCGAAGGGGAACGAGTATTTCGAGTAGCCGTAGCTGTACTTGGAGACGAAGAGGTAATCGCCGATCATCAGCGTCGACTTCATCGACCCGGAGGGAATTGAGAACGGCTGGAACAGAAATGTCCGGATGACCAGCGCAATGAGGAGCGCGTGAATGACGATACGGATCGTTTCGCCGATACCGCCGGCTTCGCTGCTCTGAACTCGCTTTGACACGCTCATCCTACCTTGTCTCCTGCGCAACGCCGTCTCGATTCGCTGTCCCGCCCCGGCGCCAGAGCATCGCCGATATATAGGCTGCAAACCGGTCCAGCAATGCGCTGGGCGATCATTAGGCCTGCAGCGCGTCGCTTTGGCTCAGGGCAGCGTAATGTGATCGGGAATGGCCGAAATGATGACGATGGCCTGCGCCATGGGAAAATCGTCCGTGATTGTCAGGTCGATCTGCGCGCGGTGGCCTTGCGGCACCATGCCGTTGAGGCGAAGCAGTGCGCTGCCGGTGAGCTGCATGGTCGGCTTGCCGCCGGGAAGGTTCACGACGCCGAGGTCGCGCCAGTAGACGCCGCGATTGATGCCGGTCCCGAGCGCCTTGGCGCAGGCTTCCTTGGCCGCGAACCGCTTGGCATATGACGCCGCGCGCAGGCGGCGGCGGTCGGATTTCACCCGCTCGATCTCGGTGAATACGCGCTCGGTAAAGCGCTCGCCGTGGCGCTCCAGCGTCTTCTCGATGCGCCGGATATCGATGATGTCGTTGCCGATGCCGATGATCATGCCGGCTCTGCCACGGCTTGCGCGCGGGCGCGGTCCATGAGGTTGCGCATCTTGCGGATGGCAGCCTCCAGCCCGGTGAAGATCGCCTCGCCGATGAGGAAGTGCCCGATATTCAGTTCGGCAAGCTCGGGGATCGCGGCAATCGGCCCGACGGTTTCGAAGGTCAGCCCGTGGCCCGCATGGATTTCCAAGCCCCTGCTCGCCCCGTGCGCTGCCGCGCGCGCAATGCGTTCGCACTCGGCATCGCGAAGACCGTATTCGCCGGCGATTTCCAGTTCGCAGTAGCGCCCGGTGTGCAGTTCCACCACGGGCGCGCCAAGCTCCAGCGCCGCATCAAGCTGCGCGGGGTCCGGCTCGATGAACAGCGAGACGCGCGATCCGGCATCCGCGAGCGTCTTCACGATGGGCGCGAGACGGGCGAAATTCGCCCGTGCGTCCAGACCGCCCTCGGTTGTGCGCTCCTCGCGCTTTTCGGGAACGATGCAGCAGGCGTGCGGGCGGTGCGCCAGCGCGATCTCGACCATCTCGTCGGTCGCGGCCATTTCGAAGTTGAGCGGCTTGTCGATTTCCTTCGTCAGCCGCGCAATATCCTCGTCCGAGATGTGCCGCCGGTCCTCGCGCAGATGCGCGGTGATGCCGTCGGCACCCGACTGGGCCGCGATCTGTGCGGCGCGAACGGGATCGGGAAACTTGCCGCCGCGGGCGTTACGGATGGTGGCCACGTGGTCGATGTTCACGCCGAGCCTGAGAAAACGGGAGCGGTTTGCCATCGCGGAGTTCACTTTCGGTGGAAGGATAAGGCTATTCGGCCGCTTCGGGTGCGCCGCGCACACCGGCGATCTGCGCCGCGCGCCTGGTCTGGTAGCCGCGAACGGCGGCCCGGATCGGGAAGTAGAATATCACCCAGGCGATCGAGCCAAGAATGACGCCGCCCAGCGCCATCGGCTTGATGAGCGGCCAGACCGTGGCGAACGAGAAGTCCGACCACGAGAAATACTCCCACAGCTTCGTCGCGGCGTGGTGACGCCCGCCCCCGCCGAGGATCCCCGAGCCGAGCGAATAGGTGGCGCTCCAGATCAGCGGGAACGTGAAGAAATTGCCGATGAAGGTGCCGAAGGCCGAAGCGATGATGTTGCCGCGCGTGAACCAGGCGATCAGCGCCGCGAGCAGGAAATGCAGGCCCATGAGCGGGCTGAACGAGGCAAACGCACCTGCGGCAAAGCCCGCCGCGATGGCGTGCGGCGTCGCACGCATCCGCAGGACGCGCTTCTTCACGTAGTTCATGGAACGCGGCCACGAGCGCCGAGGCCACAGGGCCACGCGCACGCGATTGCCGAACGGTTCCTTTGTACGTCGCCCGAAGATCATTGCGGTCTTACCTGCCACCCCCCGGAGTGCTGAGATGCCGGCTGCCGGGCTTGGTCTGCGGCACGGCGGCGAGTTCGGCCGGCACCTCGTCCGGCGCGTAGCTCGGCACGTCCATCGCCGCCAGCGAAACCAGCGGAACGCCGGGATCGGCCGCACCATTCGAGCGGTCGATCAGGCAGCCGCAGCACTGGACGTCACCACCCAGCGCCTTGACGCAATCCACCGCCTCGCGGCTGGACAGACCCGTCGTCACGATGTCCTCGACAATCGCGATCTTCGTGCCCGGCTCGATGTGGAAGCCCCGGCGAAGCTGGAAGTTGCCTTCCTCGCGCTCCACCCAGATGGCGGGAACGCCAAGATGGCGCGCCGTCTCGAAACCGGGAATAAGGCCTCCGAGCGCCGGCGAGACAACCAGATCGACGGAGAACCCGGCATTGCGGATCTTCTGCGCCAGCCCCTTGCAGAGCTTCTCGGTGAGGTCGGGATACATGAAGACCCGCGCCTTCTGCAGAAAGACAGGGCTGTGCCGCCCGGAGGACAGCACGAAGTGGCCTTCCAGGATGGCGTCCGCCTTGCGGAAGATGTCGATGACTTCCTCGTGGTCCATGGTCCCTCGTCGCCTTCCTAGCCGTTCAACCGTACTGCCGAATTGACCACATCCGCGCTCTTCAGGAGAGCAATGATGCGGTTGAGGTGTTTCAAATCCCATACTTCGATGCCGATTTCCATTTCAGTAAAATCGGGCGCGCGTGCGCTCATGACCACCGTATCGATATTTGCGTCCTGTTCGCCGATGATCTGGGCGATTTCGGCCAGCGATCCCGGTTCGTTGAGTGCGCGCACCCGCAAGGCTGCGGGGAAGCGCTCGTCGCCATCGGAATCGATGTCCCATCGCACGTCCAGCCAGCGGTCCGGCTGGTCGTCGTAGTTCTTCAGTTCCGGCGACTGGATCGGATATATGGTGATCGCCTCGCCCGGCGTCATGATGCCGACGATGCGATCCCCTGGCACGGCCCCGCCGTTGGGCGCAAACCGCACCGGCAGGTCACCGTGCAGACCGCGAATGGGAATGGCCCCGCGCTGTTGCTTGTCCGCCTTGCCCGACTTGTCGGTTTCGGACTTGCCGGGCCATCGAAACTTCAACCCCATCGCCTTGCGCAGGCCGAACCAGCCCTCGTCCGCCCGCTGTTCCTGCTCGCGCGCCGCGTGGCCGGATTTCTCGCGCGTCCGGCTCTCGTCGCGGTGATCGGGGTAGACGGCCTTGATGACATTCGCCGTGGGAATTTCCCCGCGGCCAACGGCCGCAAGCGCGTCATCGACGTTCGACTGCCCGAGCCGCGACAACACCGCCGACAGCCTGTCATCGGAATAGGTGCGCGAGGCACGCGAGAACGCGCGTTCGACCATCTTGCGACCAAGGCCCGCATATTGCGCGCGAATCTGCTCGCGCGCCGCCTTGCGGATCGCCTGCCGCGCCTTGCCGGTCTGCACCAGCGATTCCCATGCTGCCGGGGGCACCTGGTTCTGCGCGGTGAGAATTTCGACCTGGTCGCCATTGCCGAGCTGGCTGATGAGCGGCTCCAGCCGCCCGTTGATCTTGCAGCCGATGGCGTTGTTGCCAACGTCGGTATGAACCGCATAGGCGAAATCGATTGCGTTCGCGCCGCGCGGCAGGCTGACGACCCGCCCCTTGGGCGTGAAGCAGAAGACCTGATCCTGGAACAGTTGAAGCTTGGTGTGTTCGAGGAATTCCTCCGGCGTATCGCCCTGCGCCAGCATGTCGATCAACTGCCGCAGCCAGCGATAGGCATTGCTGTCGACCTGCGAATGCGCGCCGCGCTTGCCTGACCCGTTCACCTGCGGCGGCGCAACCGATTCGCCGTCCTTGTAGAGCGCGTGGGCCGCGATGCCATACTCGGCGACGTCGTGCATGTCCTCGGTGCGGATCTGCAGTTCAACGCGCTGATGGGCAGGGCCGAGCACCGTGGTGTGGATCGAGCGGTAGTCGTTAAGCTTCGGCGTGGAGATGTAGTCCTTGAAGCGGCCCGGAACCATCCGCCATGTGGTGTGCACCAGCCCCACCGTGCGGTAGCAGTCGGCGATTGAGCCGACGATGATGCGAAAACCGTAGATGTCGGACAGCTGTTCAAAGGAAACAGCCTTCTGTTCCATCTTGCGCCAGACCGAATAGGGCCGCTTCTCGCGCCCGCTGATGGTCGCGTCTATGCCCGCATCGGCGATCTTCTCGCGCAATGCCTGCTCGATGTCGCCGATGACGGCAGCAGCCTCCTCGCGCCGTTCCGAAAGCTGGGCGGAGATGACGGCATAGGCTTCCGGCTGAAGCGTCTTGAATGAAAGGTCTTCCAGTTCCTCGCGCATCCACTGGATGCCCATGCGTCCGGCCAGCGGCGCATAGATGTCGAGGGTTTCCTCGGCGATGCGGGCCTGCTTGTCGCCGCGCATCGCGCCCAGCGTGCGCATGTTGTGCAGCCGGTCGGCGAGCTTCACCAGCAGGACGCGCACGTCCTCCGAGATCGCCAGCAGCAGCTTGCGGAAGTTTTCCGCCTGCGCCGCGCGCTTGGAGACGAGATCGAGTTTCTTGATCTTGGTGAGGCCGTCGACCAGCGCACCGATCTCGCCGCCGAACAGGCGGTCGATCTCGTCACGGGTGGTCTCGGTATCCTCGATCGTGTCGTGCAGCAGGGCCGCGACGATCGTCGCGTCGTCGAGCCTGAGTTCGGTCAGGATCGCAGCGACTTCGAGAGGATGAGAGAAATACGGATCGCCGGACGCGCGGGTCTGCGACCCGTGCGCCTTCATGGCATAGACGTAAGCCTTGTTGAGCAGCTGCTCGTCGGTACCGGGATTGTAACGCGCAACACGTTCAACGAGTTCGTACTGCCGCATCATCTGCGGGCAACCTCGCTAACGCAGACCCTTGTTGAAATCGTCGGCTCAGTCGTCGCGATCCGGCGGCTTCAGGCCTTCGAGCGCACGCAGCAGCTCTTCTTCGGACAGGTCGACCTTGTCGAGCGGCTGGCCTTCCTCGTCCTTCCCCTCGCTGGCGATCCGAGGCACGTTGTCGGCCTCGGGCTCGTCCACTTCCACATGCTTCTGGAGCGAGTGGATAAGCTCTTCGCGAAGGTCTTCCGGCGAAAGGGTTTCGTCGGCGATTTCGCGAAGGGCAACGACGGGGTTCTTGTCGTTGTCACGATCGATGGTGATCGGAGCACCGCTGGAAATGGTCCGTGCGCGGTGTCCCGCGAGCAGCACCAGGTCAAAGCGGTTGTCGACCTTGTCGATACAATCTTCCACGGTGACGCGAGCCATCGTGCCGGTCTCCTGAGTTGTTCGGGATTCAGCCCAAGGCTATAGGCGGGATTGCCCGAGGTTGCAAGTGCACCGCGAGCGGACGCCGGTCCCATCGCCTTGCATTTGCCGTCATTTGTAGCAATACGTCACACGAAGATGTTGAAAACGTGTTTCTTCGTCTGATCTTTTCGACCGGGCAGCCCGCCAACCCAATTGCGACCGGCAGGCTTCAATCCCGGCAGCTTCATCCAACCCAACCATGCGCGCAAAACGGCGCGTGCGAGGAATCGAATGAATTTCAATCACGCAGAACGAGTCGCCCTTTTCATCGATGGCGCCAACCTCTACTCGACCGCGCGCGGTCTCGGCTTTGACATCGATTTCCGCCGCCTGCTGGACCTGTTCCAGAAGAACAGTCACCTGGTGCGCGCCTACTATTACACCGCGCTGGCCGAGGACCAGGAATATTCCTCCGTCCGCCCGCTGATCGATTGGCTCGACTACAACGGCTACACCGTCATCACCAAGCCGATGAAGGAATTCACCGACTCCACGGGCCGGCGCAAGGTGAAGGGCAACATGGACATCGAGCTGGCCATCGACGCGATGGAACTGTCCCAGCACCTCGACCATGTCGTGCTGTTTTCCGGTGACGGCGATTTCCGCTCGCTGGTTGAAGCGATCCAGCGCAAGGGCAAGCGGGTGACGGTTGCCTCCACGCTGAAGACCCAGCCGCCGATGATCGCCGACGAGCTGCGCCGCCAGGCCGACCATTTTATCGAACTGGCCCTGCTTTCGGAAACCATCGGGCGTCCGCAGGCCGACCGTCCGCCGCGCCGCGAGCGCGAAACCTACGACGATGACGACGTCGATGGTGACGAGTTCGCCGACCGGTAAGACATTTCCCGTGCCTGCCCCTGCCCCGATATCCGAACCTCCGCGCGACTGTCCGCTGTGTCCGCGCCTCGTCGGCTTTCGCGAGGCGAACACGGCCGCGTACCCGGATTTCTTCAACGCACCGGTGCCGAACTTCGGCAATGCTTCAGCCCGCCTTTTGATCGTCGGCCTTGCGCCCGGCCTGAAGGGCGCGAACCGCACGGGCCGGCCCTTCACCGGCGACTATGCCGGCGACTTGCTCTACGAGACGCTGCTGGAAACGGGCTTTGCGCGCGGGACCTACGACAAACGCCCCGATGACGGGTTGGAGCTTGTCGACTGCCGCATCGCCAACGCGGTGCGCTGCGTGCCGCCGCAGAACAAGCCGACGCCCGAGGAAGCCAAGACCTGCCGTCCCTTCCTCGTTGCCACCATGGACGAGATGCCGGACCTGCGGGCCATTCTCGCGCTCGGCCGCATTGCACACGAAGCGGTGCTGCGAACGCTCGGGATCAAGTTGAAGGACGCGCCCTTCGCACACGGCGCGCAGCACGATCTGGATGGCGTGACCCTCTTCGACAGCTTCCACTGCTCGCGATACAACACGCAGACGCGTCGGCTGACGCCGCAGATGTTCGGTGACGTGCTGGGCGCGATCCGCTCACACGTATCGAAGGCGCGCTAGACCGCGCCTTGGGTTCGCGGGCCGGCCTCAGGCGGGGTTTGCTTCCAGCCACGCGATGACATCGTCCGCATTCCTGTCCGGCGGGAACACCGGATAAAAGACGTGGCGAATGCGCGCGCCATCGAGAATGAGCGCCATGCGCTTGAACAGCCGCCGGCCGTCCACTTCGAAATGCGGCAGGCGCATGATGTCTCCAAGCTTGAAATGTTCGTCGGAAATCAGGTCGAACGGCAGATGCAGCCGGTCCCTGGCTTCCTGCTGGTAGGCGCTGTCCTGCGTCGACAGGCCGTAGACCTGCGAGACGCCGAGTGCCTTCAGGTCCTCGAAATGGTCTCGGAACCCGCAGGACTGGGGCGTGCAGCCGCGCGCGCCGGGAATGTCGTCCCACCCCGTTGGCAGCGCCTGATCGGGGCGCCCGGTCATCGGGTAGACGTAGAGCACCGTGCGGCCGGGAAATTTCGCCACATCGACGATCGAGCCGGAAGTCGTGGGAAGTTCCACCCTTGGCATCGCCATGCCCGCGAGGTGTTGAGCGCCGCCGTCGTCTTCGGGGACAGGCAGCCCTTCGGGCAGATCCAGCGATGTGGCCATTGAGGTCCCTATCTGTGCTCGCGCAAAATGCGCGCCTTGTCGCGGTCCCAGTCCCGCTTCTTCTCGGTCTCGCGCTTGTCGATGCTGCGCTTGCCCTTGCCGAGACCGATTTCCATCTTGGCCATTCCGCGGTCATTAAAATAGAGGCGCAGCGGCACAATCGTCATGCCCTCGCGCTGCACGGCACCGATCAGCCGGTTGATCTCGCGACGATGGAGCAGCAGTCGACGCGGGCGCTTCGTCTCGTGGTTGAAGCGGTTGGCGGCCTCGTATTCCGGAATATAGGCGTTGAATAGGAACAGGTCGGAGCCGGATGGCCCGGCATAGGCCTCGTTGATCGTGACCTTGCCGGAGCGCAAAGACTTCACCTCCGTGCCCATCAGCGACAGGCCCGCCTCATACGTATCGGAGATCTCGAAATCGAACCGCGCGCGTCGGTTTTCGGCGACGTTGCGCCGCGCGGCCATGCGTGTTGATTTTGCCATGACGTCTATATGGCGCGTCGGCTACGCGTTGATAAGGCCCGCATGGACCATGGCCGCGTGAACCTCCGCCTTGACCGTTTCCGAGCACGGCACCATCGGCAGGCGTGCATCCGGCAGGCACTTGCCAAGCAGCGAGCAGGCATACTTCACGGGGGACGGGCTGGTCTCCAGGAACAGCGCGCGATGCAGCGGCATCAGCCGGTCCTGGATGTCCAGCGCCGTGGCGTAGTCACCCGACAGCGAGGCATCCTGGAATTGCGCGCAAAGGCGCGGCGCGACGTTCGCCGTCACAGAGATGCAGCCATGTCCGCCGTGGGCGTTGAAGCCCAGCGCGGTACCGTCTTCGCCCGAAAGCTGGAGGAAGTCCTTGCCGCACTGCATGCGCTGCAGGGAAACGCGGTCGAGCTTGGCGGTCGCGTCCTTTACGCCGACCACGTTCTCGCAATCCTCGTACAGCCGCTTCATGGTTTCCACGGTCATGTCCACGACCGAGCGGCCGGGAATGTTGTAGATGATGAGCGGCAGCGAGATCGCGTCGGCCTGCGCCTTGAAGTGCTGGTATAGCCCTTCCTGCGTCGGCTTGTTGTAGTACGGGCAAACCGACAGCACGGCATCGGCGCCGACGGACTCCGCATGACGCGCGAAATCCACCGCTTCCAGCGTGTTGTTCGCACCCGCGCCCGCAATGACCGGCACGCGCTTGTCGGCAACTTTCACGCAGAGTTCCACCACCTGCTTGTGCTCGTCGTGACTGAGCGTCGGGGATTCACCGGTCGTGCCGACAGGCACGAGGCCGTGCGAGCCTTCGCTGATCTGCCATTCGACGAACTCGGCAAAGGCGGTCTCGTCGACCTGCCCGTCCCGGAACGGCGTGATGAGCGCGGGGTTGGAACCACGTAGATTCATGTCATGCACCAAGAAACAACTGCCAGAAACGAATGCGCCCCGCCCATGGCAACGAGCCGGTGAGCGTGGGCGCAGCGAGCGGAGCATAAAGCCCAAAGCGCCTATCGGCAACGCGCAATCGCGCGGGCGCGAAACCGTTCGCTAACCCTCCCGGGCGTACGATCGTCTCCATGCGGACCCGTTTCATGACCATACAAAATCCCGATTTCCAAGGCATCGGGGTTGAACCGGGTCCGGAACAGACACACCTCACCGCACACGGGTTGTGTCAATCCGGGCCAGCGGCGGCCCAGGGGCAACCACGATCAAGAGGCAACGGCGACACGTGCTAGACCTACGCTCAGCGACTTTCATTGCAAAGCCGATTGCGCTCGGACTCGCGCTTGCCTGCGTCAACGCGCCGGGCGGCAAGACCAGTGCACAGACAACGGTCGGTTCGATTGCGGACCTGATCCAGCAGGCGGCTCCCGGCACGCAGGGCGTCAGCGCCGAAACCGTGAGCCTGCCCCAGTCCGTACCGATGCCGCGCAACCGCCCGCAGCGCGCAGCCGCCAGCATTTCCGCGCCGATGCAGACGCAGCCGGCGCAGCGCGCCGCATGGTCGCCGCGCGTGTTGCAGGCCGGCGAAGTGTCGTCAGCCGAGCGCAAGAAGGTCGATGAGGCCATCGGGCTGATCCGCAAGGGCCAGTTCTCCAGCGCCCGCGCCATCGGCAAGGGCCTGCGCCACCCTGTCGCCAAGGGCGTGATCGAGTACATGATTCTGCGGCAGGCCAACAGCGGTTCCAGCGTCGACGATTTCGCGGCCTTCCTCTTCACCTATGCCGACTGGCCGACCGAGAGCATCCGCTCGCGGATGGAAGACGTGATGATTGACGAGCAGCCGAAGCCGGCGACCGTCAAGCACATCCTGTCCGCCTTCCCGCCCGAATCCGGCAAGGGCCGGCTGGCGCTGGCACTCGCCCAGCAGGCCACCGGCGAAAAGCAGGCCGCACGGCAGACCATTCTTCACAGCTGGCGCACCGGCGACATCTACGGAAACGACGGAGAGGCCCGCGCCCTGAAGGTTCTCGGCCAATATCTCGACACCAATGACGACCGCATTCGCCTGCGTGCGCTGTTCTACAACGACGACAACATCTCCGGCATGCGCGCCGCCGAGCGTCTCGGTGGTGCGGACAAGAAGCTCGGCCTCGCATGGCGCGCTGTGAACAAGCGCTCCGGCGATGCCCGCAAGCTGCTGAATGCCGTGCCCAGCAGCCTGCATTCCGATCCGGGCTACCAGTTCGCCGAGATCCAGTGGCATCGCCGCGCCGGACAGGAAATCAAGTCAGCCGAACTGATGGCCAAGGCTTCGCGCCAGTTCGACGCGCTGATCGATCCCGACGAGTGGTGGATCGAGCGCCGCCTCGCCGCGCGCAATGCCATTGAGGCGGGCAAGCACCAGCTTGCCTACCAGATCGCCGCGGGCCACGCCGCGCAGACCAACTGGCTGCAGGTGGAAGCGGAATTCCACGCCGGCTGGATCGCCTTGCGCTTCCTGAACAACCCGCGCGCCGCCGTTCCGCACTTCGAGCGCACGGTGCAGCTTGCGCAGACGCCGATTTCCACTTCCCGCGCCCACTACTGGCTTGGTCGCGCCCTGCAGGCAGCTGGCGAACCGACCGCGACGGGCCACTACCAGGCAGCCGCCGCGCACCCCACGACCTATTACGGCCAGCTTGCCGTCAACGCGATGGGCGGCATCGGCATTCGCATTCCCAAGCGCCCGCAGGCCAACAACCGGCTGGCGCAGACCGGGCCGCTGCAGGCGATCAACCTGCTGAATTCGATCGGTGAGGAATCCTATCTCGTCACCTTCTTCTATGACCTGCGCGAGCGCCTGACCGATCCGGGCGACCTCACCTATCTGGCGGAGCGCGCCGGGGCCATCGGCCAGACGCATCTGCAGGTTCGCATCGGCAAGAAGGGCACGCAGGACGGCTTCCCGCTGGAACGCCATGCCTTCCCGGTCGGCGTCGTTCCCAACGTGCGCGGCGACAAGTTCCCCGAACAGGCGCTGATCTATGCGATCGCGCGGCAGGAAAGCGAATTCAACGCCGCAGCCCGCTCGCCCGCCGGCGCGCGTGGCCTGATGCAGGTGATGCCCGCGACCGCCAAGGGAATCGCACAGCGCAATGGCTACAAGTACTCGATCAACGCGCTGTCGTCCGAGCCGTCCTATAACGCCAAGTTCGGCGCGACCTATCTCGGCGAGCGCATCGGCCAGTTCAACGGCTCGTACATTCTCGCCATCGCCAGCTACAACGCCGGCAAGGGCAACGTGGACAAGTGGATCAAGCGTTTCGGCGATCCGCGTGACCCGCGCGTCGACCCGGTCGACTGGGTGGAACTGATCCCCTTCACCGAAACGCGCAACTACGTGCAGCGGGTGATGGAGAACCTTCAGGTCTACCGCGCGTTGCTGCCGGGTACCGAAGCGCGCGTCGCCATCGCCCAGGACCTGATGCGCGGCGCCACCAACTGAAGAGCCAATGGCAAGCACATTGACCACAACGCGCCGCCCTTCGGCGACGCGCATCCCCTCGGCTGAAAAGAGCGGCGACGGCAAGCTCGACGCAGCTTTTACCGAGCACAGCTACACCGCGCAGGATGGGCTGCGGCTGGTCTATTCCCAGTACGGCAAGCTCGGCGGCGAGCGCACGCCCGTGCTGTGTCTCGCCGGGCTGACCCGCAACGCGCGCGATTTTCACGAACTCGCCTCTTGGCTGTCGACCACGCCCGGCAAGGAGCGCTGCGTGATTGCGCCGGACTATCGCGGGCGCGGCCGCTCCGACTACGACCGCAACTGGGAAAACTACAGCCTCCAAACCGAACTGCAGGACGTGCTCGACCTGCTGACCGCGCTCGATCTCGAAGAGGTCATCATCGTCGGCACGTCGCGCGGCGGGCTGATCTCCATGCTTATGGGTTCGGCACGACCGGCAGCCCTGAAGGGCGTCGTCCTCAACGATATCGGCCCGGTCATCGAGCCGCAGGGACTGCTGCGCATTCGCCAGTACATGCGCGAACGGCCCGATGCGAAGAGCTGGGACGAGGTCGCCGAAGCGCTCGAGCGCATGTGGAACGCCCTCTACCCGTCGTTGACGCGCGAGGAATGGATCGACGTGGCGCGCAAGATATTCCGCGAAAAGGACGGGCGCATCGTGCCCGACCACGACCCGAACCTGCTGAAGCCGCTGGAAAAGCTCGATCTCGACAAGCCCGGCCCACCGCTCTGGGGGCTGTTCAAATCGATCAGCACGGTGCCTGTGCTTTCGGTGCGCGGCATGAATTCCGACATCCTGACCGCCGAAACGGTTGCGGAGATGAAGAAGCAGCACAAGAAGCTGCAGACGCTCGCCGTGCCCGAGGCCGGGCACGCGCCCTTGCTGACCGAGCCGCGAATCCTCAGGCAGATCGCGACCTTCATCGGGCACTGCGACGACTAGGCGTCGTCCGGCTTTTCGTCCTTGAAGGCATCCGCCTGCGCCTGCCAAGCGTCGCGCTCTATCCGGCCCGGGAAACCGATATGGGCGTTGACCCAGTCGATCTCCTCGCGGTTCCAGGCGGCGATCTGGCGAAATTGGAAGATGCCGATCTCGTTCAGCTTTTCTTCCAGCTTCTTGCCGACGCCGCTGATGCGCTTCAGGTCGTCGGCGCCGCCGGCATCCGGCTCGCTCAGGCCCGCCGGCTTCACGCCGGGAACGTCCGGTTCGCCTGACTTCGGTTCTTCAGATGCATCATCCTCGCGGCGGGTTTCAGCCTGCGAACCGGTGCCCGCCGCCCCGAAACTATCGGAGGCGTTCGGCTCCTCGATGTCATCGTACGCGGCCGGGCCGTCGACGGGATCGTCCCCGTAATGCGTGGTCGGGGACGCGCGAACACGGTCTGGAACGGGCCGCGAGACGCCCGCTTCCTGTTCGCTGAAGACCCGCTTCATCCAGCAACCAAGCATGCAGCCGCCAATGAAGGCGGCCAGCAGCAACAGCACCGACTGGAAGATGAGCGTGTCCATGTGTCAGCCCCTGTTTGCGCACTCACGAGGAGCGCGACGTCATCCATCCGGTGATGACGCCGAGGAGCAGCGCCGCGATGATGAACAGCCAAAGCTGGCTTATGAGGTACAGCATTCTCGCGTCCCCTACCCGATGATGGTGAAGGCGATGCGCCGGTTGCGCGCCTTCCCCGCTTCGTTTTCATTGGATGCGACAGGCCGCTCCTCGCCGTATCCCCTGGCGCGCAGCCGTGCTTCCGAAACACCCTTGCCGATCAGGTATTTGACGACCGACTGGGCGCGCTGCTGGCTGAGCGTGAGATTGAAGTCGTCCGGTCCGTCGGAATCGGTGTGGCCCCCGACTTCGATCGCCAGACCGCTGCACGCCTGGATGATTGCCGCGACCTGATCGAGCAGTTCGAAGCTGCTCGCGCTCACATCCGTGCTGCCGACCTCAAAGCGCACGGAGTTGCCTTCCATGGCCGCATCCAGGTGCGTCTGGCAAGTGGATGCCGTGTCCGGCTCGCCCTCGCTGGCGTCCTGACCGCCGACATCCGGGTTGGTCACCTCGACACGCGTCGTGCCGGTGTACCCGGCTGGCAGCTTGTCCGTGACGAGCGTCGCCGCCTCGTCCTTCAACTCGCTGAAGGCGGCGACGCCTTCCAGCGAGACCGACCGGTCGGTCAGCTTGACCGTGCCGGACGTCAGCTTGCCGAGCGCGGCAAACCCCACGCCAACCGCCTGCACCATGCCGCCGGGCGCACCGGATGCCGCGCGCATCTCGTCTTCGACGGTCAGGCCGCTGAAGCGTTCGCGCGCAAACGCGGTGATCTCGCGGCGCACTTCTTCACTCGGCACGTTGCCGGTGAGCGCGAGTGTCTTTGCCCCGCGTTCCGCGCCCCAGACGTAGGGAGAAACGGATGGAGGCAGGATCGTCACCTGGCCAAGCTGCAAACCTGTGGGCAGCGATGCCGTCAACTCACCGGTCACCACATCGTAGGTGTCGAAATCTTCCGCCTCACCCTGGATCGACAATTCGGTTCCCGCCAGCCGCGCCTGCCCGCGCGTCAGGCGCAACAGCTGCGTCAGCGCGAAGCGTGTTGCATCCTCCCAGACGACCGCTTCCTCGCCACCGGTCGCAATCTGCATCCGGTCGGTGACTTCAGCATCCGCCTTTGCGTCCGAGATCTGGGTGAGAATCCTGTCGCGAGACGTCTCGTCGGGAATGAAACCGTCCAGCACCAGCCGCCCGCCATCATGGGTCGCCGTCCAGGTCAGCACACCGATGGCCGCGGGCAATATCTCGACACTGCCGAGCTCGACGCCGTCGGGCAGGCGATTGACGAGCGCATTGGCGGCTGCGAACGCGTCGACATCGCGGGCAACACCGCGCACCGAGAAGATACTCTCATCGAGCGCCGCCTGCCCCTGGTTCAACAGGGTGAGAATGGACGCGGCGAGATTGATCGTCCCGTCGTATTGCTCTTCGGACACCGGCCCGCGCGCAACGCCGACAGTCGATTGCACCTCTAGCCCCGGGCGCGCATCGGTGAAGACGCCAACCAGCCGGTTGCGCGAGTCCGCGCTCGGCGCGAAGCCGTCGAGAATCACGGCATTCGCAGCGATTTTCGCACTCCATGTGAACGACTCAGCTTCAGGGGGCAGGAATTCGCGGCGCGCCAGCGTGAATCCATCCGGGACGTCAGCCACTTGGCCGGACAAGCGGTCGAAGGATTCGGACGTGCGCGCCGTCCCGTCAATGGCAATCCGGCCGGGTACCATGATCCCCTCGCCATCGCCGAAATGCCTCACCGCGTTGAGCACATAGGTGGCTCCGGCGAGCCAAAGCTGCGGCGTTGCACCATCCGGCGCATCGGCGACGCGCATGTCGACACGCACCGGCACCGAGTCGGCTGCAGCGCGGGCAACTTCCGAGATGGCGTCGAACGTTTGACTGTCCGGGACGTAGCCCTCCACGGTCAATCCATCCGGACCCATGCGGGCGATCCACGAAAAGGCATCGGATGGCGGTGGACTGATGTCGGCGCGCGACACGCTGACGCCCGCGGGGAGATTCCTGGACAAGGCGGCGAGAACCGACTCGTAATTCTCGATCGATGCCGCGCTGCCGCTGAGCGTCAGATCACCGCCGGAAAGTCGCGCTTCGGGATTATCAAGCCGAGAGAATTGCAGAAACACGAAATCGACCGCAGCGAGCCATTGTTCACTCGCCAGTCCGCCGCGCGCGATTTGCACGTTGCTGGCGACCTCCGCGCCCGGCAAGCGGTTGCGCGCGAACGTCCGCATGCGGTCACGCGCATCAAAATCGGGCGCGAGCCCATCGAGCGTCAGCGTCGACCCGTCGTAGGAAGCCGACCAGAGATGCGGCGACTCGATAGGCGGCAGCAGTTCGTTGCCGGCGAGACGCACACCATCTGGCAGGGTCTTGAGGCTATCGAAGAGGTCTTCATAGGCCGCCGGTGACCGGGCCTCGCCTTCGATCGTGTAGTCCAACCCCGTCAGGCCGGCCGTTCCCCAGCGAAGCAGCGAGACATGCCCGATGCCGTTCCGCGCCATGGCCTGCCATGCGTCGAGATCGGGAACACCACGCGCAGCGGTAAGATTTGACGTATCGACGCGCACTTGCGGCAAGGCATCCGACGCCACTTGCGCGAGCGCTTCGCCCTCCTTTTGCGAGGGCACATTTCCGGCGAGGATGATTGCATCATCGTCTCGCGTGATCGTCAGGATGAATGGATCCGCCAGCGCCAGCAGGCTCGATTGATCCGTGACGGAGCGCACACCCCAGATTTCCGCCACCATTTCGCGGGCAGCCGCCTGCGCATCCTCACTCGGCGCGGTACCGTTCAAGGTGATGTCGCGGCCATCGGCTGAGGCGTCGGCCCATTCGTGGCCGACGCTGGAAAGGACGATGGAGCTGCGATTGGAAAGGTCGGTCTGGATCGGGACGGGCTTGATGTAGAGCGCGAGCAGCGCGATCAGCGCCAATGGCACGATTCCCCAGAACCAAAGCCAAGGCCGGCACATCGCAAAGCCCCTCCCCCTGAACGTCGAAGACATCCGTTCGCGTCCACGCCGCCGGGACAGAAACGGATATTGGCAATCAAGCTGTGCGGCACATCACGTGATCTTGCCGCAGCACTTCATTGCCGCAACGTCTAGCTAAACCGCCGCTGCGCTGCGCGGCAACACCCGGACTGTGGAAAGGCGGAGCGATCTCTCCGGAATCCGGAAGCCTGACAAAAGAAAAGGCCCCGGCGGTTGCCCGCCGAGGCCCAAATTCCTGATGGCAATCTGATTAGATGCCAGCGCGGAACTGCAGAACGCCAACCACTTCGTCGGTGTCGGCAATCGGCAGGTCGAAGTCCGTACCACGGTAGAAGACTTCACCGATGATGTCGAAGCCGGAAGCAACGCGCCACTGGGCCAAGGCACCAGCAACCATCTGCTCACCGTCCTGAGCCGCAACCGGGGAGTCAACGTCAGCCCAGCCACCAACGAGCTGAACGGTCACGTCGTCGGTCGCCTCGAAGGACAGACCACCCATGAATGCGAACACTTCCTGACCCGGGCCATCCTGGCGGCGAGCAAGGCTCACCCAGTCGAACTGGTAGCCTGGTGCGTCGTCGGTGTAGTTGATCTTACCGAAAACGTTGACGGAGTCGGTGATCTCACCAGCCAGGGCGAACATGATGCCGTAGCCCGTGTTGTCGACACCAGCGCCGAACTCGTTGAAGAGCACTGCACCGGAGAGCTGCGCGTCCCAACCGCCCTGGGCGTAGTTGATGTTCGCAACGACGTTCGGGACGTTGTTCTCGCCCTGCGCGCCAGCGGTGCCGCTACCGGTCAGATCTTCGTAAGCGGAGTCTTCGAGAGCCACAGACACGGTCAGGCCGTTACCAACGGACTGGGTGTAGCGGATCTGGTTGATGCGGATCGTGTGGGCCAGGAACGAAAGGTCCGTGCCGTTGGGATCCGAAGCGCCGTGCAGGTAGGTCGACCAGGTCTTACCAAAGACCCAGTTGCCGAGCTGAGCGAACGCGTGACGGAGCTGAAGGGCGCCGCCGGTGTTCGAGTTGTTGTCGGTCGCCTGGACTTCGATGAACGCACGGACGGTGCCGTGGTCGGTCGAACGACGAGCGTCGAAGTTGAGACGGCCCTGGCCATACATGCCGAAGTCGTCACCACCGGCAACAGTTTCCTGCGAGCCGGCATCTTCGTTGGCGCCCCAAACGATCAAACGGGCGAAGCCGCCGACCTTGAAGCAAACGTCGGTGCCCGGCAGCTCGATGAAGCCACGTGCATCGCAACGGTAGACCGGCTCACGCATCGGTGCGTCAGCGGCCTGGGCAGCCCCGGTCGCCGCGATCGTTGCCGCAGCGGTACCAAGGAGAAGGGTCTTGAACTTGTTCATCCTGACCTCCAGTCAAAAACGAATAAGGGACCAGGTTTCTTCTCTTTCGGGCTTGGCGGCTTGCCGCCTCACCTGTGAAAGGAAGGGTTTCCCCAATTCCCCGTGAATTAGTCTGGTAGAGTTCGCCCCCGAGAGAACCGCCCCGTTCCAGACGTTCACGACATTTCCGGTCCCCCGGTGTCGCTGAAGCCAACATACCGATGCTCCCTGCCCGTTCAACAGGCAAATGGGGCTGCAACCCCTTCCGGCAGGCCTTTTCAAATGGGTGTGTCTTTTGGAACACGATTGCAGGGGTCACAGGCCTCCAAACCCTACCAAACCGTTACTTTAATGCGCTCACGGGGCCATTTGACGTGCAGTCCGCGAGGCTTGAGCGCGACTTCGGCCTTGCGTCCCGCTCCGTCGACTCGCCCAAAACCCCGACTCGCGACACGGAATCGGTTGGTCGATTCCATTCACCTGGACCCAGCGAGTCGCCCGGCCGCTCACGTGCCTTGCCGAGACACTCATTTCAAATGCGCACGAGAGTGCCGACACTCATTATATATATATACGGCAATTTCGGGCTGATCCGAACAGCCACCGGCGGCCAAACGGTGTGGCTCAAATACCGCGTCCGACTCACAGCCGTTGAGGAATCGGGCAAGGGGGTTGCCATTGCGTGCGCTTCGCTGTCACATCCTCCTACGTTAACTAGACAGTGCAGCGGTTGGGGGACCGGTTTTGTCTTGTTTGCCTTCCCGACCGTACGGCCAAGACGGATACGCGAACGCCGGTCAGTCCGGCGGCGTCTCCATCGCGATGCCCAATCCGCCGAGAAGAGCCTGACGACAACAGACCGGAAGCCATCACCTTGAACACTGACGTGAAGCCCGCGCCCGCGGCCGGCAAAGCCGCGCATTCTGCCGCGAACACCACAGGCAACCTGCTGACGGTCGAGAACCTGCGCGTGTCGTTCGACCTTCAGGGCGAACCGCTTGAGGTCGTCAAGGGCGCAAGCTTCCGCATTCGGCCCGGCACCGTCGTCGCGCTCGTTGGCGAATCCGGCTCCGGCAAGTCCGTCATCTCGCAGGCGATCATGGGCATCCTCCCGCGCAACGGCGCGGTCACGGGCGGCTCGATCAATTTCGCCGACCCTGCAAAGGGCGGCCAGGTGGTGGATATCGCCACCCTGCCCCAGTTCAGCGAATCCATGCGGCGGATACGCGGCGGGCGAATCTCGATCATCTTCCAGGAACCGATGACTTCGCTCTCCCCGGTCCACACGATCGGCAACCAGATCGAGGAAGCGCTGACGCTGCACACCAAGGCGCGCGGCGCGAAGGCGCGCGAGGAAACCGAGAAGATGCTCGGCCGGGTCGGTTTCCCGGACCCGCACCGCGCCTACGACATGTATGCGTTCGAATTGTCGGGCGGCCTACGCCAGCGCGCGATGATCGCCATGGCGCTGATCTGCAACCCGGCGCTGCTGATTGCCGATGAACCCTCGACCGCACTCGACGTGACGGTGCAGGCGCAGGTTCTGGCGCTGCTCAAGGACCTGCAGGCCGAACTCGGCATGGCGATGTTGCTGATCACGCACGATCTGGGCGTGGTTGCGAACGTCGCGGACGAGGTCGTCGTCATCTATCACGGCGAGATCATGGAAGCCGGGCCGGTGGAAGACATCTTCACCAACCCGCAGCACCCCTATCTCAAGGCCCTGCTGGCCGCCGTCCCCCATTTCGACATGCAGCCCGGCGAGCGGCTCGTCTCGCTGCGGTCAGCCGCCGGTGCGGCCACCCGCAAGAAGCCCGAAGCGGAGCAGGACCGGACGCCGAAAACCAAGCCCGACCCGGAAGCGGATGCGATTCTCGAAGTCGCCAGCATCATCAAGTCCTTCCAGATCAAGAAGGGCAGCTTCTTCTCCTCCGGGCAGACGGAATCGACGCGCGCCGTTGACAATGTCAGCTTCAAGGTGGGGCGCGGCGAATGCCTTGGGCTGGTTGGCGAGTCCGGCTGCGGCAAGACCACGGTCAGCAAGATCATCACCCGTGCGCTGACGCCTGACTCCGGCAAGGTGATCTTCCGCCCCGAGCCCGGCACGAACGTCGAGCTGACCGCGCTCGATGGCAGCGACCTGAAGGAGACGCGGTCCAAGATCCAGATGATCTTCCAAGACCCGTTCGGCTCCCTCAATCCGCGCATGACGGTGCTTGAGATCCTGCGCGAGCCGCTGGTAATCCACGGTATCGGCAACCGCTCGCAGCAGCTGGAACGAATCACGCAACTGATGCAGCAGGTTGGCCTCGACCCAAGATACCTGAGCCGCTACCCGCATTCCTTCTCCGGCGGCCAGCGCCAGCGCATCGGCATTGCGCGCGCACTTGCACTCAACCCGAGCCTGATCATCTGTGATGAGCCGGTGTCGGCCCTCGACGTCAGCGTGCAGGCACAAATCCTCAATCTTCTGAAGGATTTGCAGGCCGATCTTGATCTAACTTATCTGTTCATTTCGCACAATCTTGCGGTCATCGACTACATGGCGGATCGCATCGCCGTCATGTGGAAGGGCCGGCTGGTGGAGATCGCTCAGCGTTCGACCCTGTTCCGCAACCCGCGCCACCCCTACACGCGCGCGCTGCTGGATGCCGTGCCCTATCCGGACCTTGACCGGCAGCTGGACTTCGAGACGATGCGCACCCGCCCCGGCTCCGACCCGGCCAACTGGGACGCCAAGTTCCGGCCGGGCAACATGGAGACAGGCGAAGGTGAAATGATGGCTTTTGTTGAAGTGGAACCCGGTCACAGCGTGCTCGTGAAGAGCGGCACGCAACCCTCGGAGGTGGTGTGATGTCTGCTTTCTCGAAGATTTACCGTCTGTCCGGCAAGCGTCTGCCCGGCATCTGCGCGGCACTGACACTCGCTGCCTCGCTTACGTCGCCTGCCCTGTCGCAGGACCTGTCGATCAAGGAAGCCCCCTTGCTCACCGAGAGGGTCGAGAAAGGCGAACTGCCGCCGCTGGCCGAGCGCCTGCCCGCCAACCCGATGGTTGTCGACCTCTCCGGCGATCGCCAGCCCGGCACCTATGGCGGCATCTGGCGGATGCTGATGAAGGATCAGAAAGACATCCGGATGATGACGATCTTCAGCTATGCGCGGCTGGTCGGCTTCACACCGGAATTCGAACTGGAGCCTGACATTCTCGAAGCCGTCGAGATCGAGGAAGACCGGGTCTTCACCTTCCATCTGCGCGAGGGGCACAAGTGGTCTGACGGGCATCCGTTCACCGCCGAGGATTTTCGCTACTGGTATGAGGATGTCGCGCTGAACGAGGACCTCTCGTCGGGCGGCTTCCCGCCGGAAATGCGTCCCAACGGAAACGATCCGACCTTCGAGGTCGTCGACGAAACCACGGTTCGCTATACGTGGGAGAAGCCGAACCCGGTCTTCATGGCAGCACTCGCAGGACCGCGCCCGCTCGAGATCTATATGCCGGCGCATTACCTCAAGCTATTCCACGAGCGCTACCAGACGCCCGAGAAGCTCGCCGAGATGATCGAGGCGGAAAGCGTCAAGGACTGGGACTCGCTGCATCGGCGCATGGCCCGCAGCTACCGCCCGGAAAACCCGGCACTGCCGACGCTGATGCCCTGGTACAATTCCACCGAGCCGCCGGCAGAGCGCTTCGTCTTCGAGCGCAATCCCTACTTCCACCGGGTCGACCAGCACGGCCGTCAGTTGCCCTACATGGACAGCGTTGCGATTTCCATGGGCTCCTCCAGCCTGATCCCGGCCAAGACCGGCACCGGCGAAACCGACCTGCAGGCGCGCTACATCCGGTTTGACGACTACACGTTCCTGAAGGCCTCGGAAGAGCAGCAGAGCTACTCGGTGAAGCTATGGGCGACCGGCAACGGCGCAAAGATCGCGCTCTATCCCAACCTGAACTACGAAGACCCGGCCTGGCGCGACGTCTTCCGTGACGTGCGCTTCCGCCGTGCGCTGTCTCTCGCCATCAACCGCGACGAGATCAACGAGGCGATCTATTACGGCCTCGCCCGCGTCAGCGCCAACACCGTGCTGGAGGAAAGCAAGCTCTACCGGCCGGAATACGCGAAGGCCTATACCGAATTCGACCTCGACGAGGCCAATGCCCTGCTCGACGAAATGGGCCTGGACAAGCGCGACTGGGACGGTGTTCGCTTGTTGCCGGATGGCCAGCGCGCCGAGATCATCGTGGCGTCCGCCGGTGAAAGCACCGAGGAAGCCGACGTCCTGCAGCTGATCCACGACACGTGGATGGCTGCCGGCATCAAGCTCTATCCCCGCTCCTCGCAGCGTGACATCTTCCGCCGCCGTGTCTTCGCCGGCCAGACGATGATTTCCGTGTGGCCCGGATACGACAACGCCCTGCCGACAGCCGATTTCAGCCCCAGCGAGTTTGCGCCCACCACGCAGCAGCAGCTGCAATGGCCGGCATGGGGGCTTTACAAGGAATCGCAGGGGGAAAGCGGCACCGAGCCGGAACTGCCCGAGGCCAAGCGTCTCGTGGAACTGTATGACGAGTGGCTGCAGGCCTCCAGCGATGCCGAGCGCCGGACCGTGTGGCACGAGATCCTCTCGATCCACGCCGAACAGGTCTACTCGATCGGTATCGTCAATGGCACGTTCCAGCCGATCGTCGTCTCCAACCGCATGCACAACGTGCCGGACAAGGGTCTGTATACCTACGATCCGGGCTCGTATTTCGGGGTCTACCAGCCGGATACCTTCTGGCTGGATTCGAACCCGTCCAACCCGTCCTGAGACTGCCTGACCCATGCTGGCCTACATATTCCGACGCATCCTGATCATGATCCCGACGCTGCTCATCACGAGCGCGTTGATCTTCACGATCATCGAACTGCCGCCCGGCGACTATTTCGAAACCTACGTGGCGGAACTGCAGGCCCAGGGCGAGAAGGTCGACGAGGAACGGCTGAACTTCCTGCGCGAGGAATACGGGTTCGACAAGCCGCCCATCGAGCGGTACTTCCAGTGGCTCGGCGGCTGGTTCGTGGGCGATTTCGGCTATTCCTTCGCCTATGAACTCCCGGTCAAGGATGTGGTCGGCGACAGGCTGTACCTGACGATACTGGTCTCCTTCGTGACCATCATCTTCACGTGGATCGTCGCCTTCCCCATCGGCATATACTCGGCAACCCATCAGTATAGCTGGGGCGACTACGGGCTGACATTCGTCGGCCTGCTGGGGCTTGCGACGCCCAACTTCCTGCTCGCGCTGCTGATGATGTATTTCGCCAACCTGTGGTTCGGCACGTCCATCGGCCACCTGATGGCGCCGGAGTATCTCGATGAACCGATGAGCTGGGCGAAAGCGCGCTCGATCGGCGAGCACCTCATCATCCCGGTCATCGTCATCGGGACGGCGGGCACCGCGGGCATGATACGCAGGCTGCGCGCCAACCTCCTGGATGAACTCCAGAAGCAATACGTCACGACCGCGCGCGCCAAGGGGCTTCACCCGTTCAAGGCGCTGATGAAGTACCCGCTGCGCATGGCACTTAACTTCTTCATCTCCGACATCGGCTCGATCCTGCCGGCGATCATCTCGGGCGCCGAGATCGTCGCCATCGTCCTGTCGCTCGAGACAACCGGGCCGCTGCTCATCAACGCCCTGCAGAGCCAGGACATGTATCTGGCCGGCTCGTTCCTGATGTTCCTGGCACTGCTGACCGTGATCGGCGTGCTGATATCCGATATCGCGCTGGCAATTCTCGACCCGCGTATCCGTCTTGCGGGAGGCAGCACGAAATGACGACCGGACAGCTCACCCCGCCCGGCGACCGCGACCTGCCGCACTACGTCAACGATGCCCCGTTTGACGCACGCACAATCGAGCAGCTGACGCCCGCGCAGGAGCGGATCTACCTCGCCTCGCAGTGGAAACTGATGTGGTGGAAGTTCAAGCGCCACCGCATCGCCGTGTGGTGCGGGTGGTTTCTGGTGGCGATGTATCTGATTGCGGTGTTCGCAGAATTTCTCGCGCCCTACAATCTCGACTCGCGCCACATCAAGCGCATCTACCATCCGCCGCAAGGTGTGCACCTGTTCCATGACGGATCGTTCATCGGGCCGTTCGTCTACGACACGTCCTATGAACTCAACATGGTCAACCTGAAGCGCGAATACACGCTGCTCGAAGACCGCCCGCTACAGCTGCGTTTCTTCTGCGAGGCGGAGCCTTACGAGATGTGGGGCTTCATTCCCATGGACACGCACCTTTTTTGCGCACCTGAGGGCGAAACCGCCTTCCTGCTGGGTACTGACAGGCTCGGGCGCGACATGCTTTCGCGCATCATCTACGGCGCGCGCATCTCGCTTTCCATCGGCCTGCTCGGCGTTGCCATCAGCTTCACGCTCGGCATCGTCATCGGCGGGCTTGCCGGCTATTACGGCGGCTGGGTGGACATGGTGGTCCAGCGCATCATCGAGGTGATCCAGTCGATCCCCTCCATCCCGCTGTGGCTGGCGCTAGCGGCCATCATGCCTGTGACGTGGAATCCGCTGGTCGTTTATTTCGCGATTACCGTGATCCTCGGCCTGCTGGACTGGACGGGGCTTGCACGCGCGGTGCGTTCGAAACTGCTGGCACTGCGCGAGGAAGACTACGTGCTGGCCGCACAGCTCATGGGCGCAAGCCCCAAGCGCATCATCTCGCGCCACCTTGTGCCGGGCTTCATCAGCCACCTGATTGCAACCGCGACGATCTCGATCCCGACCATGATCCTCGGCGAGACGGCGTTGTCGTTCCTCGGTCTTGGCCTGCGCCCGCCCATCACGTCCTGGGGCGTGCTGCTGACGGAAGCGCAGAACATCAACGTGGTCGCGCTCTATCCATGGCTCATCCTGCCGGTGGTGCCGGTGATCCTCGTCATCCTCGCCTACAATTTCCTGGGCGATGGATTGCGCGATGCGGCGGACCCGTACAAATAGCTGGCGGACGAAAATAACGTATGCGAAGAGGCGCGGGTTGTCTGATAGTCTCATTTCGCATCAGCGACAGGCAGCCGGTGACGTGCTAGGTTTTTCATCGTGCTGCAAAATCGTGCGTGACCGGCCTTGCGAGGACAAGGCGATGTCCGCGCAACGCGCAAATCGCGCGTCGTGACCGAAGCGAGAAGGACATGTCATGACACGCAGAGGTCACGCCCGCGTTCTGATGTACAGCCACGACACGTTCGGGCTCGGCCACCTGCGGCGCTGCCGCTCCATCGCACATGCGCTGGTGGAGCGTTTCAGCGGCATCATGGTGCTCATCATTTCCGGCTCGCCGATTGCCGGTGCCTTCGATTTCCGCGCCCGCGTGGACTTCGTGAAGGTGCCGAGCGTCATCAAGCTCCACAACGGCGACTACACCTCTCTCGACCAGCACATCGACCTCGCGGACACGCTGGAAATGCGCCGCGCGGTCATTCATCACACGGCTGCCGCTTTCGATCCCGACATCATGATCGTGGACAAGGAGCCGATGGGCCTGCGCGGCGAGCTTGAATCGACGCTCGAACTGCTCGGCGAACGCGGCACCATGCTGATCGCCGGCCTGCGCGAGGTGATGGACGGCCCCGAGGAACTCCGCGAGGAATGGGAGCGCGCCGACATGGTGCGCAAGGTCACCGAGACCTATGACCATGTCTGGGTCTACGGGCCGCGTGATTTCTGGAACCCGCTGACCGGCCTCGACGTGCCAGAGGCCCTGACCCAGCGCATCAGCTACACCGGGTATCTCGACCGTACGGGCAAGTCCGCGCCGACGCACCACCCGCAGAACGTGCCGAAGAACTATATCCTTGTGACCGCAGGTGGCGGTGGTGACGGTGCGCCGCTGATGAATGACGTTCTCAGCGCGCTGGAAGCCCACGGTCCGTTCGACCACCCTCTCCTGCTGCTGCTTGGCCCCTTCATGAAGGCGGTGGACAAGGAAGCGCTCTATTCCCGCGCTGAAAGCCTCGACGGCGTGACGATCATCGACTTCGACAACCGCGCCGAAACACTGGTCGCCAATGCCAAGGGCATCGTCAGCATGTGCGGCTACAACACGTTCTGCGAGATCCTGTCCTATGACCGGCCGGCCCTCATCGTGCCGCGCACGAAGCCGCGCCGCGAACAGGAAATTCGCGCCCGGCGCGCCGCCGATCTTGGCATCGTCGACATGCTGCTGCCCGAAGAATCCTCCGATCCGCAGCGCTTGGCCGAGGCCCTGCGCCGCCTGCCGCAGCGCAACCGCCCGTCGCAGGCCGAGCATCCGCTTGAACTCGACGGCCTCGACGCCATCTGCGACTTCGTGGAGCAGCATTTCGACAGGCACTCACGGCGCAGCCTGACCGTTGTCGGCGCTTCAAGCTGACCCGACCAACCTCTCAGGACATCCAAATTGGCACCTGATCGCCGCAAGACGCTCGCCATCGTCGTGAAGGGCTATCCGCGCCTGTCGGAAACCTTCATCGCGCAGGAAATCCTCGCGCTGCAGGAGGCGGGTTTCCCGCTGCAGCTCGTGTCGCTGCGCCGCCCGACCGACAAGGCCGTCCACCCGGTCCATAAGCAGATCACCGCGCCGGTCACCTACCTGCCGGAATACCTGCATGACGAGCCGGGCCGGGTCTTCAAGGCTGTGCTGGCAGGCCTAGTGAAGCCCCGCTTCTGGGGGGCGTTCGGCGCATTCCTGCGTGACGTGTTGCGCGACCCGACGCGCAACCGTGTGCGCCGCTTCGGCCAGGGCTGCGTCATGGCAGCCGAGATCGCGCCGAAGGCCGACTGGCTGCACGCGCATTTCATTCACACGCCAGCCAGCGCGACGCGGTACGCGAGCCTCGTTTCCGGCCTTCCGTGGTCCTGCTCGGCGCACGCCAAGGATATCTGGACTTCGGACGATTGGGACCTGTCGGACAAGCTGGCGCAGGCGCGCTGGACCGTGACCTGCACGGCATCTGGCCATGCCCACCTGCAATCGCTGGCCGCAAAGCCCGAATCCGTCCACCTCAGCTATCACGGCATCGACCTCGAGCGGTTTCCCTCGCCTCCGACACGCCAACGCGCGGAGGCCAACGCGCTGAAGATCCTCGCCGTGGGCCGCGCGGTCGAAAAGAAGGGCTTCGATCTGCTTCTGTCCGCGCTCGTGGCGTTGTCCAACGACATTGCTTGGTCGCTGGACCATATCGGCGGTGGCGAGAAACTCGACGAACTGAAGGCGCAGGCCGAGCAGCTCGGCATCGCGGGAAACATCTCTTGGCATGGCGCCAAGCCGCAGGACGAGGTGCTTGCGGCTTACCGCGCAGCCGATGTGTTCGCTTTGCCCTGCCGGATCGCGGCTGACGGTGACCGCGACGGCTTGCCCAATGTGCTGATGGAAGCGCAGACCCAGCGGCTGGCCTGCCTGTCGACCGACATTTCCGGCGTTGGCGAACTCATCGTGGACGGCGAGACCGGCATCCTCTGCCCGCCGGAGGACGTGGATTGCCTGCGCGCCGCGCTCGAACGCCTCGCCCGCGACCCTGCCTATCGCGAGCGCCTCGCTGAAGCCGGTGAAAAGCGCGTGCGGGCCCGCTTCGACCACGACAAGACGGCCGCCGAACTGATCGGCCTGTTCGACGCCGCACTCGGCAGGGACGCCGGCGCGTGACCCGCGTCCTGTTCTACGTGCAGCACCTGCTCGGCATCGGCCATGTATACCGCGCGCGGCGCGTGTGCGACGCGATCCATGCCAGCGGGCTGGAGCTGACGCTGGTCACCGGCGGATTGCCGGTGAAGGTACTGGAGAACCTGCCATACGACGTCGTCCAGCTTCCGCCGCTGCGCACGTCCGGAACGGATTTCGCGGGGCTGGTAGACGCCGACGGCAACCCTGCCGACGAGGCCTACATGCAGGGCCGCCGCGCGCAATTGCTCGAACTGGCCGAAAGCCTGAGGCCGGATATCGCCATCACCGAGGCCTACCCGTTCGGGCGGCGGCAGATGCGCCACGAGTTGCGCCCGTTTCTCGAAACCTTGCGGGAGAACGGCGCGAAGCTTTTATGTTCGGTGCGAGATATTCTGCAGCAGAACCGCAAGCCGGGCCGCGATGCCGAAGCACGCGACCTACTGAACGCGCTCTATGACGGCGTGCTCGTCCACGGCGACCCCAGAATCGCCAGTCTCGCCGACACGTTTCCGCTGGCTGACGAGATTTCCATACCTGTGCATCACACCGGCATGGTCGCACCGCCGGTTTCGCCACCATCCGCGCGCGACAAACGCGTCGTGGTTTCTGCCGGAGGCGGTGTCGTCGGCGGCAAGCTGCTGCAGGCAGCAAGCGCCGCGGCCAGCGACCCGCGCATGGCGGCTCACGAGTTCGTGCTATCGACAGGCCCGAACCTGCCGGAAAACGAGCGCGCTGCGCTTCTCGCCGCCTCACCCGCCAACGTGAAGGTCGTATCCTTCGTCGACGATCTTCCGGGCATGCTGGCAGCGAGCGAAGTGTCGGTTTCACAAGCCGGCTACAATACGGTCGCCGATATCCTGGTGGCAGACACGCCCTGCGTGCTCGTACCGTTCGCGACCGACGGCGAAACCGAGCAGACTTTCCGCGCGCAGGCCCTTTCACGGCTGGAGCGGGCCGTTCACCTGCCCGAGGTCGACGTCACGGCATCGTCCCTTGCCGAGGCAATCACGCGCGCCGCGCAGCTGCGCCACCGCGCGATTTCCATGTCGCTGGACGGCGCAGCGAAGACGGCTTCGCTTCTCAAGAACATGCACTGACCCGAATATTGCGGCGCAAAGGATTGCCGTTTGCCATCGCACGTTGCATGGTCTGAAGTGTCATCTGATAACGTGACGTCTCGCCGCCGGGGGGCATGGCAGACACTATGACCGACCACCCACTCGTTCCCGATGCGATGGAGCCATCGCTGGCGCGCTATATCTGGCGCCACACGAAGGCTCAGCAGGTCTGGATTCTGGCCATCGTGCTGATTTCCATGCCGACTTATTTCCTCGCGCTGGACCTGCCAAAGCGGATCATCAACGGCCCTATTCAGGGGCGCGGCTTCGAAACCCCGGACGCCACGCAGAACTACCTGTCGTTCAACCTCCCCTTCACCGACATCGTCCTGCATGACGGGGTGGAACTGACGCGCATGGGCGCGCTGGCGCTGCTGTGCGCGATGTTCCTGGCGCTCGTGTGCGTCAACGGCCTCTTCAAGTTCTACATCAACACCTACAAGGGTCGGCTCGGCGAGCGGATGCTGCGCCGGATGCGCTACGAGCTGGTCGACCGCGTGCTGCGATTCCCAATCCCGCAGTTCCGCAAGATGAAGGCGTCCGAAGTCTCCACCATGGTGAAGGACGAGGTGGAGCCGCTGGGCGGATTCATCGGTGATGCCTTCGTGCTGCCCGTGTTCCTGGGCGGACAGGCGATAACGGCGCTGGTCTTCATCATTGTCCAGAATCTCTGGCTGGGCGGCCTAGCCGCCGGCATCGTCATCGTGCAGTCGATCTTCATTCCCCGGCTGCGCCGCATGCTCATCAAGCTGGCCAAGGAGCGGCAGCTGACCGCCCGCCAGCTGTCGGGGCGCGTCGGGGAAATCGTCGAGGGCGTGGCTGCGGTGCGCACCAATGACACCTCGAACTGGGAGCGCGCGGAGATCACGAACCGGCTGGGCCGGATCTTCCTGATCCGCTACGAGTTCTACCAGAAGAAGTTTTTCATCAAGTTTCTCAACAACTTCCTCGCCCAGTTCACGCCGTTCCTGTTCTACTCCATCGGTGGTTACCTCGCGATCCGCGGCACGCTGGACATCGGCCAGCTCGTGGCCGTCATCGCCGCCTACAAGGACCTGCCTTCCCCGGTGAAGGAACTCATCGACTGGGACCAGCAGCGTGTCGATGTACAGGTCAAATACGCGCAGGTCTCCGAGCAGTTCGCGGTCGACGGCATGGTGGGCTCCCTCCTCCAGAAGCCCGACATCGAGAAGGCCGAACCGCTGAGCGGCACGATTGATGTTTCCAACCTCGCCATCACCGATGATTCCGGTGCGAAGCTGATCGAGCGCGCGAACTATTCCGGCGACATGTCGGAGCGGGTGGCGGTTGTCGGCGGCGTCAACTCGGGCGCGGAGACATTCATCGAGGCGCTCGCGCGGCTCGTGCCGCCAACGTCTGGCTCGATCCAGATGGGCGGCCGCCAGCTTTACAACCTGTCTGAATCGCGCACCGGCAGGCGGATCGGCTACGCCAGCGCGGACACGTTCCTGCCGCAGGCAAGCCTGGAAGACACGATCGTCTACACGCTGCTGCATGCGCCGCTTCGCCCATCCGACGATACCGACGAGGAAGCCGGTCGCCTGCGCGAGCTTGCCAAGGTGGAAACCCGCCTGTCCGGCAATACCCCGCTCGAAATCAGCGACGTGTGGATCGACTACGAGGCCATCGGTGTGGAGACGCCGGAGGCCATGACGCAGCACTTGCTGGAACTGCTGCGCTTTGTCGGCCTCGACAATGACGTCCACGACCTTGGCCTGCTGGCCATCGTGGAGCCGGAAGAGTTTCCCGAACTCGCGAACTCGATCCTGGAAGCGCGCCGCACGATGCGTGAGCGTCTCGCCGAAAGCGGCCTGTCGAACAGCGTCGAGCCATTCGACCCCGGGCAGTACAATGCGGAAGCGACCATCGGCGAGAACCTGTTCTTCGGCAGACCCATCGGCCGAGAATTCGCCGACGCCTCCGCCTTCAAGCATCCTTACGTGGCGCGCATCCTGAAGGACACCGGCCTCGACGCGAAGCTCTACGCCATGGGCATCGAGATCGCGCAGACCATGTCGGAGCTGTTCGCCGAACTGTCGCCGGACGACCCCCTCTTCGACCAGTTCGCGTTCTTCCGCCCCGAAGAGATGAGCAGCTACCAGACGGCCCTGTCGCGCCATTCCGAGACATCGCTGGACAAGGCGCCGGAAGATATCCGCGCCATGTTCCTGAAGCTGCCGTTCTCCTATGCCGAGCCGCGCCACCGCTTCGGTCTCGTCACCGACGAGCTGAAGGCTTCCATCGTCGAGGCGCGCAAGGCATTCCAGGAGAACTACCCCGAGGAGCTCGAGGGCGCGATCGCCTTCTATGACCCGGAAAGCTACAATCACGCGGCATCGGTCGAGGACAACGTGATCTTCGGGCGCATTGCCAGTGGCGTCGCCGAAGCGCCCGAACGCGTTCGTGCTCTCGTGCTGGAAATTCTCGAAGGCATGGGGCTGGACGACACGATCCGCCGCGCCGGGCTGTATTTCGACATCGGAACCGGCGGCAAGCGGCTGACCCAGGTGCAGCGCCAACGCATCAACATTGCGCGCGCCCTGCTGAAGAAGCCGGACCTGCTGCTGCTCAACCGGGCGCTCGGCAGCCTCGATCCGCGCGCCCAACTGAAATTGCTGAAAAAGCTGATCGACGATTCAGCGCCGGAGGGACCGCGCGCCTACGGAATGATCTGCCTCGTCAGCCAGCCGGAGCATGCCGAACTGTTCGACCGCGTGCTGGTCTTCAAGGACGGCGTTCTGGTCGAGGACGGCGAGCCGAAAGCGCTTCGAAAGGCCGGCGGGCACTTCGCCAAGGCCCTGTCTTGAGGTTGAAGAGGTCCCGCAAGGTCGCCATGTCCTTTCAATTGGGACATGTCGGGAGCAAGGTGGTGGCCACGGAAACGCGAAAATGATCCTAAAAGGGATCGCGAAGGGAGCACTGAATGTCAGCCATATCGGATGAAGTCGATCTTCTGCGCCGAGTGCCCCTGTTTTCGCAGATCGATACCACCAAGCTGAAGCTGCTGGCCCTGGCCTCCGAGCGGCTGCGCTACGCGCCCGGCCAGAACATCATGCGCCAGGGAGACGCCGGCGATGCTGCATTTGTCATCATCAACGGCACTGCCGACGTGGTGATCGAGATGGGTGATGAGGAACAGGTTGTCGCCCAGCTTGGCCGCAATGACATCGTCGGCGAGATCGCCATTCTCTGCGATGTTCCCCGCACCGCGACCGTGCGGGCCGCCGGCGATCTCGACGTGCTGAAGATCACCAAGGACCGCTTCATCCGCCTGCTGTCCGATTTCCCGGCCGTCTCCGTCGGCGTCATGCGCGTGCTCGCCGACCGCCTCGCGCGCACCACGCAGGAACTGTATTCCGCGCAGGCCGAACTCTCGGGCCGCGGCTGATCGCCGGCCTTCTCACGCAGCGCTGAAGGCGCGTGACATTCAATTGTCTGGCGCGCGCGCAACGACGCGCCGATATGATCGCGCCATGACCGAACTGACCCCGACAGAGCCGAAACGCGGCGGCATCTCCGCCCGCCTGCCCCGCCTGTTGCCACCGGCGACGCGCGGCGAACTGCCGGCGCGCGTGCGAGGACAGATCACACGCCACGACAACGAGAGCGAAATCCTCGTCCGCCTGCTCCAGCTGGCCGTTGTCGCGTTCTTCGGCGCGCTCTACGCCATTTCCCCGAGCCAGGTTTCCGCCGGAACGTTCATGCCGGTGCCGTTCGTGCTGGCCGCCTACGGTGTCTTCACGGTCGGCGGGCTGCTGCTCGCCATGCGTTACCGCCTGCCGGATGCGGTCGTCTACGCCATGACGTTCCTCGACATCGCCCTGCTGATGGCGATGATCTGGAGCTTCCACATCCAGTACCAGCAGCCGCCGTCGTTCTATCTCAAGGCCCCGACGCTGCTTTACATCTTCATCTTCATCGCCCTGCGCGCGCTGCGGTTCGAGGCGCGCTTCGTCGTCGCGGCGGGTCTCGCCGCCATGGCCGGGTGGGCCGCGCTGGTCGCCTACGCGGTGATGGCGGAGGCCGGCGAGATGATGGTAACGCGCGACTACGTGACCTACCTGACGACCAACTCGATCCTGATCGGCGCAGAACTCGACAAGACCATCGTGATCCTGTCGGTCACGCTGATCCTTGCGCTGGCCGTGCGGCGTGGCCGGGCGCTGCTCGTCAGCGCCGTGCGTGAGGAAACGGCCGCACGCGACCTCTCCCGCTTCTTCGATCCCGGCGTTGCCGGGCGCATCCGCGATACGGGTGAAACCATCGCGCCCGGACAGGGTGTGGAGCGGAACGCGGCGATCCTCAACGTCGACATTCGCGGGTTCACGCGCCTTGCCGAACGCATGTCGCCGGATGCCGTCATCTGCGCACTCGCGGCCTACCAGGAGCGGCTGGTCCCGGTTATCCAGCGCAACGGCGGCACCATCGACAAGTTCCTCGGCGACGGGATCATGGCGACCTTCGGCGCGGCAGGCCCGACGGGACACGAATGCGCCGATGCCATGCGCGCGGTCGACGAGATCGTCGCGGCGCTCGACGACCGGTCAAAGGAAATTGGTGGCGGCAGCCTCGACCCGGCAAGCATCAATCTCGCGGTTGCCTCCGGCCCGGTCATCTTCGGCGCAGTCGGCAGCGACGAGCGGCTGGAGTTCACCGTCATCGGCGCGCCGGTCAACCTCTCCGCCAAGCTGGAGAAGCACAACAAGGCATTGGGTTCGCGCGCCATCGCGACCGCTGGGTGCTACGAGTCGGCCATTCGGCAAGGATATGTCGCAGCGCGCGAGGTCGAGCGCATTTCGGAGCAGGTTCCCGGCGTTGCCGAGCCGGTCGAGCTCGTGCGGCTCTACTGAGCGGCAGCCAGCGCCGCGCGCGGGTCGATCCACTCCACCGCATCGTGGTTGGCGAACAACTCGGCCAAGCCAGCGCAGACACTCCACGAGGTTTCGTCATGCACGAGGTGGTGCGTCAGGACGCCGAGCGGAACCTCGCTCCCAGACTGAAAACGGTCTTCGAGCCAGTCTGCCAGTTCTGCGTCGAGGTCAGCGGCGCTGCGACCTGTCCGCGTCGCCCAGTCCATAATGTCGAGATGCGTCGAGAGCGCGATCAATCCATCGCCGACGTTTTCGCCCTTCACGCCGAAGGTGGAGAGCGCCACGTAGCCCGCGTTTTTCAGATCGGCGTGAAACCGCGTGTCCATGCGGTTCCACGGCGGCACGAACAGCGGCAGCGGATCAGCGAACAGGTCCGCCATCCGTGCCTTGCCGACCGAGATGTCGTCGCCGACAGCATCGATATCGCGCGACGCACCGAATTCGCTGCTCTTGGTACCGGCGGGCGCGTGGTTGATGTGGGCAAGACCGTGCGTCGCGACATCGACCAGCGCTTCCCGTGACAGCCGCTCTGCCAGCGCCTGCGTCGCGTATTGCGGGATAACCGCGAGGACCGTGCGCAGGCCCATGCCCGCGAAGGTCTCGATGAACCGGTCGAGCGCAGGCGTCGGAGCCACCGCATCATCGTCGCGCAGCCACAGGCGGACCTTTCGGCCCGCTGACGCGAACCGGTCCAACACGTCGGCGCTTTTCGGAAAGGCTGAAATTGGCTGAGGCGATGGGACCGACGGTTTGAAGACGCCCGAGAACACGGACCGCGCCGTCTCGATGGATCGCTCGCGCGCCACGAACTTCCGCCCCGCCTTGCCCATTTCCCGGCGCCTGTCCGCATCATCGGCCAGCACACGGATCGCCGCGGCATATGCTTGCGGCTCGTGCGCGGTCAGCATTCCGGTCTCGCCGTCTCGGATGACCTCGCGCTGCGGCCCACGGTCCAGCGCCAACACCGGTAGCCCGGCAGCCTGCGCCTCCAGGTAGACCAGCCCGTAAGCCTCGCTGAACCCCGGCCAGAGCAAGGCGTCGGATCGGGAAAGTACCTCCGCCACACCACCACGCTCCAACTCGCCATGGAAGCGGACCTTGTCGCCAAACGGCTGGAACAGCGCCTCGACGGATTTCCGCTCCGGGCCGCCGCCAACGATGTCCAACATCCAGTCGATGTCGCCGCATGCTTCGAGCGCCGATGCCAGGAACCGGTAGCTGTCGAGCTTGGCGCGGGCGCGCATCATGGCCACGGTGACGAGCCGCAGCGGCGCACCCTCTTCGCGTTTCTGCTCAATGGCGAGCAGGTCGTCCGCCTCGATGAACGGCGGCAGCTGCACGAGCCGCTCATTCATTTCAGCCAGCCCCTGCGCATCGTCCCGGGTCATCCAGAAATTGACCTGCGCTCGCTTGATGCCGAACTCCGAGGCTGCCGACCAGCTGCCCCAGCCGTCCGCTCGCCGCTTGCGGGCGAAGGAGGACTCGATCCCGAAATAGGGAATGGCAAGCCCCTGCGCGACTTCCGGGCCGATCAGGTCCGGTGCGCGGTAGTAGTTGTGATAGGTGAGCCAGGCTTCGGGCCGCCACGCTTCGGGTCGCGTGTAATCGGCAAGCAGGCGGGCGGTCTCACCCGCGGCTTCGCGTTTCAACGCGGCAAGCGCGTCATCGTCCGGCTCGCGGCCGTAAGCGCGCAATTCGCTGGCGAGACGCACCTCGTGGCCGCCGCTTTCCAGCGCCTTGACGATCTGCCGGGCCATCTGCCGGTCGCCGGAGGGGACGGGATGGTTCGGAGATTTGAGCGGCGCATGGAACGCAATCCGCATCGCGCGTCAGTCCAGGTCTATGCGCCGCATGACGCAATCCATCTCGATCATGCGCAGCGACTTGCGGTCCCGCTTCACCGGGAACATGCCGGTGACGGCAAAGCCCGCTTCCTCGAAGGTTTCCAGCGTCTGGCGGTAACCCGGCACCCCGTCATAGATGTTCTGGAAGGCAACCTCCGCCTGCAGGCCGACAACCTCGTGCATCAGCCCGCGCGCGCCCTCGAAGACCTCGAGGTCGAAGCCCTGCGTATCCATCTTCAAGTAGACGCGGCGCGGATCATCGCCCAGCAGTTCCGGAAGATCCGCGTCGAGCCGCGCGACCTCGATTTGCTCGGCAACGGCATCGCGGTCCTGCTCGGTAAAGCGGCGCTTGCCGTAATCGGAGAATCCCTTCAGCGAAGACCACGTGCTGTCGGGGCTCTGGCGGATCGTTGCCGTGCCCGCCTGCGTGCCCAGCGCCTTGTTGCGGGTGTGCCAGCGCATGTCGGTTGCCGCCGCTTCCTGCAGCTCCGGAAAAACCGCCGACAGTGGTTCGTAGGAGACAATGTCGCCCTTGTATCCGAGCGCGCGCAGCTTCTGCCCGAACTGGCCGGCATTCGCACCCGCGTCGACCACCACATCGACCTGCAGCATGGGCAGCAACGCGGCAAGATGTGTCTCGATCCGCGCCTGCCGCTCCAGCCGGAACGCGTCGTAACCGCAGGCGCGCGCGATTTTGCGAAACATGCTCATGCCGCCCGATTAGCACGGACGGCAAAGCGGTGCAGCCGCTGTTTGACCCATCTGCTTGCCGTGGGGGACCGATTCCCCGAATATGCCGCCAAAACCGGATCAGGAGCCCGATGATGGCCCGCCCGCCTCTTTACCAGCGCGACCGCGCATGGCACCCGCAGCAGCACGATGCCGCCTACAAGTCGACCGTTCTGCGCAGCCCGCGCCGCAATTTTATCAGCCTGCCACCCGGAGAAGGCGAACTGACAGGCCCGGTCTTCGGCCACGAGATGCTCGAGGAGGCCGACAACGACCTCATCCGCAACTACATCACCGAAGGCGAACCCATCGGCGAGCGCATTTTCGTCCACGGGCAGGTGCTGGACCAGAACGGAAAGCCACAGCCGGGCGTCCTCATCGAGGCGTGGCAGGCCAATGCCGGCGGGCGCTATCGCCACGTCATCGACAGCTACGTCGCACCGCTCGACCCGAATTTCGGCGGCTGCGGGCGCACGGTGACCGATGACGAGGGCCGCTACTGGTTCCGCACCATCCGACCCGGCCCCTATCCCTGGCGCAACAATGGCTGCGAATGGCGTCCGGCGCACATCCACCTGTCCCTGTTCGGACATGCCTTCGCCCAGCGCCTCGTCACGCAGCTCTATTTCGAGGGCGACCCGCTGATCCCGCTCTGCCCCATCGTGCAGACCATCAAGGACCCGGCAGCCATCGACATGCTCGTCGCCCGGCTTGACCTCGAAAACCAGGTCGATTTCGACGCGCTCGCCTATCGCTTCGACATCGTGCTGCGCGGCCAGCGTTCGACCTTCTTTGAAAACAAGCGCGAGGGGAACTGACATGGCCGGACCATTGCTCAAGGAAACCCCGTCACAGACCGCCGGCCCCTACGTTCATATCGGCATGCTGCCTTCGGTTGCCGGGCTTTCCATGCGCACGCAGGAGAAGCCGTGGATCACGGCGCTTGCAGGCGACACCATCGCCCTTGAAGGCACCATCTACGATGGCGACGGCGAGCCGGTGCGCGATGCGGTGCTGGAACTCTGGCAGGCGGATTCGTCCGGCAATTTCGACGATAGCCAGGCGGGGTTCGCGCGCGCAGCCTGCGACCTGAAAAGCGGCCTCTACCGATTCGAGACGGTGAAGCCAGGCGGCTTCGCACTGCCCGACGGGCGCATGCAGGCACCGCATATCACGCTGCTGATCTTCGCGCGCGGCATCAACCTGCACCTACATACGCGGCTCTATTTCTCCGACGAGACAGAGGCCAATGCCGAAGACCCGGTGCTGAAGATCCTGCCCTCGCAGGCCGCGCGAGACAGCCTCATCGCCTGTGTCGATCCGCAGACGGACGAGCGGCGCTACCACTTCGACATGGTGCTGCAGGGCGAGCGGGAGACGGCCTTCTTCGACGTGTGACGGGCGCTCTGGAAAACTCCGCGATCGACCGCCCTGCCCGGCTTGATTTGCAGTGCGAAACTTTGCATTGTCCGCACCTCGCCGGGAACGGCGAGAAGCGGTGACGTGGCCGAGTGGCTGAAGGCGGCGGTTTGCTAAATCGTTATACGGGGAAACTCGTATCGAGGGTTCGAATCCCTCCGTCACCGCCATTTCCTCACAATCGAATGACGATTTCGCAACGCATGGCGCTTTTTCGCCAGTTGCGGGCTTTAGCGCAGGCGGAAGCTGATGGGCGCGGTGAAGCTCATCGAGTTGCGTCCCGCGCCCGAGGGAATGGGCGGAAACCGCGATGCGCGCCGCACCATCGCCACAGCCTCGCTGTCGAGAAGTGAGTGACCCGACGAGCGCGCAAGATTCACACCAATTACCGAACCGCTGGAATTGATCGTGAAGCGGACCGTGGCGCGGCCCTGCGCGCGCGCGCGGCGCGCCGCTGCCGGATAGCGCTGGTGGCGGCGCAGATGTGCCATCACCCGGCCCGCATAGTTGGAACTGTTGAACCGTCCTGCGGTTTGGCGACGGCCATCATTGCCGGTCCGCCCGCGATTGTTCGATGCCCGCCCGCTCGCAACGCTCGACCTGTCCGCCGCCGTGTTGCCGCGCTGGGCCCGTTGTTGGCGGGCCAGTTCGGCGCGCTCGCGTTCGCGCTTCTCGGCCTGCGCGCGCGCGATGCGGGCTTCTTCTTCCCGGGCCTTCTTCCACCATTCCGGCGCTTCCGGCCGCTTGCGCGGCATCGGCGCGATGTTGGAGGCCCTCACCGTTTCCTCAGGCGTCACTGATTCAGCCTGCACCGGGGCGACCGCCTGTGCATCCGGCGCAACAAAGACCGCAGGGGGCGGCGTCAACGCGGGTGTCAAAGGCTCGTCGGTTTCGCTCGGCGACGTCGCCATATCGGTTGCGGGGGCTGCCTCGGCTGGAAGCGCCTCGGCGCTGGCGACGACGTCTGCCTCGGCAACCTGCGTGGGTTCGGCTTCGGCCTGCTGGACTGGTTTGGCGTCTGCAGTTTCCACCGCGTCCGTCTCGACGGGTTCAGCCTGCTGAGATTCGGTTGGCTCACTCGATGGCGGCTCGACTGGCATTTGCGCAGAGGGTTCAGCCTCTGCAACCTCGACCGGCGTATCCACCGGGACGGCTTCGCTGGCCTGGACCGGCTGCAATTCGGTTTCGTTCGTTTCTTCGGCGTCGGCAATGCCCTGCACCTGCACGACCGATGGCAGGTCGTCGAGCAGCGTGATCGCGCCGCCGGCCATGCTGTCCTCCATCGGCGGCTTCATACCGCTCCACGGGAAGAACGCCGCGGCGTGCGCCACACCCGACAGCACCAGCGCCACGATCCAGATGCGCCCCAGGGACATCACTGCGCCTCCGCGTCGAGGGACACGATGAGGCGCATGTTGCGCACGCTAGCGTTCTGCAGCGCCTTGATCGCGGCCATGCCTTCAGACGCATCGAGCGCCCGGTCGGTCAGCACCCAGACCATGCGTTGGCGGGCATAGTCACCCGCGTCTTCTGCGCCCGCTTTCAGCCGTTCGGCGATGGTATCGGCACTGAGCGTCGCACCGTCATAAACCAGCACGCCCCCTTCACGGATCTGCACGATGCGCGACTGGTCCAGTCCCGCGACGGCCTCGCGCGCAACGTGGGGCGGGATCAGCCCTTCATTGTCGAACTGCCGCAGCGTACCGGCCACCAGCAGGAAGATCAGCATTAGGAAGACGACATTGATCAGCGGAATGGTGGAACTGTCGGACATCGACCGCGCAGTGTTTGACTTGGCGAAGCGCATCATTGGGCGCTCCCCGTCACGACCGGGAAGCCGGCCTGCTGGATGCGGTCGAGCATGGTGACGAAATCCTGCATGGTCGAACCGGGCCGGGCGAGCAGGACAACGCGCGTTTCGCTTGCCTCACCAATTGCCTCGAAAAGCGCCTCGCGCTCCACCGGGCGGCCGTTGATATCCAGCGCGCCGCCTTCCCCCACCCGCACGAGCACGGTCTGCAGGTCCGACTGGACAGCATTGCCGGGCACGCGCGCGGAAATGTCGATCTCCCCGTTGCGCGCGAAAACCGACGCCAGCAGGAAGAACAGGACGAGCAGGAAGATCACGTCGATCAGCGGCGTGATGTTCACAAGGCGCTTGCGCGGGGTGGTGGCGGCGAACCGCATGGTCGTCTGGCCCTATGCCGCGATTCTTGCCGACTTGGCGTCAGCATCCGGCGTCTGTGCGATGCGCCTGTTCAACACCGAAATCGCCATGTCTTCCATCGCAAGCTGCTGACGCGCGATCCGGCTTTCGAACCAGTTCAGGACGATGTTCGCGGGCATCGCGACCAGCAGGCCCGCAGCCGTGGTCAGCAGTGCGATCCAGATGCCGCCGGCAAGGTCGGACGGGTCGACGCGCGCGCCGGACTCCTGAAGCTGCCGGAACGCCTCGATCATGCCGACGACCGTGCCGAACAGACCAAGCAGCGGCGCGACCTGCACCAGCGTTTCCAGCACGCGCAGGTAGCGGCGCATGTCCTGCACGATAGCCGCACCGATGCGTTCAAGGTCTTCGCGCAAGCCCGTGGCCGGGTCGCCGACGCTGTCGGTGAGGCCGTTGCGCACGTTCTCCGCTCCCGTCACCGCATGGACGAGGATGCGGCTCGCGGGGTTCTCATCACCGGCAAGATTCGCGACCGCGCCCTTGTCGCCATTGCGGAGCCAGGCATCCAGCGCGCGGCGGGCTGCGCCGTTGCGGCCGACGCGCATGGCGTGGAACTGCCAGAGCTTCACGAGGATGAGCGCGACCAGGACAACGCTGAGCACGAGCAGGATTGCGACGACCGGACCGCCGAGGGCGATCATGTCGGTCAGGCCCGAAAATGCGGTGTCGGAGTTGGCCTGAAGGGTGACGTCCATGTCTCAAACTTTCTTGTGGTGGCTAGAGAACCAGCTCGATTTCGGTGCGGCTCGACACTTCGGTTGCCGCAAGGCAGCTCGCCGGGTTGATGTCTGCCCCGGCGCCCTTGCAGGCGGAATACTCGTTCAGGAGGATGCGGCCGATCTCGCCGCACTGGGTCTGCGGCAGGTCGAACTGGCGCACCCGCAGCTTCTTGTCGGGCATCGCGCCGGCCGACAGCGAAACCACCTGCCGGATACGTTCGTCGGTGCCAAAGATCACGACCTGCATGGTCAGCGCTTCAAGGTCGGTGCCCGTCTCGTTGGTCATCAGGAAGCTCAGGCGGCAGGCGTCCTCGTTCTGCTGCGACTGGTTCAACTCGATGCCGATGCGCCCGGCCTCCTGAGCCTGCGCGCCGACAATGCTCGCCGAAATGGCCAGCGATGCCGCCAGCACCGTGCCCAGACATGTCTTCACGATCGTCATCCCGCCCTGCTCCTCATTTTCGTTCGCGCCGTCCCCAACCCTAGCCTCTCGTCACTGCCGGTGAAACGTGACCGGCTCGTGGCCTTCAGTTCGTCCGCCGGTCCTCGAACCACCAGCGATCGAGAACCGAAGGCTCGACACTGGCGTCGGGGTAAGCGAGCGCGCGGACATGCGCAATCCACGTTGCCTGCTCGCGCCAGAGCGGGACAACATACTGCTGGGCCCGCATAACCCGGTCGAAGGCGCGTGCCGCCGGCAACAGTGCGTCCATCGAACGCGCATTTCCCATCGCCTCGATTGCCGCGTCCAGCGCCGGGTCCTTCGTGCCGGCCAGTGCGTAGCTGCCCGGCTGATCTGCCAGCGCACTGTGCCAGAGAAGGTTTTCCGCGCGCCCCGGCATGGGCGACGGCGTCCATCCCAAAACCGTCATGTCGTAGTCGTGGTCGAGCATCCGCCGCTGTGCGGTGACAGGCTCAAGCGAGCGCACGATCAACTCGATCCCGATCCTCTCCAGCGCCTCGGCATAGGGCGACAGCACGCGCCCGGCCTGCGGGTTCGGGGTCACCACCTCGATCTGGAACGGCTTGCCGGTCGAAGGATCGATGCGGCGGCCATCGCGCACGATGAATCCCGCCTCGCGCAGAAGCCTGTCAGCCTCCGCGTTGCGGGCGCGCCGGTCTGCGAATGTCGCGGGCTGGAGGATATCCGCGCCGAAGATTCCGTCCGGCAGGTTCGCGCGGTGCGGCGTGAGCAGGTCGCGAACGGTCACATCCGCCGCGCCTTTAGCTGACAGTTCGCTGTCGCCATAGAGGCTCACCGGCACCTGGTAGAGGCCCGAGAACAGGTTGTCGCGAACCCATTCGGCATCAAACGCGATGGCCAGCGCCTGCCGCACCCGGCGATCCTGAAATGCCTGGCGGCGCAGGTTGAATACAAGGTTCTGGATACGGCCCGAACCGACCGCATCGAAGCTGGATAGCTTGATGTCGCCATTCTCGACCGCCGCATTCGCATAGGCACTGCTCCAGTTGCGCGCGCTGGTTTCTTCGCGGACGTCGAGATCGCCCTTCATGAAGGCCTGCAGCGCAACCGAGTCGTCGAGATAGTAGCGGACCTCGATCCGCTCGAAGTTCCACCGGCCCCGGTTCACCGGCATATCGCGCGCCCATTGATCGACAACGCGCTCGAGGACCAGTTGCTTGCCGATCTCGAGGCTTGCAACGCGGTACGGACCGCTGCCCACCGGCGTCTGCGAACTTACGTCCGTGCCCGCCTCGCCCGACCACAGATGTTCGGGATGGACCGGGAACGCGCCAACGGTCTTCACGAAATCACGGTCGCCGGGCCGTGCATTGTCGAACCGGACCGTGTGGTCGTTTTCCGCGGTCGCAGAGATGCTTCGAAACGCCTGCCGGTAGAACGGCGCGCCCTGCGCCTTCAACGTCTCGAAGGTGAAGACCACGTCGCCCGCAGTCACCGGCTCGCCGTCATGCCAGCGCGCATCCGCGTTGATGCGAAATGTCACCGAGGACAGGTCTTCGGCAACGCGGATGCCCTCGGCGAGCAGGCCGTAGAAGGAGGCCGGCTCGTCGGCGGCGCGTTCCACGAGGCTTTCGTAGATCAGCCTCAGGTCCGTCGGTGTCGCGCCGGGATAATGCAATGTGTTGGTGCTGTCGAAACGCGCGGTGCGCCCGACCCGCAGCGTCCCGCCCATTGGAGCCTGCGGATTGACATAGGCGAAATGCGAGAAGCCCTCGCCATAGGCAAGTGATCCGAGTGGCGAGAAGCCGTGCGCGTAGCGTTCAGTCTCGGCAAAGGCCGTGCCGCCTGCCATGACGGCGAGCGCAAACATTGCCGCTGTGAAGATCGTGTTTCTCATCTTTGCGCTGCCTCTTACCCTGGCTCCCGCCGAAGCGGTACGGCTCAACTGACAGCGGTGTTAAACACAATCTTGACTTTTTTAGTCAAGTTATAAATTCGAATTGACTTCCAGATGCGGCATGATGGGCGGCAAGACACCACTCTCGCGGGTGGACTGCCTGAACGCGGAACCTCGGTGGCCCTCGTCGCAATCGGTCGTTTCCTGTCGCCTTTTGCAGAAGCATTCCGCACCGATCTGCGACAGTTCCCTCAGGCCAATGCCTGAGGGAACAATTGCCATCAGCGACAGACGTAGCGGTGGGCGCAATGCGCGGCGCGCGATGCGCAAAGCGCCAGAATTCGAGATGCTGCCGGGGCTGACACGCCGGTTGCCAACCTGAGACCCAATGGACCAGCAACAGGTTCAGTTGATCGATCTCGCTTTAATGCTGCGGCAGATCGACCTGTCATTCAGGGAAATCGGCATTGCATCCGGCTTCGCCACGGCGGCGCATTTCTAGCGGAAACATCTCCAGAACTACGGATGCTCGCCGTGCATGGAGCGGCTTGTCTGAGAGGTGCTCCGCCCCGCGATACAAACATCAAACGACTGGTGACCCCGACAGGATTCGAACCTGTGACCCTCAGATTAGGAAACTTGATCCACTAATTTTGCATAACATCCTTCAATATCGTGACTTTCAGAAATTATGCATTCATTTCAGCCATTTGTGATAATGCGGTATCAGGACGTTGCGCGCCACCAACAGACAGCTATAGTCATTAGTACCCCAGAATTGCCGGACACCTGACGGACACAAATGACTCAGCTCTCACAGCGGAAGCCGCTTTCTGACAAACAAGTTCGAGATCTAGAACCCCATCCGCAACGCAATCAGCAGATCGTCTACGACACTCAAGTGACTGGGTTTGGAATTCGCATCACAGCGACCGGAAAAAAGAGCTTCATCCTAAACTATCATGTGAATGGAAGGGAACGCCGACGGACCATCGGGCACTATCCAGCTTGGTCAGTCGCAGCGGCTCGGAAGCAGGCTGCAGAATGGCGTCGTATGGCCGATGCCGGTGTCGATCCAGCAGAGGAAAAAAAGGCACTACGAGACGCGCGTACGGTGGATCAATTGTGGGAGCGCTACAGAGACGAAGCGCTGCTCGCAAAAGCCAAGCGCTCTCAGGCCGACGAGATCTCTATGTGGGACACTTGGGTTCTCCCGAAATTAGGCACGCGGCGCCTCTCCCAAATTAGTCACTCCGATATCGACAAATTGCATCGCAACATCACCACTAAGTATCCGGTGCGAGCGAACCGAATTATCGCCTCCTTGCGCAGAGCATTTAACCTCGCAATTCGCTGGGAGTGGGTAGAGGCAAATCCCGCAATAGGTGTAGCGCTAAATCCTGAAGAGCCTCGGGAACGCTACCTATCGCCCAGAGAAATCGATCGTCTATTGGACGCCCTCCAAGCTCATCGGGAGCAAATCTCATGCGCGGTTATTCGTTTCTTGTTGCTGACAGGGTGTCGGAAGGGTGAGGCGCTAAGCGCCACATGGGACCAGATCGATTTTGACGAGGAGACGTGGACCAAGCCGAGTTCTCACACAAAGCAGAAGCGCCCACATAGAGTGCCGCTTTCAGCAGCCGCAGTCGCTTTGTTGGAGGACCTCAAGAGCACGAGCAAATGCAAATTCATCTTTAGTCGTGATGGCAAGAGACCGCTACAGGACATCAAACGAACTTGGTCCGCAGTTCGCAAAGATGCCGACATAAACGACGTGCGGCTCCATGATCTCCGGCACTCGTTCGCGTCGATCCTAGCATCAGAGAACCATTCACTCACCGTTATAGGTCGTCTTCTAGGGCATACCCAACCATCGACTACAGCGAGGTATGCGCATCTCTTCGACGATCCGCTTCGATCAGCCACAGAAGTCGTATCAAAGAAATTGACATCGAAATGACCCGACGACCGGGACGGCCACCAAGAGAAGATGAAGTGGTAGCGCGATTGCGTTCGGCACAGAGGCGCTATGAGGAGCACAACGAGTACGACATTTCTGACGTCGCGCTCGCTATCGGATACTCACCTAACAGCCCCCCCGAGTGGGCGATAGCAGCGTGCTTTGACTACTACGAGGAAACCAAGCGCCGGAGACTTCAAAACAGGCACGACCCCCTTCAGAGGGTCCTTGATGAGGTAATCCGGCAAATGCTCATCCATGACGGCGTACATCCATTTGAACGCCCTGCTGCTCCCAACTCAAAGCCGTTGTCATTTCGATCGGCATTTCACAGAGCGATGAAGCAGCTCGAACTTTTTGACGAAAGCAACCCAGATAATTTCCTGCGCTCCGCACAACGGCTTTGGAAATTGGAAAACGATCAGCACCCCAACCCGAACCCTTTACGTACTGACTTCAGCGATGAGGAATTGCCAGACAGCGGAGTACGGGACACTCCGCGACTGCGAAGGGTGGTGGAAGAAATTTACGCGGTACGGATCAATGGGGGGAATTACCCAAGAGACATCACCGGCAGACGCGCATGGCAAGACAGGCAACGACAACGAGTGCGCAATTAAATAGCTGGGTTTAATTCGTATCTGAGCAGTCCGTCGCACCCGTAGCTTGTCAGTCAACGTTCACCACAGACGCTGGATGGCATCTCATGACGGACAAGTTCGATGCGAGTGAGCTGATCACTGCTCGAGAATTGGCTGCCCGACTAGGCATATCACAACGGACACTGAGCCGTTGGGCACGCATGCGCACCGGGCCCAACCGGATCAAGATCGGCAGGAAGGTCTTCTATCGCGAGCGGTCCATTTCAAAATGGCTACTCCATCAAGAGCAGACTTACTGAGCTCTCCTTAGCGTGAACCCCGGTGCAAAAATGATCACTCTCAAATCGGCTCAAAAGCGCGAACAAAAACTCGTGCGCCGAATTCGCCAATACAGCGCCAGCGGGTCGATCGAGAAAGCGCGCCAGTCTGTAAGACTGTACCTTCACTCGCATGCTGCGCGGGTGGCGGCCATCCATAAAGCGAGCAAAAAAATTTCAATGGAGTTGAGCGAAGATCGGATTAATCAGATAGCCAGCGAAATCAGCCCTTGGCTTGGTACCAACGAAGTCGTTCGCTACCACGTGAAACACAAGTCGAACGGGGGCTACCGCCTCATCTACAGTTACGATCTACGTAATCGTGCCCTGCAGTATCTTTTCGCGCGCGCACTGGAGGCCACTGATCAAAACCCAACGACCCGATGCGACGTGAAAGGTAAAGGCAGAACCTATGCCATCAGCCATGTAGCCAACCTCATCGAATGCGGCTTCGACCATATCGTCGTGGCAGATATCAAAGATTGCTACCCAACTTTCGACAGCCAAACGTTACCAGATCTTTTGCCATTACCACGAAAAGTCACGCGCGAAATCATCACTGATCGGCCGAGAAACCGACAGCGATTGAGAAATCGGAGACAGATACCGCAACTCGGTTATCGACGTCCTCCCAATAACAATAACAGTGGTACCAGTAATGGAAACTACGCCCGTGGAGGAAGGCTCGAAAGCGGTTTGCCGCAGGGATCGGCCGCGTCACCTTCAGTGGAAAGATACCTTCTTGGTTCAGCCGTAAAGATCGGCTGGTCGGAAGCGATAGCGTGCTGCTATGCGGACAACTATCTGTCTCTATCTACATCAGCAAGTGACGCCGGTACGTTGCACAATTTCCTGCAAAGGTTCCTCTGGAACCACGCCGCTGGATCCTTCCTCCTAGTTTATCGACAGACTACTGCTGCTAAAGGATTTGACTACCTCGGATACCGGCTTCGTGCCATTTCTCAAGCCGGGCATCGAAAGTGCTGGATCGACCTAACGGCAAGAAACCATCGCAAATTCTACGAGAGCATTTGTCTCGCGGCCGAAACCGATGCACGAAATGGATCGGTGGATGTCCCGCTACTTCGAGAGACAATTCACCGGCAACTGAACAGCCATAATCTGGTGAGTTGGCGAGCACATGCGGAATTGATTATCTCTGCGGCTGTAAGTGCGGAAATCGAGCTTGGAGGACGTCGCATCAGAACAGTCGTGCGGCAGGCACTTCAGACCGTAAAGCGCTGTTCACGGAACAGAAGATACTCTGCCCCAGTTGACGTTGAAGATATCTAGCCGACCGGGTTCGCAACACTCGATGTAGCCACGAATTCAGTACGAGACTGATACCTCACTGGCAGTTTTCTAGGATTTTTCCAACTGCTTTGGTTGAACCCCGGACAGTGAAACTGTTCTCATGGAAATTGTTAGACAACCAACTGACGGCCACTGCGACACGCTTTCGCGCATCGATAATCGATTGGGCGACCTCGATAGATAAATCAGCTGCGTATAGGGCTTCGCCATCGGATAGGCTTGCAACGGGATCCAATTCGACCACGGCTTCCTCGTCAACCCGAAGTAGGAGCTTTGCCCCAGAACTGTTGATCAGACTGACGGCGTCGTCACCCATTTTCTCCGGGGTTATGTAGATAATCTGACTATCGCCACCAGTGCATCGGATACCCAGCGCATATCCCCCTCTACCGGCGGCTAACGCAAGATGGACGCTATCACTTCCAAACGCGCTTTCTTGCTTCTGGTATACCCACTGTGCTCGGAGTTCCGTCGGAACAAAAACTGTCAAAAAAAACAAAAACGCAACTGTTCGCATGTGCAATCCCCAACCCCATTTGCCACTATTGCAAAGTTTCGATGCATCGAACCGTTGCGTCAACTAACAATCATACCTCCAAGCGAACTACGCCGATCACACCGTCTGAGCGAGATTGGGAATGGAGAGCATTTAAATCTGATTATCCGCGAGTATCCTGTACACACTGGCTCGGCCAATCGACAGCCTCTCAGCGATCTTGGTAGCGCTCATGCCTTCTGACTTCAGTTGACAGACCTCGGACGATCTCGCACGAGCAGTAGGCTTCCGCCCCTTGTACTTTCCTTCCAATTTCGCTTTGGCAATCCCTTCTCGCTGACGTTCCAACATCAAGCTGCGTTCCCACTCCCCCATAGCGGCGAACATAGTCAGCATCAGCCTTCCACTAGGTGATTGTGTATCTACTTGGCTGCCGCCGAAGTCGAGAATTCGCAAACCAACACCGTTCTTCTCCAGACGATCCATCAATTTTAAAAATCCGATGGTCGATCGGGCTAGACGGTCCAACTTGGTGATCAAAAGCGTATCGCCTTCACGAACGAAGTCCAACGCTGCCTCAAGTTGTATCCTCTCAGCGATTGATGAGACCTGTTCCGAAAAGATCCGCTTTGCACCAGCGGCCTCTAAATCTCGCTTTTGAGCTTCATAGCCCGCACGCTGCTCAACAGTTGATGTTCGCGCATAACCAACGATCATATCCCCACTCCGTCTCGATAGGCTCAAGGAAGAACTGGGAATTGTGTCTCAATATGCAATACCCATTCATGTGAGACGATCGGAAATCTGCATTAAGTGTCCCGCACGACCCGGACCCATTGGGAAGCAAGACCGAGACTTCCTATCGGCCAAACTCGGGCAACATGCGGTCCAATCTGGCCGGTCATTGACCAGCCGAAATGCTGCAGAGTGGCCCGCCATTCCGAACTTTCGCCGCGCGTGAAATAAGTCCAGAGGCCGACGAATTCGATGCGACTGAGCTTGCAACTGTGGTCAGTTTTGACTGCTAGTTCAAACTCTTATGAGCTGCTCACATTCGGCAACCTAGAGCTCAAGATGTACAAGCAGATCGCCATCGAGAAACGCTTTCTCCAAAAGCATGCTAGCTGACGAAGTTATCAAATAGAGATAACTGCCGCTTAGGCAGCCACTGAAATGGACTGCTCTGGTCCCACTCCAAAGCTCTGGCTCTCATGCCTGCCAGCAACGGTTGGGACAGCCTCCTGCGTAAGAAGCTAGATGCTTCGTGGGATAAGATCTCCTCATTGGAGATGTCCTCAAGCCCCCCTACAACGAATGCAGAAAGCCTTGGCCCGGTCTGAATTTCATCAGACGAGCAAATTGTACGGAGTGAGCGAACTAATGCTCCAACAGCGTTCGGGTTATCCTGCAGCACGAGTTCCAAATACTTGTTAGAAAGATCGGGAAAATAATTTTCGCCGTGATGAAGCGAACCAGAGCGCCAATCGTAAAGAATTGCATCCCAATTGAAGAACGTCGTTTCAAGAAGGGATAATGGGCTGTGAGCTTCGACGACACCCTCAGCAAAGGCCCAAGTTCGCGAGACCTCCCACACATCGAAGTTCCAACGTCCGAAACGAACACGGTGCCCACCAAACCTATTCCGCACTGCTTGGTAACGGCCCATGAGGCCAACTAGGGCTTCCGCATCGTGGACCTGCACCACGGTATCTACATCGCTCGAAAAGCCCGGCGAACCAAAAAGGGAGATGTCCCTTAGCGCTCCACCAAAGACAAAAACGTCTGCACAATCAGATACTTCGTCAATAAACCTCGCAACAGCACTACGTTCAGCCATCGGCTCATCAAAGAAGCGCCGTATACGCTTCGTCGCGGCTTCATGGTGCAGTGCCGGTTTCATTTCTCTCCTCAGCAGCGAAGCTCTCTCAGTTCCCGTTCAAAGCTTACTGCGAAGCCATCTGTCATGCCAGAGATCATGTCTGCGAGCAATTGACAGCGGCGATACCCCAGCGGCAGGTTCTCGTTCGGACTTTCGAAAACTCGCCGGTAATTCTCCGAAATGCGTCCGTAGGCATACTTTTCAAAGGGGGTTCCGACATGCCCTTTGACATCCACCTGAGGGTCACCACGCCCAACGATGGCCGGCCAAAGCATGTCCATGATTGAGTGGATCACCTTGTGCCCCACCAGTTCTAGCTCGAGGATACTTCGATGCTTGTAGGCATTTATGAACGCAAACTCTTTCAGTTTCTTGCAAAGCAACGCTGCATCCGAGACTGAAAGAAGATCATCATTCAAAGTGCCGCTCTCAATATCTGATTGCTTCGCTAAGAAGGCCTCGATGACTGCAGTAATCATCGTTCCAATAGCAAACACGCGAAACATCTGGGTTGAAAGATCGTTCACTTCGTTCGGCGATAGCCTCGCATCCTTATGCATTTTATGCTGCAAGTCTGACCGCTCACAAACATCGACAATTGCAGCATCGGTTTCACGTTCCCCATCCGCGCCAGTCTCCAAATAGCTGATCAAATCTCTGTAGGAAACAAGCCCCTTCTTAACCGCGTCTTCTACGTCCAAAACAGAGTATGCAATATCATCGCTTGCCTCCATCAAGAACGTCAAAGGATGACGAAGCCCCTCTTCGAGCCCAGTTTCCTGCCAAACGTCTTCCACCACATCTATTTCTGAATGGAAGCACCCAAATTTCTTAGTTGCTATATTTGAACTGTCCTGCTTATCCGAAGTCACCGGATACTTCATAAGAGCTGCCAGCGAGCCGCACGTAAGATTGAGCCCAAAATTATCATTCATTATCTGCAGTTTTGTAAGAACACGAAGCGCTTGCGCATTACCCTCGAACCGCTGAAAATCGAGACGCATCCGTTTCTTTACTTTGCGCTCAATGCCCGATTTCTTTTCATTGAGAAACCCAAATACTTCTTTTTCGTTTTTCTTGAACCAATCCCCAATTGCAAACTCACCTTGATGACCGAATGGTGGGTTGCCTATATCATGCGCCAGTCCTACCGCCGCGAGAATTGATGGTAGATCACGATGATAATCACTCGAATTAAATTTCGACCCTGACCGATGCGCGAGCGCGACACCTATACTACGCGCTATATTTGATACCTCATGGGAATGCGTAAGACGCGTTCTAACGCTGTCGTTTTTCTCCAATGGGAATACTTGGGTTTTGTCTGCTAATCGACGAACGGGGGTGCTAAAAAGAACTCGATCATAGTCACGTTCAATTTCCGTTCGATCACCACCTGCGTTCAGCGGCTGTCCTCTTTTGCCGCCCATGTCCTTACGGCGGGTCGAGGACATAAGTTTTTTCCAATCCACGGCTTCCTCCAATTGTTCGGTTTCTCGGCGCCTCGGATCAGCCGAAGTGAAAAGACCTTTGTGGTGTCAGACGTATTGTGTCTGTCCGCCGGATCATTTGCGGTTTCCGCCTTCTCCCGCCCGTTGCGGTCACAACTTCTATTTCCGGTGACTTCAGTAGAGCGCTGTTAAAGTCATCCGAGTGGGCAGGCGTTTGATTGTATGTTCGATCAAAAAAACTCGCGACCGACAGTGAGGCCTCCGGAGTGCAATCTTTGAGAAATTTAGGTATGTCAACCAACAACTCGTCCCTCGCGCCCCGTCGTGAATTTGCATCGAACAGGTACAGCGTAGCATCCTCGACAGAATTATACCTCAACATCTGCAAACCCGACCTACCTACATGGGCTTGGGAGTTCTTTTTTCGATGAAGAATATCGTTATAAACCTGCCTCGCCCGGAACGAATTCGCGAAATGCACAAGCCAGTACTCCCACCCATTTTGGTTGTTGATCGAGAACGGACTTACAAAGTTCGCTAGGGCTTGAAATTCCTCAAAAACGACCAGCTCTACTGCCGCCAGCCATTCTTTCTTGTGTTTGTGCAGTGAGATATCTGAGATCCGACCATCGAATATCCGCTTATTTTGCCTTCTCGTAGGGCTAATGAAGGCCAAAAACGACGCAATTGAGAATGTTAAGAACACTTCGGAGGATCGCGTCAGCGAGAGGGCCGTTCGCAGATGCTGTTCAGACACACTTGCGTGACCATATTGATCGAGGTTAAAGAGGGTGTTTCGAACCTTTGAAGCCGAAATCAATTGGGCAATCATTGGAAGATTTCTACCGAAGTCTCCTTCGCAGTATTTCACCCAGAACTGTGCGCCGCCCTTTTCCTCTTTGTGCTCGCGCAAAAACGCTTCAACACGGCTTTTTAGGGCGTGTATTGCATCAGGGCATCCATCGTTGAAATACATATAGAATTCGAAGGAAATCGGCCTAAAACCTTCGATTTTTCGCCTTAGATTTACCTCTGCGCTTACTGCTTTAAGCGCTTGCAGTGTCACTAGCGGAGAACCAAGCGTACCGCATTCATATGAGCCAGCTCCGCTAAATCCATCCACAAAGGACAGCCGAAACTTCTCTTGCTGAGGGAGACTGCACCTGACTTGAACGTATTCGTAAATATACTCTCTGATAATTTCAAGCTTGATCTTGGAATGAGGACCAATTATAGCACCGTTCTTCCAGTCATATTGCTTTGTTACCATCCGGATAGTGGCCCTATTAATCCTATGGAGACACTGAAGTTATAGGCATTTCTTCCCATATCTTGCCTCGAAATAGCCTTCCATTAGCTTTCTTCGAGCGTTTTTTGTTATCTTTCCCCCACGTACCCCACTGCTTAAAGAAAAATGCCGTTCCATGACGTACGCACAACGAATGTATTTCTTCAATCCAGTGCTCTTTGATAGGCCGCGCCTGCGGTCCACTTTCGCCTCCAACTATCGCCCAATGAATGTTGCTTAGATCCACCTCTCCGACTGGCGCGATTAACGGCTCGAAGGAAACAAAGCGGATAACTGCGGGGGTGGCCGAAATGATATCAATTCTTGCAACTGTTTCTTTACCCTCCACACTAGTCCCCAGCCAAACATTTGGAAGCACCACGTCGACATGGTTTCTCACAAAGTCAAGCATGCGCTCAGGTCGCTTTGTTAAAATCTGATACTGATGATGCGGTGTTTTTTCCATCGTTTGCCAAACTCTTTTGACAAATGTAAATGGCACTTTCTCGTGAAATAGATCACTCATTGAATTAACGAAAATTTTTCTGGGTTTTCGCCATTGCAGCGGCGCCGCCAGAGACTCTTCATCCAGATTGATCGCGCCTGTCCAAACGGTTCTTTTACCTGAGCGCCGGGCAAGCCCTTGATACTTCTCCATTCCCATAGCTTCCAACCGAAGAGCCATATGCATGGCGTAACAGTTCGTGCATCCGCTAGATGCCGCTGTACACCCTGCGACTGGGTTCCAAGTCGTGTCTGTCCACTCAATCTCTGACAAATGCATTCTCCATGGGTCAAACAATTTGATTTCTCAGAGAGTTAGCATCAGATCGGAGCCCTAGCATTCCGGACTTGACGAGGGCTCTGATCGCTGAAGCGCACGTAACGGAGATGACGATGACGCTGTAGTCTCAACCAGCAACCAAGCCGCACGTGCGTACAGTCGTCGTATGCCGCTAATTTTGCAAGGTTGTTCACATGCCATGGACCAAGTGAGAGACCTAGCCACCCTCCCTCTTATCGTGTTGGGTTAGCTTCCCCATCGCGGGGCGCGCCATCCCGCTTTCAACGCTTCCTCTTCACTGCAGAACCACCGTTCACCGCGCTCTTCGGAGATCCGTGTGCGGTGATAGTCGCGAGACCAAGGCGTGTGATAGATCCGGCCATTTCCCGAGATGTTGCCTTTGATTGGACAACCCTCCGGCGATACCTGTTTTTCAACTGCCCAGCGATCTTTTCGAAACGCTGCCGCAGTTTGCGTCGGGGCCTGCCAAATCCCAATCGCTGCTGATTTTGCCTCAGCCTCGAGACCAACGTAATCACCAGAGTACTTTCGAAAGGCCCAAGCGTAGCCAGAACGGACAAGCTCGGCGTTCAACTCAATTTCACCGACTGAGCAGACTGCTATCACTCTGCCGTGCTCATCTAAACCGCGGTGATCACAGACTACTGTCTGCCCTTCCGTGAGCGCTATCAGCTTCTGAGTAGCGAGTTTTCCGCATTGCCATTCTCCCCCATCGACCGAAGCGCAAGTTTGAGAATGTTCTGGCGTGTCGATGCCGTGCAGCCTGATCGTTGTGTCATCCATAACGAGCGTATCACCGTCCACAATGGTGGCTTCGCCAGCGCTCAGTGATGTCGATGGCATGACCAACACCAGCGCGAGAATTGCGATCGCGAAACGAACTAGTTGATGCATATTCTTGATGTGCCTCAGGGATGGCAGATCGATATCGAGCGTTGACCCGCCATCGATCTTCGCAAGTTCAGTGGCAATGATACGGCTTTGAGCCAGCGTGACAGCAACGACCGGGAGGAGAATTCTTCCGACAGCCGCCACCATGTTCAAACTGAGTAGCGCTGATTTGATTCATTTCGGGGATATCTGAATGACCGAATATCGGCAGCGCAATAACGACTGCCATCGCCAATTGCTTCACGTTCCCACCCATCCTGTTTTTTCGTTACGTCAGTTTTTCACAGGAAAATGGCTTAGGCAACGCGCTTTAAAGGCTCAATCACGTTCCGAATACGCATTGCGATGCAACGTGCTTTGATTTCATTGCGTTTATTCGGCTTTCGGTACGCGCATCTACGCAAAATTTCTGCGTAGGTCCCATCGATCAACTCAGTGGGGGCAAACCAGTCGGATATATCTCTTTGAAGGGCTGATACATCTTGCGGACGTCCATCGTAAGCATCGTGAACCACGCCCCTTCCCGATGGTGCTTTTCCGCAAAGCGAAGCCAAGCGTCAGGCTCTAAAAACCTTCGGTGCAAGAGCCGATGGGCATGCTTGGACAAGGGATACCAGTTCAACGGATCGCGATAGTCCTCGAGATGGGTGTAGATGTACCCATTGCCCCTGATGTCGTGTGGCCGCGAAAACCCCGTTATGCAGCAGACGGTCGGGTTGTTGCCCTTTCGATACCGCTCCACGCGCTGTGGGGCGTTCGACAGCGCCCGTTCGGAGCTTGAGAAGCCGTTGTAGTAGCGATCAGCCCAGTTGGCTTCAGCGGCCTCCGCAGCGGCTTGCAGGAAATGGCTTTGGGATCGATATGGGTTAGGCCGCAAAAGGGTCGCTACCTACTGCCCGACTGCGACGAGATGGTCGTAGTTTTTCAGGAACGCCTCGCATTGCATCTCGCTCTCGGGTCCCAGTTGAGCAAATGCCTCGTTCGTCAGAGGAATGGCCTGATCAAGGGCGGCATACCATTCCCGATCGAGACCGTGCTTCTCCTTGAATGCCTGTTCCTTGTCGTAGTCGAGTTCGGTTCCGCAGCGAGCAGCCCCGTAGTAGGCAACCGTCAGTTCAACTTCTGCTTTGAGTTTGGCTTCCGACATTCCCGGTTTGAGCGTGAGCGGAAAAACCCACGGGTCACGACCCGCGAACCTGCCACCTTCAACAAAATAATGTCCATCCGGGCCGAACAGCATGAAGATGTCCGTTCCGCAGAACGTCTCCCAGTCGTAGATCTGCTCGATGGTCTTGACGAATTCCGAGTGCAGTGCGCGGACCTGAAGCTTGAAGTCGAACCTGTTCACGCCAATCGCTTGGACGGTATCGCTTGGCACGGTGTGCCCGGAGAAGCCGCACCAGTGCATCGCATTGGTCGCGATGGCAGCAAATTTGACGTACTCCCGGTCGCCTGCGTTGAGCGCCTCGATTGTCTCGCCAGTTGCTTCGCTAGCGCCCTTCGGGTCGTAGGCCGCTTGGGCAGCTCCAACTGCAACTAGTTGTGTCTTTCCGGTGTGATCGCCTTCGAACCACAATCCTACGAATGCAGGGAGGTTGTAGATCGCGAGACAAAAGATCAGGGCGATTGCGAACCAACGCCGCCCTCGCTGGCGGATCGCTTTTTCTTCCGTTTGGTAATCGTCTGCCCCGTGCATCTGCATATCTCCCGAACACCTGATTGCACCCGGGTTCAATCTTAGGACACTCGGGCTCAAAGTCGTTACAAGTGAACGTTACCCGTATCAAAAGTCTTAGTATAGCCGTTAATTCGGATTTTGGATCGGTTTTCTCTGGCTCCGCTCGGACAGATGATCCGGGTCATGGACATCAAGAAGGCACTCGGCCATCGCATCCGCACCCTAAGAAAAGCGCGCTCTAATTCCCAAGAGGAGCTAGCGGCGCGGATCAATCGATCCGTCGATGCTATCAGCCTCATCGAACGCGGTGAGAATTGGCCATCAGTTGAAACGCTGGAACGGATCGCCGCAGCGCTCGATATGCCAACGAGCGAGTTGTTTAACGATCTGTCGGACATTGGGCGGGAAGCTGACGCTGATGACACGTTAGCTAGCGCAGTAGGCAAACTGTCCCAGTTGCGAGCCGACGACCTCAAAATCGCACTTGCTACCATCGAGGCACTGGCCGCAAATCGGCTCCACAAATGACGCGGAGACTGCCGGACATTAGCCGGACATGTGCATTGATTTCGCAGAACGCAATCCAAAAAAATTGTTGGAATTGCTGGTGACCCCGACAGGATTTGAACCTGTGACCCTCAGATTAGGAATCTGATGCTCTATCCTGCTGAGCTACGGGGCCTATGCCAGCCAAGGGCTGCGTTCTAACAGACCGGGCCTTTCGATAAAATTGCAAACTGGTCGCACGCCCTGCACGCCAATGTCGCTGGACGAACGCGTCAGATCGCCTAACCTTGCGAGGAAAAGCCTGCAACCACGCACGCAGGCGACCTTGCGGGGACGAGCGCCATGACCGGACACATTTTCGGACGCCACACCAAGTCAAAGCTGCCGACGGCCGAGCGCGGCGACGGCTGCTACATCGTCGACACAAACGGCAAGCGCTACCTGGATGGCTCCGGCGGGGCGGCGGTTTCCTGCCTCGGGCATTCCGACCCCAAGGTGACGGAAGCCATCAAGGCGCAGATGGACAAGCTGGCCTTCGCGCATACCGGCTTCTTCACCTCCGATGCCGCCGAAGGGCTGGCCGACAAGCTGATCGCGCATGCGCCCGATGGCATCGAGCGCGTCTACCTCCTGTCAGGGGGTTCGGAGGCGATGGAAGCGGCCATCAAGCTGGCGCGCCAGTATGCCATCGAGGCGGGCCAGGCGAGCCGCACGCACATCATCGCGCGTCGCCAGAGCTACCACGGCAACACGCTCGGCGCGCTGGCCGCCGGTGGCAACATGTGGCGGCGCGAACCCTTCGCGCCGATGATGATCGAAACCACCCACATCTCTCCGTGCTACGCCTACCGCGAGAAGCATGACAGCGAGAGCGACGCGGATTACGGATTGCGCGCGGCCAACGAGCTGGACGCGCAGATCCGCAAGATCGGACCGGACAAAGTGCTCGCCTTCATCGCCGAGCCTGTCGTCGGCGCGACAGCAGGGGCGGTCCCCGCCGTGGAAGGATATTTCCGGCGCATCCGCGAAATCTGCGATGCCCACGGCGTGCTGCTGATCCTCGACGAGGTGATGTGCGGCATGGGCCGCACCGGCACGCTCTTTGCCTGCGAGCAGGACGGTGTAGCACCAGACATCATGGCCATCGCCAAGGGGCTTGGTGCGGGCTACCAGCCCGTCGGCGCGATGCTGTGCAGCCAGTCGATCTATGAGACGATCGAGAACGGCAGCGGCTTCTTCCAGCACGGACACACCTACATGGGCCATCCGGCGGCCTGCGCGGGCGCAAAGGCCGTGCTTGATAGGCTGATCGACGATGGAGTGGCCGCCGGCGTGATGGAGCGCGGCGAGAAGCTGCGCGCCGCGTTGACGGAACGCTTCGGCCAGCACCCGCATGTCGGCGACATTCGCGGGCGCGGGCTGTTCCAAGGGCTTGAGCTGGTCGAGGACCGGGAGACGAAGGCCCCGTTCGATCCGGCACGCGGCATCAACAAGACGATCAAGGCGACCGCCTTCGAGAACGGGCTGATCTGCTACCCGATGGGCGGCACCATCGACGGGCGCAAGGGTGACCACGTGCTGCTCGCGCCGCCATTCATCATCGAGGATGCGCAGATCGATGAGTTGGTCGAGAAGCTCGGCAACGCCATCGACAAGGCGACCATGGCCGCCTGAAAACCTGCCCCGTCAGGCCGGGTCGGCGGCATCGCGCAGCTGCAACTGGACCGACTGGGAGCCGCCCCAGCGATTGATGCGCAGCGAGCCGGCGGCGTGAATGTTGCTGCCGCGCCTGGCTTTCAGGAAATCGCCCAGCGGGGCATCGCCGGCTCGAAACGCGATGCCCTGGATCTTGTCGCCACCGGCAGAGGCCAGCGCGAGGCGCACGTGCCCCTGCGCGGTCTCCTCCACGAATGTCAGCCGGTGCGACGGCAGGACGACCGTCGGCTCTGCGTGGCCGGTGCCGTACGGCCCTGCCCGCTCCAGCGCCGTGACGAGTTCGATTGTTGCGGCACCGGCGGTCAGTGCGCCGTCGATCTTCATGTCATCGCGCGCGCTGGCCTGCGCCACGGCTTCCGCCAGCAGGCCGTTCAGATGGTCGCCGAGATGCGCGAGGCGCTCGCGCTCCACCGTGAGGCCAGCGGCCATGGCGTGGCCGCCGCCCTTCACCAGGTGGCCTGCATCGACCGCGCCACGGATCGCGCGACCGATGTCCACGCCGATGAGTGAGCGGGCCGAGCCTGCCCCTGCGCCGCCGCCGGAGAACGTTACGGCGATGGCGGGCTTGCGGAACTTCTCCTTCAGGCGCGCGGCGATCAGCCCGACGATGCCCGGGTGCCAGTCGTCGCTGGACACGAGGATGACGGCGGCGTCTGCCGCGGCGAGCCCCTCCGCCTGCCCCATCGCATCTTCCAGCGCTTCTTTCTCCATCGCTTGCCGCTCGCCATTCAACTGGTCGAGCAGTGCGGCGATGCGTCCGGCCTCGGTATCGTCCAGCGTTGTGAGTAGCCGCGCACCGAGACCGGCATCGCCGATTCGACCGCCGGCGTTGATGCGCGGCCCGAGCAGGAAGCCGAGATGGTAGGGCGTTGGCGCGTCGCGCATCCGCGAGGCATCGCACAGCGCGCGCAGGCCCGGGCTTTCGCGCCGGTGCAGGATCTTCAGCCCCTGTGCGACGAAGGCGCGGTTGAGGCCAGTGAGCGGCACCACGTCCGCAACGGTGCCGAGCGCGACGAGATCGAGCCAGCCCATCAGGTTCGGCAAGTCGGTGCGACCGGCTTCGCGCAGTTGCCGCGCGGCCTCCACGACGACGAGGAAGACGACACCGACGGCTGCAAGATGCCCCTGGCCGGAAATGTCGTCGGCGCGGTTGGGGTTCACCAGCGCATTGGCATCCGGCAAGGTCTCGCCCGCCTGGTGATGGTCGATCACCACCACGTCGAGGCCCATGGCGCGCGCATGGGCGATCGTGTCGTGGCTCAGTGTGCCGCAGTCGACCGTGACCACCAGCGCGCAGCCGTCTGCCGCGAATTTCTCGAAAGCCGCGTCATTCGGCCCGTAGCCTTCGAAGATGCGGTCGGGAATGTGGATATCGGCGCGCAGGCCGAAATGGCTCAGGAAACGGTGGAGCAGCGCGCTCGACGTCGCGCCGTCCACGTCATAATCGCCGAAGATGCCGACGCGCTCGCCGGTCGTAATCGCCTGCACGATGCGGGCGGCGGCCGCCTGACAGTCCGTCAGGCTGCGCGGGTCGGGCATGGTGTCGCGCAGGCGCGGTTCGAGAAAGGCTTCCGCATCGTCCGGGTCGACGCCGCGCGCCAGCAGCACGCGGGCGACGATCTCCGGGATATCCAGCCGCTCGGCAAGCCCGTGGACGAGGCGCAGCGCGCCTTCGGGCAGCCGGTCAACCCAGCGCCGGCCACAGGCCGACGCCGTCACGCCGAGCAGCGCGTTTCTTTCAAGCGGGCCTGCCATCGCCGGGCCCGCCTCGATCAATGGAACTTGGCGAAGTGGCGGTGTTCGGCGCGGATCGTGCGAACGGTCTGCGTGGCCGACCGCATCACCAGCGTTTCGGTGTGGATAATCGACTTGCCGAAGCGAACGCCGTCGAGAAGGTTGCCGTCGGTCACGCCGGTCGCTGCGAACAGCACGTCACCCTTGGCCATGTCTTCCATTGAGTAGACGCGGTCGTGGTCCTTGATGCCCATGCGGGTGGCGCGTTCCTTCTTCTCGTCGGTGTCGAGGATCAGGCGGGCCTGCATCTGGCCACCGATGCAACGCAGGGCTGCTGCCGCGAGGACGCCTTCCGGCGCACCGCCGACACCCATGTAGATGTCGATGCCGGTCTCGTCGAAGTTGGTGGTGTGGATCACGCCGGCAATGTCGCCGTCACCGATGAGGCGGATGCTGGCGCCCATGCCGCGGATTTCCTCGATGATCTTGGCATGGCGCGGACGGTCCAGCACGCAGGCCGTGATCTCGTTGGCGGGAACACCCTTGGCCTTGGCGAGCTTCTCGATATTGGCCTTGGGCGACGCGTCGATATCGACGATGCCCGGCTCGTAGCCCGGTCCGACCGCGATCTTGTCCATGTAGACGTCGGGCGCGTTCAGCAGGCTGCCGGCCTCGGCGATGGCAATCACGGCAAGCGAGTTCGGCAGGTCCTTGGCGCAGATCGTCGTGCCTTCCAGCGGATCGAGCGCGATGTCGACCTTCGGGCCTGTGCCAAGACCGACCTTCTCGCCGATGAACAGCATCGGGGCCTCGTCACGCTCGCCCTCGCCGATGACGACGGTGCCGTCGATCGGCAGGCGGTTCAGCTCGCGGCGCATGGCATCCACGGCGGCTTGGTCGGCGGCGCGCTCGTCGCCGCGCCCGCGCTGGCGGGCGGCTGCGACGGCGGCGCGTTCGGTCACGCGGACGATTTCCAGCGTAAGGATGCGGTCGATGACCGCGCTCAGGGTCTCATCTTGGGTCGACATGGGTTTTCGGTCCCTCTTCCTGCTTGGGTGCCGGGCAGCGCCCGTCAGGCTCTCTCGATTCGGATCATTTGCGGCTGGCCCTCAATATGGCCGTCCGCCTCGATGCGCGACAACGCTTCGCGGATGTGCTGTTCCATCGTGTCGTGCGTGATGATGATGACCGGCAGCGGCGTCTGCGAGGCGCTTTCGCCGCGTCCGTGCTGGACGATGCTCTCCAGCGAGATGCCGGCCTCCGCCATCCGGGTGGCGATACCGGCGAATGCACCGGGCCGGTCGTGAACGTCGAGCCGCACGTAATACGGCCCGGCATGCATGCGGATCGTGGAGGAATTGGCAGGTGCCAGCTTGTCCGCCGGAATGGCGAAGACAGGCGAATGGCGTCCGCAGGCCACGTCCACGATATCGGAAATGACGGCAGAGGCCGTCGCATCGCCACCCGCGCCCGCACCGACCATGGTGATCTCGCCAAAGGCATCGCCATTGATGCCGACGGCGTTCAGTACGCCGGACACACGCGCCATCGGCGCGGTCTTGGGGATCATGGTCGGGGTGACGCGCAGTTCGATGCCCTGCTGGGTGCGGCGCGCGACGCCGAGCAGCTTGATGCGGTAGCCGAGTTCGTCGGCAGCCTTCAGGTCGGGCTGGGAGATCGACGAAATGCCTTCCAGGTAGACCGAGCCGATTTCCACTTCGCTGCCAAAGGCAATCGTGGCGAGAAGCGCCAGCTTGTGCGCTGAGTCGTGGCCGTCGATATCGGCGGTGGGGTCGGCTTCGGCATAGCCGAGGCGCTGCGCATCGGCGAGACAGGCTTCAAAGTCGAGCCCCTCGTCTTCCATGCGCGTCAGGATGTAGTTGCATGTGCCGTTGAGGATGCCGAAGACGCGCGATACGTCATTGGCGCTGGCGGCTTCGCGCACGGTCTTGATGACAGGGATACCGCCGGCGACCGCCGCTTCAAATCCGATGGAGACGCCGGCTGCTTCCGCCATTCGGGCAAGCGCGAGACCGGATTCGGCCAGCAGCGCCTTGTTGGCGGTGACGACCTGCTTGCCGGCATCGAGAGCGGCTTCCACCGAAGCGCGTGCCGGACCGTTGGACCCGCCGATCAGCTCGACGAAGACGTCGATCTCGTCGCTCTTGGCGAGGTCCACCGGATCGTCGAACCACGTCGCGCCGGACAGGTCCACGCCACGGTCGCGCGAGCGGTCGCGCGCGCTGACGCCGGAGATCTCGATCTCACGACCGGCGCGCAGCGCCAGGGCCTCGGCCTTGGCGGCAACGATCCGTGCCACGGACGCGCCGACGGTTCCCAGCCCCGCGATCCCGATGCGCAGCGGACGCGTCATGCGTGGTTACTCCCGAAATTCTTGCTGCCGGCCAGCGAATGACAACGCCAGCCCCAGGCCGACCATATGCCGGAGGTGAACTTGGATGGGGCCGTTCGAATGCGGGGCCGGAATATGGCCCCTGCGCGCCGTCAGGAAGCGGCCCCCTTTAGCGCGATGACGTTGTGCATCGTTTCCGGTGCGGAGGCAAGGAAACGCCGCAGATTTCGCGCTGCCTGGCGAATGCGCTGCTCGTTCTCCACAAGCGCGATGCGCACATAGCCATCGCCATGCTCGCCAAAGCCGATGCCGGGCGACACGGCAACGTCCGCCTTTTCGAGCAGCAGCTTGGTGAATTCAAGCGAGCCGAGGTCACGGAAGGCCTCCGGGACCGGTGCCCAGGCAAACATGCTGGCAGCCGGCGGCGGGACATCCCAGCCGGCGCGGCCGAAGCTCTCCACCAGCGCGTCACGACGCTCCTGGTAGATCTGGCGGGCTTCCGCGATGCAGTCGTCGGGACCGTTCAAGGCAGCGGCGGCACCGACCTGAACGGGCGTGAATGCGCCGTAGTCGAGGTAGGACTTCACCCGCGCCAGCGCGGCGATCAGCCGTTCGTTGCCGACCGCAAAGCCGATGCGGTAGCCCGGCATGGAGTAGGTCTTCGACAGCGAGGTGAACTCGACCGTCACGTCCATCGCGCCCGGCACTTGCAGAACGGAGGGCGGCGGGTTGCCGTCGAAATAGATTTCCGAATAGGCGAGATCCGACAGCAGGATGATGTCGTGCTTCTTCGCGAAGGCGACCGCGTCCCGGTAGAATTCGAGATCGGCGACGGCAGCCGTCGGGTTCGCCGGGTAGCACAGGATCATCGCGATCGGCTTCGGGATCGAATGGCGCACCGCGCGCTCGGCGGCGGCGAAGAATTCCGGCCCCGGCTCGGCGGGAACCGAGCGAATCGTTCCGCCCGCCATCAGGAAGCCGAAGGCGTGGATCGGGTAGCTCGGGTTGGGGCACAGCACCACATCGCCCGGCGCGGTGATCGCCTGCGCCATGTTAGCGAAGCCTTCCTTGGAGCCGAGAGTCGCGACGACCTGTGTATCCGGGTTGAGCTTCACGCCGAAGCGGCGCTCGTAATAGGCGGCTTGCGCGCGGCGAAGACCGGGAATGCCGCGCGAGGCCGAATACCGGTTGGTGCGCGGCTTGCCGATGGTCTCGATGACCTTTTCCTCGATGTGGCGCGGGGTCGGCAGATCCGGGTTGCCCATGCCGAGATCGATGATGTCGGCGCCGCGGGCGCGCGCGCCTGCCTTCAGCCGGTTGACCTCTTCGAACACGTATGGCGGCAACCGCTTGATGCGGTGAAATTCCTGCATGGTCTGCTCCGTGGCGGCGCTGTCCAGATCAGCGGCCTGTGATCGCCCTTCGGGTGCTGTTTTCGTGCGTTTCACGCAAGGTTTCAAGCTCTTCCAGCGCAGCTTCCTTTTCTTCCTGCGTCTTCACCGGGGCGTCGGGCCGCGGTGGAGGCTTTCGGAAGTCCGGCGCCGACCCCGGCGGCGACTGGCGCAGATCGCTCGGCAGGTCCGGGCGCAGCGGGGGTATGTCGCGGGCACCGGCGCAACCCGCCAGCACGAGGCAGGCGGTTGCTGCTGCGAGGAGCGAAATATTGCGCCGAACTGCCGTTGCACGGGGTCCCACGCCTTCACACATACATCACTCCAGTGTCACACTCGGTATTTACGCCGAGTTGGCCCTACGCCCGCATTGTGGCAGAAGAAAAGAAGAACAAGATCAAGAATACGTTGCGCAACGCAACATGGAAACGCTCAAGGACGCCGACGGACCGCATGGATACCGACCCGACACCGACCGTTCCCTACCAGATCAAGGATCCCGAAGCACTGGCGCAGAATCTCGCGCTGCTGACGGAGGAAACCGGCAAGGCCGTCGCCGCCATGCTGGGCCCGCGCGAGCGCGGCGAGGCAAAGATGCTGATGGCGGCGGAAACCGCCCAGGCATTGAAGACGCTCGCGCAGATCGCAGAGAAATGGAGCACCAACCCGGCGAAGATGGTCGAGGCGCAGTCCGCGCTCACCAGCCAGTACATGACGCTGTGGACCAACACGCTGCGCCGCTTCTCCGGTGAGGTTGTGAAGCCCACCGTCGAGCCGGAAGCCGGTGACCGCCGCTTCAAGGACCCTGAGTGGCAGAACCACCCGCTGTTCGACTTCATCAAGCAGGCCTACCTGATGACCTCGCGCTGGGCGGAGAACATCGTCGAAGCCACAGAGGGGCTGGACGAGCACACCCGCCACAAGGCGCAGTTCTACATCAAGCAGCTGTCGGCCGCGCTGGCACCCTCGAACTTCGTGTTCACCAACCCGGAAATCATGCGCGAGACGCTTGAGCACAACGGCGAGAACCTCGTCAACGGCATGCGGATGCTGGCCGAGGACATCGAGCGCGGCCACGGCGAGCTGAAGCTGCGCCAATCCGACCCGGGAGAGTTCGGGGTTGGCGTCAACCTCGCCATGACGCCGGGCAAGGTCGTCTTCCAGAACGACCTGATGCAGCTGATCCAGTACACGCCGACGACCAAAAAGGTGCTGAAGCGCCCGCTGCTGATCGTGCCGCCGTGGATCAACAAGTTCTACATTCTCGATCTCAACTCGGACAAATCCTTCATCCGCTGGGCGGTCGAGGAAGGACACACGGTCTTCGTCATCTCGTGGGTGAACCCGGATACCGAACTCGCGAAGAAATCCTTCGCCGACTACATCAAGGAAGGCCCGCTGACGGCGCTGGACGTCATCAAGGAGGCCACCGGCGAGAAGAAGGTCAACGCGGTCGGCTACTGCGTCGGCGGCACGTTGCTCGCGATCACGCTCGGATACATGGCCAAGATGGGCGACAAGCGCATCGAGACCGCGACGCTGCTCACGACGCAGGTCGACTTCACCTATGCCGGCGACCTGAAGGTCTTCGTCGACGAGGAACAGGTTGCGGCGGTGGAGGAAGAGATGCAGCGCACCGGCTACCTCGCCGGCAGCCGCATGGCGACCGCCTTCAACATGCTCCGCGCCAACGATCTCATCTGGCCGTATGTCGTCAGCAACTACCTGAAGGGCCGCAAGCCCTTCCCCTTCGACCTGCTCTACTGGAACTCCGATTCCACGCGGATGCCGGCGGCGAACCACTCGTTCTACCTGCGCAGTTGCTACCTCGAGAATCGGCTCTCCAAGGGAGAGATGGAAATCGAAGGCGTGAAGATCGACATGTCGAAGGTGAAGACGCCGATCTTCAACCTGGCGACGCGAGAAGACCACATCGCCCCGGCGAAATCGGTCTACGAGGGGTCCAAGTGCTTCGGCGGGCCGGTGGACTACGTGCTGGCCGGATCAGGCCACATCGCGGGCGTCGTCAATCCGCCGGCCAAGAAGAAGTACCAGTTCTGGACCGGCAAGAAGCCGTGGACCGACGGCACCGACTACGAGACCTGGCTCACCAAGGCCAAGGAGACCGAAGGCTCGTGGTGGCCCTACTGGCAGAAGTGGATCGAAGGCCACAACGACAAGACGGTGGATGCGCGCGAGCCCGGTGGCGGCAAGCTCAAGCCCATCGAGGACGCGCCGGGCGCCTATGTGAAGGTGCAGGCCTAAGAGCGATCGGACCGGCCCGCGGGCCAGCCAGGATCAGCCTTCGTCGAGTTCGTAGGAAATGAATTCCAGCAGCGAGCCGTCGGGATCGCGGAAATAGACGCTGGTGCCCTCGCCCTTCGAGCCGAAACGGCGGACGGGACCGAGTTCGATCTTGACGTCGCACGTTTCAAGATGCGCAACCGCGCCGCTGATCGGGCCTTCCCACTCGAAGCACAGGTCGGAGTTGCCCGGCATGACCGGCACACCGGCACGCGGGTGGCCGATCCCGTCCGGCCCGTGCAGGTTCAGCTGCGCATTGGCGAAGCGGTAGGCCCACTTGCCCTTTGGCACATCCACGACTTCCGCGCCGAGCACCTTTTCGTAGAACGCGTTGCAGGTCTCCCAGTCGGAGACGTGGACGACGCAATGATCGAACTTTACCGGCAGGCTCATTCCGTTCTCTCCATTTGCCCGATCAGGGGAACAGTGCCAGCTGTTGCAGGCCGGTCGTCTCGTCGAGACCGAACATCACATTCATGTTTTGGATCGCCTGCCCCGCCGACCCCTTCACGAGGTTGTCGAGCGTGGAAATGATAATCGCGCGGCCCGACGCGCGGTCGTCGAACACGTTGATGAGGCAGTGATTGGAGCCACGGATCATCTGCGTCGACGGCGCGACCGCCCCGTCCAGAACGTGGACGAAGGGCTCATCGTCATAGGCCTTCTTGAACGCGGCCTTGAGGTCGGCGGCCTTGTTGCCGCCTTCCAGCTTCACGTACATCGTCACCAGTTCGCCACGGCTCATGGGCGCAAGGTGCGGCGTGAAGGAGACAATGGTTTCCGTGCCGCTGGCAGCAGTGAGTTCCTGCTCGATCTCGGGCATGTGGCGATGCTTCGTCACGCCATAGGGCGAAAGCCCCTCGCCTGCCTCGCAGAACAGGGTGTTTTCCTTCAGGCTGCGGCCAGCACCGGACACGCCGGATTTCGCGTCGATGACGATGTCGGACATGGAGATCAGCCCGGCGCGCGCCACGGGCAACAGGCCCAGCAGCACGGCGGTCGGGTAGCAACCGGGACAGGCAACGAGCCGCGCAGCCGAAACGGCCTCGCGGTTGTGCTCGGTCAGGCCGTAGACGGCCTCGCCCTGCATGTCCATGGCGGTGTGCGGGCGGCCGTACCATTCCTCGTAGACGGCCGGGTCGCGCAGCCGGAAGTCCGCCGACATGTCGATGAACTTGACGTGCGGGTGCGCTTTCAGCACGTCGCGGGTGATGTCCTGCGTGGTGCCGTGCGGCAGGCCGCAGAACACGACATCGACCTGCGACCAGTCCGTGTCCTCCACGGTGGTAAGGTCCGGCAAGCCGGAGTAGCCCAGATGCGGATAGACCGCCGACATGGGCTTGCCCGCATGGGTGTTCGCGGTCAGCGCCGCGAGTTCCATGTTGGGGTGGGTCATGGCAAGGCGCACGGCGTCCGCTCCGGTATATCCGGATGCGCCAAGTACACCGACCTTGAGAATGGCATCGACCATGTGAATGTCTCCTTGCAGGCGGCGGGCATAGCAAATCCGCGCGCGCTGCGACAGGGCTAGTAACGTGGGGTTGGATTGCGCCGGGCGAAAGGCTCGGGCTTTGGCCGATCCCTAGCCGAGATAGATCGGCGTGCCCAGCAGGTCCGGCGTGCGTGGACGGTAGGCGTCCACGTCGTACATGCGCTCCACGTCGACGCGGCGCTCGCCCTGCATGGAAATATCCGCCGGCTTCGTCGTGTAGCAGCCCTTCTCGATGGCGACCATCAGCCCGGTCTTGCCCTCCTCGATGAGGCGCACCGTCTGGATGCCGTAGTTCTTGGGGATCAGCCGGTCCAGCGCATCGGGCGCGCCGGCGCGCAGCAGGTAGCCTAGGTTCTGCACCATGACGTTCACGCCGGTGCGCTCCTTCAGCCCCTCGCCCACGCGCTGGCCGATGCCGCCCAGCTTGCGATGGCCGTAGGCGTCCGCCGAACCGCTTTCGAGGATATCCTCGCCGGTGACACTCGCGCCTTCCGATACGACAGCAATGGCGTAGTTGGAGAGGCTCGCCTTGCGATCCTCAAGCATCAGGTCCGACAGACGGTCGAGGCTGAACGGAACTTCGGCAATCAGGGTGCGGTCGGTGTCGGCGAGATAGCCCGCCATCAGCGAGGTCAGGCCGCAGTTGCGCCCGAACATCTCGACCACGAGAAACCGCTCGTGGCTGCCGACTGGGGTGCGCAACTGGCCGATCAGTTCCACCGAGCGCGTGACGCAGGTCGAGAAGCCTATGCAGTACTCGGTGCCGAAGACATCGTTGTCCATGGTCTTGGGAATGCACATGGTCTTCGCGCCTTCCTGGTGCAGGCGCGATGCATAGGACAGCGTGTCGTCGCCGCCGATGGCGACAAGCACGTCGATCTTGAGGGCATCCAGCACCGACAGGACGTGATCGGTGATGTCGACCTTATCGTCCGGGTTGGCCCCTGCCCTGTGAGACAGGAAGTCCGGCAGGTCCTTGCCCGCAATGCGCGATGGGTTGGTGCGCGAGGTGTGCAGCATGGTGCCGCCGGTGCGGTCGATGCCGCGCACGTTGTCCGGCGTCAGTTCGATGCGGGCCTTGGCGGTCGCCTCAAGGTTCGCCGGGTCGGAATTCACCGGGCCGGCCCAGCCGCGCCGGAAGCCGGTCACGCGCCATCCGCGCGCGTGGGCCTGCTCGACGACGGCCTTGATCGCCGGATTGAGACCGGGGACATCGCCCCCGCCGGTGAGAATTCCAAGATGCATCGAACCTGCTCCCTTTCGTCGTGCGCGAGGCGCGCGAGGCAAATCATAGCCAGTGGCGATGAAAAGCCTCAACCGCAGGCGCGCCCATATCTTGGGCATCTAGGGTCGCAGGGTGGTGAATTCACCGGGCATCTGACCGAACAGCCGGCATAACGGGCGGAAAGCAGTGTTGCCGGCAAAGAAAAGGGCCACGGAAATTCCGCGGCCCTGATCCGATCTGGCGTGAAGCGCGAAAGATTAGCGCTTGGAGAACTGGAAGCTGCGGCGGGCCTTGGCGCGGCCGTACTTCTTGCGCTCGACGACGCGCGGGTCGCGGGTCAGGAAGCCGCCCTTCTTGAGGACGCCGCGAAGCTCCGGCTCGAAATAGGTGAGCGCCTTCGACACACCGTGCCGCACCGCGCCGGCCTGGCCGGACAGGCCGCCACCGGTGACCGTGCAGTTGATGTCGTACTGGCCGGTGCGCTGTGCGACTTCCAGCGGCTGCTGGAGCAGCATGCGCAGCACCGGACGGCCGAAATACTCGTCATACGGCTTGCCGTTGATGATGATGCGGCCGCCGCCCGGCTTGATCCAGACGCGGGCGATGGCGTCCTTGCGCTTGCCGGTCGCGTAGGCGCGGCCCTGGGCGTCAAGCTTCTGTTCGTGCACCGGGGCCGATTCCACGACGGGCGTCTCGCCCATCGCGCCACCCAGCTCTTCGAGCGAGTTGATGGATTCCTCGGTCATGCCTGCCTCACGTTCTTGGAGTTCATGGAGGCGACGTCGAGCGTCACGGGCTGCTGCGCCTCGTGCGGGTGCTCGGTGCCTGCATAGATTTTCAGGTTCTTCATCTGGCGGCGCGAGAGCGGGCCACCCGGCATCATGCGCTCGACGGCCTTTTCGAGGATGCGCTCGGGGAAGCGGCCAGTGATGATGTCGCTGGCGCGGGCTTCCTTGATGCCGCCGGGATGACCGGTGTGACGGTAGTAGACCTTCTTCAGCAGCTTGTTGCCGGTGAAAGCCACCTTGTCGGCATTGATGACGATGATGTTGTCGCCGCAGTCGACGTGCGGGGTGAAGGTCGGGAGGTGCTTGCCGCGCAGACGCTTGGCGATCAGCGACGCCAGGCGACCCACGACGAGGTTCTCACCGTCGATCAGCACCCACTTCTTCTCGACTTCGGCGGGCTTCACCGAAATGGTCGTTTTCATGGATTTGCTCTTTCTTACTCGGGATGCACCGCGCAAACGAACGTGAGACGCGCGCGGCGCGCAATTCGAAGCCGGTTATCTACAGACGCGCAGGATCGGCGTCAACCGATTAAAACCGCCGCTACCTTTGAAAACTTCAAATAAATCAAACACTTGAATTTGCGGTGTTATTTTACCTCAACCCCTTGGCGGGATCGAATAGGTCCCCACCACGTGGGCAACCACGTCATCGCTGCCTTCGGAACGCATGGAAACCTCGGCGACCGCCAGCCGCTTGCCGAGTTTCAGCAGCGTGCAGTCGGCCATCAGGTCCTTCTGCTCAGGCTTGCGAAGGAAGTTGATGGAGAAGTTCGTCGTCACCGCGAGCGCGACGGGCCCGAGCTGCGCGAGTATCGCGATGTACATGGCGTAGTCCGCTATGCTCATCATTGCCGGGCCGGAGATCGTGCCGCCAGGGCGCAGGTGCCGGTCGTGGTAGAACAGGCGCACCGTCGCGCCCATGGGGCGAATGCCCTCGATGGCAAAGCTGCGTCCGCCGTGGTGGACCTGCGGAAACTCCGTGTCGATGAAAGTTTCCAGCTCTTCCACGGTCATCTTCAGTTCGTTGCTCATGGCGAAACGCTCTTGCCTTGGTTATGGTCGGGACCGGATTTGACACGGAAAGCGGTCCGGTTCCACCCATGAGCATGCACGAGAGCCATTCAGAGAACGCCCGGCAGGACGACAGCGCACCCGTCGCGGTTCGCAACGACGGCGCCGTGCGCATCCTCACGCTCAATCGCCCGCAATCGCGCAACACGCTGAGCGTCGAGACGATGGACGCGCTTCAAACGCAGCTCGACCGGATCGAGCGCGAGAGCGAGGTACGCTGCGCCGTCATCCGCGCCGAGGGCAACGGGTTCTGCGCCGGGCACGACCTCAAGGAGATGCAGGCCCACCGCAACGATGCGGACAAGGGCAAGGCGTTCTTCACCGATCTCTTCCAGCAATGCACGCGGCTGATGGGCGCGGTGCGCAAATGCCGCGTGCCGGTGATCGCCGAGGTCCAGGGCATCGCGACGGCGGCCGGGTGCCAACTGGTGGCGACCTGCGACATGGCGGTTGCCAGCGAGCGGGCGCGCTTCGGCGTCAACGGCATCGATGTCGGGTTCTTCTGCTCCACGCCGTCCGTTGCGCTGTCGCGCAATGTCGACCGCAAGCTCGCGATGGAACTCCTGCTGACGGGCCGGATGATGAGCGCGGAGGAAGCGAAGTCCGCCGGTCTCGTCAATCACGTCGCGCCGCACGAGCAACTGGCGGGCATGACGCTGTCGATGGCGCACACAGTCGCGGAAAAATCCTCCGCCGTCGCCAGCCTTGGCAAAAAAGTGTTCTACGAGCAGGTTCAGATGCCGCTCGACGACGCCTACGAGCTTGCCATGCAGACCATGGTCGACAACCTGTTGATGGAAGACTCGGTTGAAGGCTTCACCGCCTTCATCGAGAAGCGCAAGCCGGAATGGCAGGATCGCTGAGCCCGCATGAACCACGATTCCTACAATGACGCCTACGTGCGCCAGATCCTCGACGACGTTCGCACGATCGCGATGGTCGGCGCGAGCGCCAAGAACATCCGGCCGAGCTACTTTGTCCTGAAATACCTGATCGACAAGGGCTACAAGGTCTTCCCGATCAATCCGGGCCTCGCGGGCCAAGAAATCCTCGGGCAGACGGTCTACGCCTCGCTTGCCGACGTTCCAGCGCCGATCGACATGGTCGACGTGTTCCGCAATTCCGACGCCGCGGCTGGGGTGATCGACGAGTCGCTCGCCCTCGAACCGTTGCCGAAGGTGATCTGGCTGCAGCTTGGCGTGCGCAACGACGAGGCCGCCGCCAAGGCAGAAGCGGCCGGCATTCGCGTCATCCAGAACCGCTGTCCCAAGATCGAGTATGGTCGCCTTTCCGGCGAGATCGGCTGGGTCGGCGTCAACTCGCGCACCATCTCGGCCAAGCGGCCCAAACTTGCCGCGCGCGGGTTCCAGCACCGGACCCTTGAGCGCAAATAGTGCCGCGCCGATTTGTAATTTCGCATCACATGCGCTGAGTCTATGTGCATTGCAGGGGCATTGCGCCGCGATTGCGCACTGCCATATGAGTTCTGCGCCCTGCCCCAACGGCAGCGGCGGCTGATAGGGAGCAAGTCATGAGCGACAACAACGCGCCGGGTTTCTCGACCCTGGCAATCCACGCCGGCGCCCAGCCCGACCCGTCCACGGGTGCGCGCGCCACGCCGATCTACCAGACGACGTCCTTCGTGTTCGACGACGTCGACCACGCCGCATCGCTCTTCGGCCTGCAGGCTTTCGGCAACATCTACACGCGCATCGGCAACCCGACCTGCGCGGTGCTGGAAGAGCGCGTCGCGACGCTGGAAGGCGGCACGGCGGCGCTGGCTGTGGCCTCGGGCCATGCAGCCGAGCATCTCGTGTTTCACACGCTGCTGGAGCCAGGTGACGAATTCATCGCCGCCCGGCAGCTCTACGGCGGATCGATCAACCAGTTCGGCGAGGCCTACAAGAAGTTCGGCTGGAACGTGAAGTGGGCCGATATCAACGACATCTCGACGTTCAAGAATGCCGTGAGCGACAAGACCAAGGCGATCTTCGTCGAATCAATCGCAAATCCCGGCGGCGCGATCACAGACATCGCGGCCATCGCCGAGATCGCCAAGGAAGCCAAGGTGCCGCTCATCGTCGACAACACCATGGCAACGCCGTACCTGTGCAAGCCGTTCGAGCATGGCGCGGACATCATCGTGCATTCGGCAACCAAGTTCCTCGGCGGCCACGGCAACTCCATCGGCGGCCTCATCGTCGACGGCGGCACCTTCGACTGGTCGGAAGACGGCAAATACCCGTCCCTGTCTCAGCCGTGCGCGTCTTATTCCGGCATGGTGCTGCACGAGACGTTCGGGAACTTCGCCTTCGCGATTGCCTGCCGCGTGCTGGGCTTGCGCGATCTGGGCCCGGCGCTCTCCCCGTTCAACGCCTTCATGATCCTGACCGGCATCGAGACGCTGCCTCTGCGCATGCAGAAGCACTCCGACAATGCGCTCGCCGTCGCGAAATACCTCAAGGGCCACGACAAGGTGGAATGGGTCTCCTATGCGGGGCTGGACGGCGACAAGTTCAAGGATGCCGCGTCCAAGTACTGCCCGAAAGGCGCTGGCGCAGTCTTCACGTTCGGCCTGAAGGGCGGCTACGACGCGGGCGTCGCGCTGGTGTCGAATGTCGAGATGTTCTCGCACCTCGCCAATATCGGCGACACGCGCAGCCTCATCATTCACCCGGCCTCGACCACGCACCGCCAGCTCTCCGACGAGCAGAAGACGACGGCAGGCGCAGGGCCTGAAGTCGTGCGGCTTTCGGTCGGTATCGAGGACCTGGACGACATCATCGCCGACCTCGAACAGGCACTCGACCGCATCTGATCGAAACGGTCTCACTAAACACGCAAAAGGGCGGCTCTCGGGCCGCCCTTTTTTGTTTTGGCAAGTGCGGTTGCCTCAGCTGCCCGTCTGCGCGCGCCGCGCAAGCCATGCGCCCCAGAACAGGCTGGCAAAGAACCGGACCGGCGTTTCAAAGCCCGCATCCTCCAGCAAAGCGAAGACAGCATCTTCCGATTGAGGCGGTTCCGCGCCCTGCAGGATCTTGCTCATCTTTGCCTGCACTTCGTCGGGGTCCGCGCCGTGCATCTTCCAGCGGTTCGCCCAGGCCGCCATCAACAGCGGCTGTGACGCGTAAGGCCTGTAGTTGCCAGCCACCACGAAAGGCGCGCCCGGCTTCAATCGCCGCGCGACCTCCCCGAGCAGATCGCGCTTGGCTTTGTCGCCCGGCACGTGGTGCAGGACGCCGATCATGATCGCCGCGTCGAACGGTCGGGATGGATCGATGTCTGAAACAGACCCGGAAACGGTCTCCACCCGGTCCAGCAAGCCAGCCTGATGCAGGGTTTCCGATGCGAGGTCCAGCATGGGCGCGGACGGGTCGACTGCGACGAACGACCAGTTCGGCTCGAGCCGTGAGGCGCAGATGATCTCGCCCGCAGTACCACCCGCGCCAACCACCAGCACCTGCGCATTCCGTCCTTCTCCGAGGGCGGCGGACAGCATGCAGGCCGCCAGTTCGTGGCAGGCGTCGTATCCGGCCAGACCGATGCGGCTTTGCTGCGCGTATTCCCCGGCCCGGGACTGATCGAACTTGGCCGACGAATCCTGCGTCACGATTGCGATGGGGCCGGCTGCCACTGCCTCGCCTTGTGCAGCGCGTCGGCGTGCACCACCGCGATACCGAACAGGATGATGGCGACAAGCTGGTGGGCGAGCGCGATGTCGAGCGGCACGCCGTAGAGCAGTGCCGAGATGCCGAGCAGCACCTGCACGAAAGTTACCGCCAGCATCAGCGATGCGCGGTTGCGTGTCTCGGCGTTCTCCGCGTTGCGCCAGCAAATCACCGCGTAGGCCACCATGAGCGCCGTCACCAGGTAGGCGAACATGCGGTGGTTGAACTGCACGGTGGTGACGTTTTCGAAGAAGTTCAGCCAGAACGGCGACATGGTTCCGAGCCCGTTGGGCACGAAACGCCCGTCCATCAGCGGCCACGTCGGATAGGTCAAGCCCGCATCCAGCCCCGCGACGAGTGCGCCGAGCAATATCTGCAGGAAGATGATCGGCGCGAGCCACTTGCCGAGCCAGCTCACGCTGCCGTACTCAGCCACGGGCAATCGCGACGGGGCGACCTGCAATGACAGCCACAGGAGATAACCGAAGATGAGGACCGCCATGCCGAGATGGGCTGCGAGACGGTACTGGCTGACGTCCGTGCGCACCGACAGGCCGCTGGAGACCATCCACCAGCCGATCGCGCCCTGAATGCCGCCAAGCACGAATGCGCCAAACGTCAGCGCTACCATGCGGCGCGTCAGCCAGCCGCGCAGGAGGAAGATCACGAAGGGCACGAGGAACAGCACGCCGACGAGGCGGCCAAGAAAGCGATGGCCCCACTCCCACCAGTAGATCGACTTGAATTCCGACAGGCTCATGCCTTTGTTGATCTGTTGGTATTCCGGGATCTGGCGGTACTTCTCGAATTCCTCCAGCCAATGCGCCTCGCTCAGCGGAGGGATCGCGCCGGTCACCGGCTTCCATTCGGTTATGGAGAGGCCCGAATCCGTCAGCCGCGTGGCGCCGCCGACCATGACCATTGCAACAACCGCGACGGCCAGCGCGAGCAGCCAGATGCGCACCCAGGTCACCGCGCGCGGCGGAATGTCGGCCTGGACGGCTGCGGGCATCACGTTCGCATCTTGCGTCTGCACGGTCATTTTCGACCCCGGTATCTTGAATCCTGAGGATGGGCGGGTAACTACGGCCATGACCGAACACAGGCAAGAGCCGGATCGCGCCGAGCGCGCCTTTGCCGCAGCCAGCACATGGAGCGAGTGAGATGGACGATCAGGCCAAACCCGCACGACCGCAGTTGCGCACGCTGATCGGCGTGCTGGGAATCGTCGTCTACCTGACGGTCTATTGCCTGCTCATCATGGCGCTGGTCGCAACGTGGATGGTCGACAAGCCGATCTGGCTGCAGACGACCTTCTACGCGATTGCAGGTGTTTCGTGGTTGCCGCCGACGCGCTGGATACTGGGCTGGATGGCGCGCCGCTGAGTCGCTTCAGGCGATGTTGAGCTTGCGGCCCTTGTTGAAGGCGAGCGACGGCACGCCGGACAGAAACCCGTCGAGATAGCGTTTCGCCTGGAATTCACCGTTCAGCGAGATGCGCGGCAGCGCGTACATGTGGTCGAGGTGCTCGGTAAACAGCACGCCGGGCCGCGTGGTGACGGCCGTCTCGAACCCGCATTCACGGGCTATCTCGAACTCGCGCTGGGACGCAGACCCCGGATCGCCATAGGGGTATGCGAAGTGCTTGGGGCGCTCGGGCAAATAGCTTTCGAGGATATCTGCGGAATTGAGCATCTCGGCGCGGGCGCGGTCGGCGTCGATGCGAGCCAGCGCGAAATGTTTCACCGTGTGCGCGCCAATGGTGCAGAGGCTGTCGCGCGCCAGCACGGACACTTCGTCCCAGCTCATCGCCATGCGCCGCACCATGCTGGCCATGTCGATATCGTGGAGCATGGCTAGATCGCGGATGAACGAGCGCTGGTCGTCCTGCGACTGCGAGCGCAGCCACCAGTAGATCGCCTCGTAGGTCTTGTACTTTTCGTCGGGGGTTTCGCAGGGAAAGCCCATCGGCGTGCCGTTCAGCTTCAACTCCAGGTGCGCCCGGCTGGCAACGACGATCTCCAGCACACGCCACCAAAGCTCCGCCGTCCCGTCCGGCATCGAGGTCGCCACGTAGACCGTGAACGGGCAGTCCAGTTCCTTCAGGACCGGGTATGCAATCTCGAGGTTGTCGCGGTAACCGTCGTCGAAGGTCAGCACGCAGAAGCGCCCGGATTTCGGGTCCTTCAGCCGCTCGGCGACCTCCCCCAGGTGAACGATATCGTAGCCGCGCGCCCGGATGCGCAGGATCGCCTTGCGCAGGAAGTCCGGTGAAATCTCCAGAAGCCGGTTCGGCTGGAATGCATCGCCGGAGGGATGCACGACATGATGCAGCGTGAAGATGACGCCGCGCCCCGCCGTCATTGACGACAGGAGGCCGGGCATCCCCGTGGCTGCGAGGGCCGTAAGGCCGCTCTTAATCATGTTGGTACGAAAGCGCCGCATTTGATCTAGCTGATAACCCATTCGTGATTTCCATTGGGTAAACCAGATACATGCGGCTGAATTCCGGTCGCAACAGGGGGTCTTAAGTCTTCGTGATGTGGCAAATGCAGCAATCGGAACAATTCGGCGCGTGTCCTGCGGACGACTGCGCGCGCGTTGCCGATGAGGCAAAGGCGTCGAACCGCTTTCCCGTCACCGTGCAGGTGAAGACCAGCGCGGGCACTTGGGCGCTCAGCGTGCATGACAGCTTCGAAAGTGCCGCCGCCGTCTGGGACGAGCTGTCCGCAGCCGATCCCGCCATGACGCCCTATCAGCACCCGCGGTTCCTCAAGGCCTGGTACACGCTGCTGGGCAAGCACGAAGGCATTCAGCTTCGCATCGTCAGTGCGCGCACTGAAGCCGGCGATGCCGCTTTCGTGTGGCCACTGGGCCTTTGCAACTGTTTCGCGATGCCGAGCCTCGGCTGGCTCGGCGGCAAGCATGCCAATTACGCCATGGGCGTTCATTCGCGCAGCGCCGCCGATCTGCTCAAGCCGAAGGACTGGCGCGCCCTGATGGATGCCGCCGGTCGTGCCTCGGGCGCCGATGTCGCCGTCCTGCACAACCAGCCGGAACGCTTCAACGGATTCGTCAATCCGCTCATTGCTCTGCGCACGACGTCGTCTGCCAGCCCGTGCCACACGGTTCGACTGCAGGATGACAGCGAAGCGCTGCTGCAACGGCTTCGCGGCCGGTTTTCGCGCAAGAAGATGCGCAAGAAACTGCGCAAGCTGGAAAACGAGCACGGCGAGGTTCGCCTCGTGCGCGCTCTCAACCCGGAGGACTGCGCGCAGGCCCTTGCCGCGCTGCGCAGCCACAAGCACCAGCTTGATATCTATCGCCCCGACCGGCTGCTGTTTTCGCGCCAGGACGTGATCGACTTCCTGTCGCAGGCCGCCCTGACGGATCCGTCCGACGGGGACAACGGTATCGAAATCTTCACGCTGCGCGCCGGCGACGAGATCGCCGCGACCTTCGGCTGCGCCGTTGGCAATGGCCGCGCGGCGGGCATGTTCATCTCGGTCGATGCCGCGCGCTTTGCGCATTCATCGCCCGGTGAAATCCTCATTTCCAAGTTGCTGGAGCACTATATCGAGCGCGGTCTAGACGCGATCGACTTCGGCGTCGGCGCAGGCGAGTACAAGCGCCGCTGGTGCCACGACGACGAACCGCTGTTCGACAGTGTCCAGGCGTTCACCGTACGCGGACAGGTCCTTGCCGGCCCGCTTCAGCGCGGCATTCTGGGTCTGAAGAACGTCATCAAGCGCTCGCCGAAGCTGACACAGGCCATACAGCGGATGCAGACGCGGTTCGCGTCCGGCCAGGCTGCCTGATCAGGCGACGCTGTCCTCGAAATCGCTGGTCGCTTCGCCGCGTTCGGGTTCCGGCTCGACGATGTCGACGGTTGCGTCCGTCACGTCGGCCAGCATCTGCGCGAATTCCTCTGCCAGTTCACCGGGAACGGACGGCGGACTGACGACAGCCACCTCGTCGGCAAACGGCACCAGCGTTGCGGAATAGACGGCGGGTGCGGCAACGACCACCAGGTCATAGGCCTTGGCGAGCGCATCCAGCGTCATGCGGGCGGTGTGCCCCTCGATGTCCGGCGCGGCTTCGGAACTGCCTGCGCCGATCACGTGAAGAGAACTGGCGGGATCGCGGAACATCACGTCGGCCAGGTCGGCACGGCCTTCGATCACGTCGTAATAGCCGGGACCGCTTGCCCGGCGAAGCTTGTCTGCGCCGGATGGATTGCCCTCGCTCGTATCGATGACGATGACCCGCTGGCCCTTCGCCGCGGTCTGGCGCGCATGGATCAAGGCGGTTGCGAAAGGCACCGACTGGTCGCCAATCGAGGTGATGACCATGATGGTGGCGCGCAGGCCCGGTTGCGGCTCTGCGGCAGCCTCCACGGCCTCCACGTCCACATCATCCATGTTCACGTCGTCGCGCAGAACGCTGATGGCGATTTCGGATGCGCGCTCGGTTTCGGCGTCGTCTTGCGTTGCCGGCTGCTCGGGTTCGGCGGCGCCTTGCGCCTCGGCGACCTGCGCTTCGACCACTTTGGCTTTCTCAACCTGCTCAGCGGCCAGCGCGGCCTCGGCATCTGCGTCTTCGGCGTCAGCCTGCGGCACGGCAACGGCAGCCGCAGTCTCGATGGCGGCGGACGGCACAGTCACAACAGGTTCCTTGCGCATCGGTTCCTGCGTCTCGCCATCAGTCGCAGCGCCAGCCGTCAGAAGCGAGGCGGCACGGCGCATGGCGGCGGCAATCGGCCCCCTGCCCTTCTTGGCTTCGGGTTCCGGCTGGCTCTCTGGCTCGACCTTCGGTTCGTCGGCGATGGCGTCGTCGGGTTCGCTCGCGTTGACCGGCTCTTCGCGCGGTGCGGCAACCGGGGTCGCAACTGCGACGGCAACGGGAGCCTCCGAAACCGGTTCCGGCTGCACCTGTGGCGCGGGCGGCTCGACCTCATCGAAGGAAGGCACGGCATCCACAGACGGCGAGGTGGTGCGCGGCGCGGGAGCAGCGTCAGCGACAACCGGTTCGCGGCGCGTTATTTCGGCGTAATAGTAGTCCTCGTTGCGCGCAGCAGGCGCCATGGAATAGGCCGAGGCCAGTTCCAGCGTGATGACGAGGCCGGCGGACACGACGAAGGCGGCGATGGTCGCCAGCAGCGGGATGCCGGTCTTTGAGGGGAAATACGGCTTCAGAGGCACGGTGGCGCGTGAAATGATGCGGGCATAGGCTGGCGCGAATTCGTTGTCGGACCGCGCTGCCGCCTCGCGGTAGCGTGTCAGGTAGGCGGCCAGCAGTTCACGCTGCGCCTTGGCTTCACGCTCCAGCGCGCGCAATTCCACTTCGCTGGCATTGTCGACGGCGACGTCGGATTTCAGTCCCTCGATGCTGGATTCGATCTGCATCTCGCGGGCTGCCGCGACCGCGGCATCGTTCTCGAGGCCCGCGACGATCTTCTCGACTTCAACCTCGATCTGGCGGTCGAGATTGCGAAGCTGAGCGTTCAGTTCCTTCATGCGCGGATGCGCGGGCAGCAGCGTGGACGACAGTTCCGCGATCTGGGAGGCACGGCGGACGCGCTCTTCCTGCAGGCGCTGGATCAGCACCGAACCTGATACTTCACGCGCCTGGACCGCCTGTCCGTTGTCCATCAGCTGACGGATCATGCGTGCACGTGCCTGCGCGTCGGAGCGCTGGGCGCGCGCCTGCGTCAACTGCGTGGACAGTTCCGAAAGCTGGCGTCCCTGCAGCGACATGGCCGGCGTCGACTCGTCGCGGCTGTCGCCTGACGCGAAAAGTCCCTTTTCGGCGCGGTAAGTTTCAACGGCCCGCTCGGCCCCTTCAACACGGGTGCGCAGGTCTGTGATCTGGGTTTCGAGCCAACTGCGGGCGTCGGTGGTTGCCTGCGCGGTGCTTTCGCGCTGCACCGTGAGATAGGCCTGCGCGACCGCGTTGGCGGCGTCGGCTGCGAGTTCATCGTCGCGCGACCAGAACATGACGGAAATGACGCGGGTGTCGTTCACCGCGTAGACCGACAGGTGCTTGAAATACTCGCGCAGCACCGCCTTGCGCTCGTCATCCTTGTTGCTGCCGCCGCCAAGGATCGAGCTGATGATGGACATGATGCCGGCGGGGCGCAGCGCGGGGTTGAACTCGGCGCGCTCATCCAGGTTGAGTTGGTCGATGACGATGTTGGCGACGTCGATGGAGCGCACGACCTGCACCTGGCTCGCTACCGCTTCCCTGTCGACGGAGGGCTGCTGGTTCTGGCCGGAGGATTGCGGCCGGGTGAACGAGGTTTCCTGCGGCTCGACGATGATGGTCGTATCCGCCCGGTAGGCCGGCGGCGTGACGAGAACGAACGCGACTGCCGCGCAGAACGCCAGCAGCGTGGGCAGGATGACCCACGACTTGCGCCGTCCCAACGCGCCGAAAATCCCGTGAACGGTCACCTCGCCGCCGGGCCGGCTGCCTGCCGCCGGGGGCTGTGTGTTCACATCCATGTCGCCGAACCTCTCACGTGTACATTCGACAGTGAGAAAAGCCCGATTATGGTTTCGAACGCGTTAACCCTGCGCCCGGGTCAGCTTTTCTTAACCACGATCGCTTAGAAATTGGCAATGAGTTCGGGTGTCCGGGGATTTTTTCATGCGTATCGTATCCGGTCGAGTGTTGTTGCGTCTGGCGTTACTTGCAGCGGTTTTTGCCGTTGCCGGTTGCACGGCCAAGCCGGCTGTCGACCACAGGTTTGTGCAGGCTTTCAGCGAGCCGTACCGGCTGGATGCCGGTGACAGGCTTCGTGTCATCGTCTTCGGCCAGGAAAACCTCACCAACAGCTACACGGTGGACGACAGCGGCGCGATGGCGATGCCGCTCGTGGGCAGCGTGCGTGCCCGTGGCCGCACGGCAAAACAGATCGAGGGCGAGATCACCAGCCGGCTGGCGGCGCGCTACCTGCGCGATCCCAACGTCTCGGTGGAGGTGGAACGCTACCGCCCCTTCTTCGTGCTCGGTGAAGTCAACGAGGCCGGCCAGTTCGCCTACGTCTCAAATCTCACCGTGGAGACGGCGGTTGCCGTGGCCGGCGGGTTCTCGCCCCGCGCCAAAAAGGACTTCGTCATCCTCACCCGCAACATCGACGGGGTGCTGATGAGCGAATTCGTGCCGCTCAATTTTCCGATCCTCCCCGGTGACACCGTCGAAGTGAAAGAGCGCTGGTTCTGAGCATGACGAACGACCTGCCCGGGACGCTGCGCATCGTCCATTGCTTTCGCGCGCCTGTTGGCGGCCTGTTCCGCCACGTGGTCGACCTTGCCGGCGAGCAGGCGGACCTCGGCCATGAAGTCGGCATCGTCTGCGATTCCACAACCGGCGGCCAACTGGGCGAAGACATGCTGGATGCGCTCAAGCCGAAGCTGAAACTCGGCATCACGCGCTTCCCGATTTCCCGCATGCCGGGCCTCGGCGACCTGTCTGCCGCCATGCGGGTGCGCGCGGTCATGCGCGAAATTCAACCGGATGTGGTCCACGGACACGGCGCGAAGGGCGGCATGTATGCGCGCATGTGGCCGTTGCCGTCGCGCACCGGCACGGCGACGAGCGCCTACACGCCCCACGGCGGCAGCCTCAACTACAAGCCCGGCTCGATGCAGAACCGCGTCTACATGGGCCTTGAAGGCTGGCTCGCGCAGCGCACCGGCGTGCTGCTGTTTGAAAGCGCTTACGGGCTGGACGTGTTCCGGGACCGATGCGGCGAGCCGCCCTGCCTTGCCAAGGTGGTGCATAACGGCGTGCGCGACAGCGATTTCGAGCCGATCCCGCTTGACGAGGACGCGACCGACTTCCTGCATCTTGGCGAACTGCGCGAGGCGAAGGGTCTCGACGTGCTCGTCGATTCCTTCCTGCGGCTCGCCGATCGCGGTGTCAGCCCCACGCTCACGCTGGTCGGCAGCGGGCCGGATGAGGCAGCCCTGCGCGCGCAAGCCGCGCCGCTGGGTGAGCAGATCCGCTTCGTGCCCGCCGAACCCGCCAAGCGCGCCTTTGCGCGCGGGCGCAACGTCGTCATGTCGTCGCGCAAGGAATCCCTGCCCTACGTGGCGCTGGAAGCTGCGGCGCTGGCCCGCCCGCTGATCGCGACCAATGTCGGCGGCATGACGGAGATCTTCGCGGACCTGACGGACCGGCTGGTGCCGGCTGACGACCCGGAAGCCCTCGCCGAAGCCATTGCGCGGTGCTTCAAGTGCTCGGCCAAGGCGCAGGCCGACGCGGATGCCCTGAAGACCCGCATCGCGGAGCATTTCACCGTCCACGCCATGACCGAATCCATCCTGTCGGGCTACCGCGAAGGGGCTGCAAGGGCCTGAATTAACGCTACGTTCAACGCGTCGGTTAAACGCTTGTTGAGCCGATCCTGCTAAGCCTCATCCGTTCAAAACGGAATTCAACGCGGTCAGATGAAACCGTGAAATGGCAGGACCATGAGCGACAGCGACAATATCTCCCGGCAAATCCTCATGTCATCGGTCGCCGATACCGGTTCCGCCGGGTCCCGCCGCCGGCTGCGCGACAAGGTCGAACTCAGCCCCGTCGTGCAGCGCATAGCGGAAGCGGCGTCCAGCAAGCGCTTCTCGCCGATCCTGCTCATCGGCGCGGTTCGCGCCATCGAGATCTTCGCAATCCTCGTGACGGCCGCGCTGTCCTTCGCGTTCTACCTGCACAGCGCCGATGTCGCGGTCACGACCTACCTGACGGCGGTAAGCGTCGGCACGGCAATTGCTGCCGTTTCGCTGCAACTCGTGCGCATCTACTCCATTCCCGCGTTCCGCGCCTTCATGAGCAGCACCGCGCGGATCGTGATTGTCTGGATTTCCACCTTCGCGCTGCTCACGGCCATCGCCTTCGTATTCAAGATCGGTGACGACTATTCGCGCGGCTGGGTCATGCTGTGGTTCGGCATGGGCCTTGGCGCGCTCATCGGCATCCGCGCGCTGCTGGTGCCGGTCGTGCGCCACATCTCGGACCAGCACGGGCTGGACCGCCGCGCCATCATCGTGGGTGGCGGCGAGCGCGGCGCGCAGCTGATCGAGGCGCTGGAGACATCCAAGGAGAGCGACATCGAGATTTGCGGCATTTTCGATGACCGCAACGACGATCGTTCGCCCGCCAAGGTCGCCGGTTACCCCAAGCTCGGCACGGTGGATGAACTGGTCGAGTTCTGCCGCCACGCGGCCATCGACATCCTCATCGTGACGCTGCCGCTGACGGCGGAAAGCCGCGTGCTGGATATTCTCAAGAAGCTGTGGGTGCTGCCGGTCGATATCCGCCTGTCGGCGCACACAAATGCTCTTCGTTTCCGCCCACGCTCGTATTCGTATGTCGGCACGGTGCCGATGCTCGACGTCTTCGACAAGCCACTCGCGGACTGGGACGCTGCCGTCAAGAACGTGTTCGACCGGGTCGTCGCCGCGCTGATCCTGATCGCCGCATCCCCCGTCATGCTGGCCGTCGCGGCTGCGGTGAAGCTTGAAAGCAAGGGGCCGGTGTTCTTCAAGCAGAAGCGCTACGGCTTCAACAACGAGCTGATCGAGGTCTACAAGTTCCGCTCCATGTACACCGACCGCTGCGATGCCAACGCGGTGAAGCTGGTGACCAAGGACGATCCGCGCGTCACCCGCGTCGGCAAGTTCATCCGCAAGACGAGCCTCGATGAGCTGCCGCAGCTGTTCAACGTGCTGCGCGGCGAGCTTTCGCTCGTCGGCCCGCGCCCGCATGCGGTGCAGGCGAAGGCGGCCGAGCGCCTCTACGATGACGTGGTCGACGGCTATTTCGCCCGCCACAAGGTGAAGCCCGGTATCACCGGCTGGGCGCAGGTCAATGGCTGGCGCGGCGAGACGGACACGCAGGAGAAGATCCAGCGGCGCGTCGAGCACGACCTCTACTACATCGAGAACTGGTCGATCTGGTTCGACATCTACATCCTCGCCATGACGCCGGTCTCGCTGATGGATACGCGGAGCGCCTATTGACCGCGATTGCCCACGAGCAACCCGATGTGATGCGCGGCCTGCGATTTCTCGCAGGCCGCGTTTTGCCCCTGGTGCTGTGGGTCACGATTGCCTGCGGGGCCCTGGCTTTCATCGAGCCCTCCCCGTACGAGTTCGCGTTCCTCGTCCTGACACTGGTTGTCGCGGTGCGCGGCATGGCGGTGCCACGCGCGATCCTCGTGCCGCTGATCTTCCTGACGGTTTTCAACCTCGGCGGTCTGATCTCGCTCAGCACGACGGAGCCGGAATTCGAGGCGCAGAAATTCGTCGCGGTTTCGGCTTATCTGGGGCTGACGACGATCATCGCCGCACTCGTCGTGGCGGAAGACCCGCGCAGGATGAACGTTGTCGCCACGGCCTATATCGCGGCGGCCCTGCTGACGGCGGTGGCGGGGATCCTCGGCTATTTCGACGTGGCGGGCCTCGGCGATCTCTTCAGCCAGAACGCGCGTGCACGCGGGACCTTCAAGGACCCGAACGTGATGGCGCCGTTCCTCGTCATGCCGGCGCTCCTGCTGGCACACGGCATCCTGCGCGGGTCGCTGCCGAAAGTGATCTTCTGCGCCGGCCTGCTCGCGCCGATCCTCATCGCGATCCTGCTGTCCTTCTCGCGCGGCGCCTGGGGGCACACGCTTGTCTCGTTTGCGCTATTCGGCTGGCTGCTGTTCGTCACCAGCCCGAGCCAAGGCGCGCGCGTTCGCATCCTGCTGTCGGCGGTCGGGGCCATCGTGGCCGCGGCGCTGGTGCTGGGCGCGCTTTTGAGCGTGCCGAAGGTCGCCGAGCTGTTCGAAGTGCGCGCCAAGCTCGTCCAGAACTATGACGGCGGCGCGATGGGCCGCTTCGGCAAGTTGACCGTCGCCATCCCCGAACTCACCAGCCGGCCCAACGGCTTCGGCCCGCTGCAGTTTCGCGACTATTTCCGCGAAGAGCCGCACAACGTCTACGTCAACGCCTTCGCGTCCTACGGCTGGCTCGGCGGTTTTGCCTATCTGGGCTTCGTCGCCACAACGCTGGCCGCAGGCCTGATGACCGCGCTGCGCCGCTCGCCCTACCAGCATTACGCGATTGCCGCCTTCGCGACGTTCAGCGTGCTTTGCATGGAAGGCTTCGTGATCGACACCGACCACTGGCGGCACTTCTACCTTCTCGCAGCCCTCATCTGGGGCCTGTTTGCCGCGGCTCGCTCAGCAATCGGGCCTGCATCGTTAAGCTTACCAGAAGCTAAACGCGCCAATTCCTTGCGTTGAGGGCCGAGTTGGATTTGTTTTGTCGTGCAACTGGCATCTCGACGGCATGTAATCGTTAACACAAGACGCTGACGGCGCTTTGGGGACAGACATGAATTCTTTCGACAACAATCAGTACCGTGACCGCAACCTGCCGGAGGGCAGCCCCTGGTGGCGCGTGCGCTGGCCGTTCGCGCTGTTTGCCCTCGCCGTCGCCGTGTTCGCCACCACCATCGGCTTCCTGCCGCGCGTTCACCTGCTGATCGAACAGGGCCGCCCTGTGCACCTGGTGATCTTCCTGGCGATATGGGCCGCATCGATGGTGTGCCTGCTGCTGGCCGCGATGCAGCCAAACCGCATAGTACGCTGGTTCTGGGCGCTGCTGCTGTCCGTTTCGGCCGCCGCCTCGCAGTTCTACTACCAGGTCAGCGGATCGGAGATCGGCCCCTTCGACGTGGTGTCGCTGATCCAGGCACGCCACGAGGCTGGCCGCGCCGCAGAGCAGTACCTGCAGGCCGCCGGCTGGCCGCTGGTCATCTTCGTGTTTTCCATGGCGGCCATTGTGCTGTGGCCTGCCCCGCGCCGCACCTTCTTCCGCCGTGCGACTCAGCTCCTGTGCTGGGCCCCCGCCATGCCGATCCTCGTTGTCGGCGGCATCGTCTTCCTGAAGGAAGGCGGCGGTTCGCAGGCCATGCCGCAGCACTTCGCGCCGCTGGCCGTCAGCGCCGTGACGCTGGGCAAGCTCGCCGGGCAGGAGGGCGTCGACCACAAGGCCGAAGCGCCGATGCCCACGGGCAAGCCCGCGATTCGCAATATCGTGCTGCTGGTCGATGAGAGCGTGCGCGGCGACTATATCGACTGGCGTCCGGGCAACCCCTACACGCCGCAAATGGCGGCGAATGCCGACCGCTTCATCGATTTCGGCCCTGCGGCGTCTGGCGGCAATTGCAGCCATTATTCGAACGCCCTCATCCGCCTTGGCGCGAAGCGCGAAGACGTGACGGGATCGCTGCGCACCAACGCCTCGATCTGGAAATACGCCAAGGCTGCCGGCTACCGGACCGTCTTCATCGACGCGCAGGCGCAGGTGAACAAGAACGCCTCGCGGCTCCAGAACTTCATGACCGTGGCGGAGACCGGCGATATCGACCGCGTCGTGATGCTCGGCGAAGGTGCGATCCCCGACCTCGATTTCAAGCTGCTGAAGGTGGTGGAAGAAGAGATTGCCGGCGGCGAACCGGTCTTCATCTACGCCAACAAGAACGGCGCGCACTTCCCCTACGATCACGGCTATCCCGCGACGGAAGCCAAGTTCACGCCCGTCGACAGCAGTCTTGCCAAGAGCACGACGCAGACGCTGGTCAATTCCTACCGCAACAACGTGGCCTGGAACGTCGACCGCTTCTTCGCCGAGCTGCTCGCCGATGCGAAGCTTGACGACACGCTGGTGCTCTACACCTCCGACCACGCCCAGAACTTCCAGACCGGCCGGCTGACCCACTGCACCGTCGAGGACCCGGACCCGCGCGAGGCCTTCGTGCCGATGATGGCGATCACGCAGGATGCCGCCCTGGAAGCTCGCCTTCGCGAGGCTGCGGCACGCAACCATGCCAACACCGACCACTTCCAGATCTCGCCGACGCTGTTTGAGCTGATGGGCTTCGACAAGCAGACCATCACTGCCAGCCACGGGCAATCGCTGTTCGAGGTGGTGGACGGTCCCAAGCGCTTCACGACGGGCGACATCTTCGGCTTGTTCAAGGATGATGTGCGCTGGAACGACATCGACCTCGATGCCGATTACCTGGAGCCGGAAGCCGAAACGGCGGGAGAGCGCATTGCCGCTTCCCCCGCCAGCTAGGCGCGGCCAGGACAGATCTTCGCGAGGGATCGAGAGGCGTCCGTGACGCCTAGCAGACGATGCGCGCCATGTGCGGCATCACGCGGAAGTCCACCGTGTCACCGATCTCGACACACTTGTCTCCGTCGAGATGAACGCTGCCCTTGAAGCCCTGCAACTTGCAGACCGCGCGCTCGAACGGGCGGTGGCGCAGGACGCGGCTGTCCGCCTTGCCACGAAAGTAATCCCACAGCGCCGGTACGAGGCCCCAGAACCGCGTGTTGTGCAGGGTGAAGAAGTCGAGATGCTTGTCGTCGGCCAGCACGGCGCGGGCCGGCTTCAGCCTCCCGAAGCTCAACTGGTTGCAGACGATCATCGAGTGGCTGGAAATCTCCTGCCGGTCGCCTGCCCCGTCATCGTAGGACAGCTGGAATTCGCTGCCGCGATAATCGTTGCGCAGCAGCCGGTCGATGCTGAGCAGGTAGGCCAGCCCCCCGAAGCGCTGCTTCAGCGAGCGGCGGGCATTCACCGTGACTTCCGACACGGCGCCGAAGATCGCGGCAATGAAGAAGACGTGGCGGTTGTTGATGAGGCCTATATCGACCGCGCGCGGCGTGCCGGAAATCGCAAGCTCCAGCGCGCGCGGCAAGGCACGCGGTAGGCCGAGGCAGAGAGCTGCGATGTTGGCGCTGCCAAGCGGCACGAAGGCCATCGTCACCTTGTCGAGCAGGTCGCGCTCCCACAGCCGCTCCATGACGAGGCGCAGCGTGCCGTCGCCACCTGCGACCACGAAGCGCACGTCCTGCCCTTCGGCGATGTCCTTGCGCACATCATCCCAGTTGCAGCCATCGGCGGTGGAAAATTGCGCCTGCAGGCCGCGAGAGGGAAAGAACTTGCGGAACCGCGCCAACGCATCTGCGCGGCTGCGGCCCGCGTTCTCGTTGTAGATGGCGTAGTAGCGGCGGTCGGTCACGAGTGGCTCCCAGGCGAAAACGTCTGATGCGAGCAGATATAGGGTCGAACCGTCTGCAAATCGTGCACGGCGTGCGTTTGAAGCCGCACGATTCGCCGGAGTGGTTAGCACAATCCCAATGCGCCGGGTGTGACGGGCGATCCCTCCAGTACGCGCAGGTCGCGCGGGTGGCCGGTGCAGAAACCGCCGCTCTTTTCCCAAAAATTAACCCTAACCGATCCATAATCGAACCGTTCAAGTTCAATGTGAGTGAGCGTTCGAGCAATCGTGACGAAAGACACACGCCCAAGCAGGACCACCGGAAATCCGAAGCCACGGGAGCCAAGGCGCGGCAGCGCCGTCATGGCATGGGCGGTGTTCGCAACCGCCGCAGCGCTCGGGTCCGTTTTTGCCGTCGCCAATCTCGGTTTGCAGGACGATGTGATCCCGGCGAACGTCAAGGTCGTGTCGGTCAAGTCCGGTACCGTCGAGAACGCTTCCACGACGACACGGCGGATCACCGCGCGCGTCGATACGCTGAGCGCACCGGTCGAGAACCCGCAGGTCGCGGGACTGCGTCTTCGGATCGACGACACGCTTGCCTCCAGCCCGGTGAGCGCAGCCGTCAACGAGATCGACGCACGGCTCTACTCGCTGATCGCGCGCCACGACAGGCTGACGGCAACCGCCGACGACCTGGAAGAATCCGGCATCATCTTCAAGCTCGCCGCCGACGATCTCGTGCCGTCCAAGGTTGCACCGCTCAATCCAGGCAAGCCGCAGGTGCTGGACACCGCCAATGCCAACCGGATGCATCCGCTGTACGGTTTCGTGCGCGATGTGCGCGCGGAACTGGCAACCGCTTTGCGCGATGAAAAAGAACCCGCGCTGAAGCGCATCGAAATCCTCAACGCGCGCCTGGATGCCCTCGCCATCCGCCAGTTCGGAGTGCTCGACCGCATGGAAAAGGAAGTCGAGGGCCGCCACTCGCGCCTGGCCTCCGTGCCGCGCGCGCTCGGCATCACGGTTCCCGGACGCGGCCACGACAGCACCGGCCAGGGTGGCCCGATGGTCCCGCTTCTGAGTGGAACGAGTGCTGCCATCTATGCCTTCGAGACCCGCATTGAAGGTGTCGAACTGACGCTCGCGCGCCTCAGCGACATCGGCCACATCGTCAATCGCCTGCCGGTGCGTCGCCCGGTTGGCGCGAACGCCTCCATCAGCAGCGGCTTCGGTCCGCGCGTCGACCCGTTCCTCGGCAAGCCCGCCATGCACCAGGGCCTCGATTTCCGCGCCCGCCGTGGTGAGCAGGTCGCTGCATCGGGCGCAGGCAAGATCGTGCGCGCCGGACGGCTCGGCGGTTATGGCAAGGTTGTGGAGATCGACCACGGCGAAGGCTTGGTCACGCGCTACGCGCACCTGAGCAAGATCGACGTGAAACTTGGTGACACCGTCGCCCCCGGCGACCCCATCGGCAAGGTGGGCAGCACCGGGCGCAGCACCGGACCGCACCTGCATTTCGAAGTGCGCCGGAACGGCAACGCCCGCAACCCGCTGACATACATCCGGGCCGGGCGCCGCCTCGATTCCTAGTCGATATCCTCGACCTGCTTTTCCGTCCCGTAGGCACGCGCGGCGAGTGCAGCTTCCATGAACTCGTTCAGGTCGCCATCCAGCACGCCTTGCGGGTTGGTGCTTTCCACGCCCGTGCGCATGTCCTTGACCAACTGGTAGGGCTGGAGGACGTATGAGCGGATCTGGTGGCCCCAGCCGATTTCGGTCTTGGATGCCGCGGAGGCCATCGCCTCCTCTTCCCGCTTCTTCAACTCCGCTTCGTACAGACGGGCCTTGAGCATCGCCCACGCGGTCGCGCGGTTCTTGTGCTGCGAGCGCTCGTTCTGGCACTGCACGACGATGTTGGTCGGTATATGCGTGATGCGCACCGCACTGTCGGTCGTGTTGACGTGCTGGCCGCCGGCACCCGACGCACGGAAGGTGTCGATGCGCACATCGCTTTCGGCGATGTCGATCTCGATGGTGTCATCGACCACCGGGTAGACCCAGACTGACGCGAAACTCGTGTGGCGGCGGGCGTTGGAATCATAAGGCGAGATGCGCACCAGCCGGTGCACGCCCGATTCTGTCTTCGCCCAGCCGTAGGCGTTGTGGCCCTTGATGAGCAGCGTACCGGCCTTGATACCCGCTTCTTCGCCGTAGGCCACGCCGATCACCTCGACCTTGTAGCCGCTCTGCTCGGCCCAGCGCTGGTACATGCGCATGAGCATCTCGGCCCAGTCCTGGCTTTCCGTGCCACCGGCACCGGCGTGGACTTCAAGATAGGTGTCGTTGCTGTCGGCCTCGCCGGACAGCAGCGTCTCCACCTGGCGCTTCTGCGCGGTGTTGAGCAGGTTCTTGAGCGCGGCACCGCCTTCGTTGACGGTATCATCGTCCTCAGCCTCTTCGCCAAGCTCGATGAGCGTCACCGCATCGTCCAGCTCCTGCTGAAACCTCTTAATGCTGTCGATATGGTCGACGAGTTGCTGGCGCTCGCGCATGGTCGCTTGCGCCGCTTCGGAGTCGTTCCACAGATCGGGATCTTCGGCCTGCGCGTTCAGGTCTTCGAGACGCTTGAGGGCGGCATCCCAGTCAAAGATGCCTCCTCAGGAGCGTGACCGACTCGCGTATCTCGTCCACCATGGACTGAAATTCCGCACGCATGTCTGGCGTGTCTCCTTGGATTGACAGGCTTTCAGCGAAGAACTCGCGCAGCCGGGCGCGGACCCTAGCCGAGGCCGGGCTTTGCGTAAACCGTCATCGTGGATGGTCCGGCAGGCGGGATCGAGCGCGGGCTGCGGCGACCGCTAGTATAGGCCGCCAGTGCCCTGCGTGACCGCGCGTCCGGCATCGGAATTGCCGATCGGATTCCCGTACTCATCCGCATAGCCGATGATGGAATAGTTCGACGGCGGCTCCTGCCCCGGCTTGAACGCTTCCATGATCGCGCCGCCATTGCCGGCAGCCGTGCGCAGGCCGGACTGGCGGTCGATCGGCATGAAGTTGATGCCCGGCGGTACGCGGAACGGAACCGGCGGCTCACCCTTGAGCGCTTCCTTCATGAAGTCGATGAAGATCGGCGCAGCCAACTGGCCACCCGTCATGCCGCGGCCCATTGGCTTGGGCGTGTCGAAGCCGACGAAGACACCGACGACGAGGTCCGGCGCGTAACCGACGAACCAGGCGTCCTTCTCGTCGTTCGTGGTGCCGGTCTTGCCGGCGATCGGGCGCTCCAGAACCTTGACCTTGGTGGCCGTGCCGCGCTGGACGACGCCTTCCATCATGGAGGTGACCTGGTAGGCCGTATAGGGGTCGAGAACCTGCTGGCGGTTGTCGACGATCTCCGGCTCTTCCTGCTCGCGCCATTCGGTCGCGCGGCAGTCCGGGCACTGGCGCTCTTCGTGCTTGAAGATGGTCTTGCCCTGGCGGTCCTGGATGCGGTCGATCAGGGTCGGCGTCACCTTGCGCCCGCCATTGGCGAGGATCGCGTAGGCGCCCGTCAGTCGCAGCACGGTGGTCTCGCCTGCGCCCAACGCCATGGCGAGAACGGGGAGCATATCGTCATAGATGCCGAAATTGCGCGCGTACTCGGTGATGAGCGGCATGCCGAGGTCCTGCGCAAGGCGCACGGTCATCACGTTGCGAGACTTCTCGATGCCGGTGCGCAGCGTCGAAGGGCCGTAGTACTTGCCGGAATAGTTCTGCGGACGCCATGTCTTGCCGCCGATGCGGAACTCGATGGGCGCATCCATGACGACCGAGGCCGGCGAATAGCCGTTGTCGAGCGCCGTTGCGTAGACGAACGGCTTGAACGACGAACCCGGCTGGCGCATCGCCTGCGTCGCCCGGTTGAACTCGCTCTGGTCGTAGGAGAACCCGCCGACAAGCGCCAGCACGCGGCCCGTCCACGGGTCGATGGCGACGATGGCGCCGGAAATCTCCGGCACCTGCTCAAGCGTGTAGGTGCCCTCGTCCTCGTTCAGCGTGTTCACGTATATCACGTCGCCGGGAGACAGGACATCGCCGACGGTGCGGATGGCGCGGCCCTTGCGCTCTCCATTGGTCCACTTGGCCCACTTCACTTCCTCGAGCGGAATGCGACCGACCTCGCGCTTGGTGGAGACGCGCTGGGTAGGCAGGATTTCCGGACGCAGGCCGATGGTCGCCTCATCGTCGGAGATATTGATGACGACGGCCATGCGCCACGGCTCGATGTCGTCGAGCGCGTCGATATCGGCGACGGCCGCGCCCCAGTCCTTGGTCAGGTCGACGGTCGCGACCGGGCCGCGATAACCACGGCGGCGATCGTAGCTGCGCAAGCCCGCCACCAGCGCGGTGCGCGCCTCGTACTGCAGCTTGGGGTCGACGGTCGTGCGGACCGACAGGCCGCCCTCGTAGAGCTTGTCGCTACCGTAGCGCTCAAGGATCTCGCGGCGCACTTCCTCGGCGAAATAGGCGGACGCCACGATCTGCGCGCCGCTGGCGCGCGGCGTGACGTTGAGGTCGCGCTTCTTTGCTTCCTCGCCCTCCCCGTAGTTCACGTAGCCATTGTCCACCATGTTGTCGATCACCCAGTTGCGGCGCTCGATGGCGCGCTCGGTGTGACGGAACGGGTGGTAGTTGTTGGGGCCCTTGGGGAGCGCTGCGAAATAGGCAGCCTCGTCGATGGTCAGCTCGTGCACGGACTTGCCGTAGTACTGGAGCGAGGCACCGGCGACGCCATAGGCCCCGAGGCCGAGGAAGATCTCGTTGAGGTAGAGTTCGAGGATCTGGTCCTTGGTGAATGCCTGTTCGATGCGCAACGCGAGCAGCGCTTCCTTGAGCTTGCGCTCGAAGGTGCGGTCGTTGGTGAGCAGGAAGTTCTTGGCGACCTGCTGGGTGATGGTCGAAGCGCCGACAAGCCGGCGCCCGGCGCGCAAGTTCTGGATATTGGTGACGACGGCGCGCGCGATACCGGTAAAGTCGATGCCGATATGGGAATAGAAATTCTTGTCTTCAGCCGACAGGAACGCCTGGATGACCCGGTCGGGAATGGCCTGGATCGGCAGGTAGAGGCGGCGTTGGGTCGCATATTCCGCCAGCAGTTCGCCGCTCGAGGCGTGCACGCGCGTCATGACGGGCGGCTCGTACTCCTGCAGCGCCGCGTACTCGGGGAGGTCCGCAGAGACCTTCCAGATCACGTATCCGACGCCGCCGGCCGCGATGATGAACACCACCACGCCAAGCGCGAACAGATATCCGAAAAAGCGAAAAAGCATCAGCCGTTTGCCGTCTTGTTACACGCGGACGAGACCGCCATGCCCGGAAACCGATCGGCGCGATCCGGATTGCGCCATTCGCCTCCGGCATGTCGATGCCGTCTGCAGGAATTGCCGTCGATGCTGCCGAGCATGCCCGCAAATCGGGCCGGTTTCGTGGCAGGGACGACAGGACATGTGCGTGGGTTTGACCCGCGGACGCACTGCGCGTCAATTAACTTTCTGAGCAACGCCGCGCCCGAAATAGTTGTTCACCGATTCAACCATCGCGCCGACGACCTTTTCGCGCCACTCGTCGGACTTCATCACCTTCTCGTCGCGCTCGTTGGTCAGGTAGCCGATTTCCACCAGAACGGAGGGAACATCCGGCGCGCCAAGCACGTGGAACCGCGCGGAGCGCAGCGGATTCTTGATCAGCTTCACCTTGCCGCGGAACTGGTCGACGAGCCCCTTCCCGAACAGAGTCGAGAAATGGCGCGTTTCGCGCCGTGCAAGGTCGAACAGAATACCGGCGACCTCGTCGCTCTCCTCCGACAGGTCGACACCGGCGATGAGATCGGCGCGGTTTTCGCGGTCAGCCAGCATCTGGGACGCGCGGTCAGAGGCCTTGTCGGACCGGGTGTAGACCGTTGCGCCACTGATTCCGGCATAGCGGATCGCATCGGCGTGGATCGAAATCAGCAGCGAGGCTTCAGCCTCGCGGGCAATCTGGACGCGGTCGCCTAGACGAACGAACGTATCGTCCTCGCGGGTCATCGTCACGCGGTAGCGGCCGGTCAGCTCCAGCGATTCGGCGAATTTCTTCGCAACCGCGAGCACGATGTCCTTTTCGAGCGTGCCGCTCTTGCCCTTGGCACCGGGATCGACGCCACCGTGGCCGGCATCGACCACGATCAGCGGCTTGCGGCCGGCAGCGCCACCGGGCGGCACCGGCATCAGCGGCGTCTCGGTCGCCTTGGCAATGTCAGCCGGGACCGACTTGTCGGCTTCGGGCGCGGGGGCGAGCGCAATGTCGCGAATGAAATCGCGGTGGCTCGCGGGCACCAGATCAATGACGAGGCGAGCCGGCTGCGTGTCGACAGGCTCCAGCACGAAGGACTTGTCGATCTTGAAGGGACCATTCGCGTCGAGCACGATTCGCGACTTGCCGGGCGCGAACTTGCCATAGCGATAGGCGCTGACGAGGCCCCTGCCCTCGTTTTCGATGCCATCGGCACCGGCAAAGTCGAGCTCGGGCAGATCGATCACGACACGGTAGGGATCGGGCAGTGCGAAAATGCGGAACGCGACCATGCGGTCGACGTCCATGACGAATCGGGTGCGCTCCTCGTCACCGGCCAGGCGCGCCTCGCGGGCGACCGGCAGTGCGGCGCGTTCCTGGGCCTGCACCGGGAAACCGGCAAAACCGACCGTGTTTGCGGCGATTGCCAGCAAACCAGCCAGGATAAGCCGCGTCCCCGTCCCGAATTTCAGCATAAACTCTGCCCCGTCAGTTGCCAGCTTCAGCCTGCAACGCCGTCTTCGTCGTGCCAACGAAAGGCCTGTTGAAGGCTAGCCGAATGCCTGTGGCCATTAAAGTTGGATATCGTTAACCTTGGCTTTCCAACGGGGATCGAGCGAAATTTCTTCATTCGCGATGCACGAATGCAACAAATTGCCTGATTTGACTGCTCTGGTTGACGCTGCGGCTGCTCAATCAATTTGCTTGCAAAATATGCGTGCAGCCTTGATATAGGCAGTCTGGGTAAGTTTCCGTCGCGTAGCGACAACGCTGAATTCGAATCGATTGTTGTTTCGCGTCGCCTGACCTGTGCGTGTTCTTCGCAGCCTGATGGTTGCCGTCGGATTTCGGTCGACAAGCGTCCGAACCGCCACCGGCTCCCGATCCTAACAGGTTCTGGAATGATAGCAGCACGGGCAGCAGACGCAGGGTCGTTGCCAAGGCACGCCCATTCCCGCGTCAGCCGGATTTTCCGGGTGCGGGGTCCGTTCGAACCGGCTCGACATGGCTCGTGAGGGCCGCAAGGTCGAGTGTCCGAAGCGACGTAATCTCACCCCACGATGCGGTGCCGCACTTCAATCGTGCGCACCGGAACGAATTTCCGACAGTCGTGCCGGTTTGCACGGTCCTGTCGCCAACCGGGTGAACAACTCCAAATGTTCGGCGCGCGCCCAACATCACAGATCAACCGCAGTCCGGAGCAAAGTCTTGCCGGTACTGCGGGAGAGCGCGCTTATCGTATGGCAGCGCGGCGCGGCGAAAGCCGTGGCCCCGAACGCTGCACTCCTTTCAGCACAATCCGCATGTCCGACCTGCGGCCCCCGCCGGGTAACCCCGACGCATGGGCGACCGCCATCGCGACCAGCGGCTCAACCGAGCGATTCACATGGCAAACAAGATGCTCATCGACGCCACGCATCCGGAGGAAACCCGGGTCGTGGTCACGCGCGGCAACCGGATCGAGGAATTCGATTTCGAAGCCGCCAGCAAGAAGCAGCTTCGCGGCAACATCTACCTCGCCCGCGTAACGCGGGTCGAACCGTCCCTTCAGGCTGCCTTCGTCGATTACGGCGGCAACCGTCACGGGTTCCTCGCCTTCAGCGAAATCCATCCGGACTACTACCAGATCCCCTTTGCCGACCGGCAGGCGCTGATCGACGAGGAGAGCGAAGACCACGCCCGAGAAGACGACGACGGCAATGGTGACAGCGACGACGATGCGAGCGCCGCGGCGGCCGCGTCCGACGACAGCCTCAGCGAAGATGCCTACGACGGCGAAGGCGATTCCGACAACGATGGCGAGGACGGCGACGACCGCCCGGCCGAGATCGTCGAAGTCTCCGAAGACGACAATGTCGAATCCGTCGGCAGCGAGGACGCGCTGGAGGAACTTCCGCGCCGTGCCCCGCGTCGCAGGCGCAGCTACAAGATCCAGGAAGTCATCAAGCGCAAGCAGGTGCTGCTGGTTCAGGTCGTCAAGGAAGAGCGCGGCAACAAGGGCGCAGCGCTGACCACGTACCTGTCGTTGGCCGGACGCTACTCGGTGCTGATGCCCAACACCGCGCGCGGCGGTGGCATCTCCCGCAAGATCACCTCGGCATCCGACCGCAAGCGGCTGAAGGAAGTCGCCCGCGAACTGGAAGTGCCGCAGGGCATGGGCGTCATCCTGCGCACCGCAGGTGCCAGCCGCACCAAGCCGGAAATCCGCCGCGACTTCGAATACCTGATGCGGATGTGGGAGAACGTGCGCGAGCTGACGCTTGAATCCATGGCGCCGACGCTTGTCTACGAGGAAGGCAACCTCGTGAAGCGCGCCATCCGCGACCTCTACAACAAGGACATCGACCAGATCCAGGTGTCCGGCGAAGCGGCTTACCGCGAGGCCAAGGACTTCATGCGCATGCTCATGCCGAGCCATGCCAAGAATGTTCAGCTATACAAGGAAGATGAGCCGATCTTCATCCGCAATCAGGTGGAGAACCAGCTCGACGCGATGTTCAGCGCCGAAGTGACGCTGAAGTCGGGCGGCTACATCGTCATCAACCAGACGGAAGCCCTCGTCGCCATCGACGTGAACTCGGGCAAGGCGACGCGCGAGCATTCCATCGAGGACACCGCGCTGAAGACGAACATGGAAGCGGCGGCGGAAATCTCGCGCCAGCTTCGCCTGCGCGACCTAGCCGGGCTGATCGTCATCGACTTCATCGACATGGAGGAGAAGCGCAACAACCGCTCCGTCGAGCGCAAGCTCAAGGAGTGCCTCAAGTCCGATCGTGCCCGCATCCAGGTCGGGCGGATCAGCCATTTCGGCCTGATGGAGATGTCGCGCCAGCGCATCCGCTCCGGCATCATGGAAGGCAGCTTCGAGCAGTGCGCCCATTGCGCCGGCAGCGGCATCGTTCGCTCCACCGCCTCTGTTGCGCTGCACGCGCTGCGCGCCATAGAGGACGAGTTGCGCAAGCGCGCCGCCGACCTCAATGTCACGACGCGGGCAGAAGCGGCTCTCTACATCCTCAACCAGAAGCGCGATCACCTGTTCGAACTGGAACAGCGCTTTGGCGTTCGCATTTCGGTGCTGGGCGACGACAGCCTCGTCAACACTCTGATGACGATGGAGCGCCACGCACCGTCCCGCCAGGAAAGCCGTGCCGAGGCGCGTGTCGTCACCACTGACGGCGCGCCCATCGCGGAGGCCGAGAGCGAGGACGAGGACACCAACCAGTCGAGCGATGGTTCGGGCCGCAGGCGTCGTCGCCGCAGGCGGCGTCGCGGTGGTGAGGACGACAACGCGCAGAATGAAGAGGTTTCGGCGTCAAACGCGGACGAGTCCGACGATGAAGACGACGACGAAAACGAGTCCGACAACGCCTCCCAGGCGAGCGACGACAGCGACGACAATGGCGAGGAGCGCGAAGGCGGCCGCCGCCGCAGGCGTCGTGGCCGTCGTGGCGGTCGCCGCCGTCGCGGCCAGAATGCCGATAACAACGAGAACGCCGATGCGCAGGCCCAGGATGGGGACGCGCAGAGCGATCAGAACAGCCAGCACGATAGCGGCTCTGCCGTGAGCGATGGCGAGACGCCGGACGAGGTCGACGACGCCGCCCAGCCGAGCGACAACGAACAGGCTGCCGCAGCCGACGGCGAAGAGAAGAAGAAGCCTTCGCGCCGTGGACGCGGCCGGGGCCGCAAGAAGGACGCCGAGGACGCGACCCCTGCCAGCGATGGCGAGGCGGCCGTCGAAGCTGCCGAGGCCACTGAGAGCGATGGTACTGCTCCCGCAGCCGAGGAAGAGGCACCCAAGCCGAAGCGTCGTTCGCGCCGCTCCAAGAAGGCGGTGGAAGAGGAAACCGTGTCTGCCGAGGCCGTGTCTGAAGAGCCGGCCATTGACGACGCGCCCTCGCCTGCTCCTGAAAGCGAAGAAGAACCCGTCGCAGCACAGGCCGCTGAAGAGCCGGTGGCGGCAGACGCCCCCAACGGCCACGCGGAAGAGCCTGCGAGCGAGGCTGAACCGGCAGTCGATCAACCAGCCGAGGACGAGCCTTCGCAGCCCGTGCGCAAGGGCTGGTGGCAACGCGCACTGCGCGGCGGTTCAGAATAAGAAATCAATCCGGGCCGGCTTCACGCCGGCCCGTTTCATTTCAGCGCTGGTTTTTCAGGAAGCCGTCAAGCTTGTGAATGGCCTTCTCGACGGTCTCGTTGGAGCCCGCGAAGGACAGCCGCAGGAACCGGTCACCGTTGAACGGGTCGAAGTCCAGCCCCGGCGTTGCGGCAATCCCGGCTTCGGCCAGGAGACGGTTGGCGAAATCCATGGAATCATTGGTGAAATCGCCGATGTCGGCATAGAGGTAGAACGCGCCGTCCACGGGCAGGAAGCGCGAGATACCGATCTGCGGCAGGCGCTCGACCAGCATCTCCCTGTTGCGCGAATAGACCGCCTTGTTCGCCTCCAGTTCGTCGGTCGCATCGAAGGCGGCAACCGCTGCGAGCTGTGAAATGGCCGGCGGGCAGATGAACAGGTTCTGCGCCAGCCGCTCCATGGTGCGCACGAGGTCCTGCGGCACGATCATCCAGCCGATGCGCCAGCCCGTCATGCAGTAGTACTTGGAGAACGAGTTCACCACGATCGCGTCCGCGTCGTGGATCAGCGCAGTGTCGGCCTGCGCGCCGTATGTCAGGCCATGGTAGATTTCATCGGAAATGAGCCGGATGCCGCGTTCACGCGCCGTGCGGCAGATGCTGGCCAGCCTGTCGGGCTCGATCACCGTGCCCGTGGGGTTGCCGGGACTTGCCAGCAGCAGGCCCTTGATTCCAGCGCTCTGGTGAAGTTCGGCGATATCGTTCGCGGTCGGTGCCCAGCGGTCTTCCTCGCGGGTTTCCAGCCAGGCGGCCTCGATGTTCAACGCCTTGAGAATATTGCGGTAAGCCGGGTATCCGGGCGATGCCAGCGCCAGCTTGTCGCCGGCTTCAAACAGCGAAAGAAACGCGAGCGTGAACCCGCCCGATGAGCCGGGCGTAACGATAACGCGCTCTGGCGCGATCTCCACGCCGTGCACCTTGCGATAGTGCTCGGCGATGCGCTCGCGAAGCTGCGGCAGGCCGGTCGCCTCGGTGTAGCCAAGCGGGCCATCGCGCAACGCGCGTTCGGCGGCCTCCAGCACCGCGCGTGGTGCGCGCGCAGCCGGCTGGCCGACTTCCATGTGGCAGATATCGGCACCGGCAGCCTCGCGGCGATAGGCCTCACGCAGGATGTCCATCGCGATGAAAGGATCGACATCGCCGCGTTGCGAGACGCCGGGACCGGGATTTGAGGCGTTCATGGCACTTCCCAAGGCTCGAAAAATGGCAGCACGCCGCCACGTTGGCGACAAAATCCTGCCCGATGACAATTCTCGCGCAGGCACCACAGCGAAGCTGCGAAGTCAAACACTGCGACAAGCGGACGTCATGCCGCAGCCGCCATCGCACAAGTGTGATGGATTGCCGTTTGACCGGGACCGCGCGCATTCCTAGTTTCGCATCGTCTAACCGGGACGGAACCCTTGTCGACACAAGCGATGACCCAACGGCCACATCTTCCAGCCGCAGGCGCGACTGCCGCAGCAATGCGCGCATTCGCCCGCCGCTTCACCGCCGTGATGCTGGCCGTGGCGATGTTCGCAGCCAGCCTCCCTGCCCCTGCCAGCGCGCAAGGCGGCATCCGCTTCGTGCGCGATGCGGAGATCGAGTCGCTGCTGCGCGAGTACACCGCGCCGATCCTGCGCGCGGCCGGCATGGGCGGCAGCAATCTGACGATCTACCTGGTGCCCTCCAAGCAGTTCAACGCCTTCGTCATCGACGGGCGGCGCATCTTCGTGAATGTCGGCGCACTCCAGCAGTCGGAAACCCCGAACGAGATCATCGGCGTTCTGGCGCACGAGATCGGCCATATCCACGGCGGGCACCTCGCCCGCCTGCGCAACGAGATGCGCGCTGCCGCCGCGATCACGATCCTGCAGATGATCCTGGCGGGTGCTGCAGTTGCCGCGGGCAGCGGCGAAGCGGCCGGCGCGATCATGACCGGCGGCCAGCACGCCTTGCAGCGCACGCTTCTTTCCTATCAGCGCGGCGAGGAACAGGCCGCCGACCGCGCGGCCCTGAACTTCCTCAACGCGACGGGTCAGTCCGCGCAGGGCATGGTGAAGACCTTCGAGCGCTTCGCCGACCAGCAGATCTTCACCTCCCGCTATGTCGACCCCTATGCGCAGAGCCACCCGATGCCGCGTGACCGCATTGCCTCGCTATCGGACTCTGCGCGCAACAGCCCGTACTGGAACGCCAAGGATTCGCAGTACCTGCAACTTCGCCACGACCTGATGCGGGCGAAGGTTTCCGCCTACATGGATCACCCCAACACGGTGAAGCGGCGCTACCCGCGCAGTGACGACAGCCTCGCCGCGCTCTATGCCCGCACCATCGTGCAGATGCGCAGCTCCGATTATCGCGGCGCGGTTCGCGGCATCGACCAGCTGCTGAGCGCAATGCCCGACTATCCCTATTTCCACGAGATGAAGGGCGAGATTCTCACCGCGTCCGGCAAGCCGCGCGAGGCCATCAGGCCGCTGCAGCGCGCCGTCCAGCTTGCGCCGAACGACACCTCGCTGCGCGTGGCGCTTGGCGCGGCCTATGTCGTCACCGGCGATGCCAGCCTTGCCAACAACGCCGTGCAGGAGCTTGCCCGCGTGACGCAGGCGCAGCGCGACCACGCCGATGCCCAGACCTACCTCGCGCGCGCCTACGGCAAGCTAGGCCGCATTCCCGAGGCCAACCTCGCCTCAGCCGAAGCCTCCATGGCCAACGGCGAGTTCGACCAGGCCAAGCAGTTCGCATCGCGTGCAAAGCAGGGAGCCAAGACCGGCTCACCGGTGTGGCTGCGCGCGGAAGACATTCTCCAGTTTCGCCCGCCGGAACGCTGAGAACACCAGACAACCAGATTGACGCGGCGCGGCATGCGCCGACATTGAAAGGCATTCGACAGACATGGATATCAAGGGAATCGTGACCGGCGCCGCCATAGCGGCCGTTTTCGGCGTCGGCGGCTATCTCGCCGCTGCAAACCTGAACGCCGACGACATGGACACCGGCGCACCGAGCGAGCAGATTATCGCGCTCAACGACACCCAGCGCGACGAGGTTCGCAGCCTCGTGCGCGAGACGCTGATCGACAACCCGGAAATTCTCGAAGAGGTTTCGGTTGCGTTGGAGCAGAAGCGCTCTGAAGCCGAGAACGACCGCCGCAAGGGCATGATCTCCGAGCGCAAGGACCTGATCTTCTCGTCCGCGGCCGACCACGTGGCCGGCAACCCGGAAGGCGACGTCACCATCGTCGAGTTCTTCGACTACAACTGCCCCTACTGCCAGCGCGCGCTCGGCGACATCCAGGAGCTGATCGAATCGGACCCGAACGTGAAGGTCGTGTTCAAGGAATTCCCGGTTCTCAGCGAAGAATCCTATGACGCAGCCCTGGTCGGCATCGCCATGGAAAAGCAGAACCTCTACATGCCCTTCCATGACAAGCTGCTGATGCATCAGGGGCGTGCGAACAAGGCCACGGCACTGCAGATCGCGCAGGACCTCGGCGCGGACATGGCCAAGCTGGAAGCCGACATGGCCGACCCGGCGGCAATCGAGACGCTGCGCGGCACCCATTCGCTGGCTGACGACCTCGGCATCAACGGCACGCCGGCCTACGTCATCGGCGATGAGGTTCTTGTCGGCCTTGCGCCCTTGACGGAACTGAAGAAGCAGATCGCCAACGTTCGCGAAAACGGCTGCCAGGTCTGCTAGAAACCGCCACTTCCAGCGACCGGCGCGGGTGATAGACCTGCGCGCTTGCGCCGGTTCCTTCCACAGGCTAATCCACTCCGGTTGTTATAGCCGTGCTGCATCCGCTATATCGCGGGTGCGGGAATGCCGTTTTCGCGTCGGGGGACGCCAAGGCATTCACAGACACGGCCGCCGGGGTTCAAGCGGCGTGCACAGGGAATTCTTCATGTCGAAAGACGATCAGAAAATCGACAAGGATATGATCCGCGAGCTCGCGGCGCTCCTGACCGAAACCGACCTGACCGAAATCGAAGTCGAACAGAAGGACGTGCGCATTCGCGTCGCGCGGCAGATTTCGGTGACGGCCCCGGTCGCAGCGGCTGCGCCGGCTCCGGTTGCAGCGCCCGCGCCTGCCGCGGCGGCGCCCGGCGAACCGGCAGCCAAGGCCAGCGACAAGCCCGCTGCGGGCACCGTGACCTCGCCGATGGTGGGCACCGCCTACCGCGCGCCGGAACCCGGCGCCGACCCGTTCGTCGACGTTGGCTCCACGGTGCGCGAAGGCCAGACGATCTTGATCGTGGAAGCGATGAAGACCATGAACCCGATCGTTGCCACCAAGTCCGGCACGGTCAGTGAAATTTTCGTCGAGGACGGCCAGCCGGTGGAATACGGCGAGCCGCTTCTCGTGATCTCCTGAGCGTCCGCGCCGCAGATTGCGCGCGCCAAGAGACGGATGACTGCCTGAATGTTCGAAAAGGTCCTCATTGCCAACCGCGGCGAGATCGCCCTGCGCATCCTGCGGGCCTGCAAGGAACTCGGCATCGCGACCGTCGCCGTTCATTCCACCGCCGACAGCAACGCCATGCATGTGCGCCTCGCCGACGAGAGCGTGTGCATCGGCCCGCCGGCGGCCCGCGACAGCTACCTGAACATTCCCTCGCTTCTGGCGGCCTGTGAGATCACCGGGGCCGACGCCGTGCACCCAGGCTACGGCTTCCTGTCGGAGAATGCCCGCTTCGCCGAAATTCTCGACGCGCATGACATCACCTTCATCGGCCCGACCGCGCAGCACATCCGCGTCATGGGCGACAAGATCGCCGCCAAGCAGACGGTCTCGGCGCTCGGCGTACCGGTTGTGCCGGGTTCCGACGGTGCCATCGAGAGCGAGAAGCAGGCCTATGCCTGCGCCGCGGAGATCGGCTATCCGGTGCTGGTGAAGGCCGCTGCCGGTGGCGGCGGGCGCGGCATGAAGGTCGCGCTCAGCGAAGACGAACTCCTCAACGCCATGCAGACGGCGCGCGCGGAGGCCAGTGCGGCCTTTGGCGACGACAGCCTCTACATGGAGAAGTATCTCGGCAAGCCGCGCCATATCGAAGTGCAGGTCTTCGGTGACGGGCGCGGCAACGCGATCCACCTTGGCGAACGCGACTGCTCCCTGCAGCGCCGCCACCAGAAGGTGTGGGAAGAAGCCCCCTCACCCGGCCTCAATGCCGCCGACCGCAAGCGCATCGGTGACACCGTGGCAACCGCGATGGCCGATCTGGGGTATCGCGGCGCGGGCACGATCGAGTTCCTGTACGAGGACGGCGAGTTCTACTTCATCGAGATGAATACCCGCCTGCAGGTGGAACATCCGGTGACCGAGATGATTACCGGCATCGACCTCGTGCACGAGCAGCTTCGGGTCGCGGCAGGCGCGTCGCTTTCGGTGAAGCAGGAAGACATCTCCTTCCACGGCCACGCCATCGAATGCCGCATCAACGCGGAAAACCCGCGCACCTTTGCGCCCTCGCCCGGCCGCATCAACTACTACCACCCGCCCGGAGGCCTCGGCATCCGCGTCGATTCCGGCGTCTACCAGGGCTATTCGATCCCGCCCTACTACGACTCGCTGATCGGCAAGTTGATCGTCCACGGCAAGAACCGCAACGAGTGCCTGATGCGCCTGCGGCGCGCCCTGTCGGAATTCGTGATCGACGGCATCCAGACCACCATCCCGCTGTTTTCGGAGCTGGTGAACAATGCCGATATCGTCGACGGGCGCTATGATATCCACTGGCTCGAATCATACCTCGCCGGAACCTCGGACGACTGAGCCACGCCCAGCCCCGGCGGTGAAGCGGAGTGCAAGCCTTGAGCGGTGCATCCGACGTCGCATTTGAAATCACGCCCACGGTGCTGCTGAAGGCCTATGCCTGCGGCATCTTCCCGATGGCCGAGAGCGAGGACGATCCACAGCTTCACTGGATCGAACCGCACCGGCGCGGGATCCTTCCCCTCGACAGCTTCCACATGTCCCGCAGCCTTGCGCGCACCATCCGCAAAGGCGATTTCGAGGTGAAGATCGACAACGATTTCGATGCGGTGATCGAGGGCTGCGCGGAACCGGCGGCAGGCCGTTCCAAGACCTGGATCAACCCGGAAATCCGCCGCCTCTACGGCGAGCTGTTCAAGGCCGGCCAGTGCCACACGGTCGAGGTCTGGCGCGAAGACCGACTGATCGGCGGGCTGTATGGCGTGCGCCTGGGGGGTGCGTTCTTCGGCGAGAGCATGTTCCACCGCGAGCGCGACGCCAGCAAGATCGCGCTGGCCTTCCTCGTGGCACGGCTGAAGGCAGGCGGCTTCACCCTGCTCGACACGCAGTTCGTGACCGACCATCTCAACCGCTTCGGCGCGATAGAAGTGCCGCGCGCAAAATATCACGAGATGCTGGATGCCGCGCTGCAGGTGCCGGCGGACTTCTACTGGTTGGCGATCCCGAGTTCTTCCGAGGACTGCTTGCAGTTCGTCAGCCAGACGTCATAGACGGCGTGCTCGACGGCGTTGAGGCCCGGGCTTGCGGCAAACATCCAGCCTGTAAAGATGCGCTTGATCTTGGCGTCCAGCGTCACTTCATCCACTTCCACGAATGACGTGGTCTTCGGGGCTTCGGTCGTCGGGCGCGAGTAGCAGACGCGCGGCGTGACCTGGAGCGCGCCGAACTGCACCGTCTCATCGATCAGCACGTCGAACTTGATGATGCGGCCGGTGATCTTGTCGAGGCCGGTGAACTCGGCAATCGGGTTGTTGATGCGCTGCGCGTGCGCCGGGGCGCCAAATGCAAGCACACCCGCCAGCACCATAAGACCCAGCACCAGATTTCGAAAAGCCGTGCTCAGACGCATCGACAGACCTCCTCACGCGGTCCCACGCCCGCCGAGCGGTGGAACCAGAATCGCGTTTTGCCCGCTAAGCCGCGCAAGTGCAACGCTCGGGCGCAAGGATGGCGAGATTTTGGGGCTGTGTGGCCTTCCGGTCCATTCAGGCGTCCAGCACTGCGTGAACACGCAGCCGGACGTAGTCCGCCGTCCACTGACCCGCCGTGTCGCGCAGGCTCGGCGCGAGCAGGTCTTCCAGCTCGCCGAGCACCTTTACGCGGGTGGCATCATCGAACTGGTCGAAGAACGGCTTTCGGAAGGTTTCCAGCCAGCCGGCGATGCCGGTCGGCAGCGGCGTGGGGCGCGGGATGAGCGCGATCTCGCGCACGCTAAAGCCACCCTCCTCCAGCATCGTCTGATATTCAGCGGGCGTCGGGAAAAACCACGGATGGGCGAGCGAGGCATCGCCTCTGTGGATTCGTGCCAGCGCCCGCATGGCCGTGACGATCGCCGCGACGTTCCCGTGCCCGCCGAACTCGGCCACGAAACGCCCGCCGGGCTTAAGCGCGCGGGCAATGCCGGCGATCACGTCGCGCGGCTGCGTCATCCAGTGAAGCGCTGCATTGGAGAAGACGGCATCGAACTCGCGCGAAAAGCCGAGCGCATGGCCATCGCCCTGCTGGACGTCGAGACCGCGCGCCTTTGCAGCGTCGACGAAGTCGGCGCTGGCATCGACACCGGTCACGGTCGCACCGGCATCCACGAGTTGCTGTGTCAGCGCGCCGTCGCCGCAGCCCAGATCAAGAATACGCTCGCCGGGTTTGGGGTCGAGCCAGCCAAAAACGCCAGCGCCCAGTTCGGACACGAACCGGGCGTTGCGATCATAGCCCTTGGCGGACCAGGTCTGTTCTGATTGAGCCATCGCGAGAAGCCGCTGCAGGCCGGTGGACGCGCCTTAGGGCGTCCACGCCTCGTAGTCGCCGGTCGCCGAGGGGCGCGCATTGGCGCGCAGCGTGGAGCCTGCCGGGCGATAGGCGGCCGCCGTGCCGGTCATGTTGGGCAGATGCGGGCGTTCCCACTCGCGGACCGTGTAGTCTTCCTCGGTGGGCGGGACATCGACGGTGTGATGCAGCCAGCCGTGCCAGGACGGGGGAACGGCGCTCGCCTCGGCCTCGCCGGCATAGACCACCCAGCGGCGCTCGCCGTGGGGCGGGATCCCGTCATTGCGGTAGTACTTGTTGCCGAACTCGTCCTCGCCGACATAGCTGCCGCGCAGCCATGTGAAGAGGCGCGTGCCCATGGTCTGACCGTGCCACCAGGTGAACAGTTGCAGGAGAAAGGTCTTCATGTCCGGCGTGTTTCCGCTTGATCGTTCGGGCCGGTCATGCACCGGCGCGTTCGCGGCGGACTATGCACAATCTGCTAGGCGGCTGTCGACCCCTTCGGGGTGCCCATGTCCCATCCATGCCAACGGCGCGAACGCTTTTTCGGGGCCGGTTGCGCATTGGCAGGCTTCTTGGCCGCAGCCTTTGCAGCAGCGCGCTCGTTTGCCTCCTTTGCAGAGGGCTGAGGCGGTGCGGCGGGCTTTGTTTCAGGCGCCGGCGTCGAAGCTGTTTCTTCTTCACGCATGACCGCGGCGAGCGCATCGGTGCGCTGGATGGAGCGCGCAAGCGCACTGTTGCGGACACGGTTCTCGAGCGTCTGGCTCATACCGCGGACGATGATTCGGCCGTTGTCGTTCTCCATGCGCGTGGGATCGCGCACCAGCCAGTCCAACCGGCTTTCGAGAACCTTGGGGCTGAGCGGCTTGGCAAGCAGCGCGTTGCAGCCGGCGGAAAAGGCAGCGTCGATCACGCTCAGGGTGGTGTGCGCGGTCGCCACGATGATCGGCACGTAGCAGAGCGTGGGGAATTCCGGGTCCCGCATGGTGCGGACGAAGCGTCCGCCATCCATCGGCTGCATCTGCCAGGCCGTCAGCACCACCGATGGCGGGTCGGCCAGCATCGCGGTCAGGGCTTCGGTGCCCGTGTCATAGGTGCGCACGCGGCGCACGCCCATGGCGGACATCATGGAGCGCAGGGTGGCTTGCATCGCCCTGCTGTTTTCCACAACGGCGACGTCGAGATCGGACACATGGAGCCCGAAAGCATCATGGTGGGGCATGGGGGGAACGGCCTCATCATTCCTGTTTTTGTTGAGGCTTTCACGAGCCTCATTGCGCCACAGGCTAGCAAGCCGGCTTTAAGTACCCGGCAAGCGAAACGGTAAAATCCGACTCAAGTTCGCCATCGCCTTCGCGACCGCAGCGAATCGTGTCAGCCTGCGGCATGCGCGAATTCTGCCGGCATGCGAGCAAGTCGCAGATCCGCACTTTCCCCGTCATTCACGCATGAGCCACAAGATTTAGGGGTTCGGTAACCCGGACACACTATTGCTTGACGGGTGAAGACGAGTCGTCATACCGTATCTGGACGTCACCGAGGTGACGCGGTGCAGTGCCGGACGGGGTCCGGTTCTTCGAAAATGGCGATGCGTAGCAGGGCAAGGCGCAGGCATTTTGCGCCCGGTCCGGCAAGTGCCTTGACCGCGTTATCCGGTCGGCAGCGGAAAGATCCGGGGATACCGGGCATATCCGCACGAAAGCGTGGACCGGCAATATCCGGGTGCGCAATCGGGGGCTTAAAACAGAGTTGAGATGGCGAGTCGGGGTCATGCCCTGGCATGGCAATTTATTGCGCCGGCGGCGGCCGGGTATTGGAGAATTAGATGCGGATTGAGCGGCGTTACACCGAGGCGGGCAAATCACCCTTTGAAGGTATCGAATTCCGGACAACTTCGAGCGAAATCCGCAATCCGGATGGCTCGATCGTGTTCAAGCTGGACGACATCGTCGTGCCGGCCTCGTGGTCGCAGGTTGCAAGCGACATCATCGCCCAGAAGTATTTCCGCAAGGCTGGCGTTCCCGCCAAGCTGAAGCGCGTGGAAGAGAACGCGGTCCCGTCCTGGCTGTGGCGCTCGGTGCCGGATGAAAAGGCACTGAAGAAGCTCGCAGCGGAAGACCGCTTCGTTTCCGAGATCGACAGCCGCCAGGTCTTCGAGCGCCTCGCAGGCACCTGGACCTACTGGGGCTGGAAGGGTGGCTACTTCGACGCCGAGGAAGACGCGCGCGCCTTCTTCGACGAACTGGCCTACATGCTCGCCACCCAGAAGTGCGCGCCCAACAGCCCGCAGTGGTTCAACACCGGCCTGCACTGGGCCTATGGCATCGACGGCCCGAGCCAGGGTCACTTCTATGTGGACCACGAGACGGGTGAGCTGACGCGCTCGACCGGTGCCTACGAGCACCCGCAGCCGCATGCCTGCTTCATCCAGTCGGTGGAAGACGATCTCGTCAACGAGAACGGCATCATGGACCTGTGGGTCCGCGAAGCGCGTCTCTTCAAGTACGGGTCGGGCACCGGCTCCAACTTCTCCCGGCTGCGCGGCGAAGGCGAAAAGCTTTCCGGCGGCGGCAAGTCGTCGGGGCTGATGAGCTTCCTGAAGATCGGCGACCGTGCAGCGGGCGCCATCAAGTCGGGCGGCACCACGCGCCGCGCGGCCAAGATGGTCGTCGTCGACATCGACCATCCCGATATTGAGGATTACATCAACTGGAAGGTGAAGGAGGAGCAGAAGGTCGCCGCCCTCGTGACCGGCTCCAAGATCTGCCAGAAGCACCTGTCGGCCATCATGAAGGCCTGCGTGAACTGCGCATCCGGTGCCGACAACGCGGACTGCTTCGAGCCGAACCGCAACCCTGCCCTGAAACGCGAAGTGCGTGCCGCCAAGAAGGCGATGGTGCCGGAAAACTACATCCGCCGCGTCATCCAGTTCGCCAAGCAGGGCTACACGGACATCACCTTCTCGACCTACAACACCGACTGGGATTCCGACGCCTACCTCACGGTTTCGGGCCAGAATTCCAACAACTCGGTGCGCGTGACGGACGAGTTCCTGAAGGCGGTCGAGGATGGCGGCACGTGGGATCTGATCCGTCGCATCGACGGAAAGGTGCACGACACGGTCGATGCCAAGGATTTGTGGGAGCAGGTCGGCCACGCGGCATGGGCGTCCGCTGATCCCGGCATCCAGTACCACACCACCATCAACGACTGGCACACCTGCCCGGCGGCCGGCGAAATCCGCGCCTCCAACCCGTGCTCGGAATACATGTTCCTGGACGACACGGCCTGCAACCTCGCCTCGCTGAACCTTCTGCAGTTCCGCGACGCGCAGAAGCGCTTCGACGTGGAAGCCTTCAGCCACGCCACGCGGCTGTGGACGGTCGTGCTCGAAATCTCGGTGCTGATGGCGCAGTTCCCCTCGCCGCAGATCGCCGAGCTGTCCTACAAGTACCGCACGCTGGGTCTGGGCTACGCCAATATCGGCGGCCTGCTGATGACCTCGGGCATCTCCTACGACAGCGATGAGGGCCGCGCGATCTGCGGTGCCATCAGCGCCCTGATGACCGGCATCTGCTACAAGACCAGCGCCGAAATGGCCGGTGAACTGGGTGCCTTCCCGGAATACGAGCCGAACGCGAAGCACATGCTGCGCGTCATCCGCAACCATCGCCGCGCCGCGCACGGCGAGACGGGCGGATACGAGCTGATCAGCACCGACCCGGTCGCTCTCGACAAGGCGTCCTGTCCGCAGGACGACATCGTCGCGGCTGCCGGCAAGGCATGGGACGACGCGCTCGAACTCGGCAAGGCCAACGGCTACCGCAACGCGCAGGTCTCGGTCATCGCGCCGACCGGCACCATCGGCCTCGTGATGGATTGCGACACGACGGGCATCGAACCGGACTTCGCCCTGGTGAAGTTCAAGAAGCTCGCCGGCGGCGGTTACTTCAAGATCATCAACCGCGCCGTTCCCGAAGCCCTGCGCACGCTCGGCTACGAGCAGGAGCAGATCGACGACATCGTCACCTACGCGGTCGGCAACGGCACGCTGAAGGATTCTCCCGGCGTCAACCACAAGACGCTTGCCGCCAAGGGGTTCGGTGCCGAACAGCTCGACTCCATCGAAAAGGGTCTTGCGACCGCGTTCGACATCAAGTTCGCGTTCAACAAGTGGACGCTTGGCGAGGAATTCTGCACTTCGGTCCTGAAGATTGCGGCGGACCGCCTCGTGGATCCGCAGTTCGACCTGCTGCTCGAGCTCGGGTTCACGAGGAAAGAAGTCGAACAGGCCAACACCTACTGCTGCGGGGCGATGACGCTGGAAGGTGCACCGCACCTGAAGGACGAGCACCTTTCTGTCTTCGACTGCGCCAACCCGTGCGGCCGCATCGGCAAGCGCTACCTGTCGGTGAGCAGCCACATCCACATGATGGCAGCGGCCCAGCCGTTCATCTCGGGTGCGATCTCCAAGACGATCAACATGCCGAACGACGCCACGGTCGAGGACTGCAAGGAAGCCTACATGCTGTCCTGGCGCCTGGCGCTGAAGGCGAACGCGCTCTATCGCGACGGCTCCAAGCTGTCCCAGCCGCTGAACTCGCAGCTGCTGGCCGACGACGAGGAAGACGCGGAAGATGCGGTCGAGGCGATCACGGCTTCAGCCCCCACACAGCGGGCCGCGGCAGTTGCGGAGAAGATCGTCGAGCGGATCGTGGAAAAGACCGTGCCGCTGGAGCGCGAGAAGCTTCCGAACCGCCGCAAGGGCTACACCCAGAAGGCAATCGTCGGCGGGCACAAGGTCTACCTGCACACGGGCGAATTCGCCGACGGGCGGCTTGGCGAGATCTTCCTCGACATGCACAAGGAAGGCGCCGCCTTCCGGGCGATGATGAACAACTTCGCCATCGCCATCTCGCTCGGCCTGCAGTACGGCGTGCCGCTGGAGGAGTACGTCGAGGCGTTCACCTTCACCCGGTTCGAGCCCGCCGGCATGGTCCAGGGCAATGACCGGATCAAGAACGCCACCTCGATCCTCGACTACATCTTCCGCGAGCTGGCGGTCTCCTATCTCGACCGCCACGACCTGGCGCATGTGAAGCCGGCCGACATCTCCTCCACCACCATCGGTGAGGGCGTCGACGGCGAGGATGACAGTGGCCCGTCTGCGGCGCACTTCGTCTCCACCGGCCTCGTGCGTGGCAAGCCCGCCGAGAAGCTGACAGTGGTACACAGCGCCAACCAGATCATGCCGAAGTCCACCGGCGGCCCCGTTGGTGCCCTGCAGGCCCGCGCCCAGGCGCTGGCCACCGCGGTGGAACCGGAGGTCATGATCGAACCGACGCCGGCACCGATCCCCGAGCCGGCCCCTGCCCCGGTCGCCGACACCGCGCAGCGCGCGGCGGAAGCCCGGATGAAGGGCTACGAGGGCGAGGCCTGCGGCGAATGCGGCAACTTCACCATGGTTCGCAACGGCACGTGCCTGAAGTGCGATACCTGCGGCTCCACCAGCGGCTGTTCATAAGCGGGTTTGACAGTCGCCTCCCGCCAACTTGCGCCGCGGCTCGGTTCATGGCCGCGGCGTCTTGACGGGGAGCCTCGAGAAAACAGGTCGCCGGTGCCCGAAAGGGGGCCGGCGTTTTCGATTCCGGGTTCGTCCCGGTTTCGGGATAGATTGCCGCGCGACGTGACCAGCGAGACCTGAAATCCATGCCCGAATTCCTGCCGCCGGACCTGCCGGCCCTGTCCTCGGCGATCATGATCGTGTCGAGTTTCTTCACCTCCATGATCATGGCAGCGACCGGCTTCGGCGGCGGGGTGCTGCTGCTGTCGATCATGGCCTCGCTGATGCCGATTGCCGCCCTCATTCCCGTTCACGGCGTGGTGCAGCTTGGCTCCAACACCGGACGCGCCATCCTGCTGCGCGACAGCGTGCAGTGGGGCTACCTGCTGCCCTTTCTGGTCGGCAGCATCATCGGAGCGGCCATTGGCGGGCGGCTGGTCGTGACGCTGGATGACGGCATCCTGCGCGTCGCGCTCGCGCTGTTCATCCTCTACATGGTGTGGGGACCGAAGCCGAAATTCGACGCCTCCGGCGCGCGCTGGCTGATCGGCGCGGGCGGTGCGATCTCCACCTTCCTGACGATGTTCTTCGGCGCAACGGGACCGTTCGTGCTGGCGATCTATTCCAACGTCTTTCCCAACGACCGGCACAAGTTCATCGCGACGCATTCCACCGCGATGGTGATCCAGCACGTGCTGAAGGTGATCGCCTTCGGCATCCTCGGCTTTGCCTTTGCGCCGTGGCTGGGGCTGATTGCGGCCATGGTCGCAACCGGCTTTGCCGGCACGTTCGTCGGCACCAAGCTCCTCAACCGCATTCCGGAGGCGCAGTTCCGCATCGTGTTCCGGGTGCTGATCACAGCTGTCTCCGCGCACCTGCTGTGGCGCGGGATCATGTCGCTGACGGCCTGACGTCAGGCGCCCGGCTGCGCAAGCAGGCGCTCGATTTCGGCGACAACCTCACCGGCGGTCGGCCGCACGTGAGAGGGATAGGCTTTGTGCGGGCGCCCGTCGCGGCCAATCAGGTACTTGTGGAAGTTCCAGCGCGGCGCGTTCTCGCTGCCCAGTTCATCGCGCAGCCAGCGGTAGAGCGGCGTTGCGTCTGTACCCTTCACGCTGGCCTTGGCTGTCATTGGAAACGAGACGCCATAGCTGCCGGAACAGACCTTGCGGATGTCCTCGGCCTTGCCAAGCTCCTGGTTGAAGTCGTTTGACGGCACGCCGATGACCAGAAGGCCCTGCTCCGCAAACCGCTCGTAAAGCTCCTGAAGCCCGGCAAACTGGTGGGTGAACCCGCACCTGGATGCCGTGTTCACCAGCAGAATGACCTTGCCGTCGTGGCGCGAGAGCGGGAGCGGTTCGCCCTCCAGCGTCGTCAGATTGAAGGCCGACACGGTGCGTTGGGACATGCCCGACTTGCCGCTCATCTCATCTGCAAGCGCGGCGCGGGGCGCGCCGGCCAAGGCGATCGCGAGGCAGGACGTGAGGCCACAGAGCGCGAGGCCACAGAGTGCGAGGCGTGAAGGTGATCTGCGCATGGCGATGTCCGTTGCGTGCCCGTTGAGCCTGACAGTAGGGTTACGCACACACCCTGCTGACGGTTCAATGCCGATGGAATATCCATGATCGAAGCGCTGCTCATCCTGCTGGCCTTCCAGCTTTTCGGAGAGGCTATCTCGCACTTCTTCGCGTTGGCCGTTCCTGGTCCCGTGCTTGGGCTGGTGCTGTTTGCTGTCTGCCTGAAACTCCTGCCGTCTCTTGCCGGCAAGGTTGCCGATGTCGCGCACGGCATCCTGCGCAACCTTTCGCTTCTGTTCGTGCCCGCCGGGGTCGGGGTCATGCAGCACGCCGAACTGGTCGCATCCCAGTGGCTGCCGATCGTTGGCGCGCTGGTGATCTCGACGTCGCTGACGCTGGTGGTCACCGCTTTCACGTTCATCTGGGTCCGGCGGCTCATCGGTGATGGCGAGACAGGCGAGCGCGACAACGAGGCGATGCCATGAGCGCGCTCGATCTGTGGGTCTATCTCTCCACCAGTCCGCTGCTGTGGCTGACCGCGACCCTTGCCGCCTACGCCGCCGCGGACCGGCTGTCTGTGGCGCTCAATCGCAATCCGCTTGCCAACCCGGTTCTGGTCGCCGTCATCCTGCTGGTCAGCCTGCTTTTCGTGAGTGACACCCCCTTCCCCGTCTATTTCGAAGGGGCGCAATTCGTCCACTTCATGCTCGGACCGGCAACGGTGGCGCTGGCAGTGCCGCTGATGCAGAACTTCGCGCAGGTGCGAAAGAACCTGGTGCCGATGGCGGCAGCCTTGCTGATTGGATCAATGACGGCGGTATCAAGCGCCGTCGCCGTCGCATGGCTTCTGGGTGCCGACATGACGCTGATCGCATCCATCGCACCAAAATCCGTCACGACGCCGATTGCCATGGGCATCTCGGAGCGTCTCGGCGGGTTGCCCGCAGTGACGGCCATCCTCGTGATCCTGACGGGAATTATCGGCGCAATCGTCGTGACGCCGCTCATGGACCGCGCCGGGGTTCACGACTGGGCCGCGCGCGGGTTTGCAGCCGGCGTCGCCGCACATGGCATCGGCACGGCCCGCGCCTTCCTCGTCAATCCGCTGGCGGGGACGTTTGCCGGTATCGGCATGGGCCTGAACGGGGTGGTGACCGCACTAATCCTCGCGGTTGCGCTGTCGCTCTTGCAATAGCCCGGCTTCTCCGGCAGGGGTTCTACTCTTTCCCATTCGGATTTTCGCATGTCAGCCCTGCGCTTCCTCACCAGCCGTGTCATCAAGTTCAGCGGCAACATCTTCAAGACGCTCTACTACGTCATCCATCCGCTGTGCCCGAACAAACGCTACACGATCCCGGCGCGCAACGCGCCGCGCCGGGCCGCGCCGGATGACGGGATCGTTCGGATCATCTGGCAAACGAACTTCACCAATCGCGTCACCTTGCCCGTCTACGCGAACTATCTCTGCAACCGGCTGATGGCGCCGACCTACGAGTTCCGCTTTCTCATCACCGACGACCGCACGGAGATGATGCGGACCGAGTATCCGCCAGAATACCTCGAAGCCTATTCACGGCTGACGATCGGCGCGGCACAGGCGGACATCTGGCGGGTGCTGACCGTTCACAAGTTCGGCGGGGTCTATATCGACATCGACGGCAACCTGATGTGGCCGCTGGACAGGATCCGTCGTCCCGGCCACGAGGAACTCTACGTCGAGGACCGCGACCAGATGGTCAGCAACTTCTTCTTCGCCGCGCAGCCGGGGAGCGCCGTGCTGAAAGAGATCGCGGAGCGCATTCTCGCCAATATCCGGTCGCCGAAGCGAAACAAGGTGTTCTCCATCACCGGCCCAAACAATTTCCGGGAAGTGCTGAAGAACCGGCCGCACGAGCGGGTGCTCGGCCGGATCACCTGCGATCAGGGCAATTTCTCCAACCGCTACTACCAGTACATCGACAAGAACGAGGGCAAGTGGCACGAGCTGGAAAAGGAACAGAAGGTGGTCCGCGACTGAGCGCGAACCACCTGCCTGTCAGGCTGACGTGCCTGCGGCTCTACAGCGACGTTGACGCCTGCTGCGCCTCAACCGCTGCCACTGCCGTCATGTTGACGACTCCGCGCGCCGTCACCGACGGCGTGAGGATATGCGCAGGCTTGGCCCCGCCGACGAGGATCGGTCCAACGGGGAGCGCATCCGCCATCGTCTTGATGAGTTCGTAGGCGATGTTGGCGGCATCCAGCGTCGGCATGACGAGCAGGTTCGCACTGCCCGTCAGGCGCGAATGCGGGAAGATGCGCATGCGCAGGGTCTCCGAAAGCGCCGTATCGCCGTGCATCTCGCCTTCGACCTCGAGCTCTGGATCGCGGTTCTGCAAAATCGAGAGCGCTTCACGCATCTTCACGGCGCTCGCCGTGTTGGAGCTGCCGAAATTCGAATGCGACAGCAGGGCGACCTTCGGCGTGATGCCGAAGCGACGCACCTGCCGGGCGCAAAGCTGCGTCATTTCCGCGATTTCCTCGGCATTCGGATCCGGCGAGATGAACGTGTCGGCGAGGAAGTACGCCCCCTTCGAGAGGATCAGCAGGCTCATGGCGGAAAATTCGCGCACGCCTTCGGCCGTGCCGATCACATCGCGGATCGTCAGCAGATGGCGGTCGAACCGGCCTTCCAGGCCGCACAGCATGGCGTCCGCATCGCCACGGGCAACCGCAATCGCTGCGATGGCCGTGGTGTTGGTGCGCACGATGGTACGCGCGGCATCCGGCGTCACGCCGCCACGGCAAGTCTTCTCCAGGAATGTGTCGACGTAGTCGCGGTAGCGCGGGTCGTCTTCCGGGTTGATGAGCTCGAAATCCTTGCCAGGTCGGATAGATAGCCCGAACCGTTCCAACCTTGATTCAACCACCTGCGGGCGACCGATGAGGATCGGTTCGGCGAGTTTCTCCTCGATCGAAACCTGAGCGGCACGCAGCGCGCGTTCATCCTCACCATCCGCATAGACGACGCGCTTGAGCGCGGTCTTCGCGGTGGAGAACATGGGCTTCATGATGAAGCCGGAGCGGAAGACGAAGCGGTCGAGACGCTCTTCGTAGGCTTCGAAATCCTCGATGGGGCGCGTAGCGACGCCCGACTCCATGGCCGCGCGCGCCACAGCCGGCGCAATCCGCAGGATGAGACGCGGGTCGAAGGGATTGGGTATCAGGAACTCGGGTCCGAAGGTACCGGTTTCCCCACCATAGGCGACGGCGGCAACGTCGGATGGCGGCTCCTGCGCGAGGGAGGCAATCGCCTCGACGGCGGCGCGCTTCATTTCCTCGTTGATGCTGGTTGCGCCAACGTCCAGCGCCCCGCGGAAGATGAAGGGGAAGCACAGCACATTGTTGACCTGATTGGGAAAATCGCTGCGACCGGTGCAGATCATCGCGTCCGGGCGCGTTGCCTTGGCGAGGTCCGGCATGATCTCCGGCTCGGGATTGGCGAGCGCCATGATGAGCGGCTTCTCGGCCATCTTGGCCAGGTGACCCGGCGTCATGATGCCACCGGCCGACAGGCCGAGGAACACGTCGGCGCCATCGAGAATCTCGATCAGCGTGCGTTTGTCGGTCTTCTGGGCGTAGACCGCCTTCCAGCGGTCCATCTGCGCTTCGCGACCCTCGTAGACGACACCTTCGATATCGCTGACCCAGATGTTCTCGCGCTTGGCGCCCATGGAGACGAGCAGCGACAGGCAGGCGAGCGCCGCGGCACCGGCACCAGAGGTGACAATCTTGGCGTCTTCGAGCGTCTTGCCGGCGAAATGCAGCCCGTTGACGATGGCCGCCGCAACGATGATGGCGGTGCCATGCTGGTCGTCATGGAAGACGGGAATGTTCATCTTCTCGCGCAGCCGGTCTTCGACCTCGAAGCATTCCGGGGCCTTGATGTCCTCAAGGTTGATGCCACCGAAGGTCGGCTCCAGCGCGGAAATGACGTCGACCATGCGGTCCACGTCGAGGGCGTCGATCTCGATGTCGAAGACGTCGATGTCGGCGAATTTCTTGAAGAGGACGGCCTTGCCCTCCATCACCGGCTTGGCCGCCAGCGGCCCGATGGCCCCCAGGCCCAGCACAGCGGTGCCGTTGGTCACGACGCCGACCATGTTGGCACGCGTCGTGTACTCGGCCGCGCACGCCGGATCCTCGGCAATCGCGAGACAGGCAGCGGCCACGCCCGGCGAATAGGCAAGCGCAAGGTCGCGCTGGTTGCCGAGCGGCTTGGTTGCGCGAATCTCAAGCTTCCCGGGCTTCGGCTCGCGGTGATAGACGAGCGCCCCGGTGCGCAATTCCTCAGAAATCCGACTTGTCACGCCTTCAACCTCCCCGGCTTATTGATTGCCGCAAACTAACCCCCGCCGCAGCGAAAGGAAACGAGGAGAGATCAAAATCCGTAAGAGTTACGGCAGATTGCCTCGTTGGGCCCTGCACGGTAGAGCGCGAACCGGTGATACCAGATCGGGCCGGAGCGAACATCCGGCTCAACCCCTGCCGGCGGGTCCTGTGTCACGACCCACGCCCCTTCGGGTCCGGCGCGCGATTTCAGCAGGCCGCGTTCGTTCGTTCCCGTCAGCGGCTCGATCGGAACGCCCAGCGTATCGTAGGGGCAGAATGCAATCTTCTCCCCTGCTGTTGCGGCGCGCACATCACGCGTGAAGGCAACCGCGTTGTCACCCCAGCCTGCCTCAACCTCTTCGCTGAGGAATGCGTAGTAGGAGGCCAGTCCAAGTGCCGTAATCGGCAGGCTGGCGGCGTAGACCTTGAGCCAGAAATCACGGGGCCGCGCGTAGACGCACACCCAGCCGAGTAGCACGGCAATGGCCGGATAGAGCGGGCCGAACTGGTCACCACGGCGCAATGACATGACGGCCAGAAGCGCGATGATCATCGCGCTGTAGATCATCATCGGCGCCAAGGGGTGGGCGCGGAACCGACGCCAGGGAAAGAAATACAGAAACGGGAAGAGGAAGATCGTGTAGGGCAGCGAGCGCGAGACCACGTATCCCAAGACTTCCCAACTCGTCTTGAGACCTTCGTACCAACCGCCGCCGAAACGTGAACCAACCTCGCGCGACAGCAGGATGTATACGAGGTGCTCGCGGTGGAAGAACCAGAGCAGGATCGGCCAGGCGAGCGAGGCCACGAGCACCGGCACGAGATAGAGATGCGCACGCAATACCGACAGCGCGCGCCAGTCCCGCTGGATGACGATCACCGACAGCACAGGATAGGCCAGCACGAGCAGCGCCAACGGGCCCTTGGTCACCGCCGCGCCGACAATTGCCAGCCAGAACGTTGGCACCCACCATCCTGCCCTTTGCTGCAGGTCGAGGCTGCGCACGGCGGCCCACCACCCAAGCGTCATGAAGAAGACGAGCAGCATGTCGGGCCGGGCAAGCCATGACAGGCGAAGCTGCATGGCGCTCAGCACATAGAAGGCGATCGTCAGCGCCAGCGCCCAGGTGCGCTGGCCTAGCCCGAAGGTCATGGTTTCATCGGCAAAGCGGGCAAAGGTCGTTCGGGAAACATGTGCCAGCAGCCAGACCGTGAGCAGCAGCGCGATCAGCGAAGGCAGCTTGAAGGCCCAGGGCCTTGGCCCGAACACCGCGACGAACGGCACCTGCATCACGTTGATGAGCAATGGCTTGGTGGTCGGCAGGCCTGCCGGGTCCGCGGGCAGCAGCCAGTTGCCGTTTTCCACCATGTCGATGGTGTAACTCATCGTGCGCGACTGGTCGCGCAGATGAACGTCGGACGCGCCGAAGACGCGCCCCGCGATGGCAATCAACAGCACCAGCACCAGCAACAACACCCAGTGGCGGTGAATGAATCCCGCCAGCCCTGCAGCCGGTCGGTTGTCCATGTCACGTCACCCCTTGGCGCGGATTGCCGGCGCTCAGTCCTTCTCGACCGGCATCAGGCGGATGTTGAGTTCGCGGAGCTGCGCGGAGCTGACCGTGGACGGCGCGCCCATCATCAGGTCCTCGGCGCGCTGGTTCATCGGGAACAGGGTGACCTCGCGCAGGTTCTCCTCGCCCGCCAGCAGCATGACGATGCGGTCGACGCCCGGCGCGATGCCGCCGTGGGGCGGCGCGCCGAATTTCAGCGCGTTCAGCATGCCGCCGAACTTCTCTTCCAGAACGGCCTTGTCGTAACCGGCAATCGCAAAGGCCTTTTCCATGATTTCCGGCAGGTGGTTCCGGATTGCGCCCGACGACAGTTCGATTCCGTTGCACACGATGTCGTACTGGAAGGCGTTGATTTCCAACGGGTCCCTGTTTTCGAGCGCGTCCAGCCCGCCCTGCGGCATGGAGAACGGGTTGTGGGAGAAATCGACCTTCTTGTTTTCCTCGTCCCACTCGAACATCGGGAAATCGACGATCCAGCAGAAGGCGAACTGGTCGGTATCAACCAGCTCAAGCTCGGTGCCGACGCGGGTGCGCGCCATGCCTGCGAAGGTTGCAAACTTGTCGGGCCGGCCGGCCACGAAGAAGCAGGCATCGCCTGCTTTCAGGCCAAGCTGGTCGCGGATCGCGTTGGTGCGGTCCTCGCCGATGTTCTTGGCCAGCGGTCCGGCGCCGCCGTCCTCGCCCTCGCGCCAGAAGATGTAGCCAAGGCCCGGCTGGCCCTCGGACTGCGCCCAGGAGTTCATCCGGTCGCAGAAGGCTCGGGAGCCGCCGCCCGGCGCGGGAATCGCCCAGACCTCGACCTTCGGGTCGGATTCGATCATGCCGGCGAAGATCTTGAAGCCGGAGCCTGCGAAATGCTCGGTGACGGCTTCCATCTCGATGGGGTTGCGCAGGTCAGGCTTGTCGGAGCCGTATTTGCGCATGGCCTCGGCATAGGGAATGCGCGGGAAGGTTTCGGTGACGCGCTTGCCCTCCGCGAACTCCTTGAACAGGTCGCGCAGTACCGGCTCGACGGCCTGGAACACGTCTTCCTGCTCGACGAAGCTCATCTCGATATCGAGCTGGTAGAACTCGCCGGGCGAGCGGTCGGCGCGCGCGTCCTCGTCGCGGAAGCACGGCGCGATCTGGAAGTAGCGGTCGAAGCCCGACATCATGATGAGCTGCTTGAACTGCTGCGGGGCCTGCGGCAGCGCGTAGAACTTGCCCGGATGCATGCGCGAGGGCACGAGGAAGTCGCGCGCGCCCTCGGGGCTGGAGGCCGTGAGGATTGGCGTCTGGAACTCGAAGAAACCCTGGTCGCGCATCAGCTGGCGAATGCGCCAGATGATCTTGTTGCGCAGCATGATGTTGTTGTGGATGCGCTCGCGGCGCAGGTCGAGGAAGCGGTACTTGAGACGCGTCTCTTCCGGGTATTCCTGGTCGCCGAAGACCGGCATCGGAAGCTCGGCGGCCGCCGACAGGATTTCCAATTCCTGGATGAAGACCTCGACCTCGCCGGTCGGCAAGCCGGAGTTCACGGTTTCCGGGGAACGCTTCACAACCTTGCCGTCGATGCGGATCACCCACTCGGCGCGCACCTTCTCAGCCTGCGCGAAGGCGGGCGAATCCGGGTCGGCGACGATCTGCGTCAGGCCGTAATGGTCGCGCAGGTCGATGAACAGGAGGCCGCCGTGGTCGCGCACGCGGTGGACCCATCCGCTGAGGCGGACGGTCTCGCCGACGTCGGACGCGCGCAGTTCGGCGCAGGTATGGCTGCGATAACGGTGCATGGTGTCTTTCCGGAACGCTTTGAAGGATTTGGGGCGGACAAGCACGAGAAACGGGTGAGTTGTCAAGGCGAGGCCCGGCAGCTGGAATGGTCCCGCACCCTGCCTGCGCACTGCGGGTAACCAAAAATCGCGCGATAGTCCAAGGCTGGATGGTTTTTTGCCTGAAAACGGGGCGACAGACCGCGCCATTGCGGTCTATACCGCTCTGCCATGAAACTGATCAAAGACACCGACAAGCTCAAAGACGCTTGTGAAAAGCTCGCCGCCCACCCCTTCGTGACGGTCGACACCGAATTCCTGCGCGACACGACCTTCTGGGCAAAGCTCTGCCTCATCCAGATGGCGGACCCCGACGGGAACGAATTCCTTGTCGACCCGTTGGCCGAGGGAATCGACCTTGCGCCGTTCTTCACGCTTATGGATGACGAGCGCGTGGTGAAGGTGTTCCACGCCGCGCGGCAGGACATCGAGATTTTCTACAACATGAACGGCTCGCTGCCGCACCCGGTCTTCGACACGCAGGTGGCGGCTGCCGTCTGCGGCTTTGGCGAATCGGTCAGCTACAATCAGCTGGTGAAGAAGGTGAAGGGCGTGGAGATCGACAAGTCCCACCGCTTCACAGACTGGAGCCGCAGGCCGCTGACCGACAAGCAGATGCGCTACGCGGCCGCCGACGTGATCCACCTGATCGAGCCGTACCAGCAGCTCGCCGGGATGCTGGAAGAGAACGAGCGCACGCAGTGGATTGCCGAGGAGATGAAGATCCTCACCTCCGAGGACACCTACCGGATGGAGCCGGAGGACGCGTGGAAGCGGCTGAAGATGCGCGCGCGCAAGCCGCGCGAGCTTGAAGCGATGAAGCAACTGGCCGCATGGCGCGAGCGCGAGGCGCAGAGCCGCAACGTGCCGCGCGGACGCATCATCAAGGACGACGTGATCTACGAGGTCTGCGTTCAGCAGCCCGACACGCCGGAGGCGCTGGCCCATATCCGCGCCCTGCCCCGCGGATTCGAGCGGTCCAAGAACGGCGAAGCGATCCTCGATATCGTGCGTTCGGTGAAGGCGATGGACGACAAGGCCCTGCCGAAGATGCCGAAGGCGGAGCGCCGAGCGCAGGCGCACCCCGCTGTGGTCGATCTGCTGAAGGTCCTGCTCAAGCAGGTCAGCGAGGACAAGGGCGTTGCCTCGCGGATGATCGCGACCTCGGACGATATCGACGCCATTGCCAGCGACGACAATGCAGACGTAGCGGCCCTTTCGGGCTGGCGGCGGGAAATCTACGGCGATGCGGCGCTGCGCGTGAAGCGCGGCGAGATCGCGCTGGCCGTGGACGGCTCCAAGCTGCAGATCATCGAACGCATCCGGGACTGACGCATCGCGGGCAGAGGATTCTGGCCAACAGGCAGAATCAGCTTTCGATGACGATTTCCGGGTCCAGTGACAGCACCTTGGACAGCTGCTTGAGGCGGGTTTCCAGCCGGTTGCCGGCGAGGTCCGCCCGCGAGGCGGGCAAACGTAGCACCAGCTTGTCGGCTTCCTTCGCCAGCGGTGTCTCGTCCAGCACACCGGCCATGCTGGCGGTGATGAGGTAGGCGACGCGCATCGCGCCGCCCAGAATGCGCGCCCGCTCCTGCAGCTTGGGGCGTACCAGCGCCAGCAGCCGGTCGGGCAGGCCGGGATTGTTCACCCCGTTGTGGCGATGGCTCACCGTCAGCGCCATGAAGATGCGGCCTTCGTGGTCGACGCCGATGAAGGCTGCGTTGGCGATGACGTTGACGCTCTGCTCGCCGCGATAGTCCGGGTGGGCGCGCCAGCCAATGTCCGTCAGCAGCGTTGCGGCATGGCGGATGCGCCGCTCGCTTTCGTTTTCATCGAGGTCGAGGGAGGCAAACAGCCCGTCCGTCCAGCGCACCAGTTCGCTGGCGTGGGCGGGCGAGCGTGACCGAAGGTAGGCCAGTTCCTCGGCGGAGGCGATCAGCGGATCGATCTCGCGCTCGCTCTGGGGCAGCAGCGAATAGAGCAGCCCCTCGCGCACGCCGAGCGCCGACATGACCAGCTTGCTCGGGCTGATGACGTCGAGCACACCTTCCATCACGGCAGCGCCATACGGCATCAGGTTGAAACGTGCGTCGGAAATACCGGCCTGTTTCTGCATGGAATCCAGCTTGCCGCGCTTCACCTCCTTGATGAAGTCGCGGGCCTCATCGATCTCGATCTCGTAGTTGTGCATGACGAGCAGCGGGTACTGCTTGGAGGCCATGTGCAGCTTGGCGATGGAGCGGAAGCTGCCGCCGATGGCGTAGAACGGCCGGTCCTTGCCACTGGGCGCTACGGGACAGACAGCGATGGACTTGGCGACCATCTCCTCGGCCTTGTCCGGTTTTTCGCCGGTCACGTCGCGAAGCCGCAGGACGCCGAGCGGCAGCGTTGCGCCGTCGCCGACCTGATCACCGTGGACATCGACGAGCTCCAGGCTGCCGCCGCCAAGGTCGCCGACGAGGCCATCTGGCTCGTAGAGACCGGAGACGACGCCGTAGGCTGCCAGCAGCGCCTCGTCCTCGCCGGTGAGTATGCGCACCGGGGCGCGGCAGATGGTTTCCGCCTCGCGCACGAAGCCCGAGCCGTTCTCGGCCTCGCGGGCGGCCGCCGTCGCGATCACGTTCAGGCTGTCGACGCGCATCTGGTCGCACAGCGCGCGGAAGCGGCGCAGTGCGGTCAGCGCCAGCTTGACGCCATCCTCGTTCAGCCGGCCGGTCGAGGCGAGATTGGTGCCAAGCCCGCAAAGCGCCTTTTCATTGAAGATGGGCGTGGGGCAGCGCGTCAGCCCCTCGTAGACGACGAGGCGCACGGAGTTCGAGCCGATATCGACAACGGCGATCGGCTTGTTCCACGGCAAACGGCCCGGAGAGCCGTTCGACAACAAATCCCGTGGGCTAGAAGCGGACGGATTTTGCGAGACTGCGTGGAGAATGTTTCTTGAGCGAGCGGCCACGTCCTGAAAGACTCGGGTTCGTCATGAAATATTTGTGGGCGTTGAACGGATCCTCGCCCTCCCCGAAAACGATGCGTTCTGAATCGCCGTCGGCATTCAGGCGGTAGCTTTGCTGGTTGTCCAGCATGTTGGCAACCATGATCTGGTCCAGCACCTGTTCGTGAACCGTCGGATTGTAGATGGGAACCATCGCTTCGACGCGCCGATCGAGGTTTCTGGGCATCAAATCGGCCGATCCGATGTAGATCACGGCCTTGAGCGAGGGCATTTCCTCTCCGTTGGCAAAACAGTAGATCCGGGAGTGTTCCAGGAACCGTCCGATGATCGACTTCACGCGGATGTTCTCCGACAGCCCCGGCACGCCGGGGCGCAGGCAGCAGATACCGCGGATCACGAGGTCGATCTTCACCCCTTCCATCGAGGCGCGGTAGAAGGCATCGATAATCTCCGGGTCCACCAGCGAGTTGCACTTGGCCCAGATCGCGGCAGGCTTCCCGGCGCGGGCATTGGCGACCTCGTTGTCGACATGCTCCAGCAGCTTCTTCTTCATCGTCAGCGGCGACATGCCCATCTGCTCGAGGTCCTTGGGCTCGGCATAACCGGTGATGTAGTTGAAGATGCGCGCCACATCGCGGGCAATCGCCGGGTCGGCGGTGAAGAACGACAGGTCGGTGTAAATCTTCGCGGTGATCGGGTGATAGTTGCCGGTGCCGATATGGCAATAGGTCGTCAGTTGCCCCTGCTCGCGGCGCACCACCATGGACAGCTTGGCGTGGGTCTTCAGTTCCACGAAACCGAAGACGACCTGCACGCCGGCGCGCTCAAGGTCGCGCGCCCAGCGGATGTTGGCCTCCTCGTCGAAACGGGCCTTAAGTTCGACAAGTGCCGTGACGGACTTGCCGGCCTCTGCCGCCTCGATGAGCGCGCGCACGACGGGGGAGTTCTTGGACGTGCGGTAGAGCGTCTGCTTGATGGCCAGAACGTCCGGGTCGCGGGCGGCCTGGTTCAGGTACTGCACCACCACGTCGAACGATTCATACGGGTGGTGGATGATGAGGTCCTTGGCCTTGATCGCGGCAAAGCAGTCCCCGCCGAACTCGCGGATGCGCTCGGGAAAGCGCGGCGTGTAGGGCACGAATTTCAGGTCCGGGCGATCCACGTCCACGAGCTGATCAAGCTCGTGCATCGACAGCATCCCGTCGATGGTGACAGTCTCGTCACGGCTGACATGCAGCGCCTCGGCGACAGTGGCCTGCAGGTTTTCCGGCGTCGACGCCTCGATCTCCAGGCGCGTCACCGAGCCACGGCGCCGGCGCTTGAGCATGGTCTCGAACTCGCGCACGAGATCTTCGGCCTCTTCCTCGATCTCGATGTCGGAGTCGCGAATGATCCGGAACGCGCCGCGTCCGCGCACGTCATAGCCGGGGAACAGTCGCTCGATGTGCAGCCCAATGGTGTTTTCCAGGCTGATGAAGCGATAGGTGCCAGGCTCAGCCTGCGGCAGGGCGATGAAGCGCGGCACCTGCAGCGGCACGCGAATGAGCGCGGTCATGCTGCCGCCCTTCCGGGCCAGTTCCAGCACCAGCGAGAAGCCCAGATTGGGAATGAACGGGAATGGGTGAGCCGGGTCCACCGCCAGCGGCGTCAGCACCGGGAAGACGTGCGCGAGAAAGTAGTTATCGAGCCAGGTCCGCTCCGCATCGCTCAGGTTTTCACCCTCGACGATGACGATACGCTCCTCCGCCAGAAGCCCGCGCAAGGCGTTCCACTGGTCCTGCTGCCCGGCGACGAGCGAATCCACCGCAAGGCCGACGGAGTCCAGCTGTTCGCTCGGCGTCAGCCCGTCGAGACTGCGGGTGTTGATGCCGGCCCGCTCCTGCTCCACGAGACCGGCGACGCGCACCATGAAGAACTCGTTGAGGTTGTTGGCGGAGATCGACAGGAAGCGGAGCCGCTCAAGCAGCGGATGATCGGTGTTGGCCGATTCCTCCAGAACGCGGCGGTTGAACGCCAGCCATGACAATTCCCGGTTCACGAAGCGCTTGGGATCGTCGAACCAGTCCTTTTGCGGTTCTGCGGCCTTGGATACCGCGCGGCGCACAGGATTGGGCTGGGCGATTGCTGCTTCCGTTGGCTGGGGTTCGGCGGCTGACTTGTCCATATTTTTCCGTGTGGTGTGAACGCTGCGGCATCTTAGCAGAATTCTGCGAAAATTCGCGCGGCTTCCCGCCATGCCGATGAAATCCGCACTGCTCCGATACAAGCTCTTAGACCGGGATGGTGACAGTTTGGTGTCTTCGCGCCCGGCAAAGCCAGCAATCAGTCGCCGTTCATTCCGGCAATGACCTCGCGCACCACACCGAGCGTCACCGTGCGGCGCTTCTCCATGCTGGCGGTATCCACGGCCTTCACGAAGGCCTCGGCAGCGGCATGAGAGCGTTCGAGCCGGGGGATCGCATAGCGCAGTGCATTGGCCGCAACCGTGATCTGGCGGTCGGCCATCAGCTTCAGCAAAAGTGCTGAGAACAGCGCATCGTCGGGCATGGCGAGCGTCACGACGCGGGCAAGCCGAAGCCGTGTGCGCACGTCGTCAGTCTTCAGCGACCATGCGGGCGGGTCATTGCGCGCGGTGATGAGCAAGGCCAACCGCTTGTTGATGGCCGCGTTGATGAGGTGGAAGAACGTGTCCTCCGCGAAGGGCTTTCCCGCTTCTGGCGGCATGCCCTCGACCAACCCGGCACCGGCGGAGAGCATCTGCTCCATCACGGCCTCGGATAGTTCAGACGCATCAGCGCGCACCGCACCCGCCTGCTCCTGGAAGATCGCGCCGAGATGCGTCTTGCCGCTGCCTTCCGGTCCGACGACCACCAGTAAAGGCGGATCGGCCGTTTCCAGCTTGTCGATCGCATCGACGGCTGCGGCATTGCTTTCGCTGACGATGAAATCCTCGCGGCCCATGGCGGGCCGGAACGGAAGCTCGAGAGCCAGTTGCCGGTCGGGTTCGCCTGCCATGGATCAGCCGTTCAGGTTGTCCGGGGCCTTGTCGTCGGTGCCGCGATAGAGCGTGCTCTCGCGGTATTTCTCCACCGCGAACCGGGCTACCACGCCGAGCGCTGCGGCCATCGGCACGGCCAGCAACATGCCGACGAAGCCGAACAGATAGCCGAAGGCGAACAGCGCGAACATCAGCCAGACCGGGTGCAGACCGACATGCTCACCCACTAGTTTCGGCTGGAGGATGTTGCCCTCGATGGCCTGGCCAGCCATGAAGATGCCGGCGGTTGCAGCAATCCACGGCCAGTCCGGCCAGAACTGCACCAGCGCCACGCCGACAGCGACGATGAAGCCGCTGAGCGAGCCGACATAGGGAATGAAGCTGATGAGGCCGGCGCCAAGGCCGATGAGCAGCCCGAAGTTGAGGCCGATCAGCGTCAGGCCGATGGCGTAGAACGCGCCGAGGATCATGCAGACGAAGGTCTGGCCGCGAATGAACCCGGCCATGGCGTCGTCCACATCGCTCATGATGCGGCGGATTTCCTTCTTGTGGTCGCGCGGCAGCAGGCCGTCGACCTTTTCGATCATGCGGTCCCAGTCGACGAGCATGTAGAACGCGACGACGGGCGTGACCACGAAAAGCGCGATGGTGTTGATGACCGCCATGCCGCCGGTAAGCAGCGACTTCAGGAACGTGCCCACCCATGCGCCGACATTCTGCAGGACCGAGCCGATATTGCCTTCCAGCTCCTGCGTGCTGTCCTGAAGGAAGCGGCCGATCCAACTGGTGCTCGACCACTGATCGACAAGCTCCCGCATGCGCTGCGCGTATTCGGGAAAGCGCATGATGAAGCCGTCGAACTGGCTCGCCAGCACCGGGACCAGCGCCAGCAGCGTTGACACGAACAGCAAGGTGAAGACCACGAGGATGAGAAGCGAAGCGACGAAGCGCGGCATGTATTTTTCCAGCCGGTCCGCCAGCGGGTCCAGCAGGTAGGCCAGCGCCATGCCGGCCACGAACGGCAGCAGAATGCCGGAAAACAGCCAGAGCATCGCCAGCAAGGCGACCAGCGCCAGGAGCCAGAATTTCATCTGTTGGCTGAATGTCATCGGCTGCCTGTCACTCCGTCTGTCCAATGGTCAGTCGCTCAGGTGGCGCATCCAGGCCGCGAGATAGCCCAGCGCCGAGCCGACCGTGAGTATCGTGACGGCGGCGGTTCCCATTACCAACAATTGACCGACCTGAACAGGGAACGCGACCGATGCCAGCACCAGGGCGATGAGCGCGCCCTGCGCCGCGGTGTTGGCGCGGGAGATGTGCAGCGGGTCGATGGGCATGGGCCGGTCCATCAGCGCTGCCACGCCGATTCCCGTCACGATGAATGCGTCGCGGCTGACGACGAGAACCGCCAGCCACACCGGAACCAGCTCCTGCGCGGCCAGCGTCACGAAGAGCGACACGAACAGCGCCTTGTCGGCGACCGGATCGAGATAGGCGCCCAGTTCGCTCGACTGGTCGAAGCGCTTGGCGATGTAGCCGTCGAGCGCATCGGAAATGGCCGCGCAGACGAAAACGATGAAGCTGAACAGATACCAGCCCTGAATCGTGGCGTAGACCACGAGGGGCACGGCTGCGAGGCGCAGGATCGTGATGAAGTTGGGTATCGTCATGGTGTGAGGCCTGCCACTGCGGGCAGACAAGCTACGCAATTCGTCAGCGCCGCGACAGTCGCCAGTTGTTGGAGGCGAGATTTCGCGTCACCGACAGCCCCTCTTGCCCAAGAGCTGCAAAAAGCGCGCCCGGCGAACGCACGTACCAGACCTTCACGTGATGAACGCTGTCTCCGTCCGCGAACTGGAAGGCCGTGACCGGGCGCAACCGGGCAAGCGTCGCGCCAAGAGGGCCAACCTCGAAATCGCCGCCGAACTCCAGCACCAGCGAGCCATCACCATCCGGCAGGCCCGACGCGACAGGTGCAACGGCGACCTGCGTTGCCGTTTGTTGCTTCGCCTGCGTTCCGCTCGACGCGGAGACAGGTTCAAGCCGCAACTGGGACGCTGCCGTCGCCGGCAGTGCGACCTGCACAAAAGGTTGCGGTGCGACCGTGGTCCCTGACATGGGAATGCCGTTGATGCGCACGCCGCCCATCGGCCCGCTCGACTGGCCGTCCTTCCAGGTATCGTCGAGGATCTCCGGCACCTTTTCCGCCGCATAGGCCATCTTGTCGGTGATGTCGTCGGCAAGCGGAATGGTGCGTTCGAACCAGCCCGCGCCGCTGTCGCCGCCGATGCGCAGGCTGGCCGGTTCCTCGCCCGTGGCTGCGGTGAACTGCGCGACGACGGCACCTTGCGTGTCGTAGCGCACCCGCAGGTAGCCAAGCGAAATCCGGTCAAGCTCCACGAGACGGTCGACGGATTCGACCCGGTCACGGCGCGTGCCTTCAGCCAGCGACAAGTCGACGAGCCACGCGTCGCGCACGACAGCCGCAAGTGCCTCGTTCCATGCGCCGGCTTCCGCGTAGGCCGCGACACCGCCCTCGCCTGCCAGCACCGGAATAATGAGGATGTTCGGGCCGCGCCGGGCATGGATCTGGACACCGGATGCCGCAAACACGTTGCGGATCGCCGCTTCATCGAAGCGCAGCGAGGCAGTCAGCGAATATCGCGTTCCGTGCGCCACTTCCGACTGCACGCCGAAGGAGGCCATCAGCGCTTCGGCGCGCGGACGGCTTGGAACGGGCAGCTTGCCAAGGTCCTTCGATCGCGCAAGCCGCGCGAAAAGGCGCTTCAGGCCGATCGTGTAGGCGGCATCCATCGCCTGCTGCTTGGCGGCGACGGCGTTTTCGGCGCTCTGCTCGATGCGGATATCGGAGACGGTGAAGGCATCGCGGGATTGCGCGCGCGCTTCATCGGCGCGGCCAACGCACAGCGCAAGGAGTATCGCTGCCGAAGCGGCAGCTTGAAAACGGTTCAGCGCTCGCATCCCTCAAAGTCCCCGGATCGCGTCATTCATCATGCATTCTCGCCGCGCGGCCCTGACAAGGCGTTAACACTGTGGAAAGCATGTTGGCGCCTTGCGTTTGGGCGCCATTCTGTTCAGATGCCGGCCAAAATCGCGGTGGGACCCGGAAGGACGCTGGAAGACGACATGAGCGAGAACGAACGCGAATCCCTGAGCTATGCGCAAGCCGGTGTCGATGTGGACAAGGGCAACGCACTGGTCGAGTCCATCAAGCCGCTGGTGCGCGCCACTGCGCGGCCCGGCGCAGACAGCGACATCGGCGGGTTCGGCGGCATCTTCGACCTCAAGGCCGCCGGCTACGAGGACCCGCTGCTGGTCGCGGCCAATGACGGTGTCGGCACAAAGGTAAAGATCGCGATCGAAACCGGCATCCACGACACGGTTGGCATCGACCTCGTCGCCATGTGCGTCAACGACCTCATCGTGCAGGGCGCGGAACCGCTACTCTTCCTTGATTATTACGCCACCGCCGCGCTGGAACTGGACGTTGCGAAGGCGGTTGTCGCGGGCATCGCGGAAGGATGCAAGCGCGCCGGCTGCGCGCTGATCGGCGGCGAAACGGCCGAAATGCCGGGTCTCTATGCCAAGGGCGACTACGATCTCGCTGGCTTTTCAGTCGGCGCAGTGGAGCGCGGCAAGCTGCTTCCCGCGTCCAATGTCGGGACCGGTGACAAGCTGGTCGCCATCGGCTCCTCGGGCGTGCATTCCAACGGCTTTTCGCTGGTGCGCCGCATCGTGGAGCGCGAAGGTCTCAAGTGGGATGCCGCATCACCATTCGGCGGCGACGAGCCGCTCGGGCGCGTGCTGCTGACACCGACCCATATCTACGTGAAGCCGCTTCTCGCCGCGCTGAAGGCCCATGCGCCGATCAAGGCGCTGGCGCACATCACCGGCGGCGGGCTGACCGAGAACCTGCCACGCGTGCTGCCCAAGGGCTGCGATGCAGAAATCGAGCTGGAGCGGATCAATCCCAAGCCGGTTTTCGGCTGGCTGGCGGAAGCCGGCAATGTCGGCATGGAAGAGATGTTGCGCACGTTCAACTGCGGCGTCGGCATGGTCGCGGTCGTACCCGGCAGCGATGCCGAGGATGTCGCAGCGGCGCTGCGCACCGCAGGCGAGGACGCCTACGTGCTCGGCTCGCTGGTGGACAATGACGGCGGGGCCGCCAGGGTGCGCTACAAGGGCACGCTCGGGCTGAAGGCCTCGGCATGACGCGAAAGCGCACAGCGATCCTGATTTCCGGGCGGGGCAGCAACATGAGCGCCCTCATCGCCGCTGCGATGGCCCCGGACTTTCCCGCCCGCATCGACCTCGTCATTTCCAACCGTCCCGGCGCCGCCGGACTGGAACGCGCGCAGGCCGCCGACATCGAGACGGCGGTCGTCGATCACAAGGCGTTCGAGACGCGCGAAGCCTTCGAGGCCGAGGTTCAGGCGCTGCTGGAAGCCCGCGACATCGAGCTTCTGTGCCTTGCGGGCTTCATGCGCATCCTGACAGACGGGTTCATCGCGACCTGGCTCGACCGGATGATCAACATCCATCCCTCGCTGCTGCCGATGTTCAAGGGGCTGGACACGCACCAGCGCGCGCTGGATGCCGGAGTTCGGCTGGCGGGCTGCACCGTGCACGTGGTGCGGCCGGAGATGGATACCGGCCCGATCATCGCGCAGGCCGCCGTCCCGGTGCTTCCCGGCGACACGGCCGAGACGCTTGGAAAGCGGGTGCTGGCCGCCGAGCACCGGCTCTATCCCCATGCGCTGGCGCTCTACGTGACCGGCAAGGCGCGAGTGTCCGGCGAGCGGATCGTCTTCCACGAAGTGGAGGCGGACGGTGAAGGATCGCTGATGTCGCCGACCCTCATCACGCGCGAGCAGGCCGACGCCTGAGGCTGCTCAGTCCGCCTTGCAGGCCTTCATGTGACCGTTCCAGACACGCACCCCCGGGGCCGCGCAGCTTGCCATTGGCGATCACCGACGCGATCTGCTCAGGCGACAGGTCGGCGACGGTCTTGTCGGACGCGCAGCGGCAGGCATTGGCGATCTCGGAGAACAGGTTGCCGCCGCGCGGTGAACCTTCCACGCAGTTGTCGAGCATGATGATGCGGGCAGCGTTCTTGTCGTCAGCGACGGCTACCTGCGTACCGACGCCCGTCAGCAGGACCGCCGCAACCGCGACGCCTGCCAGAACTCGCTTGCTCATGCCTCGACCTCCTGGCGCAGCGCGTCGTTGTCCTGTTCCCGCCGGCGCGCCGGATCGGCCCGCAGCCACACGCGATTGTCGTGGAATGCCGCGCCGCCATAGGGCGCGACCGGGTCGGCCCGCGTCAGTGTGTTGATACCGGCACCATCCTCGAACGCATCATTGGGCCACAGACCTTCACTGACGACAACGCCGGGACACAGCCCGTCGAAAATCTTCACGTGCAGCTTCACCTGCCCGCGCTCGTTGCCGATGATGGCGGCTTCGCCATCGACAAGGTTGAGCCGCGCCGCATCGTCGGCGCGCACCAGAACCTCGGGCCGGCCTTCCCTTGCCTTTGACCCTGCCGTCTCGTTGAAGGACGAGTTGAGGAACGAGCGCGCGGGCGCCGTCACCAGCCGGAAGGGGTGCGCGGTGTCCGCGTTTTCTGTCACGTCCCAGTGGTCGGGCAGTTCCGGCAATTCAGCATGCGGCCCCATCGCCCCGTTGTTGCTGGCCTTCACGCTGGTCCAGTCGGGCGCAAAGTGGAACTTGCCGTCCGCGTTGCCGAACCCGCCGATATAGTGGGACGTCTCGAAATCGGGCTGGCAGTCGATCCAGCCGGCTTCCGCGATTTCGTCCCAGTTGCCGCGGCCGGACTTGCGCAGCAGCGCATCGACAAGTTCGCGCGCGCTCATGTCGTTGGCGCGGTCTTCGACGCCAAGCCGCTTCAGCAGCTCGGAATTGACGACGTGGTTCTCGCGGCATTCGCCGGGCGCGTCGATCAGCTTCGGTCCGAGCGAGATGTGCTGGTGCCCGCCGCCTCGATAGACGTCGTCATGCTCGGTGAACATGGTCGCGGGGATGACGATATCGGCCATCTTCGCGGTTTCGGTCATGAACTGCTCGTGGACGCAGGTGAACAGGTCATCTCGCGCAAAGCCCTGCTTCACGAGTGTCTGTTCCGGTGCGACGGAGACCGGGTTGGTGTTCTGGATGATCATTGCCGTCACCGGCGGCCCGCCATACAGCGCGTCGCCCTCGCCCGTCAGGATCTGGCCGATGCGACTCTGGTCGAGCATGCGGATGGACGGGTCGCGCCTGTCGGCTGCGGTGACGATGTCTGCATTGATGTTGAAGATCGCGCCGTTGGAGTGGAACGCGCCACCACCTTCCAGCGGCCACGCACCCATGACGGTCGGGATGGACACGGCGGACAGCATTGCCACAGTGCCGTTGCGGGTGCGGGTGAAGCCGTAGCCGAGCCGGAAGAAGCTGCGCTTGCGCGCGCCAAGCCAGGCCGCAAATTCCTCGATCTTTTCGACCGGCAGCCCGGTGATGGCCGAGGCCCACTCGGGGCCGCGTGACTTCAGGTGCTCTTCCAGCCGCTGCGGGCAATTGGAATATTGCGCGAGATAGTCGCGATCGGCGTGGCCGTCGCGGAACAGGCAGTGCATCACCGCACAGGCAAGCGCTCCGTCGGTGCCGGGCTTCAGGCACAGTGCGAGGTCGGCCTGCTTCATGGTGTCGTTCATGTAGACGTCGATCACCACGATCTTGGCGCCGCGTTCCTTTCGCGCCTTGGTGGCGTGGGTCATCACGTTGACCTGGGTGGAAACGGCATTCGTCCCCCAGATGATGACGCAATCGGACTTTGCCATCTCGCGCGGATCGGGACCGGCAAGCTTGCCGGTTGCGGCGATGAAGCCGGTCCAAGCCGGGTTCACGCAGATGGTGTCGAACTGGCCGGAATAGCCCTTGAGGTTGCGGACACGGTGGATGCCGTCGCGCTGTACGAGGCCCATGGTCCCGGCATAGTGGTACGGCCAGACGGCCTCGGTGCCGTGGCGCGCCTCGGCCTTGATGAACGCATTGGCGATCTCGTCCATCGCCGCATCCCACGAAATCTCGCGAAATTCGCCGCTGCCTTTCTCGCCGACGCGCTGGAGGGGCTTCAGCAGCCTGTCGGGATGGTGATTGCGCTCGGCATAGCGCGCGACCTTCGCGCAGATGACGCCGGCGGTGTAGCTCTGGCCGTTGTGGCCGCGCACCCGGCCGATCATCGCGCCGTCGACGACCTCGACATCGAGCGCGCAGGTCGACGGGCAATCATGGGGACAGGTAGACTTGAAGCGGGTGATTTCTGGCTGCTTGTTCATGGGTGCAGAGTAGTCCCGAACGCCGGCAAGCGCCACCACGCTTGCGCAACGGAAACTGCGCTCAACATGCAAAGTTCTGATGGTAACGCATCTTTTTCGCTGATGTCGGGCTCCAGAACGTCACCAACGTTGCGCAGTTGTCACGAAGATCACAATCTCGACCCCTGCCCGGAACATATCCCCTTTCCCTGCTTTGACGTTCCGAAGACCCGAAACCGGGGGCACCGTCACGTTTCAAGTCAGTCCAGACGGTGCCGGATAAGGGGGCGATACATGAACAGCAATCTCAAACGCCTGGCCGTCACGTCTTTCGCGGCGCTGACTGCGGGTTCTGCTTTCGCAGCCGACATGCCGGGACCGTATGATCCGCCGCAGCCGGTGGTCTATGAGCCGGTGCCCGGCAAGCAGATGTTCTACGAGCTTGACGTCTATGGCGGCTGGACGTGGCGCGGCGGCGACGCGCTTGGCATTGCGGAAGACGATTCGTACGGCCTCATCGGCGGCGGCGGCAAAGTCGGCTGGTTCGCGCCGAACGACTATTACGTCCAGTTCGACGTCGACGCCGAAAGTGCATTCGCTGACGCAAGCGACGACACCTATGCCGGTTCGATCCAAGGCATTGCCCACGTTGGCCGTGACTTCAACGGTATGACGCGCGCCGGTGTCTTCGGCGGTATCGGACGCGGCTACAATGACGTGTCGCCGGATTCCGCGACCTACTGGGTCGCAGGTCCCGAAATCCAATACCGCACGGGCAACTGGATCCTGACGGGCCAGGCCGGTTACCTCGACGTGTTCGACGAAACGCGTGACGAGGTTCTTGGCGATGCCTTCTTCGCCCGCGCAGCCGCCGCGCACTTCTTCAACGGCGGCCGCACCAAGCTCCAGGGTGAAATCCTTGGCGCGTGGGGTGAGCAGGACTTCGATGGCGCTTCGCCCGACGATCTGGACGTGGTCGCATTCGGCGCCGAGCTGGAGCACCAGCTCAAGACGTTTGAATCCGGCAACCTGATGTCCGGCTTCGTCGGCTACCGCGCGATGATCTACGACGAAGACTTCGGCGGCGGCTCCGACAAGATCGACGATCACACCGTGATGGTCGGCCTGCGCATCCGCAGCGGTGGTGCGACGCTCCAGGAAGCACTGTCGAACGGCACCTCGTTCGACTCGCCGGCTTTCGGCGCGATCACGCAGGGTGCGACCGCGGTCGATTGATCCTGATACCGCGCGTCGCCTGACGCGCACCGCAGAAACAAAAAAGCCGGCCCTCACGGGCCGGCTTTTTCACGTCTGATCGAGATTTGGATATTAGCCGACGATCTCGTTGCCAGCGAAGAACTGCGCGATTTCCTGCGCGGCGGTCTCGGCGGCATCGGAGCCGTGGACCGAGTTCTCGCCGACCGACAGGGCGTGTTCCTTGCGGATGGTGCCGGCGTCGGCGTTCTCCGGGTTGGTCGCACCCATGACTTCACGGTACTTGGCGATGGCGCCCTCGCCTTCCAGCACCTGCACGACGACCGGAGCGGACGTCATGAACTCGACGAGCTCGCCGAAGAACGGGCGCTCGGAGTGGACGGCGTAGAAGGTCTCGGCCTGCGCCTGCGTCATCTGGATGCGCTTCTGCGCGATGATGCGAAGGCCTGCGTCCTCGATCATCTTGTTGATCGCACCGGTCAGGTTGCGGTTGGTCGCGTCGGGTTTGATGATCGAAAAGGTGCGTTCCAGCGCCATGGTCGGGTGGTCCTTTGTTTCAATTGATTGTCTGGATTTGCGGCGGCTTATACGCGCGCCGCATGACGGCTGCAAGGCACAGCCCAAATCAATCGGTGATGCAGGCACTGACGAGATCACGCATTTCCTCAAAGCGCGCGGCAAGCGGGTGGGTGCGCCGCCATGCGAGCGCAACGCGCCGCTCAGGTTGGGGATCGGCAAAGCGCGTGACGCGGACGCGGCTTTCACCGGCGCAGACGTTCGACCCGTAGAGTTCCGGCACCAGCGTCACCCCCTGCCCGTTGGCGACGAGCTCCACCAGCGTCGAGAGGCTCGTCGCGCCGCCCCCGGCACGCCGTTCCGGTTCAAGTGATGTGCCGCAGGCCTGCAGCACCTGGTCACGCAAGCAGTGCCCGTCTTCCAGCAGCAGCACGCGTTCGCCGGTGAGTGCGTGGAGCGGCAGTGGCGCGTCCTGTGGCGTGTCATCGCCAGCGGCGACGAGCAGGAACGCCTCGTTGTAGGCGACGCGATGCTCGATCTGCGGATGGGAGAGCGGCAGGCTCGCGATCATCAGGTCGAGGTCACCTTCCAGCAGTTCGCGCGTCAGGTTGTCGGTGATCGTTTCGCGCAGCACCAGTTCCAGCTTCGGGAAGGCAATGGTGATGCGCGGAAGAAGGCGCGGCAGCAGGAACGGGGCGACAGATGGAATGATCCCCAACCGCAAGGGTCCTGCGAACCCCTCGCCGCGTGAACGGGCGAAATCCTCGATCTCGCGAATATCGGTGAGGATGCGGGCGGCACGGGCTGCAATCTCCCGGCCTGCGTCCGTCAGCCGCCCGCCGCCTGGATGGCGCTCGATCAATTGCACGCCGAGGCGGGCTTCCATTTCGCGAATCTGCACGGACAGAGCGGGCTGTGACACCCCGGCGCGCGCGGCAGCGCGGCCGAAATGGCCCTCGTGGGCGACGGCATCGAGATAGCGAAGCTGCTTCAGGCTCATCATAGGATTTTCCTATCACGACAAGCCAATTTTGCAATTGGACTTTATTGCGCCCTTTCGTCACGTTGCGCCGATCCGGCGTCATGCCGTCTTCTTGGGAGGCCGTTAGACGATGCCGACAAGCACGGGGGAACGCGCCGCGTTTGCAGGCAGCCTCCCGGAACAAGATGCGACCCAGACCCGACAGGAGAGGAAAATGGACAAGAAAGTCGAACAGGCGGGCGGCTGCCCCGTCGTGCATGGCGCGACGAATGTCAGCATGCGCTCGAACCGGCACTGGTGGCCGAACCAGCTCAATATCAAGATCCTGCACCAGAATTCCGAACTGACGGACCCGCTGGGCAAGAGCTTCGACTATGCCGAGGAATTCAAGAAGCTCGACTACAAGGCGCTGAAGGAAGACCTCTACGCGCTGATGACGGATTCGCAGGAGTGGTGGCCGGCGGACTACGGCCATTACGGCGGCCTGTTCATCCGCATGGCCTGGCACAGCGCCGGCACCTATCGCACGGCGGACGGTCGTGGCGGCGGCGGCACCGGCCAGCAGCGCTTCGCCCCGCTGAACTCCTGGCCCGACAACGGCAACCTCGACAAGGCTCGCCGCCTGTTGTGGCCGATCAAGCAGAAGTACGGAAACCAGATTTCCTGGGCCGACCTGATGATCCTTGCGGGCAACTGCGCGCTGGAATCCATGGGCTTCAAGACATTCGGCTTCGCGGGTGGCCGCGCGGACGTCTACGAGCCGGAAGAAGACGTCTACTGGGGTTCGGAAGACGAATGGCTCGCCACCAGCGACCATGAACTCGCCCGCTACAAGAACGACCGCGAGCTGGAAAACCCGCTGGCGGCCGTGCAGATGGGGCTGATCTACGTCAACCCGGAAGGCCCCGACGGCAACCCGGACCCGCTGGAATCGGCCAAGGACATCCGCGAGACCTTCGCCCGCATGGCGATGGATGACGAGGAAACCGTCGCCCTGACGGCCGGCGGCCACACCTTCGGCAAGACCCATGGCGCAGGCCCGGTCGATCAGGTCGGCGTCGAGCCGGAAGCCGGTCTTATCGAGGACCAGGGCTTCGGCTGGCTGTCGCAGTGGAAGAGCGGCAAGGGCGTCGACACCATCACGTCCGGCCTTGAAGGCGCGTGGACCCCGAACCCGATCCGCTGGGACATGGGCTATTTCGACGTGCTCTTCAAATACGAGTGGGAGAAGACCAAGAGCCCGGCAGGCGCATGGATCTGGCGTCCGATCAACCTTGAAGAGCAGGACATGGCACCGGAAGTCGACGGTTCGGGCAAGAAGGTCCCGATCATGATGTCGACGGCGGACATGGCCATGAAGCTCGACCCCATCTACGGGCCGATCTCCAGGCGCTTCCACGAGAACCCGGAGCAGTTCGCCGACGCCTTCGCCCGTGCGTGGTTCAAGCTGACCCACCGCGACATGGGTCCGAAGTCCCGCTACATCGGCCCGGAAGTTCCGGCTGAAGACCTGATCTGGCAGGACCCGATCCCGGCGGTCGACCACGAGCTGGTCGATGCCTCCGACGTGGCGTCCCTAAAGGGCAAGATCGCCCAGTCCGGGCTTTCGGTCGCCGACCTCGTTCTCACCGCATGGGCGTCGGCCTCGACCTTCCGCGGGTCGGACAAGCGCGGCGGCGCCAACGGTGCGCGCGTTCGCCTCGAGCCGCAGAAGAACTGGGCCGTCAACAAGCCGGAGAAGCTCGCCCATGTGCTGGGTGTGCTGGAAGGCATCCAGAGCGACTTTAACGGCGCGCAGAGCGGGAACAAGAAAATCTCGCTCGCCGACCTGATCGTGCTGGCGGGCAATGTCGGCGTCGAGATGGCAGCCAAGCAGGCCGGACACGCGGTCGAGGTGCCGTTCACGCCGGGCCGCATGGACGCGAGCCAGGAACAGACCGACGTGGAGAGCTTCGAGGTGATGGAGCCGGAGGCCGATGGCTTCCGCAACTACCAGCGCACGACGTTCACCATCTCGGCGGAAGAGCTCCTGCTCGACAAGGCGCAACTGCTGACGCTGACCGCGCCGGAAATGACCGTTCTGGTCGGCGGCATGCGGGCCATGGGCGCCAATTATGACGGCTCCAGCCTCGGCGTCTTCACCGACCGCCCCGGCGCGCTGACGAACGACTTCTTCGTCAACCTGCTGGACATGGGCACCGAGTGGAAGCCGACCACTGAAGATGCGCAGGTCTTCGAGGGCCGCGACCGCAAGAGCGGCGAGACGAAATGGTCGGGCACCCGCGTCGACCTGGTCTTCGGCTCGAACTCGCAGCTTCGCGCACTGGCCGAGGTCTACGGCCAGGCCGATGCCGGCCAGCGGATGGTCAAGGACTTCGTCGCAGCCTGGACCAAGGTGATGGAAGCGGATCGCTTTGACCTCGCCTGAACGCGATCGACAATCTGAAACGAAAAAGGGCGGCCTGCGGGCCGCCCTTTGCGTATCTGGCGTCTGGCGATGCGAGATCAGGCCGCGCGGGCGGGCATCTTCGCGCCAAGCCGGTCGTAGAGGTTGAGCATCCGCTCGAACCATTCGGCGACGCGGCTGTCTTCCTTCAGGAGCGGCACCTTGCTGGTGACGCGCGGCCATTGCAGCGTCCCGAAGACGATGTAGTCGTGGTAGAGCGGCTGGATGCCGCCGATCCAGTCCTGCTTGCCGAGCATGACGTGCAGCGGCATCAGCGCCTGGTGCAGGTTCTCGATATGGGCGTCGCGCTGCGACTGGAGATCCTCCAGACCGCCGCCAAGTCGCTTTTCGCGGGTCTCGCGGAAATAGGGCTTGTCCTTTTCCTCGATGAGATCGTGGATGTCCTTCACGCAGGCCCGCGCGATGATCGGCGTCAGCGTGGCATTGGCCCAGGATTCGATGAATCGGCAGGCTGCCTTGCCGCCCTCCCCGCCAAACAGCGTGCCGCGGCTTTCGTACTGCTCCTCGAGGTAGCAGGCGATGTCGAAGCTCTCTGAGATGAAGGTGCCGTCGTCTTCCAGCACCGGCACCGTCTTGTGGTCGCCGCCGCCGATGCCGGGAATATCGGAAAACGTCACCGGAGCGGTGTCGTAGTCCAGTCCCTTATGGGCGAGCGCCATGCGGATGCGCCAGCAATAGGGTGAAAAGCGGCGGTCTCCGTCGCCGGCCAGATCGTGCAGTACAATTCCCATTCTCTACCTCCCGGTTTTGCGGCGGATAGTGCGCGCGCGCATTCGGGTTGGCAACGCATGGGACGCATGTGCGGGATCAATAAAACTCGACCGGCACCTTTTCCTTCTTTAGCAACTTGCCGCTGGTGGAGACGAAAAAGATCTGGATGAAATCCTTGCCGTTCTGCGTCGTCTGGAACGAGTAGTTCAGGTTGCGCTTCCCGCAGCGACCACCGGCCATGGCCACGATCACGGTGACCGGCTTGGCATTGCGGCTGACGGCGACGCCGCCGGGCGCACCATTGCGCTTGCCGGTGATGCGCGCGCACTTGGCGGGCGCGACGATGCCGGCATTGACGCGCACGAAGGGGCCGAATGCCGTCTGGCGGGCATCGGACCCGAATTCCGCGTGGGCCGGCGCGCCGACCACCGCCATCCCGGCGGCAAGAACCGCCGCGCCAAAGGCCGACTTCAATGATTTCTGCATTCGCATGGTGCTTCTCCGTGGCAAGAGTTGCCCCGCCCTGCTCCCAGATATCGGTTCAGGTGCGCCGGGTGACAAGGATATGCATCAATTGCGTGTTGAAGCCGCGCGCCGCACGCCATAGGTTCTCGCGCTTAATCCTGACATTGGCGGCTTCATGCTTCACATCAACGACCTGACCTATCGCATCGGCGCGCGTGTGCTGCTCGACAAGGCGACCATCGCCTTGCCGGATGGATCGCGCGCGGGCCTCGTCGGGCGCAACGGTGCGGGCAAATCGACATTGCTGGCGATCCTGCTTGGTCACCTGCCCCCGGAATCGGGTGGCGTCATGCTGCCGCGCGGGGCGCGGATCGGCACGGTTGCGCAGGAAGCCCCCGACGGCCCGCAGGCGCTGATCGACTTCGTGCTCGACGCCGATACCGAGCGCCGCGACCTGATGGAAGAAGCCGAAACGGCGACCGATCCCATGCGCATCGCCGAGGTGCAGACGCGCCTTGCCGACATCGATGCCCACGCCGCCCCGGCACGCGCTGCCCGCATCCTGAGTGGCCTTGGGTTCGACGAAGCGGCCCAGCAACGCCCCCTGGAGTCGTTTTCCGGCGGGTGGCGGATGCGCGTCGCGCTCGCCGCGATCCTGTTTGCCGAGCCAGACGTGCTGCTGCTCGACGAGCCAACCAACTATCTCGATCTGGAAGGGACGCTCTGGTTGCAGACGTATCTGGCGAAGTACCCGCACACGATCCTGATCGTCAGCCATGACCGCGACCTGCTGAACACGTCCGTCGACACGATCGTGCATCTGGAACGCGGCAAGCTGACCGCCTATCGCGGCGGCTACGACCAGTTCGAGCGCCAGCGCGCCGAGGCGCAGGCCTTGCAGATGAAGCTGAAAAAGAAGCAGGACGACCAACGCCGCCACATGGAAGCCTTCGTGGAGCGCTTCCGCGCCAAGGCGACCAAGGCGCGCCAGGCCCAGTCCCGCCTCAAGGCATTGTCGAAACTCCAGCCCATCGCGGCCATCGTGGATGAAGCCGTCAGCCCCATCGTGCTGACGGGACCGGAGAAACCGCTCGCAGCGCCCATCGTGGCACTCGAAAAGGTTGCGGTCGGCTATGACGAGAAGCCGGTTCTGCGTGGGCTCGACCTTCGGATCGACCCGGACGACCGCATCGGGCTGCTCGGCTCCAACGGCAACGGCAAGAGCACGCTGGCGAAACTCGTGTCCGGCCGCCTCGACGTGATGGACGGGCGCATGAAGCGCTCGGACAAGCTGACATTCGGCTATTTCGCCCAGCATCAGCTGGATGAGATCGACCCAGCCAAGAACGCCTACCAGCTGCTGCGCGACAGGATGCCGGGCCAGACGGAAGCGAAGGTGCGCGCCCGCGCCGGTGCGCTTGGCTTTCCGGGGCAGAAGGCGGAGACGCCGGCCCGTGACCTCTCCGGCGGCGAGAAGGCGCGCCTGCTGCTTGGCCTTGTTACGCAGGACAAGCCGCACCTGCTGATTCTCGACGAGCCGACCAACCACCTCGACGTGGATGCCCGCGAGGCGCTGGTGCGCGCCGTCAACGAGTATTCCGGCGCGGTCATCCTCATCAGCCACGACAAGCACCTGCTGGAAACCTGCGTCGACCGGCTCTGGCTGGTCGCCAATGGCGGGGTTGCCGCCTTTGACGGCGACATGGACGACTACCGCAAGCTGGTGCTGGAAAGCGCTGGCATGTCGCGGCGCGGCGGCAAGGGCCAGGCGAAGAACGACAACGATCCGAAGGCCGACAAGCGCCGCGACCTCGCCGACAGGCGCATGGCGCTGCAGCCGCTGCGCGACCGCCTCAAGGCCAAGGATGCGCGCATGGCGCAGCTTCGCACGGGAATCGAAAAGCTCGACAAGGCATTGGCATCACCTGGCCTGTTCGAGCGAAACCCCAAGCGCGGGGCGGAACTTGCCAAGTTGCGCACGGAGGCCGAACGCTCCCTGGTGAAGACCGAGGAAGAATGGCTCGAGCTTTCAACTGAGCTGGAAGAAGCCCAACAAACCGAATCCGCCTGAGCGGCCAAGCCCTTGAGCAGGAGTCGGTTTCAGGCCTCGGCCTTCTTCTCCCAGCGTCCGCCGCCATCCTGCTGCCAATAGGTCAGCTTGTGGCCGGCATCCTTGGCCTGCTTCCAGAAGGCCCGCGCCTCTGCGACGGCCTCGTCGTCGCGTCCGTCGAACATGGTCACCACGCGTTCGTAGCCGGCAAGCGCATCGCTGGGTGCGCGGTCGGTCAGGAACAGCACGTTGGCACCGTTCGGGTTGGCGGTCTGCGTCGTCAGGACGACCGGCTGGGTGGCGGCATCGCTCTCGCTGTCGCGCCCATGCGGCAGGAAGCTGTCCTCGCGGTAGCTCCACAGGGCCGTATCGATGGAATCAAGCCGTTCTTCCGATCCCGAGCGCACCAGCGCGCGCCAGCCGCGTTCCAGCGACTTTTCGACAAGCATCGGCAAGGCCTGTTCCAGCGGCTGGCGTTCGAGATGATAGAAAAGAATTTCGGGATTCTCGCTCATTGCCGCACAAGGTGCGAAGGTTTGGCGAACTGCGCAACTGCCAAGGTCCAATCGGCACCATGAAACAGATCGTTTTCCACCCCTCCTTCGAAATGGCCGGCAAACTGGCCCGCGTTCTGGAGCGCGCAGGCCCCGCCATGGAGAGCGCAGGGCTTGCCGAGGACGATCTCGGCATCGTCATCGGGCGCTACATGCCGGGCGAGGACGAGGCGGAGATTGCCGCGCACAATGGCGGGCAGCCGTTCTATCCGGCGAGCGTCACCAAGCTCGGATGGGGGCTGGCGGCGCTGGAACGGCTGGAAGCCGGCACGCTGGAGGACCACTCGGAACTGCGCCGATCCCTTCGTGACATGCTCGGGACGTCCTCAAACGCGGCGACGAACTACGTCATCGACTGCCTGACCGGCATGACCGGCGACACGCTTCTGGAAGGCGACGAACTGCGCGCGGCAATCGAGGCGCACCAGGAAATGACCCGGCGGCTGGCAAGCCTCAACTGGCCCGAATGGGAACACTGCCAGATCGTCCAGAAGGCATCGGACGAGGACCGCTACGGACGCCACGGGCAGTTCCTCGAAGCGCTGGGCCACAACGTGCTGACGCCGATGGGGGCCGCGCGGCTGATCCATGAGAGCGTCTTCGCCAACAGCTTTTCTGCAAGCGTGGTCAAGGAGATGCGGGCGCTGGTGAAACGACCCACCGCGCCGGAACACATCGCGGCGGAACCCATCAGCCAGATGCGCGCCTTCGCCGGCGGGGGCATTGCGCAATACCTGCCGGAGACCTCGCACATCTTTTCCAAGGCCGGGTGGTGCGTGGAGACCGGCGACCCGCGCTCGGCATGGAAGCGCCACGATGCGCTGATCGCACTGCTGCCGGACAACTCCGCCCTGCTCTGCGTGATCTTCGTGCAAGGCGTGAATGCTGTGAAGGACGAGACTTTGCTGCCTGCGCTGGGCGAGATGGTCGCGAATGCCATATTGCTGGTGAATGGCGGCGATGCCTGACGACGTAACGCGAGAGAGACACGAATGGCCAGCCTGAACCGATCCATCGCCCTGTGGGCAACCAATCTCGACATGGATATCGAAAGCGTTGCCGACTGGGTCGCACTGGTTGACGCCCGCGTCGCACAGGCGGCTTCCGAGAGCGCAAGCCTGCTGCTGATGCCGGAATATGTCTCGGAGAGCTGGCTCGCCTTCAAGCCGGACGGGCTGAAGCCCACGCAGGAGATGGCGTTCCTCGCCGACCATGCGCCGGACGCCATCGATGCGCTGGCGGCGAGCGCGCGCAGCCACGGCATCACGATTGTTGCTGGCTCCATGCCGTGGCACGGCGAGGCTGGCCAGATCGTCAACCGGGCATGGACGCTGATGCCTGACGGCACCCGGCTCTGTCACGACAAGCTTGCGCTGACCCCCGCCGAGATGGACGAAGAGGCTTGGGAAATCACGCCCGGTCGCTGCCTGCGGATCTTCGAGTGGAAGGGGTTACGCTGCGCCGTCGTCGTGTGTCTCGATGTCGAGATGCCGGCGCTGTCGGTGGCGCTTGCGCGCCACGGCATCGACCTGCTGCTGGTGCCCTCGATGACCTACCTGCCGACCGGCTATTCGCGCGTCTTCGGCTGCGCCAAGGCGCGCGCCATCGAGCTGATGTGCGCGGTCGCGGTGACAGGCTGCGTGGGCGCTTCGCGCGGCACGACCCAGAACGAGCACAACTACTCGGCCTGCGCGGTGTACCTGCCGTGCGAGACCGAGATCGGCAGTTTCGGCGTGCACGTGGAGACGGAGATGACGGATGGTGCGAATGGCGACGATCCGTTCGTGATCGCTCGCGACATTCCCTTCGACACGATCCGCGAATTGCGCTCCGGCAAGGCGGAAGTCTGGCCCGGTGCGTGGAGTGCCGGCCATGTCGAGATCATCGACGAGACGAAGGCAAAAGCGGCAGCGGAGTAACCCCGCCGCCGCTTGTGTTTCCTGTAATCAGTCTTCGTAGTGATCGGCCACGAGACGGTCGAGCAGGCGCACGCCGTAGCCCGACGCCCAGGTGTCGGACACGTCGGTCGAGGGCGAGGACATGCCGGTTCCGGCAATGTCCAGATGCGCCCACGGCGTTTCGCCCACGAAGCGCTTGAGAAACTGCGCCGCGGTGATCGAGCCGGCATAGCGGCCGCCGGTGTTCTTGATGTCGGCAAACTTCGACTTGATGAGCTTGTCGTAGGCCTCGCCCAGCGGCATCCGCCAGACGCGCTCGCCCGTCGCCTCGCCAGCATCGTAGATCTGGCTGGCGAGGTCGTCGTCGTTGCAGAACATGCCGGCACGAGCGGTGCCGAGCGCAACCAGGATCGCGCCGGTCAGCGTGGCGAGGTTGACGACGAACTGCGGCTTGAAGCGGTCAATCGTGTAGTAGAGCGCATCGGCCAGCACGAGCCGGCCCTCGGCATCGGTGTTGATGATCTCGATGGTGGTGCCGGACATCGCCTTGACGATATCGCCGGGGCGCTGGGCATTGCCGTCCGGCATGTTTTCCACCAGCCCGATGACGCCGATCACGTCGACCTTGGCCTTGCGGGCAGCCAGCGCGTGCATCAGGCCCGTCACGCAGGCGGCCCCGGCCATGTCGCCCTTCATGTCTTCCATGCTGCCCGACGGCTTGATGGAGATGCCGCCGGTATCGAAAACGACGCCCTTGCCGACGAAGGCGACCGGCTGTGCGTTCTTGGACTTGGTTCCGCGCCAGCGCATGACCGCGAGGCGTGCTTCGCGGTTCTTGGCACTGCCCTGCCCGACGCCCAGAAGCGCGCGCATCCCGAGCTTGGTCATTTCCTTGGGCGTGAGAATTTCGACTTCCACGCCGAGCGATTCAAGCTGCGCGGCCTTTTCGGCAAACTCGATGGGGCCGAGCACATTGGCGGGCTCGTTCACCAGGTCGCGGGCCAGCATGACGCCGCGGGCGATGCCTTCGGCTGCCTTGAACGCCTTCTTGGCGGCCGCCGGGTCCGCGCACTGGATGGTGACGGAAATCGGCTTGTCGTTCTTCTTGGGCTTGTCGTCGCCGTTTTCCTCCGGCTCGGACTGGTAGCGGTCGAACTTGTAGGCGCGCAGCATCATGCCGGCGGCAAGGTCAGCGGCTGATTCCGGCGACAGGTCGGCTGCCGGTGCGTCGGCGACGACCGTGACCGCCAGCTTCGACTTGCCCAGCGCCGACCAGATGCGGCCACCGAGCGAAAGGATCGCGTCCTGCTCGTCGCCGATGGTTTCGGCCTTTGAGTTGCGCGCGATGACGAGGATCCGGTCCGGCTGGTCCTTGTCGGATGGGTAAAGGTTCAGCGAGCCGGACGCGCCGCAGAAGTCGGCCGCGTCTGCCGCGCGCGTCAATCCAGCCGCGTCGGCAATCTCGCCGGACTGCTTGCCGAAGGAGAGCTTTTCCTCGGCGATGATGACGGCGCAGCCGGAATCAATTTCGGAATAAGGTTTGAAGGAGATCTTCGGTAGTTGAGCCATGTGCTTCCCGTTTTCACGTATCGGATGAATATGTTGCGCGGCGGCGCTGCCTTTCGCCGGGCGCCGATGCTATCGCGCCGTCTGGGGGCGCGCACCCCCGATTGAAACGCGTACCGCCGGAAATATGCCCCAATGGCAGGCAATCAACGGGTGCGCTGCGCAAGGCTTCAGATGACGACACGCCGCGCCGATGGCGCTAAGGTGCGCGCAACCTGAATCGGACAAGAGTGTAACGCGTCGTCATGTCTTTGATCGGTCGATACATTTTCCGCCAGATCGTGTTCGCGCTCTTGCTGACGCTGACAACGCTGGTGGTGCTGCTGTGGTTCAGCCAGGCGCTGACGCAGGTGCGACTCGTCATGTCGCAGGGGCAGACGTTCTGGCTGTTCGTGCAGGTGACGACGCTGGCGCTGCCCGCGTTGATCTCCGTCATCGGGCCGGTGGCGATGGTGATCGCCATCATCCATGTGCTGAACCGGCTGAACAGCGATTCCGAACTGGTGGTCGTGACCGCCGCCGGCGCGCCGCGCATGCAACTCGTCGCACCGGTCATGACGGTGGCATTCATCGTGATGATCGCAACGGCGGCCATCAGTCTGTACCTGCAACCGATTGCGGCAAAGCAGTTCCGCGCGGTGATGACGCAGGTGAAGGCGGACGTCATCGCCTCGATGGCGCAGGAAGGCCAGTTTACGCGACTCAACGCGATGACGCTGCACATCCAGTCCCGCGGGCCGGACGGTACGCTGAACGGACTGATGGTCCATGACATGAGCGACCCTGCGAACATCTCCACATACCTCGCCGAACGCGGACGCATCATCGAGGAGAACGGCGGCTCGTACCTGGTGATGGAGCGCGGCAGCCTGCAGCGCGCGGGCCAGACGCCTGAATCGATCACGATGGTCGGCTTTGACAGATACGTGTACGATCTCAATCACTTCGCCGATGCGCGCGATGTTGCGATCTACCATTCGCGTGAGCGCAGCACGCTGGAACTGCTGTTCCCCGACACCAGCGAAGCCTACTATCAGGAGAACGAAGGGCGCTTCCGCTCCGAACTGCACGAGCGGGTGTCCTCCATGCTTTATCCGATCGCCTTTGCAGCCATCGCGCTGGCCATGGTCGGGTTCGCTCGCACGTCCCGCGAAAGCCGGACTTCGCTGGTGCTGATCGCCGTGGTCTGGATCGTCGGCTTGCGCATACTGGGTTTCGCCGTGGCCAACCTTGCGCGGCAGGCTGTGTGGCCGGTGTTCCTGATGTATGCCCTGCCGCTTTCAGCCATCGCGCTGGCCCTGGCGATTGCCTTCGGTTACACGCGCGGGCTTGAAGCCATCGCCCTGCATTACTGGAACCTCATCCCGCGTGAAGCGATTGCGCGGCGCACGGGGTTGCGGTGGCTCGCCGACACCATGCGTCCGGCCCTTCGCTCGCTGATGCGCCAGTCCGGGTTTGCAAGCTAAATGATGATGTCGGGAAAGCTGTGGCGGTACATCTCCGCCCGGTTCGCGTTCAACGTCTGCCTGGTGCTGTCGGTCGTCTGCGGCATCATCTTTGCCGTTGAATCCGTTGAAAACCTGCGGCGTGCGTCCAATTCCGATGCCGGGATCGGGATCGTGTTTGCGCTGTCGGCGCTGCGGCTTCCCTGGCTGGCCGAGCAGGTGATGCCGTTCGCGCTGCTGATCGCCACGATGATGACGTTCCTGTCGCTTGGGCGCAGCCACGAACTCACGGTTGCACGCTCGACAGGCATGTCGGTGTGGCAATTCACTGGTCCCGTGCTGCTCATCACGCTGGCCTTCGGGCTTGCATCGACGCTCGTGCTGAACCCGCTGGCCGCCAACCTGCTTGCACTGCACAGCACGGTGATCGACGAGAACCTGCGCACCGAGGCCGGCGTCGAGCATCACCGGTGGATCCGCCAGGGTGGCGCGGCCGATGGCGGTTCCAGCGTCATGTATTCCAGGCTCAGCCAGAATGTCGGGCAGGAGCTGTCGGGCGTGACCGCCTTCGTTTACGGGCCGACCGGGCAGTTCCAGCGACGCATCGAGGCGGAGAGTGCAACGCTCACGCCGGGGCGCTGGGATCTGACCAACATGTGGACCTACGTGCCGGAGGAAAAACCGATCTTTTCGGAGACCGGTTATTTGCCGACAAACCTCAGCGCGGAACAGATCGGCCAGTCGCTCGGGAACCCGCAATTCGTGTCGTTCTGGGCGCTGAGACAGCAGATCGAAATCTGGGAGCGCGCGGGCCTCAACGCGGATGCGTTCCGCCTGCAATACCAGTCACTTCTGGCCAGACCGTTGCTCTATCTGGCCATGGCGGTTATCGCCGCTAGCGTTTCATTGAGACTGTTTCGATTTGGCAACATATCCAACATGATTCTGGGTGGTATCGGGGCCGGCTTTCTGCTTTATGTTGGGGCCAAGGTTACGGGGGATTTGGGAGTCGCCGGCGTGCTCAACGCGTCGGTTGCTGCTTGGGCGCCACCACTGGTGGCGTGCTTTTTGGGGACGACGGTTCTTCTCTTCCAGGAAGACGGTTAGTTCCCGAAGCGGTGGGGCGGCCCCTTTCCGACCGGTTCGCGTGGTCATTTCCACGTTCCGATCCGGCGGAGATCAAAGGGCGGCCATGCCGCACACGGTGGGGAAAATAGCGGGACTGCGAACGAACGCGATGGGGTCTTGTGAGGCAGTGTTGACGCGCGCGCGCGGCGGCCGGCTGGTTGCTGCGAGCGTTTTCGCGTGTCTGACGGCGCTGACGGTTCTCGTCGCGCCGGCGCTGTCGAATCGTGCCCCCGCGCAGGCGCAGGCGACGCAGGATGCCAGCGGCGCACCGGCCAACGTGGTCTCCACCCCCTTCGGCGAATTCAATCCCGACCCGAACGAGCGCATGCTGCTCGAAGCCGATGAGCTGATCTACGACTACGACAACCAGATCGTCACCGCCGTCGGCAACGTCCAGATCTACTACACGGGCTACGTGGTGATCGCCGACCAGGTCATCTACGACCAGAATTCGGCCCGCCTGAAAGCCGTTGGCAACGTGCGCATCACCGAGCCGAGCGGCAATGTCATTTTCGCGGAATCCTTCGACCTGAACGAGAACCTGCGCGACGGCTTCGTTCAGTCGCTGCAGGTCGTTGCCCCCGACGATTCCCGCTTCGGCGCGGCAAGCGCGGAGCAGCGCGATGACCAGTACATATTCAACGAGGGCAGCTTCACGGCCTGCCCGGCCTGCGAGGAAAACCCGCGCAAGCCGCTGACGTGGCAGATCAAGGCTGCCCGGATCATCTACGACCGCAAGGAGCAGATGGTCTATTACGAGAACGCCCGCTTCGAGTTTCTCGGCGTTCCGGTGGCCTATGTTCCCTACTTCTTCCACGCCGCACCCGAGAACAAGCGCCAGTCCGGCTTCCTCGCCCCGGAACTCGAGTTCTCCAGCCGCCGCGGCCTGGGCGTCGGCACGCCGTATTACTGGGTCCTGGCGCCCAACAAGGACCTGACGATCACGCCGGTCGGGTTCACGAACCAGGGCCTGATGCTGAAGGGGCACTACCGCCACCGCGTCGCCAACGGCACGGTCCAGCTTCGCGGCGCCGGCATCAGCCAGCTTGATCCGGACGAGTTCGAGGCTCCCGGCAACGAGCGCGAGCGCGGCTATATCGAGGCCTGGGGTCGCTTCAACATCAACGAGTTCTGGGACTGGGGCTTCGACGGCATCCTGGTTTCGGATCGAACCTTCATCGGCGATTACCGCCTCGACACCTTCTCGCGCGGTCGTTCGCAGTTGTTCCTGACCGGGCTTTCGACACGCAACCACTTCAAGGCGCGCGCGGTGCACTACACGGTGCTGAACGAGCGCGACTACCAGGACGAACTGCCGGTCGTGCACCCGGTCATCGATTACAACTACGTCCACGGTCAGAGCATCGCAGGCGGCACGCTGCGGGTGAATTCCAACCTCACCAGCCTGACGCGCGACGAAGCCGACTACATGCCGCTGAATGCAAGCTGCGACGAGAACAATCCCGCGACGATCAACGACAATGATTGCTTCCTGCGCGGCGCGCCGGGCACCTTCACGCGCCTGTCGTCTGAAGCCGACTGGCGGGCAACGCACAATCTCGGCGGCCACCTGCTGACGCCCTTCCTGTCTGCCCGCGCCGACCTGTTCTACGGCAGCGTCGATGATCCGGACGGCCTGGTGAACCAGTTCACGGATGTCGACGACCGCTCCATCGCCCGCGGCATGGTGTCGGCCGGCATGGAGTGGCGCTACCCGCTGCTGGCAACGCACACTGCCGGTTACAGCGTGTTCGAGCCGATCGTGCAGGTCGTGGCGCGGCCCGATGCCAACAATCAGTCCGGCAACGAAATCGTCAACGAGGATGCGCAAAGCTTCGTCTTTGACGACACCAACCTTTTCGCGTGGAACAAGTTCTCCGGCTACGACCGGATCGAGGGCGGCAGCCGCGCCAATGTCGGCGTCAAGATGAAGACGAAGTTCAACAACGGCTACACGGTGGACACCGTCATCGGCCAGAGCTTCCACCTGGGCGGGGACAACCCGTTCCCCACCGACTCCGGACTTGAGTCGGATCGTTCGGATTATGTCGGCGCAATCTACTTCTCGCCGAACCCGATCTTCCGCCTCGCCGCCAAGGGCCGATTCGACGAGGACGACTTCTCCCTGAAGCGCGCCGACCTGCAGGCTGCTGTGACGACATCGCGTTTCAGCGGCTCGGTCACCTATTCCGCGATCGATGCCCAGCCCACGCTCGGCTATTCCGACGACCGTGAGGAAATCGCCGGTACTGCGTCGCTGAAGCTGCACGAATACTGGTCGGCCTTCGGCTCGGTCCGCTACGATATTGCCGATGCCCGCGTGCTCTCGCATTCGGTGGGTCTGAAATACGAAGACCTTTGCTACTCGGCCTCCATCGTCTACGAGAACATCAACTTCTCGACCGACGAGGTCGAGGCGGACGAGCGCATCATGTTCCGCTTCTCGCTGCGCCACCTGGGCGGCTCGCAACTGTCGACCAACCTGCCCGGCAATTGATCGCAGCGCGCACTGGCGTCACATTGGCGCCGATATCGGCGCATACTGCATGCCGCACACAGCGGCGTGACGCCGCAACAATGACAATCAGCGGGATGAGAATGACGCCTTACACCAACACCGCGATCCGGGTGCGCGCGACCTTCGGACTTGTGTTCGCTGCAGCCATCATGCTCGCCATCAACGTCGCCCTTCCGGCGACCGCATCGGCGCAGACCCGCGTCGTCGCGCTTGTGAACGACGAACCGATCACGTCCTACGACGTGTCCGCGCGCGCGAAGTTCCTCTCGGTCGTCTCGCGCAAGGGCAGCCAGAAGGCGATGAACTCTGCAGCCCTGGAAGAACTGATCGAAGAGAAGCTCAAGTTCCAGGAAGCCAAGCGCCTCGGCCTGAAGGCGCAGGACAGCGCCATCGAGAGTGCCTATGGCAGCATTGCCCAGCGGCTGAAAATGTCGTCAAGCCAGCTCACCACCGCGTTCAAGAAGTCCGGCGTCAATCCCGCAACGCTGCGCCAGCGGCTGGAAGCCGATCTCGTGTGGGCCGACGTCGTGCGCCAGCGCTTCCGCGAAGAGGTGCGCATCCGCGAGCAGGACGTGCTCAACGCGATGGGCGACAGCGACACGCCCGCCGAAGAGCTGACGACGCAGTACGAGCTGCAGAAAATCATCGTCATTCTGCCCAAGGACGTCTCCCAGTCTCAGCTTGCCCAGCGCATGAAGACGGCGCAGACGGTGCGCAGCCAGTTCCAGAATTGCGATTCCACACACCAGCTCACCCAGCAGTTCGAAGGCGTAGTCTGGGACCGGTTTGGCCGCAAGGTGCTGACCGTCTTCGACCCGGAAGATCAGGAGCGGCTCAAGGCGACCGGCGACAACCAGATGACCGAGCCGCGCCGCACCAAGAACGCGCTGGAAATGTATGCCGTGTGCTCGCGCCGCGAGATCAAGGACGACACCGCAGCCCGCAAGGAAGCCCAGAGCGAGTTGATGAACGATCGTGGCCAGGTCCTTGCCCGCCGGCTGCTGATCGACCTCAAGCAGAGCGCGCTGATCGTCCGCAAATGATCCTCGAGGCCGGCCATGACTGCCGGTGACGGCTCTCTCCCGCTTGCACTGACCATTGGCGAGCCGGCCGGTATCGGGCCGGAGCTTGCGGCCATGGCATTCCTGCGCCGCGAGGAACTGGGCCTCCCCCCGTTTGTGCTGATCGGTGGCGGTGAGATCGTGGCGGAACGCGCGCGTGCGTGCCGGCTCGGCGAGCTCGAACTGGTCCGCGTGGAAGCGGGTTCGCTTTCTGCGGCCGCGTCCCTCTTCCAGACGTCTTTCCCGGTCCTGGAGCTTGCTTCTCCGTCAGGTCCGAGCATTGCAGGAAAAACGGATACGGCGCAGGCGGGCCTCGTCACGGGCTCCATCGAGGCAGCCGTGCGGCTAACGCTCGCAGGCGAACTGTCCGGTGTCGTCACCAACCCGATCTGCAAGGAAACGCTCTATGCGGCGGGTTTCCGCTATCCCGGTCACACCGAGTATCTCGGCGCGCTGGCGAGCGACCATCTGGGCCATGCCGTGCATCCGGTGATGATGCTGGCGGGCGCAGACCTGCGGGTCGTGCCGGTGACCGTCCACATTCCTTTGAACGCCGTTCCGGACGCCCTGAGCACAGACCTCATCGTCGAGACGGTGGAGATCGTCGTCCGTGATCTGAGGTCCCGCTTTGGGGTGGATGCGCCGCGCATTGCAGTCGCCGGACTGAACCCGCACGCGGGCGAAGGCGGCACGATCGGGCGCGAAGACGTGGAGACGGTCGCGCCGGCCATCGCGCAATTGCAGGCCAAGGGCTTCGACGTGCGCGGCCCCCTGCCCGCCGACACCATGTTCCACGCCCGCGCGCGCAGCGGTTACGACGCGGCGGTCTGCATGTATCACGACCAGGCGCTGATCCCGATCAAGACCATCGCCTTCGACACCGGCGTCAACGTCACGCTCGGGTTGCCCTTCGTGCGCACTTCGCCCGACCACGGCACCGCGTTCGACATTGCCGGGACCGGCAAGGCGAATGTCGCGAGCCTTGCCGAAGCGCTGAAGATGGCAGCAAGGTTGGCTACAAACCAGCGAATACCTGCGGGCGCGAGCGCATGAGCATGCAGGCGCTGGACGCGCTGCCGCCACTGCGCGACGTGATCGCTGAACACGGCCTGCGTGCGACCAAGGCGCTTGGGCAGAACTTCCTGCTCGACCTCAATCTTACCCGCAAGATCGCGCGCGCCGCCGGACCGCTGGAGGGTGTGCACATCCTCGAAGTCGGCCCCGGTCCCGGCGGTCTGACACGCGCGCTGCTGCTGGAAGGTGCCGCGAGCGTGACGGCCATCGAGAAGGATGCGCGCTGCCTCGAGGCGCTGGCGCAGGTCGCACAGGCCAGTGACGGCCGGCTGACGGTGATCGAGGGCGACGCGCTTCAATTCGACCACCGCGAACTGATGGCGGGCCGCGACGGGCCGAAGCGCATCTGCGCCAACCTGCCCTACAATGTCGCCACGCCGCTGCTGACCAACTGGCTCGGCAGCGAGCCGTGGCCCGCGTGGTTCGACCGGATGGTGCTGATGTTCCAGCGCGAAGTGGGCGAACGGATCGTCGCGCAGCCGGGCGACGATGCCTATGGCCGGCTCGGCGTTCTGACCGGATGGCGGACCCATGCGCGCATCGTGTTCGACGTGCCGCCGCAGGCCTTTTCACCGCCGCCGAAGGTGATCTCGTCGGTCGTGCAGCTCGTGCCGAAAGAGGTCCAACACCCTTGCGACCTCAAGGCACTGGAGACGGTGACGCGCGCAGCCTTCGGCCAGCGCCGCAAGATGCTGCGCCAAAGCCTCAAGCCGCTGTTTGCGGACCCCAAGGCCGTGCTGGATGAGGTCGGCATCGCCGAGACGGCGCGCGCCGAAACCGTCGATATCGCCGGGTTCGCCGCGCTCGCACGAGCACAGCAGGCCAGCGCGTAAAAGCCTATTCGAGGGCTTCCAGATCGGCGCTAAGGCGCGCCACGCCGTCCACCAGCCCGGTCTGGCGCTTGGTGGTGGAGCGGGCGGCGTGCAGGATCGCCAGAACCGTCTTCACGCTCTCCCCCAGATCGCGATTGACGACCACGTGGTCGTATTCCTGCCAGTGGCCGATCTCGACGCGTGCGTTGGCAAGGCGGCGCTTGATGGTCGCCTCGTCATCTTCCGCGCGCCGTTCCAGCCGCTCGCGAAGCGACTTCACGTCCGGCGGCAGGATGAAGACGCTGACGACATCGCCGGGCGCGGCCTTGCGGATCTGCTTGGCACCCTGCCAGTCGATGTCGAAGAGCACGTCCTTGCCGGCGGATAAGGCCTGTTCGACTTCCTCGCGCGGGGTCGCGTAGTGGTTACCGTGCACTTCGGCCGATTCGAGGAACTCGCCGGCATCGCGCTTCTTGAGGAACTGCTTTTCGGACATGAAGTGGTAGTGCACGCCTTCCATCTCGCTGGGGCGCTTGGCGCGCGTGGTCGCGGAAATGGAGAGGTCCAGGCCGTTGGCGCGCTCCTGGTCGAGAACCGCGCGCGATATCGTCGTCTTGCCCGCGCCGGAGGGCGATGACAGGACCAACATGATCCCGCGCCGTGTCGCTGTTGCGTCCTGCGCCATGCTTCGTCGCCTATTCGATATTCTGGACTTGCTCGCGGAACTGGTCGATCACGCTCTTCAGCTTCAGGCCGATGCGCGTCAGCTCCGTGTCGCTCGACTTCGAGCAGAGCGTGTTGGCCTCGCGGTTGAATTCCTGCGCGAGAAAATTGAGATCGCGGCCTACCGGCCCGCCCTTGGCGAGCAACACGCGGGCGGCTTCCACGTGGGCGTTCAACCTGTCGAGCTCCTCGCGGATATCGGCCTTTGCCGCCATCAGAACCGCTTCCTGGTGCAGGCGCTCCGGGTCGAGCTGCGGCGAGGCGTTCAGAAGATCGGAGACAAGCCCCTTGAGGCGTGCTGCGACCGCTTCGGGCCTGCGGGCGGGCAATGCATCGGCCTGCGCCGTCAGGTCGGCGACCGTGTCCATCTGCTCGGCCAGCACCGCGCCGATGGCCGCGCCTTCGCTCGCGCGTGCGGTGGCGAGTGCGTCAAGTGCTGCGGGAAAGCCATTTTCCAATGTCTTATAGAGGCCTGCATCCGGCGTGTCGGCTCCGGCATTCTCGGTCTCGAAAATGCCGCGTACGGAGAGATAGCCATCAACGGTTGCGGGCGTGGCGCCGGTCTGGCGCGCCAGTTCCTGGGCAAGTTGCTGGACGGTGTCGAGAGCGGCGCGATTGACGACGAGGCCCTGCTCGTCACCGCCCTGCTTGCGGATGGTGACCGACACGGTCATCGACCCGCGCGCAAACGCCTTGCCGGCGAGCGTGCGCAGTGCCGGCTCGATACGTTCAAAACCGGCAGGTAAGCGGAAGCGCAGGTCGAGGCCCTTGCCGTTGACAGAGCGCAACGTCCATTCCCAGTCGTGGTCCGCACCGCTGCCCGACACGGCGGCAAAGCCGGTCATGCTCGCTAGGTTGCCCACGCTGGTCGACATCGTTGCCCCCCCCCAGGCCTGGTAGCTACTGCGTTGTTGCGCCGTCTGCTGCCGAGGCACCCTGCTGCTGGCCGCGCGTCTTCTCGATTTCGCGCCACTTGGCAACATTGCGATTGTGCTCGTCGAGCGTCTTGGCGAAGGCGTGCCCGCCCGTGCCGTCGGCGACAAAGTACAGGTAGTCCGTCTCCGCCGGCTGCGAGACCGCCTTGAGCGCATCGACACCCACATTGGCGATGGGGCCCGGCGGCAGGCGATCAATCTGGTAGGTGCTATACGGATTCGGCGCGTTCAGCTCGGAGCGGGTGATGGTGCGCGACACGCCCCATGCATCGCCGCCATACAAACCGTAGATGATGGTCGGGTCCGACTGCAGCTTCATGCCTTTGCGCAGGCGATTGACGAAGACCGATGCAACCTGCGGACGCTCGGCGGCAACCGCGGTTTCCTTCTCCACGATGGAGGCCAGCGTCAGCATCTCTTCCGGGCTGTTCAGCGGCAGTTCCGGATCGCGGTTTTCCCAGGCATCGGCCAGCGCCTTGTCGAGATCGGCGCGCATCTGGCGAACGATCTGGGCGCGCGGCGTGCCACGAGTGAACTTGTAGGTTTCGGGAAGCAGCATGCCCTCGTCGGGGATCTCCTGCACCTCGTCGCCAGACAGCATATCGTGGGAATTGACCAGCGCGACGATCTGCTTGCTGGTCAGACCCTCGGCCACGGTGAGGCCATGGAGAATCGACTTGCCCGAGCGCAGCTTCTCCATGACATCGTACATGGAAGCCCCCGGCTCGAAGGCATACTCGCCGGCCTTCAACTCGCCCTGCGCCTTGTGGAGAAACACGCCGCCGGCGAAGATCAGGCCATCGTCGATGAAACCGCCCTTGTCGATGACGCCTTCATGCTTGAGCTGCTGGGCGATCTGCTGCACGCCGCGACCGCGCTGGATAACGACCGTTTTCGCTTCCGTCAGCGGGCCTTCCCGGTCGAACCAGATCTTGCCGAGATAGAGCGTGGCGCCGCCGACGATCACGCCCAGGAACAGCAGCGAGAAGAAGCCCGACATCAGCACGATGAACGGATTGCGGCGCGCCTTGCGCTTCGCCTTCGGCGGCTTCACACGGCGGCTGCGCGTCGGCATCGGGGCCGGCTCCTCGTGTTCGGTGCTGGTTTCGTCCCGGGGATTGTCGTTCTCACTCACGTGCCGATTTCCTTCAAGACTCGCGCGGATCGGGTGCGCATCGCCAACTCGTTCCATCGGCTTCCGCGCGCTTGCGCGCCAGCCGTTCGGGGCCCAGACACTAGCCGCTCCAATGTGGCAAAAGAGCGGACTTCACACCTGTCCAGCGCCACCGCGCCGACTGATGGGTCAGGCTTCGACGCGTCGCATGATGAGCGAGGCGTTCGTGCCACCGAATCCGAACGAGTTGGTGAGGATCGTGTTGATTTCGCGCTTGCGCGCAGTGTGAGGCACGAGGTCGATCTTGGTCTCGACGGATGGATTGTCGAGATTGAGCGTGGGCGGAGCAACCTGGTCGCGCATGGCGAGCAGCGAGAAGATGGCTTCCACCGCACCGGCGGCACCCAGAAGGTGGCCGATTGCCGACTTGGTCGATGACATGGACAGGTTCGAGGCCGCATCACCGACAAGACGCTCCACCGCGCCCAGTTCGATCTCGTCGCCGAGCGGCGTCGAGGTTCCGTGGGCGTTGATGTAGTCGATGTCAGAGGCTTCGATACCCGCGCGGCCAAGGGCGGACTTCATGCAGCGATAGGCACCGTCGCCGTCCTGGGACGGGGCGGTGATGTGATAGGCGTCGCCGGACATGCCGTAGCCGATCACTTCGCCGTAGATCTTCGCGCCGCGCGCCTTGGCGTGCTCGTATTCTTCCAGAACGACGACGCCGGCGCCCTCGCCCATGACGAAGCCGTCACGGTCGCGGTCATAGGGGCGCGAGCCCTTCTGCGGCTCGTCGTTGAAATTCGTGGACAGCGCACGGCAGGCGGCAAAGCCCGCGAGCGCCAGCCGGCAGACCGCACCTTCCGCACCGCCGGCGACCATCACGTCCGCATCGCCATAGGCAATAAGGCGAGACGCATCGCCGATGGCGTGCGCACCGGTGGAGCAGGCCGTCACCACCGCGTGGTTCGGCCCCTTGAGGCCGTGGCGGATGGAGATGTGCCCGGAGGCGAGGTTGATGAGGCAGCTTGGGATGAAGAACGGGGACAGCCTGCGCGGCCCCTTCTCTTCCAGGATCTTGGCGCAGTTCTCGATGCCCATCAGGCCACCGATACCCGACCCGACCATCACGCCAGAGGCTATCTGCTCTTCGTAGGTCTTGGGTTCCCAGCCGGAATCCTCGATCGCCTGCTGGGCGGCCGCAATGGCATAGACGATGAAGCGGTCGACCTTGCGCTGCTCCTTCGGCTCCATATAGGCGTCAGGATTGAACGTGTCGCCGGACCCGTCGCCGAAGCGGACAGGACAGGCGATCTTGCACGCGATGTCATCGACCTCGAACTCGGTCACGCGCTTGGCACTATTCTCGCCGGCCAGCAAACGCTTCCAGGTCAGGTCAATATTGCCGCCAAGCGGCGTGACCGCGCCCAATCCAGTTACGACAACGCGACGGAGCATGCCTCAATATCCAATGCTGCCGCGACTGTTACCAGTCGCGGCTTCGATTGCTTCGACGGACAATGACCGAAAAAGTCAGGCCGCGTTCTTCTCGAGGAACTTGACCGCGTCGCCCACGGTCAGGATCGTCTCGGCCGCATCGTCGGGGATTTCACAGCCGAATTCTTCCTCGAACGCCATGACCAGCTCGACCGTATCGAGGCTGTCGGCACCCAAGTCGTCGATAAAGCTGGCGTTTTCCGTGACCTTCTCGGGCTCGACACCAAGATGCTCAACGACGATCTTCTTCACGCGATCAGCAATGCTGCTCATAACGTCTCCTCGATACTGCGTGCGCAGAACTGCGTTCTATTTCCAATACACACCCCAACAGCCCGCTAGAACCGCCGGAGACAGGGGGAGATGAGTCCCGCTTTCAGCTTCGCCGAAACGCCGGAATTCCGCCCCCAATTCAAAGCGCCAGAGCCGGAAATCCCTAGTCGATCCCTAGCGAGTTGGACGCTCGTAACACACTTTATTTCACATTGCCAGAATAGGCGATTCCGCCATTTACCGGCATTCGGTGGGGGGTCGTTTAACCCACAACCGACGGCTTGAGAAGCCTTTAGACCATCGCCATGCCGCCATTTACGTGAAGGGTCTGTCCCGTCACGTAGGCAGCGGCGTCGCTGGCGAGATAAATCGCGGCGCTGGCGATTTCCTCAGGCGTTCCCAGCCGGTTGGCCGGGACGCGCGAAAGAATGCCTTCACGCTGCTTGTCGGTGAGCACGTCGGTCATCGCGGTCGCGATGAAGCCCGGCGCGATGCAGTTGACGGTGATGTTGCGGCTGGCGACCTCGTAGGCGAGCGACTTGGACATGCCGACGATTCCCGCCTTGGCAGCGCAATAGTTGCCCTGCCCCGGGTTGCCGATGGTGCCCACGACGGACGTGATGTTGATGATGCGGCCGGCCCGGCGGCGCATCATCTTGGCCACGGCGGCGCGTGTCAGGCGGAAGGTCGCCGTCAGGTTGACCTGGATGACGTCATCCCACTCGGCATCCTTCATGCGAAGAAACAGATTGTCCCGCGTGATGCCGGCATTGTTGACGAGGATGTCGACCTGCTCCATCGCGCCTTCGGCACGCTCGACCAGGCCTTCCACCTGCTCGGCGTCGGAGAGGTTGCAGACCAGCGGGTGAACGCGGTCGCCGAGCTTGCCGGCCAGTTCGTTCAGCGCGTCCTCGCGCGTGCCGGTGATGGCAACGGTCGCACCCTGCGCGTGCAAGGCGCTCGCAATCGCGCCGCCGATGCCACCGCTGGCGCCGGTCACCAGCGCCGTCTTGCCGGTCAGGTCGAAGGGATTGGCAGTCATTGCGTGTCCTTCCCGTCAGGTGTGCTTGAGGCCTCAGGCCTTCAGCGCGTTGACGTCGTCGGGGGTGTTGATGGCGCGCGCGGTCAGCGAGCGGTCGATGCGGCGTACGAGGCCGGTCAGGACCTTTCCTGCACCGATTTCATAAAGCGTGTCGACTCCGTTCGCAGCCATCCACAGGACGGATTCGCGCCAGCGCACATTGCCCGTCACCTGCTCCACGAGCCGGGTGCGGATTTCGGTCGGGTCGGAGATCGGCGATGCGGTGACGTTCGCAATCAGCGGAACGACCGGCGGATTGATCTGAACATTGGCGAGCGCGGCTGCCATTTCCTCGGCTGCAGGCGCCATCAGGTCGGAATGGAACGGCGCGCTCACCGGCAGGATGATCGCGCGCTGTGCACCGCGCTCCTTGGCCAGGTTCACGGCACGCTCGACGGCAGTCATGTTGCCGGAGACGACCACCTGGCCGATGGAATTGTCATTGGCCGCCTGACATATCTGGTTTTCCGCAGCGTCGGCGGCAATCTGCGCCACGACATCGAACTCCAGCCCGAGGATCGCGGCCATGCCGCCCTCGCCCACCGGCGTGGCACGCTGCATGGCCTGCCCGCGCACCCGCACGAGGCGGGCGGCATCGGTCAGCGAGAAGGTGCCGGCAGCCGTCAGCGCCACGTATTCACCGACCGAGTGACCGGCGACGTAGGACGCGGTCTCGGCGACGCCGAAGCCTTCGGCGTCCATGGCGCGGATGGCGGCCATGGAGACGGCGAGCAGCGCGGGCTGCGTGTTTTCGGTAAGCGTCAGCGTTTCTTCCGGGCCTTCCCACATGATGGTGGTGAGGCTGGAGCCCAGCGCGTCATCGACTTCCTCGAAGACTTCGCGCGCCGCCGGGAACGCATCGGCAAGGTCGCGGCCCATGCCAACCTTCTGGCTGCCCTGTCCGGGAAAAGTAAAGCAGATCGACATTTCATATTTCCTGCTTGTGCAAACTTGGGGCGCGTCTAGAACCTTTCGGCGCGGCGATGTCAAGTTTGGCAAGTGCAATCAAGTGTTGATGTTTGCCGCCATTTGCGTATAAAGCGCGCTTCCCGCGAAGGCCCGGCCGGGGGCTGAACGGAAGGCTGCAGATCGCCGTGATCGGTGAAATGCAACAGAAGGTTCGCCTTCGACTTCCCGTGTTCCCGCTCTTCGAGACCAAACGCGAACGCCTTTCATGCCCGTCCCACATGGACGTAAAGAGGCTTTCGAACGAGGCTCCGCGCCAGCCTTCGCACTGGCATTAGAAGAAAGGCGATCCCATGCCGCTTTACGAGCATGTCTTTCTGGCACGTCAGGACGTTTCGGCCCAGCAGGTCGAAAACCTGACCGAACAGATGTCCGGCATCATCACCGAAAACGGTGGTACCGTCGGCAAGAAGGAATATTGGGGCCTGCGTCCCGTCTCCTACCGCATCAAGAAGAACCGCAAGGCGCACTACCAGCTCATCGACCTCGACGCGCCGCCGGCCGCCGTCGCCGAGATGGAGCGCCAGATGGGTCTCAACGAAGACATCCTGCGCTTCATGACGATCCGCGTCGAAGAGCACACCGACCAGCCGTCCGCGATCCTGACGCGCCGTGACCGTGACGACCGCCGTGGCGGACGTGGCGGCGACCGAGACCGTGGTGATCGTGGCGACCGCGGTGGCCGCGGCGGTGACCGCGGCGATCGTGGTGATCGCGGCGACCGTGGCGGTGATCGCCCGCGCCGTGACGACAACAAATCCGAAAAGTCGGAGGACTGATCCATGAGCGCACCCAACATCGCACAGATGCCGGTTCGCCGGCCGTTCTATCGCCGCCGCAAGACCTGCCCGTTCTCGGGCGATAATGCGCCGAAGATCGACTACAAGGATCCCAAGCTGCTGCTCCGCTACATGTCCGAGCGCGGCAAGATCGTTCCGAGCCGCATAACCGCGGTTTCCGCCAAGAAGCAGCGCGAGCTGGCCAAGGCGATCAAGCGGGCCCGTTTCCTCGGCCTGCTGCCTTACGTGGTCGATTGATCCACGAGCGAACGAAAATCCGGTGCGCGACCTTATCAAGGGCCGCGCACCGCGCTTCCGGTAAACGCGAAGCATACATTCGAATGGTTGGGGCGGGCGGCACAGGCCTGATCCGTTCCTAACCGTTGCCGGCCCCAAGCCGGAGCAACGGGACAGCGAAACGATGATGAACAGCTCCCTCATAGCAGCCATTGGCGCGGGCCTTGCCGCCGCCCTGCTCTTCCTGTCGCTGACGACGGGCAGCATGCTGGCGCTGGTTCTGTTCTACCTTGCCCCCCTTCCCATCTTCATCGCCGGCTTCGGCTGGGGCCTTCCGGCCGCCCTGATCGCCAGTGGCGTTGCCACCCTCAGCGTCGCGCTTGGTGCCAGCTTCACCTATGCGGGCATCTTCGCGCTGACCGTGTGCGCGCCGACGATCTGGCTCGCCCGGCTGGCCATGCTGGCGCGCCCCGTCGATGAAACCGACCCGAACAGCCCGCGCGAGTGGTACCCCGCTGGACGGCTGGTGCTGTGGACGGCGGCGCTCGGAGCCGCATTCGCCATGTTCACCGCCTACATGCTGGGCGGCGATGTCGAGACCTTCCTGACCAATATCGACCTGACGATCCGCGAGGGCTTCCTCGGCGGCCGTGCAGCGCCCGAAGGCGTCGACCTCGACCTGCTCATCAACCTCTTGTCGCGGATGCTCATCCCGGCGTCCGCGGCGATCTGGACGGCGACCACGCTTCTCAACCTGACCCTTGCCATCCGCCTCACCGCCCTGTCCGGCCGCAGCCAGCGCGAACGCCTTGGCCTGGGGTCGATGCAGTTCGGCCCGGTCGCCGTCGCCGCCTTCGCGCTGTCCATTGCCGCTGCCCTGCTGGGGGACACGGTGGGCCTCTATTCAAAGGCTGCGGTCGGCGCGCTGACCACCGCTTTCATCGTGCTCGGCTTCGCGACCGTCTACGGCCTGACGCGCAACTCGTCGATGCAGGGTCTGATCCTGTCTGGGCTCGCCGCACTCATGCTGCTGCTGCCTTTCGCTTTCATCGTCGTGGCGCTGCTGGGCGTCGCCGACGCGCTTTTCGGCCTGCGGGCGCGGTTTTCCGCCGCCCCGCCGGCAAACCCCAACGACTGACATTCACGATCGCAAGAACCACTCAAAAGGACCAAGACAATGGAAATCATTCTTCTGGAGCGCATTCCCCGCCTCGGCCAGATGGGCGACACGGTGAAGGTGAAAGACGGCTACGCCCGCAACTTCCTCCTGACCCAGGGCAAGGCCCTGCGCGCCACCAAGGACAACATGGAGCGCTTCGAGCGCGAGCGCGCGCAGCTTGAAGCCCGCAACCTGGAACAGCGCCAGGAAGCGGAAAAGGTCGCCGAGAAGCTCGAAGGCCAGACCGTCGTGCTCATCCGTTCGGCCGGTTCCAGCGGCCAGCTCTACGGTTCGGTCACCGCACGCGACGTGTCGGTTGCACTGGACGAGGCCGGCTTCTCCGTTGGCAAGTCGCAGGTCATGCTGAACGACCCGATCAAGGGCATCGGCATTGCCAAGGTCGGCGTGCGCCTGCATGCCGAGGTCGAGACCACCGTCAACGTCAACGTTGCCCGCTCCGAGGACGAAGCCGAGCGCCAGGCCGCCGGTGAAGACGTCGTCGCCAGCGAGCGCGAAGAAGACGAAGTCACGGCGGAAGAGTTCTTCGAGGATGCCGGCCTTGCTGCCGAACTCGACGAGTCGCTCGACATCGAGACCGACGAAGACTCCGACGAGGGTTCCCAGGACGACGATCAGGCCAACGCCTGACGCTTTTCCCGCGTCCAGCAAAACGAGGCGGTGGCGCACTGGCGCCGCCGCCTTTTTGATTCGTGGTGCCACCTCCGCGAATCGCCATACACAGGCAAGCGAATTCCCGCCACACGGCTGTGTTTATCAACAGCACGGGAAATAGCGGGGAAGAGTCGCAGCGCTTGCCCGATACCGTGATTGTCAACGGAGAAAAGAAATCGCCGTCCCGCTAGACCAAGCCCGGCAAGAGCGCGCGCGAAGTAACGCGCGCCAGCGTTCGCCCTAGAAATTTCGTTCATACGAATCGCCCCACACCGGGCGTTTCAGCAAACCAGGCAGACCATGTCCGTCACACCGATCAAGGCACTCGACTCGAAGGTCCAGGAATACCGGCAGGTTCCCCACAACCTGGAGGCCGAGCAGGCGCTGCTGGGCGCGATTCTCGTGAACAACGAGGCGTACTACCGCGTCTCCGATTTCCTCGAGCCGGGCCATTTCCACGACGGTGTGCATGCACGCATCTTCGACGTGCTGAGCCAGGTGGTGCGCGCGGGCAAGACCGCGACCCCGGTGACGCTCAAGACATTCCTCGATGGCGATCCGCCGGTCGGCGACCTGACCGTGCCGCAGTACCTGACCCGCCTTGCGGCTGCCGCGACCACCGTCATTAACGCCGCCGACTATGGCCGTGTGGTGCGCGACCTCGCGACACGCCGCGAGTTGATCGGCGTCGGCGAAGACCTCGTCAACATGGCCTTCGAGGCCGCCGCCGACCAGCCGCCGGCCAAGCAGATCGAGGTTGCCGAGCAGCGCCTCTACGAACTCGCCGAATCCGACAAGTACGGCTCCGGCTTCGTCGGCTTTGCACAGGCCGTGCGCGGCGCGGTCGACATGGCCAACAACGCCTACAAGCGCGACGGGCACGTTTCGGGCGTCGCAACCGGCCTCCGCGATGTCGACGAGATGCTCGGCGGCATGCAGCCCTCCGACCTGGTGATCCTTGCCGGGCGTCCGGCCATGGGCAAGACGGCGCTTGCCACCAATATCGCCTATGCGATGGCGCAGGCGCACAAGACCGAGATCCAGCAGGACGGGCGCGAAAAGACGGTCAACGGCGCGATCGTCGGCTTCTTCTCGCTGGAAATGTCGGCCGAACAGCTGGCGACCCGTATTCTTTCGGAGCGCTCCAGCATCGGTTCGGACCGCATCCGTCGCGGCAAGATCGGGCAGGACGAGTTCCAGCGGTTGGTGGATGCCGCCCGCGAGCTTGAGCAGATCCCGCTCTACATCGATGCCACTGGCGGCCTGACGATTGCGCAGCTTGCCGCCCGAGCACGGCGTCTGAAGCGCCAACGCGGCCTTGACATGATCGTGGTCGACTACCTGCAACTGCTGCAGGGATCCAAGCGCGCCGGCGACAGCCGCGTGCAGGAAATCACCGAGATCACCACCGGCCTAAAGGCGCTGGCGAAGGAACTGGACGTGCCGATCCTCGCGCTGTCACAGCTTTCGCGCCAGGTGGAAGCGCGCGACGACAAGCGTCCGCAGCTCGCCGACCTTCGAGAATCCGGCTCCATCGAGCAGGACGCCGACGTGGTGCTCTTCGTCTACCGCGAGGAGTACTACCTCAAGAACCGCAAGCCCAAGGAAGGGACGGAAGACTTCCTGACCTGGGAAAACGAGATGGAAGCGGTTCACGGCATCGCCGAGCTGATCGTCGGCAAGCAGCGTCACGGCCCCACCGGCACCGTGAACCTGCAGTTCGACGGCGAATTCACGCGCTTTTCCAACTACGCGCATGGCGGCCTTCCCGACCGGTTCGAATGAGCGCGGGCGAAACCTCTTCCCCCTCCAGGCCCCAGTGGCACGGCCACGCGGGCGAAGCCTGCGCGCAGCTTCACGTCGACCTTGACGCGCTTGGCGAAAACTGGCGCACCGCCGACCGGCTGTCGGGCACGGCCGCGTGCGCAGCCGTGGTCAAGGGCAACGCCTATGGCACGGGGATCGAGCGCGCCGTCCCTGCACTGCTGCATGCAGGCGCGCGCACCTTTTTTGCCGCGACGATTGGCGAGGCGCGCCGCGTCCGCACCGCCTGCGGCCCCGACATTCCCATCTACGTGCTGAACGGGCTGCTGCCGGGCACGGCGGGCGCCTTCATCAAGTGCGACCTGCGCCCGGTTCTCGGCACACTTGAAGAGGTTGCCGAGTGGCGCGAGGCGGGCGGCGGACTTGCCGCACTGCATGTCGACACCGGCATGAACCGCTTCGGGCTTTCGCTCCAGGATGCGCAGGCTGTCGCCGCGCAAGGCGGCCTCGACCTTTCACTGGTGATGACGCACATGGCCTGTGCGGACGAGCCGGGCCATGCGGTCAACGCCCGGCAGATCGCGACCTTTGAAGACGTGCGCTTGCTGTTTCCCGGTATGCCCGCGTCCCTGTGCAACTCGGCGTCGGTCGCGTGGCTCGGCATTGGCGGGGACTATGATCTCTCGCGGCCCGGCATCGCGCTCTACGGCGGCGAGCCGATCAATGGCCATGACAACCCGTTCCGGCCGGTCGTTGAACTGGTTGCGCCGGTGCTGTCTGTCCGCGATGTTGCCGCGGGCGATATCGTTGGATACGGCGCCACATGGACGGCGCAGCGTGACACCAGAATCGCCACCATCGGCCTTGGCTATGCGGACGGATTTCACCGGGTTGCCAGTGCCGGCGACGGCGAAAGCGCCTACGCGGTGCAGATCGACGGTCAGCGCGCGCCTCTCGCTGGCCGGGTCAACATGGACCTGCTGACCGTGGACGTGACGGACATCGCCGATGTATCGCGCGGCACGCCGGTCACCGTCATCGGCGGGGCGATCCCCTTGAGCGAGACGGCACAACATTTCCGCACCAACGTCTACGAGGTTCTCACCTCGCTCGGCGCGCGCTATCACCGCCGCTACATGGAGGCCTCCTGACTTGGCGCGCAACAGCACGAAATTCGTCTGCCAGAACTGCGGTGCACAGCATGTGCGCTGGAGCGGGCGGTGTGACAATTGCGGCGAGTGGAACACGCTCGTGGAAGAAGACGCAGCCTCCGCGCCTGTTTCCGGCTCGCAGCGCAAGGCGCGCCCCGGAAGGCCCGTCGCGCTGTCGGCGCTGTCGGGTGAGGAAGACCAGCCGCCGCGCGTCTCCAGCCAGGTACTTGAACTCGACCGGGTCTGTGGCGGCGGGCTGGTGCGCGGCTCTGCCCTCCTCGTTGGTGGTGATCCGGGAATCGGCAAGTCGACGCTGCTGCTGCAGGCAGCCGCCGGGCTCGCCAATGCCGGCCGCAAGGTCGTCTACGTCTCGGGCGAAGAGGCGATCGACCAGGTGCGGCTGCGCGCGACGCGTCTCGGCCTTGCCAGGTCGAACGTGGGGCTCGCGGCAGAGACCAACGTGGAGAACATTCTTGCGACGCTGGAGACCGGCACGCCGGCGGACCTCGTCGTCATCGATTCCATCCAGACGCTGTGGACCGATTCCATCGAATCGGCGCCCGGCACCGTCTCGCAGGTGCGCGCCAGCGCGCAGATGCTCATCCGTCACGCCAAGCGCTCCGGCTCGGCGGTCGTGCTCGTCGGCCACGTCACCAAGGACGGGCAGATCGCAGGTCCCCGCGTGGTGGAGCACATGGTGGACGCAGTGCTCTATTTCGAAGGCGACGGGGCGCACCAGTTCCGGCTGCTGCGCGCGGTGAAGAACCGCTTCGGCCCGACCGACGAGATCGGCGTCTTCGAGATGAGCGACATGGGCCTGCGCGAAGTTCCCAACCCCTCCGCGTTGTTCCTCGGCGAACGCGATGCGTGGGCGCCGGGTGCAGCCGTGTTTGCCGGGATGGAAGGCACGCGGCCGATCCTCGTGGAGATACAGGCGCTGGTGGCCCCTTCCACGCTCGCTACGCCGCGCCGCGCCGTTGTGGGGTGGGATTCCAACCGGCTGTCGATGATATTGGCCGTGCTCGATGCCCATTGCGGCTTGAAGCTCGGCGCGCAGGACGTGTATCTCAACGTGGCGGGCGGGTTGCGGATCGTGGAACCGGCTGCCGATCTTGCCGTTGCTGCTGCATTGGTTTCGTCCATGGCGCGCAGCGCGCTCCAGCCGGATGCGGTCTACTTCGGTGAGATCAGCCTGTCGGGTGCCATCCGCCCCGTCGGGCACGAGGCGACCCGGCTGAAGGAGGCCGCCAAGCTCGGTTTCACGCAGGCGATTGCGCCGGGTGCCGGCACGGGCGGACAGGACGGTGAAGGATTGCGGACGCGGCGGGTCGATTCGCTGTCGACGCTGGTCGCGGCCATCGCGGCAAACGCGCCGAAGCGCGAAGGCGAAGACACATAAACGCCGCATGATCGGCGGCACGTGCGTCATCGGACTCGCAACGCTCGGCGATTTGGTTTATTCGGGCTGCAAACAGGCGCCGGGCGGCTGCCGACGCGGCATTTGCAACGACAGGCAAGGCCTTCCATGATTATTTCCGGACTCGACATCATTCTCATCGTGGTCGCGGTGATCTCTGGCCTGCTGGCCATGGTTCGCGGGCTGACACGCGAGATTCTCTCCATCGCCTCGTGGGCGGCGGCGGTGATCGCCACGGTCTTCGCCTATTCCCGCTTCAAGGGCCTCGTTCGCGAGCAGATCGATCCGGACCAGCTGGCCGACATCATCCTGATCGGCGCGACCTTCATCATCGTTCTGATCATTGTCAGCTACATCACGTCGCGGATTTCTGACTTCATCCTCGACAGCCGGGTCGGCGCGGTGGACCGCACGCTCGGCTTCTTCTTCGGGATTGCACGCGGCCTCTTGCTTGTCGTCGTCGGCTACCTATTTTTCGACTGGTTCGTGCCCGAGGAGAAGCGGCCAGACTGGATCACCCAGGCACGTTCGCTGGAACTCATCGAGACAACGGGCGAAAAGCTCATGAATCTGCTCCCGGAAGACCCGGAGAGCGCGATTCTCGACCGCGTCCGCAAGGAATTCGAGGGCGACGAGACCCCCGGCGAACCGGCACCGGAAGGCGACGATGCAACCATCGACGGCCTGATCGAGAGCGACCCGGCGACGAACAACAGCAACTAGCGGCACATGCGGCCCACCGGGCCGCACCCCACTGACGTTGACCTGCGACATATGTTGACTGCGAGGACAAGGCCCTGACCAAGACCCTCACAACTCATCCGTTCGACGACGATGACCATCTGCACGAAGAGTGCGGCGTCTTCGGCATTTTCGGACACGAGGATGCCGGTGCGCTGGCGACCCTCGGCCTGCACGCGCTCCAGCATCGCGGGCAGGAAGCAGCGGGCATTGTTACCTATGACGGCGTCCAGTTTCACAACGAGCGCCACATCGGCCTTGTTGGCGACAACTTCACCAAGCCGGCAGTGATCGAGCGCCTCAAGGGCGACCGCGCAATCGGCCATTCGCGCTACTCGACGACCGGCGCGCCGGTGCTGCGCAACGTGCAGCCGCTGTTCGCCGAGTTTCACGGCGGCGGGTTTGCCGTCGCCCACAACGGCAACATCACCAATGCCCGCAGCCTTCAGCGCTCGCTGCAGCGGCAAGGCGCGATCTTCCAGTCGACGTCCGACACCGAGACGCTGCTGCACCTGATCGCGATGGAAGATATCGGCCCGATCGTCGAACGCCTGACCGGCGCGCTGCGCCAGCTTGAAGGCGCCTTCGCCATCGTCGCCATGTCGGAGAAGAAGCTGATCGGCGTGCGCGACCCGCTCGGCGTGCGCCCGCTGGTCCTGGGTGAACTCGACGGCGCGCCGATCCTGACGTCGGAGACCTGCGCGCTCGACATCATCGGCGCGCACCACATCCGGGATATCGAGCCGGGCGAACTCATCGTCATCACGGAAGACGAGATCCGCTCGCTCTACCCGTTCACGCCGCAGCCCTCGCGCTTCTGCATCTTCGAATACGTCTATTTCGCCCGTCCCGATTCCACCGTCGAAGGCCGCAACGTCTACGAGGTGCGCAAGCGGATCGGGCAGGAACTCGCCCGCGAAATGCCGGTCGATGCCGATCTGGTGGTGCCGGTTCCCGATTCCGGCACGCCGGCAGCCATCGGCTTCTCTCAGGAATCCGGCATTCCCTTCGAACTCGGCATCATCCGAAACCACTATGTGGGCCGGACGTTCATCGAGCCGACGGATGCCGTGCGCAACATGGGCGTGAAGCTCAAGCACAACGCCAACCGCAAGATGATCGAGGGCAAGCGCGTGGTGCTGGTGGATGATTCCATCGTACGCGGCACGACCTCGCTGAAGATCGTGCAGATGATGCGCGATGCGGGCGCGAAGGAAGTGCATATGCGCATCGCCAGCCCCCCGACCACCAATCCCTGTTTCTACGGCGTTGATACGCCTGAGAAGTCCAAGCTGATCGCCTCGCGCATGTCGATTGCCGACATGGCTCAGTACATCAAGGTGGACTCGCTGGCCTTCCTGTCCATCGACGGGCTGTACCGGGCGGTGGGCGAGGCCGCGCGCCAGAATGATTTGCCGCAGTACTGCGATGCCTGCTTCACCGGCGAATACCCGACCCGCCTGACCGACAAGGAAAGCGCGCGCGAAACCGTGCGCCAGCTCTCGCTGCTGTCGGAGACGGCATGATCGAGTTGCCTGACCTGTCCGGACGCGTCGCGCTCGTCACCGGTGCGAGCCGTGGCATCGGCTACGCCGTCAGCGTGGGCCTTGCCCGCGCCGGCGCGCATGTCATCGCCGTTGCACGCACCGTCGGCGCGCTGGAAGAACTCGACGACGCCATCAAGGCGGAAGGCGGACAGGCGACGCTGGTGCCATTCGATCTCGCCGACATGGACGCCATCGACCGCCTGGGCGGCGCGATCTTCGACCGCTGGAAAAAGCTGGACATCCTGTTCGCCAATGCTGGCGTACTGGGTCCGCTGACGCCGCTCTCGCACATCAAGCCGAAGCAGTGGGATGAGGTCGTCACGACGAACCTCACGGCCAACTGGCGGCTGATCCGCACGCTCGACCCCCTGCTCCGCGCCTCCGATGCCGGGCGCGCCGTCTTCATGACGACAGGCGCGACCTATGCTCCGCGGCCCTATTGGGGCGCCTACTCGATTACCAAGATCGCGCTTGAGCAGATGGCCCTCACCTACGCGATGGAGGCGGTCAACGTGCCGCTGAAGATCAACCTGGTGAACCCGGGCGCGACGCGCACCGCCATGCGCGCGCAGGCCATGCCCGGTGAAGACCCGGAAACGCTGAAGTCACCCGCCGACATCGTGCCGCAGATCATGCCGCTGTTCGCGCCGGAGCTTGAGCATCACGGGCTGATCTACGATGTGCCGCGCGACACCTGGCTGTCGCGGCCGGAGCCCGTCGAGGCGAATTGAACCGTCACAGTTTTGGCAGCGCGGCCACGCGTTCAAGCGAGGCGACGGCATCTCGCATTCGGAAGCCGTCGAGCGCCGCGTCTTCGATCTTTGGCGGGTTCGCCATCACTCGCCGCAGGCAGTCTGCCAGTGCATCGGCATCCCCGAGCGGAAACAGGAACGGCGCGAGATTGCCGCGCATGACCTGCCGTGAGCCGCGTCCGGGACAATCCGACGACACGACCGGGGTGCCGCAGGCCAGCGCCTCCAGCAGCACCATCGGCAATCCTTCAAAATCCGACGTGACGACCACGACACGCGCAGCGCGCATCCACGGATAGGGGTTGGCGCGAAAGCCCGGTGTGTGAATTCGGGTCGCACGCGATGACGACGACACCAGTTGCAGGACGCGATCATCGAGCTTGCCGAGCAGCACGAGGTCGGCATCGATCACGGACCTCTCGAATGCCTCGATCATCAGGTCATGGCGTTTGAGCGGCGCGGGCCGCGCCACGTGCAGCAGGAAGGGTCGCGTCGGCAGATCGGGTTCCGGCTCCGCGCTCAGGGCGCGAATGATCTCCGGTTCGACGGCGTTTGGCTGGGGATAATCATTGGCGACGCGGAAGGTGCAATTCTCCCGCAGTTCATTGGCCAGCCCCGGCGCAACGGTGAGGATGTTGGCACCGTCATAGATCGCCTTGTAGCGCCGCAGCCATCTGTTCGACTTGCGTCTGGAAATCTCCCGCAAGGCAAAGAGCTCGTGGTGGAACGGGCCGTGTATGTGGAACAGCGTGCGGGGATGCTTGATCCGCCGCAGCAGGCCGTCCGCATGCGGCAAGGCCGAGACGACGAGGTCGAACCGTCCGTCGCGTTCCATCCGCCGCACCAGCGATCGCAGCTTCCACGTATCGCGCAGTCGACGGCGGAAAGACGTGCCGAACTTCTGATCGGGCCCGACGAGGATCGAGACGGGAATGGTGTTCGGCACATCGTGGTCGGCAAGGTCCCGCAGCACGATGATGCGCGCGTCGTGCCCTGCTGCACGCAGTCCGGCGACGAGCGAAATCGTCATGCGCTCGGCGCCGCCGCCCTGAAAATCCGGGAGAATGAATAGAAACCGCACGACACCCGCACTGCTCAATCTGACGTATGGGAAACCATCGTCCGGCAGCCGGCCAAGATCAAGCCTGAGGGGTCAATCGGGCCTCAAAGCGTGTCGCGTGAAGCGATGCTCTCCAGGGTCGCCACGGCATCTTCGGTGCGGAACCCATGCAAGGCATCGGGGCTGATTTCAGGCGGGTCGGACACCAGCAGGCGAATGCGGTCGCTGAGCGCTGAGGCATCCCCGACGGGGAACAGGAACCGCTCCAGGTCGCCGCGCATGACCTGGCGCGGGCCGCCCGCCGGGCAATCGGTTGAGATGACGGGGGTGCCGCATGCCAGCGCTTCAAGCAGCACCATGGGCATGCCTTCATAGTCCGAGGTGAGCAACAGGCCGTCAGCAGCCTTGATCCACGGAAACGGGTTGGCGCGAAATCCGGGTGTCAGCACCCTGCCCGACAGGCCCATGTCGGCAATCATGCGCTGCACCTTGGACGTGACCTCGCCGATCAACACCAGCTTGTGCGCGACGTCCGCGCGGCGAAAACCTTCCAGCAGCAGGTCATGCCGCTTGAGAGAGACCATGCGGCCCACATGAACGAGGAACGGCTCGACAGGCAGGCGCGGCTCCGGCTCGGTGGCAAGTGCGCGGACGCGTTCCGCATCGATGGCGTTCGCGATCGGGTGCACCGATCCCAAACGGACCCCGCACTTTTCGGCAAGGTCGCTGGCGACACCGTCTGCGACGCTCAGCACGGGCGCATCGCCATAGACCCGGTGCAGCCGCCTCCGCTTTCGCCAATGCTTGAAGCGAGAGGTCGCAGCGGCCGTTTCGAGCCCCGGCGACATGGGGCCGTGCAGGTGAAACACGAGGCGCGGATGCCGAACCCTGCTGGCAATGGCATCGGCGAACGGAAGGGCGGAAACCATCAGGTCAATCGGCCCTTCCCGCTCCAGCTCCGCGAGCCGGCGCTTCAGCCGTCCACCCAGCGGGTAGATCCGCCAGAGAAGGTTGGCGAGCGGTTCGCGCTTTTGCACCAGTGGTGAAATCGCGATGCCGTCTGCGGCCTGGTAGGCGTAGCGCGCCCGCACCGTGGTGATGGTGACATCGTGGCCGCGCGCGTGGAGCGCGTCCGCCAGATTGACCGTCACGCGTTCCGCACCGCCGCCTGCAAGGTCGGTGATGAAGAAGGCGAAACGCATCGGCTCAGGGTCAGGCGTAGGGGTTGTCGGACTTGCGCACGATGAAGCGCACCGTGGTGCCGACTAGCCCGAATGTTTCCTTCAGGCTGTTCACCGCGTAGCGCCGCCACGCATTGGGCACAGCTTCCGGGCGCGAGCAGAACGCGACAAAGGTCGGCGGCCTGCTCTTCACCTGCGTGACGTAGCGCAGCTTGAGCCGGCGCCCGGCCACGGCGGGCGGGGGATGGGCTGCGGTCGCCTCGGCCCACCAGCGATTGAGCTTGGCGGTCGAGATTCGGATGTTCCAGCGCTCGTGCACTTCCACGATGGCGCGGGCCAGGGACCCGATACCCGAGCCGGTGAGACCGGACACCGGCACCAGCGGACATCCTCGAAGCTGCGGCAGCAGGCGGTCGGACATCTCGCGCAGGCGCAGGGTCGCTTCCTTCTTGTCCTTGACGAGGTCCCACTTGGCGAGCGCGATCAGCACGGCGCGGCCTTCGCGCTCGGCAAGGTCGGCAATGTGGAGGTCCTGCTTCTCGAAGGGCATCGTGGCGTCGACCATGACAACCACGACTTCCGCAAAGCGGACGGCGCGCAGCGTGTCAGCGACGGAGAGCCGCTCCAGCTTGCCCGTCACGCGGGCGCGGCGACGCATGCCGGCCGTGTCGAACAGCCGGAACGCGTGATCCTTCCAGGTGAAATGGACAGCGATGGAATCGCGAGTGATGCCGGCTTCCGGACCGGTCAGCAGGCGTTCCTCGCCGATCATCTTGTTGATGAGCGTGGACTTGCCCGCGTTGGGGCGTCCGATGATGGCGACCCGGATCGGCCCCGGCGGGCGCTCGCCCTCGCTCTCGCCGACCTCGGCCTCGATGGCGCACGCGGCAGCATCTTCCTCGGCCTTCAGCGCCTCGTCATAGGGCAGCAGCGCCTCGTAGAGGTCAGCCATGCCCTCGCCGTGCTCGGCAGACACCGGAACCGGGTCGCCAAGGCCAAGCGAGAAGGACTCGTAGATGCCGGCTTCCGCGGCGCGGCCTTCGCACTTGTTGGCAACGAGGATGACGTCGCCGCCGCGCTTGCGCAGCAAGTTGGCGAAATGCTCATCGATGGGGGTGATGCCGGTGCGCGCGTCAATGACGAACAGCGTCACGTCGGCGAGTTCGATGGCCGCCTGGGTCTGGCCCGTCATGCGGCCTTCGAGGGTTTCGGGCGCGCTTTCCTCAAGCCCCGCGGTGTCGAGCACCGTGAAGCGCAGATCGCCGATGCGCGCTTCCCCCTCGCGGCGGTCGCGCGTCACACCCGGCGTATCATCGACAAGCGCGAGACGCTTGCCGACGAGCCGGTTGAACAGGGTGGACTTGCCGACGTTCGGGCGTCCGACGATTGCAATCCTGAGCGGCATTCACCGGGCCCCCCGACGCGGTGTTGCGCGTCAGTTGTAAACGTTGAGACGGCCGGAGTCGTCGAGGACGAGCACGCGGCCAGCAGCACCAATCGGCGGGATCAGCACGCCCTTGCCGAGCTTCGTTTCCGAAACCGTCGAGCCGTTGGTCGGGTTGACCCGCAGCACGCGACCGTCCGCAGAGCCGAGCCACAACGTGTTGCCGGCCAGAAGCGGGCCGACCCAGTTGGTGCCGGACGGCAGGCCGACGGACCACAGGAACGAACCGTCCTCGCGATCCACGGCGACGAGCTTGTTGTCGAGGGTCGCGACGAAGATCGCGTTACCGGAAACGGCCGGCGTGGTCGAACTGGCGACGTTCGCACCCCACAGCCGTTCGCCGCTCTTCAGCGAGATGGCGGCGAGACGCCCACCGACGCCGATGGCGTAGACCGTGCTGCCGACGATGACAGGGCGGGCCGCGACGTCACGAATGCCGGAAACGGCAGAAAAGCGGCTCTGGCCGGTGAGCTGGTCGGACCAGACAGGCGTGCCGTCGCTAGCCTTGAAGGCGATGACCTCGCCGGAGCTGTAGGGCACCACGACGATACCGCCGGACACCGCAGCACTCGACGGCGACATGATGCTCGCCGTCTCCGGAATGCCGTTGTAGTTCCATGCTTCCGTGCCGTCTGCGGCGTTCAGCGCATGCACCACGTTGGTTGCGGAGACGATATAGATCACGCCGTCCGCGACCGTCGGCGCGGAACGGGCCGGCGCGGACAGTTTCGCTTCCCAGATTTGCGCGCCGGTGCGGATGTCCAGCGCCCGCACGGTGTTGTAGGCGGTCGCGACGAACACGCGGCCGGACTCAGCCGCAAGGCCGGCACCGCTGGCGCCACGGCCGCGCTCGTTTTCCGGCTTGGTCGCGATGGCCCATGCCTTGCCGCCGCCCGAGAGCGAGACGGCGCTGACATTCCCGCGTGCATCCATCACCACGGCGTAGCTCTGGTGAACGATGGGCGGTGCAACGAGGCGCGAACGGCGGGCGGAGCCTTCGCCGACCGGCACCGCGAACGCATAGGCGCCCGAGCCGATGGACAGGTGGCCGGGGGCGTTGGTGGCCGGGCCGCCCGGGTTGGGCCATTCGGGCTGCAACTGGGCAGAGGCAAGCGACACGGCTTCGCCGGTCACCGTCTGGCCGCCATCGCCGGCGACAGGCAGCGCGTCACGGCGCTCACCGGGAACCTTGGGTTCGGGGCGCTGGAACGGTTCGATCAGCGAGCCGAAGGTCGGCATCTCGCGCGGCGGCGAGCAACCGGCCAGCGCCGGCACGAAGACGGCGAGCGCTGCGAGCGCGGCGTAGAGCGGGCGGCGGCTTTTGAACAAGTGGGTCACTGGCCACTCCCTTCTCCGGCAGCGGCGAGGCGCGCTGCCAAAAGCGATTGCATCAGTTCGACGCGGCTGCGCATATCCTGCGGCGCGCCGCTATCGGCGATGATGGCATCGAACTGCTCGGCGGCCTCGGCATAGTCGCCGTTGCGATAGGCGGTCAGGCCGAGAATCTCGCGGGCGGAATGGCGCATCGGCGCGTCTTCGCCCGTCAGCCCGCCAATACGCGCGTTCATGTCGGCAAGGGAGGCCGTATCGATCAGCAGGTTGGCTGCGCGGATGCGGGCCAGTTCACGGACGCGGTCGTCGACACCGGAATCGGCTGCGATGTCGTCGTAGGCCGCAACGGCACCGTCGACGTCGCCAGCCTGACCGCGGGCAGCGGCGATGCGCATACGGGCAAGGTCCTCGAACCCGGTGCCGCCTTCGGCGAGTTCCTCGAGGGCAGCTTCCATCTGCTGCGGGTTGTCGTCGTTGTCGCGCACAGCGGAGACATAAGCCTCACCGGCCGCGCCGGCGGTGCGTGCCTGGTACCATTCCCAGAAACGATAGCCGGCGGTGGCAAGGACGATGAGGACGGCGACGCCCATGATGATGGGGCCGAAGCGCTTCCATACATCGTTCATGCGCTCGCGGCGCAGTTCCTCGTCAACCTCGCGGAAAAAATCGGTCATGTAATCGGTACCCTGACGCTGTTCGCGCAGCGGCAAATAATCTGCCGCTTTCCCCATCGTGACGCGAACGGATTCGCTTGTGGTGATACCGCGTGCGCCCCCGGTGCGCAAACGGTGAAACCCGCACCATCGCAGCGCAGGGTTAACCGTGGGATTGGGGCATCACAATGGCGCAGCATCCCTGCTCCACGGCACTAGTCGTCGCTGGCGGGGTAGGTTTCTTCCTCGGCCGGGAAGGAACGCTCCTTGACGGTGCGCGCGTACTCGGCGAATGCCGCATCCATCGCCTGCTCCAGTTCGCCGAAGCGGCGGACAAATTTCGGCACGCGCGGGTTGAGGCCCAGCATGTCCTCGGTGACGAGAATCTGGCCATCGCAGCCAGCTGACGCGCCAATGCCGATGGTCGGCACGCCAACCTGCTGTGTGATGCGGCGTGCGAGCGGCTCGGCAACGCCTTCCACGACGATGGAAAACGCGCCGGCATCCGATACCGCTTCCGCGTCAGCCTCGATCGCGGGCCATCCGGCGCGCTCCTTGCCCTGCACCTTGAAGCCGCCCATGACGTTGACCGCCTGCGGCGTGAGACCGACATGGCCGATCACCGGAATGCCGCGGCGGATCAGGAAGTTGATGGTCTGCGCCATGGCGACACCGCCTTCGAGCTTCACGGCTTGCGCGCCTGTCTGCGCCATCAGCCAGGCGGCGGATTCAAACGCCTGCTCGGGGCTTTGCTCGTAGGTACCGAACGGCATGTCGATGGCGACCAGCGCGTGGGACGAGCCGCGAACGACGGCTCCCCCGTGGGCTGCCATCATCTCCAGCGTCACGGCCAGTGTGCTGTCCATGCCGTACAGCACCATGCCGATGGAATCGCCGACCAGCAGCATGTCGCAATGAGGGTCGGCGATGCGCGCGGTGGCGACGTCGTAAGCCGTGAGGCTGACGATCGGCTCACCGCCCTTGCGGGCGCGAAGTTCCGGAACGGTGACGCGGCGGGCGGGCTTTTGAGCAGACATCGGTTACATCACCTCCACGCCGATGAGCCACGGGTGCAGCCAGAACGCGATGGCCACGTAGAGCGTCGCGCCCAGCACCATGACGAGGACGTCGCTGGCGGGCGCAGCACCAATCGCCTTTTCGTGGGCGATCACATCCACCGGGCGGCGCTTGAGGGAAATCCGGTCGACCACGGCCCAGGCCAGCAGCGAGCCGAACAGCAGCAGCGAGGCGAGATCGCCATTGGCCAGCAGGTGCGCCAGCGCCCAGACCTTGAGCGAGGCGAGCATCGGGTGCTTGGCGTAGGCCTTGATGCGGCTGGGGATGAAGGAGGCAACGAACAGCACCGACGCGATCATCATCAGCAGTAGCGTGACATGGCGCATCCACAGCGGCGGGTCATAGATCTGCGGCGCGCCGGCGGCGCGTGCCTGCCCATAGCCGATCACGATCAGGACCAGCCCGACCAGCGAGACGATGGAATGGACCACCTTGTAGCCATTCACGCCGAGGCGGGCGGCCATCGGCTCCTTGAAGCCCGCGATCTGGACGCTGTGAATGGCGAGAAAGATGACGAGACCTGCGATCAGCAGCGCCATGGGATGCCCCTTTTCGTGCTTCGCGCACGCTTTGCGCGTGCGGTTTCAGCCGTATAGCTTTCCTGCGGTGCAATGAGAAGGACACGACGTGGCAAAGGACGAGCAAAACGCCCGGAAAGCTCTGGAATCGCGCCGCGCGGAGCTGCTATCGCTCTCGCGCATGGCAGCCGGGGACAACGCGCCGGTGGCCCTCGACCAGCAGTCGGTCGGCCGGCTGAGCCGGATGGACGCCATGCAGCGGCAGGCCATGAGCCAGGAACAGGAGCGGCGTCGCGCGCTGGAACTGCGCCGAATCGATGCCGCGCTGGAACGGCTCGACGAAGGTGAATACGGCGAGTGCGACAGTTGCGGCGAGGAAATTTCCGACAAGCGCCTGAGCGTCGATCCGGCAGCCCACCTGTGCATTGCCTGCGCCCGCATGGGCGAGCACTAGCTGCCCCTTCAACCTTTCGGAAACCACGCTGGGCGACTTGCCCGCTTGAGGCGATCACGCGCTTGTTATCTCTGCCGGTGGGTCAGGAAGTCTTAAATCCCTGCATGTAGGCCAGAAAGCGCATTGGTGTTGCGTTACGGAAACATCGCGATAACCGCTGCTTTGGCATAGTGCGATGCAACGTGATGCGTGTTTGAACCGGTTTGGGGGATCGACGTCGTGGATTTCAGCAAGTTTCTTCGCATGGCCGCATTGGGCGGCACGGTTTCACTGGCGGCTTTCGCCGTGACCAGCGCGCAGGCCTCGTCCATCGCCGCATCGTTCCTGCCCGGCATCGAGACGGAAAACCCCTCCGTCTCCGTCGCAGGCCCTGCCCCGGCGGCAGCGCCCATCGAGCTGGCAAGCTTCGGCCCCAACGCTGGCGGCGCGGTGAAGGACAGCGTGCGCATCCTGCGCGGGTCGATCGAATCCAACCTGCCGGTCACGGACATCGCGCTGCGCCACACCGACAAGAAGTTCTTCAGCCGCAACCCGATCAGCTTCAAGCAGGTTCCGCCGACGGTCGAAACGGACAACGACGTCGCGCTGACCAGCGTCACATTCGCGTGGTCCGGCGAACGTCAGCCCTTCGATGAGGTCGTCGCCATCATCGATCTCTCTGACCAGCGCATGCGCGTTTACGTCGAGGGTGTCGAGAAGCATGTCTGGAAGGTTTCCAGCGGCGCGCGCGGATACGGCACGCCGACCGGTGAATGGCGCCCGTACCGGATGCACACGCTGTGGCATTCGCGCAAATACAACATGGCCCCGATGCCGCACTCGGTGTTCTTCCATGGCGGCTACGCGGTGCACGCGACAGGCGCAATCGGCCGTCTCGGCCGCCCGGCCAGCCACGGCTGTATCCGCCTCCACCCGTCGAACGCCAAGCAGTTCTTCCGCCTGGTCAGCCAGTACAAGAAGGCCGGCACCATCGTGCGGATCGTTCGCTAGGCGCGAACCAGACAATTTGATCGATCAGGAAAAGCCGCCCGCGAGGCGGCTTTTTCATGCTCAGATGAGCGTGATCGGCGAGAGGACGGATGCCGAGCGCACGCCGGAATCGTCTGAGTCCGCGGATATCGCCACCCCCACCAGCACGCCAGGCTGGCCTCCGAAGGCCTTGGCATAGTCCGCCGCCAGATCAACCTTCTCGGTGTGCGAGCCGGTGCCTGCCTGACGCTGGATGATGGTTGTACCGCGCCCGTTGAAATAGGGGCTCGGCACAAGCGATCCGCGCGGGTGCGAGCCGCCATGCACGTAGATCAGCATCCGGCTGGACGAGCGAGACAGCAAGCGGCGCACGTTGGGCGTATCGCCAAGGCGGGCCGCAGTCTCCTGGTCGGTGAAGACGAAGTAGATTGCGAGATTGCGGTCATCTCCGCCCTTGCGGGCGAGGTCGGTGGGCGGCACGGACTGATCCACCGTCCAGGACCAGCTTGCCGAGCGGGCATCGCGCGCGCCGGTGGGCACCGCCTTGTAGATGACGGAGGAACTGTGATCGGCGTTCACGCGCAGCGTGTCACCGGTCAGCGCGTAGTCCGTCTTCGGAATGGAGCGGAAGGTGAGTGCATCCCAGCCCTGCCCGTAATTGACGCTCTGCATCGCGTTAGTCGGTGCCGCAAGCCCGATGCCGATGGCGAGCGAGGCGATTGCGATGCTTCGTGCGGGCTTGTTCGTGACAGGCATGGGGGCTCCCTTCGCGTGACTGCGTCACAAGGAGAGCTAGGGCACGGGTCTCGCCGCGACAGGCGCGCTGCGAACACGGTTGCTTGAAGAGGTGCGTCGGCTGCTAGCGCATGACCAACTGCTGCCAGATGACCAGCAGGAAGAAGATCAGCCCGAGGATGAACAGGACCGAAAGGCGCTTGGGGACCTTGTCCCAGTCGCCGGCGAGTGCGCGCGGCGCGACGTAGACGCCGAGGAAGATGACCTTGTAGATGCACTGGAAGATGAGCAGTCCGACCAGTTCCTTCTCCCATCTCAGCCCGGCGATGGAGAGCAGGACAATCGCGCTCCACATGCTCGCGATGAGCACGTTCATGCCATGGGATATCTCGATGTGCTTGCCGTAGATGCGTGCCGGACCGTCCTCGCGAAACCAGAGCAGGTACAGCACCGGCGTCACGACCAGGATGTTTCCGGCATAAGCGAATTCAAGCATGGCACTCTCAGGCGACGGCCCCCGGCTCGCGCAGGGGCGCGTGCCGAAACTAGAACCGACCGAGCAGAGCCGCCCGCAACATGTGCAGGTCCTCGACCGGAACCGTACCAATCTGCCCCTGATCGGGGATGAAATAGATCGTGTCGCCGAGGTTCGTGTAGAGGTACTCGCCCTTCAGGACAATGCGGTCCGTCAGCTTGATGTCCGCACCGGCACCGAACACGGCGCCCGACTTCACGTCGGAATCGTTGAGCGGAACGGTGATCGGGACGCGGGTGCCAACCTCGACCTCGCCAAAGGCGACGCCCGCCGTCAGATACGGCATCACGCGGCCCATGTCGTAGCCGATGCGGCTGCGCGCGGTCGCGATCCAGTTCACGTCAGTAAAGCACTGCAGGGCGCCACAGCCGTTGTTTGTCTGGCCGGAGACATCCGCAAAGGAGATATCGGCCTCGAAGCCGTAGATGAAGCGGCTGCGCTGCCAGTTTATGCCGCCGACGACACCGATCATGCCGCCGTCGATGTCGTAGTCACCGGTCGTGGCGGGGAATGAGTTGTCCTGTCGCGAGGTGCCCCAGACACCACCGCCGATGACACCGGCATAGGCACCCTGCCAGCCGTCGAGCGTCATGCCGGGTTCGCTGGCGGACCCACCTGCCGCGCCGAGATCACCGAACTGGTAGGACAGCGCCGCGCGGACCATGTGAATGTCGGCGTCAACGATGCCGGCCTGCCCCTGTGCCGGGATGTGATAGTAGGTATCGCCCAGATCGACCCACATGTACTCGACGCGGGCATTGATGCGGCGCGTGACCTTCGCCTCGATACCGGCACCGACAGCCAGACCGACATTGATATCGTCATTGCTGAGGGGCGGATCGGCACCGGCGAGCTTCGTGCCCACATCCACTTCGCCGAAGCCCACGCCGGCGGTGAGGTAAGGCATGAAGCGGCCCATGTCGTAACCGATGCGGCCGCGGATGGTGGAAACCCAGTTCACGTCCGTGAAGCAGAGGTCGACGCAGTTGTTTGTCGTCTGGCCGGAAATGTCACCGAAGGCGAAGTCGCGCTCAATGCCGTAGACGACCCGTCCGCGCTGCCAGTTGTGGCCGGTGAAGATACCGACGAAGCCGCCGTCGATATCGTAATCGCCGGTGGTCGGCCCAGCGGTGTTGTCCTGCCGCGAGTCGCCAAACGCGCCACCGCCGAAGATGCCGGCATAGAAGCCGTCCCAGCCGTGGTCCCAAGTCTCGAAGGGTTCGGCCTGCGCCACGCTGGCGGTTGCAAGCGCCGTCGCGCCCAGGAGAAACGATTTCAGAAAACGTGATGCCATGTGTCGGTAGCCCCTGCCCGGTCACTCGGAATGGGACAGCATAGACTCCGGTGCGCGGGAACACTGTATCCAGAAAGCCGCAACGTTTGATTAACCATACGGAATGCGCGGAAATTTCTGCAGGTTTCGCTGGTCATCAACGTGCTGCATATTTGGCTGGAAAGCGCCCAAACCTGATTTTTTCTGACCTAGCGGCAAATCAACGGGCCGACGCGGATTTGGCTCGTGTCGTTCGCATTCCGAGTCAACGCGATGGCGTTCTGATTCAAGCGCTTCGCAAATAGATTCAGCGGATTGGGAAAGCGATTCAAATCGGTGTGGAATCGATTCCGAGTATCTAACTAAATTACTCAAATCGCTAGGGAATTTTCGATCACTTCAAGTGATGATTCCGGCTGTTTCCAGCGTTAAATAAGCGCCGGTCACTCCCACTCGATGGTGCCGGGCGGCTTCGACGTCACATCGTATGTCACCCGGTTCACGCCCTTCACCTCGTTGATGATGCGCGTGGCGGTGCGGCCCAGGAAGTTCATGTCGAAGTGGTAGAAGTCCGCCGTCATGCCATCGACCGAGGTCACCGCGCGCAGTGCCAGCACAAACTCGTAGGTCCGCCCGTCTCCCATGACGCCGACGGTCTTGGTGTCGGTGAGTACGGCGAAGGCCTGCCAGATCGCGTCGTAGAGGCCGGCCTTACGAATCTCGTCGAGATAGATGGCGTCCGCCTTGCGCAGGATCTCCAGCTTCTCGCGGGAGATGCCGCCGGGGCAGCGAATGGCGAGGCCCGGTCCGGGGAACGGGTGACGGCCAACGAAAGCTTCCGGCAGCCCCAGCTCGCGGCCAAGCGCGCGCACTTCGTCCTTGAAGAGTTCGCGCAAGGGTTCGACGAGCTTCATGTTCATGCGCTCGGGTAGCCCACCGACATTGTGGTGGCTCTTGATGGTGACCGAAGGCCCGCCGGTGAAGGAGACGGATTCGATCACGTCCGGGTAGAGCGTCCCCTGTGCGAGGAACCCTGCCCCGCCGACCTTGCCGGCCTCTTCCTCGAATACGTCGATGAAGAGCTTGCCGATTGTCTTGCGCTTCTTCTCCGGGTCGCTCTCGCCTTCCAGCGCGGTGATGAACATCTCGGACGCGTCCACGTGGACGAGCGGGATGTTGTATGTGCCGCGGAAGAGCGAGACGACTTCCTCCGCCTCGTTCATCCGCATCAGGCCGTGGTCGACGAAGATGCAGGTCAGCTGGTCGCCGATGGCCTCGTGGATCAGCACGGCAGCCACGGCGGAGTCGACGCCGCCCGACAGGCCGCAGATGACATTGCCGTCGCCGACCTGCTCGCGGATGCGGGCAACCGCTTCGGCGCGGAAGGCGGCCATCGTCCAGTCGCCGCCGCAGCCGCAGACCTTGTGCACGAAGTTCGCCAGCAGCTTTGCCCCATCGGGTGTGTGCACAACTTCGGGGTGGAACATGAAACCGTAAAAATTGCGGTCCGGGTCACCGAACGCGGCATAGGGCGCGCCTTCCGACTGCGCGAAGACGCGGAAGCCCTGTGGCATCGCGATGACGCGGTCACCGTGGCTCATCCAGACTTCGTGGTTCTCGCCGGGCGCCCAGACGCCGTCGAACAGCGGGCAGCTTTCCTTCACCTCGATGGTGGCGCGTCCGAACTCGCGGTGGTCGGAGCCTTGCGCGTCGCCGCCAAGCTGCACGCACATCGTCATCTGGCCATAACAGATGCCCATGACCGGCACACCAAGCTCGAACACCGCCTGCGGTGCGCGGGGGCTGCCCTCGTCACTGGTGGAGGCTGGCCCGCCCGACAGGATCACGCCTTTCGGCTCGAATGTCTCGAGCGCCTCGGCGGCGGATTGGAACGGGACAATCTCGCAATAGACGCCGGCCTCGCGAACGCGGCGGGCGATAAGTTGTGTGACCTGGCTACCGAAATCGATGACCAGGATGCGATCGGGATGAAGGTCGCTGGCTGTTTCCATGCGGCCCTTTACGGAATCATGAGCGAGTCTTCAATCACCGAAGCTCATAAAGCGTCGTGCGAATGGATGCGAAGCGCCCGTCGGGCACGTCGCAGAGCACGCGCGCGCTCTTGTGCGGCAGATTGAAGGGGGGCAGCGCGAGATCGATTCCACTGCCGAAGTTGAGGCGGATGCGTTCGCCGCTCGGCTTGTCGATGTTGGGCTTGAAGGGAATGCCGCGCGGGAGGCTTTCGGTATCGATCAGGTAGCGATACTGACCTGCGCTGACCTTTTCAAGAAAGCTGGCAATATTCGCGTTCGAGATATGCTGCAGCACCTGACGCACGAAGACGATGTCGGCGGGTGGCAGCGGATCGGCAGCTAGATCGAGCGTGCGAAACTCGACATTTGGGATGTTGTAGTGCTCGCTGTTGGAGGCGACAACGCTGGCGACGATGTCGCAGGCAGTGTAGCTGGCCGCCACCGGTGCAATGCGCGAGCCGACGCGAAAATCGCCGCAGCCGAGATCCAGCATGTCGGGTGCGGTGTCGAGCGTCGCGACGAAGTCCCTGATCGCCTCGACATAGGGATCGACGAGATCGGCGTAGTGCGAACCCGGCCCGGAATTCGGCCGCCCGTCGGCACTGCGGTCCCAACGGGCGTCCCGGTAGATTGTCTCGAAAATGTCCTTGTTGGACGCGCCCGCGTATTCGCGCTCAACGGGTACGAAGCGCAGCTTCATGCGCTTGTAGAGGTGCTCAAGACGTTTGACATAACGGCGGACCGTTATCGTCATGCCTAGTGCCTCAATCGGTCAAGGCATGTCAGCGGACTGAACCGGTGCATCCTGGGGAATTTCCTTCTTGCCGGTCATGGCATGGTTGGTACGAACCAGCTTGGTCAGCAGGTTGCGATTGAAGCTTGCCTCAACCGCATGGCGAATGTCGATATTGCGCAACAGAAAGTCCTTCAGGCGGCGATGGTCGAAAGCCATGGCATGCACCGGGTTGGTCACCAGCACGGTGGCCGAGGCCGTCTCGCCGCTCAGGTAGCTCATCTCGCCGATGAGATCGCCCTCGCCGCACACGCCCACGATCCGACCGTCCTTCTCGATCTGCACCGTTCCGCGCGTGATGACGATCAGTTCCGGCACCACCTTGCCCTGTTCGACGATGACCGTTTCCGGCTTGAACTCGCGCATGATGCCACGCTTCAGCAGGCGTCTAACCGCGCGGGTGTCGGCGCTGGGCAGCAGCGTGTTGACGACGATCTGCTCTTCTTCGCTCAGCGCCCGCTTGCGGTTTTCCCACGCGATGATGGCAAGCTGGACGAGGTTGACGGTGACGAAGACCGCTTCCCAGAAGACGGTGACCGGGTCGAGCAGCCAGAAATAGCCGTATGCGCCCGACGTGAGACCAGCGGACACGGCGATGATGCGCAGCCACAGCATGGAGCGCATCATCATCGACAGCACAAGCAGGACGTAGGACAGGTGCCCGACGAGCTTGCCGACGGAAAACAGATCGGCGTTCAAAAAATCCATGGCGTTGGTTATGCGCCTCAATTCCCATTGCGCAAGATCATTTGACAGCACGCATCAATCGTTCGCCTGCCAAAAGGCGCATCTTTTCGCCAAATGCGAGGGAAATGTTGCGCGGCGGCTCAGCCGTTCTGGAGCGCCATGACGCGTTTCACCGAGCCGCGCTCGTGCATGCGGCTGCGATGTTCCATCACCAGCGGAAAACGCGCGGGATCAACGCCGTCACCTTCCAGCCATGACGAGATCGCGAAGAGATAAGGATCACAGATGGTGAAGATCTTGCCCATCACCCACGGCGCCTGGAACAACTCGTTCTCGATCAGCTTAAAGCACTCGGCCATGCTCTTGGGCACGTAGGCGCTCATCGCCTTCTGGGCGGCCTTGTTGTCGGTCCAGCGATGGCCACGACGATTGTGGGCATGGGCGACGTGCACCGTGGAGGCGAGATAAGCGTTGAAGGACTGCACCTGCGCGAAGGCCCACGCATCTTCGAAGGGGCACAGCCCGGCATCGGGGTGGGTCTGCGCGATATAGGTCAGCACCGCGGGCGTCTCGGTCAGGATGCCGTCATCGGTCACGAGGGCCGGCACGCGGCCTTTCGGGTTAACCTGGAGATAGTCCTCGGACTGCTGCTGCCTGTTCTTCATGTCGAGGCACACCGGCTCATAGTCGGCACCGGCCTCTTCGAGGGCGATCAGCGTGGCAACGGCGATGGTCTGCGGTCCGAAATAGACTTTCAGCATTCAGAGATCTCCCACGAAATATTCTAGCGTCAGGATGCACGCTTGAGGACGGCGACGAAGAAGCCGTCCGTCGCGTTGGTCGCAGGCGTCAGCGTGAGGCCTTCGGGCGCAACGCGCGCTGCCTCAATGAGTGCCGACCCCGCCTCCTGCCCGAGCCGCGCCGTGATGATCTCGGCGGGATCGCAGACTGAAAAATCCGGGTTGCGCTGCACGAAGGCTGTGACCTGCTGCTGGTTTTCCTGCGGCAGGATCGAACACGTTGCGTAGACCAGCGTGCCGCCGGGCCGCACAGTCGACGCCGCCATATCGAGTACCGCGACCTGTTCCTCCAGCCGGTCGGCCAGCGACTTTTCGCTCAAGCGCCACTTGGCGTCCGGGCGCCTGCGCCAGACGCCGGTTCCAGTGCAGGGCGCATCCACGAAGGCGAGATCGAGCCTGCCTTCGAGTCCTGCCAGCGCCTTGGCATTGCTTTGCAGCACCTGCGTGTTGCGAACCCCCGCGCGCTGGAGCCGCGCGTGGATCGGCGCGAGCCGGTTGGCGTCGGCATCGTAGGCGTAGATCTGGCCCTTGTTGGCGCTCAGCGCGGCGAGCGCCAGCGTCTTGCCGCCACCACCTGCGCACAGGTCGCCGATCTGGCGGTGGGCGGGATCGAGCGCGAGGATCGCGGCGATCTGCGATGCCTCGTCCTGCACCTCGACCCGGCCGCGCTGGTAGGCGGCATCGGTCTGGATATTGGGAGAGCGCACCGGCCCCTCGCCTGCGGAGATACGCAGTGCGACAGGCGACCATTTCGTCTGCTCCGGCGCAAAGCGCGAGAGCATCTTGGCCGCCTTGGCGCGGTCCGTCTTCAGCGTGTTGACGCGCAGGTCGACCGGCGCACGCTCTGACAACGCGACGCCCTCGGCAATCCGCGCATCGCCGAACGCAGCCTCAAAGCTCGCCTCCAGCCATTCGGGATAGTCGCCGCGCACATGAGCGGGCGCATCGAGCAGTGCTTCGTTTTCCAGCCCGCGCCGGATGGCAGTCTTCTCTGCGTCCTTCAGCGGGCCGTCGCTGTGGCGGTCGGATGCAAGCGTGACTTCGAGCCGGTCCAGCCCGACATCCCACATGCAGCCATAGGCCCCGAGCGCCAGCGCGTGGCCGGTCTCGGCTTCCATGATCCACGCAAGCGACTGCTTGCGGCGCAGCGCATCGAACACGAGGTTGCCGATGGCCGCACGGTCGCCGGACCCTGCGAAGCGGTGCGATGTGCCCCAGTCCTTCAACGCCTCGGTCGCGGGGCGGTGGCGGGTGGCAATGTCGTCCAGCACCTCGGCCGCAGCCGCTATCCGTCCACCGTCGCGCATGGCGGCCTTAAACGTTCGAGGGGTAGTTCGGGCTCTCGCGCGTGATCGTCACGTCGTGAGCGTGGCTTTCGCGCAGAGAGGCCGACGAGATGCGCACGAACTGCGCCTTTTCGTGCAGTTCATTGATATCGCCTGCGCCGACATAGCCCATCGCGGCGCGCAAGCCGCCGACAAGCTGGTGGATCACACCACCGACCGGCCCCTTGTAGGGCACCTGCCCCTCGATGCCTTCGGGCACGAGCTTGAGCTTGTCGCGGACTTCGGCCTGGAAGTAGCGGTCGGCGGAGCCGCGCGCCATCGCATCGACCGAGCCCATGCCGCGATACGATTTGTAGGAGCGGCCCTGGTGCAGGTAGACGTCGCCGGGGCTTTCGTCCGTTCCGGCCAGCAGCGAGCCGATCATGGCGCAGTTGGCGCCTGCGGCGATCGCCTTGGCGAGGTCGCCGGAAAACTTGATGCCGCCATCGGCAATGACTGGAATGTCCTGCTTGCCGGCTGCTTCGACCGCATCGAGGATCGCGGTGAGCTGCGGCACGCCAACGCCGGCGACGATACGGGTGGTGCAGATCGAACCCGGCCCGATGCCGACCTTCACGGCATCCGCGCCCGCATCGATCAGCGCCTTGGAGCCCTCGCCGGTCGCCACGTTGCCGGCAATCACCTGCACCGAGTTGGACAGCTTCTTGATGCGGCCGACCTGCTCCAGCACGCGGACCGAATGACCATGCGCGGTGTCGACGACGATGACGTCGCAACCGACATCGATGAGCCGTTCGGCGCGCTCGTAGCCTTCTTCGCCGACAGTGGTTGCGGCGGCGACGCGCAGGCGGCCCTGCTCGTCCTTGCAGGCGTTCGGGTTGAGCTGCGCCTTCTCGATATCCTTGACCGTGATGAGGCCGATGCAGCGATAGTCATCGTCGACCACCAGGAGCTTTTCGATGCGGTGGGAGTGCAGCAACCGCTTGGCCTCGTCTGAATCGACCGTTTCGCGCACGGTGATCAGGTCCTTGGTCATCAGTTCCCGCACCGGCTGGTCGGGATCGTTGGCAAAGCGCACGTCGCGGTTGGTGAGGATGCCGACGAGGCGGCGCTGTTCGCCGCTATCGTCCAGTTCCACAACCGGGATGCCGGAAATTCCGTTGTGCTTCATCATGGCAAGCGCTTCGGAGAGCGACTGCTCCGGGGAGATGGTCACCGGGTTGACGACCATGCCGGATTCAAACTTCTTCACCTGCCGAACGGCTTCAGCCTGTTCTTCGGGCGACAGATTCCGGTGAACCACGCCCATGCCGCCGGACTGCGCCATGGCGATGGCCATGTGGGCCTCGGTGACCGTGTCCATGGCGGACGACATGATGGGTATGCCAAGGCGGATCGACTTGGTGAGCTGGGTCGAGGTGTCCACCTGACCGGGCATGAACTCGGACCGTCCGGGCTTGAGGAGCACGTCGTCAAAGGTCAGCGCCAGTTCGCCGAGGATCCCGTTGGAAATGTCGATTTGTGAACTCATTGCCGGCTCCGCATGCAGGTGCGCACTTCGATACCACTCTGGGTCCGCCGGTACCCGTTTGCGGGTTCCGGGGGCGGTGTGCGGCCGGAGGCCACGACCTTTCGGACTACAGAAAGCGGCGGAAGACTACGCTCATCCGTCGTGGCCGCGCTTCTTATCACCCGTTTGCGACAGGCGAAAGCCATCGTGTGCGCAATGCAGCGGTGCGGAAGGCGGTTTTCACCGATTCAAGGGCCGTCACGGGGATCAATCGTCCTGCGCGGAGCCGCGAAAGCCCTGCGCGAGCACGTAGAGCTCGACCGATTCGGGGCGGCTGGCGGGCGGCTTGACGTGTTTCACCGTCTCGAAATTTCGCTTCATGTCGGCCAGCAGCGTCTGCTCGGTGCCGCCGCGAAAGACCTTGGAGAGAAACGCCCCGCCGGGCGACAGCACTTCCAGCGCGAAATCATAGGCCGCCTCAAACAGCGCCATGGTGCGCAGGTGGTCGGTCTGGCGATGGCCTGTGGTCGGCGCGGCCATGTCGGAAATGACGAGGTCTGCGGGGCCGCCGAGCGCATCGCGGATCTTGTCCGGCGCATCGTTGTCGAGAAAGTCGAGCTGCAGGATTTCCGCACCGGGAATGGCATCCATCTCCAGGATGTCGACGCTGACGATCTTGCCAGTCTCGCCGAGCTTCTGGGCGGCAACCTGCGTCCAGCCTCCCGGCGCCGCGCCAAGGTCCAGCACGCGCAGGCCCGGTGTCAGCAGCGGTGTCTTCTCGTCGATCTCGGTCAGCTTGAAGGCGGCGCGCGAGCGATAGCCCGCGGCGCGGGCCTTTTCCACGTAAGGGTCGTTCAGCTGGCGCTGGAGCCAGCGGGTGGACGAGTTCGAGCGCTTGCGGGCGGTTTTCACCCGCGTCTTCAACCCGCGACTGCCGCTGCCCGGTGTCTTGCTCACTGCTCGCTCCGCGAATTTGCGACCTGGCGTGCCTGCCACGCGCCGTCTTCGGCCATGAGAGAGGTCAGGATGCCTTCGCGCAAGCCCCGGTCGGCGACGCGCACGCGCGCCCACGGCCAGCGCAGGCGGATCGCCTCGAAGATCGCACAGCCTGCCAGCACGAGGTCGGCACGGTCGCGACCGATGCATGCATTGGCCGCGCGCTCGTCGTAGCTCATGGACATCAGGCGGTTGTTGACGCTCTGCACCGACTGCGGGCCCATCCAGGTGCCATCGACGCGGCGGCGGTCATAGCGCTTCAGGCCGAGGTGGACGCCGGCGATGGTCGTCACCGTGCCGGACGTGCCGAGCAGGTGGACGCGCCCGCGCTGGTGCTTGTCGAGCGCGCTCAGGGCCGGGAAATCGTCGAGCATTTCGGCCACTTCCGCGACCATCTTGTCGAACAGGTCCGGCGGCACGTCGACACCGCCGTGCTTGTCCGCCACGCCGACAACGCCGACGGGGAGCGACGTCCAGCCGACGGCGGCCTCGCGCAGGCTCTCGCCGCTGCGCTGGGCGTTCTTCTTCAGGCGTTCGAAGTCCAGGACCACCAGTTCGGTCGAGCCGCCGCCGATATCGAAGACGACAACGCCGCTGGCGACCGGGTCGATCAGCGACGCGCAGCCCGCCACGGCAAGGTGCGCCTCGGTCTCGCGGGAGACGACTTCCAGCGTCAGGCCGGTCTCCTTCTGGACGCGGTCGAGAAATTCCTGCCCGTTCTCGGCGCGGCGGCAGGCTTCAGTCGCGATGAGCCGATGCCGGTTGACGCCGTTCATCACCAGCTTGTCGCGGCAGGCCCCCAGCGCATCGACCGCACGGTCCATGGCTTCGGGCGCGAGCTGGTTGGTCAGCGCCAGCCCCTGCCCCAGCCGCACGACGCGGGAGAAGGCATCGACCACGCGGAAGGATTCACGCGTCGGGCGCGCCACCAGAAGGCGGCAATTGTTGGTGCCCAGATCGAGCGCGGCATAGACCGTGTCGCCGTTGAATTTCGCCTGACCGGACGCGCGACTGCGCCCGCCGCCGGGGCGATGACGGTTGCCGCCCTGCTCCGGCTTGCGCTGTGCCTCGCCACGCTGGCCCCGATTGCCGCCGCGCCGACCGTTCGGCTTGCCGCCATCGTTCTTGCGCGCTTCGGCAGCCTGTCCGTCGGAATTGCGGACCTCGGATGCAGGGGTATGGCCGTTGGCAGCGCGCTTTTCGTCGCGCACGTGCCCGCCCCCCTGTGCGTCAGCCTTGTGCTGCGCAGGGGCCTGCCCATTGGGCTGGCTTTGGGACTGGTTGCCGGATTGATCCTGGGAGGCGACTTTGGATGTATCCTGACGCCTGCGGCGACGCCACGCGCGTCCGCCGCGCTTGCCGCGGCGCTTTCGTCGGCCCTGAGCCGACGCACCAGGCTCCCCCGGTGCCTTTGCGTCTGGTCCGTCCACGACCCAAGTCCTGCCGCGGGCGCCGCTTCGCGGCAGAGGCAACGTCAAGCGGATGATACGCGCGTTGCCGGTCCGAAGGCGCGAGCGCCCGATATTGCTGTTGAAACAAGCCTAACAATTCAACAGATTGCTGCAAGCCCGCATTTTCAGCAGCGAAGGCTGCGCGATTGCGCAGACGGGAGACACTCCTTGAAGACCGCGACCATCGCCAGAATCGAGGACTTTCACGCGCTCGTGGGGCAGGAGGTGGCGGTCAGCGACTGGGTCACCATCGACCAGGATCGGATCGACCACTTCGCCGATGCGACCGGTGACCCGCAATGGATTCACGTCGATGTGGAGCGCGCGAAGGCCGAATCTCCCTTCGGCAGCACCATCGCCCACGGCTTCCTGACCGTGTCGCTGCTGGCGCTGCTGTTCGAGTCGGTTGTGGAACTGCCGCCCGAGGGCATGGGCGTGAATTACGGGCTGAACAAGGTTCGCTTCACGCACCCGGTGCGCGCGGGCGAGCGGGTTCGCGGACGCTTTACGCTTGTGTCGGCGAGCGATCTCGAACCCGGCGTGCACCTGGAATGGGCGGTGATCGTCGAGATCGAAAATCGCGACAAGCCGGCCTGCGTCATCGAGTGGCTGACGCGCCGCTACCCTTGAGAGCATTGAAGGACGCGAGGCCGATCAACCGCCGTCGGCGTTGAAGCCAGCCGCCTCGATGGCGGCAATGGCGCAGGCCTCGTCATTGTCGGAGGTGTCGCCGGTGATGCCGACGGCGCCGATGATCGCGCCGTTCTCGCGGATCAGCACGCCGCCGGGCACCGGCACGAGCTTCCCGTCGGCCAGCGCGTTCATCGCCTGAATGAAATAGGGTTGCTCCTGCGCCCGGTTGAAAAGGGCGCGCGAGCCAAGACCCAATGCGATTGCGCCGTTCGCCTTGCCGAAGGCGATGTCCGGGCGCATGGGTGATGTTTCATCCTCCCGCGCCATGGCCTTGAGCGAACCGCCCGCATCCAGCACCGCGACGGTCACCGGCTTGAGGTTGCGTTCGCGGGCGCCCTTGAGGGCTGCGTCGATGATCTCGCGGGCCTTGTCGAGTGTCAGGGCCATGTCCGATTTGCCTCTCTCTTGTTCCGCGGGGCCTAGCCCTTGGCGCGGTTTTCTTCCAACCGCTTGTCGACGGTGGCGACGACCTCGTCCACGGCGTCGAGGGACATGCCGTTCTGCGCTGCAATCTTCTGCACCAGACGGTCGACCCGCTCGATGTTCTTCGCGCCATTGTTGAGCGCGCGCGCAGCCGACGACGGGTTGAGCAGGCTCAATGCCGCGTTGGCATATTTCTCGAACGGTACCTTGTCGGCCGGCGAAGCGCCAAGCTTCTGCACCAGTTCATCGACCCACAGGTAGATCTTGCGGGACTTGTCGAGGTCGCCGTGCACCGCGTCGAAGATCGAGACGGCCCCCTCCGGGCGCACGCAGCGGTAGTTGCCGGTGAGCAGCATCGACCACTTGGCGAACGGCACGTAGAGCGAGTCGTGGAGCTTGAGCTTGACCGGAAGCTCGGTCATCTGACCGTCCACCTCGTAGCGCGCGGCGAGGATATCGTCCTGAAGCTTCTGGAGGATCGCCGTGTGCGCATCGTCCTTGAAGCGGGCGACCTTGAAGTTCGTCGGCAAGCCGACCTGCAGCACGTTGGCGGGCTGGTCCGGCGGGCGGAAAGCCTGCGGGTCCGGGCTGCACAGCGTGACGAGACCGGGTTCGAAGTTCTGCCAGGCCTCCGGCGCGGTGAAACAATCGCCGAGCTGGGAGGTATCGAGACCGGGAATGCGCTTCAGGTACGGCAGCGGCGGCATGTTCATGATCGACATGCAGGGCACGCGCGCCTTGGCGACCTTGTCGAGCAGGTCGACGACGCCGGGGCTGCCATATTGCGGCTCCTGCATGGCAAGGCCCACAAGATCGTACCCGGCGGGGTCGACGTCACCGGGGGCCGCCGCATCGCACGCCCCCGGCAACTTCTTGGAATGGATGGCGACAGGCTTTTCGCGCCCGCGCACGGGCAGGTTCACGCGGATGCCGTCAGAATTGATGAGATCGGCTTCAGCCGGCAGACAGACGAATGTGACCTTGTGCCCTGCCATGAGGAGCTTGGCACCGAGGAGAGAGCCGTAAGACGCCCCCATCAGAAGTATGTTGAGCTTGTCTTTCATCGTCCTGTCTCCCTTGGTTCGGGCAGGTCACTCTGGCCTACCTGTAGAAGTAATCGACGAGGAACAGCGGGACCTGCGGCACGTAGGTGCACAGCAGCAGAACCGCGAGCAGAACGGCCACGAAGTAGACGTTGACCTTGGTCACGTCCCAGATGTTTGCGCGCGCCACGGCACAGGCCGTGATCAGCACGCTGGCAACCGGCGGCGTCTGCTGTCCGATGGCGAGGTTCAGCGTCACCACCAGTCCGAAATGCACGGGGTCGATGCCGGCCGCGTTGATCAGCGGGATGACGATCGGCACCACGAGGATGATCGCGGCCGCCGAATGCAGGAAGAACCCGATGATCAGGAAGAACACGTTGAGGATGAGCAGGATCACCCACTTGCTGTCGGTGAAATCGAGGATGCTCTGGGCGATTTCCTGAGGCACCTGCGCGCGGGTCAGGAAGCCGCCCATCAGGACGGAGGCTGCGACCAGCACCATGACGACAGCGGTCTGCATGCCGCCATCCAGCATAGCGCGCTTGAGGTGACGGATGTCGATCTGGCGGTACCACAGGCCGACCGCGAGCGCCGCCAGCACGGCAAGGCCGGCTGCTTCCGTCGCCGTAACGAAACCGCCGAAAATGCCGCCGAGAATGATGACCGGGAGCGTGAAGGCCGGCAGCGCCTCGATGAACGTTTCCTTCAGCCGCTTGATCTTGAAGGCTTCCTCGACCGGCAGGTCGTACTTGCGGGCGAACCAGTAGGCGACGCCCATCAGGCCAGCCGCGCCCAGCAGGCCCGGCACGACGCCGGCAACGAACAGTTGCTCGACGGAGGTGTTGGCCGAGGTCGCGTAGAGGATCATCGGGATCGAGGGCGGGATGATGATGGCGAGCGAGGCCGAGGACGACGTGACGGCCGCCGACAGCGGGCCGGAATAACCGCGCTTCTTCATCTGCGGGATGAGGATGGACCCGAGTGCGGCCACGTCGGCGACGGCGGAGCCGGAAATCTCGGCAAAGAACAGCGACACGCCGATGTTCACCATGGCGAGGCCGCCGCGCACGAAGCCGATAATCGCGCTGACGAAGTTGATCAGCCTGTCGGTGATGCCGCCGGCATTCATGATGGCGCCTGCCAGCACGAACATCGGGATCGCGATCAGCGAGAACTTGGTGGAGCCGTCGTACATGTCGAGCGCGACCGTGACGAGGCTGTTGGTGCCTTCGGTGACCAGCAGGCCAACAATGCCGGCAACCGCGAGCGCGACCGCGATCGGCACATTGAGGCAGATGAGAAAGACGAGAACCGCGAAAAGCCCAAGCATCAACATGACGTTACGCGTTCCCTGCTTTCTGCATTTCGGATTCGACCTCTTCCTCGATCTCGGCATGCTCCATGGAGATGCCGGACATGGTCAGCTTCCAGTATTCCGGGAGGCTGAGCAGTTCGCAGATGATGAAGAGGACGGCGCCGATCGGAATGACCGACTGTGTGACCTGGATGGGCATCCAGGTGAGCGAGATGAGCGTGTCGCCGGCCAGGACCTGCAGCACCTGCATGCCGGCCCAGGCCATGATGGCGAAGAACGCGATGACGGTGCCTTCCGCGAAGATGATGCCGGCCGCGCGCAGGTTTGGCGGGAGCGACAGCAGCACCGAGTCAAAGCCGATGTGCTTGCGCTTCAGCGCCGCCAGCGCCGCGCCGTAATACGTTATCCACGACAGCTGGATGGAGGCCACCTCGTCGTACCAGGAGAAGGACTGGCCGGCGAGACGCCAGATCACCGAGACGACCACGACAATCGTCAGGGTCACCATCAGGACGATCAAGAACCACTCCAGCAACCACTCGAGCGTGTTGCGCGTCTTGGCAATCATTCAAGGAAATCCCGTGAAAAGGCGCACCCTGCCCGATTTGGCGCGCTGGCTCGCGCGCCTTGCATTGGCAGGCTGGTCGGCGTCCGGGCGGATGCCCGAACGCCGTTCGCAATCAGGAGGTCAGGACTGCTTGGCGAGCGCCAGCACGTCGTCGATGAGCTGCTGGCCGCCTTCAACCGTGCTGCCGAACTCGTCGTAGATCGGCTTGGAAGCTTCCACGAAGGCTGCCTTGTCGGCCTCGTTCACCTCGACGCCGGCATCCTTGATGACCTTCAGCAGGTCGGTCTCAAGCTGTGCCGCCATCTCGTAGACCTTGGCCTGTGTTTCGGAACCGCATTCCTCAAGACCCGCCTGTACGTCCTCGGGCAGCTTTTCGAAGTGCGACTTGGAAACCAGCACGTAGGCCGGGGTGTACACGTGGCCGGTGATCGACAGGTACTTCTGGACCTCCTGGAACTTCGCCGACGCGATCTGTGCGTAGGGGTTTTCCTGGCCGTCGATGACGCCCGTCTGCAACGCGGTGAAAACTTCCGAGAAGGCCATCGGCGTCGGGTTGGCGCCGTAGAGCTGGAACATCTTCACGCGCCATGCGCCCTTCGGGGTGCGCAGCTTGATGCCGGCGAGGTCCTCGGGCTTGTTGATGGCGCGGGTGTTGTTGGTGATGTGGCGGAAGCCGTTCTCGAAGTAGCCGATGATCTTGTAGCCCTTGGCGGCCGCGGCTTCGTTGAATTTGTCGCCAAGCTCCGCCTGGACGCGCTTCATGTGCTCGCGGTCCTGGATGATGTAGGGCATCTCGAAGACGCCGAAGACATCGCCCACCGAGGACATGACGGAAGACGGCAGCGAGAAGTCGACCTGGCCGAGCTTCAGCTTCTGCAGCAGTTCCTGGTCCTTGCCGAGCTGCGAGGAACCGAAGGTCTGCACTTCCACCTTGCCCGACAGCTTGTCGTTGACGCACGCGGCAAAGGCATTGGCGCTGGATTCAAACAGCGAGCCCGGCGCACCGACGTGGCCGAACTTCATCACCATGTCGGCGGCGGATGCGCCGGTGGCGAGCAGTGCGGAGACCGCAACGCCTGCGAAGAGTGTCTTGAGTTTCATCTGGTTTCCTCCCGATTATCGGAAAATTGATTGTCGTCTTCTTGTCTTGGCTGACAGCTTGTTGCCGCCGTCATGCCGCCCGCGTGGCTGCCGTCCCGGCCCGCCCCGCAAGATAGTCCATGGCTGCCTGCGCACCGCCACTCTGGTGCGGGACGCCAGCCTTCTCCAGCCCCATCTCGACGCCACAAAGCGTGCCCATCAGCATCAGGTCGTTGAAATCACCCAGGTGACCGATCCTGAAAACCTTGTCAGCGATCTTAGACAAGCCGTTGCCGAATGAAATGTTGAAGTTCTCAAGCGCCACCTTGCGGAAGTTGTCGGCGCTGACTCCGCTCGGCATCATCACGGCCGTCAGCACGCCGGAATAGTGACGCGGCTCGGCGCAGAGCACTTCAAGGCCCCAGCCCTTCACCGCAGCACGCGCGGCCTCGCCATGGCGCTGGTGACGGGCGAACACGTTGTCGAGCCCCTCCTCGTGGAGCATCTCGACGGCCTCGACCAGCCCGTAGAGCAGGTTGGTGGCGGGCGTGTAGGGGAAATAGCCGGTCTCGTTCGGCCCCTTCATCTCTTCCCACGACCAGTAGGCCTTGGTCAGCCCGGCGCTCTTGGACGCCTTGACCGCCTTTTCGGAGATGGCATTGAAGGACAGGCCCGGCGGCAGCATCAGGCCCTTCTGGGAGCCGGACACCGTGACGTCGACACCCCACTCGTCGTGGCGGTAGTCGAGGGATGCGAGCGATGAAATCGTGTCGACCAGCAACAGTGCGCCGTGGCCGGCGGAATCGATAGCCGCGCGGATTTCCGGGATCTGCGTGACGCAGCCGGTGGATGTCTCGTTGTGGACGACGCAGACGGCCTTGATCTCGCCGCCGGTATCCTTGCGAAGATGGTCCTCGATGGCCTGCGGGTCAGCACCGTGGCGCCAGTCGCCCTCGATGAACTCCGGCTTGAGGCCGAGGTTTTCGGCGAGCTTCTTCCACAGGGTGGCGAAGTGGCCGGTCTCGTACATCAGGACGCGGTCGCCGGGCGACAGCGTGTTGACCATGGCCGCTTCCCATGCACCGGTTCCCGATGCCGGGTAGATGACGACCTGCCCCTTTGTCTTGAAGATCGAGCGCATGCCCTCGAGCGACTTGGAGCCGACTTCCGAAAACTGCGGCCCGCGATGGTCCATGGTCGGAAAGTCCATCGCCCGCAAAACGCGGTCAGGGACATTCGTCGGTCCAGGAATCTGCAGGAAATGCCGCCCCGTGCCCGTGGTCGGAGGTGCCATGCGTCTCGCTCCCCTGTTGCGCTTGAGATCAGGTCTTTGCCTGCCTTGAGCGCCTCGTCCCCTCGATTTCGCCGGTCTTGAAACCGCCGCTCAAGGTGGATATTGAATTTTGAATACAAAATAATGGATCGGGAGGCATGTCAATGGGGCGAGCGAACGCGCAGCTCGACGCGGCCACGAAGCGCCGTCTGGAACGTGCCGTGGAGGGCGATGTCCTCACCGGTTCCTTTGATCGCGGGCGCTATGCGACCGATGCCTCGGTCTACCAGGTCATGCCGCTGGGGGTCGTGATCCCCAAGACCTTCGCGGACGTGGAGGCCACGCTTTCCCTCGCCGCCGAACAGGGTGTCAGCGTCACGGCGCGCGGGGGCGGCACCTCCCAGTGCGGGCAGACGGTGAACTCCTCCATCGTCGTCGACTTCTCCAAGCACCTGAACAACTTGGTCGACGTGGACCTCGACGCAATGACCGCGACGGTCGAGCCGGGGCTGGTGCTCGACCATCTGAATGCGAAGCTGAAGGGCGAGAACGTCTGGTTCCCGGTCGACGTGTCCACGGCATCGCGCGCGACCATCGGCGGCATGACGGCGAACAATTCCTGCGGCTCGCGCTCGATCCGCTACGGCACCATGCGCGACAACGTGGAAGCCGTGGAGGCCATGCTCGCCAGCGGCGAGAAGATGCGCTTCGGCCCGGTGCCGCACGACCTTGCCGGGGTGAATGATCCGCGCGCCAAGCTGTTTGCCGACCTGCTCGGCATGGGCGCGCGCGAGGCCGACGAGATCCGCGACAAGTTTCCCGACATCATCCGCCGCGTTGGCGGCTACAACATCGACGCGCTGACGCCGAACGGCGCAACCAACAACCTCGCCCACCTGCTCGTCGGCTCGGAAGGCACGCTGGGCTTAAGCGAGCGCATCACGGTGCGTCTGTCGCCGACGCTTGGGCCGAAGGTGCTAGGCATCTGCCATTTCCCGACCTTCTACGAGGCGATGGACAGCGCGCAGCACCTGGTCGCGCTCGACCCGACGCAGGTCGAACTGGTCGATTCCACCATGATCGCGCTCGCCCGAGACATCCCGATGTTCCAGCCCGTTCTCGAACAGTTCGTGCGCGGCGAACCGGCCGCTCTGCTGATCGTGGAATTCGCCGAACCGGACATGGACGAGAACCTGCGCCGCTTGAAGGCGCTTGGTGACCTGATGGCCGATCTCGGTTTTCGCTGGGGCGATCCGGGCAAGAAGGAAGGCGGCGTCGTGGAGGCGACAGACCCGACGCTGCAGGCGCAGATCATCGACGTGCGCAAGCAGGGCCTCAACATCATGATGTCGATGAAGGAGGCGCGAAAGCCGATCTCCTTCGTGGAAGATTGCGCGGTGCGCCTGCCGGACCTCGCCGAGTACACCGACAAGCTGACGGCCATCTTCCGCAAGTACGACACCACCGGCACGTGGTACGCGCACGCCTCCGTCGGCACGCTGCACGTGCGCCCGGTCCTCAACCTCAAGCTCGACACCGACGTGAAGGCGATGCGCGCCATCGCCGAGGAAGCGTTCGAACTGGTGCGCGCCTACAAGGGCTCGCATTCGGGCGAGCACGGCGACGGCATCGTGCGCTCGGAATTCCACCGCACCATGTTCGGCGACCGGATGGTGGAGAACTTCGAGTGGGTGAAGGACCGCATGGACCCCGCCGGGACGCTCAATCCCGGCCGTGTCGTACGCCCGCCGAAAATGGATGACCGCAGCTACTTCCGCTACCACGAGGACTACGATCCGAAGGACCGTGAGACCGTGTTCGACTGGTCTGCGTGGAACGGCGCGTCCGGCGGTTTCCAGGGCGCGGTGGAGATGTGCAACAACAACGGCGCCTGCCGGAAGATCGCGGACGGCGTCATGTGCCCCTCCTACCGGGTGACGCGCGACGAGAAACACCTCACGCGCGGCCGCGCCAACACGCTGCGGCTGGCGCTTTCCGGCCAGCTTGGGGACGGCGCGTTCGCCAGTGACGAGATGGCCGAGACCATGAAACTCTGCGTCTCGTGCAAGGCCTGCCGCCGCGAATGCCCGACAGGCGTCGACATGGCGAAGATGAAGATCGAGGTGCAGGCAGCACGCGCAGCCCTCAAGCGCCCCGGCCCGCGCGACACGCTCGTCGGCTACCTGCCGCGCTATGCGCGCCTCGCCAGCAAGATGCCGTGGCTCGCGAACCTGCGCGACAAGGTGCCGGCGTTGCGCAAGCTGTCCGACAAGACCATCGGACTGGCTGAATCCCGCACGCTGCCGCAGTGGCGCTCGGACGTGTTTGAGACGCCCTCTTCCGCCAGCGATCTCGCGAGCGCCGACGTCGTGCTGTTCGCCGACACGTTCAATCGCTATTTCGAGCCGGACAACCTGCGCGCCGCGCTGAAGGTTCTGGACGCCGCGGGATTGAAGATCGCCCACGCCCCGGCACCGGGCGGTCGCCCGGTCTGCTGCGGGCGCACGTTCCTGTCGGCAGGCTTCGCGGACCAGGCCCGCGCGGAGATGGAGCGCACCGTAGAGGCCCTGCGTCCGGCGCTGGAGCGCGGCACGCCCATCGTCGGACTGGAGCCGTCCTGCATCATGACCTTCCGAGACGAGGCCCCCGCCCTTCTTCGGGACAAATGGGACGCTGCCTGGTCGGACCAGTTCGTGATGATCGAGGAATATCTCGACGCCAAGCTTCGCGACAACTCGATCAAGCTGCCGCTCAAGGCGCTACCGCAGGCGCATGCCCTGCTGCACGGTCATTGCCACCAGAAAGCGTTCAACGCCGTTGGCCCGGTGCAGAGGCTGCTGGGGCGCATTCCCGGTCTGAAAGTGGAAATGATCGCCACGTCATGCTGTGGTATGGCAGGCGCGTTCGGCTACCAGTCCGAAACCGCCGACGTCTCGCGCGCGATGGGGGAATTGTCGCTGCTGCCGAAAATCCGCGAAGCCGATGGCGATACGCTGATCGTCGCCGACGGCACGTCCTGCCGCCACCAGATCGCCGACGGTGCCAATCGTCAGGCGGAACACGTGGCCTGCGTGCTGGCGCGCGCACTTGAGGGAGAGTGAAGCCCATGAGCCTCGTCGATCAGGCCCGGCCCATCGAGCGGCGCACGCTGCACGACGAACTGGTGGAGCGTGTGCGCGCCCTCGTTGTGGAAGGCGTGCTGGCGCCCGGCGAGAAAATCCCAGAGCGCGAACTGTGCGAACGCTTCGGCGTGTCGCGCACGCCGCTGCGCGAGGCGCTCAAGGTGCTGGCCTCCGATGGCCTGGTGCAGCTGACGCCGAACCGCGGCGCAACGGTTGCCCGCCTCACGGTCGCCGACCTTGAAGACGTGTTCCCGGTCATGGGCGCGCTTGAGGCGCTGGCCGGCGAACTCGCCTGCCAGAACATCACCGACGCACAGATCGCGCATATCCAGGACGTGCACCGCCAGATGGTCGCCAACTACGAGGCGCGCAAGCTGCCGGAATATTTCGAGCTGAACCAGCGCATCCACGAACTGATCCTCGATGCCGCCGGCAACCGCACGCTCAGCACGCAGTATTCCTCGCTGGCGCAGCGCATGCGCCGTGCGCGCTTCATGGCCAACATGTCGGACGCACGCTGGAAGCAGGCGGTGATCGAGCACGAGGAGATCATGTCGGCGCTCCAGAGCCGCAACGGCGAGGCGCTGGCGCAGATCCTGAAGGATCACCTCCAGAACAAGTTCAACAGCGTGCGCAAGTGGCTCGTTGCGCAGGAAAGCGAAATGCAGGACGCCTGAGCGAAAATCCCCGCCTGCTTCCCACTTCGGCAATCGTGTAAGTCGACCTGCCCGGGGCCCGATTGCCGGGAAACGGAAGCCGTCTCGCAAGGCATCCGCCGAACAGGCAATCAAAACCGGGGCAACGGGTTGCACGGGCGAAACGACGGCTATATAAGCCCGTTTCGCGCTGCCGATTGGGGAATAGTTTAACGGTAGAACAGCGGACTCTGACTCCGTCGGTCCTGGTTCGAATCCAGGTTCCCCAGCCAGCCACCCCTCCCGAACAGTCTCAGCTTGCCGACCCCTGCGCCAACTGCCGGTAACAGGGCGGGTTTTTGCGTTCATTCCCTATTCCGGCATCCGTCTTCCGCGATCTCTTCGGGCCGAATGCGGGCGGTCATTCCCGCCGGTCTCAGGCTGGCTGATGGTTGGATGACTTTCGCTGATAACAGGGAATTTTCTGCAAGTTCGCGCCAAAACAGGGCAATCCGGCACAGTGACCAGGAGAGACGCTCCGAGAAACATCAGATTTTCAGTGGGTTAGGCGCTTGTCGGTCCACTTTCCTGTTATTGTCGATAACAGGGAGTCCGTTTCGCCATAACAGGGGAACTCAATGGCGATATCAGGGCAATTCAGTCGCGATAGCAGGGGAAGGCTGGTTCCATGGTTCTTTGCCAAATGATCGTTTCGCCGGCGTCGACGAAGCCGGTTCCTGGCTTAGATCGAGGTTCCTGTGAACAGCGCCATCTGCTCATCCCAGGACGCCGGAATCGGGCTGTCCATGAGCTTCGCCAGGGTCAGGCCGCTTGGCTGTATTTCTGGCATTATCTACGACCGGATCAGATGCGACGAACGCGCCTTAGACTGCTTGATGAGGTTTGATCAATTTACCGGAGGGATAGCGGAACCGAGAACTGAACGGTGGCATAGAAGCCATCGTCGCTGGCTGGATCCTGTTCCTGCTGGTACCCGGCCGCAACGCCCACTCTGAAGTTCCCCAGCGGGATTTCACCGATGAACGCACCGTAGCGGATGGTAGAATCGCTATCCTGTTCGTCGAATACCGTTAGCTCCGCGCCATAGGTGAAGTGCGATCCGCGAACGCCAACCTTGGCGTGGGCGTAGACCTGATCGTATGCGGTCGAGAACGAACCGTAGGACTGCACGAAGTACATGCCGCCCTTGGTCTCGAAGCCATATTGAAATACCGCCCCGACTTCGCTGCCGTCCGTAGAGCCACCCGACGGGCTCTCGTCATTGTCGACTGCGTGCACACCGGCGTTCAGCGCGAAGTAATATTGCGGCGAATGCCACTGGTAGCCGACGAGCGCTGAGCCATAAACGCTGTCCGTGTCCGTTCCGACATCATTCGACTGCGAGGCGCCGATATTGGCGGAGACTGTCCAACCGGAAACCGAAATGTCGCCGTGGACCGCGGTGACGAAACCAGCATCGGCTCCGAACCCGTTTTGCTGAGAGTTCGCTCGGCTGAAGTCGACACCGCCATAGACAACTGTGTCATAGGTGCTGTCGGCGTAAGCGGTCAGCTTGTCAGCCGCAGAAACCGGTGCACTCGCAAGGAGTGCGGCCAGCACCACTGCGCTTCCGACAACGGGCACCGCCCCGTAAAACGGCTTCACCATCTTCGCCACCCCATTTGTCGCTCGCGAAGAAAGCCCCCGCTTTCACCCACGAAATGCCCCTGTTCGCTGCCACTTTTGCAACCGGTGGCTGGCGTTGACCTAGATGTTTCAAGGCTAGCCCGGCGATTCTCAAGCGCCGGCGGCCATTATTCACACGTTATCCGCGCAACCCGCTTACAATTCTTCCGGGCGTTGCCCTAACGACACAAACAGGCTGTATCGACATCTCACGATACGTCGAGAAGTCGCTGCGGCGGGCGGCGACCGACTCCGGATTCAAATCCTGCGCCGAGCGTGCTGGCCGCCGAAGCGAGAATGACGCCACTCTCACCGAGATAGAGGCGCAATCCGCCAACTGCCCGGAAATGGTTGCGAACACCCAGCGAGTTCTCACCCAGAGTCGTAAGATCTGACAGGGCGGTGATCCCGGGCGACTGGTAGTGCGCGTCCGGCGCTGCATTGACCGACCCGTCGGTGGCTGCAGCTGCAACCGTTCCGAGGCCGATGATTGCCGCAGCGCCAGCTGCGCGCGTCAAAGCACCGGCTGCCTTGGTCTTCGCGGGCGTTGAACTAAGTCGTACAACAGAGCTGGCATCGACCGGCACGTAGCTACCTGGAACAACTCCCGCCACCACGCGAACCGACCGAACGACTTTGGCCAGATCACCGATCGCCGTCTGGCCAACAAAAGCCTTCAATTCGGCCTCAAAGCGATCCGTCGCGATCTGTTTGCCAGAGATAGAAATGCACGTTGCCTGCGCAGCTGCGACGACTACCAGTGCAGCGTCGCCGGTGCGCCATAGGATGCGGTCGATCTGCTCACCGAACGCACTACGCAACTTCGCGGCCATTTCGAGGAGGCGGGGCGCCCGGGTAAATGCGCCAGTTGGATCAGCGACCACGTGTTCGTGGGTGAAAAGACTTGCAAACCCCTCAAGGCTATCGGGAGCGTAGAGGTCGCTTGGAGAGTGAGTACGGATCTCCAGTTCAAGCGCCGTATCGAACTCGTGAATTCGCCGCTGGATATAGTCGATCTGCTCAGTACCGATCGTGCCGTTGGCAGCATGAACCGTTACAATCGGAGGGGTCTTGCCCATATCGAGTCCGGCAAGAAAGAACAGGCCGCAACCTTCTTCGGCAAGGATCGCCTTCAATTGCGAGAGTCTGGTATCCGAAATCATTGACGCTACTCCTTGCAGGAACTGTCCAGCGGCTGCGACCAAACGAAGGATCCAGTAAGGCGCAGACCGGTACTGACCGCTACAATATTTGTAAATTCCGCAAGGTCAAATTAGCTTTTCATTAACGAAACGACAATTGCGGACAGTCGGGTGTGCGAACGGATCCGGGATTGGTCAGAGAATCGCCGCTTGCGACAGCAGGTAGCTCTCTCGTCGCGTCGCATTTCGAGTCGCGGTTGCAGTTCGCAAAGCGGACTGGAAGAAGGGCCACCATTCCAGACCACGCGCCTCCCAGGTCCAGTCCGCCATCCTTGACCGGTTCTCGACGCTGATCGCATCACGAAGGCTCGTGTTGGAGACGAGTTCACTGACCGCGTCAGCCAACGAGCCAGGTTCGGCATTTTTCAGCATGAACCGTTTCTGTAGATCTCCAAACGCTTGGGGAACGATCCCAACGTCCGTCGACACGACTGGAACGCCGCACGCCATGGCCTCAAGTACGGGATTGGGCGTGCCCTCCATAGCTGACGTACAAACGAAGACGTCTAGGTCGCGATAGAAATTTGGCATGGCAGCGAACGGGATATGCTGGATTTCCGGATCTGCGATCTTTCGCGATACCTCCAGTCCTCGGCTCTCCAATTCCTTGATCATGGGATCGAACAGCCGGTGATAGCCCTTTACGTCATAGCCTTGCGATTGCTTTCCCCAAGCACTGTTTCCGACCCACCCGATCGAATAGGGAGCATGACCACGCGCGCCATCCGGACGCGGTGAAAAGTGGTCGATGTCGACGCCGTCTGGAATGACTGCGTCGGGTGCGGGGATGCTGGGTTGAGCAGCGTAAATGGCTTCCAGCTTCTCTGAACAGACCGTGTAGGCGTCCATCATCGCAAAGCTCGCCTGCCGTTCTCGCAGATCGTCGGGTGAGATGAACAGGTGATCGTAGATTGAGCTTGTGAAGGCGCAGCCGTTAAGGCCCCTGACAAGGGTCTCGTATTCAAGACCCAACTGCCAAGCTGCGGTTGCGATCGTGAAGGGGTTCAGCATGTGAAACAGGTCTTCGCGCCAGAACACATGGCAGATGTCTATGCGATTGAGAAAAATCGTTTCAAAGAACAGACGTTCGCTGCCCTTCCCCAGGACGTCCGCCATATAGAGCTTGCTGACGTTATGCGGGCCGGCATGGCGAATGATGTTGTTGGCGATATTGTCGAACGACCAGTCCGGCTTGTCCGGGCAAAGTAGCACGCGCAAGGGTTGCGTCCCTTCTTCCCCGACAACCCGGCGGTCTGGTTCCTGCTCGCGCAAAACGTGCCTCCTGGCGACCGCGGTGCGCGGCAGGGTTGGCATTCTGCGCGCTATGAGTGCAAAGGTTGGAGCTGCCGATCAAGCCCTCTTCGGGCGGCCCAAGAGATTTTCATCGAAACACTGTTCTGGCCAGCGATGTCACCCAACCCCTCCCAACCGCTGAAAGAGCTTTGGTATGGTCCACCAGAGAGCATCACTAAGCTGCAGCAGGTTTTGGTACTTTGTCACGGCGATGACGACGACGCCTCACCGGTCGTGGACAATCTCTGCATGGGCTTACAGGCGAGCAAGTTCGCTTTTGCGGTTCTTGATCTGGCACTGACAGGGGGATGGCCATCCCTCTCTGGCTTTCAAACGTTGGTCATCGCCACGGAACGGATTTGGGAAGTCGACTTCGAGAGGCTGGAACGACTGCGAGAGCATGTGTTTGGCGGTGGCGGTCTAGTCGTCGCCTACAGGTGCTGGTGTGAGCCGCTGGCAGACGTTCTGGGCATACCCGGGTCGGGACGCGGACCGGGTACGCACATGACGGAGGGCCTTTCGTTCGACGCGGAGATTTTCCCCGGTTTAGGCGGCCTCGAACTCACGCAACGCGATTGGCAAGTCGATCACAGTCGGCTCGAAGTCGATGCCGAACAGCTGCCCGAAGGTGCAACGATACTGGCAAGCGACGGCTGGCGACGGCCCATTGCCTGGCAGCATGGTTTTGGCGACGGCCGCGTTATTGTCTGGAATACGAACGTGATGTTCAGCCGCGTGCTGCGCGGCATGCTGGTTCAATCTGTCCTGTCGGCATCACCGTCAAGCGTTTGCGCCATTTCGGGCATCGGGATGGTGCATGTCGATGATTTCCCGACTTCGCTTTCCGACGCAGTCCTCCAGCCCGTCTGCCGCGAAACCCCGGGGCAGTCCTGGAACGAGTTCTTCTTCGACGCGTGGCACACGGACATGATGGCGCTGAAGCGCCGATATAGGCTGCGATACACGTGGTACGTGGTGATGAACTATCACGACGACGCCAATCGGCCGGAGCATGCTGAAAAAGCGGATCTTTCCGCTTCCGGACGTGAAGTTCTCGAAGATCGGTTCTCTCGCGTTCGTCACAACGAGCCTGACGATGAATACGGCTTTCACGGCTACAACCATGTGCCACTGACGGCTGATGGATGGCCCGATCTGCCGACACTGCGCTACAAGCTGGGCCTCGCTCGTGACTTGTGGGATTCCAGTGTGCCGGCGCCATTGCCGTCCTCGTGGGTGCCCGCAAACAACTGGTACGAGGCCGAGCGCGTGCGCGTTCTCGCGTCGGCCTTTCCAGAGATCACCGATATCTGCGGTCTCAACTTGATCGGCGATCCGGACCTCGGGGAGTATCGTGAATTTGGCCCCGAACCGTGGGAGCCGAGCCTCAATTGCCTTCCCCGCAACACGTTCGGATACGTTCTCGAACCGCGTCTACGCCTGATGATGCTCTCGCAACTGGCTGCGACCGGAAGCTGGACGCACTTTGTCCACCCCGACGACATCTACGACATTCCAAACGAGGGCGGATCCAGTGGCTATTACCGAAACGCCGACGAGCGTCTTTGGAAGACAACCAACGCTGCCGGCTTGCCTGGATTGTTCACGGAGTTGGAAAACTGGCTAGGCGAGGTCGAACAGGGCTTCCCATGGCTGGAATACATGACGACTTCTGAAGCAGCCGCGCGGATGGATGAATTCAACGCTCGAACCGTCAACGTCTTGCACGCTGACGGATCAGTCGAAATCCATGCCGACGCGCCCGGCCTATATTACCTGCGCATCCCAGCCCATCAAACCGTTGAGCTTGGTCAGGGGGCAGAGGTTGTCGACCGCCGAGACGTCATCGATGGTCACTTGTTGGTGGTGAGATGTGATGCAGGGCGAACCAACATTCGCGTCATTGATAGTCCACTGAACGAGATAGCGGATGCCGATCTGATCCAGTCACACTGATGTTCCGGAAAGGAAATCTGCCGAACCGATTCGTGGCTCAGATCGAGGCACCTGTGAACAGCGCGATCTGCTCGTCCCAGGCCGCCGGGATCGGGCTGTCCATGAGCCTCGTCAGGGTCAGGCCGGCGAGCTGGCGTCCGTTGAGAATCGCGGATTGGATCGGCGGTGCGAGGAAGGCGAGCCGAACCAGCTTGCGGCGATAAGGTGTGTCCGGTGCAGCTTCCAGGACCGGCATCCCGGCATGGTCCTTCCCGATCATCGCATGGGCGCAGCGCAGTGCATTGATCAGAACGGGATCAGGCTTTGTTGCCACCTCCCCGCCTGCCACGCTCGACCGGCCCCCTCGCGTTCGGATCTGTGCCGGGACTTCGATCACCGCGCGGGAGGCGTTGGGCGCATCGGGGATCAGGCGTTCGCCGTCGGCGAGGTTCACCGCATCGATGGACGATGCCGGACTGAGGAAGAGCCGAAGCCGGTCACCGTGCACCTCGAGCCGCTCAAGCGCGGCAAGTCCACTGCCGTCGGCAAGATTGCCCGCTACGCGTGCGATTACCTGTTCGACGCGGGCCTCGATCGCACTCGCCGGGATGCGCGTGGGCGTCTGATCGCCGGCGCCCTCGTCACCACTGCAGGCGGATCGCGCCGTGACGTAGTATCGGTAGAGCTTCTTCTTGCGGCCATAGGCAAAGCTCGGGGTCAGGGGCCGGCCGCCATGGTCGAATATCCGCCCCGTGAGCATGCAGGGAGCAACGCTGCCCCCGCTTCCCGCCCCGCGGCGGGTGTTGGCCTGCAGCTTCGCCTGTACCGCCTCGAATAGGCCCAGATCGATGATCGGCTCGTGCAGGCCGGGATGGACCTCCGAGCCATGAACGATCTCGCCCAGATAGGTGCGGTTCTTCAGCAGGTGGAACAGGGCGCCCCGGCTGAAGGTCTGTCCGCCGGAGACCGTGCCCGAGGCAGTCCGATGCACCTTGGAGCGGATGCCCTCCCGGTCGAGCCGCTTCAGAACTTCAGGCACGGATCCGAGCTCTAGGTAGGACCTGAATATTCCTCGCACGATCCCTGCCTCCGCCTCGTTCACGACGAGCGCGCGGATCGCATTCGCAGACGGGGGGTCGTAGCCAAGCGGCACCCGGCCTCCCATCCACATGCCCTTCTTCTTCGATGCCGCGATCTTGTCGCGGATGCGCTCGCCCGTGACCTCGCGTTCGAACTGCGCAAAGGACAGCAGCACGTTGAGGGTCAGGCGCCCCATGCTGGAGGTGGTGTTAAAGGACTGAGTGACGGACACGAAGCTGACTTGGTGGCGCTCGAACAGTTCCACCATCCGGGCGAAGTCGGCGAGCGAACGTGTCAACCGGTCGATCTTATAGACGACGACTACATCCACCCGGCCAGCCTCGATGTCGCTGAGGAGCCGCTGCAATGCTGGACGTTCCATCGTGCCGCCGGAGATGCCGCCGTCGCCATAGTGCGTGGCAAGAGCTCTCCAGCCCTCGCCGGCCTGGCTCTTCACGTAGGCCGCACAGGCCTCACGCTGGGCATCGAGACTGTTGAAGGCCTGATCAAGCCCCTCCTCCGAACTCTTGCGGGTATAGAGCGCACAATGCTTCAGCGGTCGGGTCATGACGCACCCTTGCGCAATCCGAAGAAGCGCGGGCCGTTCCAGCGGGTGCCGGTGATCGCGGCGGCGGCAGCCGACAGGCTCGGATAGAGCTTGCCGTCCCAGCGGAACCCGCCATCCTCGACGATGACCTCGACCTCCCGGCCCTGCCATTGCCGCCGCAGGCGGGCACCGGTGCCAAGCTCCATCCCCTCGGCCATGACGGGACCGGTTCGCTTCAGCATCCGCACCGTCTCCCGATCGAGCCCGCCATAGACGGGCGCCTGAAGACGCCAGGCCAGCATCAGCCGAAGCAGTTCCACCGAGCGCAGCTTCGGCGGCCGGCCGAACCGCGCCTGCCAGAGGGCCCGCAGGCCCTCCAGGTCGAGTGTGTCGAGATCGGATGGCAGAACGTGGGCCATGTGCCGGGTGGGCCGGTTCGCAGTCGCGCCGGAGATGGCATTCGCCATCACTTTGCTCCCCCTTCGCCTTCGACGGTGTAACGGCGGACGCCGTCAACCTTCTGCGAGGAGACCGCATGCCCCTTCTTCTTCAGCGATCCGGCGATGGCGCCGCGGACCGAATGTGCCTGCCATCCGGTCGCCTCCACCAGTTCGGCGATGCTGGCCCCTTCGGGTCGCGTCAGCAGCGAGAGGATCGTCTCCAGCCGCGTGACGCGGGGTTCACCCGTCCCGGACTTGCCCGTTGCGCTGGTGGCGCCCGACGCGCGGCGGGTCGCGCGGGGTTTCGCCGGCTTGCCCGTCCTCGTGCCCTTGCTCTTGGTGCGATCTGTCTTCGTGCTGGTCATGTCTTGTCTCCGGTTGTTTGCGGCGATCATCCGCCGCTACCGGGACAGGCCCGTGGACCGGGCTCGGCCACCAGCAATGCTCCGATCCGGGGCGAAGTCCAGACTTATCCCCACTGTATTGCGTCCAACCACAAGATGTTGCCATTCAGCTGTTGACCTGACGGCAAATCTGGTAGTGTTCCTGCATTGTTCCGTTGACACAGGAGAACACACCATGACCGCGGTCTCCCCCCGGACCACGCCGCTTGCCATCACCTACCGACCCTTGGGCGAGTTGAAGCCCGATCCGCGCAATGCACGCACGCATCCCAAGAAGCAGATCGACCAGATCGCCGCCTCGATCCGGTCCTTCGGCTTCACCAATCCGATACTCACCGACCCCGATGGCGGCGTGATCGCCGGTCATGGTCGACTGCTTGCCGCGAAGATGCTCGGTCTCGACGAAGTGCCGACCGTCACCCTGACAGGACTGAGCGATGCTCAGGTCCGCGCGCTGCGCATTGCCGACAACAAGATCGCTCTCGGTGCCGGCTGGGATCTCGAACTGCTCAGGCTGGAACTTGGCGATCTCTCCGGCCTCGACATCGAGTTCGACCTCTCGCTCACCGGCTTCTCGACCGGTGAGATCGACGTCATCCTCAAGGGGCCGGATGACCCGGACGACGAGGTCATTCCCGAAGTGCCCGCCGAGCCCCGCACGAAGCCTGGCGATATCTGGATCCTCGGCGATCATCGCATCGGCTGTGGTGACGGAAGGGATACAACCTTCCTCAAGACCGTCATCGGAGATGGAGCAAGGATCGACGCGGCCTTCCTCGACCCGCCCTACAACGTCCCGATCAACGGCTTCGTCAACGCCAGGGGCCGCCACCGGGAGTTCGCCATGGCATCAGGCGAGATGAGCGAAGCGGACTTCCGCACGTTCCTCACCGAGACGCTTGGCGCCTGCATTGCGATCTCGCGCGATGGCGCGGTCCACTTCGTCTGCATGGACTGGCGGCACATGAATGATGTGAGCGGAGTCGGATCAGGCATTTACGGCGATCTGCTCAACCTGTGCGTCTGGAACAAGTCCAACGCGGGCATGGGATCGCTCTACCGTTCCAAGCATGAGCTCGTCTTCGTCTACCGGGTCGGCAGCGGCCAGCATCTCAACACCGTCGAACTCGGACGCCACGGCCGCAACCGGACAAATGTATGGGACTATCCATCGGTCAACTCGCTGGCCGGCAGCCGGCACCAGGATCTGGCCCTGCATCCGACCGTCAAACCCGTCGCGATGGTTGCCGACGCCATACAGGACGTGACCCGGCGCAAGGATCTCGTCCTCGACATCTTCTCAGGCTCGGGAACGACGCTCATCGCCTGCGAGCGCGCCGGACGCTGCTTCCGCGGCCTCGATATCGATCCGGCCTATGTCGATGTAGCGATCGCACGCTGGTCGGCCCTGACGGGTCAGGAACCCGAACTCGAGACCGGAGTACGGTCATGAGCGGGGGTGGCGGCACACCGCCGCTCCATTCCCGCTTCCGCAAGGGCCAGAGCGGCAATCCCAACGGGCGGCCGCGCAAGCAGGCACCGGCCCGGCAGAAGTCCGCCTTCGACATCGTGCTCGACAAGACCCTGACCGTCACCCATGACGGGGTGCCGCGCGACCTCACTGTCGAAGAGGCTCTGCAGTGGAAGACCTATCAGAGTGCCTTGTCCGGAAGCCGTCTGGCGCAGCGTCAGATCCTGAAGATGATCGAGAAGCAGGAACAGGCACGCGACAACCGGCCGGGCAAGAAGCCGACCGCCAATGTCAGGATCATGACCGAGTGCAAGTCGCCGCGAACCGCGGACGAAGCGCTTCGGATACTGGGCGTGATCACAGCCGACACGGACCGACCCAACCCGCCCGGCTCTCCGGAGCGGATGCTGATCGAGGCATGGGCGGTGCAGACCGCGCTCTCTCGCCGGCACGGTGTCGAGAAGCTGAGCTCCGAAGAAGTCCGCAGGGTCAGGACGGCAACGCGGGATGCGGATTCCATCCGCTGGCCAAGGGGGCATGACCGATGAGCGACCAGGACCACTCAACCAGGTCCGGGACCGGCTATCGCAATCCGCCCTTGTCGACTCGCTTCCAGAAGGGCAAGAGCGGCAATCCGCGCGGCCGTCCAAAGGGAAGCCACAAGACGCTGCCCTACGAGTCCGTGCTCGGCCAGACGGTTACTATCCGGGAGGACGGCGTCGAACGGCGCGTCTCCGCCGCAGAAGCCTTCCTGTTGCAGATTGCGAGGAAGGGTCTGGAAGGCGACAACGCCTCGGCGCGCGCTGCCCTCAAGGCAATCGAGGATGCCCGCGCCCGCAGGCGCGGCGATGGTCCGGAGGACGTCGTTATCGAGATCAGGTCGATCGGGTTAGGCGGTGCCGTTGGCTCCGAACTTGAAACCCTGCGCATGACGCGCCGGCTCGATCGCTTCCGCGACACAGCCCGCGTGGTCATCGAACCCTGGCTGGTCGAAGCCGCACTTGCCCGCCTGGGCGAGCGTCGCCTCTCCAACGAAGAGCAGCAGATCGTGCGACAATCCACCCGGACGCCGTGGAAGGTGAAGTGGCCGGATTGGTGGGAGGTGCGGTGATGAGAGTGGCACCTGCGGAATGATCAACATAGAATCCCGTCCCATCCGCCACTTGCCCTCGCGAAAGCGTTCTCCCGATCCGGCTGCGGCCGGATTATTCCGTTGTTTTGGAGGGTTATGCGGGAGGGGCTGCGCACCGACCCCGCCGCCATGTGGCCCGAAAACGGTCTCTCGGGGCCGATATTCTCCAGGGCTGTTGCCTGCGCTCAATAGGTACACTTCTACAAAGTTCTGAAAATGCTACTCTTTTTAGGTCGCTAGAACTTTACCTTTGCGGCGGACGATCGGCATGCGGGCGCGACGCGGATCGAAAATCGTAGCTGGTATGCTGTGGTTCGCGACCATCGATCGTCATCACGCCTAAATTCTCCCGCCAACGCCCTTGAACTTTTCTACGAACGCAGAGATGCGTTGGAACACATCTCTTTTTTTGGTCAGGTATTGTGGATTGAGCGGGCTCATTTTTGGAAGGATCGAGTTCAACTCCGTTCCGTTTTCGCTCGCATATTCGCGCTTAATCGACGTCGCGATGTAGCGCTTGGCGGCATCCGCGTTCAATTTTTCATCGGTTATCAGTTCTTCCGCTTCTCGGCTTTGTTCCGCTTGTGCAAATTCAAAGAACGCTTCGATCACCCCGGCTTTGTCACCAAGTTCGTCAAGATTTGTCTGATTTATGAAATCGACGATGAGGCTTTCCTTTGCACGGTTGCCGATACTGGCGCGAATGACGCGGCGAACTTCGTCGACAAGGTCAGACTTGCTTTTCGTTTTTTTGTTGTGCTCGAAAATTAGCCCTAGGATGTAATCCAGATTGATTTCCTGGGACTTCAAAAGGTCGACCTCAAAGACGACATCATCCCAGTTGATCATTGACTCGACCTGCTCGGCGCTCGCTTTTTCACGGCGGAGCCAATCCCGGATGTCATTGTAGGTCGAACGGTAGTCCTGGACCTTTCGGTCAGCAGGCATCTCGATGCTCTTGAGCTCGTCAACGTCATCATCACTCAAATGATGCCGCTCCTTGAACGCTCTCACCGCTTCGGCATCACTCTGATCGATCTCCTGAAGCTCTCTGAGGTTGGCGAATTCATCGTAGTTCTGAAGAATATTCTCAACACGCAGATACTCTCCGAACAGCTTTGCAAACGCCTTCTTGTCAGCCTCTTTTGCAATCGCCGAGGGGTCCGGGAAACGCTCTTCAAGCTCCTTCACAACATCCATGAAGCCGCGTCTTGCTTCTCCGGTCGCGTGGTCCGTGAAGCCCTCCATGTATTCCGAGTAGCTCTTTTCGAGGACGACGTTCTTGGTGTTTGCGTTACCGAACAGCGTAATCGCTTTGACGGTTGCCTCTTCAAGGTCACGGAAGGTGACGATGTTTCCGAATGACTTGGTTGCATCATAAATGCGGTTGGTACGGGAATAGGCCTGAATGAGGCCGTGAAAGCGCAGGTTCTTGTCCACGAACAGCGTGTTGAGCGTCGGCGCATCAAAGCCAGTCAAGAACATGCCCACCACAATGAGCAGATCCACTTCCTTGGACTTCACCCGCTTGGCCAGATCCCGATAATAGTTCTGGAAGCCTTTGCTATCGACGCTGAAATTCGTTCGGAAATAGGCGTTGTAGTCCGCGATGGCCGCGTTCAGGAATTCCTTGGCGCTGCTGTTCAGCGCCGAAACCTCAAAACTCTCGTCAGGAATGTCGCCAATTGCATCCTGTTCTTCGTTGGCCGCGAATGAAAAGATGGTCGCGATCTTCAACGGCTTGACGCTACCGTTCTGCAGCGCATTCAGCTTTTCATAATAGAGCTTGGCTGCATCAACGCTGCTCACCGCGAACATGGCGTTGAAGCCCTTATTGTCTCCATAGAGACGATGCGTCTTGCGGCGGAAATTATCGAGAATGTACTGGGAAATCTCGGCGATTCGTTGGGGGTGCTGAAGCGCTTGCCGGTTTTCGGCAGCGGTCAGCTTCTTCTCGTCCTGTTCAGTTTCGATCGCTTTGAACTGCGGGCGCACATCGTTGTAATCGACCTTGAATTTCAACACCTTCTCGTCACGGATGGCGTCGGTGATCACATAGGAATGAAGTTCGCTCCCGAACACGCTGGCGGTCGTCTCCGCACCCGAAGCATTTTCCGGAAAGATCGGCGTGCCCGTGAAGCCAAACTGGCAGAAGGATTTGAATTTGCGTTTGAGGTTCTTCTGCGCCTCGCCAAACTGACTACGATGGCACTCGTCGAAAATGAAGACGACGCGCTGGGTATAGACCGGCAAGTCACCTTCGCTCTTCATCAGATTGTTCAGTTTCTGGATGGTCGTGACGATAATCTTGTTATCGTCCATGGAGAGGTTCCGCTTCAGCCCTGCCGTGCTGTCGGAACCGTTGACGCTGTCAGGCGAAAAGCGCTGATATTCCTTCATCGTCTGGTAATCGAGGTCCTTGCGGTCGACCACAAAAAAGACCTTGTCGATGAAATCAAGCTCAGTTGCGAGGCGGGCCGCCTTGAAGCTGGTCAGTGTCTTGCCTGAGCCCGTCGTGTGCCAAATATATCCGCCGCTTTCCGGCTTGCTTAGCGTCTTGCCTACGAACGAGCTTCTGATCTTGCGCAAAATGCGTTCAGTTGCGGCAATCTGATAGGGGCGCATCACCAGAAGCGTGTCGCTGACGTCGAAGACGGAATAGTCCAGCAACACCTTCAAGAGGGTGCGCTTCTCGAAGAAAGTCGCCGTAAAATCCTTCAGGTCCCGGATCAGGCTGTTATCGGCCTGCGCCCAGTTCATAGTGAAGTCGAAGCTGTTCTTGTCGCGCTTGGTCGTGTTGGCGAAGTAGCGGGTGTCGGTGCCGTTGGAGATCACGAAGATCTGGAGGTATTTGAAGAGCGAACTGTCCGAGTTGAAGCTCTCTTTGCTATAACGGTGGATCTGGTTGAATGCTTCGCGGATAGCGACACCGCGCTTTTTCAGCTCGACCTGCACCAGCGGCAGACCGTTCACTAGGATCGTCACATCATAGCGGTTGGCATGCGTTCCGGCCTGCTCGAACTGCTTGATGACCTGAACCTTGTTGCGGCAGACATTGGCCTTATCGACCAGATAGATGTTCTGGATACGGCCATCATCGAAGACGAAGTCAAAGATGTAGTCGTCGTTGAGCTTGCGGGCTTTCTCCGTCGCGCTGTCGCTGGGCTTGTCCAAATAAGTTTCGACGAAGCGCGCCCACTCCTTATCGGTAAACTGAACATCATTGAGCGTCTGCAGCTGCACACGCACATTGGCCAGCATGGAATCGGTTGATTTCAGGTCAGGAACATACTCATAGCCCTGATTGCGGAGGTCCTGGATCAGCTCGCGCTCAAGCTCGGCTTCAGACTGATAGCTGTCCGCCGGTTCCCAGGCGCGAACATACTTATCGAGAACGATAAAGCGATTGGTCTCGGCGATGGGGGTGGTCTGCTCAGCCATTTGGCGCCCCCTCCTGCCAATAGCTGTAACTGTTGCGCAGATGTTCCAGCAGCAACTTCACTGTCTGCTTCTCTTGCGGCGACGGCTCGGCAACTGCCTCGCTGGAAAGCGTGCTGTGGGCACTGTCAGAGGAAAACCGATTGAGCTGAAAACGCTCCTCCCCTAGCCTCGCCGCATGCACACATCGAACCCGTTTCGCTACTTCAAGACCTCACCTGAGATCATCCGCCTGGCGGTGATGATGTACATCCGGTTCCCGCTTTCGCTGAGGAACGTGGAGGATCTCCTGCACGAGCGCGGCATCGAGATCAGCCACGAGACGGTGCGCTACTGGTGGAACCGGTTCGGGCCAATGTTCGCGGCCGAGATCCGGCAGCGGCGGGTCGAGCGGATGCGTTCGTTGATCCACTGGCGCTGGCACCTCGACGAGGTCTTTGTGAAGATTAACGGCGAGACACGGTACCTGTGGCGGGCCGTCGATCACGAGGGCGAGGTCCTGGAGGCCTTCGTATCGAAGCGCCGGGATCGCAGGGCGGCATTGAAATTCCTGAGGAAATTGCTGAAGCGACATGGGCCCGCCGAGAACATCGTCACCGACAGGCTCCGGTCTTACGGAGCCGCGATGCGCGATCTGGGCAATGCCGACCGGCAGCAGACCGGCCGGCACCTGAACAACAGGGCTGAGAATTCACACTTGCCATTCCGACGACGAGAGCGGGCGATGACCCGGTTCCGGCGAATGCGAAGTCTGCAGAAATTCGCCGCTGTCCACTCATCGATCCACAACCACTTCAACCAGGAACGCCACCTCTACAGCAGGCAAAAATTCAAGCTGAATCGAGCCGCGGCATTGGCCGAGTGGCAGCAACTCCTTGCTGCCTGAGCCAGGCGGCCTCGCCGATCGATCTGAGACTTTTTTGGTTCGTCTGACAGCACACTATTCCGGCATCGGTCTTCGGCGCCTTCTTCGGGCCGAATGCGGGCGGTCATTCCCGCCGGTCTCAGGCTGGCTGATGAATGGGTGAGTTTCGCATTAACAGGGAATTTCCAAGACTTTGCCTGCACAAGCAGGGTGCGGGCAGCAGGAGACGATCACACTCCGCCAGAGAACCCTCGATTTTTCAGTCGGTTACGCGGGAGCCCGACCACTTTCCTGTTAATGCCCGGAACAGGGGATTTTTTTCGCCGGAACAGGGCAATCAAACCGCAATAACAGGGCGTCGGAAGGTGCATAACAGGGGAACGGTGTCGTCGACGATTGACCTGCTGAGGCCCCACAAACAGCTCACCGATAGGTTGCGCTAGGCGAATTGCTGTGAACTGAAGAGATTGATCCGTCATATTTTGATGCCATCTACTTCATCGCGCTCGGCTGCATTGTCGAATGCGCTCAATCACCCACTGGCGCTGGCACCTCGACGAGGTCTTCGTGAAGATCAACGGCGAGACGCGGTATCTGTGGCGTGCCGTCGATCATGAGGGCGAGGTCCTGGAAGCATTCGTCTCGAAGCGTCGAGACCGCAAGGCTGCGTTGAAATTCCTCAGGAAATTGCTGAAGCGACATGGCAGTCCAGAAGCGCTCGTGACCGACAAGCTCCGGTCTTACGGCGCCGCGATGCGCGACCTCGGCAACGGCGATCGACAAGTCACCGGCCAGCACCTGAACAATCGGGCAGAGAATTCGCACCTGCCCTTCCGAAGACGCGAACGAGCCATGACGCGGTTCCGGCGGATGCGAAGTTTGCAGAAATTTGCCGCCGTTCACTCCTCAGTCCACAATCACTTCAATCAGGAACGCCACCTCTACAGCAGGGACAATTTCAAGCTGAACCGAGCCGCGGCATTGGCCGAGTGGCAGCAGCTCTTCGCTGCCTGAGCGAGGCGGCCTCGCCGGTCGGTCTGAGACTTTTTTGGTTCGTCTGACAGCACATTTGCTGGAGACAATCGATTGAGGCGCAAGCCGCCCTCGCCTGCCGTTGCCGGCCCCGCCGGTACTCAGCCACTTGCACTTATCTCAGGACTCGCGCCGATCCGCCTGGGTATAGCTGTGCCGGCGGCAATGGTTGATCGGAGACGCAAATAGAACGCCGCCGCGCAATTCCCCGGTATGCTGGAGGGTAAAACCGCGAGCCATGCAGCCGCCTTCGGTGAGGTCGCCAAGCGGGGCATCCAGGAACATGCGGCGATTGCCACGACGCGACAGGTACATGGGCCAGTTGCTGAAGTGGACGTTGCCGACGAGGTAGGACACTTCAGATTCCACGCTGGTATGTGAAACCTGCGTGCGGAACGTCCCGCAGGGAAAGCCGGTTTCGCGCGCCTCCGGTCCCAGGTGATACCATGCCCAGTTGAGATGATGGTCGCCGAAGACTTCCGTGAAGGACAGCTTGAGGAAATCGAGATCTTCGCGGCGCACGATTGTTGGTATGACGGCGGGCAGGTTCGCAACGTGGGCGGAAAACCCGTTGCGACAGGGTGGGTCACCCGGTGCGCCAAACAACATGTCATCTTCGAACCAGTAAAGTCCGTCCAGATCCGCAAGTGCATCGAAATGGCTCGCGCACCACACACGACCTCCGGTGATGCCAAGGTTGCCGTTGCGAAGCACGGTGAAGCCATGCCGACCGGCGAATTCGTCATATGCGGGACGCGTGGCCTCATCGGTTGAGTTGTCGAGCAGGTAACGCTGCCCGGCGGCGAGAAAGCCCGGCGCGGCGGCGGTTGCGGACTCCAGCCAGCACCGAAACTGCTCTGGTGAATTGTAGCTGATGACATAAACCGCGGCGCGTGGGTCGCCGTCTGTACTGTCCTGCACGCCCGCGACAGGCAGCGCACTGTCGCCGATGCCGCCATGCGCTTCGTCGCGGATCGCAACGAGTTCGTCGTAGAACCATTCGATCGCATAACCGGCGCGCTGCAGGTGACGGACCGCGCGGTAAAGGTTCGCTTCGCCCAATCCTTCGCGGCGAACGCGGATAATCGCCGGGCTGATCGCGTCGAGATCGAGCACCGACAGCACAGCCCAGTCTTTGCCACTGGTTTCGATGTGCAGCACACCCACCGGACCAGGCGCGTGCAGGCGCCAGACCTTGCCGGCGTCTCCACTCTGCGGTTCGGCGACATCAACGGAGGGCCAGCCGAACAGTTGCGCGTAACCCATGGTGCGGTGGGCGATGCCATCGCTTCGGCCGATTGTGAGAACGACGCATGACGCCCAACGCCGGCCAAGTTCGCGCAGCGCAGCGTCGACATTGCGGTCGGTAGTGCTCATCTCGTGCCTCCCCCGGAGGCCATATCCGCAAAGAACGGCTTAACGAGCCCGTCCGACTCGAGGCAATAACGCTCGAAGAGACCGGGATGCAGGTGCGCGAGAATGGTCAGCACATTCTCCTCTGTCCCCATCAGGCCCGCAGACAGGGTGTGCTCCAGCATTGCATCGTAGAGCCGGGCCGCCTCGCGAATGTAGCCGGCATCGCCACCGAAAAAGCCACCGCGCGCTACCCATTCGATGCGGGATACCCCGGAAAGCCTGGCCATTTCACCATGATCGAAACCGTGGACCTCGTGGTTCGCGGCGTAAGGGTAGGTCAGCACAAGAAACCGCGTGAGATGCTTTTTCAGCGCCGTGCCTGCCAATGCTGCGCGGATCAATTCCAGCGGAACGGTGTGGGTGATGCCCGCGTCAATCCACACGAAGTTATTTGTGCCGAACGGGTTTTCCGATGCAACCCGGGCCAACCAGTCGAGCTTCGACATGACGAGCGGGTTGTAATGCGCGAGCCCGGCCTGCGGGCTCGCCGCAAGCCATGGAGCGCCGTCCCGCCATGCGGGATTGGAACGGATTGACTGGACGAGGTTGAAGTGGCGGAAGCGCTCCAGCGAGATGTGGTCGGTCGGGACGACCTGCCGTGCGGCAGGCGAGGCCGGCACGGGCATGTCGGGATCACCATAAACGACGAGGGGTACATCCAGCGAAAGCAGCGCGTCGAGGTGCTCGCCATAAAACGAGAACGGTCGCGCAAAATCCGCCGGCAGAAGCACCCGACCGATATCGATCGCTGCGGTCACACAGGTTACATCTGCCGCACTCATCGTCGCATTGCCACGCCTTTTCCGGAGGGCGTAGTGGTTGCATCATGGTAGCCACCGTGCAACTGGAAAGGCCTTGATGGGTTCAGATACTGGCCGGGAATTGAGGGGCACGAAGCGCATGCAGGGAAGCGACAAGCCGGTCCGCATCGACGGGTTCCTGACTCAGGAACTCGATGACGAAGTCGTTCTGTATCACCCTGAGCGGTCCGAAGCATTGTGCCTCAATGCGACCGCCGCGCTCATCTGGGGCCTTTGCAATGGTGAAACCACCGTCGCTGAAATCCAGCACCTGATGGCGGAGGCCTTCCCTGAGGTGCCGGACATCTCACGGGATGTGATGGACGCGCTGGATGCCTTGCAGCGCAACGAGTCCATCAAACTTTCATGACCTCGACGATACGTGTCGGCCTTGCCGGTCTCGTCGTCGACATTGCCCTGAGGGACGAACCGGCCACCGCGCTTGCACATGTGATCTTCAGCCGCTTCCCCACGGTCGCAGCCCGAGATCCGTGCCTGCGGCTCGAACTGGTGGGTGACGGGGCGGATCAATTCGCATTGTGGCGGGAAGGTTCGCCGGTTTTCACCGCAACATGCAGTGCGGACGCGGCGCGGCTGGTGCTGGCGGAAGTCATCCACGCCTTTGCCAGCCATTGCACCGCGATACCGCTTCTTCATGCCGCTGCGGTTTGCGGTTCGCACAGTACCATCCTGCTGCCGGGCACATCCGGTGCGGGCAAATCGACCCTTTGCGCAAGGCTGGACAATCTAGGATATGCCTGCGTGAGCGACGAGTTGATCGGCATCTCCGATCCGTGCCACGTGTTGGCGTTTCCCCGCCCGATCTGCCTCAAGCCGGATGCTGACCGGGTTCTCTCCGGCATCATTCAGGATGCGGCGCGCACCGGCAGGCTTCTTCGCTCCGACGAGGCACTCGTGCTGTCGCCTCGCACCGCTCTGCCCGACCCGGTTCCCGCACCTTGCGCCATCGTCTTCGCGTCATATGCGCCAAGTGAGCCGCAGGGCCTGCAACCCATTAGCAAGGCGGCGGCGGTGGTGCGCCTGATGGGGTCGGTGGCGAACGCCCGTCAACTGCCGGACCACGGCTTCGAGGCCATAACCAACCTCACCCGAACTGTCGCCGCCTATTCGCTCAATCACACTTCGGCAGACGATGGAGCGAAGGCGATCCGCGCGCTGATCCCTCAATCGAAAGCAGCACTCGACGGCAGCAACGTTATCGTCAGCCAGTCAGCCGCCCCGTGAATTTCTCAAGCCAGCCTCGGTCCTTGCTGTGCGGCCAGACCGTCCAGTTCTCGGCCTTGCGATAGGCGCGGTACTGGTGAATGAACTCGGCGCGGTCCTGCGCCAGAATCCGGCCAAGCTCTTTGGCTGGAATGTCGGCGCGGTGCATTTCATTGCCGTCCGCGTCGTGGACGCCAACATACCAGAAATCGACATCCGGATCGGGGTCGGGGAAGCCATTCTCGAACCGGATCCGCGTCCAGAATTCCTTGGTGGCGCGCGATTGCCATTCCTCGTCTGATGTATAGATCTCCGGGTTCGGCGGCGGCCGGTTCTCGTAGGTGTAGGGCTGTACGAGACGCAGGCGGAAATTGATGCCGGCATAGTCTTCGTAGTCGCGCAGGGTTCGCTCGGTACCGAAGCCATAAGGCCCGAAGTCGACGTCCCCCTCCTCCATTCCCAGAAGAATCCGGTTCCGCAGCAGGCTGTGGTCGTTGCGGACCGTCCATGGGATTTCGGCACCCTTTTCGGGAACGTGATCATCCCAGTGCTTGGTCCGGTACTTGCGCGTGTACTCGTGCCAGAGCACCACACGATGCGGACAGAACAGGTCATAACCGTGTGTGAATGCGCGCACCGCGATGGTGATCTCTTCGCCGTGAAAGTAGAGGTTTGGATCGTACGGGACGTCGCGGCAGAACGATCCTGGCGCGAAGGCGAAATGACCGGAAAAATAGCGGCCCGGAATTGGTCGAGTGAGCGCTTTCCAGCCTTCCATCTCGCGCGGGCGCATGAACAGAACCCCTTCCGGCGTGAACCGGTCGAAGCCCAGTTCCCAGGGCGTTTCTGCAAATGGCTCGGCGGGATCAAACGGATCGAAGCCCGGCGCATAGCAACTGATGACCGGCTTTGCGCTGCCGGTCTGTCCCATCATTGACACCAGTAGCGTGTCCCAACCTTCGACGAAGCGATGGTGGGAGTCGATCTGCAGGGTGTAGGTCTCGCCGGCGTAAAGCTGCTGGATCTGATGGCGCGCCCAGCACGTTCCCCTGGAGTCGCGATAGTCCAGTTCGACCACGCGAACGCGCGGATCGCCGGCGAATTCCTCAAGGCTTTCGCTCTCGTCCCGCTGCCAGCAGATGCCGAAAGTCAGTTTGTCCGCATGTGCAGCCTTGGCAACGCAATCGCGCAGCGTGGGCACAAGCTGTGGATCGCGATAGGACGCGATCTGCACGAAGATACCTGGAGTGTCGGCTTGCGCGCGCATCAAGCTCGGCCTGTCACGCGCAGTTGGCCAACGAAACCGCCACGCCCCGATGCCTCAGATCCGGGTATCAGTCCGGGGAAACGGTCGAGGACGAAGAGGGAGACGGCGGAATAGCGCCAGGCGAGGCGGACGGTGTCGGGGGAACGGCGCCCGTGCTTGCGCTGGGGCTGGGACCGGAAACCGCCTGCGCATGGGCCGGAACCACGATCATGTCGATCGCCGGCTTGACCCACTTTTCCGGCAGGACAGGGATGAAAGCAAAAGCCCCACCCACTGCGACGCGTTGCAGGAGCTTGCGCCGCGTGATTTCGCTCTTGTCGATCTTTGTCATGCGATTCTGCTGCTCTGTGAGTTGTCCGCAACTTACCGATGCATCATCCCAAGTGCAAATGCCAAAAGTGCAAATGCAAAAACGGGCTGGCGTCGAGAGGACTTGCGATTGGCCCGGCCTGAATGAGGCACTGAAATCCAGCTTCGTGGTTGTAACTGGAATTTGGGATGAACTGACAGTACAGCCACTCCCTTTCCCTGACCAGTGTATCTGCTACCCCTATCCCAACCGCCGGTAGCGAGCTTCTGGCTGGGAAACATCATTTAGATGATCCTGAACATTCCGCTGATCTGCTCCTGGCACAAAGCCGCTGATCTGCCCCTACCCGCGATTTTCGATGTATCCCGGCCAGTCCCCGGATTCCACGAGCTTCTTGCAGGCCTCGACGAGAATCCGGCCTGTCGTGAGGCTGGCGCGCGGCCTGATGGCATCGTTGCGGGTCGCCAAGTGGATGGTCCACGCGAGCTCGGGCCGAGTGATCTCGATTGCTGAAATGACGCCGGACTTGATGTGATCGGTCACGAGGTAGATCGGCAGGATGGTGCAGTAACCGCCTTTCACCAGGTTGATCAGGCCAGGCAGGGAATCCACGTCGGCGAGCACGTTTAGGCTCAGGCCCTCCGCCTGGCAGGTCGTCTCGATAAGCTTGCGGATCGAGTTCTCGACGCTTGGCAGGACAAGGCCAACACGGGCGACCTCCTCGAACCGCACGGATTCCCGCTGCGCCAAGTGGTGATCGCTTGGAACGAGGAAGTACAGTCGTTCCTTCAGAATGGGTTCGCTGCGCAGGCCTGCCATCGGCTGGATGTCGAACATTACGGCCATGTCGAGCCGGCCAAGCTGCAGTAGCTCCACGAGCACGCCGCTCATCGCCTCGATGATGTGCAGCTTGATGCGCGGGAAACGCTGCCTGAGAAGCGGCAACAGTTCCGGGATCAGCCCTCCGGCAACCGTGGTGGGCAAGCCAAGATTGACTGTGCCGACCGGCTCCTCTGCGAGACTATGGACGACGGACACCACCTCGGCCACGTCCTGCACGATGCCATAGGCTTTCTGCAGAACGTATCTGCCCTCCTCCGTCAGCACCGCGCCACGCGAATGCCGGCGCACGAGTTGAACCCCCAATTCCTCCTCCAGACGCCTCAGCGATGCGCTCAACGCCGGCTGAGTCAGGTGAAGTTTGCGCGCTGCGGCGGACAGGCTGCCGGTCTCCGAAATTCCGATAAGCGTCCGTAAATCCCTGAGTTCCAACGTGTTTTGCCTCCACTGGGGCTGGCCAATGATAAGCCTGTGAGCGAGCCATAAACAGGATTTATATTTCGCATCCCAATTTTCACAATTGTCAATTGTCACGCCTTTTGGAACGCTCAATTCAAAGAAAAAAACAACCGCGGCTCAATTCGCTGATCTGTGGATTTGTAATAATAAACAACCAGAGGTGTTGAAATGGAGAAATTTACCTTATCGGCCGCATGTGTCGCTGCCGCTCTTCTTGGCAGTACTGCATTGTCATCCGCTGAAACAATAAATCTACGGATGGGATCAGGTCATCCCATTGGGCTCCTGGCCTATACGGAGACCGCGCACAACTGGTTCGCTCCCGAATTGAAGAAGCGCATCGAAGAGCGGACCGACCACACGGTCAACATTCAGGAACTGCACGCTGGCCAGGTCGCGAAAGTGACCGAAGTTCTTGAGGCGACCCGCGATGGTCTTCTCGATATCGGCTTCATCAGCCTGATCTTCGAGCCGTCCAACGGTTTCATCCAGAACTTCACGCTGTTTCTTCCGTTCAACTCACCCGACGCCGTGAAGGTGACCGAAGCGGTTCTGGCGACCTATGACGAATTTCCCGAGCTGTACGAGGTGTTCGAGACCGAGCACAACCAGAAGTGGCTCGGCGGTGCGTGCCTTGCAAACTACGGCCTCGGCACGAACTTCGCCTGGTCCGAGTTCAAGGAACTGGAAGGCCACAAGATCGCCGGTGCGGGCATCAATCTCGACTGGATTGCGGGCGCGACACCTGTCGCCTCCAACCTCAACGAGGCTTACCAGTCCATCCAGTCCGGCGTTTATGAAGGTTACCTTTCGGCATCGCCTTGGTGGTCGGCCTTCAAGCTGAACGAAGTCGCCCCGCACTACACCAAGACCGACTTCGGCGCCCAGTTCTTCAACGCCGTCACCATCAACATGGGCACGTGGGAGAAGCTGCCCGAGGACGTGAAGGAAATTCTCGTCGAGATGGGCAAGGAATGGTCCGGCGTCACGGCGGAAGTCTGCGCGCGGAACGATGCCGAGGGCCTCGAGAAGCTTCGTGCGCTGAATGTCGAAGTGAAGGAAATCTCCGATACGGCCAAGAAGGACTGGGCCGAAGCGCTGAAGGATTTCCCGGACCGCATGGCAAAGGACGCTGATTCACGCGGCCTGCCCGGCACCAAGGTCCTTCAGTTCTACATGAACAAGATCGAGGAAATGGGCCACGAGTGGCCGTACCGCTACGAGATCAAATAGCGCCACCACCCGCACGACTGGCGCGCGGCCCAACAGGCCGCGCGCCAACTCTCCGCCCCTGCTCCCGTCCAGATTAACAGTGGCAACCTGGAACCATGTTCGATTATCTCGACTCTGCCGTGGATCTTGTCAGCAGGCTGCTGAAATACATCGCAGCAGGATTGCTGATCGCCGTGGCGCTCCTCATTACCTGCGATGTGGTGGCGCGCGGATTGTTCAACTGGCCAATCATCGGCGTCGCCGAAGTTGTTGCAAACGGCATTGTCATCATTGCCTATCTTCAACTCAGCTACGCGGTCGGCATTGGCGCGATGCTGCGTTCCGACCTGCTGGTCGCACGACTTCCGACAAAGCCACGTATCGCACTCGAAACGGTAGTCTCGATGCTTGGCGTGCTTTTCTTCGGCCTGATCGCCTGGGCCTCCTACACGCCGATGATGCGGGCCATCGCCACCGGCGAGTTTGAAGGCCACGCCTCATTCCAGGTGCCGACTTGGCCAGTGCGCGTGGTGATTGTCGCCTGTTCCGTCCTCGCCATCATCAATTATCTGACGCTTGCCTACCGCGCGATCGTACGCGGCGAGACCCCCTACGACATCGCCCAGGCAGCGCAACAAACCGCAGCGGCGGAGTGAGATCACACCATGGCTGGTCCTGAATTCGCGCTCGGCATCATCGTCATCCTCATCCTGCTGGTCATGTGCAGCGTGCCCGTGGTTCTGGCACTCGGCCTCACCAGTTTCTTCGGGCTGGCCTATCTAACCGGCAGCATCGACATCGCCGGCTCCTTGCTCGCCAACACAACCTACGAGGCGATCCGCGACTACGTGTTCGCCGTGATTCCGCTATTCGTACTGATGGGCGAATTCATTTCGCGCTCCGGTGCGGCGTCCGACCTATACAAACTGGTCAACCGCGGCTTGCGCAGGCTACCCGGGCGCCTTGCGCTGGCGACCGTCACGGGCAACGCAATCTTCGGAGCCGTCACCGGCGTGTCGATTGCCTCCGCGGCAGCGTTCTCCCGCATCGCCTATCCCGAGATGCTGCGCCACCGGTACGACCGCAGCGTCGCGCTCGGCTCGATCGCCGGCAGCGCCTCGCTCGGGATGCTGATCCCGCCGAGTGTCCTGCTGATCGTTTGGGGCGTCATCTCGGAGCAGTCGATCGGCCAGTTGTTCGTGGCGGGCGTCATTCCCGGCATCCTGCTGGCAACGATGTTCTTCCTGTTTCTCGTCGGCTACGCAACGCTGAAGCCGGCCCTCTTCGGCGGGCCCTACGACCCGGAAGCGACGTCCGAGGAAACGCCGGAAGAGCGGCGCAGCCAGCTCATTGGCGGTCTCGGCGTCGCACTTCTCATCTTCTGCGTACTCGGCGGGATCTGGTTCGGGTTTTTCACGCCGACCGAGGCGGCCGGCATCGGCGCGCTGCTCGCGCTCGCGCTCGCTATCCTGAAGCGGGTTCCGCTGCGCGGGCTGGGAGATGCGATCCTGGAAACCGGACGTATTTCCGCGCCGCTCCTGTTCCTGCTGCTCACCGCGCAGATGTATTCCCGGCTTCTTGCGCTCGGCGGCATCACCGACTTCATACAGACGCTGTTCCTGTCCATCGGCGACTCCCCGATGCTGATCCTGGCGATCATGGTCTGCGTCTGGTTCGTGCTCGGGATGTTCATCGACTCCGTGTCGATCATCCTGTTGACGGTGCCGATCTTCGCCCCGCTTGCCCTGACCGTCGGCTACGAGCCACTGGCCTTCGCCATCATCGGCATCGTGGCCATCGAGGCCGGCCTGCTGACGCCGCCACTGGGCCTGTGCGTCTACACCGTCAAGGGATGCGTATCGGACCCTGAAGCCACACTTGCGCGCATCTTCATCGGCTCGATCCCCTACTGGATCATCCTGCTGCTTCTCGTCGCCCTCATCGCGGCATTCCCCCAACTCGCAACCTGGCTGCCGGCTCAGATGATCTGAGCAGCGGTCCCATACCGATGACCATCAATGGAGGTAATCCCGTGGCCCGTAAAATCGTAGATTTGAGCCTCACCATCGAAGACAACATGCCGGCGCACAAGCTGTTCCAGAGCCCGGTCTACCTGCCTGCCCTCACCCACGAAACGACGCTCAGCTTTGGTCTCGGTGTGGAAGGTGACCCGATGACCTTCCAGACGAACTTCATCGGCATGCTCGACCATGTCGGCACCCACGTCGACGCGTTCCTGCACGTCAATCCCAAGGGCGCGCCGATCAACGAGATGCCGCTCGACATGTTCATGGGCAAGGCGGTTTGCTTCGACCTGCGCGAGATCGGCGACCTTGAGGACATCACCGCCGAGCACATGCAGGCGGCGGAGGACAAGGCCGGCGTCAAGGTCGACGGACACATCGTCCTGCTGTGCACCGGTTTCCACGAGCGCAACTGGGGCGACCGCAAGCAGATCGTCTGGGGCAATCCGGGGCTGACCGTCGAGGCGACGCAGTGGCTGTATGATCGCGGTTCGCGGATGCACGGCGTCGAGGGGCCGTCCACTGACAAGCCGTCCGACAATATCTTCGCCCAGCATCGCCTGTGCCGCGATCTCGGGATTTCCCACTTCGAGTGGCTGGTGAACCTGGAGAGCCTGATCGGCAAGGGCGAATTCGAATTCATTGGCCTTCCGATCAAGTTCAAGGACGGGTCTGGCTCGCCGGTGCGCGCGGTGGCCGTGCTGGACGAATAGCATTCCGGCTGTCCGGTCGCGCCTGCCCGAAGCCGGCGCGACCGGATCGCTTCTGTATCGAGGTCGAGATGTCTACTGAATTCGCTTTCAAGACGATCCGTGAGCTAGGCAACGGGTTGTCGCACAAGGATTTTTCACCGACCGAGTTGCTCGATGACGTGATCGCGCGCTGCGAGAAGCTCGAGCCGGAACTCAACATGTTCGCCCATGTCGACTTCGATGGCGCGCGCGCACAGGCCGCCGCAGCGGAAGATCGCCTGATGCGCGGCGAGCGCCTCAGCGAGTTGGACGGCATCCCGACCTCGATCAAGGACCTGATCGCAGTGAAGGGCATGCCGCAGCGCTTTGGCTCGCGCGCGGTGTCCGATGCACCGGCGCAGGTGGATGCACCCTCCGTCGAGCGGCTGCGCGCGGCCGGTGCGGTGATATTGGGCAAATCGACGACCAGCGAATTCGGCTGCAAGGCTGTTGGTGACAGCCCGTTGACCGGCATCACCCGCAACCCCTGGAACACGGCCATGACGCCAGGCGGATCCAGTTGCGGCGCGGCTGCGATGGTGGCCGCCGGCCTCGTACCCTATGCCATCGGGACCGATGGCGGCGGCTCGGTGCGCATTCCCGCCGCCCTGTGCGGACTGTTCGGCATCAAGGCGCATTTCGGTCGTGTCGCCGTCTACCCGACTTCGGCGACGCCGACGCTTGCCCATGTCGGACCACTGGCGCGCACCGTGGAGGATGCGGCCATCGCACTCTCCGTCATTGCCGGATACGACAAGCGCGACCCCTTCACGGTGAAGGGCGCGCAGCCCGATTTCGTCAACGCGACGCGGACCTATCGCAAGATCAAGGTCGCCTGGAGCCCGACGCTTGGTTACGGGCGCGTCGACCCGGAAGTGGCGGCGCTGACCGATCAGGCGGTCAAGCGGATTGCCGGCCTGGGACTGGACGTCGAACTGGTCGAACATATCATGGACGACCCCATCGACCTGTGGACCGCAGAATTCTACGCCGGTGTCGGCACCAAACTGCGTGGCATCATCGAAGAGCATCCGGACCTGCTCGACCCCGCCGTGCTGGAGGTCCTCAAGAAGGCCATCGGTCAGGAGATGGATACCTACTACGCGAGCGTTTTCGCCCGCTACGAGTTCCGCGAGAAGATGCGCGTGTTCTTCGAAGACTACGACCTGCTGCTGACGCCGACACTGCCGGTCGCAGCCTTCGAGGCCGGGCTGGATACGCCGCCCGGCTACGCGGACAAGAACATTGTTTCCTGGGCGACGTTCACCTATCCGTTCAACCTGACCGGCCAGCCGGGTGCATCCATTCCCGTTGGCTTCACCGCTGCGGGGCTACCCGTCGGATTGCAGGCAGTTGCCTCGGCGCATGACGAGGTGTCGATCTTTTCCATGGCGGGCGCCTACGAGAAGGCAACGGGCCATCATAAGAAGGCTCGGCCCAAGCTCGCCTAGCCGGTGCGTTACAACGTGTTTGCCTTGGCGGGTTGTTCGCCTGGGCTGACGAATAATTGGGTTACCGTCGCTTTCATTTTCATGATGGCACCGACTCATTCGCACCATATGCAACGTCGGATCCGAGCTTCATTCGATCAGTCGCATTGAACTGAACCGAGTGGCGGAAGCTGTCGCCAGCAGTTCGTTGTTGCCTGAGCGGATTTGGGCATTTTCAGAGGAAAACCGGTTGAGGCGCGAGCGGCCCTCGCCTAGCGTTGCCTGATGCGTTAATCGAACCCGTTTCGCCACTTCAAGACGAGCCCTGAGATCATTCGCCTGGCGGTGATGATGTATGTCCGGTTCGCGTTGTCACTGCGCTACGTGGAAGACCTGCTGCACGATCGCGGCATCGACATCAGCCACGAAACGGTGCGCTACTGATGGAACCGGTTCGGTCCGATAGCCGCCGCTCAGATCCGTCAGGGACGGGTCGAGCGGATGCGTTCAATGGCCCACTGGCGCTGGCACAATCTCAAGCTGAACCGAGCCGCGGCACTGACCGAGTGGCAGCAGCTCTTCGCTGCCTGAGCCAGGTCGGCTTGCGGGTTGATCGAAGACTTTTTTGGTTCGTCTGACAGCATACTTGCGACAGCTTGCGCAGTTCTCGGCAACTAGTTCAGCCAGCCGGGAAGCGTGGTCGAAAGTTCCGGCACCAGCGTGATCAACAGCAATACGACGATGCAGATGGCAAGCATCGGCAGAGCTGCACGCGCCACCGCCAGAAATGGCACCTTGCTGATGGTGCTGACGATGAACAGGCAGATGCCGACCGGCGGGGTGGCCAACCCGATCACCAAGTTGAGCACGACCATGACACCGAGATGAAGTGGGTCCATCCCCAGCGCCTTCCCGACTTCCAGCAGGATCGGCATTGTCAGGATCAACGCGCCTATGGGTTCCAGGATGGCACCGATGAAAAGCAAAAATACGTTGATCAGCAACAGGATCGCGATCCTGTTGTCGGTGAGCGAGAAGATGAAATCGACAGCCTGCTGGGGTACGGAGGCCAGCGTGAAGACCCACGAAACGATGTTGGCCATGGCGACGACCAGCATGATGGCCGATGTAGTCATGCAGGTGTCGTAGAGAGCCCTCGTCACGGCCTCCCACTTCAATGTCCTGTAGAAGAACGCGGCAATGGCCAGCGCGTAGAACGACGCGACGGCGGCTGCCTCTGTCGGCGTGAAGACGCCGCCGAGGATGCCCCCGAGAATGATAAGCGGCAGAAGCAGGACCGGGAGGGCATCGCGCACGATGGACCATGCCTGGGACATGTCGACACTGTCCGCCTTCGGGTACCCGCGACGGTGCGCGACGATCAGCGAGTAGCCCATGAGGCCGACACCAAGCATCACGCCGGGGACAATCCCGGCCACGAACAGGTCGGCAATCGACATGCCGCCTAGCACACCGACAATGATCATGCTGATGCTCGGCGGGATGATCGAGCCGATTACCGAACTCACGCCGGTCAGGGCTGCGGCGAAGTCCTCGTCGTAGCCTTCCTTCTTCATGCCCGGAATCAGGATCTTGCCAATCGCGACCGCATCGGCGGCGGCGGCACCGCTGATGCCGCCGAACAGCAGGCTTGCCAGCACATTGACGAGGGCAAGTCCCCCGCGCAGCCACCCCACCAGCAGTTGGCAGAAGCGGATCAGCTTCTCGGTGATCGCGCCGGCGTTCATGATGTTGCCGGCAAACAGGAAAAGCGGGATCGTCAGCAGCACGAACTGGTCGACGCCGGCGAACATGCGCTGCGGGAAGGCAAGCAGAAGATGGGTGTTCCCGGCTAGCACGACCGGGACGAGCGCTGCCAGCAGCAGTACGAACACCACCGGCACGCCGAGCACGAGAAACGTTGCGAAAGCACTGAAGAACGCGAACATGCCTCTTCAACCGCGCGCAAATTGCCGCGCGATATCGCGCAGTGCGATGGCGAGGACGTGGAGCGCCAGCAGGGTCAGCCCGATGGGGATCGCCAGATAGACCGTGAACATGGAGATGCCGAGCGTCGGGGAGCTCTGCGAGGCATTGAGCGCCGCGTAGCGGTAGCCGTAGTAGACAATTGCCGAGAGTGCGGCGAGCACCGGGATGGACGTGGCAAGCGTGATCGCGATGCGCAACGCTCTCGTATTGATCCGATCCAGGAGGTCGAGCGCGATCATTTCGCCGCGTTCAAGTGCGATGCCTGCAAAAATGAACGTGATCCAGACCAGCATGTAGCGGCTGAGTTCGTCGGACCACCGGAACGACGCGCCGAACACGTAGCGCGCGACGACCTGCGCACCGACGGCAAGAAGGATCGCCGCTATCGAGGTGATCGCGAGGAGCCACATGACACGCCGATAGGCGTCCAGCACGCCTGACATGGCGCGCGAAATCCCCGAGGGCGGCGTAGGTGATGGCGTTTCGTCGTCGGGATGCATGTGCCGCCAGTGCTCAAAGCGGAGGGACGATCCCGCCGTGGCGGATCTCGCCCCTCACCAATTCATGGGCCGCAGGATTTTCCGGATAGGCAGCGGCCGTACCAGCGGCCTGATCAGTTGCCCGACCCGGTCTTGCCGACCATCTTGCGAACCTTCTCGACGAACGTTCCGATGCGCGGGTCCTTGCCGATGTACTCGTCATAGACAGGCTGAACAAGCTTCTCCAGTTCATCCTGTTCCTCGAATTCGCCAATCTTCACGCCGAGTTCCCGGAGCTTGGCGAGGGCCTCGTCATCAAGCTTTGCCGTAGCCATCACCTGCTCGCCGGTGGTTTCGGAGACAGCGTCGCGCAAGGCCTGCTTCTGGTCGTCGCTGAGCTGTTCCCAGCGCGCCGGATTGATGACGACGACGGCTGAGAAGAAGTACTGGCTCGTCGGCGTGAAGCTGTTGGCCACTTCGTAGAACTTCTCCGAATAGATGGAGGTCGCGTTCATCTCGACCGCGTCCAGAACACCAGTCTGGAGCGAGGTGTAGATTTCGCCGAACGCCATTGGCGTGGCGTTGACGCCGATCGCTTCCCAGATATCGAGGTGAAGCGGAGCGGGCACGACGCGGACCTTCAGCCCTTGCAGCTGGGACACCTTGGTCACCGGCTCGCCGACATTGGCGAAGTGGCGCAGGCCACCTTCATAGAGCCCGAGGGGGACGACACCGATATCGGCAACACCCTCCAGCAATTCGGCCATGGCATCGGAGGTGAGAACCTTTGCCCAGTCCTCGTAGCTGGTCACGAGAAATGGCAGCTGCAGCGCATCGAGCAACGGCGTGTAGGCGGAAAACGTGGAGGCTGAGACGAGTGCAGCGTCGATTGTGCCGAGACGCACGCCCTCCAGAAGCTGCTTGTCGTCCCCGAGCTGGCGCGCCGGAAAGATCTTGATCTCGACGGCCCCGTCGGTCTTCTCCTCGACCGCCTCCTTAAACATGGTCGCGCCCATGTGATACGGATTGTTGGTCGCGGTCACGTGGCCAAGGTTGAAGGTCACGTCGGCCGCCATCGCGGTCCCCGTCAGCGTCGCGGCAAGCGCGGCTGCGGCAAACATTCTACGAAACATGGTGTCTCTCCCAGTCGTTTGATTGTTGTCTTTTCGCCCGCCGTTTCTTTGCGGCTTGGCGCGTTCGTTTATCCGGCGGTCAGCAGCCTGGCCGTTTCCTCCGCCTTTTCGGCATGAGGCAGATGCCCGCAATTCTCGATGAAGCTGACACGCGCGCCAGGCACGGCGTCTTTCCAGATGTTCGCCGCCGATGCCGGCACGATCCCGTCTTCCTTGCCCCACACGATATCGAGCGGAACATCAATGCGATGGAGCCAGTCCTTCAGGCCGGGATTGGCGAAGCGCGGACCCATGGCGTAACGGCACGTTGCAACGCGGTTCTTCAGGTCTGTGTCAGCCTGCGCGTGGCTCGGCTCCACCGACAGCAGCTTTTCGGCGATCCCCTGATTGGCAAAGAGCTTGCGCGTCAGTTCCTCGCGCGACCAACTGAAAAGGTCACGCACCGGAGCGCCCGCGGGAAGGACTCCTGCCGGAGCAACCAGCGTGACGCGCGACAGGCGGGACGTGTTTCGAACGGCCAGCTCCGCGGCAATCCAACCGCCAAGCGACGTGCCGATGAGGTGCACGTCGCGCAGGTGCAGCTCGTCCAGCAGGTCGAGATAGAAGAGCGCCAGATCCGCGACCGACCCGATATGTTCCGGGCATTGCGAGCGTCCGAACCAGGGATGTTCGGGTACGAGCAGGTCGTGATGCACGGCAAGTTTCTCGAACAGCGGCGACCAGCCGGCAACACCGTTGGCACCATGGAGAAAAAGCGCCGGCGTGCCCTCCCCGCCGCGGTAGAGGCCGATATCGACCCCGCTGACTGTCTTGATGTCGGACGTGAAACCCATGAATAGCCTTGTTCTTCCCCCGCGAGGCCGGAAATGGCCCAGCCCGATGCACGGTATCGGTCGGAGGTCGGTGAACAAGGGTGTTGGGGGTGATAGATGCTATCAGCCAGACGCATAGCTGATGGAGCTGTCGCTACTTCCGCTCGGTGAAGCGCCGCCATGACTCGCTCACGTCCTGCAAGCGGCTTTCAAGCATGGAGATGAACCGCCGTCCGGCCAGCGTGATCGGGCGGCGCTGGTCATAGACGAGGAAGAAATCGAAATCGATGACCGGCCGGCTGATGGGATAGATGAACAGGCCCTGCTGCTTCGCGAGGGTGCATACGCTGACATAGGGCGTAAGCAGACCCCAGCCGGAATCGCGCGCCAGTTCGAATCCGCCGACCCAGCCGTCAATCTCGATGATGTTGGACGCATTTATCTCACCCTCGGCGACAAGGTCGCGCACCTTTCCCGAAAAACTCTGCTTGATGAACGGCAGGATCAGCTTGAGATCGGCGACATTGCGCAGATCGCAAGGTGTGCCTGTCGGTCCGTTGATGGGCTGGCCCGAGACCAGGACGACTTTGTCCTGGTAGACGAGCCGCTGGATCATCCCGCCAGCTTCGCTTGGCCGCGCACCGAGCGAAAAGTCGACGTGTCCGCCTGCCGCCCATTCGGTCAACGTCCCGGTATAGGCCTCGGCGATGGATATCTCGACCTGCGGATAGCGCTCCATGAAGGCCAGCAGCACATCTGAAAGCAAACCCCGGTTCAGTGAGGGCGGGAGGCCGACCCGCACGCGACCGGAAACGGTCTCGGAATCAGCGATTTCGGCCATGGCCTGCCTGGCGAGCGCAAGATCGCGGGTGATCGAACGCCCATGCTGGTAGAGTTGCGTTGCCGCAGGTGTCGGCTTCACGCCGCGTGGCCCGCGTTCGAACAGGCGAACGCCGAGTTCCTCCTCGAACTGACGGATCTGCATGCTGAGCGCAGGCTGACCAACACCGGCCTTGACCGAAGCCTTGTTGAAGCTGCCCTCTTCGAAGACCCACATGAAGTAACTCATCTTCCTGAGGTCCATCGTCGTTTCGTCCTTGGCTGATCTTGGTCAGGCATCAGTAGCACTGATAGCCAGCATCTTGCCATCCCACCTACTGCTCCCGCTCTCCCCTTTTAGACTGCGCGTTTCTGACGAGGCGAGAGGCAATGGTTGCGATGATCTACGAGTGGCGCGTCTACACGGCGAACGAAGGCTGTTTCGAACGGATGAAGCAGCGCTTCGTCGATCACACGGCACGCATCCTCGCGCGGCACGGCATCGCGCTGCTCGGGTTGTTCGAGGCGCCGGATGGTGACGGGAAGCTCTATTACCTGACCGCCCACGCAGACGAAGCCAGCCGCGACAACGCATGGGCCGCCTTCAAGGCCGATGAGGAATGGCAGACCATCAAGCGCGAGTCTGAAACCGACGGACCGCTTCTGTCCGATCAAAGCGCGCTGACCCTTGCCGCCGTCATTGCGCCGCCGTTGCCGGACACGGCGCGCTGAACGCGCTGCGCTTCACCAGACATCCAAAGACTGCACGAGGCCGCTCATGACCGCGACGACAGCCGCGAAACCGGTGCAAGCCCAAGACAGGATCGCGTGCGCATGCCGCACCGCAACGGCCGACATGGACGTTCTGCGCAACGCGCTTCAGGACGCTGACCCGGTCCCACTCGCCATGGTCCACGCGCAGCTGACCGGGAACTTCACGCTCCTGGAAGCATGCGAGAAGCATGTCGAAGGCGCCTGGAGTTTCCAGCAGAACATCCCCAACGAGTTGGCAGCCCGCATCCGTGCAGGCGTGGAGCAGGCTCTGGCAGACTGTGCGTCCGGCACACATGCGGCAATCCCGCATCCGGATACGCTCCGGTTTCGTGACATCATGAGCCCGGCCATCGGGCAGCGGTTGCCCGACAACTACGCGCAGATGTTTCTCGAAGAGTTCGATGCGGAAACAAACGACTTGCGTGACGTGCACTGGCGAAAGCCGCCCAGGCCGGAAACGCTGGCAAGGTTCCGCGTCGCCATTGTCGGCGCGGGCCTGTCCGGCATCTGCATGGGTATCAAGCTGAAGCAGCTCGGCATCCCCTTCACGATCTACGAGAAGAACGAGACAGTTGGCGGGACGTGGTTTGAGAACCGATATCCGGGTTGCGGCGTCGACATTCCAAGTCACTACTACTCGTTTTCCTTCGCACCCAAGAGCGACTGGGACCACCATTTCGCCAAGCGCTCCCAGCTCTGGCGCTATCTTGAAGATTGCGTCGACAGGTTCGGCATCCGCGAGGACATCGTTTTCGGCGTGCAAGTCGAGGATGCGCGGTTCGATGAAAATCGCGCCCGGTGGATCATCGACATCGTCGAGAGTAACGGTCACCACCGCACGGTGGAGGCCAACGTTCTCGTCACTGCAGTCGGCCAGTTGAACCGCCCGTCAATGCCGGATATCGAGGGTCTCGACACGTTTGCGGGCGAAGTCTTCCATACGGCGGCATGGCCCGATGGCGTCGAGCTTGCGGGACGCAAGGTCGCGATGGTCGGGACCGGCGCCAGCGCCATGCAGGTGGGGCCCACCATCGCCGCGGAGGTGGAACAACTCGACATCTACCAGCGCACACCGCACTGGGCGATGCGCAACGCCAACTATTCCCGCGAAGTCAGCCCCGGAATGAAGTGGGCGCTGGCCAACATTCCATCCTTCGACCGCTGGTACCGGCACCTGCTGTTCTGGGCCTCCAGCGACAATCTTTACGCCTCGCTGCAGAAGGATCCGGACTGGGCGCGTTCGGAAATCTCGCTCAACGCCGAGAACCAGAAGATGCGGGAGACGATCCTCGACTATATCCGCTCGCAGATCGGCGATCGGCCGGACCTGATGGAAAAGGTCATTCCCGACTACCCGCCCTACGGCAAGCGGATGCTTCGCGACAATGGCTGGTACACCATGCTGCGACGGGAAAATGTCGAACTGATCTCGGGTGGTGTCTCGCGCCTTGAAGCCGACGGTGTGGTCGACCAGCATGGCCACAAGCGTGAAGCCGACGTCCTCATACTCGCAACCGGCTTTCAGGCGCGCCGTCTGCTGTGGCCGATGGACGTCACCGGGCGCGACGGCATCGAACTCCGGGACATCTGGGGTGAGGACAATGCCCGCGCCTACATGGGCATGAGCGTGCCGGGCTTTCCGAATTTCTTCGTGATGTACGGGCCGAATACCAACCTCGCCCATGGCGGGAGCCTGTTCTTCCACGCGGAATGCCAGACCCGCTACATTCTCCAGGCCTTCCGAGAACTCATCGAAGGCGATCATGCTTCCCTCGAAGTCCGCAAGCACGTCCACGACGACTACAACGCTCGCGTGGATGCGCTGCACGAGAAGATGGTGTGGACGCATCCAGGCGCCGGGAACTGGTACAAGAACCGGCAAGGCCGTGTTGTCGCCAATTCACCCTGGAAGCTCGTGGACTACTGGGCCTTGACGCGCGAACTGAAGCCGCAGGAATTCATCTGGAATGAATGAGGATTGTCTCCCGAGGACGCAATCGCAGGCCGCGACGACAGCCGAACGCGCTGAGTTCCGTGCCGCAGATTGGTACCGGCTCGCACGGCCCTTAGCCGGTTTCGGCGGATGTGACGCCACTTGAAGCTCAGTCGCGCTGCGGTGTCTGAAAGCAGCTTTCTGTTGCCCGAGCGAAGGTGCCTGATCGGCCGATATGAGACCATTTTGGTTCGTCTGACAGCACAATTCCCAGCCCTGTTCCGGCCGCCGGTGACAGGGTCGGTTTTCGCGTGCTGCTTTTGCAGTGCCATGTGCATCGTCTCAGGATGCCGGGCAATGATCCAGTTCCGGCGGAGCGAAACCTGCCCGTATCGAGGATCGAGACCAGCCAATCCACGGCACGCTATCGTGCAGCAGATCTACCCCGATGCCCTTTGATCAATTTCGTCAACGACAGGTGGAACGAATGCGCGCGCTGAGGCATTGGCACTGGCATCTGGACGAGGCGATGCGTGTTGCCTGATCTTTGCAATCGTCGTCGGCAGCGATCTACGTTGATTGCAGATGGTGAAGTCTGGAGAGATATGTCGCGAAACGTGTTCGCTACCAGCTGAAAAGGTATTCATATAATGCGTGGAATTCTTGGACTTATTGTGACCATCTTCGTTGTTGTCATCATTCTCCGTCTTTTGGGCGTGATGTAGCAGAAACGTGTTTTGCCCGGATTCACGAACAGTCGAGTTTCCGTTGCTCTCATTATAGTGGAAGCAACCCCCCGTCCGGATCAAAATTATCAGCGGATCTGAATCACATTAAACAAGTTGCATTGCGCTGACCCGGGCGGCGGAAGCAGTCGCTCGGCAACAGTTCGTTGAGTCCTGAGCAGCTACGCTGATTGCTGATCTGTCCGCCGTCGGTTCGCCTGACATCGCATCAGGAAACATCCGTCATGCCCTTGGCCATGGCTGCGAAGTCGATATAGAGCTCAGTCATCGCGTGCCCGACCAACTTGTTCCACCGGTCTGCCGCGCGCGATGATGGCGACCTTCTCCAGATGGACTTCGTCGTTGAAGTAGGAGCGATTGTTGCAGACCACGGTGATGCAGGAGATGCGATGGCGCGCTGCTGTCCAGAATGCCGAAATTCCCATCATCGTGCCGCCGTCGCCAAGCACGGCCACGGGGATGCGTCGGGCCGTTGGGCGATGCCTGATGCCAGCCTGATCCAATCACGCTGGCGTTTCAAGGAGGGTATCGCCATGCCGATCCAAGGGGCCGGATCCAAGCCCCGGTGAACCGCGCCATCTGCTCATCCCATGATGCCTGGATCGGAGGCTCCATGAGCTTCTTCAGAGTCATGCGCGCCGGTTGGAATGCGGCGAAGATTGCCGTTTTGCCAGCCGACTGCCAGTCCGGAACTTTCCGGGTCTGTCTGACACGACGGCCTGCGGGCGGCTCCTGTACAGTCCCAGCATGATAACCAAGTGCTTTCACGGGGTCCGATTTGCGAATTCTTCGGTCAATTGCCTAAATACGAGGCGCTTTGCAGTTTTAATTCACTTGCTGCCAAGTTGACGGTGCATTTACGGGTTTTGTCATAAGTTTCTCTCGCAGGGTAAAGCGGGGGCTTCTTGTTATGGCATTTCAGAGCGCAATTCATTTGATTGCTGTGGCGGCGGCATTCAGTGCAACAGCCGAACCGGCTGCGGCGGACACTGCAAACCAGTCGCTGGGCGACCTCATTCAGGCCAACAGTTCCGCGCTGTCGCATACGACTGCCAACCTCGACATGGTCTGGGTTCTGGTTGCGGCCAGCCTCGTGCTGCTGATGCAGGTCGGCTTCATGCTGCTTGAAGCCGGCATGGTGCGCTCCAAGAACACCATCAACGTCGCCCAGAAGAACATGCTGGATTTCACCTTCTCGGTGATGCTGTTTGCCAGCGTCGGCTTCATGTTCGCCTTTGGCGCTTCAAACGGGTTCTGGGTCGGCCTCGATTCCTCGCTGCTCTTCCTGTCCAGCCTCGATTCCTGGGGGCTCGCGTTCTTCACGTTCCAGGTGATGTTCTGCGGCACGGCCGCGACCATCGTGTCGGGTGCCGTCGCCGAACGAATGCCCCTGACGGCCTACCTGCTCGGTTCCATCGTCATCGCGGGCTTCGTCTACCCCGTCTTCGTACACTGGGCCTGGGGCACGGCGCTGGTTGCCAACGAAGGTGCATTCCTCGCCAATATGGGGTTTGTCGATTTCGCCGGCTCGACCGTCGTTCACGGCACGGGCGCGTGGGTGGCGCTGGCCGCCTGCCTGCTGATCGGCGCGCGCAAGGGTCGGTTCGACGAGAATGGCCGGCCGATCCGTATTCATGGTCACAGCCCCGTTCTGGCCACGGGCGGCGCGGTGCTACTGTTCGTCGGCTGGATCGGATTCAACGGCGGATCGACGCTGGAGGCCTCCCCGGCCATCGCCGGCATCATCGCCAATACGGTGCTTGCTGCGGCGACGGGTACGGCCGCAGGCCATGCGCTGGGGTGGTGGCACGACCGGATCCTGCTGCCCGAGAAATCCATCACCGGACTGCTCGGCGGTCTCGTTGCCGTGACGGCCGGCGCAGCCGTCCTGACCGTCCAGGGCGCGATGCTGATCGGCGCGGCCGGTGGCACCGTCGCCGTCTGGGGTGTTGCGTTGCTTGAGCGCCGCTTCCGGATCGACGATGCCGTCGGCGCCATCGGCGTGCACGGCTTTGCTGGCATTGTCGGCACACTCGGGCTGGCGCTGCTGGCACCGGCTTCCGCTCTGCCGCTGGGTGATCGCTGGGCGCAGTTCCAGGTGCAGGCCCTCGGGGTCGGCCTCAACTTCGTGTGGGCCTTCGGCGTCGGGCTGCTGGCATTCGCGATGATCGCCCGGCTGGTGCGCCTGCGGGTGACCAAGCAGAGCGAGGAAATCGGCCTCAACGAGACCGAACACGGGACGCGGATCGGCATCGGCCACGTCGAAGATGCCTTCGGCAAGCTCGTCGAGGGCCGCGCCGACCTGTCGCTTCGCCTGGACATCGACGAGGGCGACGATGCGGAGCGTCTCGGCCGCCTCTTCAACTCGCTGATGGATACGATCGAGGACGAGGAAACGGCCAAGAGCGCCATCGCGGACAAGCAGCGGGCGGAAGAGGAAGCCGAACGGCTGTCGGCGCTGGCCAACGCGACGTTCGAGGGCATCCTGATTGCGGTCGACGGTCAGATCATCGACGGCAACGCGGCGCTGGAAGAGCTGGTCGGGCGGCAGCTTTCGGAAATGCAGGACCTGCGCGTGAGTGACCTGGTGCACGCCGACAGCCGCGAGGTCTTCGACACGCACTTCGCGAATTCCGACAGCAATCCCTACGAAATCCAGATCCTTCACGCAGACGGCACGGCCATTCCGGTGGAGGTGCGGTCGCGCGAGGTGGTCTATCGCGGTCTGGCGACGCGCGTTGCCGCCATCGCCGACCTGCGCGAGCGCAAGATTGCCGAGGAAAAAATCCGGCACCTCGCGCAGCACGACCCGTTGTCGGGCCTGCCGAACCGGGCCGTGTTCTCGCACTATGTCGAGGAGCGGGTGAAGAATACCCGCGCGGAAGATTCCCGGCTGGCGGTGCTGCTGATCGACCTCGACCACTTCAAGGACATCAACGACCTGCACGGCCACGCAGCCGGCGATCTCGTCATCCGCACGACCGGGCAGCGGCTCAAGACCTATGTCGGTGATCGCGGCATCGTGGCGCGTCTCGGCGGCGATGAATTCGCGATCCTCCTGGAACGTGCGGAATTCACAAACCAGGTCGTGGATTTTGCACACAGGCTCACGGTGACACTGGCGCAGCCGATCCTCGGCACGAAGGGGCTCATCCTGCATACCGGCGCGAGTGTCGGCATCGCGCTCTGCTCGACGGACTGCATGGACTCTGGACAGTTGCTGTCGCGCGCCGATGCCGCTCTCTACAAGGCCAAGGCGAAAGGCCGGAACACCTATTGCGTCTACGAACCGGGCATGGACGAGGAAGACCGGCAGCGCCGGCACCTGGATGCGGAGCTGGCCGTTGCCCTTGTCGAGAACCAGTTCGACCTGCATTTCCAGCCACGCATGGCGACCTCGACCGGCGAGATCATCAGCTACGAAGCCCTCATCCGCTGGAACCACCCCGAAAAGGGCCTCGTGCCCCCCGGCGACTTCATCCGCTCTGCGGAGCAGTCGGGCCGGATCGTGTCCATCGGAAAATGGGTCCTGGAAAGAGCCTGCCGGATTGCAAAGCAGCACCTGGGTTCAGCGCATGTGAGCGTAAACGTGAGCCCGGTGCAGTTCCGCGAGAAGAGCCTGCTGGAGACCATCAAAGCGATCCTGCAGGAAACGGGCCTGCCGCCGGAGCAGCTGGAAATCGAGATCACCGAAAACCTGCTGATCGACGACGACGAGCGCGCCCTGCGCACGCTGCGTGCGATCAAGAAGCTCGGTTGCCGCGTCGCGCTGGACGACTTCGGCACAGGCTACTCCTCACTGGGTTACCTGAGCCGCTTCCCGTTCGACTGCATCAAGATCGACCGCACGTTCGTGCAGGACATGAACACGTCGAAAAATGCCCGCGCCATCGTCGACACGATCATCCGGCTCGGGCGTGCGACGGACATGCGGATCGTCGCCGAAGGTGTCGAGCAGGCGGAAGAACTGACCAAGCTCGCGCAGCTGGGATGCGATGAAATCCAGGGCTACCTCGTGGGTCGCCCGCTGCACATTTCCCAGTTGCAGCGCAAGGCACCCGACGAGGTGCTTGCAACGCTTGGCTCGGTGCACAGCATCCGCAACGGACTCGTGACGCAGCTGCGCGGTATCAGCGAGGGCGAAGCAAACCGGGACACGGCCTCCCAGGAGGACCGACCCGCAAAGACGGCAGCGATAAAGCGCGTTTAAAGCGCACTTCGCCGCGCTCAATTCACGACGGTCACACCGCGTTCGCGGAACGGCTCCAGTTGCGCCGCCGTTGCTGCCTGGCTGGTGACGAGTGCGCTGATTTCATCGGCGCTCCACGACTGGACCCGGCTGGTTTCGCCAAGCTTGGTATGATCGGCCAGCAGCACGTTCTCGCCTGATTGGTTGGCCATGGCTATCGCGATCTCGGCTTCCTGCAGATCGTGAAAGAAGACGCCTCTCGTTGGATGAACGGCCACCGGCGAGGAAAAGCAGAGGTCGACCCGAAAGCGGCGGATCTCGGAGAGCGTGAGTTCGCCCCACGTGGCAGGCACTTCCGGGGCCATCGTGCCACCGAGCAGCAACACATCCTTGCCGGCGCTCTGTAGCGTGGTCGCGATCTCCAGCGAATTGGTGATCACCGAGACGTCCGACAGTTTCGCCAGTTCCCGCGCAAAGATGGCAGTGGTCGTCCCGGCATCCACCATGATGGAAAAGCCGGGCTGAACCAGGCTTGCCGCCTTGCGCGCAATCTCGGACTTGGCGCGGACCTGTTCCTTCTTGCGCTCGAGAAACGGTTCCTCGGAGATCGGCTCGGGCAGCACGGCACCGCCATGCACGCGGTTGACCTGCCCCACCTTCTCAAGGTCCAGCAGGTCACGACGAACGGTCTCCCGCGAGACACCCAGCATGTCCGCCAGTTCGTTGGCGCTGACCTGGTGCCTTGCGGCCAGCAGGGAAACGATGCGCTGGTGACGTTCCTTCGCCCACATCACACGTTCCCCTTCGTGCCCTGGCGTTGGCCCATCCAGGCGAGCATGCCCTTCATGCCGAGAAGCGCAACGCAGACCACGGCCATGACGCAAGTCGAAAAAGCTGCCGCCTGCGAGGTCAGTCCGGCGTCGTCCAGCCGCATGATGGTGACGGCCGCGACGCTTAGGTCCGGAGTGGTGAGGAACACGACCGCAGACAACGTCACCATCGAGCGCATGAAGAGGAAGAAGAAGACCGAAATCAGCATCGGCGCGATGAAGGGGGCGACGATGTCGACAGCCGTGCGCGCCAGCCCCGCACCCAGGCTGCCGGCGGCTTCCTCGAGCGCGCGGGGAAATTGCCGAAAACCGGTCATCACGGTGAGGAAGCTCTGCGTGTGGTAGTGGTAGAAATTCACGATCGCGATGAGCGCCGCCGTCCCGTACAGCAGGTAGAGCGGCGTCGCGGTCGAATTGAACGTCAGGATATAGGCAAGGCCCAGCACCATTCCGGGCACCGCTGCGGGTATGGCCGCCAGCATCTGGATCGGCTGGGCCACGCCCTTTGGCAGCCGGCGCAGCCCCAATCCAAGCAGGAAAACCGCCAGCGTCCCCCCGGTCGCCGCCATCAGCGAGATGACGATGGTCATCCAGAGCGAGGAGTACCCGCCCGCCAGGGTGATGTCGTAGTGCTTGGGCGACAGCGTCATGTTGTAGGGCCAGAGCGTCACGAAGCTGGCATAGACGACGATGCCGATCACCAGCACGATCCCGGCGCAAATGATCGCAGACAGTGCTGCCATCAACAGGTCGCGGAGCGGTGAAAAGGCCGGTCGATATGGCTGCTGGCCGGTGTCCTGCCCGACGGGCTGGCGTTTCATCGCCTGCCGCTCGATGGCATAGGAGATGACAGTAGGCAGCAGCAGCATGATCCCAACCACGGCGCCCATGTTGAAATTGCGCTGCCCGACGACCTGCGAATAGATCTCCGTCGCCAGCACGGAATAGTCCCCGCCGATCACCGCCGCATTGCCGAAGTCGGTAATCGTGATGGTGAAGCAGACGAAGGCGGCGTTGAGGATGCCGAAGCGCGAGGTTGGGATCGTCAGGTCGCGGAACTGTCGCGAGGGTGAAGCCCCCATGACGTCGGCTGCCTCGTAGACGCGCGCGTCCAGCAGGACCAGCGCCGCGCCGATGATCATCACCGCCTGCGGCAGGGCATACAGCGTGTTGGCGATCAGCAGGCCCCAGAAGCCGTAGATTTCAATCTCGATGCCCAGCGCGCGGCTGATGACACCATTGCGGCCAAGCAGGAATATCAGCCCCAGCCCCTGTACCAGCGAGGGCGCCAGAAGCGGCAGCACGATGATGCTGCGGATCAGCCATTTGCCGCGAAATGCGCAGCGATACAGCCCGTGCGCGATGATGAACCCGAGAAAGATGCTGAGGGCGGTCGTCGCGCCGCCCATGACCAGAGAGTTCCCGGTCGCGCGCCAGAACCCGACCGACCCCAGAACACGCGTGTAGTTCTCAAGGCCGTAGCCATCCCCGACCGTCACAGAGCGCAGGAAGACGATCAGCATCGGGTAGAGGAAAAAGATGACGAGCCCGAGCAGCGGCACGCCGACGCAGACCAGCGTGAGCAGCCGATCTGCATCCACGCGCCGGCGCCGCGGTGCCGCCGTCGTATCCGCCAGGCTCATGCCGCAGCTGCCGCGGGCTTGTCGGCCACGTCGTTCGTGACCCAGATGCAGGCCTGCGGCGGGATGCTCAGATCAACCCGGTCGCCCTCGCGGCACGGATTGGCGCCGTGGGTCTCGATGACCAGCGGACCGATGGGACTGTCGACCTCCAAGCGGCGCAGGTTGCCGAGAAAGCTGATGCTGCGCACGGTGGAACGACCGTCCGGTGCCGGGGTCAGGTCAATCTGTTCGGGGCGGATGCAGGCGACATGGCTGTCATCGTCGCTTGCCGGGCGCGCATCCAGCAGGTCCGGGTATTCGCGCCGGATCGCATCGGTCGGGATGATATTGCTGATCCCCATGAACTCGGCGACGAAGCGCGTCGCCGGGCGCTGATACAGGTCTTCCGGCGTGCCGGACTGCATCACGACGCCGTGGTTCATGCAGATGATCTTGTCGGCCAGCGCGAGTGCTTCCTCCTGGTCGTGGGTGACCATCAGCGTGGGGATCCCGAGCGTGCGCTGCACATGGCGGATTTCGCTGCGCAGTTCCGCGCGGACCTTGGCGTCGAGCGCAGAGAGCGGCTCGTCCAGCAGCAACACGCGCGGGTCGACCGCAATGGCGCGCGCCAATGCGATCCGCTGCTGCTGGCCGCCAGAAAGCTGGCCCGGAAAATTGTCAGCGACCTGCGGCAGCTTGACGAGTTCCAGCAGTTCGCTCACGCGCCGCGCGATGTCGGGCGTGCTGATCCCGCGGATCTTGAGGCCATAGCCGATGTTTTCGGCCACGGTCATGTTGGGAAACAGCGAGTAGGACTGGAAGACGATGCCGAAGCCGCGCTTGCGGGCCGGCATGCCGGAGAGCGGTGCGCCTTCCAGCATGATCTCGCCCCCATCGAGGTCCGACAGCCCCGCGATCAATCGCAGGAGCGTGGTCTTCCCGCACCCGGATGGCCCCAGCAAGCAGACGAATTCACCGCGTTCGATCTCGATCGAGACGTCGTTGAGCGCTGTGAAGTTGCCGAAAGTTTTCCTGGCATTCTCAACCGTCAGGTACATGGAATCTCGTCTTCCACGGCTGGACGGGGTCCCCCGAAGGAGACCCCGCGTGGTGGCAGCAAATGGGCGGCAGCAGATGGGCGGCAACGCGTGCCGCCCAAGGGTTGCTCTTAGCGGCCCAGCTTTTCCTTCCAGGTTTCCTTGACGGCTGACTGGTCCTTGGCAGCCTTGACGAAGTCGATGTCCGCCAGAACGGTCGAGATGTCAGCCGGCAGGCCGGCAGCCTCGGCAGCCTTCGAAGCATCGACGCCCGGCACGGTGATGAGCGCCTTGTATTTCTGGTAGAGGCCGATCGCCTCCTCCGACATGGTCCAGTCGAGGAAGGCCTTCGCGGCTTCCTTGTTGTCGGAGCTTGCCATCAGGCCGGAGGCTTCGAGTTCATAGCCGACCCCGCCTTCGGGGAAGACCATGGCGAGCGGGTAGCCTTCCTCGATGGACTGCATCGCGGTGAAGGCCAGCGAGATGCCCACCGTGTATTCGCCCACGCGCGCGGACTTGCAGGGCTTGGAGCCGGACGACGTGTACTGCGCCATGTTCGGGTCGATGGCCTCAAGCTGCGCCCAGCCGGCTTCCTCGCCCATGCTCTGCAGGACGGCATTCACGTGGAGATAGCCCGTGCCGGAGGAATTCGGGTCCGGCATCAGCAACTCGCCCTTGAAGGCCGGGTTTTCGAGGTCCTTCCAGCTCTTGGGCATGGGCAGGCCCTTTTCCTCCAGGCGCGCGGTGTTCACGCAGAACGCTCCCATGTAGCCGATCGGCGCGAACCACTTGCCCTCTGCACTGCGGAACGTGTCGGGCAGAACATCGACGCCCTTGGCTTCATAGGATTCCAGCATCGCGAGAATCTGCGGGTCCATCATGGCACTGACCGCCCAGCCCCAGATCACGTCGGCCTGCGGGTTGCCGGCTTCCGCGAGAAGACGCGCACCCAGCTTGCCGGTGGACAGGCGCAGCACATTGATCTCGGTGTCGGGCATCGCCTTCTGGGCGGCCTCGACATAGGCGGCGATTTCTTCTTCCTCGAGTGCGGTGTAGACGGTGAGCTCGTCGGCCGAGGCTGCGGTCGCCATGCCAACGGCGGCGAGAGAAACCGCCATGAATTTGGTCCAGCTCTTCATTGTCGTCTCCTTGTTGGTGCCGAAATCGTTGTGCCGAGGGTCTGACCTGAGGGATGCCGGCCATTCCCATGACGCGTTCCGAATGCCTGCACGATCCCTGCAGGCTTGGGGATATCTGTGCAGTTTTGCATTTTTGTGCGCGCTGTCCACGTTTAATTTCGGGCCCTTTTGCGGAAATTCCCGGCACTCAAAGCGAACAAATTGCGCAGCGGCATGAGGGGGCATCGCGACGTCGCCCTGTTTGAAGGGAGTCTGGCAGCAAGGAAAACTGCAGAGGTTACACGCCCCTGCCTTGCCTTCGGTGCCGCTGGCAGCCGAAGACGGCGGACAGACCGATCACTCGGACTGTCCGTGTTGTGACCTCTCGACTAGGCCTTGTCAGGGAACGGGAAACAGGCACGCATTGCGAGGCGTGCAAAAGGTCACGAAGCCGTTTTGGCGAACGGCTTCGTGTGCAAGTCCGGCTTCACGCGGATCGCGCTTCTGTGCCGACCCGGCCTTGGGCGAACGCGCGTGGCCGGAGCTTCAGTGGCTCAGGAACCGGTGAACTGCGGCTTGCGCTTGTCGAGGAAGGCGCTCATGCCCTCCTGCTTGTCGCGGGTGGCGAAAAGCAGTTGCACGGCCTTGCGCTCCAGTGCCAGCGCAGTCGAGAGCGGCGCATCGGGACCCGCAAGGATGACTTCCTTGATCTGTGCAACCGCAATCGGCGGAAGCTTGGCGATCTGGCCGGCAAGCTCGGTCGCCCGCGACATGACCTGGTCGTCATCGACCAGTTCGCTGACCAGCCCCATCGAATAGGCTTCCTCGCCGTCGATGATCTTGCCGGTCAGGCAGAGCAGCATGGCGCGGAACTTGCCGACCGCGCGCGTCAGGCGCTGGGTCCCGCCGGCGCCCGGCATGATGCCGACCTTCACCTCGGGCTGGCCGAGGCGTGCGCCACGACCTGCAACGATGATGTCGGCATGCATTGCGAGTTCCAGCCCGCCACCCAGCGCGAAGCCGCTGACGGCGGCGATGACCGGGACGGGACAGTCGCCCACGGCTTGCCACAGCCGTTCCGTGTGGCGCTGGTACATGGCGACGGCGTCGAGCTCCGACATGTCCTGGATGTCGGCACCGGCAGCGAAGGATTCCTCGTTGCCGGTCAGGACCACGCAGCGCAAGTCCGGATCGTCGGCGAAGGAGCGGAAGACCTTGGCCATGTCCTTGCGGATGGCGAGGTTGAGCGCGTTGCGCACGTCCGGGCGGTTGAGCCTGACGATTGCGATGCCCGGCTCGGGCCTTTCAAGCAGAACGATCTCGCTCATCCGACATGCTCCAGTGCAAGTGCAACGCCCTGCCCGACACCGACGCACATGGTGCACAGTGCCCGCTTGACCTTGCGTTCCGCCAGTTCCTGCGTCGCGGTCAGCGCAAGTCGCGCGCCCGACATGCCGAGCGGATGGCCAAGCGCGATGGCGCCGCCATTGGGGTTCACGTGATCGGCGTCGTCCGGCAGGCCCAGTTCGCGCAGCACGGCGAGTGCCTGCGCGGCGAAGGCCTCGTTCAGCTCGATGATGTCCATGTCCGAGATCGTCAGGCCGAGGCGGTCGAGAAGCTTCCGGCTGGCCGGCACCGGGCCGATGCCCATGACGCGGGCCGGCACGCCGGCAGCCGCCATGCCGAGGATGCGGGCAACCGGCACGAGGCCGTGTTTCTTGGCGGCGTCCTCCGACGCGATGATGAGCGCGGCCGCGCCATCATTGACGCCCGACGCATTGCCCGCCGTCACGCTGCCTTCGGCGCGGAACGGTGTCTTCAGGCTGGCGAGCTTTTCAAGCGTCGTGTCACGCGGATGCTCATCGGTGGACACCTCGATTGCATCACCCTTGCGCTGGGGAATGGTGACGGGAACAATCTCGCGGGCGAACCGACCGGATTCTTGCGCCTTGAGCGCACGCTGCTGGCTGCGCAGCGCAAAAGCGTCTTGGTCCTCACGCGCGACCTTGTGGTCTGCGGCAACGTTCTCCGCCGTCTCGGGCATGGAATCGATGCCGTGCTGCTTCTTCATCACCGGGTTGACGAAGCGCCAGCCGATGGTGGTGTCGAAGATCTCGGCATTGCGCGAGAAGCCCGTCTCGGCCTTCGGCATGACGAACGGCGCGCGCGACATGGATTCAACTCCGCCCGCGATCATCAGGTCGGCCTCACCGGCACGGATGGCGCGCGCAGCCATGCCGACCGCATCGAGACCCGAACCGCACAACCGGTTGACGGTGACACCTGGCACGCTCTCCGGCAGGCCGGCCAACAGCGCCGCCATGCGGCCCACGTTGCGGTTGTCCTCGCCCGCCTGATTGGCGCAGCCAAGGATCACGTCATCGACGGCGTCCCAGTCGACCGATCCGTGGCGCTCCATGAGCGCACGCAGCGGGACAGTCGCCAGGTCGTCGGTGCGCACCGAGGACAGCGCGCCGCCGTATCGACCAATCGGCGTGCGGACGCCGGCACAGATGTAGGCCTCTTGCATGGATGACCTCACAGCGGGCAGTTGGGGGTGAAGTTCGGCTTGCGCTTTTCGCGCAGCGAGGCGAGGCCCTCCTGAACGTCGGGACCCTTGAAGCCCATGAATTCGAGCGCCAGCGAGGTGTCGAAGGTCGGGCCGGCCATACGCAGCCAGTTGTTGAGCGCGTACTTCGTCCAGCGCAGGGCGGTGGGTGAACCGGCCGCCAGCTTGCGCGCGACTTCCAGCGCCTTGTCGTGCAGGTCTTCCGGCTCGGTGCACAGCGACACGAGACCGATGCGCTCCGCCTCTTCGCCGCTCACCGGCTCGCACAGCATCAGGTAGTACTTGGACTTCGCCAGACCGCACAGCAGCGGCCAGACAATCGCCGCGTGGTCGCCCGCTGCAACACCGAGGCGGGTATGGCCGTCGATGATACGGGCGCTGCGCGATGCGATGGAGATGTCTGCCAGCAGACCGGCGACGAGGCCAGCGCCGACTGCCGGGCCTTCCATCGCGGAGACCAGCGGCTTGGAGCAGTTGACCAGGTTGTACACGAGGTCGCGGGCTTCCTTCCACACGCGGGTCAACGTGTCGAAGTCCTCGGTCATCTCCTTGACGAGGTCGAGGTCACCACCGGCAGAGAACGCCTCGCCCGCGCCGCGGATGATGGCTGCGCTCACGTTGGGATCACTGTCGATGTCGCGCCAGATCTCGACGAGCTCACCGTGCATGATCCGGTCAGCGGAATTGAGCCGACCGGGATTTTCCATGGTGATGCGCAGGATGCGCTCTTCCGGCCAGTCGAACTTCAGTCGCTGGTACTTGGCATAGCGGTCGGTCATATCTTCTTCTCTCTGTCGTTCCAGAAGGGCTCACGCAGGATGTTCTTCTGGATTTTTCCGATGGGAGTCTTCGGGAATGTCTCGACGAACTTCACCAGTTGTGGCCGCTTGAAGCGGGCGAGCCGCTCGGCACAGTGCTCGACAAGCTCCTCTTCACTGAGGGACTGGTCGGCTTTCAGCATCACGTAGGCGGCCGGCACTTCGCCCCACTTGTCATCGGGGATGCCGAAGACCGCGCATTCTGCGACAGCCGGGTGGTCGTAGATCGCGTTCTCGATTTCCTTGGGATAGATGTTCTCGCCCCCGGAAATGATCATGTCCTTGGAGCGATCAACGAGCGTGATGAAGCCATCCGCGTCGATGGTGCCGACGTCGCCGGTATGGGCCCAGCCATGCTTCCAGAAGGCCTCCGTCTGCTCCGGCTCGTTATAATATTCCAGCATGACGTTCTCGCCGCGCGAGACGATCTCGCCGATTTCGCCGACCTCGACGTGATTGCCGTCCTGGTCGATGATCGCGACGTCGACATTGTAGGCCTGGCGCCCGATGGAGCCGAGCTTCTCCGGCAGGTTCCAGTGGCGCAGCGAGGTGAGCACGCCCATTTCGGACTGCCCGTAAATCTGCGTCATCTTCACGTCCGGCAGCACCTTGAGCATCTCCACCTGCACCCAGTCGGGCATCGGTGCACCGGCGAACGAGAGTTTCCGCCAGGTCGCGAAATTGGCCGCGTCGAAGCCGGGGTCGGCCACCACCATGGAAACCTGCGTCGGCACCATGAAGGCTGCCGTCATGCCCGTCTTCTTGGCCATGGCGGCGAATTCGCCCGTATCCCACTTGCTGAGAAGCGTGGTTGTCGCGCCCGCCAGGATCGCCGGCTGGAACATGATGTTCAGCGCCGCGACGTGGAACATGGGCGTCACGATGCCGACCACGTCGCGCTCGTCGATGGCTTCTTCCACCATCACCGTGTGCGCAGTGATCATTCGGTTGCGATGGCTGCACAGCACGCCCTTCGGGCGGCCCGTCGTGCCGCCGGTATAGGTCATGCAGAAGGGGTCATCCTCGACGATGCCGACGTCGGGAAGCTCGTCGGACGCATCGGCGTAGAAGCTGCGGAACGCGTCCTCGCCCTCGCCGCCGATACGGATGGTCTCGTTCAGCTTCGGAAGTTTTTCGCGAACGGCCTCGACCTTCTCGGCGAAGATGTCTTCGTAGAACAGCAGTTCGATATCCGCCTTGGCAAGGACGTAGGCCAGTTCCTCGGGCGCATACAGCACGGAGACATTGACCAGCACAGCGCCGGAGCGCGCAACGCCGAAGAAGGCGATGCCGTACTCGGTGCGGTTGCGGCTGATGATGCCGACCTTGGCACCCTTGGTGAGCTTCCTGGCAATCAGCGCGTTCGCCAGCTTGTTGGCTGACTGGTCGAGCTCGCTGTAGCTGAGTGACTGGCCTTCCCAAAGGATTGCCGGTTTCTGCGGAAAGCGCTCTGCCGAGCGGCGCAACATGTCACCCGTGAGCATGGGCGCGACCTCCTTGCGAGATGTTCCATCCAATGGCGGCGCAGGTTTGACCTGCTGGCAGCAATTGCTGTCCGCGCCTTTTTGCAGATGACTTTCGGGAAAAAATGGGCATGCTGCAATCGGAAACTGCGGAATGGCATTCCGCACAGCGGATAGTTTTGACGGCGGCATGAGCGACAAGGACAGGCAATTCGTCGAGGCGCTGGCGCGGGGGCTGGCCGTGCTGGAATCCCTTTCCAGGGCGCAGAAACCGCTGACGAATGGCGACCTTGCCGAGATGACGGGGCTTGCGCCATCGACCGTCAGCCGGCTGACGCACACGCTTGTCGTGATGGGCTACGTGCGGCTCAGCCGCTCCAATCGCGCATACGAACTGACGCCGAAAAACCTGACGCTTGGCTACCCTGTCCTTGCCGGGATGCGGCTGCTCGAACAGGCGCGCCCGCACCTGGAACAGCTCAGCCGGACCACGGGCGAAACGGCGGCGCTCGCCATCCGCGACAAGCTGCACATCACGTTCGTGGCGGTGTTCGAGGGAAGCAACCTCGTTGCCGTGCGTCTGGCCACCGGCGGGCGACTTCGCATCCCCGTTTCTGCAGCCGGTATCGCACTGGTTGCCGCGCTGCCGGAAACCGAGCGGCGCATGCTGTCGACGCGGGTTCGCGCGGAGATGACGCGCACCGGCCAGGACCCGGAAACCTTCAACTCGGCGGTGAAGGACTGCCTGCGCGACGGTGTCGCCATCGTGCGCAACATGTGGAACCCGGGGATCGGCGGTGTGTCCGTCCCGATCCACAGCCAGGGCGAATATGCAGCCCTCACCATACCCGTTGCGACCGGCTCGATTTCGGAACAGACCATGCGCACGACACTGGCCGATGCGCTCAAGGGTGTTGCGAAACTGCTCGGACCGGCCCTGCATACGGACTGATCACATCTGTTGTGCGGGAAGCCCGAGGGTGGCCCGGCGGCGCAGCCACTGGCTGGGCCGGTAGCGATCATCGCCGCTCAGCGCCTGCGCCTGCGTCAGGATGGTGTGGACCACGTCGGCACCCAGCGCATCCGCAAGCTCCAGCGGACCCTTCGGGTAGTTCAACCCCAACCGCATGGCGAGGTCGATATCGCTCGGGGACGCCAGGCCGATCTGGGCCATCTCGCAGCCGAGGTTGGCAACCATGGCGGAAATTCGCTGGCCGATGAAGCCGGGTGAATCGGCGATGGCCGTCACCGCGCGCTGCGTCGCCAGCAGGGATACGACCGACGCACGAACACCCTCGTCTGCGCCCGGCGCGGTCATCAGTGTGACGCGCCTGCTCGTGTCGGGAACCATGTCGATACACACCAGCCGGCGATGGTCGATGCCGTTGCGCGCGGCATACGCGGTCGAGTCCTCGCCGACAGGTGCGGCAAGGATCGGGGCCTTGCCGTCATCGGCGTCAAGCAGGTTGGCGCCGCACTCGGTGGCCAGTGCACCAAGCTCCGGCGCATCGCCATGCACGAAGACGGCTGCCGCCGGTGCGGCATCGCTGGTAGTATCGGCGCTCGGCACCTGTGCGCCCTCGCCATAGGCGAAGAAGCCCTGCCCGCTTTTGCGGCCGAGCTGACCGGTTTCCACCATGTAGCGATGCAGCGGCGTGGACCGCAGGCGCGGGTCGCCGAACGAGCTTTCGTGGACGAAGCGCGTGACGGGGAAGTTCACGTCCATCCCGGTCAGGTCCATCAGTTCGAAGGGCCCCATGCGGAAGCCGAACCCGTCGCGCATCACAGCGTCGATCTGTGCAGGCGTGGCGACGTTTTCGTGCAGGATGGCCAGCGCTTCTGTCGTGTAGGCACGACCGCCAAAATTCACGAGGAAGCCCGGCGCGTCCTTCACCACCACCGGCGTGCGCCCGAGCCGCTTGCCCAGCGCAACCAGCGCATCCATCACCGCGTCAGTGGTCTGCGGTCCGCGAATGACCTCGACCAGCTTCATGACCGGAACGGGGTTGAAGAAATGGAGACCCGCGATGCGGTCCTGCTTGTCGAGCGTCGCGGCGATGGCACCGATCGGCAGGGAAGACGTGTTGGAGGCGAGAATGGCGTCCTCGGCGACGATGGATTCAAGGTCGGCGAACAGCGCCTGCTTGATATCCAGGTCCTCGACGATCGCCTCGACCACGACAGCGCAATCGGCCATGTCCTGCAAGGTTGCTGCGGGTTGAAGCCGCGCACTTGCCGCGTCAGCCTCCTCTTGCGGCATCTTCCCCTCGCCTGCCCGTTTCGCCAGGCGCTTGGCGATGCTTTCACAGGACGCTGCCGCCGCGCCGTCGCGCGTGTCGAACATGCGAACCGTGATGCCGCCGGTCGCGGCAACCTGCGCGATACCGGTGCCCATCGCACCGGCGCCGATCACACCGATGGTCAGGTCCGGCGCGTTCATGTCCCTCATGGGGAAACCTCTTTCGTATTCGTGGTGGTCAGATCAGGGCGCGCACGAGGCCGCCATCAACGGTGATGTTCTGGCCGGTGACGTAGCCCGCGAGCCGCGAGCACAGGAAACCGCAGACGGGACCGAAGTCTTCCGCCTCGCCGAGGCGCCCCATTGGAACGCTTTCGGCCATGCGCGCCTTCGCGGCTTCCGGGGTGATGTCCTCGCGCGCAGCCTGCGCGTCGTAGACGCGTTGCAGCGCGCCGGTGTCCATCAGGCCCGGCAGGATGTTGTTCACGGTGATGCCCTCTCGCGCGACCTCGCGCGCAAGGCTCGCCATGGCACCGGTCAGCCCGGCGCGCACACCGGTCGCAAGGCCCATGTTGGGATACGGCTCGCGAACGGTGAACGAGGTGACGTTGACGATGCGGCCAAAGCCTGCAGCGCGCATGTCGGGCAGGACCAAGCCCGCAAAATCGATTGCCGCGAGCATGTTGCCCTCCAGCGCCTTTCGCCAGACCTCGTGGCTGTGCTCTTCAAGCGGCCCGGGCGGGGGGCCGCCGGCATTGGTCACCAAAATGGAAATCGGCCCGGCAAGCTTTCGCGCTTCCTCAACGATACGGCGACGCTCTGCAGGGTCGGAGACGTCGCCAGCAACCGCATGGGCCTCGCCGCCCAGATCGGCCGCCGCCTTCTTCGCCTTTTCGGCATCGCGTCCGTTGATGACGACGCGCACGCCGGCTTCAGCCAGCGATTTCGCACAGGACAGGCCAAGCCCCTGCGTGCTGCCGAGGAGAAGTGCGTTCAGACCGGAAATGCCGAGATCCATGATGCGTCGTCCTCTCACAGGAATGAAGGCAGGAAGAGAATGATGTCGGGGAACAATGCCAGCAGCGCGATCATCAGGGCGAAGATGCCGATGAACGGCAGCACCGAGCGGAAAATGGCCTGCAGCGGCACGTCCTTGGTCACGCCGTGCAGCGCGAACAGTGTGTAGCCGAAGGGTGGGGTGATGCCGCCGACGGACATGTTGATGAGGAACAGGGTCCAGAACCACACCGGATCGAAGCCGAGTGCCAGCACGATGGGCGCATAGAGCGGGACCAGCATGATCATAAGCGCGATCTGGTCGATGAACATGCACAGCACGAACGGCAGGATCTGCAGCATCACGAACATGACGGCGGGTGGCAGGTCGAGTGCGGTGACGGCGGCGACCAGCTTGAAGGTCGCCCCGCTCATGTTCAGCACCTGGCTGAACGAGACCGACGACACCATGATGATGGTGATGACCGTGGTGATGCTGGCGGTTGAGCGCAGGCAGGAGACCAGCTTGCTGAAGCTAAAATCGGCGAACAGCGAGCAGATGATGACGGCCGTGACGCAACCGACGGCCGCTGCCTCCGTCGGGGTGGCGATGCCCGCCAGGATGAACCCGAGAATGGATGCGATGATGAGCAGGAACGGCAGGGCGCGCGCTACCATCACGGTGCGCTCACGGCCCGGCAGGTCGGCTCGCTTGCTGAGGGGCGCCAGCGCCGGATTGATGCGCCCGCGGATGACCAGGTAGATGAAAAAGGCAACCGCCAGCAGCAGACCGGGCAGGATGCCGGCGATCAGCAGTTCGGCGATGGAAACCTTCGACAGGATACCGAGCACGACCGCCATCACGCTTGGCGGAATGATCGGCGCCAAGCTGGACCCGGCCAGCAGCGCGCCAATCGACAGATTGCGGTCGTAACCGCGCGCGCGCATTTCCGGCAGCAGAGACGATCCCATCATGGCGGCAACCGCCATGGCCGAACCAGACAGCGCGCCGAAGATCGTCGAAAGGACAATCGCCACTGCATAGAGGCGGGCGCGGATGTTGCCGATCAGCGCATCGACGGCGTTGAACAGGATGTTGACCGCGCCGGACCGGAACAGGATTTCACCGAGCAGGATGAACAGCGGTATGGCGGCCAGCGAGAAACTGGTGCCGGTGTCGAACATCGAGTTGATGATGAGCAGCACGCCCGCGAAGCTGCCGCTGAGCATGTACAGCGCCGCCAGATTGAGCACCAGGAACGACAGGAAAATCGGCAGGCCCGTGGCGAACAGCACGAGCAGCATGGCAAATGAGCCGGAGAGGAAGATCCACCAGGTCACTGCGGCACACTGTTGGTTTGCACACTGTCGGTTTGTGTGGTGTCGGCAGGCGCAGTCGGGCGTGTGAACGTTGCCGCGAGATGCCGCAGGAAGTAGGCCGCCATGCTGGCAAGGCTGTAGGCGATGACGATGGTGACGACCCATTTCGGGATCGGTGTCACCGCGATCATCTTGACCCCGCGCGAAACCTGCCGCGCGGCCTCGTGGGCTCCGTACCAGGCGCACAGGAGACAGGTCGCCGCGGCGACCAGGTAGACCAGCCTGCCGGTCCATACGCCCACATGCGCGGGGAGACTGTCGACGACGAAGCTCATGCGCGCATGGTCCAGGTTGCGCGTCACCGTCGGCGCGGCAAGAAAGGTGATCATGGCGAAGGAAACCGAGGCGGTGTCAGGCGCCCAGTCGCTGGGCGCCTGAAGTGCGTATCGGCCGAATACCTCCCACGCGGTGACGAGCGTCAGGTAGGCGACCGCAAGGGTCGCCCCCCAACAACTCGCATCCGTCAGCGCATCGTGCGCCTTCAACAGCCAACGCATGGGAGACGCTGCGCTCACTCGGCGGTGAGGTTCTTTTCGAGCGCCAGGTCATGGAAGGCCTTGCCGTCTTCACCGGCCTTGGCTTCCACCTGCTTCCACACGCCGGCAGCAAAGATGCCTTCGATGCGGTCGCCGACCTCGGGGCCGAATTCGGTGATGGCAAGTCCGGCGTCCTGCATGGCCTTGTCTTCCTTGGCCCACAGGCCTTCGAAGTGCTTGCGGCCCTCGACTTCCAGTTCCTTGGCGATGTCGGTCACCATCGTCTGCTGCTCTTCCGACAGGCCGTTCCAGGTGTCGAGGTTCATGAACAGCGAGAGATTGGTAACGCCGAAGGTGGGCCGCGTCATGTGATCGGCGACTTCGAACCACTTGTAGTCCATGGCACCGAACACCGGCCAGGCCGCACCATCAACGACGCCGCGCTCGAGCGAGGAGTAGATTTCGCTGGCCGGCAGGGTCACCACCGAACCACCGAGCTCGTTGACGAGATCATGGTAGGTGCCGGACGCGCGGATCTTGCGGCCTTCGAGACCACCGTCCTCGCCAATCGGCTGCTTCAGCAGGATGTGGTAGCCGGAGGCTGCGGAGAACACGCCGATCAGCTTCAGGTTGCGCTTCTGGTAGTGCGCATCAATGACATCAAAGATGCCGCTGTCGCGGCGCGCGGCCGGGTCGTCGGTGACGGCATCCATGCCGAATGCCATGGCCGTTTCACCAAGGTGATAGGCACCGTGGGTGAACAGCATGTTGAACAGGCCGGCAGAGACAGGCTGAAGCTGCTCGAACGGCGGCACGGTCTCGGGACCGCGCAGCTCGACGGTGATTTCACCGTTCGATTCCTCGGTGAGGCGCTTGGCGAATTCCTGCGCGAAAACCGGAACGGCGTTGTAGCTCTCGTCCCAGCTGGTGAGCATCGTCATCGTCTCGGCCTTCGCCGGAATGGCGAATGCGAGCGCGCTCGCTGCGATGGCCGCAGCAATCGTGAAACGTTTCATATTTCCGAACCTCCCATGTGGCGATTGTCTTTTTGGACGCCGTGGAGAGGTTTCTCTCCGCGTCATGCGCCATGCCTCACCAAAGCAGCGCGACAAAAGGCAAGTCAAGAAAACAACAGGATATCCCTTCCGCTGTGCGGAAAATCGTTGTTCGGTCGTTTCGCAACCTGATGGTCCGACAACGCCCGCAGTTCAAGCCGAATAGAGCGTACAAAGCGCTTGATTTGGCGCGCAGAGCGACCCCGGTCGCGGGGCAATAATTCCACTGTGCGGAACCGTCAAGCCGCCCCGGCATCCCTGTGTCAACGCAGACGCAAGCGAAAGACGGGCTCCGGCTCTGCCTCCCCTAACCGACGTGCAGCACAATGATTGCTGCACCCGATGCGACGCTCGGCAGAAGTGGCGGGCTATTTGCCCCTGAACACCGGCGACCGCTTTTCAAGAAACGCAGTCACGCCTTCGGCGTAATCATCCGAGAAGCCGGCCCGTTGCTGCACGGCGCGCTCCGTCTCCAGATGCGCTTCAAGATCGTTGGTCGCGGCGGCCTGAATCAGCGTCTTGGTGAGGCCGAGGCCCAGCGTCGGGCCTGCAGCAAGCTTCGCAGCCAGTTCCGTCGCCTCGCCCATCAGCGCGTCGTCCTCAACCGCCTTCCAGATCAGGCCCCATTCGGCAGCCGTCTCGGCCATCAGCGGTTCGGCGGTCATGGCAAGCGCCTTAGCGCGCGGCTCGCCAAGCGCGCGCGCCAGCCACCACGTACCACCCGCATCCGGTACGAGGCCGAGCCTGCCGAACGACTGGATGAACCTGGCCGACTTCGCGGCGATAACGATGTCGCAGGCGAGCGCCACGTTGGCGCCGGAACCGGCGGCGACGCCATTCACCGCGCAGACCACCGGCTTTTCAAGCTGGCGGATCAGGCGGAGTGTCGGATGGTAGAAGGTGCCGAGCGTGTTGGAGAGGTCGGGCCTCGGACCGCCCTTTCGCGGGTCACGGTCGCCGAGATCCTGACCGGCGCAGAATGCGCGCCCGGCCCCTGTCAGCAGAACCGCGCGGACGACATCATCTGCGTGCGCGCGCTCGACCTGCGCACGCAGCGCCAGGTGCATCTCCTCGTTGAAGGCATTGAGCTTCTCGGGACGGTTGAGCGTCAGCGTCAGCAGGCCGTCTTCCAGTGCCGCCAACACGGTTTGCGATTCAGTCATTTCGCCAGCTGTCCTTCTCCTGCAACCGGCGTCACAGATGCAAATCCCGGCTTGCGTGACAAGCGCCCTCGCCTGCCGGACGCTTCATCATCCGACAGGCGGAAGAAGCCGGCAGCCGGTTTTCCGGACGATCGATCGTTGCGCCGCAATTGCAGAATCTCGGGCGCAGCCCTGCGGTGCCGGCATGGCAGCGGCATTGACGGGTATTTTTGCGCTGCAATATAACCAACCGGTTGGAAATCTAAGGATGACGGCATGGGCCGCACCCGCACGATAGACCGGGACGCCGTTCTGGACGCCGCACAGCGCGTGGTGACGCGCGATGGTGCCGCGCGTCTGACGCTTGATGCCGTGGCCACCGAGGCCGGCATCAGCAAGGCCAGCGTACTCTACGACTACAAGACCAAGCACGAACTCATCCGCGCCGTGATCGCGCGGCGCGTGTGCGAGGAAGAGTCCGTCTTCCGCGCCATGCGCGAAAAGATCGGCGACGGTCCGGACTGCGCGATCCAGGCCCGTGTCTCGACGGTTGCCGCCGGCGTGGCGGACGAGGACCGGGCCGTCGCGATCAGCCTGTGCGCGGCGCTTGCCCAGGAAGCCGACCTGCGCCAGCCGATCCGCGAATCCTACAGCGCCCGCATCGACGAGATTCGTCGCACGGCGACGTCGCCACGCGGCGCCCTCCTCGCCTTCCTTGCTGCGGAAGGCCTCAAGACACTCGATTATTTCGACCTGCACACCTGGACCAAGGACGAGCGGCGTCGCCTCATCAGCGACATCGAATGGCTGATCGGACAGGACCCACAGACAGACCCCGACTGATCCGGTTGACGCGCCGACGCGAAAGAAAGCGCGGCGTCCAAGGACTTGCTCGAAGGAGAGCACCATTGTCGCAATCGATTTTCACTCTCGGCCACAGAGCCTCGCGGCTCGTCGTGATCGCCGGTTTCTCGCTGCTGCTCGGCGCATGCGAACAGGAGCAGAGCGGACAGGCGCAGCAGGCACCACAGGCGCCGCCCCCGTCGGTCAGCATCGTCACGGTGCGCGCCGAGAACCTGCCGATCATCAACAACCTGCCGGGCCGCATTTCCGCGACCCGCATCGCCGAAGTGCGCCCGCGCGTGGCCGGCATCGTGCAGGAGCGCGTGTTCACGCAGGGTAGCCAGGTCGAGCAGGGAGACGTGCTCTACCGGATCGACCCGGCGCAGTTCCAGGTGCAGGTGGAAAGCGCGCAGGCCACGCTGCAGCGCGCCGAAGCGGCCCAGACCGAAGCGCGCCAGCAGGCCGGGCGGCAGGAAGAACTGCGCCAGCGCAAGGTGGTTTCCCAGCAGCAATACGACAACGCGGTGTCGATGCTGGCGCAGGCCGACGCCGACGTCGCCTCGGCGCGCGCCAACCTGCGCGCGGCCCAGCTCGATCTAGAATATTCCGAGGTGAAGGCCCCGATTTCGGGCCGCATCGGCCGCGCACTGATCACCGAGGGCGCGCTTGTCGGCCCCACCAACAGCGAGAGCCTTGCAACCATCCAGCAGCTCGACCCGGTTTACGCCGACTTCACCCAGTCGGCGACCGAATTGCTGGAGCTGAAGCGGCGTTATACGAGCAACGGCGATCTGGCCAACGCCGTGGACGAAGCCCCTGTCGGGCTGGTTCGCGATGACGGAACCCCCTACGAGCACACCGGCCGGCTGCTGTTCTCGGAGGCAACCGTCGACCCCACGACCGGCCAGGTCACGCTGCGCGGCGAGTTCCCCAACCCGGATGGCGACCTGCTGCCGGGCATGTATGTGCGCGTCGTGATCGAACAGGGTGTCGAGAACAACGCGATTTCGGTGCCGCAACAGGCGGTGCAGCGCGACAGCGGCGGCAAGGCCTTCGTCTTCATCGTCAATGGCGAGGAAAAGCTCGAGCGGCGCACCGTGACCACGGGGCGCGCCATGACGAGCCGCTGGGTCATCGAGACAGGCCTTGAAGCTGGCGACCGCGTGGTCGTGGAAGGGTTTCAGCGCATCGGGGCCGGCCAGCAGGTCAAACCCGTCGAATGGAAGGCGCCGGACACAAGCGCCACCTCGGGCCTCTCCTCCAAGACCGCCAACGCCGGATAGGGCCTCCCCATGCCAAGCTTTTTCATCGAGCGCCCGATCTTTGCGTGGGTGGTGGCGATCTTCATCATGCTCGCCGGCATCATCACGCTGCCGTTCCTGCCGATCTCGCAATATCCGAGCGTCGCGCCGCCGCAGGTCACCATCCAGACCAACTATCCCGGCGCCTCGCCCGAGGACCTCTATCAGGGGGTCACCCGCCCCATCGAGGAAGAGCTGAACGGCGTCGAAGGGCTGATGTATTTCGAGTCCACCTCGGACACGACCGGCCGCGTCTCCATCAATGCGACCTTCAGCCCCGGCACCTCGCTCAACCAGGCCTCCGTGGACGTGCAGAACCGTATCCGCCGGGTGGAACCGCGCCTGCCGGAGACGGTGCGCAGCCAGGGCATCCAGGTGAACCAGGCGAGCAGCGGATTCCTCATGGTCGTCTCGCTCATCTCCGATGACGGAACCATCGATCCGGTGGGACTGGGCGACTACATGACCCGCAACGTGCTGGGCGAAATCCGCCGCATCGAGGGTGTCGGCAGCGCGCAGCTCTTCGCCAGCCAGCGCGCCCTGCGCATCTGGCTCGACCCGGACAAGATGATCGGGCTGAACCTGACGCCCGACGACGTGATTGCCGCCGTGCGCGCCCAGAACGCGCAGGTCGCCGCCGGCCAGATCGGCGGGCAACCGCTGACGCCGGACCAGCAGATTGCAGCCACCCTCGTCGTGCGCGGTCAGCTCAAGTCCGTCGAGGAATTCGAGGACATCGTCCTGCGCGCGAACCCCGATGGCTCGACGGTGCGCCTCGGTGACATCGCGCGCATGGAAGTCGGGGCGGAAAGCTACAACCTCTCCAGCCGTCTGAACGGACAGCCGACAGCGGCGGTCGGCATCCAGCTTTCACCGGCCGGCAATGCCATCTCCACCTCTGCTGCGGTGCGCGACCTGATGAAGGAGCTTTCGGCATTCTTCCCCGAAGGCATCTCCTACCAGGTGCCGTATGACACCTCCCCGTTCGTGGAATCGTCCATCGAGAAGGTGCTGCACACGCTGCTGGAAGCGGTCGGGCTGGTGTTCCTGGTGATGTTCCTGTTCCTGCAGAACATCCGCTACACGATCATCCCGACGCTGGTCGTTCCCATCGCGCTTCTCGGCACCTGCGCAATGCTGTTTCTTGCCGGGTTTTCCATCAACGTCCTGACCATGTTCGCCATGGTGCTGGCCATCGGCATTCTCGTGGACGATGCCATCGTGGTCATCGAGAACGTCGAGCGCATCATGGTGACGGAGGGCCTTTCGCCAAAGGAAGCGACGCGCAAGGCGATGAAGCAGATCACCGGTGCCATCGTCGGCATCACGCTGGTGCTCACCGCCGTGTTCGTGCCGATGGCGTTCTTCCCCGGTGCGGTGGGCGTCATCTACCAGCAGTTCAGCCTGACGATGGTCGCCTCGATCCTGTTCTCGGGCTTTTTGGCGCTCTCGCTGACGCCCGCCATGTGCGCGACCTTCCTGAAACCCGTCTCCAAGGACCACCATTCCAAGGGCGGCTTCTTCGGCTGGTTCAACCGCAAGTTCGACTCCACCACGAAGGGCTACCGCTCGATTGTCGGGCGCACGGCGCGGCGATCCGGCGTGTTCATGCTCGTCTACCTGCTGGTGGTGGGTGCGCTCGGCTGGCTCTATATCGGCCTGCCTTCCTCCTTCCTGCCGAACGAGGACCAGGGCTACCTCATCGTCGACGTGCAGGCCCCGGCGGAGGCGAGCGCCAACCGCACGCTGAGCGTCATGCAGACCATCGAGGGCATCGTCCAGCAGGAAGATGCGGTCAACGCCATCGTCTCCATACTCGGCTTCAGCTTCTCGGGCGTCGGCCAGAATGCCGGCCTCGCCTTCGTCACGCTGAAGGACTGGAGCGAACGCGGGCCGGAGGATTCCGCGCAGGCAATCGCCGGCCGGCTGAACGGCCAGATCTTCCAGAAGATCACGGACGCGCGGTCCTTCTCGCTGTCGCCGCCGCCGATCCGCGGGCTTGGCACGTCGAGCGGCTTCACCTTCCGCCTGCAGGACCGCAACGGCATGGGACAGGCTGCCCTGTCCGATGCCCGCCAGCGGCTGCTGGAGCTTGCCAACCAGAGCCCCATCGTCTCCGGGCTGCGGGTCGAGGGCCTGCCCGACGCGGCGCAGGCCCAGCTCATCATCGACCGCGAGAAGGCCAACACGTTTGGCGTCCAGTTCAGCCAGATCAACTCGACGATCTCGGCCAATCTCGGCTCACGCTACATCAACGACTTCCCCAATGCGGGGCGCATGCAGCGCGTCATGGTCATGGCCAAGGACGGCGACCGCATGCAGATCGAGGACCTGATGGACCTGCGGGTGGAAAACGTCCACGGCGGGCTGGTGCCGATCTCCGCCTTCGCCGAGATCGACTGGCTGCGAGGGCCTCTGCAGATCGTCGGCTACAACGGCTACCCCTCCGTGCGCATCAGCGGCCAGGCTTCGCCAGGCTACTCGTCGGGCGATGCCATCGCCGAGATGGAGCGTCTGATGTCGCAACTGCCGTCCGGCTTTGGCTACGAGTGGACCGGCCAATCGCTGCAGGAAATCCAGTCGGGCACCCAGGCCCCGCTGCTGATCGGCCTGTCGATCCTGTTCGTCTTCCTGCTGCTGTCGGCGCTCTATGAAAGCTGGACAATTCCACTGTCTGTCATGCTCGTGGTGCCGCTCGGCGCCATCGGCACGGTGCTGGCCGTGATGCTGCGCGACATGCCCAACGACGTGTATTTCAAGGTCGGCCTGATCGCGATCATCGGCCTGTCGGCGAAGAACGCGATCCTGATCGTCGAGTTCGCAAAGGATCTGCGCGCGGAGGGTCACTCGCTGCTCAAGGCAACGATGACGGCAGCCCAGATCCGCTTCCGGCCGATCATCATGACGTCGCTGGCATTTTCCTTCGGCGTGCTGCCACTGGCGATTGCCAGCGGGGCCAGCGCGGCCAGCCAGAACGCCATCGGCACCAGCGTGCTCGGCGGGATGATCTCCGCCACAGTGCTCGCGGTGTTCTTCGTGCCGGTGTTCTACGTCTTCGTCATGCGCGTCTTCACGCGCAGGCGCACGGCGGAAGAACGCCGGAAGGCTGCCGCCCGGGCCGAAGCGGCGCGGCAGGTGCCCGCCGAGTAGGCCTGAATGCTGCCATCCGGCAGTGTCGAGCATGCCGCGAACGGCATCGAGGCCGGCGAAGTCATTGAGGTCTTCACGCCCATCCGCGACGAATTCCTGAAGGGATAGGTCAGTCCGACGGATCAGACGAAGCCGGTCGGCAGCAGGATCGCGTCGTCGGCCTCGAAGCGAAGCACCATTCGTTCCCCGACCGGCTGCCTTGCAATGATGTCGGCCCCGTTCACGCGGGTCTGAATGAGGCCGATACCCTCAATCATCACGCGCGTGATCGTCTGTGCGCCCTGGTAGATGTGAGCCTCGACAACACCTTCGAAGTGGTTGGGCCCCGTCGACCCGAACTCCACCGGCACCACCTGTTCCGGGCGCAGGAACGAGCGCACCGTGGTGCCGTTGGCAAATGACCATTCCGGCCGGCGGGGTGCCTTCAACTCGCCGACACCCTGTATCGCCAGCGTGGCGGTGTCCCCGTCGACGCTGTAGCGGGCGTCCGGCAGGGCGTTGATCTCGCCGATGAAGGACGCGACGAAGCCGTTTGCAGGCGTCTTGTACAACTCGATCGGCGCGGCGACCTGCTGCACCTCCCCCTTGTTCATCACCACGATGCGGTCCGAGAGGCTGAGCGCCTCGCCCTGGTCGTGGGTGACGAAGATCGTCGTCAGGCCGGTGCTCCTGTGCAACTCGGAGAGTTCGACCTGCATCTGGGCGCGCAGATTCTTGTCGAGGGCAGACAGGGGTTCGTCGAGCAACAGTACCTTCGGCTGGATCACCACGGCGCGCGCCACCGCCACGCGCTGCTGCTGCCCGCCGGACAACTGGCGGACGCGGCGCTTTTCCAGCCCCTCGAGCTTCATCATCGCGATGCCGCGCCGGGTTCGCTCCTCGATCTCGGCCTTGGGGAGCTTTCGCATCTTCAGGCCGAAGGCGACGTTGTCGAAGACGTTGACGTGCGGGAACAGGGCGTAGTTCTGGAACACCAGCCCGATGTCGCGCTTGTAAGGTTCGACGTGGGTCAGGTCGGTGCCGTCCACGACGATTCTGCCGGCCGTCGGGGTGATGAACCCGGCGATCATGCCGAGCAGTGTCGACTTCCCGCAGCCTGACGGCCCGAGCAGCGTCAGGAACTCGCCCTGACGGATGTCGAGCGTCAGGTCGTTGACGCCGATGGTGGAGCCGAATTCCTTGCGCACGTTGCGCAGTTGAACTGCGTGCTTGGCGTCGCCGGGGGTGGCTACTGACTTTTCCACTCTCAAGATGCCCTCTCATGGCTCATCACGAATTGCGCTTTCACCGTCCCGGTGAGCAAAGCGCAGTCCGGTTCAGTGATTGTCGATTGCCAGCACGCGGCGCAGGCCGAACACCCGGTCGGCAAAGAACATGATCAGCGTCGTCGCGATGATGAGCATCGACGAAATCGCGGAGATGCTGGGGTCCGCGTATTCGCGGATGTAGTTGTACATAGCGACAGGCAAGGTCTGCGTTCGGCTCCCCGTCACGTAGAGCGATGCCGTGAACTCGGTGAACGACAGCACCGCGGCAATCAGCCACCCGCCTGCCATCCCAGGCAGAACCAGCGGCAACTCGACCTGAGTCAGCACCTTGAAGGGCGATGCGCCAAGCGTCGCTGCCGCGCGTGACAGATTGGGATCGATGTTGCTGAGGCTGACGTAAACCGCACGCGTCACAAACGGCATGATGAGGACCATGTGCGCCAGAACAATCATGGTGTAGCCCTGCTGCAGGCCGAGCGCGCCGCCAAGCAGCAGGAACCCGAAGCCAAGCGTGAAGTGCGGGATGATGAGGGGTGACCAGAGCACGGCTTCCAGCAGGCCCCGGCCCCGGAACGCATAGTTGCGGATCAACCATGCGAACGCCGAACCGACGATGACCGCGAGCGTCGAGGCGCAACCGGTGACGATCAGCCCATTCTTGAATGCCTTCTGGAAGTCCCGGTAGGTCAGCACCTTCTCGTACCAGCGCAACGACACACCTTCCGGCGGGAAGGCCAGGATCTGCGTCGGATTGACGGAGGTCATCAGCACCACGATCGTCGGCATCGTCATGTAGACGAGGATCGCGATGACAAGGCTCCAGAAGGTCACGGATCGCATCGAAACCTCAATTCACTGAAATGCGCTGCTCGAGCCTCTTGGTCACGGTCGTGACCAGCGCGAGGCTGCCGAGAGCCGAGACAAGGGCGATCAGGCTGAGTGTCGCCGCGAACGGAAGATTGAGGATCGAGAAGCCCTGCAGGTAGGTGAGATTGGAGATCATCAGGATCTTCCCGCCGCCGATGAACTGGGGCGTTGAAAACGCGCTCATTGTCCAGGCAAACACCACGACGATGCCTGACAGGATGCCGGGGCTGGTGAGCGGCAGCGTGACCTTCCAGAAGACGGTCAGCGGTCCGGCACCGAGATTGGCCGCGGCCTTTTCGACGTCGCGGTCGACATGCGCGATTGCCGTGGCCAGCAGGATGATCATCACCGGCATGGAGAACTGGACCAGCGCCACCACCACGCCGAGGCGCGTGTACATCATCTGCAACGGCTCATCGAGGATGGAGAGGCCCTGCAGCATGCTGTTCAGGAACCCATCGGTGCCCAGCATCAGCATCCAGGAATAGGTGCGGACAATCTCGCCCGTGAAGAGCGGCGTGATGGAGAGCGCAATCAGGATCGAACGCACCCAGTCGCGCTCGGAGCGCACCAGCGCATAGGCGACCGGATAGCTGAGCAGGAGCGATGCCAGTGCCGTGCTCAGGCTGATGTAGAATGTGTTGAGAAGCGCGCCCCAGTAGATCGGCTTGTTGATGCGCACGAAATTCTGGAGCGTGAACCCGCCGACATCCAGCGAGCCTGGAATGAACTCCCGCACGCTGTACTGCAGGATCTCAAACAGCGCCGCGACCAGTATGACCGCCGTCAGCATGGCCGGCGCCAGGAAGGTCACGAAGAAGGGGCGTGTCGTTGTCATGCCTCAGGCTAACTCGATCGCGTGGTTGACGGCTGGCACCAGCATTGGTTTTGCAGGTCGTGACGGGGCTTGAGACGTTCAGCGATGGCGAGGCTCTAGCCCCTTCCCCCACGTGGTCCGGCTGGTCCGGGAAAGGCAGCGGCGTGCCTTTCCCGGGTCGCAGGTCAGTTCATCATGTTTTCAGTGAACCACACCTTCCAGACCGGAAGCAGCTTGGCGTAGGTTTCATCCTCGACCACGATCGCTTCGCTCTCGATCTGCTCGGCGCTGGTGAAGATGCCGGGCAGCGCAGCGATCTCCGGGTCGAGCTTTGCGTCCGGGCTCATCGGGGAGCACTTGTGGAAGTTGCAAAGCTTGGCGAGCATTTCCGGCTCGAGCGCGATGTTGAGGAACTGCTCGGCAAGCTCCTTGTTCTTCGAACCAGCCGAAATGCCCCACACGTCGAAACCGACGACGGCACCTTCCTTCGGCACCTGGATTTCAGCCGGCAGACCCAGCTTCTCCAGGTGATAGGCGTTGATGTTCAGCAGGACCTGCACCGGCGTTTCGCCCGTGCGCATGAGGTTCTGGCTCGTGGCATCGGACTGGTAGAAGGCGCGGATATTGGGCTTGAGTTCGAGGAGCTTTTCCTGAACCTGCTCCCAATCCTCAACCTTCACGCCGGCGAGGCGCGTGGCGGCAATGATGATGTGGCTCGGGTCGAAATCCGGCAGTCCGAGCTTTCCTTCCATGGACTCGTCCCACAGGGATTCCCATGACTCGATGCTGAATCCGTCGGGCATCTCGTCGGTACGAAAAGCCGGCGTATAGACGTAGACATAGTCGGACACGGTGTAGTCCGAGCGCTTGGCAATCGGATAGAGCTTCTCGGAATTCGGAATCTTGGAGTAGTCGAGTTTCTCCATCAGTCCGTCGGAATGATAGAGATAGCCGACCTGGCCAGTTGTGTTGATCAGGTCGGCCTCGGGGTTGTCGCGGGCGACTTTTGCCTTGGCAAGGCGATCGAGCGTCCCGCCGGTGATGTACTCGACCTCGACGCCGGTGCGCTTGGTGAATTCGTCACCGACGATCTGGACGCCTTCCTTCCAGTTGCCACCCCAGGTGCTGACCACGAGAGGTCCTTCGGCAGACGCTGTCGTCACCATCATGGTGAGCGCGCTCAGAGCAAATGCAATTCGCTTCATCGGTTCCATCTCCTTCTCAACGCCGGCGCACATGCGCCGGGCTTCGGTTTCCGGTTGCCGTCAATAGCCACGGGCCGGATCGATCTCGTGCAGCGGCGGCTTGCCGGCACGCACCCGCCGGATACTCTCGGCCACGTCCCGCGCGGCCAGAGCCGGTACGGTGACGCTGGCCATGTGCGGCGTGATGAACACGTTTTCGAGCTGCCAGTAGGGATGATCGGAGGGCAGCGGCTCGACGCTGAACACGTCGAGCGTCGCTTCCGCGATTGCGCCGCTATTGAGCGCCGCGATCAGGGCCGCTTCATCGACGATGGCGGCACGCGAGGCATTGATGAACTTGGCCCCGTGGGGCATGAGCGCGAGTTCGTCCGCGCCCAGAACGCCGTCCAGATCCAGCGTGTGCGGCAGGAGGCTGACGAGGATTTCGCTCTCGGCGAGGATTGTCTCCAGCCCCGCGCGCCCGGTCAGCGACCGCACGCCCTCGATGGACTTCTCGCTGCGGGACCAGCCCGACACGTCGTAGCCCATCTTCGCCAACATGGCGGCGGCCGGGGACCCAAGCTCGCCAAGACCCAGTACGCCGACGGAAATCGAGGACAGCGGCCGCGGGTGGACGTATTCCCACTCCCCCCGGCGCTTCGCCCGCTCGAAGATGTGCATGTCCCGCGCGTACCGGGTCACCGTGTAGACGATGTAACTCGTCATCATGGAGATCATCCCGGTGTCGGACAGGCGGGAAAACTGGACCGGAACGAGGTCGTCGCGGCGCACGAGCGCATCCACGCCGGCACCGAGGTTCGTGACCAGTTTCAGGTTGGGAAAGCGGTGAAAGAACCCCTTGGGCGGCAGCCAGACCAGGGCGTAACGAATGTCAGCAGGATCACCGACATCGGGATCGACCCGGATGTCGAGGTCGGGCAGTTCCGCAGACAGGGCCTCGCGCCAATCGTTCGCGTCGTCGACAGGGCTGTAGAAGACCAGCGCATCGCCACTCATCGGCCCGCCCCTCCCACCGGAACACGCAGCTTCCGGCCCTTGCGGACAAACGAGTTTTCCGGGCCGGGGCCAGCCGAAGGGACACAAAATGCTGAAAGATTGCTCATGCAACAAAATTTTGCACGGCACCCTTCACAGGAAAAATAGTTTTAACCGCCTCTCAAGATCGCGTTTTTCGATTCAGCCCCTTACAGCGCCACTCAGGCCTGCGGCGTGGGCGCGATCAAACCGTTGATAACGTGCATGTTTTCTGGTGCTTAGGGTCGGCTCAACGTATCGCGGAATGCGGCGTCAGCGTGCCCGGCTCGAACACGCCACCGGCTGAGAAACAGGCCTTGAGATGGCTTTCGAAGGCCGAAACCGCCGGTCGCGGGGTCTGCCGCTTGAGACGAAAACTCACAACGCGGACGGGCTCGAGGTCGTCGCTGATCGGCAGCACCGCGACCTGCCCGCCATCGTGCGTGGTCTGGGTGCGCGGCAGGATGTTCTGGATTGTGTAGCCGCAGCCATGCCCCACGAGACCGCGCGTCAGTTCATAGGCCCGCGATCGGTAGGCGATCTTCGGGGTAATACCCGCGGTCTGGAACAGGCGCAGGAAATATTCCCGCGAATGCGGCAGGTCGAGCAGGATGAACGGCTCGTCGCGGAGGTCTGCAAGGCTGACGGAGTCCCGCTCGGCCAGAGGGTGGTCCAGCGGCAACACGGCATTGGGCGGGAGCACGGCGAGCGGCTCGGCGTGAATTTCCTCTGGCCGGGCGAAATCATATGACAGGGCCAATTCCGTCTGACCGGAAATGATCGCGTCCAGAATCCACTGCTGATCGCCCTCGTCCAGGCTGACATTGATGCCTGGATGGCTCTTGGCAAAGGTCGACAGCAGCGCCGGCATGAAGTGGGTCGCAATGGTCCAGAAGCAGCCGACAGCAACCTCGCCCCGCACCTCGTCGGCCATGGCGCGCGCATTGGCGGCGAAGTCGCGCGCGTGCTTCAGCAGCATCCGCGCCTCATTGATCACGCGCGTGCCGGCAACCGTCGTCGAGACCCCCTTTGCATGGTGGCGCACGAAGATCTGCACGCCGCACTCCGCCTCGAACCGCGAGATCGCAGACGAGATGGATGACTGAGATATGTGCAGGTTCTTGCCGGCCTCTGTGAGATTGCCGAAATCGGCGGCAGCAACGACGTAACGGAGAGAGCGTAGCGACACTTGCATCGGATTTCTCGATTCAAAAAAACGCATGAAAGTATTTTACCGATCCATTGCCGCGGCGCAATATGGGCCCACAAACAAGAGGTAGGCACATGATCCGTACAGGCAGTGAGTATCGCGAAGGACTTCAGGATGGACGCGAAGTCTGGATCGATGGAGAGCGCGTCAAGGACGTCACGAAGCACGCCGCGTTCAAGCCGATCGTCGATGTCAGGGCCCGCATGTACGACATGGCCCATGAGGCCGAGTACCAGGACCGCCTGACCTATGTCGACGGCAACGAGCGCAACACGATCTTCTACAAACCCCCGCGCGAAACGCAGGACTGGGACGACAAGGTCGAGGCCATCGACCTCGTCCTTAACGATATCGGCGGCGTCGTCACGCGGGTCGGCGACGAGACCATCGGCGAGGTCTGGTCGCTGATCGACGGGCGCGACGTGCTGGCCGAGTTCGATCCGAAATTTGCGCAGAACGTCGACCGGCACGTCCAGACGATCCTCGAGAAGGACATCTTCCACATCTCCGCCAACACCGATCCGAAGGGCGATCGTTCGCTGCCGCCGCAGGAGCAGGACCCCGACATGATGGTTCATGTCGTGAAGGAGACGGACGCGGGCATCGTCATTCGCGGCGCCAAGTACGAGACGGCCGCCGCCTATGCCGACCAGGCGTTCCTCAAACCCACAGTCGGCGCATGGACCAACGAGACGCTGTCCGACTATGCCGTCGGCGGAATCGTCGATATGGGCTCGCCCGGCGTGAAGCAGATCTGCCGCTCCTCGTTTGCCGGGCGCACCAACCCGAAGGACTACCCGCTCGCCAACAAGTTCGACGAGATCGAGTCCCTCGTGATCTTCGACAACGTGCTGATCCCGTGGGAGAACGTGTTCTTCTACCGCCACACAAAGGCAGCACAGTTCGTGCGGGCGACACTGCACCGCTACTCGGCATTCCCCTACGTGCATCGCCTCCTCTACGTCGCCGACATGATGATCGGCGCGGCGCTGTGGAACGCGAAACAGACCGGCCTCGACAAGCTGCAGGCGGTTCGCGAGAAGCTCGCCGATCTTGTCTGCTACCGCGAAGGCATCAACGCGCACCTGACCGCTGCCATCGCCACAGCGGAGAAAAGCCCCGGCGGGCTGCTGATGCCCAACCAGTCACTGCTCTATGCCGGGCGCGTTCACGCCTGCGCCAACTTGCCCGCGATGATGCACATCGCCCGCGAGCTGTGCGGCGGACAGATCTGCGTCACGCCGAATGCGGCATCCTTCGAAGGCGACGAGACAAAGCCGTGGCTCGACAAGTTCTACTCGCTCAACAACCAGTGGCAGGCCGATGACCGCCGCAAGCTGCTGGCGTTTGCGCGCGACCTGCTGAACTCGGACTATGCCGGGCACCGGCTGACCTTCGTCCAGTTCGCGCAGGCCCCGCACTTCAACCACCTGAACGCCGTCTACAACTCCTTCGATTTCGAAGGGCCGCTGGAATTCGTGCGCAAGGTCGCCGGTCTCTCGGACCGGGTGACGGGAGCGAAGGGATGAGCGCGCTCGATCCGGACGTCTTCCGCCAGGCCATGCGCCGCACCGCGTCCGGCGTGACGGTTGTGACAACCGACGGCGACGAAGGCCCGTTGGGCGTGACGGTGTCTTCGCTGTGTTCGCTGTCGCTCGAACCGCCGTCCATCCTGTTCTGCCTGCACCGGGAGAGCCGGTTACTGCCCATCGTGAAGGCCAATGGCGTCTTTGCCGCCAATATCCTGGCCGACGGGCAGCAGCGCGTTGCGGACAGCTTCGCCGGCCTGATCCCCGAACTGCGGGAGGACCGTTTCGCGGCAGGTCACTGGAGCACGCTCGTCACGGGCTCGGCCCTGCTCGACGGGGCGCTTTGCGCCTTCGACTGCAAGCTTGCCAGCATCTTCGAGTTCGGCTCGCACAGCATCATCGCCGGCGAGGTTCTTGCCGCGGAAATGCGCGGTGACAAGCCGCTGATCTATTCCGGCGGCGACTACCGCCAGCTTGAAACCGCCTGAGGCCATTGGCCAGGCGCGGCGGCCCGCAATTCAGGCCGCTGGAATGAGCCAGACAGTTCCCTTGAAAGAGACCCAATCGATGCCAACCCATCACCGCCTCCGGCCCTTCAACACCAAGGACACCTACCCGGAGCAGAACCTCTCCAATGACTTGTCCCAGGGCGTCGTCGCCCGCGGCACGATGGTCTTCCTGCGCGGACAGGTCGCGCAGGACCTGGAAACCCGCGAGTGCCTCCACGTGGGAGACGCGGGCAAGCAGACCGCGAAGGCGATGGAGAACATCAAGATGCTGCTTGAGGAAGCCGGCAGCGAGCTTGGCCACATCTGCCGCATCGTCGTGTACCTCACCGACATCCGCTATCGCGAAGCCGTCTACCTGGAGATGGGCAAGTGGCTGCAGGGCGTTTTTCCGTGTTCGACGGGGCTGGTGATCGATGCCCTCGCGCGGCCCGAATGGGTCGTGGAAATCGAGGTCACCGCTGTCATCCCGGACGCCACGTGAGCAGGAGAGCGCCGTGACTTTCTCGATCTCAGGCCGCTGCACGCGAACCGGCATGCTCGGCATCGCCGTGTCGTCATCGTCTCCCGCAGTCGCCGCGCGCTGTGCCCACGCAAGGGCCGGTGTCGGTGTCGTCGCCACGCAGAACATCACCGACCCGTCGCTGGGCCCGAAGGGGCTCGACCTGCTGGCTGCCGGGCTGACGCCTGTCGACGTGCTCGACCTGCTCGCCTCGGAGGCCAACCATTTCGATTATCGCCAGGTGGTCGTGCTGGGCGCCGACGGTACGTCAGCACATCATTCCGGCGGCAAGACGCTGGGAACGCACCGCATCGAACAGCGCCCGGACGTGGTCGCGGCAGGCAACCTGCTGTCGTCGCCGGACGTTCCCGAGGCGATGGTGGAGCGTTTCCTGTCGATGCCGGATGCCCACCTGGGTGACAGGCTGGTGGCTGCGATGCAAGCCGCCGAAGATGCAGGCGGCGAGGAAGGCCCGGTCCATTCCGTTGGCCTGCTTGTCGTCGACAAGGTCTCCTGGCCGGTCACCGACCTGCGCATTGACTGGTCCGACGGCGACGTCATGGCCGAACTGGACGCCCTGTGGACGCGCTGGAAAGACGAAGCGGACGCCTACGTGACCCGCGCACTCGACCCGTCCTCCGCGCCCTCCTACGGCGTCCCCGGAGACGAGTGAACACGATGTCTGTCACGCGGCCTTTCCTGAAACTGACTCACGCTGGCGCGCTCAAGATGCTGGCCGGCGCGGTCGCGCGGGCCGAGGAACTCGGCGTCCCGCAGAATATCACAATCGTGGACGACGGCGGAAACCTGCTCGCGTACGTCCGGATGGACGGCGCGCGGCTACTCTCGCGCGAAACGTCCCTGTCCAAGGCCATCACTGCAGCGTCCCACAGCCAGCCGACGTCGCGGCTCAACCCTGCGGACGAGGTCAAGCTGTCGCTCGCCGGCGGCCAGCGCCTCACCAATCTTGAAGGCGGATTGCCGATCATCTTCGACGGGGTGTGCGTCGGCGGTATCGGTGTCGGTTCCGGCACCGGCGAGCAGGACGTGGACGTGGCCCGTGCCGGGCTTCGCGCGGTTGGTGCGTTGGACCAGACGCCATGAAGCTGCTGCACGCGCCCACCTCCCCGTTCGTCCGCAAGGTCATGGTCGTCGCCCACGAGGCGGGACTGGCCGGATCCATCGAAACCGAATTCGTTCTCGCAAGCCCGGTGGAACGCGGCGAGGACCTGGCGGCCCACAATCCGCTCGGAAAGATCCCCGCCCTGATCCTCGACGATGGCAGCACCCTCTATGACAGTCGCGTCATCTGCGAATACCTGGCCGCGCTGAAGCCGGAGACGGGGCTGTTCCCTGACGGCGAAGCCCGCTGGGAAACACTGACCCAGCAGGCGATGGCCGACGGCCTTCTCGATGCCGCGATCGCGACCCGCTACGAGCGCGTGATGCGCCCGCAAGCAGCGCAGTGGAGCGGCTGGGCCGACGCCCAGCTCGCCAAGGTGACCGGCGCGCTGGACCGGATCGAGGCCATCGTCGGCGACCTGCCGGAGCGCCCGACCATCGGCACGATCACAATCGGCTGCGCGCTTGGCTATCTCGATTTCCGGTTCCCGGAACTTCGCTGGCGGGACGGCCGGCCGGCGGCCGCCAACTGGTTTTCCGCCTTCGAAACCCGTCCCTCCATGGTGGCAACACGCCCCGCCGAACACGTCGCCTGAGCCTGAACGCTCCAACCGAAAGCTTGTCTCGATGCCGTCCAACCAGCCGCTTCGCCTCTTCGTTCTCAGCGGTCCCAACACCAATCTCTACGGCCTCGACGACACGGGCACCTATGGCTCGCTGACCCTGTCGGATATCGCCGACCTGTGCCGCGCCAAGGGCACCGAGCTTGGTGCCGAGATCGATTTCCGGCAGTCCAACCACGAGGGCGAACTGGTCGACTGGATCCAGGAAGCGCGCACGGCTGCGAGCGGCATCGTCATCAACGCGGGGAGCCTGTCATACACCTCCATCGCGATCCTCGACGCATTGTCTGCGGTCGGAACCCCGGCGATCCAGGTGCACGTAAGCAACGTCTTCAAGCGGGAAGCCTTTCGGCACCACGCACCGCTTGCGGCCGCCGTGATGGGCTGCGTCGTCGGCCTCGGTCCGGAAGGCTACACCATCGCGGTCGAGGCGCTGGTTTCGCATCTCCTCGCCGGCCAGTCCGCCTGAGCGGCGGCACCGCTCACCACACCCGACGTCCCGAAAGGCAGACCCAGATGCCCGAAATCACCGCAATCCGGTACCACGCTTTCGGCGATGCGGACGTCCTGACCGCTGACCGCGTTGCCGTGCCCACGCCGGGACCGGATGAGGTCCTCGTTGACGTGTACGCGGCGAGCGTCAACCCGATCGACTGGAAGATCCGCTCCGGGATGATGGCTGGCGTGATGGAGACCACGTTTCCGGCCGGAACCGGACGCGATGGCGCGGGCGTCATTTCAGCTGTCGGCGCGAAGGTCGATCCCGGTCTCGTCGGCACGCGGGTGTGCTTTCTTGCCGCGCGCGGTATCGGAACATGGGCGGAGCAGATCGTGCTGCCTGCCGAGCTAGCCGTGCCTGTCCCGGACGGCGTGTCCCTCGTCGACGCCGCGTCCCTGCCGCTTGCCGGGCTGACCGCCTGGCTGCTGCTCGACGCGGCCCCGGCGATGACGGAGGGCACGCGCGTGCTGGTGCATGGCGCATCGGGCGGTGTTGGCTCGATGGCCGTGCAGATCGCGCGTGAGCGGGGCGCCGAGGTGATCGCGACCGGCTCCTCGCGCAACGCCGACTTCGTCCGCTCGCTCGGCGCGAGCCTCGTCGTTCCATACGACACGACCGCGTTCGAGGACGAGGTGTCCGATGTCGACATCGTGTTCGATGCCGTGGGTGGCGACGTCCATCGCCGCAGCTACGCCGTGCTGAAACCGCGCGGCACCATGGTCTGCCTCAGCGCCGAGCCGTTCGAAGACTTGAGTGCGAGGTTCGACGTCACGGTGGCGAAGCCGACGGTTCAGCCGGACCCTGCAGCCCTTGCGGCGTTGGTCAGCCTTGTCGCGGAGGAGCGGATCGCGCCGGTCGTCCAGAAGACATTTCCGTTCGCTGACTTCGCCAGCGCGCAACGCTTCTCCGAGAGCGGGACCGGACACGGCAAGACCGTGCTGGTTCTGCGGGACTGACACGAGCCCGGCAACGAAGGCGACAGCGCGCTACCGTCGCGTTCCTACGACTGGGAATTGCTCGACAGCTTCGCCTTCAGGAAGTCCACGAAAGCGCGCACCTTCGGCGGCACGGCACGCCCGCCGCGATACAGCGCGTAGATCGGAACGGCATCCTTCAGGGCATGGTCCTGCAGCAGTTCGACGAGGCTGCCGTCGCGCACCTCGATACGACCGCGCAGATCGGTCAGTCGACCGATGCCGCAGCCAGCGAGCAGCGCCTGGTATGCCGCGTTGCCGCTGTTGACCACCAGCGGACCGGTGACCTTCACCACGTCTACCCCGCGCTCGGATTCAAAGAACCAGTCGTTGTAGACCGCGCCGAAGCCGCGGATCACGATGCAGTCGTGGTTCAGCAAGTCGCTGGGTTTTTCGGGCGCGCCATGCTTCTCGATATAGGCGGGAGACGCGCAGATGATCTGTCGTGTCTCGCCGATCTTGCTGGCCAGAAGGGCTGAATCCGGGAGCCTGCCCCACGCGATGGCGACATCATGGATTTCGAGGTTCGGGTCGTCCTGCGCGTCCGACAGGTCGACCGAAACCGACAAGTCGGGATTGGCTTCCATGAACTCGGCGATGTGCGGCAGCACGTTGTAGAGGCCGATCATCACCGCGCAGGTGATCTTCAGCGTTCCGCGCGGCTCCGCGCCGTACTGGCTGGCAGCGGTTTCGGCTTCCTGTATGTCCGACAGGATCTTCACGCCGCGCCGGTAGTAGACGTCGCCAGCATCGGTCAGGTTCAGGTGCTTGGTGGTGCGGTCGAGCAGGCGCACGCCGAGCCGCCGCTCCAGGCCGTCGATCCGGCGGGAGACCGCGGAGCGTGTCAGGCCGAGCTGACGCGCGGCGGCGGCAAAGCTGCCCCCCTCGACGACCGAAATGTAGATTTTCAGGTCATCGTTCTGCATCGACCAGCCGCCATTGTTGCGTAAACCTCACCATGTTGGGTCCAGATCCAATCTTCTTGCGGTCTCGGCGATCATATTACCATTGCCGGCAACACCGTCCGGGCGAACGCACCGGACCCAAGAAGAATGCTGGGAAGCGCACCAATGATCAAACTCGTGACCGTGCTCAAGCGCAGGTCCGACATGACCCGCCGTGAATTCGAACATCGCTGGCTTCATGTCCACGCGCCGATTGCCGCAGTCTTCCCCAACCTGCGCGGCTACGTGCTGTCGTTCTCCATCGAGGATGGCGAGCCGCAGGCCGACGGCGTGGCGCAGCTCTGGTTCGACGACCGCGAAGCCGTCCAGACATCCTATGCCTCGCAGATCGGGCGCGAAGGGTCCAACGACGCGCGCGAATATCTCGCCCGTCGCGACCATCTGATGGTCAGCGAGGAATGGGCGGGGCCTGCGGATGACAGCGCCGGGTTCGCCTACAAGATGATGCTCGGCCTGAAGCGGCCCGATGGTCGCTCGCGCGCGCAGTTCGTCGCCGACATGCAGGCACTCGACCACGATACGCTGCAACAGGGATTTGCGACGCCGACCGTGCGTGTCTGCGTCGATGAACAGGGCAAGCAGCTCAATTCCGGCGTCGACGGCGCGCTCGACCTGTTCGAGGCCGAAGCCGTGTTCGATGCTCTCGTCGAGGCGTGGTATCCGGACGCACAGGCCATGCGTTCAGCCGCAGGCGCGTTCGAGCAATCGCAGGCAAATGCCGCGCTCGCCGGCCTTTCCAGTGCGCGCGAGACGTTCCTGCTCCACGAGAACGTTGTCGTCGCGCCGCCTGAACTGGTGCAGCCGGCCCACCTTCTCGATGCAATCCGCGCGCGCGGCTAGGCCCGGCGCGACCTTTCCTCCAGAAGCGGAAGAACAGACATGTCCAAGAAGACTGCACTCGTCATCGGCGGCACCGGGGTTTCCGGCAGGGCGCTGATCTCGCACCTCGAAAAGGACCCGGAGTGGGATGTCATCGGCGTCTCGCGCAACGCGCCGTATTTCGACACCGACGCCCGGTTCGTCTCCGTCGACCTGATGGACCCGCAGAGCTGCAAAGAGGGCCTCGGCAACCTGAGCGAGGTCACCCACGTCTTCTACACGGCCTACTGGGACAACCCGGATTTCGCCAAGACCCGCGAACCCAACGCGAAGATGGCGCGCAACGCGCTGCCGGTCATTGCCAATGCGGCGAAGAACCTGGAGCACATCTGCCTGCTGCAGGGCACGAAGTACTACGGCCAGTATCTCGGCCCCTTCAAGACGCCCGCCAAGGAGAGCGACCCGCGCATCGAGGTGCCGCACTTCTACTACGACCAGCAGGACGACCTGACGGCGCTGCAGGAGGGGCAGGACTGGAGCTGGTCGGCGGCCCGCCCCCACGTCATCTGCGGTTATGCGCTGGGCAACCCGCTGAACCTGATCTCTATGCTCTGCGTCTATGCCGCGATCCTGAAGCGCCACGACATGCCGCTCTTCTATCCCGGCAAGCCCGGCGCCTTCACCTCGATCTACCAGGCAACGGACTCCGACTTGCTGGCCCGCGCCATGGTGTGGATGTCGACAACGCCGGCCTGCGCCAACGAGGCATTCAACATTACCAACGGCGACTTCTTCCGGTACGAGAACCTGTGGCCGGTCTTTGCGGACTATTTCGGCATGGAAGCCGCTGGAGTCGAGACGACCGACATGGTGGAATTCATGAAGGACAAGGACCACGTCTGGGACGACATCGTTCGCGAGAACGGACTGAAGCCCAACCCGGTCGAGCGCCTCGCCAACTGGAACTTCACCAACTATGCGTTCTCCAATGACTGGGACGTGATGTCCGACACGACGAAGTGCCGAAAGTACGGTTTCATGGAGTTCATCGATTCCGAGGAGATGTTCCTCGGGCATTTCGAGGCGCTTCGCCAGATGAAGATCGTTCCGTAGGGAGACGCCGGTGCCTTACGTCATCGAGACATGGGACAAGGCCGACAGCACCGACCTGCGGATGCGCGTACGCCCGGACCATATCGCCTTCCTGAAGGCCAACACCGAAAAGCTGCTTGGCGCGGGCGCAAAGCTCTCCGATGACGGCGAGACGATGCTCGGGACCATCTACATCGTCGATGTGGAGACCCGCGCCGAGGCGGAAGACTTCGTGGCAGGCGACCCGTTCACCCGGAACGGGCTGCCGGAACGCATCACGGTCACCCGCTGGCGCAAGGCGTTCTTCAACTTTGAAGACAACATGCACAACCTGAACCTCTGAAGAGGTCTGCGGACGGGAGGCCGCTTGCCATGACACAACAGCCGGAATTTCCCGAAGAATTCGAAGCTGCCGGATCGAACCCCTGCGTGGGTTCGGTGCTGGTGTCGCAGAGCGAACGAAACCGCGTCTGGTACATGCACCTGAAGCCCGGCCAGCGCATCGGCTACCACTGCCACGTCCTCGACTATTTCTGGACGTGCCTCACGAATGGCCGCGCGCAGTCGCGCATCGACGGCGCGGCTCCCGTGGCCCGCGACTACGCGCCGGGCGACACCGCCCACATGAGCTATGCCAAGGGCGAGCGCATGATCCACGACCTTGAGAATGTCGGCGACACCGACCTCGTCTTCATCACGGTGGAGAATCTCGACAGCGCCAACGATCCCCTTCCCCTGCCCGACGGCGTCACGCCGACCGGTGCCATCCCCGACCGGATTTCCGTCCAATGACCAAAGCGCAATTCCCCGACTACAACTTCACCGGCAAGACGGTCCTCGTGACCGGTGCGGGCCAGGGCATCACGGCGGCCGCAGCAAAGGCATTCGCCGCGCAAGGCGCCCGCGTCGGCGTGTGTGACCGAAACGCGGACCGCGCCGAGGCGACAGCAGACGCGATCACCGCAGACGGCGGCAAGGCCATCGCGCTGATCGCCGATATCGGCAGCGAGCAGGAGGTCGAGGCCGCACTTGCGAAACTGACGGAAGCTTTCGGGCCGGTCGACGTGCTGGTCAACGGTGCCGGCAGCTACGGCAAGAGCTTCCGCGTGACGCACGAAACGCCCGTGGAGGAATGGGACGACGTGTTCGCCTCGAACGTGCGCGGCACCTTCATCTGCTGCAAGTCGGTGATCCCGCAGATGCTGGAGACCGGCAAAGGCCGCATCGTCAACATCTCCTCCAACGCGGGACGCCACGTCAGCCCCCTGCTGGGATGTTCGTACACTTCGGCGAAGGCCGCGGTGATCGGCATCTCGCGTCACCTGGCGCACGAATACGCACGCAAGGGCATTGCCGTGAACACGCTGTGCCCCGGCCCGGTGGACGGGCACCGCGTCAGCCACCTCGTCGAGACGGGCAAGATGTCCGCCAACCTCGCCGACGCCATTCCGATCGGCCGTCTGGGCACCGACGAGGACATCGTCGCGGCGATCCTGTTCCTGGCGGCGGAGAGTTCCGGCTACATGACCGGCGCGGTGCTGGACGTCTCCGGCGGCCTCATCCTCGCCTGAAGGACCATCCATGCCCGTCAGCCGTCACATCGCGCGTGGAAACATCCATCAGGCCACCGAGCACAAAGGCGTCCTGTATATCGGGGGCATCACCCCCGATGACGCCTCGCTCGACATGTACGGGCAAGCGCGGCAGCTATTTGCCAAGCTCGCCGGCATCCTCGACGAACTGGGTTCCTCACCCGATCACGTTCTGCTGGTGACGTGCTTCCTGTGCGACATGTCGAAGAAGGCGGAGATGAACCGCGCGTGGCGCGAGGTCTTCCCGCCGGAAATCGCTCCGGCGCGCGTGTGCCCGGGCATCGTCGCGATCGAGGAAGGCGTGCTGCTGGAAATCTCGGTGATTGCCGCGAAGGCGGATCAGTAGCCGAGCATTCTAGGCAGGAACATCGCCACCTGCGGGAAGAACACGACCAGCAGGATGACCGCCAGGATCACCCCTATGAAGGGCAGCACCTCGAGCGAGACCTCGCGCACCGTGCAGCCCGCCAGCGGACACACCAGGTAGAGACCGATCGAGACCGGCGGCGTGATCAGCGCGATCTGCACCGTCATCACCACAACCAGCGCCAGATGGTAGCCGTCGACCCCGAAGAGCTTGGCCATGGGGGCGACGATGGGCACCAGCATGATCATGGAGGCGACGCCTTCCATGACGAAGCCGATGATCAGGAACACCGCGATCACCGCCAGCAGGAACACTTCCTTCGACCCGATGAGCGGCTCGATGGCCATGCCTATTTTCTGCGGCACGAGGTTGAGGACGAGAATCCACGCAACCAGCTTGGCGACGCCCAGCAGGAGGTAGACCATCGCGCTGGTCTTTGCCGAGGACAGCAGGGTGGAGATGATCGCGCGGAGATCCAGCGTGCCGTAGCTGAAGCCGAGGATCACCGCGTAGACGACGGCGATGGCACCAGCCTCGGTCGGGGTGAAGAAACCACCGAGAATGCCGCCCAGCACGATGACCGGAAGGCCAAGACCCGGCAGGGCGGGAATGGCGGTGCGCCAGATATCTGCCAGCGACCAGTGCTCGCCGCCGCGCGGGAAGTTTCGCCTGCGCGCGGTCGCGGCAACATAGATCATCATGCCCACGCCGATGAGCAGGCCGGGAACGGCTCCGGCGAGAAACAGCCGGGTGACCGACAGCCCGCCACCCATGATGTAGATGATGAGAAGCATCGCGACGCTGGGCGGAATGACCGCGCCCATGACGGAAGACGCCGCCGTGATGGCACCGGCAAAGCCGCGCGGATAGCCGTCGCGGATCATGGCCGGGATCATCGTTCCGCCCACGGCGGCCGTGTCGGCAACGGCGACACCCGTGACGCCCCCGAAGAACATGCTGGAGGCCACGTTGACGTGCGCCAGGCCGCCACGCACCGGCCCGAAAAGGGCACGGGCGAAATCGATCAGCTTGGGCAGGATCTCGGCGCGCGTCGCGAGGTCACCGGCCATCACGAAGAAGGGAATCGCGAGCAGCGGGAACGAGTCCATGCCGCCGAAGATGATGGTGGCGACAACGTTCAGCGACGCGGAGCCGGTGAGCAGCAGGTATCCGATCGACACGGCGCCGAGCGCAAACGCGACGGGCACACCGAGCGCAAGCGAGCCGAAGAAGGTTGTGAGCGACAGAAACACGGGCGTCAGTCCCCTGCGGCCAGGCGCCGGAGACGCGAGGCAAACTGAATGGCGGCAATCAACAGCATCAGCGCGCCGCCGACCGGCAAGGCGGCGTGGAACCAGACCATCCCAACGCCGAGCGTCACGGTGTCCTGCCCGATGATGCTTGGGAGGTTGAGGGCGCTGGCATAGAAGAATGCAGCGAGGAAGAAAATGATCACCAGGTCGGCGAGGCACTCGACGATCAGCGCACTGCGCCCGGTGAGCATGTCCGGCAACATCGAGATGCGGACGTGGGAGTTCTCATGAGTCAGCAGGACACTGCCAAGCATCGCGACCCAGATCATCAGGTACCGGGTGAGTTCCTCGTGAATCCCGATCGACAGGTCGAACAGATCGCGGACCAGCACCTCGGTGATGACCAGCAGCGCGATGACGGCCATCAAGGCGATGACGGCCCACTCGACGACCTTCAGGATGACGTGCATGGCCAATGGCTCGCGATGCGGAGGCTGGATAGCGGGAATCAAACTGGAAAATTGGGCGCCGGCCCGTCCGTCGAACCGACGCCCGTCTCGGGAGGAGACTACTTGTTGGCCTCGTTCAGCGCATCAATCAGTTCCTGACCGCCTTCGCCGAGATCGGCAATGGCTTCGTCATAGATGCCCTTGGCCACGGTGCGGAACTGCTCGATGGTCTCGTCCGGCACCTCGTTGACTTCCATCTCCTTGCGAAGCAGCTCAAGCAGTTCGGAGTTCTTCTCGTCATTCAGCCGGCGTTCTTCCTCGGTGGCAATGGCGATGGCTTCTTCCATGGCCTTGAGGTCTTCTTCGCTGAGCTTGTCGCGGGCCGCATTGCTCATCACGATGAGCATCGGCTCGTTCACGTGACCGGTCAGCGAGTAGTATTTCTGCGCTTCGAACAGACGATAGGGATAGACCACGCCGGGCGGGTTTTCCTGTCCGTCGATGACGCCCTGCTGGAGCGCGGGAACCAGCTCGGAAAAGCCCATCGGCGTCGGAACAGCACCCAGCGCCTTGAAGAAGGTCACGTGGACGCTGGACGGCAGAGTCCGCAGCTTCAGACCCTTGATGTCTTCCGGTTTGTTGATAGGCCCCTTGTTGTTCGACACATGGCGGAAACCGTTGTCCCAATAGGCGATGATCGACATGTTGTTGGCGTTCATGCTGTCGGAAAGCTGGTCGCCAATCTCACCGTCGAGAACCTTGAACATCGTTTCGCGGTCCTTCCACATGTACGGAAAGATCACCGAGTTCAGCAAAGGGGCGTAGCGCGTGGCATGGCCGGTGCCCGACAACACGAAGTCGACCGCGCCGTTCTTGGCGAGTTCGAGCGCCTCGCGGTTGGAACCCAGCGTGTTGTTGTTGAAAATCTGAACCTCGACCCGCCCGTCGGTCCGCGCCTCGAATTCGCGCTTGAATGTTTCCTGCGCGGGCGCCCAGGTGCTGGACTCGTTGGCGACACTGGCGAAGCGGAGCGTGATATCGGCAGCCGCCGCCGGCAGCCCTCCGAAAACGATCGCGGCAAGCGCGAAAGACGCGCAATATTTTGCGAGCTTCATGGTTTTCTCCCTCATCTGCATTCTGTTGTTTTCGGCCCTGATGGCCCGGGATGCAGTGCAGGAAGCGTACTAGAGGCCATATGGCCGATACAGGCGAGCAGGCGGAAACATGACCGTGCACCGAGCGCAACCTTTGCAATCGGTACGGTCCGCGAGATTTCCTTAATCGGGAAACAGGCGCCGAGGCGCAATGCTCACGCAATCGCGGCGCGCAGGTCCTCCGCCCAGTTGGCGATGGTGTGGCCGCTGGTGACGTTGCGCATGGCGATCATCCGCTCGCGGCGCTCGTTCTCCTCCATGTCGAGCGCCTGGTCGATGGTGTGATCCATGGACCCGTTGGAGAACGGGTTGCACAGGACAGCGTGCGGCAGTTCCGTCGCGACACCGGCGAACTCCGACAGCACCAGCACGCCGTCCCCGTCCGTGCGGGCGGCGACGAATTCCTTGGCGACGAGATTCAGCCCATCGGCCAGCGGCGTTATCCAGCAGATGTCCGCCTTGCGGTAGAACGCGGCCAATTGCTTGAAGGGGATCGGGTTGGAGAGCAGTTGCACCGGCTGCCAGTCGAACTTGGCAAAGCGCGCATTGATGCGCCCCGCAATGGTTTCCAGCTCCTGCTGCACCTGCTCGTAGACGGCCATGCCGTTGTTGGCGGCGACGGACACGAACATCAACCGGATTTCGCCGTGCAGTTCCGGCCGCCGCTCAAGCAGCCGCTCATAGGCATACAGCAGTTCCGCGCCGCCTTTGGTGTAGTCGGTGCGCGAGACCGAGAGCAGCAGCCGCTTGCCCGTCAGCTCGGTCTCGATGCGCTTTTCGAGGTCGGCGGTCTGCGCGGCGTTGATGCACTCCTCGACGAAGTTGACGTCGATACCCACCGGCGTTGCCACGATGCGCACCCGCCGCCCCTCGTAGACCAGCGCGTCGGGCGTCTTGAGTTCCGACAGCGCCGGGCGCAGCCGGATATCGTCGAGTTCCAGGCGCGACCGTTCCACCGACTCGATGTCGTAGAGGCTTTCGCAGACGGCTGCGAAGTTCTGCGCAAAGCGCGGGATGTGGAAGCCGACGACATCGCATTTCAGCAGCGAGCCGATGATCTCCTTGCGCCACGGCAGCACGTTGAAAAGATCGGGTCCGGGAAACGGCGTGTGATGGAAGAAGCCGATCTTCACGTTCGGCTTCATCTGGCGCAGGTATTGCGGGACGAGCCACAGGTTGTAGTCGTGGACCCAGACAGTGGCGTCGTCGCTCGCCTCCTGGGCGGCGGCCTGCGCGAAGGCGAAGTTCACCTCGCGAAAGGTCGGCCAGTCCACGGGATCGTAGTTGTAGCGTTCGCGGAAGGCATGCAGCACGGGCCACAGCGCCTCTTTCGAGGTGACGTGGTAGAAGCTGCGCACCTGGTCGGCGGACAGCGGCAAGCGCGCGACACGGTAGTCGCCGTAGTTGTCGGAGATTTCGACAACCCGTTCGAAGTCCGGCCTTGCCGGGTCTTCCGCCTCCTTCCACGCGATCCACGAACCCTGGTCGACATGCCCGAAGAAGCTTTTCAGCGTCGGGACGATGCCATTCGGGCTCTTGTTCTCACGCCGGACGATGACGCCGTTTTCCTCAACTTCCTCATAGGGTTGCCGGTGGTAGACAATCACCAGATCGGATTTTTTGGTACTCACGCCATCATCTCCTTCTTGGTCTTGGCGGCCTTGGCCGCAGTCTCGTGAAAGCCGAGCGCGTGGATTGCCTCCAGCACGCCGGCCGCGCCGTGCGCGTCGGCGAAATGGACATTGTCGAATGTCTCGATGCGCGCCATCAGGGCGGGTTCGGCATTGCCGACGGCAACCCCGCTCAGCCCGGTCTCGAACAGCGAAAGATCGTTGAGCGTGTCGCCGGCGACGAGCACCTGTGCGTGGTCCGTGCCAAGCCGGCCCAGCAGCCGCATCAACGAAGGCCCCTTGCTGATGCCTTTCGGCAGCACGTCGAGGAACCTGTCATCCGAGATCAGGCAATCGAAGCCCGCCCCCTCGATGATCGTGCGGATCGTGGGATCGAAGGCATTCGGGTCGTAGTGGTAGCTCATCCGGTAGCGGAACGGCCCGTCCTGCGGCGTCAGGCCGGGCGCGGCATCCAGTGCTGCGGAAATCGGGGCGATCCCCTCCCCCCACAGTGCCTCGATCCGTTCCTCGAGCACCGTATCGGGGACGATGCGTGAACGTTGCGCGTCGCAGGTCGCAATGGTCGTGCCGACATCACCGATGACGTAGTCGGGCCACGGCATCTCGGCATCGGCACACGCCGCGGCGATGAAGGGCAGATCGCGCCCGGTGACGAAGATCAGTTCGACGGCGTCCCGGTGCGCGTCGATCCAGTCGTAGAGTTCATCGCGCTCCGCGCGCGTGCCGCCGATGAACGTGCCGTCGAGATCGGTCGCGAGGGTAAAGACCTTTGTATTGTCCGGCTCTCCCGGATCCGCGCGGTTCATCCGATCAGCTCTTCGATGCGCTCGCGTGCCATATTCGCGTCGGGATGGCGGAACGTGGTGTCGTGCGCGTTGGATTCGAACTCGAGCGGCTGCGCCCACAGGTCGCCGAGCGTCGTGCCGATGTCGGCATGATCGTGGACAATCGCGCGCACGGCCTCGCAGATCGGCAGCGACAGGCCATGCTTGCGCGCAAGGTCGGTGACCGAGACCGCGTTGCGCACACCTTCAACGATCACCGGCGCGCCGCCAAAGGCTTCTTGGCGGCTCGTGCCGGCGCCAAGCTGCAGGCCAAAGCGCAGGTTGCGCGACTGTTCGCTGGAGCAAGTCAGCGTCAGGTCACCCAGTCCGGAGAGGCCCGCGACGGTTTCCGCGCGCCCGCCCAGCGCGGTCGCCAGCATGGTCATCTCCGCAAGGCCACGCGTGATAAGGGCGGCTGTCATGTTGGATCGGAAGCCGGCGCCGCGCGAAATTCCGCAGGCGATGGCAATGACGTTCTTCATCGCGCCGCCGATTTCCACGCCGACCGGATCGTCCGAGACGTAGGCCCGGAACGAGCCTGCGCTGAGCGCCAGCGCAAGTTGCGCGGCAGTGCCCTCGCCGACCGGCTCACCGGGAACGGGGGATGACGCGATGCAGACAGAGGTCGGCATGTCGGCTGCGACCTCGTCGGCGAATGTCGGCCCTGACAGCACGGCGATGGTCTGGTCGGGCATTTCCTCGGCCACGACATCACACAGCAGCAACCCGCTGCCCGGCTCCACGCCCTTGGCGCAGATGACGACCGGCACGTTTCGCGGGACGCAATTTTCGAGATCGCGCGCTGTCTCGCGTATGGCCGAGGACGGCACCACCAGCAGGACAGCGTCCGCACCGCGCACGGCGTCGTCCATCGCGGTGACGGCCGTGATCTCGTCGGGCAATGCCAACGGGCCGAGATACGCGTCATTGCGGCGGGTTGTGTTGATTTCGTCGGCGGTTTGCCGGCGGCGGGCGTACAGCCTGACGTTCCGTCCGGCGCGCGCGGCTGCCGCTGCCAGGGCCGTGCCCCATGCCCCGGCCCCGATGACTGCGATCTGATCGCAGCGCGGATGTGATGATGATGGGCCGGCGTCGTTCAAGAATGTCTCCTTGCCTATCCGGTAGATGGTTCTGCTCCCTGCTTGGACATCGGTGATGGTGTTTCGAGCGGTTCGATCGGCGCGTTGGTCCCGGCGCCTTCCCGGGCGGCCTCGTTCGGCGCAAGGATGCCGCCGGAGAGACCCGCCGCAGCGGGGGTGAATTCGTTGGCGCCCGGCATGTCGACCGCCTGCCTGCGGGTCATCCGCCACAGGGCGAAGGCGGTGCTGGCGAAGGCGGCGGCAGCGATTAGCCAGAACAACGCGCTGGCGCCGAACACGGTCATCACGACAGAGCCTGCAATCGGCCCGATGGCCGCGCAGCCGCCGAACACCAGCAGCAAGGCACTGGCAAGCTGCACGAAGTTGCCGTCAGCGACGAAGTCGTTCGCGTGGGCGATGCACAGGGCATATTGCGTCAGCAGCAGCCCGCCAAACACGAAGGCGAGCACCAGCGCGGTGGCCTGGTTGCCGAACAGTCCGAGCGCGATGATGCCCGCCAGCAGGCCGAGAACGACATTGGCCGCGGATATGACAATGCGCCGGTCAATGACGTCCGACAGCCTGCCAAGCGGCAATTGCAGCGCCGCGCCGCCAAGGATGGTGACCATCATGGCCACTGAAATCTGGTCGGGGTCGGCCCCCACCTTCACGCCGTAGAGCGGGGCAAGCCCCCAGAACGCACCGTTGGAGAGCCCCGCCATCGCCGTGCCAACCAGCGCGTAGGGCGACACGCGCGCCAGCATCGCGAAATTCAGGCTGGCCCGGCGTGTCGGTGCCGGGGCCTTGGTCCGCGCCAGCCCAACCGGCAGGACCGCAAGCGACATCAGCACCGAGGCGTAGACGAAGAGTTCGAACCCGCGCGGGTCTTCGGCCTGCAAGAGCAACTGGCCGAATGCGATCGCGCCGAGATTGACGAAGAAGTACGACGACAGCAGCACGCCTCGATATTCCTTCTCCGCGCTCCCGTTCAGCCAGCTTTCAACGACGAGGTAGAGGCCGGCGATGCAGAACCCGGTGATGAAGCGGAAAACGCTCCAGAAGATCGGATCGACGATCACGAGGTGCAGCAGCACCGCGCTGGATGCGAGCGAAGCAAGCGCCGAAAAGGTCCGGATATGGCCAACCGTGGAGACGAAAAACGGAACGAGAGTCGAGCCGGCGAGAAACCCGACGAAATAGGCAGCCATCAGGAAGCCGACTTCGATGTTGGAGAAGGCTTCGAGGCCCGCACGCACGCCCAGGAGCGTGTTCTGCAGGCCCATGCCGAGCATCAGGAGAGCAACGGCAGCAAGAAGAATCGAGAAAGGAGCGATCCGCAGGAGCGAGGCGATCATGTGCTGAAATCCTCTTCGTTTGGCTCACAAACGATGCCGAGATCCTCCTTGGGGTCCGTTTTCCGGTGTTGTCCTTCATCATAGAGTTGCGCAATTTCTTCGCAACCGCAGCATTGCCTTTCGCACGCGCAGCAAGCAGGAAGAACGCCTATTTCGGGCCTAAAACCCGAAATTTGCGCACCGAAGTCCATATTTTAGGCAGGTGAATCCGACGTTTTCCGGCGCTTTCGCGTATGGCGGCGACCGAGTCGGATCAGTCAGGGTCGCCAGCGCAGGCATGGCAACACCGCCCTTACGGCAGGCGGCGATGCGTGAATGCTTGCGCAGATGTGGGCGGGATAAAGCGGCTGGGGCTACTTGCCCAGTTCGCCAATATCCAGCACGGGTGATGCATCGATACTCGTTGCATCGAGCATGGATGCAACGCGTTCGAGGGTGGCGACGATCATCGCCTGCTCCCAGTCATCGAGCGACTCGAACTGCTGCACGTAGCGCTGCTGGAGCGCGTCGGGGGCCTGGTCGACGGCGGCTTGGCCATCGTCGGTCAGCACGATATCGGTCTGGCGACGATCAACCTCGGACTGATGGCGCTCCACCAGCGACTTGCTCGCCAGCCTGTCGATGAGCGAGGTCATCGTCGGCTGGGAGACGCCCATCCGCTTGGAGATTTCCTTCGGCGTCGCGCTGCCATTCTCGGCGACGATCTGCAACACCCTGATCTGGACGGGCGTCACGCCCGCGCGCTTAGCGATCTCGCGCCCGTACAGTTCGGTGGAACGCAGGATGCGCCGGATGGCAACGAGGCTCTGGTCGGTTCGATCGAGTTCCATTCAACCGGTCCTTGTCTCTTGTCCGCCGCCGCCGTCCGATCCGGGCGCGCCATGGCCTTGGATCGTGGCGCGGCAGAAAAAAAATTCTCAATGACGGCTGCGATGCCGCCGCAATGACGGCTGCGATGCCGCCGCAACGTTGTTTCGTTTGCCTAACTAACTATAGCATTATCGCCACAATGGCAATGTTTATAAGGAATTTCTCGTCAAAGGGCTTTATTAACGGGGTTATGCCAATCGAAAGCTGATGTCCCAAGGCCCTTGACGTGCGCGCTCAGATTGATAATTAGATAGCCTAACGAAACAAAAATGGTTTTTGCCCGTGCTTGATAATTCCACACGAATGAACCCGAGACCCAAACCGATCACCCTTCGCAAGCCGAACGACTCAGACGGCTCCGCAGTCTGGTCGCTGATCAAGGAATGCCGTCCGCTGGACGTGAACTCCATGTATTGCAACCTGATCCAGTGCGACCATTTCGGAGAGACCTGCGTTCTGGCCGAGTGCGATGGCGATGTTGTCGGCTGGATTTCGGCCTACATCGTGCCGGACGAGCCGGACACGCTGTTCGTCTGGCAGGTTGCGGTTTCCGAAGCCGCGCGCGGCCAGGGGCTTGGCGGCCGCATGCTGCGTGAACTGCTCACGCGCGACGCGTGTTCAGATGTCCAGCAGCTGAAGACCACCATCACCAAGTCGAACGAGGCCTCGTGGGCCCTGTTCAGCCGCTTTGCCGAACGCGAGGGCGCAGACCTCGACAGCGAAGCGCATTTCAAGCGTGACGAGCATTTCGAGGGCCGCAGCGCCACCGAGCACATGGTCACGATTTCCTTTGCCGAGGCGATGAGCGCAGCCGCCTGAGGCTTTCGCGCACGTTTCTTCGGATCACCCCACCATCGAGAGGTATTGTCATGTCGACTGTTCCGACAGCCGAGACGAAAGCTATCTTCGAACGTCGCGAGAGTGCGGTGCGCAGCTACTGCCGCTCCTTCGACACGGTCTTCACCAAGGCGCAGGGTTCCACACTGTTCGACGCCGAGGGCCGCGAGTACACCGACTTCCTGAGCGGCTGCTCGTCGCTCAACTACGGCCACAATGACCCGGACATGAAGGCCGCGCTGATCGAGCACATTTCCAATGATGGCATCGCGCACGGCCTCGACATGTATACCGAGCCCAAGGCCGCCTTCCTCGAGGCTTTCGAGCGCATCGTGCTCAAGCCGCGCGGCATGGACCACAAGGTCATGATGACCGGCCCGACCGGCACCAACGCGGTGGAAGCGGCGATCAAGCTTGCCCGCAAGGTCACCGGCCGCACCAACGTGATTGCCTTCACCAACGGCTTCCACGGCATGACGCTCGGCGCGCTGGCGCTGACCAGCAACTCCGCCAAGCGCGCGGGCGCCGGGGGCGTGTCGCTCAACGACGTGACGCGGATGCCCTATGAAGGCGCGTTCGGTCAGGACGTCGACACCGTCAAGCAGATCGGCATGATGCTGGAGAACCCCTCTTCCGGCGTCGACATGCCGGCGGCCTTCATCGTCGAGCTCGTGCAGGGCGAAGGCGGGCTGAATGCCGCCAGCGCCGAATGGACGCGCGGCATCGCGGCGCTCGCCAAGAAGCACGGCATCAAGCTCATCATCGATGACATCCAAGCTGGCCTGGGCCGTTCGGGTTCGTTCTTCAGCTTCGACGAAATGGGCATCGAGCCGGACATGGTGACGCTTGCCAAGTCGCTGTCGGGCATGGGCCTGCCGTTTGCCTGCCTTCTGCTGCGCCCGGAGGACGACATCTGGACGCCGGCCGAACACAACGGCACGTTCCGCGGCAACACCCACGGCTTCGTCACCGCGCTGGTCGCGCTGGAGAAGTTCTGGGCCGACGACAAGTTCACGCGCGAGATCGCCGAGAAATCCAAGGTGCTGACCGAGGCGCTGGACCGGATCGTGAAAACGATGCCCGGGGCGCGCCGCAAGGGACGCGGCATGATGCAGGGCGTCGATGTCGGCTCCGGCGAGCTTGCCGGTCACATCTGCGCGGAAGCATTCCGCAACGGCCTCGTCATCGAGACCTCCGGCGCCCACGATGAAGTGGTCAAGGTGCTGGCACCGCTGACCACGCCGATGGCGCAGTTCAAGGCTGGCCTGGCGACGCTTGAAGCCGCCGCCGAAGCCTGCACCGCAACCCCCATTGCAGCGGAGTAATTCCCAATGATTGTACGCGATTTCAACGAGTTGAAGAATTCAGACCGCGCCGTTTCCGATGCGCGCTGGACCTCGGTCCGGATGCTGCTGGCAAACGACGGGATGGGTTTTTCCTTCCACATCACCACACTGGAAGCGGGCTCGGAGCACACGTTCCACTACAAGAACCATTTCGAGAGCGTCTACTGCATGGCCGGCAAGGGATCGATCACGGACCTTGCCACCGGCGAGACGCACCAGATCAAGCCCGGCGTCATGTACGCGCTCAACCTGCATGACAAGCACACGCTGCGCGCCGAGGAAGACCTCGTGATGGCCTGCTGCTTCAACCCGCCCGTGACCGGTACCGAAGTCCACCAGGAGGACGGAAGTTATGCGCCCGCAGATGCTTGAATCTGTCAACGACACCACGCACCGCCACACCGTCGAGAAAATCGGCGGGACGTCCATGTCGCGCGTCGGCGAACTCGTCGAGACGCTCTTCAAGGGCGGCCGTAACGGTGACGAACTCTACAACCGGGTTTTCATCGTCTCCGCGTTCGGCGGCATCACCGACAAGCTTCTGGAACACAAGAAGTCCGGTGAACCGGGCGTCTATGCCGCCTTTGCCAATGCCGAGAGCGGGCACGGCTGGTCGGACCATCTCAGCGCCGTTGCCGAGGCCATGCGCGAAGCCCACGCGGCCGTGCTCGAACATCCCGGCGACCGGTCGTCTGCCGATGATTTCGTGCGCGAACGCATCGAGGGCGCGCGCAACTGTCTGATCGATCTGCAGCGGATCTGTTCCTATGGCCATTTCCGCCTGTCGCAGCACATGGCGATCATCCGCGAGCTGCTGTCAGGTCTTGGCGAGGCGCACTCCGCCTTCGTCACCTCGGTCCTGCTCCAGCGCAACGGGATCTCCGCGCGTTTCGTGGACCTGTCGGGCTGGCGCGACGAATCCGAGATGTCGCTCGACGAGCGCATCCGCAGCTCGATGAAGGGTATCGACCTGACGCGCGAGATGCCGATCGTCACCGGCTACGCGCAGTGCGCGGAAGGGCTGATGAAGGAATTCGACCGGGGCTACTCGGAGGTAACCTTCAGCCGCCTGGCCGCGCTGACGAAGGCGCGCGAGGCGATCATCCACAAGGAGTTTCACCTCTCTTCCGCCGATCCGAAGCGGGTGGAGAACGTGCGCAAGCTCGGCCACACCAGCTACGACGTTGCCGACCAGCTCTCCAACATGGGCATGGAGGCGATCCACCCGTCCGCCGCCAAGATGCTGCGGCAGGCCGGCGTTCCGCTGCGCGTCACCAACGCATTCGAGCCGGAAGATCCCGGCACGCTGATCGACGAAGCCCCCGCCGACGAACCGGGCTGCGAGATCGTTGCCGGTCTCGACGTCTATGCGCTGGAACTGATGGAACAGGACATGGTCGGCGTGAAGGGCTATGACGCGACGATCCTCGAAGCGCTGACGCGCCACAATGCGTCCATCGTCTCGAAGGTGTCGAACGCCAACACCATCACGCACTATGTCGATGCGCCGCTGAAAACCATTCGCCGCGTCGAGAACGACCTGCGCAAGACCTACCCGCAGGCCGAGATCAACGTGCGGGCGCTGGCGATTGCATCGGTGATCGGCCGCGACCTGAGCGGCCAGCGGGTTCTCTCGCGCGGTCTCGACCGCCTGGAGAGCGCCGGCATCGACATCGTCGCCGCGCACCAGATCACGCGCAGCGTCGACGTGCAGTTCATCGTGCGCAAGGACGAGTTGGACGATGCCGTGCGCTGCCTGCACGAACTGGTCGTCGCAAGCGGCGAGGACTCGCAGCGCGAAGCGGCCTGACCCGCAGGCACCCACCTACGACAACGCAGGTCGCGGTCTTTCACTTGAAGGGCTTCAGCTTCACCCGGTTGCGGTGGGGCGGCTGAAGATCGCGACTTGCCGACCCGATATAGTTGCGGTGCCAGCGCTGCTTGCGCTCCGGACTGTCGGGATCGTTCTGCACCGCATCGTTGAACGCCTTGCGTTCCTCCCGCAGTTTTTCGTTGGTGGCCCAGCGCTCTGCGTCGTCCTCGGGCTCGAGCAATTGCGGCTCGAAGGTTTCCAGCATGCCGCGCGGAATGGGGAAGAACGAGCAGAACGGCTCGCCCTTTTCGAAATGCACCACTGTTCCCGCGCGCGTGAATTTCCAGCTATAGGTGAAGGTGAAGTGCGACCAGTCGGTCTCGACGATGGCCGACAGGGGCTGGATCGCGTCCTTCGGGCGGTTGACCGGGCCGTTGAGCGACAGGTCGAAACCTTTCGGCGTGCCGAAGAACCCACCCAGCCGGAATGTCAGCACCCCGTGGCCGAACCCGCTGAAGACGGGGAGCGGCCCATCAGCCTCATCATGAAAGAAGGTCAGCCCGTCGGTACCCGGTTCACCGTTCCACATTGCGCGGAACTCGACAGGGTTGAGCATTTCCCAGCAATGGGTGTTGGCGATGTTCAGCGCCGGGCAGACATAGGCCAGGCGTTCGGATGTCTCGTCCATCCAGTCGCGCTGCATCGGCGCGGGGCGGATCTCGACGTCATAGTCGAGGCTGCGCATCCACGTCAGCTTGCGGTCGCTATCGGACATTGTCGGTTATCGATGCAGTGGCGTTGGCCGTGCCAACCCCTCTTCGAGGACCTATCCCAAGGCGTGAACGACGACGGTCGTCTTGATCGCGACGGTCTTGGTCAGCCTGGAGTTCAGGGAGGCGGAAGGCTTCACATAGGTCTTCGGCGCTGCCCGCTTCTCGGTCACGTTCGACTTGGCCATGTCTTACCCCAATTGTTTCCAGACGTGTTTCCTCGCGACTGGCCTTAGCCGCCACCACCCGTTGCGTGAACGACGACGGTGGTCTTGATCGCGACGGTCTTGGTCAGCTTGGAGTTCAGGGAAGCGGAAGGCTTCACATAGGCCTTCCGACGGGCCATCGTTGCGGTGACATTCGCGTTCTTCATGCTCAAGTCCGCCTGTTGACTGATTCCACGTTGCCTCGATGCGGCATCTGCGATTGGCCGGGAACCTATTGGACGCAACGGTAAGTGTCCATGACCCGAATGGGGTCAGGTTCGCTTTTCCGCAAGTGTTTGCGCGACTGCAACACCCAGCGACGTGAGATCGGAGCCAATTTCGAGACGAAAAACCGGCACATCGCGCACGATTCGGCCGAAAATCTCGAACTGGCTTGCCTGCCAGGGCGGGACGCCCGAGGGCGAAATGGCGACGTTGTCGCGAGCGATCTCGATGAGTGCGTCCTGCCGGTTCATCGGTGCGGTGCGCGCCTGCGCATTGTCGCCGCGCACGAGGAAGAAGATCGCGCGAAGGGGAACAGGCCGGCAGCGCGCGACCGGTGCCCTGCCCTCAAGGTGATCGACACGCACGGCCTGCTCATCGTCCGCGTTCCAGTCGCCTGGCAACGGGCCGAGCCAGGGCAACATGGCGAGCGTCTTGCGGTGGACCTTGAACTCGTGGGGGATGGCCCAGACCCGCGGGGCTGCGGCGTCAGGTGCAAGGATCGCCGCATCATCCGACATCAGCGGGAAACCCTCGCGCGCCAGCGCCAGTGCACTTGTCGTCTTGCCGGTTCCCGACGGTGCGCACACAAGGAACGCGGCGTCGGCATCCTGCTGCTTGAGGCAGGCCGCGTGGATCATCTGCTGACCGCTCCCGCTCAGGCAGACATCGAGGATGACGGTCAGCGGGGTAAAGACGAACGTGTCGCGTTCGCCGGGCCGGGCGTGTATTTCAGCTCGTCTGGCCGCACGATCGATGTGCGCGAAACCGCGGCCCGCGATCTCAACCGTCCAGGTCGTTTCCGTTTCGAAGATGCGCGCGGGCCACCCCTCCTGCAACACGCCTTCCCAGGTGAGAGGCAGGTCAGGCGGCGGGGCGAGGTTCCCGTCCTCCACGATCCGCAGGTGGAATGTGTCTCGCAACGCCTTCTCGACGAGGAAGTGCTGATAAGCCCATCGCAGCCAGTCCGCCCATGCGTCGCTGTTCGTATCGATGGCCAGTCCTGCATCGTGAAGGTTCAGAACGATTCTGTGGGATGGCGGCACGACGGTCAGCCTGTTCGTACGTTTTGCACGGATGCTGACATACATGAGCCGCCCCCGCCGCGCGAGCGGCGAAGGCGGATATCGTAGTGGCTAGCCTGCGAAACGGGTCTCGTATTCTGTGCGCCGCTTCTTCCATTCCGACCAGAACGAGGGATGTCGCGCGCCATCGGCAATGTCGACGAGTATGTCGAGATGGGTATGCCACCCTGCCCCGATCATGGTGCGCGACATGTCCGCGCTCAGGCCGCGGTGGGTCAGAGTCAGAAGGACGCGCTCCCCGCGAGGTTCCAGCTCGAAGGTGACGTCACCCTTGCCCCAGCCGATGACGAGACGGCGCGGCGGCTCCGCTGATATGACGCGGCTGGTCATGCGGTGATCGGCGCCGAACCCTTCCGGGCGCTTGTCGTCTTCATCGCTGAGGTCGTCGTTGCGCCAGACGAATTCGAACTCCGATCCGCCTGCCATGTCCATGTCGCCGGCGGCGAGCCACTTGGCACGCAGATCGCTGTCGGTGAGATAGTTCCAGATCCGCTCCGCCGGTCCCGGCAGCCAACGCTGAATGACCAGCGTGCTGTCGTCTTCGAGGCGGGCATAGGCGTCGAATTCCTGTACGGCGTTCATGTCTATTCTCCTTCCTGTTTCTCGGGGCCTTGCCCCGCACTCTCGTCCTTTGCTGCCTCGCGAGCGTCGTCCTCGCGCAGCAGTTGCTCCAGCTTGTCCAGCCGGCTCGTCCAGAAGCGTTCGTAGAAACCGATTTCCTGATGGGCGGCGGCCAGCGGCTTTGCCTCCAGGTGGCAGACATGGGTGCGCCAGCGAACCTCGCGGCGGATGAGGCCCGCCCCTTCCAGCACCTTGATGTGCCGGGAGGCGGCAGCCAGCGACATGGGGTGCGGCGCTGCCAGCTCACCGACCGTGCGCTCGCCCTCGGCAAGTTCGCGCAGCATCGCGCGGCGGGTGCCATCGCTCAGAGCATGAAAAATCTGATTCATCGGGCTTCCTTCATTCAACATATGTGTTGAATTAAAGCGTCCGAATCTATCAGTCAACACATTTGTTGAATGAACATTCGCGTAGGTTCGTTGCGCGTTTCAGGGATCGATCCGCGCCCGCGTGCGTTTGAATTCAGGCGACCACTGCCATAGGTTGACGAGGTGGCAGGCGCGAATTCGCGCCTTTTCTTTTTCATGTGCCGCTGGGGCACGTGTCTGACATTGCAAATCCAGGGATTTTTGAAAATTCATGTGTGGAATCGCGGGTGAAATCCGTTTCGACGGCAGCCAGGCCGATGTCGGCGCCGTCGCGGCCATGACCGAGTGCCTTGCCCCGCGCGGGCCGGACGGCAACGGCGTCGTTGCGCGTGGGCGGGTCGCCTTCGGGCATCGCCGTCTGAAGATCATCGACCTGAGCGAGAATGCCGCGCAGCCGATGGTTGATGCCGACCTCGGTCTGACCATCGTGTTCAACGGCTGCATCTACAATCACCCGGAGCTGCGCGCCGAACTGGAAGGCTACGGCTACCGGTTCTTCTCGACGGGCGACACGGAGGTGATCCTCAAGGCGTTCCACAAATGGGGCGAGGACTGCGTCTCCCACTTCCACGGCATGTTCGCCTTCGCGATCCACGAGCGCGACAGCGGCGCGGTGACGATGGCGCGCGACCGGTTCGGCATCAAGCCGCTCTACCTTTCCGAACAGGGCCAGCGTCTGCGGTTTGCGTCCACCCTGCCCTCGATCCTGGCGGCCGGTGACGTGAACACGAACATCGACCGCGCGGCACTGCACAACTACATGAGCTTCCACGCCGTCGTTCCGCCACCGCGCACGATCCTTGAAGGCGTGCGCAAGCTGCCGCCCGCAACGATCCGCCGCTACGAGGCGGACGGTTCGACGCGCGAGCGCAAGTACTGGCAGCCGCCCTACGAACGGCGCGCGGAAGATGCCAACCTCTCCAACGAGGACTGGGCCGAGCGGGTGCTGGAATCCCTGCGGGTCGCCGTGCGCCGCCGCATGGTGGCCGACGTTCCGGTCGGCGTGTTGCTTTCGGGCGGGGTCGATTCCAGCCTCATCGTCGGGCTGCTCGCCGAGGAAGGCCAGCACGACCTGAAGACCTTCTCCATCGGCTTTGAGGAAGCGCACGGCGAGAAGGGCGACGAGTTCGTCTATTCCGACCTGATCGCCAAGCGCTTCGAGACCGACCACACGAAAATCTTCGTGCCGGCCGAGGAAATCATGACCCACCTGCCGGATGCGATCCGCGCTCAGTCGGAGCCGATGGTGTCCTACGACAATATCGGCTTCTTCCTGCTGTCTCGCGAAGTGTCGAAGCACATCAAGGTGGTGCAGTCCGGCCAGGGCGCCGACGAGGTGTTCGGCGGCTATCACTGGTACCCGCCGCTGCTCTCTTCCGACGACGTGGTGTCGGACTATTCGCGCGTCTTCTTCGATCGCACCCACGAGAAGCTGGCGCAGCAGCTCTCCCCGCAGTGGATGGCGAACGAGGATGCGAGCCTCGAACTGGTGCGCGAGCACCTGATGCGGCCCAATGCGGCGACCCCGGTGGACCGGGCGCTGCGGCTGGATTCAGAGGTCATGCTGGTGGATGACCCGGTCAAGCGCGTCGACAACATGACCATGGCCTGGGGCCTTGAGGCCCGCGTGCCGTTCCTCGACCACGAGCTGGTGGAATTGGCGGCGACGATCCCGCCGGAGGTGAAGCTGCACAGCGATGGCAAGGGCGTGCTGAAGGATGCCGCGCGCCACGTCATCCCGCACGAGGTGATCGACCGCACGAAGGGCTACTTCCCCGTTCCCCAGCTCAAATACATCCAGGGCGAGTTTCTTGATACGGTGCGTGACGTGCTGACGACCCAGAAGGCTCGCGAGCGCGGCCTGTTCCGCCCTGAATGGCTCGACCAGCTCTTTGCCGCCCCGACCGAGCACATCACGCCGCTGCGCGGTTCGGAACTCTGGCAGGCCGCGCTCATGGAAATGTGGCTTCAGACCCACGACATTTGAGGTTCGCCATGTCCGATCCCAAAGATCCGTCGGCGAAAGACCCCAAGGCAGAGGGCAAGCCTGCCCGCGAAGCGCGGCACCGCGACCACGGGCACCGCCTCAAGCGGATGCGTGAACAGGGCCTCAAGCCGCCGATCAAGAAGCCCGCGAGCGGCGGCGACCAGCAGCCCGCCATGCGCGAGAACTACTCGCTCGACTGCGGCTGGGGCCGTCTGGTTTTCTCGCAGACCTACGAGACCAATGCCGGGATTGCCGGTGCGCTGCGCGACGAGAAGGCGGACCGGCGCGACATCGCCGTCTATGTGCGCGATCCGCACGTGGTGCTGGCGGAAGCGCCGCAGGAAATCTTCCTAGACCCGTCCCACACCTACCGGCTGGACCTGTCCGACTACCGCGCCACCAAACGCCGCCCGAAGGGCTTCTTCATCCGCCGGCTGACCTCGCAGGAAGACGCGCTGGCCATCAACTACCTCTATGCCTCGCGCGCGATGGTCGAAATCCCGCCGGACTTCTTCTGGGCCAAGCGCGATGCGCGCGCGCTGACCTATTTCGTTGCCGAAGACGAACAGACCGGCGCGATCCTCGGCACCGTGACCGGTGTGGACCACCACCACGCGTTCAACGATCCCGAACGCGGCTCATCGCTGTGGTGCCTGGCCGTCGACCCGCAGGCGCGCCATCCTGGCATCGGCGAGGCACTGGTGCGCCGGTTGGCGGAATTCCAGGCAACGCGCGGTTCGTCCTTCCTTGACCTGTCGGTCCTGCACGACAATTCCAGCGCGATCAGCCTCTACGAGAAACTCGGCTTCAAGCGCGTGCCGTTCTTCTCCGTCAAGCGCAAGAACCCGATCAACGAGAAGCTGTTTACCGGGCCGGAATCAGATACGGGCCTGAACCCGTATGCACGCATCATTGCCAAGGAAGCGCGCCGCCGGGGTATTCATGTCGAGGTGCTGGACGCCGAAGCAGGCTTCCTGCGGCTGACACATGGCGGTTCGACCATCCGCTGCCGCGAGAGCCTGTCGGAACTGACGACAGCCGTCGCCATGTCGATCTGCGACGACAAGTCAGTCACGCGGCGCACGGTGTCGCAGGCAGGCGTGGTGGTGCCCGAGCAGATTGCCGCCGAGCGCGACGACAGCGAGATTTCCGCCTTCATCGAGGAGCACGGCGCGGTCGTCGTGAAGCCTTCGCGCGGGGAACAGGGGCGCGGCATCTCCGTCGGCCTGACGACGCTGGAGGAAGTACGCAACGCCGTGAAACAGGCGCGCGAGGTTTCCAACGAAGTGCTGGTGGAGCAGATGGTCGAGGGTCTCGACCTACGGCTGATCGTCATCAACTACCGCGTCGTTGCCTGCGCCATCCGCAAGCCCCCGGGCATCATGGGCGACGGCAAGCGAACGATCCGCGAGCTCATCACGTCGCTGAGCCGCCGGCGGGCGGCCGCAACGGATGGCGAATCCTCGATCCCCATCGACGGGGAGACCGAGCGCACCGCCGCGCTGAACGGATACAGCCTCGACGACGTGTTGCCGGACGCGGAAGAGCTTCTCGTGCGCAAGACCGCGAACCTGCACACCGGCGGCACCATCCACGACGTGACAGCGGAGGTTCACCCGGTGCTGATCGATGCGGCTGTGAAGGCCGCGCGCGCCATCGACATTCCCGTGACCGGCATCGACCTGATGGTGAAGTCGCCGCACTTGCCGGACTACGCCTTCATCGAGGCCAACGAGCGCCCCGGCCTCGCCAACCATGAACCACAACCCACAGCCGAGCGTTTCATCGACCTGCTTTTCCCGCTATCAATGCCGGCAAGCGTTCGACACGCAATCAAGGACAAGACACCAAGGACGACTGCATGACACGCCTCTCCATCGACCATGACTACCTGATCGATATTCTTGAGCGGCTGCTGAAAATCCCCAGCCCAACCGGCTACACCGACACGATCGTCCGTTTCGTCACCAAGGAATTGCAGCGCCTCGGCCTGGAGCCGGAACTGACCCGGCGCGGCGCCATCCGCGCCGTGCGCCAGGGTTCGCGGCGCAAGGGCGCACGTGCCATCGTCTCGCATCTCGACACGCTTGGCGCGCAGGTAAAGTGCCTGAAGGACAATGGCCGCCTGTCCGTCGTTCCAATCGGCACGTGGTCGTCGCGCTTTGCCGAAAGCGCCCGCGTCACGATCTTCACCGAGAACGGTGCCTATCGCGGCACCATCCTGCCGCTAAAGGCGTCGGGCCACACGTTCAACGAAGAGATCGACACCCTTCCGGTGAGCTGGGAGAATGTCGAGGTGCGCATCGACGCCCTATCGCGCGACAAGGCAGACATCGAGCGGCTCGGCATCGAGATCGGCGACATCGTCTCCATCGATCCGCAGACCGAGATGATCGACAACGGCTTCATCATCTCCCGCCACCTCGACAACAAGGCCGGTGTCGCGGTCATGCTGGCGGCGCTGAAGGCAATGCAGGACGACAAGGTGAAGACCCCGTCCGACATCCATTTCCTGTTCACGATCGCGGAGGAAGTCGGCATCGGCGCGGCCTCGATCCTGACGCCGGACGTCGCCTCGATGGTCGCGGTGGACAACGGCACCAGCGCGCCGGGCCAGAACTCCGACGAGTTCGGCGTCACGGTCGCCATGGCTGACCAGACCGGCCCATTCGACTACCACCTGACGAAAAAGCTGGTGGACCTCTGCAAGGAAAACGACATCCGGTTCCAGAAGGATGTCTTCAAGTATTACCGTTCGGATTCCGCCAGCGCGCTGGAAGCCGGCGCGGACGTGCGCACGGCGCTCATCACCTTCGGCGTGGATGCCTCCCACGGCTACGAGCGCATCCATTCCCACGCGCTGCGCTCGCTGAGCGAACTCATCACCGCCTACGTGACCAGCCCGATCCAGATCCGGCGCGATTTCCACGTCACCAGCGAAGGGGTGAAGGGCTTCACCCGCCAGCCCATCGACGAGGCCGAGCAGGACCTGTCACCGGACGTGGAAGACCTCGACGCAGCGGAATGAGCGACTTCGATGGCATGCGTCAGACGACGCCTTCCATCCATTTCCTGAGCTTGTAGGCGGTCGTCGTCTCGTCGATCTCGACATCGGCGAACCGGATCGGCTGGCCGTCGGGTATCGCGCGCTTCAGCTTCACGTCGTGGGCAAGGCCAAGCGGCAGGTATCCTGCTTCCAGCGATGCCTTGGCAGGCCGCAGGCCGCCGGTGACGGTGTAACCCCCCTCCCCGTCCAGCACTTCGCCTTCGGCAAGATCGCGCTTGGCAATCGCCGCCACGTCACCGTTGAAGGTGCGCGCCACGCCGGTCGGCTCGCCGCGCAGGCCGACGGCGGCGACCGAGACCGGCAGCTCCAGCCCGATCAGGTGCCAGCGCTTGTAGAGCGAGGAATAGCGGCCTGAATCATCGGTGCGCACGGTGTATTCCTGGAAGCAGTTGCGCAGGTAGTCGGTATCGCCCTCGAAGACGACAAAGACGCCCTGGCGCACGTCATAGGGCACCGGCTTGCCCTCACGGGTCAGGCTGGAGGCGACCTCGACCATGCCGCGATGCTCCAGCGCACCACCTTCCGACTTTGGCCGCATGACGTTGGCAAGGTCCTCCGCCCCGCCGGGCGGGTATTGCAGGCCGCCTGATGGCACCTGCAGGTCGCAGGCATTGGCCATGGCCGCGCATTCGATGGCCGGCTTGGAGCCATCCAGGAAAGAATTGAACATCTTCGGGTTGAGGCGACCGCGCTTGGCCATGTCGGCGGTGATGCCCCAGTGGTTCCAGACCGTTTCGGGCGTCGACTTGCGGAACTCCGGCAGCCACTTGTGGCCGCGACCAGCCGCGGTGACGTTGAAGCCGCAGGTACGCGCCCAGTCCACGAGGTCGCACGTCAGCGCCGGCTGGTCGCCATAGGCCATGGAATAGATGACGCCGGCCTCTTCGGCCTTCTTCGCCAGCGCGTAGCCGCAGAAGGCGTCCGCCTCCACCGTGACGTTGATGACGTGCTTGTTGTTGCGGAAGGCTTCCAGCGCGTGCTCGATGGCCGCCGTGGGCGACCCGGTGCACTCGATGATGATCTCCACCGCCGGATGCGCAACGAGCGCGCGCCAGTCGTCGCCGACGTGGGTTGCGCCATTCTTCGCCGCATCGTCGAGGCTGGCGGCCGCGAACTGCTCGTCGCTCCATCCGACGAAACTCAGGTTGGAGCGGGCACTTTCCGGCGATAGGTCAGCGATGCCGACGAGGTGAATTCCCGGCAGCCGGCGCACCTGCGACAGGAACATGGTGCCGAACTTGCCGGCGCCGATCAGCCCGACGCGAATGGGGTTGTCGTTTTCGGCGCGCTTCATCAGCAGGGCGTGAAGGTTCATCGCGGTAACTCCCGGTCTTGATGGTCTTCTTGTCGCAGCGTCATTTGCCAAGGCGCGCCGCGGGCAGGTAAGTGAACACGGGACGAGCCTGGAGGGAAGCGTGGAAACAAATCCGGCCAAGAGCGACATCGACATCGATCACCTGCGCCGCTGGATCGGCCGCGAGCAGCAGGCAGAGGACATGGTGACGCCCGCACTCGTCGAGCGGTTCAACGCGACATTCGACCGCCCGAGCGAGGGGACCGACGCCCCGCCCATGCTGCAATGGTGCCTGTGCCTGCCGGCTGCCCCCACCGCGGGCCTCGGCGAGGATGGGCACCCTGCGCGTGGCGGGTTCCTGCCACCGGTGCCGCTGCCACGGCGCATGTGGGCGGGCGGCGAGGTCACGCAGCACCGCACCCTTTGCATCGGCGACAAGGTTCGGCGCGTCTCCCGTGTCGAGGACGTGCAGATCAAGCACGGGCGCAGCGGCACGCTGTGTTTCGTGACGGTTGCCCACAGCTACACGGTCGACAGCGCGCCAGCCATCACCGAGCGGCAGGACATCGTCTACCGTGAAGCCGCCAGTGGTGAAGGTGGCGCTGCTGCGCGCGAGCCGGATGCGGCCCCGCAAGGTGAAACGACACGCGCGGTGGAGCCATCCCCCGTGCTGCTGTTCCGCTATTCGGCACTGACCTTCAACGGCCACCGCTTCCACTATGACGTGGACTATGCGCGACGGGTCGAAGGCTATCCGGGGCTGGTGGTCCACGGCCCCTTGCAGGCAACCCTGCTGGCGCTGTTGGCAACCGACACGCGAGGTGCCGCTGCTCGCAGGTTCAGCTTCCGCAGCCTGTCGCCGCTCTACGACACGGACGACATGGTTCTGCACGCCCGGGACAGTGGCGACGATCTCGACCTGTGGACGGCACGCAGCGGCGGCCCGATCGCCATGCAGGCGACGGCAGCTTGGTAGTCGCCGCAGCGGAAATGCGTCGTTGAACGGCGCAGCGACTGCACATAGTGTGGCCGCCGAATTTGCGTAACGTAGCGACGTAGCGAGTATCCATGGCCGACAACAACGACCTCTCCAGCACCGTCTACAGCCTGACCGACCAGGCGTCTCTCCAGGGGTTGGGCGAATCCGAAGGCGGCGTCCTGCTGAAGCTGGAAACCGGCGAACTCTACACCGTCAACGAAACGGCCTACCTCTTCCTGTCGCGGCTCGACGGCAAGCGCACGGTCGCCGACGCTGCCGGTGCGATCTCGGAAGAATACGACGTCGACACAGACAGCGTGATCGCCGACCTGTCCGACCTGATCTCGCAGCTCGAAGACGAGGACCTGCTCGTTCGCGGCGGATGACACCCTTCCCCCCGACAGCCATTCCATTTCAGGCCAACCTGTGGCTGGCGGCCCGGCTGCTGCCTTCGTTCTCGCGCGCGGAAATCGGCACGCTGCTGCGGATGGCGACCCCACCGAAAGAGGCGCGCGCTTATACCGGTCTTGGTGCGCGCGAGATAACGGACGCGGTCCAGCACACAACCGCGCGTCCATGGCGCATGCGCGGACGGCGCTGCCTGCGCGAAGGCCTTCTGGCGTTTCACTACCTGTCGCTTGCCGGACACCGCCCGATCCTGCATTTCGCGGTGGAGCCGGCCTCGCTCAAGACCGACAAGACTTCGGCACATTGCTGGGTGAGCGTGGACGGCGACATCCTGCTCAACCCGCCTTCCCCAACCATGATGCCGCTCTTCACCTATGACGGAACGCGCCAGATACCGTCAGACAACAGCGCACCGGGAGTTGCCGATCTTGGCTGACACGCAATCGATCTTCATCGACATGCACGGTGCGTGCCTGCGTGCGTTCTCAACCGATGCCGGCTGGATCGCCAATCTCGCGCAAGGCTACCGTTGGTTCGTCTGCGAGGATGACGGGCGAGACGCCTTCACGCTGAGCATCGAGGTCACCGACCATCCCGCTCCGTCGCGCGAGGTACCGCGTACGTGGTCCGGCGACCTGATGGAAGGCGGTGCCGCGCATATCCACGAAGACGAGCGCACATGGCTGCTGGATGTCGTCGGTCTCGGCCACGTTGAGATCGACTTCGAGGCGCGCACCGCGGACATGCAGGTGCGCCCCGGCGCATTCGAGCGTTTTCGGTTTACGCCGCTTTCCGCGGTGATCGAGGCAACACTTGCCACGCAGGGGCAGCGGCTCGTGCACGGTGCCTGCCTCGGCCTGCCGGATGGCCGGTCCAATATTCTCATCTGCGCGCCCTCCGGCTTCGGCAAGACGACCACGACGCTGGTCCTCGTGCAGTCGGGCTTTGCCTTCTACGCGGACGATGCCAGCGTCGTGATGCCGCTCGAGAGCGGCTGGCGCGCGTGGGGCGTGCCGAACGAAATGAAGATCCACCGCGACACCGCTGCCCTTCTGCCGTGGATCGGCGATCTGCCGGAAACCTGGAACCACGAGGGGGAACAGGCGGTCCACACCGACAACTTCACCGACAAGTTCGAGGTGGTGAAACGCCCGCCGCGGCCGCTCGCGGCCATCGTCCTTCTCGGACAGCGCACCGGCGCGGGTCACAGCCTCGAGGCGATCTCGCGCTCGGATGCGCTGATCCGCATCGTACGGGACAATGTCTCCAACAGCCCGACCGGCGTGAAACCGTGGAACCAGTCGCAGTTTATGCTCTACTCCCAGATGGTGCGCGATACGCCGACATTTGAGCTGCGCGTCGGCACTGACCTGACGACACTGGCCGAGACGCTTGAACGGGCACTTTCCGAACGCGCGGTGGCCGCCCAATGAACGGACGGCTCGTCCCGCGCTGGATTGCCCGCTACGCCGCCCCCGAGACGGTGAACGAGACAGTTGCGCCTGCGCCATTCTCTCTTCCGGTACGCGCAGCCCATATCGACGAACTCGCGGCACAGGCCGCCGAGCACGGCGTCATCATGGCGCTTGCCCCGCACGTGAAGCGGGTGGCGCGCGAGCGGCCCGAACACCTCGTCAGCGGCGACGGCGCAGCCGAGGCCATCACGCGGATGGTGGATGCCCTTCAGAACGCCTACATGGCGCAGATCGTGCGCAACATGTCGCTGGAGGCTTTGGCGAAGCAGGTCGACGGCATGATCGCGGAGAACGGTTTTGACGCTGTGATCGTCAAGGGACCGGACCTTGCGAACGTGGCCTATGGCGGATTGCAGCACCGCGCCTTCTCCGATGTGGACATTCTCGCCGATGCAGAGAGCGCGCTCGCGGTTGGCGATGCCGTGACCGCCATGGGTTTCAAGCCGGTGAACCCGACCGAGAAGCGTGTCGCCTACACGGAGCGGCAGTTCTGGCGCAAGGGCATGCACGGCACGGTGGACCTGGTGGAAGTGCACACCGACCTCGTCCACGCGCCGAAGCTGCGCAAGTCCATGTCGATGACCTATGCCGACTATGCGGGTGGTCCGGTCGGCGTCACAAATGCCTCACGACTGGTCATGGCGGCGCTGCACGGCGCGGCCTCGCACCTGTTCGACCGGATGCGCTACGTGACCGACATGCTGATGGTCGCGCGCGCCGGGGTGGACGCGGACGCACTCGTGGACCTGACCGGGCGTTGCGGGGCGAACACGCCGGTGCGCACTGGCCTTGCTCTGGCACACGCGATCTTTGCCGATGAACTGCTGAAGCAGTTGGGGGACGCGGTGCCGCCGGTGCGCGGCGACCTGCCCGCCCGACTGCTGGTCACCGCCGGCACGGTGCTGGAAGCACAGGGTCCGCGCCGTGGCCGCGCCTCGTGGCGGCGGCAGGCCTATCGCCTGATCCTCGACAAGCAACCCGCGAACGAAGCGCAATGAAGGCACTTTTCGTCGGCATGGTTGGCCCTATCGCCGCGTCCGCGATTGCGGGGTGGATCGATGCCGGCAACGAGGTCGCAGTGTTCTGGCGGCCGACGAGGCCACTCGGAGGAAGTGGCGGCAGCGACCGCCGCCTGGGAAGGTTTGCGCCCCGCCATTCCGTCGCCGCGCTTGCCAAGAGCCACGGCTTTGACGTGCGCGAAGTGCCGCGACTCTCGGCCTGGCCAGAGGCGCTGGCGCACGCTCGGGCGCTGAACGCCGATGTGCTGATCTCCTGCTACTTCCCGCATGTTGTTCCCGCCGGGATGCTGGACCTGTACCCGCGCCGGGCGTTCAACCTGCATCCCGCACCGCTGCCGCGATATCGGGGACCAACGCCGGTTGGCTCCATGGTGGCCGACGACACACTTCTGACCGATGGCGCGATGACGCTGCATCTGATGGTGCCGGAACTCGATGCCGGAGACATCATCGCCCAGGCACCACTTGGCCTCGGCGTGGATGACGACTACGAGGGGATGATCGCGGCATGCTGCCGGGCTGCCCGCTCACTGGCCCGAGGACCCTTGCAGGCGTTTCTATCGGGAGATATCGAGGCCGTTCCCCAGGACCCCGCGCTGGTCACCCACGCACGCTCCACAATCGCAGACCTGACCCTGTCGCCGCGCATGAGTTTCGCGCAGCTGCAGCTTCGCTGCGCCATGCTCTCGCACTACGGAACTCTGGAAGTGGAAGGTATCAATGACGCGCGCGCGGGCGCCGGGGTGGTGCGCATTGGCGACGCAACGGGCGTGCCGCCAAAGGTCTCGCCATTTTCACTCGAAATGGATTCGAGCGATGCGCGCGTCCGAATCAACCGTCTCTGGCCACTGCGGCGCAAGTGGACGCGCATCGCAAATCGCTATCGGATGATTGCCAAGCTGAGACGGATGGAAAGAAGCTCGTCGCAAAACGACTAGCCCGGCATCAGCACCTTGGTGGTGAGAGCGGTTACACGGGCGAGCGTCGCTTGCTTGGTCAAGCAAGGCTTCGTGTAGGTCTTTTTCATGGTGAACCTTAAGTCGCAACCTGATCGGCCATCAGGACCCGGGTCCAGGACCCAAGTCTATGCATCCGGTTACGGAATCCAGGCAACTTTCGTGACGCCGCTGGTCACGCGCGCAAGCGATGCCTGCTTCGTCAGGCTCGGCTTGGTGTAGGTCTTTTTCATGACATTCCCCGATGACGACAACCCGAGTCACGCATGGCAATCATGCGCTTTTCGACGCTGCGGAACTTTGATTAGCCGTCGCATTGATGACGGTCAATCCAATCTTTGCGAATGCCGCGCGCTTTGACGCGGAGTTCACACAAAATGCGGCCGAACCGCCGCTACATCACCACCTTGGTGGTCGTTGACGTGATCTGATGCAGCGTGCCCTGCTTGGAAAGCACGGGCTTGATATAGCTCTTCTTCAAGATAACCTCCGTTCGCATTCTTCCAGCCGAGACTGCAACCTAGGACATCAAGACCTTGGTCGTTCCAGATGTGATGCGATCGAGCGCCGCAACGCGGGTGACGGTCGGCTTGGTGTAGGTTTTCATGCTGTTCATCCCTGTCTGCTTGGCCTGGCGCGTGAATCGCGCGGCCAGCTGACTACCACCGCTAGACGCAGCCGACATTGCGGTCAACTCAGCTTAAGTGCCTCAACGGTAATTCTCTGCCAGTGAGGTAAAAGCGCCACCAACTAAACGTAGCTCTCGACAGTTACTGCGGCCGTGATGCGGCCCAGCGATGCGTGCTTGACCAGCGCCGGCTTGGTGTAAGTCTTCTTCATGATGCTCCCCCATCGGCAACAATTCTGCCTGTCATTTTGACTATTGGTGCACCGCAGTGGTGTCAATGCCGCCCCGGTAGGCAATTCCATACTGTTACTCGGAATCCTCACTGTTGCGCAGGTCCGCAAACGGCTTGATGCGCAGTTTCTTGCGATGGTCTGCCGGGGCCGCGCTCTGGGCATAAATGTCATCGCCGCGCCGATAGTGCCCCGGCCACTTCTTCTGGCTTTCCGGAGAACTCGGATCGCGCAGTCCCTCGTTGAATTTCCGGCGCGTGGCGTACCACTGCGCCATGTAGGCGGCGACCTCGGGGTCATCGGAGATGGATCGCATTTCCGGATCGAACTTCTCCACGTCACCGCGTTTGATGGGGAATATCTGGGCCAGCGCATCACCCTTGCGGAAGCGGATCGCGGTGTTCGGCTCGGTGATCTGCCAGTGGATGGCCGCTGCCGTCAGGGCCCAGTCGGCCTCGACAATGCCGGAAAGCGGCGTTGCACCGTGCACAGGATTGTTGGGAGGGCCCTGGATCACAAGGTCATAGCCCTCCTCGACCCGGAAGATTGCGGGGAACGAATAGGAGAAGATGCCCGCACCAAAATGGCTGAGCAGCCGCTCGTGTCCCGGCTCGTCCGGCAGCACGGCCAGACAGCGGCGATTGTCGCCGCCGTTCCAGATTACCGTGAAGCTCGTCGGCGCGCAGATTTCCCAACCGCACTGGTTGGCAATCACCATCGGCAGGCAGCCATAGGCATGGCCGTCAGCATACTTGTCGAGCCAGGCACGCTTGGGGCGTGCGGGGCGGATGTCGAGTTCGTGTCCTTCCTCGACATAGGCAACGAGTTTCATCGCGGGGAACCGGAGTTGTGAGCGTGTGACTTGTTCTGCATTGCCTAGCGGCAACCGGCGCAGTTGTCACGCGACGGCCGCCCTTGCAATCCGGTCACGCGAGCGCGCCGTACAACCACCTCACACCCGCACGGCAGAACCATGTTGAAATCCTTCCCCGACAATTTCCGCGCGCTGGTGATCGGCGCGAGCGGCGGCATCGGCGGCGCCATTCACGCCGCGCTTGAGACGGACAGCGCCTGCGCGCGCGTGGACGCGCTGTCACGCAAGACGCATCCCGGCTTCGACCTCACCGACGAAACCTCGATCGAGGCCGCCGCGAAGACGCTCTCGGACAGCGACCCGTTCTCGCTCATTGTGGATTGCACCGGGATTCTCGACACGTCTTTCGATCGGCCGGAGAAAGCGCTGAAGGACATCACACCTGGAGCATTCGCCGAGAACTTCGCCGTCAACGCCACGGGCCCGGCGCTGCTGTTCAAGCATCTCTCACCGCTGCTGGCGCGCGAGGGCAAGTGCGCCTTCGCCACGTTGAGCGCGCGTGTCGGCTCCATCGGCGATAACGGGCTGGGCGGCTGGTACGGGTACCGCGCCGCCAAGGCAGCCCTGAACCAGATCGTGCGCTGTGCGGCCATCGAGATCGGGCGCAAGCTCCCGCAGTCCGTCTGCCTCGCGCTGCATCCCGGCACCATCGAAAGCGCGTTGACGCGGCCACACGCGGGCGGGCGCTTCACGCACTCGGCTGAGGAAGCCGCCGCCAACCTGCTCGGCGTGATCGACAAGGCCGGGCCGGAACAATCCGGCAGCTTCCTCGCTTATGACGGCAGCACCATTCCCTTTTGACCAGCCTCCCGGAACGCATCTTCCATGTCCAAGTCCGTCCGCAACCTGCACATCGTCTTCGGCGATCAACTCTCCGACCGCCTTCAGGCGTTCAAGGATTTCGACGCCGACAAGGATGCGGTGCTGATGATGGAGGTGGAGCAGGAAGCGACCTACGTGCCGCAGCACAAGATCAGGCTGGTGCTGTTCTTCTCCGCCATGCGGCACTTCCGCGACCACCTGCGCGACAAGGGATTCACCGTCCACTACGCCGACCTTGATGACGACAACGATCGCGGCTCGTTCGGCGAGGAGATCCCGCGCTGGATCAACAAGCTGCACCCGGAGGAACTGGTCGCGACGCAGCCCGGCGAGCACCGGGTGGAAGAAATCCTGCGCAAGGCCGCCAAGGACGCAGACCTTGAGTTGAGGATCGTTGAGGACGACCACTTCATGTGCTCGCTGGAGACGTTTCGCGAGTGGGCGAGCGACCGGAAGAGCCTCGTACTGGAGCGCTTCTACCGCAGTCAGCGGCAGGCGCACGGCATCTTGATGGATGGCGACAACCCCGTCGGCGGCGACTGGAACTTCGACGAGGACAACCGCGAAAGCTTCGGCAAGAAGGGCCCGCCAGAGATCAAGGCGCCGCGATCATTTCGCGCCGACGAGATCACCGAGGCCGTCATCGAGATGGTCGAGGACCGGTTTACCGACAGTCCCGGTTCGCTGGAGGGCTTCGACTATCCCGTCACCCGCAAACAGGCGCTTGAGGCGCTTCGCGATTTCATCGAATACCGGCTCGCAGATTTCGGCACCTACCAGGACGCGATGGCCAAGGGGCACCCGTATCTCTACCACTCGCGGCTGTCCTGCGTGATGAACCTGCACCTGATCGATCCCGACGAGATCGTGGAGGCCGCCGTTTCGGCCTACGAGGACGGCTACGCGCCGATCAACGCGGTGGAAGGTTTCGTGCGGCAGATCATGGGCTGGCGGGAATACGTGCGCGGCATCTACTGGACGCGCATGCCCGACTACGCCAACAAGAACCACCTCGACGCCGATCGCGACATGCCGGCCTTCATGTGGACAGGCGAGACGGACATGGCCTGCGTGGCGGATGCCGTCGGCCAGTTGAACGACCACGCCTACGCCCACCACATCCAGCGGCTGATGGTACTGGGCCTGTTCTCGCTGCTGGTTGGCGTGCGGCCCTATGACGTTCATCGCTGGCACATGTCGATGTATGCGGACGCCATCGACTGGGTGTCGCTGCCCAACGTGCTGGGCATGAGCCAGTTCGGCGATGGTGGCGTGATGGCGACCAAGCCCTACGCCGCGTCCGGCAACTACATCAACCGCATGGGCGACTACTGCAAGGACTGCCGCTACAAGCCGAAGGAAGCGACCGGCGAGGACGCCTGCCCCTTCACGACGCTGTTCTGGGATTTCCTGTCGCGCAACCGGTCGAAGCTGCAGAACAACCGCCGCATGACGATGATGTACAAGAACCTCGACCGCAAATCCGATGCCGACCGCCGCGCCATTCGCGAGCGTGCCGCGAAGCTGAAGGACGAGATGACGGCGGAGGCCTACCTCTAGCCCACACCCGGCTGCGCGATTTGCGCATTGTTCACGGCTTGAGCGATATAGTGCGCGCAATTCGACCGAATGCCAGCACAGGACGCCTGCCCCGTGAGCCACACCGTCGCCATACTCAACGGTCCGAACCTCAACCTGCTCGGCCAGCGCGAGCCGGATATCTACGGCCACGAGACACTTGCTGACGTGGAAACCTCCTGCCGCGAGGCCGGTGCCGAGCTTGGCCTGACCATCACGTTCGACCAGTCGAACTCCGAAGGCGAACTGGTAACGTGGATTCAAGCCGCGCGCGGCAAGGCGCAGGCCATCATCATCAATGCGGGTGCCTACACGCATACATCCGTTGCCATTCTCGATGCGCTCAACGCGTTCGAGGGACCGGTGATGGAGGTGCACATTTCCAACGTTCACCAGCGCGAGGACTTCCGGCACCACTCGTTCATTTCAGGCCGCGCCGACGGCGTCATCGTCGGCTGCGGGACGCAGGGGTATCTTCTCGCCCTGCAGCGGGTCGCAACACTTCTCGGCTGATTGCCTGCGGCACGTGGCGAAGGCTAGTGTGCGCCGCCGACCCGACGCGCGCGAGGAACCGATTGCTGGCCCCCGACGACATCGAAACCCGCGAACTTGAACTCAAGCTGCAGGTGGACGAGGACGCCCTGCGCGCGATTGCGCGCGCCGCCCAGACGCTTGGTCTTGCGGACAACCGGCCACGGCGACGCGCCCTGCAATCCACCTATTACGACACGCCGGATCATGCGCTCTTCAAGGCCGGGGTCTCGCTGCGTGTGCGTCGCAGTTCCGGGCGCTGGCTGCAGACCGTGAAAGCGGGAACGGCGGTCGTTGGCGGCGTGTCGAACCCGGTGGAAGTCGAGCACCGCCTGCACGGTGCCGACGTTCGCCCGGACCTGATCCCCGACGAGAGCGTGCGGGCGATGGTCTTCGAGCTGATCGGCAAGGCGGAGCTTCGCCCGACCTTCGGGATCCGCATCCAGCGCACCATCGTGGACTGCATCAGCGGTGACACCTGCGTCGAGGTTGCGCTGGATTCCGGCATGCTGGAATGGGACGGCGGGACCGCGCCCATCTGCGAGGCCGAGTTCGAGTTGAAGTCCGGCAGCCCGGCGGCGATGGCCGACATCTGCAAGCAGCTGCTTGCTGATATCGACTTTGAACCCTCCGCCCGCAGCAAGGCCCATACGGGCTATGCGCTGGTGCGCGGGGAGAGCCTCGAACGCGGGCCGGTCAAGGCATCGAAACCGGCACTTGAAGCCGACATGAGCCCGGCGCAGGCTTTCGCGACAATCGCGGCGGATGCCATCGGACAGGTCCACGCCAACTGGTCCGGTTTCCTGCATTCGGACAAGCCGGAATACGCACACCAGCTGCGGGTCGGCCTGCGCCGACTGCGCGCTGCCATCGCGGTGTTCTCCAAATCCGTCGACTTGCCGGAACCCGAGCATCTCAAGGCTTCACTTCGGGAAATGGGGCGGATCGTCGGGCCGGTTCGCGATGCCGACGTGCTCGCTGCCGACATCATCGCGCCGGTCACCCCGCACATGCACGGCGCGCCCAATGTGGAGCAACTGACGTGCGCAATCGCCGACCTCGCCGCAGATCGCAGGGCGCAGGCGCGCGAAACACTGGCGCAACCGGCGTGGCAGGCGTTCCGCATCGACCTTGCCCTGCTGCCGTTCACCGTCGCGACCGCAAAGCGCGCAAGGCGGCAGACCGCCGAAACACTCGCCGCCCCCGCGCTCGACAAGGCGTGGAAGAAGGTGACGAAGCGCGCCAGGAAAATCGACACGCTCGACATCGAGGCACGGCACGAGGTGCGCAAGAAGCTGAAAGAGCTGCGCTACGCATTCGAATTCTTTGGCGCACTCTTGGGGCCCGGTGCCGCGAAGGCCTACCTGAAGCAACTGAAGCGACTCCAGACCGTTTTCGGCTATCTCAACGATGCGGCACTCGCCCAGACATTGCCTGCCCTTGCCGATGCGGAGACCCGCGCCGCAGCCGGTTTCATCTCCGGCTGGCACAGCGCCATGGCCGAGCATGAATGGAAAGCCGTGCGCGAGCGATGGAAGTCTATGAAGGCGACGCCAAAGCCGTGGCGCGACGTTGGCTGACCACCTCCGCACGCCCGGCATCGCCTTGCGACGGCACCCATTCCACCATCCATTATTGTGATCGGGCGCGGCATTGCCCTAAGATTTGCCCGCAAGATTCGCGCCGGTAATCGCGGCATTGGGGGCGAGGAAATTCATGGCGAAGAAACCTGCGGAGAACTCCGCTAGCACCAACCGGACGCCGACGGTTTCCGAGCACGTGCAGGACATCGCGATCGACGGCGTCCACGGCGCGTTCATCCATGCGGGCACGGTGCGCATGAACCTCTACGTCAATGCGTTTGACCCGGCATCGGGCGAAGTGCAGCGCACGGTGACGCACAGGGTCGTCATGCCGCTGATGGATTTCGTGTCCTTTGCCGATACGCTGGCGCAGGTGAAGGGCGAAATCGCCAAGGTCGGCGCAGCACAGGCCGAGGCGATGGCCAAGGCGAAAGACGCCGCCAAGAAGAGCAACTGACCGGGGGTGGCATGACCGATCGCTACGCTCTTTTCGGCAACCCGGTCTCGCATTCCAAGTCACCGCAGATCCACATGGCATTTGCGGACCAGACTGCGCAGGACATTTCCTACGAGGCCATCGAGGTGCAGCCCGGCGAACTGGCCGCTGCCGTCGACGCGTTTCGCGCGCGCGCCGGGCTGGGCTTCAACCTGACCGTTCCGCTGAAACTGGAAGGTCTCGAACTTGCCGAGGTGCACGGGCGCGACGCAGAGCTCGCCGGTGCGACCAACTGCGTGAAGGTCGTGGGTGGAAAGCTGCACGCAGAGAATTTCGACGGTGTGGGCATCGTGCGCGACATCGAAGCCAATCTCGGCCGCGTGGTGCGCGGCGCGCGCGTGCTGATGTTGGGTGCCGGCGGGGCGGCGCGCGGCGCGATCCTGCCGATCATCAATGCCGCGACGGCTGAACTCCTGATCGCAAACCGCACTGCCCAGAAGGCACATGAACTTGCCGACGCCTTCTCGCCCTTCGGCAAGGTCTCCGCATGCGGTTATGACAGCTTTCCGAAAGGCGATTTCGACATCGTCATCAACGCCACATCATCCAGCCTGCACGGTGAGGTGCCGCCCGTCCCGGCGAGTGCATTCGCGCAAGGCTGCCTCGCCTACGACATGATGTACGGCAAGGGCCTGACGCCATTCCTTGCGCTGGCGCGCGACAGCGGCGCGACAGAGATCGCAGACGGTGTGGGCATGCTCGTCGAGCAGGCGGCGGAAGCCTTCCACTGGTGGCGCGGCGTACGGCCGGAAACCAAACCGGTGATCGACGCCATCACGGTTCCGCTGACGTAAGAGTCACCGCTCTCCGCGTGCGAACGAAATCCCCTCGCCTTCCAGCATGTCCAGCACCTCGTAGAGATGCGTGTAGGCGGTGTTGGTGACCGGAACGCCGCAATAGATCGCCTGCTGCAGCATCATCTCGACAATCGTGTCGATGGAAAAGCCGTCGCGCAGGGCGGCGGCGACGTGCATGCGGAACTCGTCCCACTTGCCGAGCGCCATCATGGTGCCGATCACCAGCACGCGGCGGGTTTCGTGGTCCATGCCGGGACGCGCCCAGATTTCACCCCAGGCATAGCGCGTGATGAGCGTCTGGAATTCGCGGTTCAGGCGGTCGGTGCGCGCTTCGGCACGGTCCACGTGGTCGTCGCCCAGTATCTTGCGCCGGACCTTCATGCCCGCATCGAAGGTATCGTCGCCTGCCATCTTGCCCCCTACTCGCCGCGGGGAAAGCGCTGGCTCTCCTCGACGATGTTCAAATCCATGTGGTTGCGCATGAAGCGCTCCGACGCCTTTTGCAGCGGCTGGTAGTCCCACGGGAAGTATGCCCCGTTGCGCAGCGCCTCGTATACCACCCAGCGCCGCGCCTGGCTCTCGCGCACCTGTGCATCGAAAGCATCGAGGTCCCAGCGCGCGTCGGCAATCGCGCGCATCTCAGCGAGCTTGTCCGCGTGGGCCGGATCCCCGGCAAGGTTCGTCAGTTCGTGCGGATCGTTGTCGAGGTCGAACAGCTGTTCGGGGTCGAGCGCGCAGCGCGTGTATTTGAAACGGGCATCGCGCAACGCAACCAGCGGCGCGTAAGAAGCTTCGGCTGCATATTCCATCGCGACCGGGGCGGAGCGCGGCGTGCCGCCGGCAAGCGGCAGCAGCGTTTGCCCCTCGGTCCACGGGGCCACGTCGTCCATGGCGACACCAGCGAAGTCACACAGCGTCGGCGTCACGTCGATGGTGGAGACCGGATCGTCGATCCGGCGCGGCTCAAGGCCGGACGCGCAGATCATCAGCGGCACGCGGGACGAGTCCTCGAAGAAGCTCATCTTGAACCACAACCCGCGCTCGCCGAGCATGTCACCGTGGTCAGACACGAACAGGATGACGGCTTCCTGCCGGGTTGCCTCCAGCGCGTCGAGGATCTCGCCAATCTTGTCGTCGAGGTAAGAGATGTTGGCGAAGTAGGCGCGCCGCGAGCGGCGAATGTCTTCCTCGGTAATGTCGAAGTTGCGCCAGTCGTTGGCATCGAAGATGCGCTTTGAATGCGCGTCATGCTCTTCGTACTTGAAGGCTGGCACCTCGGGCAGCAGGTGCTCGCAATCCTCGTAGAGGTCCCAGTACTTCTTGCGCGCCACGTAGGGGTCGTGCGGGTGCGTGAAGCTCGCCGTCAGGCACCACGGGCGCGGATCGTGGCCGCGCGCGAGATCGTAGACCTTGCGCACCGCGTTGTAGGCGACCTCGTCGTCGTACTCCATCTGGTTGGAAATCTCGGCGACGCCCGCGCCGGTGACCGAGCCGAGGTTATGGTACCACCAGTCGATGCGCTCGCCCGGCTTGCGGTAGTCCGGCGTCCAGCCGAAATCGGCCGGGTAGATGTCGGTCGTCAGCCGCTCCTCGAAGCCGTGAAGCTGGTCTGGGCCGACGAAGTGCATCTTGCCGGACAGGCATGTCTGGTAGCCGGCGCGGCGCAGGTGGTGGGCGTAGGTCGGCATGTCGGAGGCGAACTCCGCCGCGTTGTCATAGACGCGGGTTCGCGAGGGCAATTGCCCGGACATGAACGATGCCCGCCCCGGCGCGCAGAGCGGGGACGCCGTGTAGGAATTGCGGAAGCGCACGGAGCGCTCGGCAAGCTTGCGCAGGTTGGGTGCGTGAAGCCACTCCGCCGGGCCATCGGGGAACAGGGTTCCGTTGAGCTGGTCGACCATCAGGATCAGGATATTGGGCTTGGTCATCCGCTTTGCGTTCCCTCTTGTTTTCAACCGCTTGGCTGGCGTTTGGCGCAGCAAGACCCGGTTTGCCGAACAGGGTCAATCGAAACCGCGATTGCAAGCGCGAGCCACCCCAAAACCGGCAGTGGCGTTCCCGTTTCCGACTTTTCATGTGAGGGCAAGTCGACGCTGCGTCAGACCTGCCGAAGTCGCGTGGTTGGCGGGCCTTCACCGACGTTGCGTTCCTGCGCGCCGGCTTCGGCAAATATCCAGTCGCGGAACGCGGTGACGCGCGCGCAATTGGCCGATGCCGGTGCATAGGCGACAGAGTGCATCAGGTAGGGGCCGACTTCGTGATCCAGCACGCGCACGATGCGGCCATCGCGCAGCATGTCTTCAGCCAGCAACTCGTAGGCAAGCGAGATCCCCTGCCCGGCCTCGACGGCAGCAAGGGTCAGGTCGCAGTGGTCGAACCGGGGGCCGCGCGAGATGTCGAAGTCCACGCCGCCGGCGCTGGCCATGTAGTCGTCCCAGGCATCGGCGTGGGTGTCGTGCAGCAAGGTGAAGATCTCAAAGTCCGCAACGCTTGCCGGCATGCGGCCAGCGACAAGCGCGGGGCTGGCCACCGCAAAGCGGATCGAGGCGAAGAACGGCTCCACCACGGCGCCTGCGAGCGGGCTGTCCTTCCAGTGGACCAGCACGTCGCAATCGGCGGCGGCGAAATCCGTCGGTGGCATGTCGGTTGAAAGATCGAGCTCGATATCGGGATGGGCGGCGGCAAAGCGCGACAGGCGCGGCACCAGCCAGCGATGGGCAAAGCCCGGCGTGGAGCGGACCCGCAGCCGGCCCTTCGCCTCGCCGCGCAGCAGCGACTGGGTGCTCGCCTCGAAACGGTCGAGCAGGATGCCGACTTCCTCGAAGTAGCTTTCGCCATCAGCGGTCAGCACGATGCCCGCAGGCGTGCGGTCGAACAGCGTGCGCCCGGCAAACGCTTCCAGCGACTTCACCTGGTGGCTGACCGCAGACTGGGTCACGCACAGTTCGGCAGCGGCAGCCTTGAAACTGCCGAGGCGAGCGGCGGCTTCGAACGCGCGCACGGCTGCGAAAGGCGGCAGGCGGCGGGACATGAACTCTCCTCAAGCGCGGTTGAAAAAAGGTCGTTTGCCGGTGCCGGAAGCCTAGCCCTAGCGTGACGGTATCGGCAACCGGAAGAAGGATGTTCGCCATGACCGCCAAGAATTCGACGCTCGCCCACGCATTGAACGCACGCGTGCTTCTCGCCCCCGCCTGCCTCGCGGCTGGCCTTGCCATCGGCTTTGCATCCGCCACCGGCAACGCGGCAACGCCGGCAGAAGCCCCCATCGAGCACAAGGGGCTGGCGGTCGAAAAACTCGGCGTGCTGGAAGAAGGCACCCTGAAGGCGACGACCGGACTGGAAGGCTACTTCATGCAGCTTCGCGCCATCACCATCGACCCGGGCGGGCAGATCGCCAAGCACGACCACAAGGTGCGCCCGGGTCTGGTGAAGGTCATCGACGGGGAATGGGTCGAGGGCCGGCCCGACGGCGAGACGACGGATGCACCCGGCGACGGTGAAGGCATTCTCGAAGACGAGAACACCGTGCACTGGTTTTTCAATCGCGGGGACAAGCCGGCGACGGCCATCGTCTGCGACCTGACGCCGGCGAGTTGATGAGCAGGCGCAGAGGGTTGCGCCATGTACGAGGCGCGGCCCTTTCGCCCTCATCAGCCTATGCGCCGTTCACCCAGGTGGCACCCAAGCTTCGCTACAATGTTATTGTAAGAACACAAAACGTGTGCTCGCGGCCACGATCGTATCTTCATTTGACCTTCGGCAATGTCTGCGCAGATGTTACGCTAGGGACTAGCCATTTTGGTCAATTAGAAATTCTCTCGCTCTAAACCGTTGGAAATCAAACACATCATCCACTATCTGGGCCTGTCAGAAGACACCGTTCATGACATTGCTCAAAACATTCCTGCAAGCGCCGAATACGTCACCGTTCGGCGGGAGGCCATGATCCTATGGGACGACGAATTCCGGCGGGCGAATCGCGAATTGGCGTTTTTGAACACAAATTTGGTCCTCATTGACGCGCTCCTTGCAGGTGCATTGGACCGAATGATCAACTGTCCCGATCAGGTAAGGTCGCTCAAAATTTTGATCGAACAACTCGTCTGTCAATCCAAGAAGCCGGACAGCGAGGACAGCGCATAACGCAGAGCAGCCTCGTTCAGGAATTTGCTCGACTGGACCACAGACGGACGGCAACCTGCCAAAGTCACAGAATGATCGTTGAGCGCAAAGGTTGGGGATCAGCGGGCCCACCAGCGGATGTGGGCATCAGGTCGAATGCCGCCTGACTCCTTTTTCAGGCACTTCATCAAGGCAAAGCTTGCTCCGCAGCACAGCAGGAACAACCCAAGCAGCGAACCAATCAATTTAAAATCGAACTGGCCTGGTAGCAGTCCAACCATGCCCATAAAATTTACGATCAGGCCAATTGCTGCAAAGTACGCAAGAAACAGAAGAACTATTGCCATAACTACGATTGTTTGAAACCACTGGACTGCCTACCCAACCAATTTTGCCTACCAGCGACGGATGAGGCTAGTCACAAATTATGAACCTACGTCATCCGTCAAAAACGCTCCATAAAATCGCCGCGAATACGCTAGCTCCGTCAGACAAGCAGATCCTGTATGAGCGTCACAGACAGCTGCGGCGAAGGTCGCGTAGGTGGTTCGCCGTGGCACTCGGCTTGCTCATAATCTTGAATTCCTGGCCCTACTTCCTGTTGGACTGACTACCCGCACCGAAGTCTAAGGGATGGTAAACGACTGATTTCCAAGCGATTGGCGCTCGAGGGCAATTCAAACCAAGCTTGTGTCTCATACACACAACCGCGAATCTCATCTTCGCTTGTTTGCAACTGACCAATGATCGCAGCCCTTTAATCCCAACGTTCCAGAGAACCAGAACTGTTCGGGAGTGCGGCTATGTCAATTTATCCCCAGCGATCGCTGAGGCAACTCTACAGCTCCGAAAAGGGTACAGCAGCAGTCGAGTTCGCCATTGTGAGCCCCGTTTTTATTTTGATTATGGTCGGCATGCTGGCCTACGGAATTTACTTTGGGGCTGTGCATTCTGTTCAACAATTGGCAGCAGACGCAGCCAGAGCAAGCATCGCAGGCATTTCCAATGACGAACGCCGGCAGCTCGCCGAGGCATTCGTTTCCCGCAATGTCTCAAAGTACATCCTCTTGCGCCCCGAACTCGTCGGATTGTCGGTGGCTCCGAGCATCGAAGATAATTCCCAGTTCGACGTCTCGGTAAGCTACAGCGCAAAAGACCTACCGATCTGGGATCTCTATGTGCCGCTTCCGACGCCCGAAAAGACGATTACGAGAACCTCGACAATCCGACTGGGTGGCGTGTGAGCGATGCCCAAACACAATGCCGCACCAATCTCTAAGCTGAAGCGATTTTCAGGATGTCAGGAAGGCAATATCGCCATAGTTGCCGCGGTCTTTATGCCCGTTGCGCTCGCTTTGGCTGCTATTTCCGTTGACGTCGGATCGCTCTATTCGGAGAGACGAAGATTTCAAAGTCTCGCAGACCTGACTGCCATTGCAGCTGCGGGACGCACGGCAGATGCTGAGGCCATTGCGCGCGCGATGCTGAATGCCAATGGCAAGGGGGATGTTGTCCTAACTGTTGGGAAACGCGACACCGAGACGCTGCTGCAAGAAGGTGCGCCAAGCGCGATGAACGTGGAGGTTGGTCGTTACGAGGCAGATCTCACGATTGCACCTGAAGATCGGTTTGTATCCGGGAAAACGCCGGCCAACGCGGTTCGCGTCTCGTTGAATGAGACTGGCAAGCTCTATTTTGGACGATCACTCCTATCTGAAGCGAGGATTGGTGTGGTGGGTACGGCCGTCGCCGCCAACTTTGGCGTTGTGTCGATTGGTTCTCGCCTTGCGTCACTCAATGACGGCATCGTCAATGCTGTGCTTGGAGGATTGATCGGTGCCAACATTGGCTTGAACGTCATGGACTATCGAGCCCTCGCGAAAGCTGACGTCTCGCTATTTGGCTCGCTAGATCAACTTGCAACTGACTTAGATCTGACCGCAGCATCCTATGACGAGCTCTTGGCAACGAACATATCCATGGCACAATGGGCATCAGCACTTGCGGCCCACACGGTCTCCATCCGTGGCCAATCTGCTCTCAAGAAAATTGCGACCGGCAATGGAGCAACTGAGCAGACATTCATGCTTGAAGATGTCATCGACATCGGTCGGTACGGCACGTTCAATATTGCCGATGGTGCCTCAGCTCTTGCAGCTAAAGCTTCTGTCGCAGATTTTTTGGCAGCGTCCGTTCGCGCCGCGACTGGCAGCAAACAAGTGGAGATCGACCTCGGCTCCAACATTGCCGGGATCGCCAGTGCAAAGCTGTATCTAGCAATTGGCGAACCTGCCCAATTTATCAGTTCAACCGGAGAGGGAGGCTCGATCCGCACTGCCCAAACGCGCTTTTTGCTCGACCTTGAAATCGACGGCGCCGGGACCCTCCCACAGCCATTTTTCCGACTCCCGATATACGCCGAGTTGGCATTCGCGGAGGCCAATTTAAAACGCATCTATTGTACGCCGGGCGTTCCAGTGGGGAATGGGCTTGAGATATCGGTTCGCCCGGGTATCGCGTCGTTGGCAATCGCAGAAATAGACACCGACAAACTCGCAAACTTTGGGTCAAACCTTGCCACCAAGAGTGTGTCGTTGATCAAGGCCCCACTCATCGAAGTCCAGGGCCGTGCCGACATTGAAGTGGGCGAAAGTCGTGCTGAGATTTTGCGGTTCAATGCGACTGACATGCGTCAGGGCACTATCAAAAAAGTATCAACTCAGGGAGCCGTTCAGTCTCTGATGAAGAGCCTCATCAACGATCTTCAGCTGGAAGTTGACATTGCCGGATTGAGCCTATCTTCCCCTGACCACATCGAGACATCCTTGAGAACTGCTTTAACCGGCCTTGCACCAGCTCTGGACGAAGCGCTCGAAGCAATCTTGACGATCGCTGGAGTCGGCTTAGGCGAGGCCGACGTGCGAGCTCACGGTGTCGCATGCCAACACGCCGTTCTTGTCCAATAGGCAACCGCACTGACCCTGATAGCCTGGCAAACTATCTCCAATGCTTAGACTGGGTGATGCGTCTCCGATCCCGCCAGACAGCAGCGGCTAAAATCCCAACCAACGTGACGTAAAACCAGCCAAGATCGAAGGCGGTGATTGAACTGTTAAACAAGCCAGCAACAATATTTTGCACAACGACGGCTTGTCCGAGAAATGCCGAAATACTGCCAGATTGGCAGAAATAGTAAATCTGGCCGCCCCACACGGTCAGCAAGATCACCACCCCGACAGCCCCGAACGGGATTGCCATCGACAGAGGCTGACTGTGAGGGTCTTCCGTTGGCAACAGTTGCCCATGCTCACTCTCGGCCGCTGCCGATCGATAGAGCTGCGGTAAGGAACCAATTCCATGCCCGATGATAGGCGCGTTTGCGACCATTTTGATTCCTGAGCGCCACATTTCCCAACGTATCCCTGAGCTGGTCGCAGCTCCGGATTCGAGACTGGTTGCAAGCTCCGACTGGATTGCGTCAAAGCGCTCACGAACCTTTGGGACACCACTGTAAACGAGGATGGACATTATGACAGCGGCGCCAATCCCGACCACAATGTGCTTTGCCCCGCCGATCTGAACGCACAAGAGCCCAAGCGACGCAATGAGCACGACAACCCCGGTCCGGGAAGGCACGACGAACAATAGGTGGGCCAACGCGACCAGAGCCACGACAACAGCCAAGGCAGCCTTTTTCTTGCAACCGAACTTGGCCTCGCGCCACGCGAAAAGGAGCAGTCCATGCGCCAAGATCACCGACCCGAGGTTCATGAGAGTGTAGGTTCGGATAGGCACGCCTGGCACGTGTGCATCGTCAGGCCAGAACGACAAACCCGGCCAAATGAAATGAGCCACCGACAGCGCCAGCAGTATGGTGAGCCCAACAAATGCAGCGTACAGTGCGGCCTCCGGGCATCGCCCGCGAGCAAGAGCCAATATCAATGCTGGCAAACAGATGAGCTTGAGATACTTGGACCAATGATCCTTGACGTCCTCTAGCGGAGCATTGCTCCAAAGCATGCTCACCATAAAAAGCAAAAACAAGACCATGATGGGCATCACCAATGGAGAATGCCAATGCCAACGTAATTTTTGAAAGTCCCCCCGCAATAACATCAAGGTTAGCAATGACGCTGCGATAATCCCAACCCCAGTCGTCGATAGGAACATGACAAATGCGAGCGCCATTCCAAGCCAACATAACATGTGCAGTCGCTGGGTGAAAAACCGCAGAATGAATGCCCATCGAAGGGCAAAAGATGACACGTTCTGCAATATATTCTTCCGTCTAAAATCGCAGATTTACGGTTTATTCTATTCCAAAACCATCGGAGAAATTTTTTCTAACCATTTCTGATAACCGAGCGCATTTAAGTGCAATCCATCATCAGTGAAACGATGATCAAGAAATCCATCGCTGGCCACAAGCTCAGTGGTCAAATCAATAAATTTACAGCCCACCGCCAAACACATTTCCTCGATGCGTTCATTAATCGGTGCGATCACATTCAAGTTAAAGTCCCTTTCCCAAAACTCCGCCGTCGGAATTATAGAATTCACATAAATCTTCGCATGGGGCGCCTCATCCTCTAGATCTAACAATAATAATTCATACATTCGAACCAGCTGTTCTATCTCTAAAAAGACCTTTGAAATTAGAAGGTCATTTATTCCGACCATGATAAAAATTTTATCTGGATGAACGCGTGTTATATGATTTCGTCTATAATATAAATTATATGTCGTTGTTCGCGGAGCGCCAACATTCAGAATGTCTTTCTCTGGAAACCAGTGCTGCCAATACCCTTCTTCGATTATCGAGTCGCCAGCAAAAACGATATCCACATCCCGGACTCGCATCCCCTCGATTTGCAGTCGACGGCGCTGATACTCGTTGTACGCTGCGTCCAACTCCCTCTGCCAAAAGTAGTTAAAGGTGAACACGTTTGATGCTATGAGCGCGACGAAGAGTGCGACAAGAGCTCCAGACCAAACCCATCGTGGCGAGAAACCCGACCGCCAGCTAATTCGAGGCCGTGGCAACAGCCTTCTCCCTGTTGATGTAACTTCGTTGGATCCAGTAGACGGACGTGGCGCTAACCTTCCCGCAATGCCCGGCCAGTCTGATAAGGATGAACCAATAACCAGCCGATTGCCCACCCATTTTCAGAAATCCATCACATGATCGTAACGTCGTTGGAAATCCCCGATTTGAAATTGATTGAGCCAGCCCGGCACGTTGACACGAGGGGGCACTTTTCCGAGGTCTATAGTGCAAGGGAGTTTGCTCGGCACGGGATAGATGCGGTATTTGTGCAAGATAATCATTCAGTGTCGCATCAGGCTGGCACAATCCGCGGCCTTCACTTTCAGTCGCCACCTCACGCTCAGGGTAAGCTGGTACGCGTCGTGAGCGGCCTGGTGGTAGATGTTGCAGTCGATATGCGCACACAGTCATCCACGTTTGGTCAACATGTTTGCGTTGAGTTGTCAGCTGAAAATGGTCGACAGCTCTGGGTACCTGAGGGATTTGCCCACGGTTTCTGCACGCTCGTGCCGGACACAGAGGTGCTCTACAAGGTGACCGAGTTCTATCACCCACAATCTGATCTTGGGGTCGCTTTCGACGACCCTGAACTGGCAATCAAATGGCCGGAAGTTGGTCTTGATTACGCGATGTCGGACAAGGACCGTCATCTACCTAAACTGAGCGATCTTCGACCCTATTTTTGAGGGCGAGACGCGGTCTATAGGCTTGCAACTGGCGATGCGAATTCTTGTGACAGGGGGCTCCGGCTTCATTGGATCCAACCTTTGCCGTCACCTGATAGTGGATAAAGGCCTTTCGGTTCTCAATCTAGACTCGATGACCTATGCCGCTCACCCGGACTCGCTCAAAGAACTCGAGGCAGCCGATAATTACGCCCACGAGAAGATCGATATTTGTGACCAGGAGGCGGTTGAAGCGGCATTAAACAACTTTGAACCAGACGCGATCATGCATCTTGCCGCAGAGAGCCACGTCGATCGCTCAATCGACAGGTCCGATTCCTTCGTGCGCACAAACGTGCTCGGCACGCATTCTATGCTTGAAGCCTCCCGACGCCACATCGAGAACTTAAGCTCCGATCGTCGTGACGATTTCCGTTTCCTACACGTCTCTACTGATGAGGTTTACGGCTCGCTTGGCGCTCAGGGGAAATTTCGGGAAGACACGCCATATGACCCCTCCTCGCCCTACTCTGCGAGTAAGGCCGCATCGGATCATCTGGCCTCTGCCTGGCACCGTACATTCGGGGTTCCGGTTTTGATATCGAACTGTTCGAACAACTACGGTCCCTATCAATTTCCAGAAAAACTTATTCCGCTCATGATCTTGAATGCGCGAGATGGTCGGCCGTTGCCGGTCTATGGCGACGGATCAAATGTTCGCGACTGGCTGCATGTCGGCGATCACGTTCGCGCGCTTGTGCGCGTGCTGGAAGCGGGGACACCCGGCGAGACATACAATATCGGCGGCGATAGCGAGAGATCCAATCTCGAGGTCGTTGAAACGATCTGCCGGATAATGGATCGCCACCATTCAATCGGCGCGCCCCACGCTAGCCTCATCGACTTTGTTGAAGACCGTCCCGGCCATGATTGGCGCTACGCGATTGATGCCGGGAAAATACAGTCGGAGCTTGGCTGGCGCGCAGAAGAAGATTTCGAGGCGGGCATCGAGAAGACCGTCCTATGGTATCTCGAGAACGAAGCATGGTGGCGCCCGCTTCGTGAGGGCGTCTATGCGGGGGCTCGGCTGGGGCTTCACGGAGACTTCAGATGAAAGGAATCATTCTAGCCGGCGGCAAGGGTACGAGGCTTTATCCCATGACCCTTGCAATCTCCAAGCAGCTGCTGCCGGTCTACGACAAGCCGATGATCTACTATCCCCTGAGCGTGCTGATGATCGCCGGCATCAGGGACATTTTGATTATCACGACACCAGAGGACCGCGATCAATTCGAGCGACTGCTGGGCTCCGGTTCCCAATGGGGTATCCGACTGAACTATGCGGTTCAGCCGGAACCGGGCGGTCTGGCGCAAGCCTATGTCATAGGGGCCGAATTCGTCGCTGGTGAACCTTCAGCCCTCATTTTGGGCGACAATCTCTATTTCGGCCACGGACTTCCAGAAGGGCTGCAAAAAGTGGCTGCTCGCCAGACTGGGGCAACCGTCTTCGCATATCAGGTGAATGATCCAGAACGTTACGGTGTCGTCTCTTTCAATTCCGAGGGATATGCGACCGAAATCGAGGAGAAGCCGAGGTCGCCCAAATCGAATTGGGCCGTGACTGGGCTCTACTTCTACGACGGCCAAGCATCAGAAATTGCCGCAACGCTTGAGAAATCGCCGCGAGGCGAGTTGGAAATCACCGACCTCAATCGCGTCTATCTCCAGAACTCATCGCTGAACGTTGAACGGCTCGGACGCGGCTTTGCCTGGTTCGATACCGGTACACCGCAATCGCTCATGGAATCCGCAGAGTTCGTCCGAATTCTCGAACAGCGCCAAGGCCTTCGCATTGCCTGTCTTGAAGAAGTCGCTCTGCGGCAAGGTTTTATAGACCCCCACAATGTGCGAGATGCGGGAATTTCGCTCGGTAATTGCGACTACGGAAAGTACCTTATCGCTCTCGCCGATAGCACAGGATAGTACGTTAAAGAGATGATCTCGCGATCGAAGATATACATTCCTTGACACCCTGCTTCCAGCTCGGCAGTTGCAGACCGAATGCAGATTTAAGCGCTGAGCAATCCAATCGTGAATTGGCTGGTCTGGGGGCCGCGGTCGGATAGTCGTTAGAGGTAATACGAACCACATTTGCAACTGGAAGATCGTGGCATTTCGCGTGTCTGAATACCTCTTTTGCAAAACCGGCCCAAGACGTTTCACCCGTTCCCGCCGCATTGTAGATTCCCCAAGCGACGTTTTGAGGATTACTAATAACTCTGCGTGTGATCTGGACAATCGCCTCAGCAAGATGTGGCGCATATGTGGGCGACCCGACCTGATCGGCCACAACACGAACAGACTGGCGATCCCTTGCTAACCGCATCATGGTCCGAACGAAGTTTGACCCATAGGGACTATGGACCCAGGCGGTTCTCAATATGAGATGGCGGGTTGCAGCTTTTGCCAACAGCTCTTCGCCGTCGAGCTTTGTTCGGCCATAAACGGACAGCGGGTTGGCAACATCGCTTTCCACATAGGGGGCGGATTTTCTGCCATCGAAGACATAGTCCGTCGAGACATGCAGTATTGGGATCCCTGCGACCTCGCACGCCTCCGCTAAGTATTTTGGCCCGTTGGAATTGACCGCACGAGCCGCTACCGCATCACTTTCTGCAGCATCCACTGCTGTGTAGGCCGCGCAGTTCACAACTGCGCTCCAAGACTCGCCTTCCAGTAGCCGCCTCACTGAGTTCTCGTCCGACAGATCAAGCTCATACCGAGTTGGAGCAACCCACGAACACTGCGCGCTAGGTGAAGCCAATTTTAATATGCTTTGCCCCAGTTGCCCCGAACCACCGGTCAAGAGAACGCGCCCCGCCATGGTACTATTCCACATCTGACTTACGTGAGTGGGGTAAATCGCACTCAAATGCCTTCCAAAATTCTTGGTAGCGTTTTCTATTGAAACGCTGAACTGGCCTTTTTTTGGTTGGAATCACATCAGGCCTCAACACACTGTCTATTCGGTTCAGGATCGCATCCCTGCGTCTGAGCCAAGGCATCTCAACGTCGGCCAATTTCCAATTATCGATCGGAAAAGGAGTATCTTTCCTACGCGCCAAATAAAATTCGCGTGCTGGCACTTTAACGTCGTCCCATGGCTTAAATCCGCAATAGTGAATGACGTGGGGCAATTCCGATCCGCACGCAATATAGTTGACCATTTGGTTCCAAGTTCCTGGAATTGGCACTACATGTTGCCAACCTGTTGCGTTGATTGCGCACTGATCAATGAAGCTAATTTTTTCCGGTTGATCTGCGGCAAAACGAGCAGCCGTCTGCCCAAAATCAAGCTGCCGCCACTGCGCTAGATCGATTAGGCAGACCCCCATGTTGAAATAAGTTGCATCAACGGGCATGCCCAGCCTTGCTTTGCGGCGTGGGTTGTCGTTCTGCTTATCAGGGACAGCACCTACCGCGGCGCCGCCGAGATCCAGTTCAGCCAATCCCGCTAAACTCTTCGTCACGACGATATCGCTATCGAGGAAGATGACTCGCTCGAAGCGCTCGGGAATCAATTCCGGAATGAAAAATTTCATCCAATTGCATTCTGGCCAATCACCGCACTGTTGAAATCGATTCAGGCTGTTTCGATCAGCGGTCAGGATTTCGACTTCAATATCCAGGCTTGCACCAAAATCCCTAAGTATTTTCTGCTCTCCTGTCGCTAAAAATGATTGCAGAAGAAAGAACGGATATTTGCTCTCCGATTGTGCCAGCGACGCGATCAACACTGATACGTGTGGCATAAATCTTCTGTCAGCCAGCGACACCAAGCATACGTCGCGAATATCTCTATCCATACTTCATCATCCGCTCAGTTTAGTGACCTGCAATATAATCGCCTAGTTAGTATACCGATTAATTATACGTTATATTTTGAATACTTAATCGAGCATTTGCTACTAATATATAATAAAGCCTGATATATATAAATATCGGGCTCTACTGCCCATGGACCACCATTTCTAATCTTCGTTACAGACATAAATCCAGACGCTGGCTAGGCAGACCGTTTAATGCTGGAAGCCTGAACGCCGAAGAATGGGTCAGCAACGTTGCTCGAAAGGCAATCACCAGTGTGCGGGTATGCGCAGTTTGACGAAATTTCAAACGGTAGCTGTGAAAATTTTATCAAAATATCTATTCATAAAACCATTTTCGGGGCTTTGTCATATTGCTGCGCACCTTTGAACAATATATATATCTGTGGCTATGTGCATTTACTCTTCACCCGGTAATCAGCGGCTCGCAAAATTCCCCAGATATGCAGAGGCGCATAGGGTGGCTATTTGGCTAGATTTGCGCACTGGTGCGACCTCCGATTGCGGCGGCGTCTTCATAAGAAACTTTGTTGGCGCGAACCACACGAATCTGCCGTTGATGATGACCTTAGCATCAGATATCTGAACCTGGATTCTCTTCCGCAACTGTGGTCAGACGGACGAAGTTGACGAGCCGTTGACCGCGTGGGTGATTGATTGAGCCAACATACTCGACTTTCCACGGCAAACCATTTGCCGCATAGCGCAAGTCGGCCAATTTGTAGTGATACGGATCCAGATCTCCGTGTGTTACGATCCCAGCCGGGGCGTGCTCGACCGTAGCGCTGGAAGGAGTTCCAACCGGCAGCTCGAAGAAGGTAGCGTGGAAGATGCCGCCCGGCACCATCACCTCAGCTAGACGCTCAAGACAGACGCGGATAGAATTGAGCGGTAAATGCGTAAATACTGAAAAGGCTAGTGCCCGATCGAAGCGGACACCGAATCTTTCAAACGAGAACGCGTCGTCAACAATGAGGCTGGTTCTCGGCAGTTTCTTGTCAAGCCCAAGCGGAAGAAGCTCTCTCCGATAACCAGCATCAAGCAAACAACTGTTGAGATCAGTTCCGAAATAATGTTCCGGTTCAAGGAAGCGTACGATATGGACACCTCCGCGAAGACTGCCACAGCCGATATCCAAAAGATATTCATCAGGCTTGAGGCCGTGGCTAACTAACAGATTGAGCTGGAGCGATCCAATTTCCTCCCACATACCACCGACCACTTCTCTGTGGTCACCTCTTTCAACCGCGCGTGTCACCCAACACTGGTCGTAATAGGGACTGTTAATATTGGTCATCGCACTCACAATTGTTTTTGCTTAGCCGAAAACAATATCTATCATTTATAATCAGCGCCCACTCGGCGCAGTAAAAGATGCGGTTCAATATCAAATATCCCCACTGCTAGTGTGTCTTCCATTGGCTGGACACGGAACATAAGAACGTCGAGCAGACGATGTACGAAATCGGTTTCACCACCTCTCGTGCCCATAACGCCAACATCCATGGCGTAAGTTCCAGGAAGGAATCGGCATGCAAAGCGAAAGGTAACTGCGACCTGATCGCCGCGGCTCATGTCAGGGCGGGGCACCGTTGTGGCCGTAGCGTTGTTTGCGCCCGCCAATTGCATACCGGTTAGCGCCTTGACTTGCATCCCGAAAAGGCAGTTAGTTGTGGTCTCCTCGAATTCGACGACATAGCTCACCTGATAAGCGCCGCCTGAGCACAATACATTCACCCGCCTCCCATCGGTAGTGGTGATCTGAACATCACGTATGCGCGCGCCCTTGCTTTCGTATTCCACACGGCTGTCGGATTTCAGGTTGGGATCATACCAGCTGCCGTCGTTCACCTGCATCCGGCCATCCGTTTCGGTGGGCCCGGGCAAGGCAGTTGCGTTGGTCCCCGCATCCCCTTCGCCGGCCACCTCGGCATTATTCGCAGGGGGAGCCGACGCCCAGCCGTCCATTGCCTTGATTTCATCGCGGATAGAACCGGCTTCCTCATCCGACAGGTTGATGAAGCGCTGATACTGATTGACCACCGTTTTCGGTCGGCCTTCAAGGATCTTTTCGCCACGGTCCAGCAGTATCGCATGGTCGCACAGCTGTAAGATGGTCTGCGCACCATGGGAGACGAAGAGAATGGTGCCGCCATTCGCCCTTATGTCCTCGATGCGCGCGAAGCACTTGCGCTGAAACGCCTCGTCCCCCACAGCCAGAGCTTCGTCGACTACAAGTATATCCGGATCGACATTGATCGCGACAGCGAAAGCCAGACGCACATACATGCCAGAGGAGAAAGTCTTCACTGGCTGATCGATGAATATGCCAATGTCTGCAAAGCGGGCGATGTCGTCGAAACGCTCGTCGGTTTCCTCGCGTGACATGCCGAGGATCGCCGCGTTCATGTATACATTCTCCCGGCCGGTGAATTCCGGGTTGAAGCCGGCGCCCAGTTCCAGAAGCGCTGCAATGCGCCCGTTTACCTCAACCGTTCCAGACGTCGGCTGCAATGTTCCGCAGACGATTTGCAGGAGTGTTGACTTGCCGCAACCATTGCGCCCGATGATGCCGACCGTCTCACCGCGCTTTATTTCGAATGAAATATTCTGAAGCGCGGCAAAATCCTGAAAATAGCGCTTCAGCTCTATTCCCATCGCGCGTTGCAACCGCGGCACGACCATCTGTTTGAGACGGTCTTCGGGACGCTCGAACATCAGATAATGCTTCGAGACGCCGCGCACGCTGATGGCGATATCAGAGGACATCGGCAAACCCCTTGCGTGTCTTCTGGAACCACAGGTAACCGAGCCCGGCGATGGCAGCTGCTATTAGGGTGTACAGCCCGAGCGCCGAGAAGTCAGGCGGCTTTCCGAAAATCAGCACCTCGCGGGACAGCGTCACAGGCAGGGCTGCAGGATTCATCATCAACCAGGGCTGCAGCCAGGCAGGCAACGCGGAAATCGGGTAGAACACCGGCGACAGGAACAACAACGCCGTGACGACGGTGCCCACGAATTGACCGATGTCGCGAACGAAGGTGCCGATGGATGCGAGGAACCAGGAAAGACCGAGTATCAGCAAGCAGAATGGTGCGATGACGAGCGGCAGCAGCAGCGCAGTCCAGGGAATTCCGTGGATCTTCTGAATGAAAACAAGCAGGATGGCGTAGCTGACCGCAGCGTGGAACAGCGCCGAGCCCAGAGCGACGGGGATCAGCACTTCAAGCGGGAAGACGACCTTCTTGACGTAGTTCTGGTTCGACAGAATGAGCCCCGGCGCACGCCCGATCACCTCCGCGAAAAGCTGAAAACTGATCAGTCCTGAAAACAGGATGACCGCGAACTCCGCGACAGACGCGTCTTCGCTGGCCCCGGCCCATCGCGCCTTGAAAATTGTCCCGAACACGAAGGTGTAGACAGCGAGCATCAGCAACGGCGTGAGCAGCGACCACAAGATGCCGAGCAGCGAACCGCGGTAACGCCCGATAACCTCGCGGCGGATCATAGGCAGGGCAAGTGCCCAACGGTTCGCTCCCTGCTTTGAGAACGCTTTCATAAATGCCTTTCCGCCCTAAGCCTTTTGCATATCATTTTTCAAGAGCCGGTCGAAATGGTCGATCGTCTTCACGAGACCGTCGCGGAGCGCGACAGCCGGCTCCCAATCGAGCATAGACTTTGCAAGCGCTATGTCGGGGCGGCGTTGTTTGGGATCGTCCTGCGGCAGCGGCATGTTGACGATCTTCGACTTCGAACCCGTCATCTCGATGACGAGATCGGCCAGCTGGCGCATGGTGAACTCGCCCGGATTGCCGAGATTGACCGGCCCGGTGACGTCGCTGCCGGTATTCATCATCCGCATCATCCCGTCGATCAGGTCGTCGACATAGCAGAAGGCGCGCGTCTGGCTGCCGTCGCCGAACAAGGTGATGTCCTCGCCGCGCAGCACCTGAACGATGAAGGTGGACACGACGCGTCCGTCATTGGGATGCATGCGCGGGCCGTAGGTGTTGAAGATGCGCACGCGCCTTGATCTCCAGACCGTGCTGGCGGCGGTAATCGAAAAACAGGGTTTCCGGGCAACGCTTTCCCTCGTCGTAGCAGGCGCGGACACCGGCCGTGCTGACGTAGCTTTCCGGCTGCGGCTGAACGGCCGGATCGCCGTAGATCTCGGACGTGGACGCCTGCAGCACCCGCGCCTTCACCCGTTTCGCCAGGCCCAGCATGTTGATTGCACCATGCACGCTCGTCTTGGTGGTCTGGACAGGATCGCACTGGTAATGGATCGGAGACGCCGGGCACGCCAGATTGTAGATCTGGCCGACCTCCACATAGAGCGGGAAGGTCACGTCATGGCGGATCAATTCGAAATACGGGTTGTTCAGCCGATGAGCGATGTTGTCCTTGTTGCCGCTGTAAAATTTATCGACGCACAGGACATCGCAGCCGGCGGCAAGCAGCCTCTCGCACAGGTGCGATCCGAGAAAGCCAGCGCCCCCGGTCACCATCACTCTCTGCCGGTTCGAGATACACATATTCAAACCACCTCAATGTCATTGCTTCGGATACGAGCCGGAAAGGCGCATTCGCACGCCCCCCCCCACTAACGCCGTTCATTCGGAAATGGAATACGGGTGGCGCGATATAGACAGTCTCGTATCAAGCTGAATCTTGGCGATTCACGGTGCGCTTCTGGGACAGACTACAAATGCAGCCCCCGCGCAAACTATGGGAAAACCTCGTGGTCACGCCGAAGCTTCTGGTCGGGCTGACAGCGGTCTTAATCCTCAGTTTCTTCGTCAATCAGCTGATCCTGACAAGGATATTGCTTATCTGCTTCCTCTTTTAACCGCACATCATTTGACCAATAGCACAAATCAAATTCACCCGCGTGAAGCCGCGTAACTTCGAGAACGTCCATTGAGAGGTGCTGTGCTGTACGAGCAAGGTGGCCGATATAGATTCGATGATTTGCTCAGAAAATTATTTCACTGTTTCAAAACAATCGCCTTTCTGATCCGTCACAAGCCTTTTTCAAGCTACCGCTGCCTGAATACCCAGAATCGAGAAACCGTGAACCCGATTACAGCTATTACCGGCAGTGAAATTAATTTGCCTATCATTGGAGATGCCAGCGTGTGTTCAAACGTCGCCACGATCAAAACCGTGACGAGATAATTGAGAACCACGAGAATCAAGTACTTCCAAAGATGTCTGTAGGCTATGCCTAACGAGAAGGTATACTTTGAATGGAGAGAAAAATTGACAATAACGCTTAGCGCAAAGGCGATGGTCGTGGCCACCAGATAATTGATCCCAGCCAGCAAGAGTATCTGCATCACAGCAATGTCGAGCAGCGCACTGATGACTCCGATCATGACATAGATCGCAAATTGGGAAGCCACTTCCTTCAAACGTTATGCCCTGCCATGGAGGGTTTTATGAATTGGTCGCCTTGGAACGGCACTGACGTCGTGCGATAGAAAGGCAAGCAAAAGCTGTAACCCCATGATCAATGGCATTGCGGCTAGCATGACGGTTCCGGCGGGTGTTGGCACGTCGGCGTTGGCAGACTGTATCCATTTGTACGTCCCGAAGATCACACCGAACACGAACATCGCGATACCCAACGGCAATTGGATCGAGGCAACCGAAAAATCTCGCAGGTAGTAACTGTACAATATTCTCTTGAACATGTTCCGTAAGTGCTTGAACATGAACTCCCCAACGATGTGGGATACTTTCAAGTTGCTCTCTTCATCTTTGTAGAGAGCCGTCATTGGAATATCAAAAACAACCGCACGCAGCGTGTTTATTCTAAACAGCAAATCCGTCTCAAAGAAGTATCGACGACTAATTTTTAAAAAAGGGAGCTGTTGGGCGACTTTCGCATGGATCGCCGTGTAGCCATTGGCAGGATCGAATATGTCCCAATACCCTGACGAAAGCTTAGTCATGAATGATAACATTGCGTTGCCGAACAGCCTCACCCGCGGCATTGAGCTGACGCGTTCGAGTTCGAAAAACCGGTTTCCCTTGGTATAATCAGCCTCTCCGGCCAGGATGGGATTGACAAACTGCGGAATTAGCAAGGGATCCATCTGACCATCGCCATCGATCTTGACGATAACCTGCATGCCCTCCTCAATCGCAGTGAGATAGCCGGTCAGCACCGCACCTCCGACGCCCTGATTCTTCTCATGGTAAATTACGCGGACGCGATCATCGCTGCATTTTTCTTCGACGAACTTTCCGGTTTCAAGCGGACAAGCATCGTCAACCACATAGATACGGGATACGATAGCGGGCATTTCTGAAAGTACATCAAGGATGTGTTTTCGAACCCTAAAACTGGGAACTACGACTGCGATCCGCCCATCCCTGTTGGTTAACCATAAGTCAACTCCTGAAAAAGTTCCGGGGTTCTTACCCGTCGGCCTCGCCAATAATGAAACAGCAGCAGTTTCGCGCAGAATTCCATCCAAACCGAGTTGAATAATGCGGCTATATCCAGAAACGCAAAAACACGACAAGTATCGTCTGCGTCAGGAAAATTGTTGCAATGAAAAAGACCCCTGGAGCGATCTTTGGCGCAAAACGCGGCCGGCCGAAACGCGGCATCAAGGCGATGAGGATGAAGGGCAAGATTGGTAGGAAATATCGCCCCTGCACACCATCCACATACGAGCCCCCCACCCCTACCGATCGAGATGTCCAGATCGCGTACGTCGCGCCCATAAAACCAACTACACTGAGAACGGAAGCCGCGACGAAGGCAGCCCTCATGGTCAACGGTGTGTGATACCTGTTGCAAACCGCTTCAACCAAAAAGATCGCAATGGTGGAAACTGTTATCAGGACAACGATTGGCAAGCTGAAATTAGTATCGAGCGAACCAAGCACACCGAAAGCGGACACAGCGTAAAAATCGCCGAATCTTTCCAGACTGCTTATGATCGTTTGAGCGAAGGCGAGCGGGTGGGATGCCGCGTAAAGAACCTGTTCCTTCACAACATCGCCTTCTGCCCCGCCAACCGAATGGAATTGCGGATTCAGCAGGGCACCAACGATGACCGACAGGGCCATACAAGCCACACAACGCGCGGTCGCTCCGACCCTCCTCCAGTTCAACAGAAGAACAACCGGGAGCGCGAGAGGCAGATAGACCACCTTACCGTTCGCCAACAACAAGAGGCAAAGGCATATAATCGAGACCCAAAAACGGTCGTCGCCAGAAGGCGCGTAGGTGCGTCGCAAAAAGACCGCCAATAGTAGAAGGCCCGGCACCAGTGTCAAAGCGTCATAATGCACCGCCGCGGCCACATGAAGGCTCACCGGAGTGAGCGCAAGAAAAGCTATGGAGACGCGAAAGGCTGGCGTAAGAAGAAGCACAAGGCAGACGCCGCCAACGTAGAATAACAGGTTTCCCAAACGCCCGAAATAAAGTGCGGCCGGATAATTGAACAAGGGGCTGCCGAGATAGAGAAGACGACCGACCGCCACTCCGGTCAATGACGGTGCGTACATCAGAGGGGAAATGTTCTGGCCGCTATACTTATGGTGAACTCGCGGCTCCGTTACGATGCGATTGAGGTGTGAGTCTTCATACCAAACTTTGTAGGAGTAGCGCTCCATCGCGTTTCCGTTGAGGTACCGATGCGAGTCGACCCAAGCAAGAAGGCTCTTCGGCACGAGAGTTTTGTCAGTTTTTCCTCCCAGCCATAACGTCATGGTCTTCGTGAAATGCGAATCTTCATCAGGTGGCTGGATCGGTGGCACAAAGAAGACAAGAAGCGTCCCGAAAAACAGAGCGATAGCAGCAAAACGCGAAACTATCGGATATCCTGGTCGAGGATCGATGGATCCCATGTCAAGCAGCCCCCTGGATCACCTTGCGCAACAATCCCGCCAGTTCGGCAGCTTGATCGTCCAGCGTTACGATCCGTTCCTTGTGGGGCATTTCACAATACGGGGCTCTTCTGATCGCTTCGGCCATCGCTTGCGCCAGATCGGCAGACGATGGGGGGAACGACAGGATCTGGCCGTTTTCTCCATCAACGATATCCTCCGCCAGCCCTCCAGCGTCGCTGGCAATGACCCAGATATCACGAATTGAGGCCTCTCTTGCCGTCAAGCCGAACGACTCCCGACAGTTCGAGGGCATGAGCAGCGCATCGAAACCAGCAAAAGTCTCGTCAATCGTCCTCTGGCTGTAGGGCTGAACCACTTCGATGGGCGCCCCTTTTGACGACGCCAGGAATTCGTTCTTCCAACTTGCGCCTACAAGTGAACCTGCATCGACCGCACGGATTAGGAATAGATCGGCTAGGTCCTCATCCAACTCGCGGGAGGCTTCCACGATTTGGTTCCAGCCCTTTAGATGGCCAGGGCCGCCTACATAACCGAAGACAAACGGCTCGTGTTCTGACTTTCGTTTTCCACCAAACTGTGTTGGTGGGAGCACGCCATTCTTGTTGACAACGAGCTTGGCGTGGTCAAACCCATTGTCCTGAAGGAAACGACGCATAAACTCGCTCGGCGTCAGAATAAGCGCCGCCTTGTGGATCTGATTGTACAGATAGTCTAGGCGGCGTTTCATCACTGCGCGTTCGCCCATACAGCGCGAGACGCACACATCGAGATCAATCGCCTTCTGTCCACAATATTGGCCGGATACATCAACCATGAACTGACGATCGCAATTCCACCAGTGATCATGGACGGTTACCACAAATGGAATTGATCGCGAACTCAAGAGGTCGAAAAAGGCGGCTCCAATGTACTGAATGCAATGAACGTGAACTATATCTGGTTGGCAGTATTCAACAACGCGATCGAACTCGCTCTTTAGCTCATCATTCCGGTACTTACGCTGATAGGTATAATCAGAACTTACTCCGATGTTGAATGTTTCCACACCAAAGCTGGTGGTGTGGCGAACCACACTGTTGCAAGGCAAATGTCCCAGCCTAAGTGACGCGGCAAAAACCATGAAATCGTAGTCCTGGCAAAGACGGCGCGCCATCTCCTCTGCAACTATCGTAGCGCCCCCGAAGGAAAAAGGCTCGAAATGGACGTTCACAATCAGGAGGCGCAATTAACCGCTCCGAAATGCCTGAGCAAGGTTGCATCAAGGTTGCCACACATTAGATCAGCCGAGAAATTTGTTTCAACGTAATCTCTCGCGTGTTTGCCTACTTCTCTAAGCAGTTTCCGGTCGGACAGCAGAACTCCAAGTCTTTCGCTCCATTGATCATTATTTACCAAAAAGCCGGTCTCGCCTTCGCGAATAATATCAACAAAATCCCCCACGGCCGATGCCGCCACTGGCTTGCCCACTGCTGCGGCATCCAAGAACCGAACGACGCTCTTGTTTCTATTGAAAATATCATCGCGAAGAGGAATGAGCACTAGATCGCATTTCGCAACGCGCTCAAGATAGTGGTTGTAGTCGAGATAGGGATATTGTTCGACGCGGTCGCCAATAAATTGAAATTCTCCAATTTCCCCAAGGTAGCCACCTACTAGCAAATGCACCGAGGGGTTGGCTTGCATCAACGCGAATAGTGAGGGACGCAGTACGTCAAAATCGGCATTGTGAGCCAAGGATCCTGAAAAGTAACCGATAACGATTTTTTTGCCATTGTCGTTTCGCCGTTCGATTAGCTTTCTGCCTTTCTTGAGCGTCGCGGCGTCCACGCCATTTCGCCAGAGAAAGACCTTATCGTGCTTTAATCCTACGGTATCTATCAACAGATCGACCAATGCCGGTGTGCTACCAATGCAAAAATCACAGGCGCGGATCGCTTGTCGAAAGTTCACAGCATCTCGCAGTTGACCGTCGCGGATGAAAGAGTCCAGTTGCGCCAAGCTAGCGTTCGCTCCCAACGTCTTTTCATCGAAGACGGGATCATCGACATCATACCCAAAGGGAATACCTAATCTGCGTGCTTCGTCGAGATGCAGTTGAAATAGTTCATGATTCGGTAGCCGATATGCAATCACTGCCGAGGCATACTGTATCGCATTGATACTATTATAAAGATCTCCTGGTTCACAAGATACAGCCTCGACCCCGAAAGATCGCAATGCATCAATTTTTTGGCGCACTCTGTAGTGATGACACTGAGGCAGCTGTGTTTCGCTGAGTATAACGACGCGTGCGACACTGGGTTTTGCGTGGGGCCGGTTGAATAGGTTTTCCAAACCTAGAAATCTCCGGCGTTCATCAAGCAAATCCGAGGGTCCCGGGCGCAAAAATCTGCCGTTAAGACCTTCATCCTGAAGTCTGATTAGACGACTTAAAAAGCCGCGGACTCCTTCCCTCACAAGAACTGTCTTGGCTACTACGACCGCGCGGCGGAAGCCAAGCAATCGAATCCGTTGAATGACCGCGTTTGCAAGGTCAACCAATTTCAACGGAGCTCGGGTGAGCATTGAAAGCGTATGGATTGGAATTTCCAACCGAAATGCTTTCCGGCCGGAGCGCCTGATCGCTCTTAGAGGCAAGGTAATTCGCCAACTCGTCGATGATCGGTAGGCATGGTGCAAAGAACGTACATTTTCGGAATGAGACATTATTTCGGCCGAGAGCTTCTCTTCGTGACGGCTTTGAAGAGAGTGAATTTTGTCGGCGCATTCCCCCTTCACCCGCTCGACCTCTGCTTGAGCCTCGTCCCGCCCCGCTGCAATTTCCGCCCGTTCCGCCTGGGCTCTTTCCCGTTCCGCCCTTTCCGCAGCAAGCGCCTCGGAGAATAGATCCACCGCCTGGGTGAACTGAAGGTTGACTGCGTCGAGTTCAGCCGTCGCCTTCGCGGGATCCGATCTAATAGTTTCGAAGGCGCGCCAGACGCGGTGCATCCATTGACCGCCTGAGGGAATGCTGCTGATCTCCTCGGAAGTGAACAGGTGATGGCGATGTTCCTTGGAGAGAAAGGCGTCAATCTCGTCCATGGCCGCCTCCGCCCCGACCGGCCAGGCGATATCCGACGCGGTTATCAGGGGGCCAAGGGCCGCACGCCAATAGTCGAGCAAGTTCTCGTAAAAGACGACGCTTCGCCTGTGCGTCCGGCTCGCGGCTTCGGCGTCGAGCACGTGGCGCAGCCAGTAGAGCCAGCCCTGGGCGCCCTTGATCTCGTTGCGGGCGCTCAGCGATGCGGCGACGGCGAGCGGGTTGCGCAACATCAGGATGGGGTGGACCGCAACCCCCATCGCCGCGAGGATCTCGAAATAGAGCCCGGGAAAGCGGCAGATGCGCGGATCCTTGATTACGAAGAGCGAGGCGTCGCCATACTCTTCCTCTATGGTCCGACGGATTTCGGCCTTGAAGCCGTCGAGGCTCTCTCGCGAGAGGCTGCTTTCGAGATCGAGATCGCGCCAGTCGTCCCAGGAACTGCCGGCTTCATTCAGCATCCGGTCGTGCAGGGAAACCAGCTTCTGCGGCTCCCAATGGCCAGTAGCGTTGCTCGAGTCGGCGCCAAGAAGATTCTCTGGCAAAACTGCGCCCATCAAGCTGAGGACACGGGTCAACGCACTCGTTCCCGATCTGTGCATACCGAGGACAAGCAGACAGGTTCGTTTCTGCGCTTCTGGTTTCGCGACGGGACGAGCTTGACCCTCCGGGCGCTTAGTTACGCTCCCTTCAGGTTTGCCTTGTTCCTTTTTCTCGCCGGCAGCCAATTAAATTCCTGCGTTTCTGATTCGTGGCCAAGTTATAAAACTTCCCGGACAAGTGCCTGCAAATGGTTTGCAATCATGTCCTGAACTGCCTTTTTTTTCGGGCAAGGTTCTTCATACGATTCTGATTGCTAGTGCATCAGCAACATCGGGTCCACAACCGCTAAGTATTTCACGTGTAGTACCAGACCTTACCGGGCCTTCAGCCATAGGTCGCTGTATCTGCGGATCGGCTTGGGCAAACCGTAGTAGAACTCCGTGATTGCCGGCACCCATTTTGCCAGGAATGCGGCTGCCGGGACCGGCTCGGCCACAAACGGACTACCCCCCACTGCGGTCTTCTCCAAACGCACATCGATCAGGCTCTGATCGCTCTTATCACGAAACTCTTCCAGCCGGTCAATCGGGAATGCGGTGTATCCCCGCTTCGCGCCGACAAGCGTAAAAAGGCGCTCGTAGGCGTGCGCGGCAGTGCCGTCGAGCTGTGCCTGCTCGGGAGGAAACATCTCTTGCGTCTCGGGCGTTAGCAGTCCTGAAATGGCCTGCGGGCGAAACCAGAACATTGAGCCTGCTGCCATCCACCCCTCACGGATTGCACCGGCGGGTAATTTGATAGACAAGGCATTCAAGATTTCACGCATCAAGGGCTTGTTCGCACCGACGCGATAGCCCAGACGAAGCATCATTCCTTCGGCAGGAATCATTCCCACATGTGGATTTGCCTGCATCGCTCGCATCACTTCATCCACGGTTTCACGCTTACCCACAAGCGATCCTATCATCGCCCTGCCCCACTCCGCGCCATCTTGGCGGTGGGTGGATTTCTTGGTGTGCAGCTTCAGTCCAATGTCGAAGGGCTGGGACATCTCGAGAGCCTCTAAGAAAGGCAATATATCTCGCCCTCTGTTTTCAACCTCATGGACCGCGAAGTTCTGCAAATTGTCTGATCTGGGTGGCGTGACTTGCGCAGCAGCCTGAGTGGTTGTCACCACAAGGTCGAAGGGCGTCTGCACATTGTCCGAGATTGTCGATGCTATGTAGTCCCAAACATCAAGGTAATGCACATGCACGAATATGCAGAGCTTGGGCCGCGAGAAAGAACCTACTGGTTCCTCCCCTTGGCTTTGCAGGTCTGGCTCTGTTGTCGAGCTCGACATATCTGCTCCACTTAGGACTTTCTTAGACCATCGGCAAAACAGCCAAACCGCCCGATGACTAGCTTTCCGCGCATGAATTTACCAGGCTCACGATGCTCAGGATCAAGGCAAACCGCAAACACAGGTACGCATCGACCTTCATCGCTCGATAACGCTTCTTGCTCAATGTCAAACCATCCGATCGGCGCGCTGGCTTTCATGCCATAACCGTTTCGCCTCAACCAGCGGGTCCAGGTTTCGGGTTTCCCACCACTGCCGCTCGCCTCCTGAATTGTGCAATTCACTGTGGTGCGTCCGGCACAGCGGAACGGTGAAATTGTCTCCAGCCTTCATACCCATCGCCCGTGGTTGCGCAAAATTGAGATGATGCGGGTCGCTTGGGCTCGCACCGCACACAAGGCATGGTTGAGCGCGCACATAATGCAGGTGTGACTTCGATCGAATACGCTGAAGTTTGGTGGGCTGCCGAGGCTGCTGGGACTGTGAGTTGACTGTATGCGTGGTGGCCACTTTAGTTGTCAGCCGGGTCGCGCTCGTGTTGCGTGGATTATCGCCGGGCTTGTCTACAATCGATCGGTGGGACGCATCGTCTGCCCTCAGATCCAAGCCGAAGGCCCTGCCGAAGGTTGCAAGCGCTCGCTTCGTGGCATCTGTCTCAGCACCCTTCAGAGCAATTTCATGTGCTTCAGCGAGGGTTCCTCCTCGCCCCTCGCCAATGCCATAGCCATCACGGACCACAATTCCGCTGGAAACGATGACGCGGACACGTACCGAATAGACTGCAAAAGGTTCCTGCGTCCCGTTTGATGAACGAATACAATTTGCTTCGATCGTCTCTCTGGACCAGGAGCCGGAGCCAAATATCTTGTTGGCTAGGCTAATCGCGTAGTGGCCTTCAAGATAGGCAAGGTCCTTGCCGCGCACCTTGCGTGTTCGAATAGCGGCTTTGGGCGGCCGTCGGTTCAATTGTCTCAGCTGCTTGTCAGTAAACATGTTAGCGGACCCTCACGCTCAAAGACGGCTCGCCATTCGAGAGCGTGGCGCCTGCCACCGTCCCGCCTCGTTTCAGCTCGCTCGAGAGCCGACCCCTATTGAGCTTGGGCGCTTGTGGATCGAAAAACTCTCCAGGGATTGCGGCTTCATCTTTCACCACAAGAGATTTGGAGCCCGCTCGAAGGGATGCAGTGAAGTCGGCCGCGTTGATTGACGAGATATCCGCCTCAAGCATGGCATTGCGGACCGCTTCGCGCTTCTTGCGAGCGCGCGCTTGGATGCGTGAGAGGCGGTCTTGCGCGTCAGAGATGCGGCCTTTCAATGCATCGCAAATCGCTTCATCATCAAGGGCTTGACGCACGACCGCTTCGAGAACCTCGTGAAGGCTCGTCAAACCTTCGAGCGTGTTTTCCAACGTCAGGGCGTCAAGCTCGGGGTGAGCTTCGATGAGAAGCTCACGTAAGCGCTCATAATGAGCCAGGGACGGTTTGATATGCATGGGACGCCTCCATCAACGAAAAAGATATCATTAATACCATTTATGATATTTTTGATATCGTCAAGGGATACGGACGTTTGATCTCGCCGAGGCAGATGAAGGCGGCACGAGCGCTGCTGGGATGGACTCAAAGCGACCTAGCCGACGAAGCCGGCCTCGGCGTGGTGACAATCCGGAGAATTGAAGCTTCCGGTGATACGTCGAATACCGGCATCCGCACGCTTGAATTGATCATTCAAGCGTTCAATCGTCACAACGTGAAATTCGTATCAACCAATTCAAAAGAAGGCGTCGAATTACTCATTGTTAGTTCATCGCCTGACCTTTGATCGAGACCCTCCCGTTCAAATAATCTAACTCAATATCGTCCGGATGGGGATCGATGTTTGGCAGTTTGATGCCTGCGCGCTCTCGGCGTCGGATTTCCGCTTCCCATTCCTGTTTGTATTTCACAGCCTCTTCAAACATGGCTTGCTTGGATTGCTGCTGAACCGCTTCTGCACTCGCAACCATCTCCAAGAACAGTTTTTGAGACTTGCCATCACCCTGAGCTGCAGCGTCAGCTACAGCTCGCACAACCGACTGAGTAACCGTCCGATACTGCCATTCACCGTCAACTCGCTCCCCGACAATACGGCTGGCTTCTCGCAAGATCGCTTCTTGAAGGGAATTGGCCAACGGCTCGAGCGGCGTGCGTCGTTTCCGCGGCCGCCCCTTCGGATTGCCTGACTGACCCTTGCGAAACTGGGCGTGCTTTGGGGGCTTGCCATAACCGACAGCGTCGGTGTCACCGTTCGGTGCTCGCCCTGAACCACGACTGCTCATTTTGCCGTACCTCCTGCGCGTCAACCAATTCGCCGATTGGATTGCTAGTGGACCGATGCTAACATTCTCGGCGAGGTAAATTTACTCCGCTACGCCAGCATGGTTCTGAAATATTCCTGTAACAGCGAATAACAGGGAATCTTTCGAAATGGCCAACGGGAAGAGCGTGCTCAAACAATCAGGCCGCACTTGTCTATAATATCTATTTCCCTGTTATTCAACAGATCAGTTATTTTTCTAGAAACCGCCATTTGTATACGTCTTTTTTATGTATTGAATGCTATTTTTATTTATCCGCTCATGAACGGCTTTTTCGGATTGCCGCATTCGCGGTTTATCGCGGATCGGCTTGCAACCGCCACCTGCAACCGTCTGTTTCGATGCCCAAATTGACGCAACTGGACGCCTGCAGACTGAAGCGTGCGAGGCATGTCAGCCGGCAACATTGAAATAATTTTTGGGTATGTGGTCTTCGCTTAGTCTCGCGCGGAGCTGCGGTAGCGGGCCGACTGCTCGTAGTAATCCTCGAACCCGACGCGGCGGCGCAATTCGCCGAAGTCCATCAGCGCGGACTGGCGCAACTGGCGGTCACCGTCGCGCAGCGCGCCGAGCACACCGGTCATGGCCTGCATCGCGGCTGCCATGAGCGAGAGCGGATAGGCCGCAATGGCGAAGCCGATATCCTGCAACTCTGCCGGGGAAAGGTCCGGCGTCTCGCCGCCTTCCACGATATTGGCCATGTGCCAGGCCGGCACTTCCGCGCAGATGGTGCGCATTTCCTCGACGCTCTTCGGGGCCTCGATGAAGATGATGTCGGCGCCGATTTCCTTGAAGGTCTGCGCGCGTTCGATTGCCTCGCCCAGTCCGTGCTCGTGGCGCGCGTCGGTACGCGCGAGGATGAGGATGTCGGTGCCCTCGTTGCGCGCGTCGACGGCAGCGCGGATGCGGTCGAAGGCTTCATCGCGCCCGACGACTTCCTTGCCCTTGGTGTGGCCGCAGCGCTTGGGCGCAAGCTGGTCCTCGATCATCACCGAAGCGCAGCCGGCACGTGCGAAGCCCTCCACCGTGCGCCGAACGTTCATCGCATTGCCATAGCCGGTGTCGCCGTCGCCGATGACGGGGATGGAAATCGCGTCACAGATGTTGCGCGCCTGCTCGACAACTTCGCCGTAGGACATGAGCCCCGTATCCGGTGCGCCGATGCGCGAGGCCGATGCCGCGAAACCCGACATGAAGGTCAGCGGGAAGCCTTCCTGCTCGATCAGCAGCGCCGACAGGGCATCGAAGCAGCAGGGCATCGTCAGCAGTTCGCCCTTGTTGAGGAGCGCGCGAAGCTTGTCTGGCTGGGAGGTCATGTCGGGGTCACCACTTGAACGGGATGTAGAGCGCGAGATCGGGCCACACGTAGAGGACGACCACGGTAAACAGCATCAGCCCCAGGAATGGCAAGACGCCACGGGACACGTTGCCGAGCGTCGTTCGCGCCACCGACTGGATGACATAGAGGTTCAGGCCCACCGGCGGGGTGATGAGCGCGCACTCAACCATGATGACCATGAACACCCCGAACCAGATCGGGTCGAAGCCCATCAGCAGGGCTGCCGGCAACAGCACCGGCGTCATGATGAGCACCATCGACAGCGCCTCGAAGACGAGGCCCATGATGAGCAGCACGATCGCGACCACGATGATGAAGAGCAGCGGGGTGTCGATGTTCTGGCCGATGAACATCGAGACTTCCTGCGGGATGCGGTAGAGCGCGATGGCCTTGCCGAAGATCTTGGCACCCGCCACGATGAGCAGGATCGCGACCGTCGTCGCCATCGCCTCGAAGGCGGCTTCCTTGAAGCCTTCCCATGTCAGCGTGCGCAGGATCAGCCCGGTGATGATGAGGGCTGCGGCAAAGCCGATGGCAGCGGCCTCCGTCGGGGTGAATGCGCCGCCATACAGACCGGCGATGATGAGCGCTGACAGCGCGAAGGGTGCGAGCGCGCGGCGCGAGGCCTTCCAGCGATGGTCCCAGGTCGCCTTGGGGATCGCCTCCTGCCCGCCGATGAAGCGAGCGTGGATCATCGAGAACACGATGAAGAACGCGACCAGCATCAGCCCCGGACCAATCCCGGCGAGGAACAGCGCGATCACCGATTCCTCGGTCACGAAGCCGTAGACGATCATCGGGATCGACGGCGGGATGAGAATGCCGAGCGTGCCGCCGGCTGCCAGCAACCCGTAGACGAAGCGCTTTTCATAGCCGCGCGAGATCATTTCGGGGATCGCCACGGTACCGATGGTGGCCGCCGTCGCGACAGAGCTGCCGGAGATCGCCGCGAAGATGCCGCAGGAAATGATGGTTGCAACCGCGAGCCCGCCGGGCCAGTGGCCGACCCATGCCTGCACGGCCTCGTAGAGGTCGCGCCCCACCCCGCCCTTCAGCAGGATGTTGGACATCAACAGGAACAGCGGCACGGCGAGCAGGATGAACCCGTCGAGTGTCGACAGCAGCGCCTGCGGGGCCATGAGCGGCGAGAAGCCGCCAAAGATCAGCATGCCGAGGCCAAGGCCGCCGAGCGCGAACGCCACGGGGATGCCGGCCAGCAGCAGCGTGAACAGGACGATCAGGATCAGCGCGATGGTCACTCGTTTGGCACCTTGTCGGCTGGAATGAAGTCACCGCGCAGCAAACGGACGGACTCGACGAGCGACTGGACGAAAAGCACCGCAAAGCCGAAGGGGACGGACAGTTCCGCCACCCAGGACGGCAGGTTGAGCAGGCTGCCGGTCGTGCGGCCGCGCTCGAAGCTGTCGTAGAAGATGTCGAAGCCCTTCCATACGACGATGGCCGAGAACAGCGCGACCGCGACCATGGCGAAGAGTTCCAGCGCGCGCTGAGGACCGTGGCCGAGCAGCGAGGTGATTGCCGTCACGCGGATGTGCCGGCGGTTCGACAGCGCCCAACCCATCGCGATGAGCGAGCCCCAGATGAGGCAGAGCTGTGAAAGTTCGGCAGCCCAGATCGTCGGCTTGGTGAAGAAGTAGCGGGCCACAACCTCGTAGGTCAGCATCACGCCGGCCAGCGTGAACAGCGCGGCGGCGCCCCATGCAAGAGCCAGGGAAAATCGGCTGAAGGCAATCACGTGCGCAAGCTCCTGACTCCGTCGGCGAGAAGCGTTGCGCCGAGCGCCCCGAATACGGCACCGAACAGCGCTTCGAACCAGCGGGCCGCCCGCGCATAGGCCCGCGTCGCCAGCCCGGATGAAAACAGCAGCGCATAGGCACCGTAGACCGCAAGCGCCGACAGCGAACCGACCGGTGCGAAAGCCAGCACCTGCAGCGGATCAAGCCCATGACCGAACAGGAATGCGGCGACGGCTGCCCACATCAGCGCAGCCTTTGGGTTGGTCAGCACGACCAGCGCGCCGCGGCGCCATGCACCGATATCCGACATTTGGCCGGATTGGGCCTTCAACGTGCCCTGCCCGCCGCGAACGGCAGCGCGCAGGGCCTTGATGGAGAGAAACAGCAGGTACCCGCCGCCGAGCAGTTTCATGGCGACGAGTAGACCGGGGAACGCGGAAATGAGCGCGCCGAGGCCGAAGGCGACCGCCGTGACCCAGACGAGCACGCCGGATGCCACGCCGAGGACAACGAACAGGGCGGCACGCCTGCCCTGCCCCAGACCAGCGGCTGCGACGGCCACAAGGTTGGGTCCCGGCGCGGCTTGCGCCGCGACGGTTCCAAGCCATGCGGCCAGAAAGGCCTCGAACACGCTCCGCCCCCCGGGTACGCGCCGATTACATGCTGTTGGCGGCGTCGAGGATCTTGGTGCCGAGTTCGCCGGCGGATTCCTTGTAGCCGTCGTAGACCGGAGCAGCGGCTTCCTTCCAGGCGGCGATTTCTTCTTCGCTCGGCTCGTACACCGTCATGCCGTTTTCCTTGGCGGCGGCATAGGCTTCCTGCTCGATCTCGGTCATGCGGTCGCGCACGTTGTTCTCGGCAACGACAGCCGCCTCGCTGATGACCTTCTGGTGTTCCTCGGCAAGGCCGTTCCACCAGTCGGTGTTGACGACGACGATGAACTCGATGTCGGCGTGGTTGGTCACGGTGATGGTGTCCATGACTTCCCAGAGCTTGCGGGACTTCACGCCCGAGACGCCGGTCATGCCGATGTCGACGGTGCCGCGCTGGTAGGCGAGATACTGTTCGGAGCCGGAAATGAGCGTCGGCGCGCCGCCGGTCGCGGTGACGAAGTCACCCAGCGTCTTGCCGAACACGCGGGCCTTCTTGCCCTTCATGTCTTCCGGCGACTTCAGCGGGCCGCCATTGGAAAGCAGCACGGCGCCGCCATAGGCCTGCCACCACAGCACGGTCGCGCCGGTGTCCTTGATGGCCTCGTCGATGGGACTGCGAACGGGCGAACCCGGCGACACGGCCGCGCGCACCTTCTCCTCGGTGTTGAAGAGGAACGGCATGTAGAAGACGTCGACCGCCGGGATGTCGCCGACATAACGGGTCAGCGACGCGACACCGGCCTCGATGGCACCGGAGCCGACGGCGGCGGGCACTTCCTTGTCCTTGTAGAGCTGGGCTGAGTCGTAGATCTCGACGTCGATTGCGCCGTTGGACTTGTCTTCGACTTCCTTCTCGAACAGAGCGAGGTTCTGGCCGAGGTGGCTCTTCAGCGGCAATTGCAGCGAAATGCGCATGGTGACGTCGGCGGCGGACGCCGAACCGACGCCGAGCGAGACGGCAAGCGCAGCGGCGCTGATGATGGATGCAAACTTCATGGATCTTCCCTCCCACGTTTTTTGTTGTGGGCGAAGATTGCAATGCCGGTCACATCACGTCAACGCGCTAAACGCCTCTTGAACAGGCACTTTTTTGCTGCGCCGCACCCTTAGTCATCGTCAACGCGGCTGACGGTGACTGCCACGTGCATGTCGGAGAAGCTTTCCGTCTTGCTGTGGAAGGTCCCGGTGATGGGGGAAGCCTGCTCGGGGGTGCGCGTGGTGGCGACTCGGATCAGCGCGGCACCGCCGGTGATGCGGTTGGTGGGATCGAATTCCACCCAGCCGATCTCGGGCAGGAACACATCGGCCCAGGCGTGGGTCGCACCGCCACCTTCGAGGCCTTCGTCGCTCGCCTCGTCGTAGAGGTAGCCTGTGACGAAGCGCGCGGCGAAGCCGAAGTTGCGCACCGCCTCCATGAAGAAGAACGCGTAGTCGCGGCAAGTCCCGCCACCGTTTTCGATGGTCTGGGCAACCGTCTGCGTGCCCAGTTCGTCGCGGCGCGAATATTCGAAGTTCTGGTTGATGGCGCGGCTCAGCGCCTGCATGAAGCCGACGGCTTCCTTGGGCCTGTCGGCGAAATGCTCGTTCAGCCAGCCTTCCAGTTGTTCGCGTTCGATGGGGTTGCCTAGCCCCATGAAGGGCGCAAGGTCGGCCACGTCATCGGGCGAATAGGCGACGGGCAGCACGATCGGGTCGCGGTCGCCGAACAGGATCGCGTCCTGCGGGTAGCGGTGGATCAGCAGGTCGGACTGGATCGTCAGCTTGTCGGCTTCCTGCTCGAACTGGGCAACAGCGACCGAGTTGCCGAAGGTGTCGAAGTGCCAGGCGAGCTTTGCGGGGGGCGACAGCGTCAGATACGATTCGATGACGCGCAGGTCGTGCCCGTCGCGCGGGCGCAACATCAGGCGGTGCGTGCCGAATTCGACCGGACCGGTGTAGGTGTATTCGGTGAAATGACGGATGCGAAGTTTCATGGCGGTGTGCCAATCCTGAAGCGACTTTTCAGTCGGATTTTGCTGGGCGGTTGATGCCGTTTTCCGTGACGACGACATCCAGTGCGATGTCGTGCGGCAAGGGATAGATGGTTTCGATCCGGGCAGCGGCGTAACCCACGCCGACCACGCGCGGCCGCTCGGTGAGCGATGCCAGCGTCCGGTCGAAATAGCCACCACCGTAGCCCAGCCGAAAACAGCCGGCATCGAATCCCACGACAGGCGCGAGAACGATATCCGGCTGGACCTCATGAACGTCCCTGGGCACCGGAATGTTCCAAAAGCCTTTTTCCAATGATTCACCGGGCGCCCAGGAATGGAAGTGCAACGGCGTGTTCCGCTCCACGACGACAGGCAGCGCGCATGCGCCGCCGGACGCGATGACGTGCGCCATGAGCGGGCGCAAGTCCGGTTCGCCCTTCAACGGCCAGTAGAAGCTGATGGTTTTGCCCGAGACATCGCCGAACTCGGCTTCCAGGTTCTCCGCAATGCGACCGGCAAGCTCCCGGCGGTGTTCGGCGGTGCCTTCAAGCCGCTGATCGAGCAGCCGCTTTCGCTCGCCCTTGCGCCAACGCATGACGTCGGCGCGCTGCTGCGGATCGACAATGTGGAACGAGCCGTCGGCGGATTGTTCCAGTTCGTGTGCAAAACACGGTGCCGAACCCGGCTGGTCGTCTTCACTCGTCATTTGTCTATTCCTCAACAATGCGGACGTCGCGTGCCAGTATAAGCCTTGTGCGCTCGACCCGGCCCGAAGAGAGCGAAAAGTGCTTACCGGACCGTGTTCATCGCCAGAGCGGCCGCAATCGGGTATGGTTGCCTGAAAGCCCCGCTTTCCTTGCGATCAGAGCTCGGCAAGCGGGAACGAAGCGGCGCTGCGCGCGTTGTCCGAGCCGCGTCTCCCCGCCCCCGTTTCATGTTGCACGGGCCAGACCAACGGCACCCTGCACCTCAGCCCAGAAGGTACTTCCTTGCATATCAGGATCGGCTACGAAATCGAGATCTCCTGCGAGGCCGCCATTCCCATGTTGCTGGCGATGTCCACCCACACCGAGTTCGCCGGGCGGATCATCGGGTCCGACAACGTGCGCACCTCGCGCGACCAGACCGTCGAGCAATATATCGACCTGTATGGCAACAAGATTTCGCGCATCGTGGCCCAGCCGGGCGTCACCACTGTGTGGTCGGACTGCGTCGCCGAAGTCGATGGCGAACCGGACCACGTTCCCTGGAACGCGGTTCAGCACGCAGTCGAGGACCTGCCGCCTGAAACCCTGCGCTACCTCGTCGCCAGCCGGTACTGCGATTCAGACGAACTGATCAATTTCGCGTGGCAGCAGTTCGGTCACCTGACGAATGGCTGCGCCCGCGTCATGGCCATTTGCGACTTCGTGCACAACAACACGACGTTCGGCTACAAGTTCGCGCGCACGACCAAGACCGCGACCGACGTGCTCGGCGAGAAGACCGGCGTCTGCCGTGACTTCGCGCACCTCTCGGTGGCGCTGTGCCGCGCGATGAACATTCCCGCGCGCTACGCCAGCGGCTATCTCGGCGACATCGGCGTTCCGGACACTGGGTTCGACGATTTCTGCGCCTGGTTCGAGGTCTATATCGGCGGCCAGTGGCACACGTTCGACGCGCGCTACAACACGCCGCGCATCGGGCGCGTTCTCATGGTTCGCGGAGCCGATGCAGCCGATGTCGCGATGATGACCTCGTTCGGCAACTACAGGATGAACTCGTTCCGGGTCTGGTCGGAGGAATTGCCCGATGGCCAGAGCGATGCCGACCTGCTCGCGATGCTGGAACACCGGCACGTCGGGCGGCCGCAGCCGATCCCCGTGCCGACCTTCGTGATGGGCGCGACGGCGCGCTAGATCCAGCGGCGGACGCGGGACTTGTAGTCGCGGTAGGCGTCCCCGAATTCGCGCTCCAGCATGGCTTCTTCATCAAGTATGACAAAGCTCGTCACCGCCCACATGAAGGCAGGCACTGCGAGCAGGCCGGGCAACGTGCCGAGCCAGAGCGCGACGCCGAAGAGAATGAGCGCGAAGCCGAGATAGATCGGGTTTCGGGAAAAGCGCAGCATCCCCTCCGTCACCAGCACCTTCGCGGTCTGGAACGGGTGGACCGGCGTGCGGGCGCGAAAGAAGCGGATGACCACGTCGGCCATCAGCGCAAGGCCAAGACACACCTCGAAAAAGCCGATTGCGCGCAGCCAGTCCGGCAACACGTTTGCCTGCGGCAGCAGCTTCCAGCACAGCACGACGGCGATGAGCGCCAGCGCGAACCAGCCGGGAGGCGGCATCCGCTTGACGGCCATTTCCTTCCACTTGTGCGGGTCGCGGTACATGTTGTGGGCGTGGTCCCTTGTGAGAGCGGCGACACGAAAGCCTATCTCTCCGGTGGCGTCCAGTCGCTTTCCTCCGGCTGCGTCCTGGCAAGCCGCAACGCAAGGCCGAGCGCCACACCGATCCCGATGGCGACCGTCAGGTCGACCACCACGGTGAGGACGAGGGTCAGCACCAGCAGCACCTTGTCGCCCAGGGCCCCGCGCGCGTATTCGCCCCACTTGTGCGGCTCGCTCATGTTCCACGCGGTGATGAGCAGCAGCGCCGCCAGCGCAGGCATGGCGAGATACCCCGCGAGGGGTGCCGCCACGATCATCACCAGCGCGATGACCAGCGCGTGGATGATGCCGGCGACGGGTGTCCGGCCCCCTGCCCGCACGTTGGTCGCGGTGCGCGCGATGGCCCCGGTCGCGGGCAATCCGGCGAACAGTGCCGAGCCGATATTGGCCGCGCCCTGTGCCAGCAGTTCGGCGTTGGGGCGATGGTGCCCCTCGATCATCCGGTCGGCGACCATCGCAGAGAGAAGTGATTCAACGCCTGCGAGAAACGCCACGACGAAGGCCGACGGCAGCAGTTCGACGATCCGCGTGAAGGTGACATCCGGCAACTGCGGCCACGGCAGGTGGTTGGGCAGTTCGCCGAAGCGTGAGAACAGCGTGTCGACCGGCAGGCTTGCGAGCGCGACCACGGCGGAGCCGAATCCGACCGCCAGTATCAGGCCCGGAAAGCGCGGCGCGAGCCGGCGCAGCATGACAATCAGCACCAGCGTGACGAAGGAGATGGCCAATGCCGGGACGCTCAGGCTTTCGCGCGCACCCCACAGGACCGGGATCTTTTCCAGGAAGTCCGCCGGTACGCGCTCGACCGAAAGCCCGAAGAAATCCGGCAGCTGGCTGGTCGCGATGACGATGGCGATGCCGATGGTGAAGCCGTTGACAACGGCCTCCGGCACGTAGGCGATCAGGCGGCCGGCCCGGACGAAGCCGGCGACCAGCAGAATGAAACCAGCCATCAGGGTCGTCAGAACAAGCCCGTCATAGCCGTGCTCGGCGATGATGCCGAAGACGACGACGATGAATGCGCCGGTCGGTCCGCCGATCTGCACCCGACTTCCGCCGAGCAGCGAGATGAGGAATCCGGCGACGATTGCCGTCACCAGCCCCTTGCCCGGATCGGCGCCCGAGGCGATCGCGATGGCAAGGCTCAGCGGCAGCGCGACCATGGCGACCGTGGTCCCCGCCGCGAGGTCGGCGAGGAACAGTCGTCCAGAATAGTCCCGTATCGTCGTGAGCAGTTTCGGCTGGCGCATGGGTCTGACCCATAGCCGGTTTGGCCGCTACAGCGATATGATCTTGCGCATGAGTGTTGCCGACTGCGGGCATAGGTCGACAAACTGCCGGGTCTCGCTGATGGCAGCCGGTGCCTCATCGCGCGCGGCGGGCGTGAAGCCGCAAGACGCGAACGAATCCGCCGCGGTTTCCGTCAGAAGCCAGGCGGTTCGGGCACCGGCATCGAAGGCCCTGCGCAACAGCATCGCCACAGCGAGTTTGCCCAGCCCCTGCCCGCGCCGCGCCTTGTCAATCACGACGGACCGGATCAGCGCACCGCGCCCATGGCCTTCGAACCCGCCATAGCCGACATGGATGCCATCCGGCGTGGCGTAGGCGAAGAACCGCGTGCCGGTGTCGGCAAGGTCGCCGGTCGGGAGCAACTCGGCGGCGAGCGCTTCGGCAAGGCCGGTTTCGCCGGAGGCAATTTCGCGGTCGATGACCAGAGGACTGCCATCGGTGCGCGTCAGGTTCGCCGGAATGTCTCTGGTCACGAGATCGAACACCCGCTCAGCCGGACGGCACAGGGCGACGCCCTGCTCCGTCTGCACGAAGGGCCGGTTGAGCAGGATCGGATGTTTCTCGATGGCATCGAGCAGGTCCTCGTCGCCAAGCGCTGCGTCGTCGAGGCCAAGTTCTTCGAACGGCGTGCCCTTGCGTCGCATGGCATCCCTCAGCGCCATTCCAGACGCCGCGACCACGCGGGCGATCTCCGCACGCGGCGGCGGCGTCTCGCGGTACAGCACAACGTCGGGTTCCTCGCCCGACTCGCGCAGGATATGCAGCACGTTGCGCGAGGTGCCGCAGTCCGGGTTGTGCCAGATGACAGGGCGCAATGGATCGACCTTTCGAGACCCGGAACGCCGCTAGCGGGCGAACCAGTGCTGGGTGCGGTTGGCGAAGGCGACCAGTGACAGCATGACCGGCACTTCCACCAGAACGCCGACCACGGTGGCCAGCGCGGCACCGGAATTCAACCCGAAGAGGCTGATGGCAACGGCCACGGCCAGTTCGAAGAAGTTCGAGGTTCCGATGAGTGCGCAAGGTGCCGCCACCTTGAAGGGAACCTTCAGCCCCCAGGCCGCCGCGTAGCCCACCGCGAAGATCCCGTAGGACTGCACGATCAACGGTATGGCGATAAGCAGGATCACCAGAGGCTGGCCGAGGATTACCTGTCCCTGGAAGCCGAACAGCAGGATGACGGTGGCAAGCAGCCCGACGATCGACCACGGCTTCAGCATTGCGGTGAAGCTGTCGACAGCCTCCTTGCCGCCGCGCGCCATCAGGCGGTTTCGCGTGAAGATGCCAGCGATCAGCGGCACCACGACATAGAGCAGGACGGACAGGATCAGGGTTTCCCACGGCACCGCGATATCGGTCACGCCGAGCAGCACGGCGACGATGGGTGCATAGGCAAACACCATGATGAGGTCGTTCACGCTGACCTGCACCAGCGTGTAGTTGGCATCGCCGCGGGTGAGTTGCGACCACACAAAGACCATCGCCGTGCACGGCGCGGCACCGAGCAGGATCAGGCCCGCAATGTAGCTGTCGGCATCTGCCGGCGGGATCCACTGGGCAAACAGGCCCTTGAAGAAGATCACACCCAGGAAAGCCATGGTGAAGGGCTTCACCAGCCAGTTGACCACCAGCGTCACGAGCAGGCCGCGCGGCTGGCGGCGCACTTCGTGCAGGCTGGAAAGGTCCACCGCGATCATCATCGGGTAGACCATCGCCCAGATCAGCACGGCGACGACGAGGTTCACCTTGGCGACCTCGAGACCGGCCAGAACTTCGAACAGGCCCGGCAGGAACTGGCCAAGCGCCACGCCAATGGCGATGCACAGCGCCACCCACATGGTCAGGTTGCGCTCGAAGAATGAAATGCCGCCCTGCGGGGCGTCTGCAATCGTGTCGCTCATCAGGCGGCGCTCCCGCTTTCGTTTTGGGCAACGACGCCATCGTCCATCGCGCCAATGGTTTCCAGTTGCCGCTTCAGCGTCATCGCGTCGATGCTGGACATGGGCAGGTTGAGGAAGATGGAGATGCGGTTGAACATCATCCGGTAGGTTTCGGCGAAGGCGAGACGTTTCTCGGCCTCGGTGCCTTCGGCTGCCGCCGGGTCCGGCACGCCCCAGTGCGCGGTCATCGGCTGGCCAGGCCAATAGGGGCATGTCTCGCCGGCAGCGTTGTCACAGACCGTGAAGACGAAATCGAGCTCCGGTGCATCCTCGCCGGCGAACTCGTCCCAGCTCTTGGAGCGCAGGCCGGACACGTCGTGACCGGACTTCTTCAGCAGATCGAGCGCGAAGGGATGCGGCGCGTCCTTGGGCTGGGAACCAGCGGAGTAGGAATTGAAGCGGCCGAGCCCCTCACGCGCGAGGATCGCCTCGGCGATGATGGAGCGGGCCGAGTTGCCCGTACAAAGAAACAGCACGTTCTTCTTGTCTTCAGACGTCTTTTGTTGGGACATCGTCAGCACCCCCGCGTTTGAAGTGTGTCCGTCACGCTGCCGAGGCCGCCGCAGATTTCCGGCTGGCCGTTGCAGCAATCCTGGGTGAGAAATTCGAGCACCGCACGCATGTGGTCGAAGCTCACGGTGTAGATGATGCGCCGCCCGTCGCGCCGCGTGGACAGCAGGTCAGCCCGCTCAAGCCCCGCCAGATGGAAGGACATGCGCGTCGGCGCGATGTCGAGCGCCTCGGCAATCTCGCCCGATGCCATGCCGTCCGGCCCGGCCTTCACCAGCAGGCGGAAGGCGCGCAGACGGTCCTCGTGTGCGAGCGCGGAGAGCGCGGAAACGGCTTCTGTATCGATCATGCAACCTTACAAACATATTTGTAGTATCTGTTCAAGGGGTGGCCGGTATGTCGCGGTGGAATTTCATCGCAAAGGCTGCTGTTCGGCGCTAGGCTTCGCCCCAAGCCGCCCAGCCCGACAGCGGGCCGGGACAGACATCTCGCAAGACTGGATGGCCGCCCATGAACACGCTCGCCGCGCCGCTGCAGAAATTCTCCACCAACTCGCTCGAACAGCACTGGATGCCGTTTACCGGCAACCGTGACTTCAAGGCCAAGCCGCGCATCGTGGTGAAGAGCGAGGGCATGTACCTGTGGGACCAGAACGGCGGGAAGATCATCGACGGGTCCTCGGGCCTGTTCAACGTGGCCGCCGGCCATGGCCGCACGGAGATCGCCGAGGCCGTCCACGCGCAGTTGATGCAGAACGATTATTCGCCGGGCTTCCAGATGGGTCATCCCGGCTCGTTCGCGCTGGCCGCCAAGCTTGCCAACATCCTGCCCGAGCCGATGAACCATGTGTTCTTCACCAACTCGGGGTCTGAATCGATCGACACGGCGCTGAAGATCGCCATGGCCTATCACCGCGCGCGCGGTGATGCTCAACGCATCCGCTTCGTGTCGCGCGAGCGGGCCTATCACGGCGTCAACATGGGCGGCGTGTCGCTGGCCGGCATGGTCAAGAACCGCGAGACCTTCCCCGTCACGATGCCGAACTGCGTCGCCATGCGGCACACGTGGAGTGATGAATGCACGTTCGAGCGCGGCCAGCCGTCCAAGGGCGCGGAGCTTGCCGACGACCTGCAGCGCTTCTGCGACATGTATGGCGGCTCGACGATTGCCGCCGTCTTCGTGGAGCCGGTGGCAGGCTCCACCGGCACGCTGGTGCCGCCGAAGGGCTACCTGGAACGTCTGCGCCAGATCTGCGATGCCAACGGCATCCTGCTGGTGTTCGATGAAGTCATTACCGGGTTCGGCCGCCTTGGCGCGCCGTTTGCCGCCGATGCCTTCAACGTTCAGCCCGACATCATCACCATGGCCAAGGCGCTGACCAATGGCGCGATCCCGATGGGCGCGGTCGCGGTGAAGGACGAAATCTACGAGACGGTGACCGATGCCGCGCCGGACAACGCCATCGAGTTCTTCCACGGCTACACGTATTCCGGCCACCCGGTGGCCTGCGCGGCGGGCCTTGCCACGCTCGACCTCTACGAGCGCGAAGGACTGTTCGAGCGCGCCGCCTCCTTGAGCGACTACTTCCTCGACGCGATCTGGTCGCTGAAGGACCTCGATCTCGTGAAGGACCTGCGCGGCTACGGGCTGATGGCGGGCGTGGAACTGCACCCGGAAGCCGGAAAGCCGGGCCTTCGCGGGCAGGAAATGCAGAAGCAGCTTTTCTGGAACGGCTGCCACGTGAAGTTCACCGGCGACAGCGGCATCGTCGCGCCGGCCTTCGTGGCGGAGAAGGAAGACATCGACCTGATCGTCGACATCCTGCGCAAGACCATCGAGGCGATCTGATCCACCAATTGGGCTAGACCGTCAGATCGAGGTCATTCCCCGGCTGCGCAGCAGGTCGACCAGCAGCCCGCTCGTGCGCCGCAAATGCGCCTCGTGCAGGCTGCGCGCCCGCTCGGGGTCGCGGGCAATGATGGCTGCAAGAATGCCGTGATGCTCCTGGTTGGACTGTTGCGGCTTCTCGCGCATCACCGTCGTTGCCCTGCGGCCGCGATGAAGCTGGACCTGCAAGGTGTCGAGGATCGTTGCCAGCCGCCGGTTGCGCGAGGCCTTCACCAACCCGCCGTGGAATGCGTCGTCGGCTTCGCTCCATGTGCGCGTGTCACCGGCTGACAGCGCCTGGTCCATCAGCGCCTGCGCCTCTTCCAGGCAGGTGCGTTCCTCCGGTTCCAGTCCGCGCGTGGCCGCAAGCTCCACGGCGGCAGCCTCCAGCGGCAGGCGGACGGCGTAGATCTCTTCCAGATCATCCACGGTGATGCCGAGCACTTCCATGCCGCGGCGCGGGCGCACCTCGATCAGCCCCTCGTCGGCGAGGCGGATCATCGCTTCGCGCACGGGTGTGCGGCTCATGTCGAGAAGTACGGCGACGTCGTTTTCCAGCATCCGCACGCCAGGCGCCAGTTCGCCGTACATGATGCGGCGCTTGAGCTCGTGATAGGCGCGTTCCTGACGCTGCCCGGCGTCGGGATTGGCTGGCCTGTTAGCTGTGCTGTCCATCTGGTTCATTTTTGTTGGCCTGGTTGAGGCGGTCGGACCTATATGGCTGCCACTGCAACCTGTCGCAACCAGAGCGCGTGCTAAGCAGCTTTTCTCGCCTGAATGGCTTCGAGCACTTCGGACGCGATGCGGCCCGTTCCCGCATCACCCCCCATCTCGAACGGGCGGAGCGCCCCGGAACCGAACGCTGCATCAATGCCGCGCCGAACCAACGCGCCCGCCTCGCTTGCCGACGCCTCCCCGTGCCGCTCGCCGAGCCACTCCAGCATCATAGCGCCAGACAGCATCATGGCGACGGGATTGGCCCTTCCGAGGCCGCGAATGTCCGGTGCGGTTCCGTGGCATGGCTGGAACACGGCGTAGTTGTCGCCAATGTCGGCAGACGGTGCACAGCCAAGCCCGCCCATCAGCGCGGCACCAAGGTCCGACAGGATATCACCATACATGTTCTCGGTGATCATCACGTCGAAGTTCCACGGGTTCTTGACGAGATTGAGGGCGGCGGCATCGACGTACATGCGCTCCGACACGATATCGCGCCGCTCGGCAGCATGGTCGTTGAAGACCGAGCGCATGAAGGCCATCGAGGTGAAGATGTTGGCCTTGTCGATGAGGGTCAGCTTGCCGGGATGGCCCTGCGCCTTGCGGCGGGCCGCAAGGTCCAGCCCGAAGCGCGTCAGGCGGCGGGTGCCGGCGCGCGATATGACCATGGTGTCATGGGCTTCCGTCGCATCTGCGGTGATGACGCCCCTGCCCCGCGCAGCAAAAAGCCCCTCCGTCGATTCGCGCACCAGCACGAAGTCGATATCCAGCGCGCGCGGGTCCGACAGCGGCGTGCCCAGCCCGGCGATCGGCTTGACCGGGCGCACGCTCGCGTAGAGTTCCAGTTCGAAGCGCAGGTCGATCTGCGGCGCGATCTCGGTGCCGTCGGGATAGCGCACGGCCGGGTCGCCCATCGCGCCGAGGAGGATGGCATCGGCCGCCTTGGCGGCGGCGAGCGCCGTATCAGGCAGCGCAATACCGGTGCGGGCATAGCTGCCGGCGCCGCCCGGCAAGTGCTCGAGTTCCAGGGCAGGTGCACCGGCGGCAGCCACCGCTGCGCGAAGCACCTCGAGTGTCGGGGCCATGACCTCCGGCCCGATCCCGTCCCCATCGAAGACCGCAATCCTGAAACCGCCGCGTTTCATGACACCTCCGCTGTCTTTGGAGGGATTATGCCGCAAAAGCTGTTTAATGTATACGTTGGTGCGGGAAATTACCCGGCAGGCGGAAAATCCATTGTGTTCGGCGGTTTCGGGTCTATACGAAACAGGGGGCCGGCGATGAGCCGGGACAGGCAGACCGGGCGGGGACGGAATGCTTCTTGGGGCAATCGCAGACGATCTAACGGGCGCAACGGACCTTGCGCTGATGCTGTCGCGCGGCGGCATGCGCACCATCCAGGTGATCGGCGTGCCGCGCGCGGAGGATGTCCACGTCCTGAGCCAGCACGACGCGGTGGTCGTTGCGCTCAAGTCGCGCACCGCTCCGCCGCAGCAGGCCGTGACCCAGAGCCTTGCGAGCGCCGACGTGCTGCGCGAAGCCGGCGCGCACCAGCTATTCTTCAAGTACTGCTCGACCTTCGATTCCACCGACAACGGCAATATCGGCCCGGTGACGGAAGCGCTCCTTGCATTCCTGCAGACCTCGATGACGCTCGCCTGCCCCGCCTTCCCGGCGAACGGGCGGTCCGTCTACCAGGGGCATCTGTTCGTCGGCGACACGCCGCTTGCGGAAAGCCCGATGCGCAACCACCCGCTGACGCCGATGCGCGATTCAAACCTCGTGCGCGTGCTGCAACGCCAGAGCGAGGGCAGCGTCGGGCTGGTGTCATACACTTCGATCGATGCCGGACCGGTCGTCATTCGCAAGGCGCTGATGGAGGCCGCAGCAGCAGGCCACCTGCAGGTCATCGTCGATGCGCTCAGCGACCGACACCTGCTCGACATCGGACAGGCTGCCGACGGCATGCCGCTGATCACCGGCGGGTCCGGCGTGGCGATGGGGCTGCCGGCCAATTTCATCCGTGCGGGGCTGCTTCACCCGGCCAAGCCCTCGTCCAAGCTCGATGCGCCGCGCGGGCGCCGCGCCATCCTGTCTGGCAGCTGCTCGGAGGCAACGCGCGCGCAGATCGGCGCTGCGCTGGAAGCGGGCGTTCCCGCCCGCGAGATCGACGCCAATGCGCTGATCGCGGGGAACGTGCGCGCCGAGGACCTGCGCGACTGGGCGCTGAAGCAGGATTCCAACCGCCCGGTCCTGATCTATTCGAGCGCCAACCCGAAGATCATCGCCGAAGTGCAGGAACGTCATGGCCGCGCGGAAGCGGGGGAAGCCGTGGAAGCGCTGTTTGCCAAGCTCGGCGCCATGCTGGCCGATGCGGGCTTCACGCGGCTGCTGGTCGCCGGTGGCGAAACATCCGGCGCCGTGGTCCAGTCGCTCAATGTCCCCGGTCTCGCCATCGGGCCGGAGATCGATCCCGGTGTGCCGTGGACGCGCTCATCGGGCGGGCGGGACGTGGCGCTGGCGCTGAAATCAGGTAATTTCGGCGCGCGTGATTTCTTCCTCAAGGCGTGGGGTTTGCTGCAATGAGCCATGTTGTTCCCTCCCACGCACGCGAACTGAGCGAAGCGCGCGAGCGCATCTGCCAGACCGGGCTTTCCATCCATTCGCGCGGGCTGACATTCGGCGCGGCGGGCAACCTCTCGATCCGTCTCTCCGACGACCGCCTGCTGATGACGCCGACCGGCGTTTCGCTGGGTCGGCTCGACCCGGCATCACTGTCGCTGACAGATATACACGCGCGTCATATTTCCGGTGATCCGGCAACCAAGGAAGCCTTCCTGCATTCCACCATGTACGACACGCGCGATGACGCAGGTGCTGTCGTGCACCTGCACTCGACGCATTCGGTCGCGGTGTCCTGCATGAAGGACATCAACCATTCCGACGTGCTGCCGGCGCTGACGGCCTACTACATCATGCGGGTCGGAAAACTGCCGCTCGTCGACTACTATCCCCCCGGCGACAAGGCGCTCGCCAAAGCGGTGGAGAAGCTTGCCGGAAACCATCACGCGGTGCTGCTGGCCAATCACGGCCCCATCGTCGCCGGGCGCGACATCGATGCGGCACTTTTTGCGACCGAGGAACTTGAAGAAACCGCCAAGCTGTTCCTCATGCTCCAGGGGCTGCGCACCCGCCCGCTGACCGCCGACGAGGTTGCGGAACTGCGCGGCCGCTTTCCGAGCTGAAACAACCCAGGTCCCGCGTCTGGCGCTGATGCCCCGCGCGTTTGCCGCGCTGGCACTTCAGTCACACGCAGGCTAGTGAATTTCAAAGAGAGGACATGAATGCCGAACGCATATGATCTTCAGGGCCGCAAGGCCATCGTCACCGGCGGCGCACAGGGCATCGGCCGCGCCATCTGCGAGATGTTCATCGCCAGCGGGGCTGACGTGGCCATCTGGGACGTGGATGCAACGCTCGCCGAACAGACGGCGGGCGAGATCGGTGCGAGCGCCATCACCGTCGACGTGACCGACGAGGCTTCCGTCAACGAGGCGGTGCTGAAGACCCGCGAAGCACTCGGCGGCATCGACATCGTCGTCAACAATGCCGGCATCGCCGGGCTGAACACCGGCACCCACGACTACCCCGTGGAGGAGTGGAACCGAGTCCTGGCGACCAACCTCACCGGCACGTTCCTCGTCTGCCGAGCGGTCGCCCGCGTGATGCGTGAACGCGGCTATGGGCGGATCGTCAATATCGCCTCCATCGCGGGCAAGGAAGGCAACCCGAACGCGGTCGCCTATTCCGCCTCCAAGGCCGGCGTGATCGCGCTGACCAAGTCGCTCGGCAAGGAACTCGCCAGCTACGACATCGCGGTGAACTGCATCACACCGGCTGCGGCAAAGACCGCCATTTTCGACCAGATGACGCAGGAGCACATCGACTACATGCTGGCCAAGATCCCGCGCAATCGCTTCGTGAAGGTCGAGGAGATCGCCAACCTCGTCGCATTCCTCGCCTCCAGCGAGAACAGCTTCACGACCGGCGGCGTGTTCGACATTTCCGGCGGACGGGCGACCTACTAGATGGCCAGCGAACGCGCCTCCATCGAAGCCAGCACCGATGCGGAGCGCCGGGAGCGGCTGCGCGCCATCGGCATGATGATGGTGGCGCTGCTCTGCTTCGCCTGCCTCGATGCGACCGCGAAGTACCTGTCGGCCTATTTCGCCGCCGTGCAGATCATTTTCTGCCGCTACCTGAGCCACCTCGTGCTGGTGGTTGGCTCCACCCGTCCGAGCAATTACGCAGACCAGCTATGGCACACCAACCGGCGCGGGATGCAGTTCCTGCGCGCGCTGTTCATGCTGGGCGCGACGACATTCAACTTCATCGCCGTGCGGCACCTCCAGCTCTCGGAGACGATGTCGATCTTCTTCGCGACGCCCTTCGTCGTGGCGCTGCTCTCCGGACCGGTGCTCGGCGAGTGGGTCGGCCCGCGCCGGCTGGCGGCGATCTGCGTCGGCTTTCTGGGCGTGCTCATCGTCATGCGGCCCGGCCTTGGCGGCCTGCCCTGGCAGGTGGTCTACTCGGTTCTCGCGATGCTCAGTTACGCCTGCTACGGCATCACGACACGCATCCTCGCGCCGACGGAGAAATCCTCGACCGCTCAGTTCTACGCAGCACTCACCGGCACGCTCGCCTACCTTCCCTTCGTGTGGGGCTACTGGCAGCAGCCGGAGACATGGATGCTCGCCTTCCTGCTGGCGCTGCTCGGCGTCATCGGCTGGGCCGGACACCAGTTCATGATCACCGCGCACCGCTATGCGCCCGCCGCGATCCTCTCGCCGTTCATCTACACGGAGTTGATCTGGATGATCGGCCTCGGTTTCATTCTGTTCGGCGACGTGCCGACGGCGTGGACGCTGCTTGGCGCGTCCGTGGTGATCGCCAGCGGGCTCTACCTGCTGTGGCGCGAACGCAAGGTGAAGGGCGACGTGACCGTGAAACCGGTTCCGAAGTCCTGAGAAGGGCGCGACGCCCGAAGAAGGAGACGGGAATGGGAAGACCGCACCTGCTGATGCCCGGGCGCATGATGGCTCACGTCATCGAGCAGCTCGAAGAGGAATTCACGGTGCACCGGCTGTGGGAGGCCGATGACCGCGAGGCGCTTCTGGAGAAGGTCGCGCCCGATATCATGGCCATCGCGACCGGTGCCCACGCGCCCGTCGACGGGGCGATGATGTCTCGTTTCCCGAGCCTGCGGATCATATCGAGCTTCGGTGTCGGCTACGACACGGTGGACGCGGCATGGGCCGGCGAGCACGGCATCTACGTCACCAACACGCCGGACGTGCTGACCGAGGAAGTCGCCGACACGGCGATGGCGCTGCTGCTGATGGCGGCGCGCGAACTGGGCGCGGCCGAGCGGCACCTGCGCGCCGGCAAGTGGACCGAGCGCGCCTACCCGCTGACCACCACGACTCTGCGCGGGCGCAAGCTCGGCATCTTCGGGCTGGGGCGCATCGGCAAGGCCATCGCGCGGCGCGCGGAAGGCTTCGGGCTTCCCATCGCCTATCACAATCGCAGCCGCGCCACTGACGTCTCCTACGAGTATCACGACAGCCTGACGGGACTTGCCGAGGCCGTCGACACGCTCGTGGCCGTGGTGCCCGGCGGCGACAGCACCCACCACGCGGTCAATGCCGAGGTGCTGAAGGCACTGGGGCCGGACGGCATCGTGGTCAATATCGGGCGCGGCACGGTCATCGACGAACATGCGCTGATCGAGGCGCTCGAAAACGGAACGATCCGCTCCGCCGGGCTGGATGTCTTCGAGGAAGAGCCGAAGGTGCCGCAGGCGCTGATCAACATGGACCGGCTGGCGCTGCTGCCGCATGTCGGCTCGGCCTCGGAACACACCCGCAAGGCCATGGGCCAACTGGTGGTGGACAACCTGCGGAACTGGAAGCGCACCGGCATCCCGATCACGCCGGTTGCGGAAACGCCGATCCGCGGCTGACCTCCGGGTCGCATTTTAGTCAAGGTTATCGACCAAATGGAGGAGTGCGCGGCGAGCGATTTGGCCGCGACGGCGCGCTTCGCATATGTTTCAATGCGCGCGCCAAAGCGGACAGCAGATCCGCTGTCAAACAGACAAAGCCCACGGAGCGATCATGCGTGAGCCATTCAAGACCTGCGCCGCCCTCGTACTGGCAGCAGCCACCACCCTCACATTCGCGGGGCCAAGCCGCGCCGATGCAGCACGCTATACGCTGGCCGGTGCCGACGGCGTCGTGGTGTGCGCCCTGACACTGGAGCCGCCGGCAGCCGGTGCCCAGCCCGGCACCGACGCGGACGGAAACCCGGTTCCCGCGCCCGGCACCATCAACGCCGAAGCCGACTGCCAGTCGCGCTACACGAGCCTTGCTGAGCTGACCGGATGGGTCGGCGGCGTCGACCGCGCCCCGCTGCTGTTCCTCAACGGCGCTGGCGAGCAGGTCGTGGAATTCCAGGAGATCGGTGACGGCATTCGCGTCGGACGCTTCCCGCAGGGGGGCATCGCCTACCTGGCGCTCGATCCCGACAGCGAGGACATCTCCGCCACGGCACCGTCCACCGCTCCGGCAGAGGTCGTTGCGACCGGCACCGGTGGTCTCGGCATCGCGGGCACCTGGGTCTTCGCGCGCGACGCGGATGGCAGCGACCAGCTTTGCACGGTCCGCATGTCGGACGACACCGGGGACGCCGACCTCCCCGCGCTGGAAATGCAGGACGGCTGCATGGACAACATCACGGTTCTCGATCTCGCCGGATGGCAGATCGGCGAGCGCTACCTCAGCGTCCACGACTCCGCCGGCCAGCAGCGCCTAACCTTTTCACAACGTGAAGGTCCGGTCTGGATTCGCGATCCCGGCGGCTCGCGGCCGCTGTTCCTGATCCGCACCGGGAACTGAGGTCAGGCGACCTCGCCGCCCAGCTCATCCTCGATATGGGCGCGGATGACTGACTGGAAGTCCTTGTCGCCGACAAAGCCCAGCTCGCGCGCCCGCGCGGCATCGAACCGCGTCGGCCATCCGACCACGATCCCCTCGATGAACGGGTCGCGTTCCTCACGGATGCGCGCGGCGACCTTGTCGCCGGCCACGTCGCGCAGGGCGGCGATCATCTCCGCCACGCTCAGCCCCAGCCCCGGCATCGTCATGTTGCGGCGCGGGCCGATCTTCTCGCCGGGAACGCCAGCCGCATGGACGAGATAGCCGACGGCCGCGCGCGGACTGGCGACCCAGTGCACCACGTCCTCGGAGACCGGCAGGATTGCCTCCTGTCCGGCCAGCGGCTCGCGGATGATGCCTGAGAAGAAGCTCGACGCAGCCTTGTTGGGCTTGCCGGGCCGCACGGAGATCGTCGGCAGCCGGATGCCAATCCCGTCAAGGATGCCGCGCCGCGAGTAGTCCGCCAGCAGCATCTCGCCGCAGGCCTTCTGCACGCCGTAGGAGGTCAGCGGCGTGAGGTGAAACTCGTCGGGGATGACGCTTGGAAACGGCGCGCCGAAGACGGCGAGCGACGAGGTGAAGATGACGCGCGGGCGATAGTTCTCGATGCCACGGATCGCCTCGAACAGCTTGCGTGTCGCGTCGAGATTGACGCGGTAGCCCTTCTCGAAATCCGTTTCCGCCTCGCCGGAGACGATGGCCGCGAGGTGATAGATCACGTCCGGCTTCTTGGCGACGAGGCGCTCCACCGCACCAGGCTCGCAGATGTCGCCGGAGCGCGCATCGATCTCGATATCGGTCGTCTGCGGCATGGGCGGCTCGACCACGTCATGCAGCCAAAGCTTCTCGATTTTGCGCCCGGCGAGCGAGCCGTCCTCGACGAGACGATCCGTCAGCTTGCGGCCGATCATCCCGGCTGCACCGAATATCAGGACCTGCATGTCACTACCCCCGCACTGCGCCCTGCCCGCTTCTGAGCCAGGCTTTTCGGTCTTGCACTCATGACCCACTGTTTCCGAATTGGCTCAGAGCGTCCACCCGCCGTCGATCTTGAATTCCGCGCCGGTCACGAAGGCGGACTCGTCGCTGGCAAGGTAGACGGCCATCGCGGCCACTTCTTCGGCTTCAGCGATGCGGCCGGAGGGCTGGCGGGACAGGAACCATTCCAGCGCCTTTTCGTAGCCGCCCATCTCCTTGCCAAGTTTCTGCACGCGTGCGTCCCAGCTCGGTGAGCGCACCGTGCCGGGGCAGATCGCATTGCAGCGGATCTTGTCCTTGATGAAGTCGGCGGCGACCGCCTTCGTGAGGCCGATCACGGCGGCCTTCGTCGCGCCGTAGACATGCCGTTTCGGCGTGCCCTTCAGCGAGGATGCGCCCGACGACATGTTGACGATCGCCCCACCGCCGCGCGCCACCATGCCGGGCAGGAACGCGCGGATCATCCGGTGCATGGACTTCACGTTGAGGTCGAACGAGAAATCCCAGTCCTCGTCGCTGCACTCCAGCACCGAGCCGTGATGGACGAAGCCTGCGACGTTCACCAGCACGTCGATCCCGCCGACCTTTTCGGCAAAGGCATCCACCGCCTTGGTCTTCATGACGTCGAGCTTGCGGCGCTCGGCGCGCTTGATGCCGTCCAGCTTGGAGACGTCGAGATCGGTCGCCCAGACCGTTGCACCCTCGGCGACGAAGCTTTCCGCGATGGCGCGTCCGATCCCCTGCCCTGCCGCCGTGACGACCGCGACCTTGCCCTTGAGCCTTCCCGCCATGCGCATCTCCCCTCCCGCTTATTGTTGCTGCTGGTGCTGCTGGTGCAACCGCGTGCCGTCGGCACCGAGTTTGATTTTCTGGCGACCGGCTTCGTCGAAATTACCCGGCTCCAGCCAGCTTTCGAAGGCAGCCCTTATCGCCGGCCATTCATCGTCGGTGATGGAGAACCACGCCGTGTCGCGGTTGCGGCACTTCACGACGAGGTGCTTGCGGAAGATGCCCTCGAAGGTGAAGCCGTAGCGCTTCGCGGCAGCCTTCGAGCCGGCATTGGCATTGTCGCATTTCCACTCGTAGCGCCGATATCCCAACTCCTCGAAGGCGCGGCGCATCAGCAAGTATTGCGCCTCGGTCCCGGCGGGCGTCTTCTGCAGCGGCGGGCCGTAGTTGATGTGGCCGACCTCGATCACGCCGAATTCTGGCGTGATGCGCATGAGGCTCGCCACGCCGACCGCCTTGCCGGTGCGCGCGTCGATGATGGCATGAAACAGCGGGTCGTCGCCGAGATAGGTCGCTTGCGCGAAGGCGAAGAAATCATCCCGGCTTTCGAACGGGCCGTAGGGGAGATAGTCCCAGATGCGGCCCTCGGTGTCCTTGCCATAGGCGTGCCAGAGGTCGGCGAAATGGCCCGGCGTGACCTGTTCAAGGCGGCAATATCGCCCCTCCAGCGGTGTCCTTGGCGGGCGCGGGCGCGGCAGGTCGGGAATTGGTCGGGTCATTCGCTCGTGTCCTCGCTGTCGTCCTCGCGCGATGCGAGATAGATGTCGATCCGGTCGCCGGTCGCGTTCGTGCGGGTGAAGTCGAAGGTACCCTTGTTGACCAGTTCGTCGGCGGCACGCAGGAAGCCGCCGAGTGCGGCGCGCATCAATTGCGGACCGAGGCTGACGCGCTTCACGCCCATGGATTCAAGCTCAACAAGGCTGAGCGGAAATTTGCCGATGCCGCCGAGCACATTGACCGCAGCCCCGCCCTCGCGCACCAGCGTGGCGATCTCGTGCGCATCGGTGATGCCCGGCGCGTAGATCACGTCGGCACCGGCATTCACGTATTTCTGCAGGCGGTCGAGCACGAAGGGGAACGGGTTTTCCATCCCCGTGAGATACGCCTCGCAGCGCGCCGTCAGAACGAATGGCACGCCGGTCTCCTGGATCGCGGTGCGGGCAGCCGTGATGCGCTCCAGCGCGAGGCCCTCGTCGTAGAGGGGCTCGCGGCTGTCGCCGGTTGAGTCCTCGATGGAGCAACCGGCCAGCCCCGCGTCGATGGCATCCAGCACCGTCTCGCGCACGCTGCCGGGTTCATGGCCAAAGCCGTTCTCGAAGTCGCCGTTGACCGGCAACCCGGACGCATCGCGGATCAGTGCCGCATGGCCGATGGCGCTTTCGCGGCTGACCAGCATCTCCCCGTCGCGCACCCCTTGCGTGAAGGCCAGCGCCCAGCTTGCGCTCGCCAGCGCGCGAAACCCCATGGTTGTGAGGATGCGCGCGGTGCCGATGTCCCACGGGTTGGGCATTACGAACAGCCCGTCCTCAATGTGAAGCTTCATGAAGGCCTGGCAGGCGGCGCGATCAGCGGGCATGTGTTCTTCTCCGCAAGTGACTCAAGGCGTGTTCCCCGTTCGGGGCCATGTTTATACGCGATCGGCCTGTTGGAAAGCGTTCAAAAACCTCTAGCCGGACGCACATGACAGAAGAAGGCTTCTTGAGCAGAACATTGCCGCATGGGAAGCTGCCGCACGGCCAGACCGCCCACATCTGGAACAGGATGAAGGACTTCACATGCCGATTCAGAACCTTGTTGCGCGAAAGGGGAAAACCGCAATTGCCGGAATCACTTACGCGCTGGCGCTGTGCGCGGGATTCACCGCCACGCCGGCGATGGCAACCTGCGAGGATGCCACCACGACCGTCGAGATGGGGGCCTGCCTCGAGAAGGAATACAAGCGTGCCGACTCGGAACTGAACCGCATCTGGGGGCTGGTCCAGTCGTCCATCGAGGCCAGCGACTACGTCCCCGCCGAAGAGCGCGAGACGTGGAAGAAGGTTCTGCTGGATGCCCAGCGCGGCTGGGTCCAGTTCAAGGAGAACGACTGCTTCAGCGCCGTGCCCTACGAGTGGTACGGCGGGTCCGGCGCGGGCAACGCCGCGATGTCGTGCGCGCTCGACATGACCGAGGCCCGCACCAAGGCCCTGAAACAGCGCTACGGCGTAGAGTAGACCCGAGCGGCGAGGAGACAACCGGGATGAGCGAGCGCAAGCGCGGCCAATGCCTGTGCGGCAACGTGCACTACGAGGTGAGCGTGGCCGACGAGCACTACACCACCTGCCATTGCAGCATGTGCCGGAGGTGGTCGGGCGGGCCGTTCATGTGCGTCCATGCCAGCGGCGATGACGTGACATGGCTCAACGATACGGGCCTGCGCTGGTACCGTTCAAGCGACTGGGCCGAGCGCGGCTTCTGCGCGACCTGCGGCACGAGCCTGTTCTACCGGCTTGCCGACAACCACGACGCCATGCTGATCGTCTCGGTGGACTCCATGGACGACAGCGCCGGCATCACGCTGGCGCAGCACATCTTCGTGGATCACCAGCCGGACAGGTACGCCTTCGCCGACGATGCGCCGCGCAAGACCGAGGCCGAGGTGCTGGCGGAGTTCGGGGTCAGCGAGGACTGAAGCGATCAGTCGGCGGGAGCCGCGTCCGCCGGGGCCGCTTCGGCAGCAGCCGCGCCGGTGTCGCTGGGCGACCCGTCGACCGGTTCGCCATCAGCTGCAATCGGCGGCGGCGGGTCGCCGGGGCGCTGAAGCTCGAGGTCGGCTTCGGCAAACTGCTTCGGGCCGACCAGCTTGATCTCGCCGTCCTGAACCTGCGTGAAGGCCGGAGCCGCGCCCATGTTCTGGCCGTCCTGGAACTGCGTCGGCCCGTAGGGCATGCCGTGCTCGGCAAAGCGTGACAGGGACAGCGCGGCGATGACCGCTTCGCGGCTGTGCGAGCCTGCATTGTCGATGGCGTCGATCAGCAGGCGCGTGGCGTTGTAGGCCATGAAGACCTCGTGCCCGTATGGCAGGTCGAGCGCGCGAACCGCCTCGATGCGCTTTTGCTGGAGCGGGCTGCCGGGATCATACCAGTGGCAGGAATCCGCGATGCCCTCGGCAATGTCGCCGTTTTCGGCAAGGAACACCGGGCTCGATGCCGCGCCGCCGAACAGTGACGCGATGAGACGGGGCGCCGTCTTGCCACCCTTCACCGCGCGCACGAGGTTCGCGTAATCCTCGAAGAAGACAGCCGGCACCAGCACGTCCGGATCGGCGGCTTCGATACGGCGCACGATGGGGCGGAAGTCCTCGATGCCGACGGTCGTCGGCACCTGCTCGATCACCTCGATGCCGACCTGCTCGAACACGTCCTTCATGCGCAGCGCGACGCCACGTCCATAGGGCGCATCGGCATGGACGATCATCACCCGCTTGCCCTCGTTGCCGAGGTCGACGATGCGGTCGGCCAGCGACAGCGAGGCCTGGGTGTATCCCGGACCGAGGCGGAAGACATTGCTCAGCCCGCGCCGCACCAACTGGTCGGAGACGCCGACATCGACGCAGAAGGCAAGGTTGCGCTCTGCTGCGGCCTCGCTGGCGGCAAGTGCCAGCCCGCTTGCATAGGCACCGACGATGCCGAGCACACCGGCATCATCCAGGTCGCCGACCGGCTCCATGGCGCTTTCAGGCACCGACTCCACATCGGCATTGACCGCTTCCACCAGGGCGCCGTCGAGGCTAGCGATCCCGCCGGCCGCGTTGACGTCTGCGATGGCAAGCTCCGCGCCCGCGCGGCACTGCTTGCCGGCATTGGCGTAGAAACCGCTCGTGGGGTGCAGCAGACCGATTTTCACCGGGTCTGCGGCCCGCGCCCGCGACACGAACGGTGCCTGCAGGGCGGTGGCGCCAGCAAGCGACGATGCGCCCGCGAGAATGGTCCGGCGGCTGAGAAGATGACGATTCGGATCAGGCTTCATGGCAGAATGTGTACCGTCTGAACCGGGGCGGGAAAAGGGCGATTGGCGTTAAGGCCAGAGCCACCACTTCGGCATATGCACGATCTCACTCAAGCGCCCGCGTCAGTCGCGTCATGAGAAGGGTATGATTGCCTGTTCCGGCTGCCTAACTCTTTTCCCGAGTTCGCAATTTCAGTTGCCCAGGCACCATCAGCCTTTGCATGCGCCTAATCGTGCGATCGATTTTTCTTGCATTCACCGTCTTCGACCATCTGTGGATCGGGACCAAGGACTTCTCCCCGAAACCGTCGATGCAAACCAGCTCCGGCTCGCCTGTTCTTGTCTCGGTATAGACGAGATTATTCAAATGAACATCGCCGAACACCACGTGCAGGGCCTTGCATTTGGTGCCGAATGCCTCGAGTGCCCGCTCGTGTTTTGGGGAGAGATTTTTCGATACGATAATTTCCGCAAGCGTGGGAGCCAACTTGCCATTGCCATCCGTCATCTTCTCAACGACCAGCCCAAGTCCCTCTTCAGTGTCCGTCAGCTCGTAAATGTCGGGTATCGGAAGTCGCGCCGACCGGTTGCCATAGGTTATCCGCCTGAGACGGATGTATTCCTCAATTTCCCGAATGAAGACATGATACGCACCGAAGCCCCGAAGATTCTTGATGCGCCCGTATTCCGGGAGATTTCCCTTCCCATCCACGCGTTCCGGCCGAATCGTCTTCAAGACAACGCCCGGTCGGGACGGTAGAATGTAAATGTTCCGCATGTTGGCTTTGCGGACCAGTGTGCAGTCCTTAAGACTGATCGTCCCGGCGGGTTTTCCATCATTCATCGGGACTGCCCTTGAGACTTTCGGCGAAGCAATTGTCAGGACAGTCAAAACGTGCAGAAAATGACATCTGCGACAATGAATTTCTCGGCACACCCCTTCATCAGCATCGTGCGTGCTGGCATCGCAGGTTGCTCAACGGGCCTAAAACCCGCCGCCAGTGCGGAAGCCGCCGCCGCCGCGCCCGCCGCCGAAGCCGCCGCGCCGCGAGCCGCCACCGAACACCCCGCCACCGGATGGACGGCGCAGGATCGGCCCGCCGGAGCGCGGTGAGGGAAACTGCCGCCAGCCAAAATCGGTATCGGCCTTGCGGGTGCGCTTGTGGGCGCGCTCGATCTGCCGCCACACGCCACGGCTGCTGAGCACCCCTTGCGCGATGCCGATGAGCAGGTCGCGCAGCATGTTGTCGTTCTCGAAATAGGAGCCGGCATCGTCGTAGCTGCTGGAGACGTAGCGCTGGCGCAGGGCTTCCAGTTCCTCGCGGCGCTGGTCCAGTTCGGCAAGGCCGGCGCGCTGGCGGTCGAGGTCGCGCTCAAGCTCGTTGGCATCCTGCCGGGTTTCCTCGATCTCCTGCACCACCTGATCGTCTTCCGGCGTGGCCGTCAGCGCCGCCTCGCGCAGCAGCGCCTGCAGGTCCTTACGGGAGAGTTCGAAGCCGAGAAGCTCGACTGCCTCGCGATACGGACCGTCATCGCCGCGCACCAGCTTGGCGCGCTCGGCTTCCAGCGCACTGCGCCGCGCGCTTTCGGCCGCAATCGCCTCGTCCATCAGCTTCAGCTTCTCGTGGGCTTCGTCCATCGCCTTTTCGACGGCCGCCATTTCCGATTTCTCGCGGGCGGTCTCTTCCGCCTGCTTCAGCGCATCGCGCGTCTCGTCGAGGCGCTTGCGCAGGGCGTTGACGTGCTCGTTCAGGCGCTTGGGGATTTCCAGCAGCATCCGGTAATTGGCGGCGGCATCCATGTAGCCGACGATGCCCGCCACCCAGCGGTCGAGCATCCGGGTCAGCGCACCGGTCTTGTAGTCGCGTGTGCCGAACTTGCGCTCCCACAGATACATGAACAGCGGGTCGGCTTCGTAGGGCTCGCCCTTCTCGGTGCGGTCATCGGCGGCGATCTGCGCCTTGCGCTCGGCCTCAAGAAGTACGGCCTCGGCGGCCTCGGTCTCGGCCAGCGCGTCCTTGTAGGCCTTGGTCTTGCGGAATGCCTGCTGGAAGGTCGCAAGCTCTGAGTCGTAGGCGGATTCCGCCTCTTCGGCGGCGCTCGCTGCCGCCTCGCGTTGACCCGTCAGGCGCTGGCGCTCGGCCTCGCCCGCCGCGATTCGCTCCTCGATGGCGTCGAGATCGCTGGTGTGGCCGGCGATCAGCGTGGCGGCGCGGCGTTCGGCCTGGGTCAACCGCTCGCCGAACTCACCCTGCCGGATGGAATCGAGGCGCAGTTCAGCCAGCCGCGCGAAACCCGCCGCCTGCTGCGCGCGCAGCCTGGCAATCGTATCCGTCGTCTCGCGGACACGGCTTGCCATGGCCTGCTCGTCGGCGCGGATGCCGGCGATGGCGTTGTCGATGGATTTGAGCGCGTCGCTTCCAGAAAGCATGGGCCTACCAGTCCGTGATGGTGCCGCCCATCACGGGGATGGCGTATTCGGGTTCGAGGTGGCCGAGCGGCTTCGTCGCCACCAGCGCGTTCTGGATGATGCCGTCGTCCTGCTTGTCGGCGCGCACGCCGGCGAAAATCTTCTCGGAGACGCGCACGCCCCACTTCGTCACGCGCTGGATGGCGCCGTTTTCCTCATTGCGGATACCGACGCTGACCGGGTTTCCGGCCGTGTCGAGGGCTTCCACGATGATGTAGAAGTTCTGCGCATCCGGGTTGGCATCGGGGATGCGCCACACGCCCGACAGTTCGCCGGGGCGCGAGACGATGGAGATGGTGTATTCGCGCGCCAGTTCGTCGCGGATCAGCGCCAGTTCGCCGACAGCGGCGCGGGCGGCGTCACGGTCCTGCGCGCTGAGCGCGCGTTCGGCTGCCGCCATGAAGGACGCAGCCTTTTCGCGCGCGTCCGGCGTCTCGGCGAGCTTGGCGATTTCCTCACCCAGCGCGATGACCTGGTTGGGCAGCGTCTCGCTCATTTCGATGCGGATGGCTTCGGCCGCGTTCTGGCGCGGCAGGTGGTAGCCGAAGAACCAGCCAGCCCACGTGAAGACCACGCACAGAACGACGATGAGCGCGATGCGCGCATAGCGGGCGCGATTGACGTAGAGCCGCGCCAGCGAGACACCCAGCCCCGGCTGCGGGGGCGTGTAGGCGAAGCGGTTCTCCTTCAGCGCCTTCACGCCTTCATGGAGAATGTCGTCGGTGACCTCGATCCCCTGCCCGCGATAGATCTCGCGCAGCCGGTCGATCAGTTCCGCCTCGCGCGCATCCTCGGAGAGTTCGCGCGCGACGAGGTGCCTGCGGTGGCGCAGCGTGTCCACCACATCCATCGCAAGCATGATGTCGTCGAGCGGGGCCGAAGCCGCAGCCGTTGATGCCATGTGTCTGTCGCCCTGCTCAGACGGGCTGGTTCAGGATGAGTGCGTTGCCATCGGCGGCGAGCTTGGCGAGGCGGCGCTTGCCGTCCTCCACCGCGTCGCGGATTTCCTCGGAATTGCGGGTCGCCAGCGTGCGCATCTCGGCGATGATCTCCTGCGAGCGCTCCTGGAAGTTCACGACCGAGTCCACCAGCATCTTCACTGAAGCTGCCTGTATCGTGGGGCCGTAGCCGGAGCGGATCGCCGCTTCCTGAACCTGGTCGCCGACTTCCGCGAGGCTCTCCAGCGACTTGGACATGCCTTCCTTCATGGCATCCAGCGTCTTTGTCGCCTCGTGCAGGCCGAACATGCCGGTGAAGGACGCCTTGAGCGCGGTCAGCACCGTCTCGTTGGTGGAGAAGAAGGACACGGCCTGCGCATAGACCCGCTCCTTGGCGGAGGTCGTCTGCATCAGACGGGCCATGATGACCTCGGACGTGTTGTAGCTGATCGTCAGGTTGTCGGAGAGGTCCTTGGCGATCTGGTATCGCTTCTCCTCGTCCTGCATCTCGCGCATCCGCTCGTCGCGGGCGAGTTCGAGGCGCGCCCGGTCGGCAGCTTCCGCGTCGCCCGCATTGGCCACGGCTTCGGCTGCACTGGTCAGCGCGTCCTTGCGCTTCTGGAGTTCGGCTTCCGCCGTCTTCAGCACCTCCAGCGCCAGCACCTCGGCATGCTTCAGCGCGCCGCGGAAATCACGGTAGGCATCGAGGATGATCTGCTCGCGGCGGATCTGGTCCTTGGTGTCGGAGGCCACCTGCAGATAAGTCCCGCGAATTTCGTCGAAGCGGTCGGCGATGTCGCCGCGGGTCGCCTTCATCCACACGTTGCCGAAGCGCTCCCAAGTGGAAATCTTGCCGTCGGCGAGCTGGTCGACCATGCCCTTGGCATCCTCCCGGATGGAGTCAAAAGCCTCGGTGATCGTCTCATAGCGCTGGCCAATGTTCATGGCGGCGATCTGCTCGCGCACGACCTCGTTGAAGAACGACGCCTGGGTCAGCGTGCGCGCGATGGCAACGACGCGGGTCTCGTCGAGATCGGAAATCTGGTTCAGCAGCGGCACGATGGGCTGCTCGGCGCTGTCGGGCTCGGGGATGATGCCGACGTCGCGCAGCATGGTCATGGCGCGGTCGAGATACTGCATCGGCGAATCGAGCGCCGTTGTGGTGGTGTTAGTCATGGTCGGTCTGGCCCCTCGCTCGTATTTGCCGCACCCGGCGTGTCGCCGGGCCTGTGCCTTTGAAATCAGGCGCACACACAATCTAGGTATCGCGATACGCCAGCGCCATATGGCCCGTGTGACACCGGCCACCATAACCGCAATTGCGTCGATGGGCAGCCTTGCTGGCGTCGCAATGTCTACCTCTAATGCCCTCGAAATCCTGACTCGCGGAGCGCCGCCTTCGAATGCATCTCGCCCAGTTGAATATCGGCCGGCTGAAACATGATCCGGACGACCCGCGCCTGCACGTGTTCATGGATGCACTCGACAAGATGAATGCCGTGGCCGAGCGGATGCCGGGCTTCGTGTGGCGCTACACCGACGACAGCGGCAACGCGACAGCCACGCAGGTGAGCCACAACCCGCGCGTCATCATCAACATGTCGGTTTGGGAAGACGCGCCGTCGCTGGAAAACTTCGTCTGGAAGACGGTGCACGAGCGGTTCTATTCGCGGCGCGCCGCATGGTTCGAGCCATATGGCAAGCCGCATCTCGTCATGTGGTGGGTGCCCGAGGGGCATCGCCCCACGGTCAACGAGGGGCTGATGCGGCTCGCCACGTTGCAGGCCGGTGGTCCCGGCAAGAAGGCCTTCGGCTGGGAAAGCCTGAGTGACGCCACGCTGTGGCGGGAAAAGAGCTGCGCATGAAACTTCGTCATCTCTTCGCCTTCGCCGGCGTCTGGCTGCTGGTGTTCTACCTGATCCCCGTCGCGGTCTCTGCGGCCATCTGGTTTTCAGACACAAAGCCGCTCAGCTATCGCGATGCCGACTGGAGCAGCAGCGGGCAGATCGGCGCGGACATCGGCGAAGGTGCCGAAATCCGTGTCTACGGTGCACGCGCCGGGCGCTACAAGGGCATCCTTGCGGTTCATACATGGCTGCTGGTGAAGCCCGAGGGGCAGCGCACCTTCGACCGCTACGAGGTGGTCGGCTGGGGCAACCCGGTGCGGGTGAACGCCTACGCGCCGGATGCTCGCTGGTACTCCAACGAACCGGAACTGATCCAGCGGGTGACGGGCGAGCGCGCGCGTCGCGCAGTGCCGAAGCTGGTTGCGGCAATCGAGAACTACCCGTTCCGCCACCGTGGCACGTACCGCGTCTGGCCGGGGCCGAACTCCAACACCTTCGTTTCCCATGTGCTGGCGGCCGTGCCGGATCTGAAGGCGCAGCTGCCGCCGACGGCGATCGGCAAGGACTTTCCGGTCGATGGCAGGATGATCGGGCGCACCGCCGGTGGCTATCGCCTCTCGGCAGGCGGGCTGGTTTCCGTGCTTGCCGGGCGTGCCGGGTTCGAGGTGAACCTGTTCGGCCTCGTGGCCGGGTTCGACGTGCTGCGCCCTGCCCTGAAGCTGCCGGGCATCGGGCGGATCGGCCTGCCCGCAACAGCTGCCTGAGCCGAACCGGCACCGGGACAGATCAAACCGCGCTTCCAACCGACGCCCTAGTATGGGATCACTGAAACCGGAAGACGAGGTCAGACGATGCGCCACATGAAATCCATTTTCACCACCACCTGCATGACTGCTGCCGGGTTACTTCTGGCGTCCGTACTTGCCGCCAATGCGCAGGGCAAGATCGACCCCAAGCGCGGCGCGGTGGTTGCCGAGACCTGGTGCGCGGCATGCCACGTTGTCTCCGCCGACCAGGAGAGCGTTGCGTCTGCCGATGTGCCGCCCTTCTCGGCGCTGACGTTGCAGGAGGGATTTGACGACAATCGCCTGCGCGCGTTCCTGCGCCAGCCGCACGGGCCGATGGAAGGGGTCGAGCTGGATGAAAACCAGATCGCGGACCTGATCGCCTATATCCGCACGCAAGCGAACTGACGGCGGCATCGGGGGGATGTCTGCCAGCACGGAGCCAGCTCTTGGACGCTTCGAGGGGACCGCCACGGTCTTCCTGACCTCGGCTGCATCCCTCATCGTCGAGATCGTCGCAGGGCGAATGCTCGCACCCTATGTCGGCATGTCGCTCTACACGTGGACCTCGGTCATTGCCGTGGTGCTGGCGGGGCTGTCGCTCGGCCACTGGATCGGCGGCTGGGCAACCGACCGGCTCAAGGGCTCCAAGCGCATCTTCCTCGCAGCGATCCTGCTCGGTGCATCCGCCAGCACGCTTGCTGCAATCGCGATCCTGCCGGGCATCTCGGGCTTCGTGCTGACACGGCTCGACACGGCGGTGACCGGCATCACGGCGCTGACGCTATCGGCCTTCTTCATCCCGTCGGTGGCTGCGGGCATCCCCTCGCCGCTGGTGGCGGCCGCCTTCGTGGAAGCCAACCCGGAAACACGCGGGCGCGCGTTGGGCGGGCTGTTCGCGGCGGGCGCAATCGGCTCCATCGTCGGCACGCTGTCGGCGGGTTATCTCTTCATCTCGTGGCTCGGCAGCACCAAGACGCTGATTGCCTGCGCCGGGCTTTACGCGCTGCTGGCGCTGGTCATCGGCGCACAGGCAGGCCGTAAGGCGGGCATCGCAAGCCTCGCTGTCGTGCTGGCGCTCGGCGCGGCGGGATACGGCCTGCGGGGCGCTGCGAAGTTCTGCGACGTGGAGAGCCGGTACTTCTGCATCCGCTCCATAGACATTTCCGCGCAGGCCGGCGAACGCGCGCAACTGATGGTGCTGGACCACCTCGCCCACTCCATGTCCTCGCGCGACAACCCCGAGAGCCTGCTGTGGCCCTACCCCTACATGAGCGATGCCATCGCGCGCGCTGAAAAGGGGGAGGACTTCTCCGCCTTCTTCATCGGCGGCGGCGCGTTCTCGCTGCCGCGCGCATGGGCGGCGCGCGGCATCGACACCACGGTTGCCGAGATCGACCCGGAAGTGACGGCGATGGCGGAACGCGAGTTCTGGTTCGATCCTGCGACAACCCGCGTCATCCATCGCGACGCACGCATCGCGCTCAAGGACGAGCCTGCGGAAAGCTTCGACGTTATCGTCGGAGATGCCTTCACCGATGTCGCCGTGCCGCCGCACCTGGTGACGAAGGAATTTGCCGCGCTCGTTGCCTCGCGCCTGAAGCCCGACGGCATCTACATCCTGCACTTTGTCGCGCCGTCCTCGCGCCCAGAGGCGCTCTACGCCATGAAGAAGACGCTGAAGACGGCGTTCACACGCACCGACATGTGGCTCGACGGTTCGCCGATCTACCCGGACTCGCGCCGGTCCTTCCTGTTCGTTGCCCGCAAGACGGACACGGAGCCGACGATGGGTGCCAACGGCACATGGCATCCGCTCGATTCCGCCGAGATCGACCGGCGGGCAGCCGCCTCCGACGCACGCGTCCTGAGCGACGATTACGCCCCCATCGACCGGCTCGTCGGGATGGCCGGCATCGGCGTCGACTGAAACTCAACCAACAAAAAACCCGCCGCACGAATGCGGCGGGTGGCTGAGGTGTCCTGCCCCGGAGAGAACCGGTTCAGGCGTTGAAGCTGGTCAGGACGAGGTGCCGAACATGTCGGCGGTGATGCCGGCATACCAGCCGACAGCCTCCTCGGCGGTCTTCTCGCGCACTTCCTCGCTCTCGCCGGTCTGGCTGACAAAGGTTGAGGTCGAGGCGATCTTCTCGTCGGTTGCTTGGTACTGGGCGCCGACCTTCACGGCATCCTCGTTCTCGATCAGGCTCCAGCACGTGTTGGCGTAGCGGGCCGGGAACATCTTGGAGTCGGTCAGGTCGGCACGCACCGCCATGGCCGCGACCTTGGCCTGGCTGTTGGCAGAGAAGCCGGATTTCGGCATGTCGCCGGCAATCGAGGCGTCACCGATGACATAGACATTCTCGTCCATGGCCGAGCGCATCGAGTACGGGTCGATGGGGCAGAAGCCGCTGTCGTTGGCAAGGCCGGCATCGGTTGCGATGAAGCCTGCCTTTTGCGCCGGAATGACGTTGAGCAGCGCACCGGAGAAGGTGTCGAAGTCGGTTTCCACCGCGCCTGCATTCACGTCCACGCCCTTGATGCCGCCATGCACGTCCGGGCCGAGCCACTCGACCATGCCGGGATAGTATTTTGCCCAGCCTTCCTGGAAGAGCGCCTGCTTGGAGAATTTCTCTTTCGGGTCGAGGACGATGATGCGGGAATCCGTATGGCCCTTTTCCTTCAGCACATGCGCCATCATCGACACGCGCTCATAGGGTCCGGGCGGGCAGCGATACGGGTTGGGCGGCGCGAGCATGACGATCTGCTGGCCGTTCTCCACCGCGTCGAGCTTCTCCTTCAGGATCTTCGTCTGCTCACCGGCCTTCCACGCGTGCGGAGCGATCTGCGCGCCTTCTTCCGAATATCCCTCGACGCTGTCGTAGATCAGGTCGATGCCCGGCGACACGATGAGCCGGTCGTAGGGGACCTTGCTACCGTCGGCGAGCGTCACTTCCTTCGCGTCGCGGTCCACGGAATTTGCCATCTGGTGGACGACTGTGATGCCGTAGTCGGAGGCGAGCTTCTCGTAGGAATGCGTGATCGACTCAAACGTGCGCATGCCGCCGATATAGAGGTTGGAGAAGAAGCAGGTCGTGAACATCTTCGAGTTCTCGATCAGCGTGACGTCGATCGCGCCCTCAGAATCCTTCGCGATGTAGCGCGCCGCCGTGGCACCGCCCGCACCGCCGCCGATGATGACGACCTTCGGCTTGCCCTGCGCGCGCAGTACATGCGGCACGGCCAGCGTGAATGCTGCGGTCCCCAGCGTGAACTGCGCAAACCTGCGCCTCGAAATTCCCGTCATGGCCTTGTTCCTCCCTTGGTGTCGGGGTCATTGCCCCACTTGGCCGAAATAGGCAGCCAGGGCCGCGATCTCTTCATCGCCGAGGCTGCTGGTCACGAGCTTCATGACGTCGTGGTCGCGCACGTTCGTCTTGTATTCAAACAGCGCGCGGATGAACTCCTCCTTCGGCCACCCGACGATTGCCGGGATGCCGTCATCGGCCCCGCTCGTCTGGTGGCAGGTCACGCATTCGGTGGAGAGATACTCGCCGTAATCGATGTCGCCTTCGAGCGCGATTGCCGACGCACCCATCTCGGCGCCCGCGGGGTCGCTGGTCGCAGGCAGGCTCGCGAAATCTTCCGGCGTGATGGTTTGCAGGAACGCGATGATGTCGGCGCGCTCGCCTGCGTCATCCAGCCCGCGAAAGCTCATGGACGTGCGCCGCACGACCGAGCGCGGGCTTTGAAGAAACCTGTCGATGTTTTCCACTGTCCAGACGAGGCCGTCCTCGGCGGCAGCCTTCATGCCCCGGGAGTAGCGGAAATCGTCCAGCGCGCCTGCCTTGCGGCCAACGACATCGAACAGGTTGGGGCCGATGCGGTTGCCGTGCTCAGGATTGAGTTCGTGGCAGCGCTCGCATTTCACGAAGAGTTCGCGACCGCGGACATGGGCCTCGTCATCGCTGGCCAGAACCGGCAGGGCGACAAGCGCTGCCGCAACGGCAAGGCCGACAGCAGGCAGCCTCTCCCAACTGGCGCGTATGCGCGCGCCGATCCGCGTCAAACCCATGCGTGTGCGTTCCCTCGGCGGGGCGGAGCTTCAACGCGGCTCCTTGTCCCCTCAGAACCCGCGATTGGCCGCGGGCCCTTCTGGTCTAAATGGGGCGGTCCGGCCGCTCAGTCGATACCGCCGCCGCCTTCATTGTCGTCGGGCGTGTCGGGCGTCACGTCCAGAACGCGCGCGCGACCGGTGATCTCGACGCTTTCCTTGCAGTCGCTCATGCAGGGCTCGCCCTGTGCGAGCGTCGGCGTGTCGGGCCGATTGTCCTCAATGAAGTTGCCTTCGTTGGGCAGGTGAATGTCGGTGAAGTTGGCCTTGGACAGGACGAACTCCTCGTCCGACACGATGTCGTTCATGTAGAGGATGTAGGCGGTGACCGCGTAGGTCTCGTCCGGTGTCAGCGACTGCGCATCGCCAAAGGGCATGGCGCGATAGATGTAGTCGTAGACGGTGGAGAGATACGGCCAGTAGGAGCCGACGGTCTTCACCGGGTCCTGCGAGGCGAGCGTGCCGCGCCCGCCCGCCAGCACCGGCCAACGGTCGATGCCCTCGGCGAAGTCGCCGTGGCAGGCCGCGCAGCGCTCGATGAAGACTTCCTCGCCGAACGAAACCGATCCCTCGCCTTCCGGCAGGCCCTCGCCATCGGGTCGCACGTCGATATCCCAGCCGGCGACCTCTTCGGCGGTCGCTTCACGGCCGACGCCGTACTTGCCCTCGGCAAGCGCTGCGGTGAGCGAGACCGATCCGGCAAGCGCCAGAGCTGCAAGCGCGGTGAACTTAGGAGACTTCAACATTTTCAACCTCGCCGCTCGCCTGGACGTGCCAGGTCTGAATGCCGTTGTTGTGGTAGATCGAGTTCTCGCCACGGACCGCGCGAAGCTGGTCCTTGGTCGGCTGGATATAGCCGGTGGAATCGATGGCGCGTGACTGCAGCAGCAGGTCTTCGCCGTTCCACTCGAACTCGTAATAGAAGCGCGTCAGGGACTTGGGCAGCACTGGGCCGTCGATGCGCGCGGTGCGCCAGTTCTTGCCGCCGTCCAGCGTGATATCGACGCGGTCGACCGTGCCACGGCCCGACCACGCAAGGCCGGTCAGGATGTTGTGGCCCTTCACCTGAAGCGGTGCCTGCGGGCTGGGATTCGTGACGACAGACTTGCAGTCCATCTCCCAGGTGAAGCGGCGCGCCTTGCCGTTTTCCAGCAGGTCCGTGTATTTCGAGGTTTCCTCGCGTGCATGCCACGGCTCGTCGCCAACCTCGATGCGGCGGATCCACTTGACCCACATGTTGCCTTCCCAGCCCGGCACCACGAGGCGGGCGGGATAGCCCTGCTCGGGCCGCAGCGCTTCGCCGTTCATCTTGAAGGCGATCAGGCAGTCGTCGAGCGCCTTTTCCATCGGGATGGAGCGGTTCATGGCAGCCGCATCGCCGCCTTCGGGCATGATCCACTTGGCGTTGGTCTTGATGCCGGCTTCTTCCAGGATGATGCGCAGTGGCACACCTGTGTACATCACGCAATGGACCATGCCGTGGGTGAACTGGCAGCCATTGAGCTGGGCCCCGCGCCACTCCATGCCGGAGTTGGCGGCGCATTCCAGGAAGTAGATCTTGTTCTCGCGCGGCAGGCGCATGAGATCCTGCATGGTGAGGATCAGCGGCTTGTCGACCAGTCCGTTGATCATCAGCTGGTAGTCGGCCGGGTCCACTTCCGCGATGCCGCCGTGGTGGCGCTCGAAGCACAACCCGTTGGGCGTGATGATGCCGTCGAGTTCATGCAGCGGGGTGAAGTTCACCGAGGATTCCGGAGAAGCCGTAAGCCATTCCACGTTGCGGCGCACGACGTGGGATTCAAACTCCGACGGCATGCCGTAGGGCCGCGCATCCACGCCCTCGCCGAGATATTTCGACCAGTCGGCGACATTCGGCGCCTGGTTCTCGGGATCGCCTGCGGCGAAGGCATGGCCGCCCAGCGCACCGGCTGCGGCGACGCCGCCTGCCGCAGCGCCCGCCTTCAGAAACGCGCGGCGCGCGGGCATCACCAGCTCGCTCGTCGTTCCATCAGTTTTCTTGCTCATCTCATGCACTCCTCGAAATGCAGCGTGCGTCCAGCCGTCAGATGCCGACGACCTTCACGGCTCGATTTTCCGGTAGTTTCACGGTGTCCTGCTTGGAGACCCAGTCGGTGACGACATCCCAGATCGGCGGGCCCTCGGTGCCCTCGTTGACGCTCGCCCAGCCCGCGACGTTGTATTCGCGCGACGGGTCGATCGGCTCGCCGGTGGCGAGCAGCGTCATGTCGGAGATGCGGTTGCCGATGGTCTTGGTGGGGTCGATCGTGTAGCCCATGCCGCCGACGCGAACCATGTCGCCGCCCTGTTGGTAGTAGGGGTCGGGGTTGAACAGGTTGTCGGCCACGTCCTCCAGGATCTCGTGCAGGAACTGGCCCGTCATCGGCAGCCTGTACGTCGCCGGATAGGTCATGCCGGTGGCGTTGAAGATGTCGTCGGTGGTGATGTCCTGCCCCGGCAGCAGCGACGTGCCCCAGCGGAACCCCGGCGACAGCGCGATATCGGCCTCGCGTTCCTCGAGCATGGCGGCGCAGATCAGGTCATCGAAGGTGCCGTTGAAGTTGCCACGGCGGTAGAGCAGCGAATCCGTCTTGCCGACGACGGTGTTCAGCTTCTCCTCGTAGGGCGCGCGTACCTTGTCGATGAGCGCCGACATCTCCGCATCCGGCGTGATGACGTCGGAGAAGATCGGGATCAGCTTGTGGCGCCAGCCCTTCATCTCGCCATCGCGGATGTCGAGATCGATGCGCGAGATGAACTTGGAGTTGGAGCCGGACGCGATCAGCAGCGTCTTTTCGACGACAACGGGCTCGGGCAGCGCGTCGTGGGTGTGGCCGGTGAGGATGACGTCGATGCCCTTTACGCGGGAGGCCAGCTTGCGGTCCACGTCGAAACCGTTGTGCGACAGGAAGACGACGAGTTCGGCCCCTTCCTCGCGAGCGGCATCGACGTTGGCCTGCACGTCTTCCTCGCGCACGCCGAAGGACCAGTCCGGCATCATCCAGCGCGGGTTGGCGATGGGCGTGTAGGGGAAGGCCTGGCCGATGACGGCGATCTTCACGCCGCCGCGCTCGAACCACGCGGTGGATTCGAATGCCGGCTCGTCCCACTCGGTGTCGCGCACGTTGCCGCCGAGGAACGCGAAGCCAAGCTGGTCGACCAACTCTGTGACACGGTCCTGACCGAGGGTGAATTCCCAGTGGCCGGTCATGGCGTCAGGCTGCAGCGCCTGCATGATCTCGACCATGTCCGCGCCCCTGGTTTCCAGCGCCGTGTAGCTGCCGTGCCAGGTGTCGCCGCCGTCCAGCAGCAGCGTGTTGTCGGCGCCGCGCTCCTCGCGGATGGACTTCACCACCGTCGCGACGCGGTCCATGCCGCCGACCTTGCCGTATTCGCGCGCCAGATCGACGAAGTCGACGCTGGTCAGCGCGTAGGCGTGCGAGCTGCCGGGCGCGATGTCGTAGGCCTTGAGGAAGGCCTCGCCGGTGATGTGCGGCGGCAGGCCGGCCGCTTCGCCGACGCCGAGATTGATCGACGGCTCGCGGAAATAGATCGGCTTGATCTGCGCGTGGCAGTCAGTGATGTGGATCAAGGAAACGTTGCCGAGCGGCTCGAAGCCGAGGAGGTCTGCCTCGGTCAGGCTCTGCTGGGCTGCCAGCCGGCTCATGCTGAGTGACCCGCCACCGACGATCGCGGTGGTGGCCAGCGCCACCTGCAGGAATTCGCGTCTGGAGAAAATGCTCACGGTTCAAACTTTCCGAACGGGTTTTCGTGTCAGTGGGCCGGGCGTGCCAGGGGCCGGGCGTGCCGGGGCGAAAAAAGCGCGCACCTTCCCCGTTGCAGCGCGAAGGCTGCCTGATCCGTTCGAGGTTCGGGCTTGCTTGGTCTTGTTCAAAATTCCGGCGGCAGTCGCGCCGCCGCCGGACAATCTTGCGAGCCGCTCGTCAGTTGCGGACAGCCGGGCTTTCGATGGAGAGCCCTGCGCCGCGCGAGGCAAGATACACCTCGAGAGCGACGAATTCGTCAGAGCCGCGCTTGTAGGGGGTGGCACGAACCTGGTCCATGCAGCCCTTGAAGCGGCGGTGGATCGAACCGACACCGCTCCACTTCAGGCGGTAAGTCGGGAAGCCGTTGATCATGCCCTGGCTGAGACGGTCGGCGCGGATGTAGTTGCCGTAGTTGTTCTCGTGGCAGTTGGCACAGGACAGGTCGAGCTGGCCGACGCGGGTGTAGTAGAGGTCCTTGCCCTTCTCCACCCATGAGGCCATCGGACCGTCGGTCTGCACCTGCATCGGCATGCCGCGGGACTGAAGCCCCACGTAGGACGTCATGCCCAGCATCTGCTGGGATTCCCACTTCCAGGCTTCCGCGCCCATACGCTCGGTGCGGCAGTCGTTGATGGTTTCTTCCAGCGTCAGCGGCTTGTTCGCCGCCTCGTTCCACTTGGGCATGTTGGCGCGAACGCCCTTCATGCTCTCGGATGCGTCGCCGTGGCAGCTCTCGCAGGACTTGCCTTCGCTGCCGTCAACCGAGGCCCACAGGTCCTGCCCCACTTCAGCGGTCAGCATGGCCGGGTTCTGGAAGTCGTCGGTTTCGAGCACCTGGGTTTCCTTGGACCGGTACTCCCAGCCCGACTTGATCTCCGGCGAAAGCGGATGATCCTCCGGAACGGCCACGACCGTGGTCATTTCCTGACCCTCGATGATCAGCTTCGGCTCGTCATCTGCTGAGACCGAAACAGCACCGGCGGTCACCAGCCCGGCGATCGCCAATCCTGCGGCTGCGTAAGTCAGTTTCTTCATCGTCAGGTTCCCTCCGTGACGCGGTCGGCGATGCCGCCGCGCCTTTTATATTGTTGCCTCACGCAGCGGCTCAGCCGACCTCGATCTCGTTCGAGGTCTCGTAGACGGAGCCGTCGTCATCGTTCCAGGTGAACTTGAACGTGCCGGACTCCTCGACCTTCGCCGTGAACTCGAAGAAGGGGTTGGCCGAAATTGCCGGTTCCAGATCGCAACCGAACACCATGTTGCCGTTAAATTCGCAGGTGAACTTGTTGATGATCGAACGCGGAATGACGTTGCCGTCCTTGTCCTTGCGCTGACCCGATTCCATCTTGTGGCTGATCAGGGTCTTGATGGTGATGACTTCACCGGCGTCGGCCGATTTCGGCACTTTCACGCGGGGCTTTGCATTGGCCATTTTGGTCTCTCCAGAAAATCTGTGAAGCGGGATCGATCAGTTCGCGAAACGGCTGATCAGCCGCCGCAACCACCGATCGTGACCTTCACGGTGCGCCGCGACATGTAGACGGAGCCGTCGCTCATCTTGGCGAGCGCGACAACGTCCTGCGTCTTCGCAAGGCGCATGCGGGTCTGGGCGGTGGCTTCGCCGCTCATCGGCGAGAAGTGGAACGTCGCCACGCCAGGGCGCGGGTTGCCGTCGGCGAGGATCAGCACCGATTCCACGTAGTCTTCGGAGGTCATCGGGCTTTCCACCGAAATCCCGACGGGAACGGTGTTGCCGTTCTCGGCGATTTCCGGGGCGTCGATGGAGACGCGGCCCTCCTGCGGCGCGGTGCCGCCGGCGAATTCATTGATGCGGTCGTCGGTTTCGGCCGACCATGCCGGCGTGGCCGGAAGGCCGACGATGCCGGTCACGATGGCTGCCCCGCCAAGGGCAAGGGCCGTGCGGCGCGTGATCATTGCAGTCATTGCGTTTTCCCTTTTCGAAGTTCCGGGCGCTGCTTGCGCAAGCTCAAGCGCCGGTTACTCGTCCTTCAGCGTCATAAGATAGGCGACGACATCCTCGACTTCCTGAGCCGAGAGGATGGTCTTGCCCTGGAATTTCTCGGCAACCCGGTTGAGGCCTTCGGTGCGATGGAAGGCCGGCATGATCGTGTCTTCGAAGACAGCCTTGGAATTGGCCACGATCAGGCGCAGCTCGCCCTCGCTCCAGCGGCTTCCGGCGCCATCGAGCGACGGGCCGACTTCACCGTGAAACGGCTGGTCGGACAGCGCAGAAACTTCGTGGCAGGCCAGGCAGTTGCCGCCTCGGCGGTTGATCATCGCGGCCTTGCCCGCTTCCGGGTCGCCGGCCTGACCGGTGAGGGACTTGGCGATCTCGCCGTCCGTCACTTCGTATTTCACGAATTCATTGGCGAGAGCGGGAACCGACAGGAATGCCAGTCCTGCCGCAAGCGCCGCGCCACGGGCGATGCCCGAACGAATTGATTTCATTTCCTGGTTCCCTCCGGGTTTATCCAGCCCTTCTTCCCGTGTCCGGGCGGGGCTGTCGATAGCATATCAGGCAAAACGTCCAAACGGCCCGGATTCTCGATCCATCGGCCGCCGGATGGCAAGCCCTGCCATGCCATTCGTGCAGACCCTACCAACGGGAATCGAATAGATCAATTCCAATATTCGAACATTTGAATACATCTTTCGGCGGGACGCCGGATCAGTCGCCGCCCGGTCCGCCGACAAGCCCCTCGACCTTGCCGAGCGAGGGGAAGGTTTCCAGCAGCCAGTAGGAGAATTCCGACATTTGGCCGGTGAGAAACAGGATGCCGGTGATGACCAGCAGCGCACCCATGATCTTTTCCACCGTGCCCATGTGGCGCTTGAAGCGCTGCATCAGGCGCAGGAACGGACCGGCAAACAGCGCCGCGACCATGAACGGGATGCCGATGCCGAGTGCGTAGACAGCGAGCAGCAATGCCCCGCGCGCGACGGTGTCCTCCGCGCCAGCGACGAAGAGAATGGCCGCCAGCACCGGACCGACGCAGGGCGTCCACCCGAACGCAAAGGCGACGCCGACGAAGAAGGCCCCGACAACGCCTGTCGGCTTGCGCTCCACGTGGACGCGCGCCTCGCGGTACAGGAACGCGATGCGGAAGACGCCGAGGAAGTGCAGGCCCATCAGGATGATGATGACGCCGGCCACGTAGCCGAGGAGTTCGAGGTTGGCGCTGACCCATTGCCCGATGAGCGATGCGCTCGCGCCGAGCGCCACGAAGACGGCGGTGAAGCCAAGCACGAAGGCGAGCGACGACTTGATGACGCGGCTACGCGCGGCGCTCAGCGTGTCGGCGCTGGTCAACTCATCGAGGCTGACGCCGGCGAGGAAGCACAGGTATGGCGGAACGAGCGGCAGCACGCAGGGCGAGACGAAGGACAACAGGCCGGCGAGAAAAGCCCCGGTCAGGGTGACGTCGAACATGCAATACTCCCTATCTGGCCGGCATCGGCCCGGCGCGTGTGGCGCGCTCTCAATGTCACCGCGTGCTTGCCCGGTGAAAGTCAATTGGCCGTGATTGGCATCATGCGATCCGGCACTACATATTCGTATTTCAGTATGCTATGAGGTCAACCCGAATATGCCGGGTGCGGCAAAGTCGCCCCACTCGCGCTTGCGATCAGCCTGTCTGATCGCACATCCAAGGGAACACGCTGGACACCATGCGGGCACTCGCCGTCAACATCCTTGCTGCACTGGCACTCGTTGCCGTTGCGCTCAGCTCGACGCTTGCCGCGACCGGCAAGACGGAACTCGTCATGTTCGAGCAGGACCGGTGCGAGTGGTGCGCCGAATGGCACCGGGTCATCGGGCCGATCTACCCCAAGTCGCCCGAGGGCAAGCTGGCACCGCTGCGCCGCGTCGACATTCACAAGCCGCTACCGGACGACCTGGCCGGCATCAATCCCGGCCGCTTCACGCCGACCTTCGTTCTGATGCACGAGGGCCGCGAAATCGGCCGAATCCGGGGCTATCCCGGAGAAGATTTCTTCTGGGGCCTGCTGGGCCGGTTGATGGTCAAGCTAAAGCCCACAACGTCCGAGACACCCGAAAACACCTGAGCCTTCCTTTCCGCCTACAAGACGACTGGGACAAAGAACCGGATGACTGAACTCCAGAACGCGAACACAACCGCGACAAAACAGCTGAGCGAAGACGACTTCGACGTCCTGTTCGACAACGCCGCGCGCGCTGCCGACTTCCTGCGAACGCTGAGCCATGAGACCCGGCTGATGATCCTGTGCTTCCTCAGCCAGGGCGAGAAATCTGTCGGCGAGATGGAATCGTTCCTGTCGCTGCGCCAGCCCACGGTTTCCCAGCAGCTTGCACGGCTGCGTTCGGAAGGTCTCGTCGCAACCCGGCGCGACGGAAAATCGGTCTATTACCGGCTCGCAAGCCCAGAAGCCGCCAAGATGATCGGCGTGCTCTATGAAGTGTTCTGCGCCCGCGACGACAAGGCCTGACATGCGGGCGTGACGATCTGCCTCATTGTTTCACAGGGTGTGCAACGCCCTAAAATCCCCCAACGAAAAATCGTGACGTCAGAGGAAACAGCCATGAAACGCACCATGATTGCCGCCGCCGCCCTGTTCGCGGCCACCTCGTTCGCCCACGCCGCCGACATGGGCACCTATGCCGAGGGTGATGCCGCCAAGGGCGAGAAGGTTTTCCGCAAGTGCAAGGCCTGCCACGAAGTTGGCGAGGGTGCGAAGAACAAGGTCGGCCCGCAGCTCAACGGCATTGTCGGGCGCCAGATTGCCAGCGTCGAGGATTACAAGTACGGCGACGATATCAAGACGAAGGGCGAGGAACTCGGCGCCTGGACGGAAGAGCACCTGTTCGCCTACCTCTACGATCCGAAGGATTTCGTCGACGGCAAGTCCAAGATGTCGCTGAAGCTGAAGAAGGAATCGGACCGCAACGACGTCATCGCCTACCTGAAGTCAATGTCGGAGTAAGCCCGAACGGCGCTCACGCGCACCGAGAATTCCAGGAAAGCCCGGCGACCGAGCCGGGCTTTTCGCGTTTCAGGGCGCTTTTCGCGTGTCCCGACCTATCCCGAGCGCTCAGCGCTGCCGTCGCGCCTGAACCGGAACTGTCACCGGCAATGGCACCAGCCCTGCCCTTGCAGCGTGTCCACCACCACCGGCCTCTCGCTCGACCGTGCCGAGCCGCATGATCGCCCAGCCCATGTCCGCGCTGGTGAAAGTGATGAAGAAGCCGCCGAAGAGCAACGCAACAGCCACCACGGGTGACTGGGTATTCAACACAAGCGAACCGATCCCGTGCACATCGGCGACAAGCAGCAGGGTCACGATCATTGCGGCAACGACTGTGCCGATGCCGCAATTTACAGTTAAGAGTCGGAATAAAGGATCATTCAGAAAGATTCGCGGCAGAATTCGCATCAATCTTTCACCCTTTCCGCTCGTTTTGCGACGCAGCATCGCTAAATTCTAGCCCGAAACGTGCCGGTGGGCGACAGGTGGTGGATATGACATTTTGTCATATGCTTGACCAGCATATATCGGATAGCTATATGCGCGGTTATCGTAGCGGCATGGTGCGCCGCAACGACCGGTCCGGTGTGGGCCGGAGGGCATCCGGCCGCCAGTCCTGCAGCCGCGCGGTGCCCGGACACATTGAACGGGCGAAAGACAGCCGATCCATGAATGTAAGTACGCTTTGCCTGGCGTTTCTCTCCTTCGGAGAGGCTTCCGGATACGACATCCGCAAGGCCTCCACGGAAGGTAATTTCAGCCATTTCGTCGATGCCAGCTTCGGTGCGATCTACCCCGCGCTTGACCGGCTGGAATCCGAAGGACTGGTGACGCGCCGCGTCGAGGTCCAGGAAAGCCGCCCCTCCCGCAACGTCTACGCCATCACCGACAAAGGCCGCGAGGCGCTGGTGCATCAGCTCATGCAGCCGGTTGCGCCCGACAAGATGAAGTCGGAATTCCTGCTTCTCGCGCTGTGCGCCGAGCACCTGCCGCAGGACCGGCTGGCCGAGGTCATCGACACGCGCATCGCCGAGATCGACGCGCTCGCTCAGGATTTCGCCACGAAGCGGGACGAGTGTGACCACCCGTCGAGCAAGTGGGTCCTGAAGATGGCCACGCACATGCACCGTGCCAAGCACGATTACCTGAAAGCCACCCGCGATGAACTCGTCGCGCTGGGGCGCGCCAGCACGCAGCTGGCAGCGGAATAGGGACCCGGGTCCATGAACAAATCCTACCTTCTGGCGCTTGCCATCGTCATCGGTCTCGGTGCCTGGATCTACTCCGGCAGCATTGTCGTGGGCGGCCAGGAAGACACCAAGCCCTCCATCGCCGAGCAGGCCGAAACCGACACCGGCGACACGTTGCAACGCGTATCCGTTCGCAAGATGGAGGCGCGCGAGCGCCAGTCCTCGCTCCTGCTGCGCGGGCGCACGCAGGCGGAGGACCGTGTCGATGTGCGCGCAGAAACCGAGGGCACCATTGAGGAACTGGCCGTTTCCAAGGGCCAGGACGTCTCACGCGGCGACCTGCTGTGCCGGCTCGACACGCGCACGCGCGAAGCCCAGCTGGCGCAGGCCGAAGCCCAGCTCGTGCAGGCCGAAGAAGACTATTCCGGCGCATTGGAGCTTGCGAAGAAGGGCTACACGCCAAAGACGCGGGTTCGCACGCTGAAGGCCCAGCGCGACGCGGCGCTCGCCTCCGTGGAAGCCGTGAAGTGGGACATGGCGCGCACCGCGATCCATGCCCCGATCGACGGCATCGTGGAGACGCTGGAGGTTCGTCGCGGCTCGCTGCTGCGTGCCGGTGACGTGTGTGCCGGGATCGTCAGCATCGACCCGATGCTGGCCTTCGCACAGGTTTCCGAACGCGAGCTTGCCGGCGTGCGCCTTGGCATCGACGCAACCGTTCGCCCCGTCACGGGCGGCGAGTTCAATGGCAAGCTGACATACATCTCGGCGGCCTCCGATCCCGCCACACGCACCTTCCGCATCGAGGTCACGCTCGACAACGGCCAGGGCGGCCTGCGCGACGGCGTGACGGCGGAAATCGAAGTCCCCCTCCCAACCCAGAAGGCGCACCTGCTTCCGGGTTCGGCGCTGGTGCTACGCGACAGCGGCGATATCGGCGTGCGCACGGTGGGCGATGACCAGGTGGTCAAGTTTCATTCCGCGACGATCCTTGCCGACGAAGAAGGCGGCGTGTGGGTCGGCGGCCTGCCCGACAACATCGACCTGATTGTCCAGGGCCAGGAATACGTGGTGGACGGCGCCAAGGTGGAGCCTGTCATCGTGACGGCGGAGGCCGGTGAGTAATGTCCTTCAACGACGAAATTCTCGACCCTGACGACGACAGTCAGGACGTCAACGCCAAGCCGAAGATGGGGCCGATCGGCACCATCCTGTCGCATCCGCGCGCCGTGGTGACGGTGATGATCGCGATGCTGATCGGCGGCATCCTCAGCTACGTCACGATCCCGAAGGAAGCCAACCCGGACATCGACGTTCCGGTGTTCTATGTCTCCATCGCCCAGCAGGGCATCTCGCCGGAAGACGCCGAGCGCCTGCTGATCCGGCCGATGGAAACGGAACTACGCGGGCTGGACGGCCTGAAGGAAATCACCGGCATCGCCAGTGAAGGCCATGCCGGCATCGTGCTGGAATTCGACATTTCCTTCGACAAGGACCAGGCTCTTCTCGACGTTCGCGAGAAGGTGGACCAGGCGCAGGCGGAACTTCCCGCCGATGCGGAAGAACCGCAGGTCATCGAGACGAACTTCTCGTTGATCCCCACCATCGTCGTGAACCTGTCGGGCAACGTGCCGGAGCGTACGCTCTACCAGTACGCCAAGAACCTGCAGGACCGGATCGAGAGCATTTCGACGGTGCTGGAAGCGACCCTCTCGGGCCAGCGCGACGAGCTTGTCGAGGTGATCGTCGATCAGACCAAGCTGGAGAGCTACAACATCTCCCAGCAGCAGCTCTACAACGCCGTCACCAACAACAACCGCATGGTCGCCGCCGGCTCCATCGAGACCGGACAGGGCAGCTTCAACGTGAAGGTGCCGGGGCTGTTCGAGACGACCAGCGACATCTATTCGATCCCGATCAGCCAGAACGGCGACGCGCTGGTAACGCTTGGCGACGTGGCCGAGATCCGCCGCACCTTCAAGGATGCCTCCACCTATTCACGCTTCGACGGCAAGCCCTCGATCTCGCTGGAGGTGAAGAAGCGCCTCGGCACCAACATCGTCGAGAACAACGCCGCCGTGCGCGACATGGTGAAGGAGGCGACGGCGGAATGGCCGGACGCCATCAACGTCGATTTCGCGCTGGATGAATCCAGCCACATCTTCGAGGTTCTCAGCTCGCTGCAGTCGTCGATCATCACGGCCATCTGCCTGGTGATGATCGTCGTCGTCGCCGCGCTGGGCGCGCGTTCGGCGCTCCTCGTCGGCTTCGCGATCCCGACCTCGTTCCTGCTCGGCTTCCTCATCATCAACCTCGCCGGCATGACCGTGAACATCATGGTGCTGTTCGGGCTGGTGCTGACGACCGGCATGCTCGTCGACGGCGCGATCGTCATCGTGGAATATGCCGAGCGGAAAATGGCGGAAGGCGTAGACCCCCGCGAGGCCTATATCCGCGCCGCCCAGCGCATGTTCTGGCCGGTCTTCTCGTCCACCGCCACGACGCTTGCCGCCTTCATCCCGATGCTGCTGTGGCCGGGCGTTGCCGGCGAGTTCATGAGCTACCTGCCCCTCATGGTGATCGTGGTCCTGGCCGCCTCCATCGTGACGGCCATGGTCTTCCTGCCGGTCACCGGCGGGCTGATGGCCGGTGCCATCATGGCGTCGCACAACACCTACAGGCGGCTGATCGGCCGCCCCGATCACGGACCGAGCGAAGCCGACCTGGAAGCGCAGAAGCGTGCCAAGCTGCTGGCCGGCAATTCGCAGACCAACTACGCCAAGGTTCCCGGCATTACCGGTGTCTACGTGCGCTCGCTCGCCCATATAATCCGGTGGCCGGCGCTGGTGATCGTGCTCGCGCTCGGCACGACTGTCGCCGTCTTCTACCTGTTCGGGCAGTACAACAACGGTGTCGAGTTCTTCGTGGAAGAAGAGCCGGAACGCGCCGTCGTGATGGTGTCGGCACGCGGCAACCTGTCGCCGCAGGAAATGCGCGACATCGTCGTGCGCGTCGAGAACGAGGTCGTCCAGGTGCCTGGCGTCAAGCACGCCATCACCGTTGCGGGCACCGCGCCCGCCGGGCAGCCAAAGCTTGGCGAGTCCGAGGACAAGCCGGTCGATTCCGTCGGTCAGGTCACCATCGAGCTCAACGATTATTGCTGCCGCCGCATGGCCAGCGAGATCTTCGATGACATTCGCGCCCGCACCGCCGACATGCCGGGCATGCGCGTGGAAATCCGCAAGATCGAAGGCGGCCCGCCGACCGGCAAGGATATCCGGCTGGAAGTCACCGCCCAGAGCTACGACAAGGTTTTGGCGGCCACGGCGCGCATCTCCGACCACTTCAAGACCGGCATGGAAGGGCTACGGGACATCGAGGATTCCCGTCCCCTGCCCGGCATCGAGTGGCGCCTGAACGTTGACCGAGAACAGGCCGCGCGTTTCGGTGCGGACATCACGGCCATCGGCGTCATCATCCAGTTGGTCACCGACGGCGTGCTTGTCGGCACCTACCGCCCGGACGACAGCGACGACGAAATCGACATTCGCGTGCGGCTGCCCGAGGACGAGCGCTCGCTCGAGCAGATGGACGGACTGCGCGTGCAGACCGAGCGCGGTCTCGTGCCGCTGTCGAACTTCGTGACGCGCGAGGCGCAGCCGAAGGTCACGACCATCACCCGCCAGAACGGCGCCTTCTCCATGCAGGTGAAGGCCAATGTTCAGGAAGGGCTCGTCGCACAGGAAAAGGTCGATGAGGTCGATGCTTGGCTGAAGGGCCAGGAGTGGCAGAACGGCGTTGCGTTCCGCTTCCGCGGTGCCGACGAGGACCAGAAAGAATCCATGGCGTTCCTCGGAAAGGCGGCGATGGCTGCCGTCTTCCTGATGTTCGTGATCCTGGTGACGCAGTTCAACAGTTTCTACCAGACGATCCTGACGCTGATGACCGTCATCCTCGGCGTCACGGGCGTGCTGATCGGCATGCTGGTCACCGGGCAGCGGTTCTCTGTCATCATGACGGGCACCGGCGTCGTCGCGCTTGCCGGCATCGTCGTGAACAACGCCATCGTCTTGATGGACACCTACAACCGGATGCACCGCGAACTGGGCGTCAACCCGATCGATGCCATCTTGCAGACAGCGGCACAGCGCCTGCGGCCGATCTTCCTGACGACCTTCACGACCATGATGGGCCTGATTCCGATGGCGACGCAGGTCACGGTCAACTTCTTCGCGCGTGAAGTGGAAGTCGGCGGCATCACGTCCACCTGGTGGGTTCAGTTGTCCACGGCGATCATCTTCGGCCTCGGGTTCTCGACCCTGCTGACGCTGATCGTGATCCCGACCATGCTCGCCGCACCGACCGTGTTCGGCCAGCAGATCAGAGGTCTCGTCGGGTTCGTGCGACAGTGGTTCGGGTTCGGCGAGCGCCGTGCCGACATGAGCGGCAGCCGGGCCGAGAAGGCCGGTTCGCCGGGCAACCCCGCCAACGACCGCGACCGCGGCAACGACAAGCTTCCCGCCGCCGCCGAGTAGCGGGACGCCTCAGGCTCCGGCAGCGCTGAGCTCCGCGACGAGACCGTCGTGGTCGCTCAGGCGCTTGCCGCCGGCATGGCGGGACAAGCCGGTCACTGCATCGCAGTGCAGCTTCGCATCCGTCGCGATATGACAGACCGGCTGGTCAGCCAGCCCGTCTATGCTGCCCCCTGTCACGATTTCGAAGCGCGGTGCAATCGCATCGTTGAGCGCGGCCCGTGCTGCAACCGGCGTTCTTTCGGCAGGTATGCGCTGGTTGAAGTCGCCGAGCAGGACGGTTGGCAAATCTTCGTCAAGAAAGGCGAGCACCTCTTCAAGGCCCGAAAGATAAGCCAGGTGATCGCTCCACGGTTTTCGGTCGCGCGTGCCGGTGGACACATGAGCATGGCTCCACGGCACACAAAGTCCGAGTACGCGGATCGGGCCGATGGTGGTATCGCTGATGCCGGAGACAAACCTGCCCGGCGGCAGGTCATCAGAACCGCGCGCATCCACGGATTGCCAAGGATTGCGGGACCAGAGCATGACCTTCCGGCGGTCTGCCTTCACCGGATAGCCGTAGTCGGCCGCCGCCTCGATCAGATGACCTTCGGCGTTCCAGTCCGACGCGTGCCCCTCGCAAAGGCAGATGATTTCGGGAACGGCCTCCGCAAGCGTGTCGCGGATAACTTTGAGCCTACGTGACCGTGCCGCTGCCCACTCGATGTTCCAGACGGCCAGTCGCACGGACGTGCCTAGTCTGGGGTCTTTTCATCGGGCTTGCCCTCGGCAAGCTCGATCGGTTCGCGCTCAGGCGGGGGCGCGGGCGTCTCGTCGATTGGGTCGTTGCCCGGATCGCCATGCTGCCGCGCGAGCGTGCGGTAGCGGATGATCGCCATGGGGATGGTCGCGAGGTAGATCGCGGAGGCGACGGCGAGCGTCGTCCACGGATATGAAAACAGCAGCGCGAAGAACAGCACGACCGCAAGCATGATCGGCAGGACGAGGTCGCGGCGCACGCGCTCGCCAGTCTTCTTGAGCGAGAAGGTCGGCAGGCGCGAGACCATCAGGAACGCCACGCCCATGATATAGAAGCACGAGGTGACAGCCGTGCCGTCGAAATGGGGAATGCCGATCAGTTCGAGATAGATCGGCAGCAGCGCGACCATGGCGCCGGCCGGCGCGGGCACGCCGACGAAGAAACCCTGCGCCCATGCGGGCTTGTTGGGCGCATCGAGCGATACATTGAAGCGGGCAAGGCGCAGCACGGTTGCAAGCGCGAGGATCAGCACCGCGATCCAGCCGAGCGACTTCAGTTCATCCAGCGCGAACACGTAGAGAATAATGCCCGGCGCGACGCCGAAATTGACGAAGTCGGCGAGCGAATCCAGCTCCGCACCGAAGCGCGACGTGGACTTCAGCAGGCGCGCGATTCGTCCATCCAGCATGTCGAGGACGGCTGCGAATGCGATCGCGGCAATGGCGAGTTCGAAGCGGTGCTCGATGGCGAGCCGCATGGCGGTGAGCCCGGCGCAGAGCGCCAGCAGCGTGACCATGTTCGGCACGAGCAGCCGGACGGGAATGCGGCGCAGGCGGGAAAACCGACGGCGACCGTTCTTGCGATCAGGTTCGAAAGGCGGAAACAGGAATGTCATGGGCGCGCAGTATACGCATCATGGCTTAGAAAAGCGTCAACTGATGCGGACCGGGTGCGCCGGGCCTGTCTCGTTCAGGTAGGCCATGACTGTTTCGCCCGCCACGGCGCGCTGGCCGACGGCGACACGCGGACGGGTGCCGCGCGGCAGGAATACATCCACCCGGCTGCCGAAGCGGATGAGGCCCACCCGGTCGCCCACGGTGATTGGCTCCTGCTCGGCAACAAAGGTGACAATACGCCGAGCGACAAGCCCCGCGATCTGCACCATGCCGATGCGACCGCCCGCCACCGTGTCGATGACGAAGCCGTTGCGCTCGTTGTCTTCGCTGGCCTTGTCGAGTTCGGCGTTCACGAAGGCACCTGGCTTGTAGACGATGCGGGTGATCTTGCCGGTGACCGGCGCACGGTTCACGTGGACATCGAAGACGTTCATGAAGACCGAGATACGCGTCATCGGCTCTTCACCGAGGTTCAGTTCCTTCGGCGGCTTGATCTCGCGGATGGAGGAGACGCGACCGTCCGCTGGGCTGACGACGATCCCCTCGCCCAGCGGCGTGACGCGGGCTGGATCACGGAAGAAATAGGCGCACCACGCGGCCAGGATCATGCCGATCCAGAACAGCGGGTCCCACAGCATTCCCACCACGAATGCGATGACGACGAAGATGGCGACGAAGCGCCAGCCTTCACGGTGGACGGGAACGATGGTTCTGCGAACGGTATCGAGAAGAGACATGCTTGCCTGAGACTCGCGGGGTTGGCCGTGGGGCGTGAATTAAGCCCAGCAGGGGGCAAATGTCGATAGGAGGCGCCGCGTCACTGTGTGTCGCGGGCTGCCATGCGATCCCGCGCGAGATAGCCTTCGGCGTCCTCTTCCATGGTCTGCCGCAGGCGCTCCGCCGCCTCGTCCGCCTCGCGCTGGCGCCGCCACATGCCGGCATAGACGCCGTCGCGCTCGATCAGGTCGGCATGCGTCCCGCGTTCGACGATCTCGCCCTTCTCCAGGACGATGATCTCGTCGGCGGTGATGACTGTCGAGAGGCGGTGCGCGATGACGATGGTCGTGCGGCCTTCGGCGACATGGTCGAGTGCGGCCTGGATTTCCTTTTCCGTGTGGCTGTCGAGCGCGGAGGTCGCCTCGTCCAGCATCAGGATCGGCGGGGCCTTGAGGATCGTGCGGGCGATTGCGACGCGCTGCTTCTCGCCGCCCGACAGCTTCAGCCCGCGCTCGCCAACCATCGTGTCGTAGCCTTCCGGCAATGTCTCGATGAAGTGGTCGATCTGCGCCAGCCGCGCGGCTTCCTCGATCTGCTCGTCGCTCGCGTCGGTGCGCCCGTAGCGAATGTTGTAGCGTACGGTGTCGTTGAACAGGACGGTATCCTGCGGAACCATGCCGATGGCGCGGCGCAGGCTCTCCTGCGTCACGTCGCGGATGTCCTGCCCGTCGATCGTCACCGACCCGCCGTTGATGTCGTAGAAGCGGAACAGGATGCGCGAGATTGTCGACTTGCCCGCGCCCGACGGCCCGACGATGGCGACCGTGTTGCCGGCCGGCACCTCGAACGAGATGCCCTTCAGGATCTGCCGCGACGGGTTGTAGGCAAACCGAACGTCCTCGAAGCGGATGGTGCCGTTCTCGACGACCAGCGGCTTTGCGCCGGGCCTGTCGGCGACTTCAGGGTTCTGCTCGAGAATGCGGAACATCTGCTCGATGTCGACCAGCGCCTGCTTAATCTCGCGATAGACCGTGCCGATGAAGTTCAGCGGGATATAGAGCTGGATCAGCAACGCGTTGATCATCACGAAATCGCCGAGCGTCTGGGTGCCGGCCATCACCTCGCGCGCGGACATCCACATGCAGATCAGCATGCCAACCGAGAAGATCAGCATCTGGCCGGCGTTGAGGAAGGCGAGCGAGACGTAGGTCTTAATGGCGGCGGTCTCGTAGCGCTGCATCGACTTGTCGAAGCGGCGGGACTCCATCGCTTCGTTGTTGAAGTATTTCACCGTCTCGTAGTTCAGCAGGCTGTCAACCGCCTTGGAGTTCGCCTCGGTGTCGGAGTCGTTCATGGCGCGGCGAATGGCGATCCGCCACTCCGTCGCCTTGACGGTGAAGACGAGGTAGGCGGCCATCATCACCACCAGCGTCAGCAGGTAGAGCGGGCCGAACTGGAACGCGATGATGACGGCGACGAGGGCGAACTCGATGAAGGTCGGGATGGTCTGCAGCAAGGTGAAGCGCACAATCACCTCGATGCCCTTCACGCCGCGCTCGATGACACGGCTCAGCCCGCCGGTGCGCCGCTCCAGGTGGTAGCGCAGCGACAACCGGTGCAGGTGCTCGAAGGTTTTGTAGCCGAGCGTGCGAACCGCGTGCTGGCCGACGCGGGCAAACACCGCATCGCGTATCTGCTGGAAGCCGAACGCCGAGAAGCGGCCGACGCCATACGCGATGACGAAGAAGATCGGCACCGACAGGCCGGGAATCCAGTTGGCATCCGGCACCGCGGCGTTGCCGGACTCAAGCGCATCCACCGCCCACTTGTAGGCATAGGGGACCAGCACGGTCAGGATCTTGGAGACGACGAGCAGGACAAGCGCCAGCGCCACACGCTTCTTCAGGTCAGCGCGGTTCTGCGGCCAGATGTACGGCCACAGGTGGACGATGGTCTGCAGCGCGTTGCCGCTGCCGTCAAACTGACGCTCGGTATCGGTGGGTTTCACAGTCGGTTCTTCATCGGGGCTGACAAGCAGGGGGACAAAAGCGTCGGGCCGCGGCTCGCATCAAGCGACCGCGGCCCGGACTGCGGGTCTCGACCTGACCAGATAGGTCAGTTCTTTTCGTCTTCCATGACCGGGATGGTGAAGACCTGTCCGGGGAAGATGAGATCGGGATCATCGATCTGGCCGCGATTGGCCTCGAAGATCAGCGTGTACTCGACGCCACGGCCGTAGACACGCCGCGCGATCCGCCACAGGGCATCGCCGCGCTCGATGGCAACGCGCGTGCGCACGCCGTCGGCCTGAACGTCTGCGGTGCCGGAGCCGGGCGCATCGCCAACGGCAACCCGCGCCGTGTCGGTGTCTGCACCGCTGTCGGCTGCTGCCACCTGCGTATCGGTGCCGGCAGCAGCGTCGCCTGTCGCGGGCTCCGTGCCGGAGGCCATCGTGCCGCTGGCATCACCGCTGGCGGCAGTCCCGGCTGAATCGCGGCCTGCATCGGCATTCGCCATCGCGTCACCGGACTGGGTATCACCGGACTGGGTCGTGCCGGGCATCGCTTCGTCTGACGCGAGGTTCTCGGTGCCCTCTGCAATCGGTGCCGGGGGCGGTGCCGTCATGGTGCCGGAGGCTGCGTTGCCATCGGACCCGGAGGCCGAGCCATCCCCCTGTGCGGCAGCAGTATTGTCGTCCCGCGTGGCGCTCGACGTGTCGCCATTGCCGCCGGACGACAGCGCCATCGTCTGCGAGTCCTGGCTCTGCGCTTCATCGCCTGCGGGAACCGACGGTGCTGCGGTCTGAGCGGCATCGCCTTCGCCTGCTGCGGCGTTGTCGCCGGCATCGGCTGCGGCCATGTCCATGGTGCCATCGGATCCGGACTGCGGGGCATCACCAGACGCGGCTTGATCGTCTGCGCCGCCGCCGGGCTGAAGCGCGGGCGCCTTCGGCGTATCGTCGCTGGCGACCAGTTCGACGCGGTCGAAGCGGACCTGTGCGCGCGCCACGACAGTGGCATCGGCCTCGCCGAGCATGTCGGCACGCACGGCGTGGCGGCCGGGCGGCAGCGGACGGCGCACATTCAACGCCCAGCGGCCGTTCTCGTCGGCACGGGCATCGCCCGCGTGCTCGTCGTCCACGTAGATGCGCAGCACCGAGTCGGGGGGTGCTTCACCCACCAGCGCGAGTTCGTTGACGCCATCGGCGTCGGCGGGCGCAACCTCGAAGGCGCGGATATAGACCTTTGGCTCGTCCTGCGCCGTTGCGGGTGCAGCGTTCGCGTCATCGGCGGCGCGGTCTTCGCCGGTCGCCTCGCCTGCCTCGGCAAGCTGCTGATCGGCGGCATCGGAACCCTGCGCATTGGCGGCAGCATCTGCGCTGGCACCGGCGTTGGCATCACCCGACGCAGCATCGGCAGGCTCGTCGGCTGATGCGACCTGCTGTTCTTCGGAAGGCGCGGCAGCGTCGGAACCTGACGCGGCGTCGCCGGAAGCTTCGGGAGCACTCGCATCGTCGGAGCGATCCTCGCCGGTCGCCTCACCAGCATCGGCGAGCTGCTGATCGGCGGTGCCACTGGTCGCCGTGTCGCTGGTTGACGTATCGCCGGTGGCCGTGTCGCCGGTCGCGGTGTCCGTCGCGGCGGGGTCGGTGGCCGCATCAGCGCCGGCATCAGCGGACGCAGCCGGTTCGGCGGCATCACCGGAGCTGTCCTCGCCGGTTGCCTCGCCAGCGGCGGCAAGCTGCTGTTCTTCGCCACCGGGCGTCTGCAGCACCTGCGGCGGCGCGTCGTCGGACTGCACCACCACGAGCGGCGGCTGGCCGTCGCCGGTGATCTCGATGGCGACTTCTTCCTTGCCGGCGGTGGCGACCGTGCTGCCTTCGGTGCGTGAACGAAGCGTCAGCGAGTGGGTGCCCGCATCGAGCGGACCGGGCAGGACGGTTGCAAATTCGCCGGCCACGTCGGCGGTCAGCGTCTCGACGACCTCGTCATCGACGATAACGTCGATTTCCTCGCCGGGGCCTGCGCGGCCGGCCACCACCATGCTGCCGTCGGGATCGACGCGCACGATGTCGAGTTCGGGTGCCATCGCGGGCTTTGCGGCTTCGGCGGTGTCACCGGATGGTGCATCGGCGGCATCGGATGAAGACCCGGCATCGGCGCTTGCGCCGTCGCCTGAACCGGACGCGTCACCCTGTGCGGGCACTGCAGCCTGCTGGGCTTCGTCACCGTTCGTTCCGGCAGATTTCTGCTGGTACAGAAGAATGCCGGCGACGATCACCGCGACGACGCCGAGAAGTCCAAACAGGCCCCGCAGTTGGGATGAGTTCATGTCCGTTCACCTTTCGCTGGCCACGATTGCCGCGCAATGCGTTGCGCAAACAGGTCGCTGATGGTCACATCGCGGCAAAACCCCTGCTCAAGTCCTACTTGGTGGTCAGGGCCGTGTCACGCATTCCGTGGCGTAATGGAGAGGGAAACCGACTTTTTTATGAGCGATATCAGCAGTATTTGCGTCTATTGCGGGTCCGGAGCAGGTGAAAACGCTGCCTATGCCGATGCCGCGAAGCGATTCGGTGCCATGCTGGCGGACAACGACATCCGCCTCGTCTATGGCGGTGGCGGGCTTGGGCTGATGGGAATCGTCGCCAAGGCGGTGCTGGACGATGGCGGCAAGGTACTCGGCATCATCCCGGAGTTTCTCAAGTCGCGCGAGCGGATGCTGCGCGAGGTGCAGGACCTCGTCGTCACCAGCGACATGCACGAAAGAAAGCGCCTGATGTTCGAAAACGCCGACGCGTTCGTCGCGCTGCCCGGCGGCATCGGCACGCTGGAAGAACTGATCGAGATGCTGACCTGGGGCCAGCTCGGACAGCACACCAAGCCGGTCGTCATCGCCAACATCGACGGGTTCTGGGACCCGCTGCTGCGCCTGCTGGACCACATGCAGGAGCAGTCCTTCATCCGCCCCGGGCTGATGGCGCACTATCTCGTGGCAACGACGGCTGACGACATCCTGCCGCTGATCCACGCCGAACTCGACCGGATCGCCGACCGCGAGACGAACGGGATCGTGCCGCAGAAGATGTGAGCAACCGCAGGCCCGGCCTCAGGCGGCGGCTTCTTCCGCCGGGGCCGCGCCATCGCGCAGCAGCTTGTAGGTGACGGAATCGATCAGCGCCTGGAACGAGGCGTCGACGATGTTCGATGACACGCCGACGGTCGTCCAGCGCGTGCCGTCGCTGTCGCGGCTCTCGATGAGAACCCGGGTCGTCGCACCCGTACCGCCATCGAGGATGCGCACCTTGTAGTCCGTGAGTTCGAGGTCCTCGATGAAGCGCTGGTAGCGTCCAAGGTCCTTGCGCAGCGCCATGTCGAGGGCATTGACCGGGCCGTTGCCCTCGCCCACCGACATCAACAGTTCGCCGTCCACGTCCACCTTCACGACCGCTTCCGACACGGTGATGAGTTCGCCCACCGCGTTGTGGCGGCGCTCGACCATGACCCGGAAAGACTGCACGTCGAAGAAGCGGGGAAGCTGGCCGAGCCTGCGGCGCGCAAGCAGTGCAAACGACGCGTCGGCGGCTTCATAGGCCCAGCCCTCCGCCTCGCGCTCCTTCACGGTTTCCAGAAGCGAGGCCAGGCGCGGATCGTCCTTGGCGACCTGGATGCCGAGCCGGTCCAGTTCGACCAGCAGGTTCGACTTGCCGGCCTGGTCCGACACCAGCAGGCGGCGGGCGTTGCCAACTGCGGACGGATCGACATGCTCGTATGTCGTCGGGTCTTTCGCGATGGCAGACGCATGAATGCCGGCCTTGGTCGCGAACGCGCTCTGGCCGACATATGGCGCCTGCCGATTGGGCGCGCGGTTGAGCAACTCGTCGAAGGTGTGGCTGACGTTGGAAACCTGCGCGAGTTGTTTCTCGCTCACGCCTGTCTCGAAGCGCGCGGCATAGGCATCCTTCAACATCAGCGTGGGGATGAGCGAGACGAGGTTGGCGTTGCCGCAGCGCTCGCCGATGCCGTTCAGCGTGCCCTGCACCTGCCGCACGCCGGCCTCCACCGCCGCCAGCGAATTGGCGATGGCGTGGCCGGTGTCGTCGTGGGTGTGAATGCCGAGGTGGTCGCCGGGGACGTGCTGCGCGACCGCCGTCACGATCTCCCGCACTTCGCCGGGCAGCGTGCCGCCATTGGTGTCGCACAGCACGACCCAGCGCGCACCGGCGTCGTAGGCCGCCTTGGCGCAGGCGATGGCGTAATCCGGATTGGCCTTGTAGCCATCGAAGAAATGCTCGCAGTCGATCATCGCCTCGCGGCCCTTCGCGACGACGGCCTCGACCGACTGGGTGATGGAAACGAGGTTTTCCTCGTTGGTCGTCCCCAGCGCCACGCGGACATGGAAGTCCCACGACTTGGCGACGAGGCAGACCGCGTCGGCTTCCGCCTCCAGCGTCGCGGCAAGACCGGGATCATTGGAGAGCGAGCGGCCCGCGCGCTTGGTCATTCCAAAGGCGGTCAGCTTCGCCTTCGCCGTGCGCTTCTTGGAGAACAGCGCCGTGTCTAGCGGGTTCGCGCCTGGGTAGCCGCCCTCGATGTAGTCCACGCCGAGCCGTTCCAGCATGGCGATGATCTGAAGCTTGTCTTCCAGCGAGAAGTCGATGCCCGGCGTCTGCGCGCCGTCGCGCAGCGTCGTGTCGAACAGGTAGATGCGGTCTCGCGTCATAGCTCGTCCTCCGGCCGCCCGTCCTTCGGCGGCCATTCGTTCGTGTCGTGGTCGGGGTGCTGGTAGCTGATGATGCCGGCCATGAACTCGGCGATCTTCGGCTCGTCCTCGCTCTTGCGGTGCGGCAGGTCGGCAAGGCCATCGACGAAAGGCAGCCGCGGCTCGGCGTTGACCTGTATGGCCGGGGCGGCAAGCGTCGGGTCATCGAGCGAACCGATGGAAACCTCCATCTCGCCGCCGTAGTCGAATGACAGGGGCGTGCCACAGGCCTCGCAGAAGCCACGGCGCACCCTTATTGGAACTGCGGAACCACTTCGGCGCGCCACGGGTCCATTCGAGCGCATGCGCCGTCACCAGCGGGCCGTAGAACGCGCCGAACGCCTTCTGGCACATGCGGCAATGACAGATGGACGCACGGCCAAGGGAGGTTGCGCGGTAGCGCACCGCGCCGCACTGGCATCCGCCGCTGACGTGTTCGCTCATGTCCGGTCCTCCGGCGGCCAGTTGTCCGTGTCGTGGTCGGGGTGCTGGCTGTTCGACTGCTGGATGACCTCCAGCGGGACGCCGTCCTGGTCGGGGCTGTCCTCGGTCGCCTCGGCCGGGAGCGTGTCGAGACCGGCGAGCCACGGCATCTTCGATTCCGTGCCGTACTGCATCTGCGGCTTGACGCTCGCAGGATCGTCCAGCGAGCCGAGCACGAGGTTGAGGTGCGGCGCGGAGACCGTGTCGAAGGTCAGCGGCGTGCCGCACTTCGCGCAGAAGCCGCGCTCGACATCGCGCGACGAGGAGAACACCGAGAGTGTGCCGCGCGTCAACGAGAAGTCCGCCTTCTGCGCATTGGCGAGCGGCATGAAGTAATTGCCTGCCGCCTTCTGGCACATGCGGCAATGGCAGACATGGGCGTGGGTCAGCGGACCTTCGACCCGGTAGCGGATCGCGCCGCACTGGCAGCCGCCGGTGAACGGCCCCTTGTTCAGATCATCGCTCATGCCGGCACCTTCTGCGCGAGAGGCTTGGTCATCGTGTTGTTTGTCAGCACCACGCCGTTTCGCTCGCGCCGGTTTTCGCGCACGAACGTGAAGCCCTGACCCTCGAAGAACGAGCGCGCGGCGTGGCTTGCTTCCGTGGTGAGCATGTCCTCGCCCGCGTCGAGCGCCTCGGCCTCAAGGGCTGCGTAGAGCGCGGAGGCGATGCCGGTACGTGCGGCCTGCGGCGCGACGAAGAGAAAGTCGATCAGGTTGCCGGCGCGGCCGGCAAAGCCGACGATCTCGCCGTCCCGTTCGGCAACCAGCATCGACAGGCCGTCAAACCGCGCGCCGAAGGCTGCGCCATCGTCTGCCGCCGATTGCCAGGCCGCGCGCTGGTCCGCGTCGTAATGCTCCGCGGCAAGCGTGCCGACACTGTCGCGAAACACGCGCAGCACCGCGTCGAGGTCGGCTTCGACATACCGGCGCAGGGTGAAACTTGCGCTCATCGCACCACTTCCCATGTCGTCACCGGCTCGCCGGTCGCCGGGTCCTTGCCGTCCTTCAACTGGATGCCCTGCTCCAGCAGTTCATCGCGGATGCGGTCGGCCTCGGCCCAGTTCTTTTCGGCACGCGCGGCAAGACGGGCGGCGATGAAGGCATCGACGTCCACATCAATATCGGCGGCAGACTGCGCGGCGAGCGCGCCTTCTAGGCCCAGCAGTTCGACACCGGCTTTCAGCGCCGAACCGTTGCGGGAGCTGGCGAACCGGTCGAGTTCGCCGATCGCGTCCCACGTGTTGAGATCATCGGCAAGTGCTTCGGTCACTGCCTGCGCGTCGGCGGCATCGCCACCCTCGCCTGCTTCGGCGAATAGGTTGCGCCAGCGCGCGATCTTGGCTTCCGCCTCTTCCAGACGCTTGATCGAGAAATCGATGGGCTGGCGGTAGTGGGTCATCAGCATGGCCAACCGCAGCACTTCGCCGGGCCATTCGCGCCCGCCGAACGTCTTGGTGCGGAGAAGCTCGTTGATGGTGACGAAGTTGCCCAGCGACTTGGACATCTTCTGCCCTTCCACCTGCAGGAAGCCGTTGTGCATCCACACGTTCGCCATCACCGCCGTGCCGTGGGCGCAGCGCGACTGGGCGACTTCGTTCTCATGGTGGGGAAAGGCGAGATCGATGCCGCCGCCGTGGATGTCGAACGTCTCGCCCAGCAGCGCCGCCGACATGGCCGAGCACTCGATGTGCCAGCCCGGACGGCCCCGGCCCCACGGGCTGCCCCAGCCCGGCTGGCCCTCGTCGGAGGGCTTCCAAAGCACGAAATCTGTCGGGTTTTTCTTGTAGCTGGCGACCTCGACGCGGGCACCGGCGACCATCTCGTCCAGCGAGCGTTTCGCCAGCTTGCCGTAGTCCGGCATGGAGGCGGTGTCGAACAGCACGTGGCCATCGGCTGCATAGGCATGGCCGCGCTCGATGAGCTGACCGATCATCGCGACCATGTCGCCGATATGCTTTGTGGCGCGCGGTTCGTGCGTCGGCGGCAGGCAGCCGAGCGCTGCCACGTCTGCGTGGTACTGGCTGGCGGTGGTCTTGGTCAGTTCGTCGATGGAAACGCCGTCGCGGGCGGCGCGGTCGATGATCTTGTCATCCACGTCGGTGATGTTGCGCGCATATGTGACGTGGTTCTCGCCATAGACGTGGCGCAGCAGACGGAACAGCACATCGAAGACGATGGCGGGGCGCGCGTTGCCGATATGGGCATAGTCGTAGACCGTCGGCCCGCAGACATACATGCGCACGTTTGCCGGGTCGATCGGCTCGAAGGTTTCCTTCGAGCGGGTCAGGGTATTGTAGAATTTCAGGTCCACGTCGTTTCCTTCAAGAACGCGCAAGCGCCGCCGGCTGGCCCAGCGTTCGTTTCCTGAAGTTGTCGTGCAGACGAAAACGGCCGGGCCAGCGTGTCGCTAGCCGATAATGATCCCGCAAATGCAAATGTTGCGTGTCGCCGTCATGGGCCGGAGATTGCGCAGAGAGGAGTTAAAAAATCAAGCGCGGATTGGCGCTCAGGCCAATTCGATGGGCAATCGCACGCCTTCGCGCACCAAGTCCATGCTCAGGGTCTCTGGGCGGGTGAACTCGATTGCCCGGAAACCGAGCGCGCGCGCGGCTTCGCAATTGTCCGACCGGTCGTCGATGAAGATGCAGTCGCTAGCGGCAAGCCCGGTGCGATCCAGCAGCAGGTTGAAGATTGCCGGATCGGGCTTCAGCACCCGCTCCTGCCCCGACACCACCGTCACCCCGAACCAGCCGAGAAAGGGATATGCCTCGACCGTCAGCGGCCAGAGCTCGGCGGAGAAATTGGTGATGGCGTGGACCGGGTAACCCTGCTCGATGAGGTCCTCCAGCACCTTCACCGTGCCGGGGATCTCGCCGACGATGGTGTCGAGCCAGCGTCGGTAGAAATCGCGGATCGGCTCTTCGTGCTGCGGAAACAGCGCGACGCGTTCTGCGATTCCGTCCGCAAGCGTGCGGCCCGCATCCTGCTTCTCGTGCCAGGAGAGCGGCACCACGTCTGCCATGAAGCGGGCACGCTCGGCCTCATCGGGAAAGGTCTTGTGGTAGATGCGCTCCGGCTGCCAGTCGAGCAGCACGTTGCCGACATCGAAGACGATTGCGGGGGTTGCGGGCATGGCAGGTCCGGGCGGATTTCAGTCCAGTCCGTGTGTAGCCCAAGGGCGAATGTGAAAACACCCCGGCGCGGGTTGCGCCGGGGTGCGGTGTGCCCCGCCGAGGGAGGGATGCGGGGCAACGGTGCCCGGTGTGAGGTGCCTTATTCGGCCGGGATGGCGCGGGCGCCGTGGCCTTCAGGCCCGGTGATCTTTTCCGCGCCGGGAAGACCGGCCATTTCTGAGCGCCATGGACGCCACTTCTCCAGCGCCACCATGGCCCCGCCGAGGGCAGCGGCCACCACCAGCGCAAGCAGCCAGAACGGCATGCCGAGGACCTGGTCGAAGGTGATCTTTCCGAAGTCCGCGATCTTCAGCGCGCCCTCGATGGCGTCGATGTTGTAGCCGTAGACCATGGCGCCGAGGATGCCGCCGGCGACGGTTGCCCAGGCATCCTTGTAGCCGGCGCCGATCTGCGCCAGCGCCGTGCCCGGGCAGGCCCCGGCGATGACGATGCCGGCACCCAGCAGCAGCCCGCCGACGATGGTGCTGCCCATAACCGCAGCCTTGGGGTGCAGCTCGGCGACGCCGAGACCGGTCAGCACGACGAGAACGACCAGACCGGTCGCAACCGCTGCGAAGAACATCTTCAGCATGATGAAGTTGGTGAACTGGAACTGGCGCACGAGGACGCCCGGCTCCATGACGCGGGACTTTTCCAGCGCGATTCCGAAGACAAGGCCCATCACCAGGCCGAGAACGACAAGCATGAACAAGGTCATTTCGAATTTCTCCCGTGCGTGGGTTCAGGTCAGTTGCGCTTGAAGGCAAGCGCGGTGAGCGCGCCACCGGCGAACATGGCGGCGACCGCCACAGTCGAGCCGACGGCAAGCTGCGCCATGCCGGACACACCGTGGCCGGAGGTGCACCCGCCCGCGATACGCGCGCCCATCAGCAGCACGAAGCCGCCGACGAAGCCCATGACGATGCGACCGCCGAGCGAACGGATGCCGGTCAGCTCGGTCCAGGCGCGGGCAAAGGACGGGCGCGTGACGCCGGCCATGCGCGCGGAAACAAACGCGCCCAGCGCCATGCCGATCACCAGCGCCGACTGCCAGTAGTACTTGTCGGAGGTCATGTGCTTGGCGAAGTAGTCGATCTGGCTGGCTGCCGGATCGAACACGGACGCGAGCCAGGCAGCGGCCGTGACGAAGGAGGAGGACGCACCGAGCGCGGTATCGACCAGCACGAAGGCCGGTATCTGCAACAGCCCGATAACGATGCCGGCCGCGTAGGGCGACCAGGTTGAATCTGTCATGCGGATCATGGCTGAGCTCCTTTCAGGAAACGTGAACCTGAGCCCAAAGATACATTACTATATTCGAATATGAATATATGTATCATTCCCGATGGCTGCGACAGCCACCGGATTTAACCTTAACCACCGGCTACGATTGCAAATAAAGTCGGGAGACGGCATAAAGATCGGGACTTCGGCGCTGCCCTGTTCCCCGCGAAATTCCGCGGTCCCGGGGCGCCCCGACGGCGACCTAACCAACCAATCGCTTCGGCGGCGGCTCCATCACCGGAACCGCCGCCATTTCTTTATCCGGCGCAACACCTGTTAATGGAAGCGCGTCGAGCCGAGCGATCGATTTCGCCTTAATCGTCGAAGAATTCCGAACATTTCGGCGGCATCTGGTCGCCCCAGGGCATGATTGGCACCGTTGAGGTCGAATTTTGCGGGCTGCCCTCGATCAGCTTGTCGGTGTAGGCGAGATAGACCAGCACGTTGCGCTTGGTGTCGCAGCCGCGCACGATTCGCATCTTCTTGAAGAAGATCGAACGGCGCTTGCGGAACATCTCGTCGCCCTGGTCCATCTTCTCCTTGAAGACCACCGGCCCGACCTGGCGACAGGCGATGGACGCGTTGGACAATTCCTCCGCAACGCCGAACATGCCGGACAGGCCGCCCTTCTCGGGAACCGTGAAGTGGCAGGCGACGCCCTCGATCAGCGGGTCGTCCAGCCCGTAGGTCGCAAGCTTGTGATCCGGGGTCAGCAGCTTGAACACGGTCGATTTCTTGAAAATGAGGTCAGGTTCCTGCGCGTTCGCACCGCCTGTCAGGCAGGCGAGAGCAAGAACGCTCACGAGGATGGTGGCAAGGCGGTTCATGGAGCAACTCCGGCAAGAGGATGGCTGGTAATGTAAATGGCAGCAACATACGTGCTATTCAAGGCTCGGCGAGCGTGTTCAGCAAGGGTTCAGACACATGGTGGCCATGATGCGCGCGTAATCCCGCACGGGCTCGCCGGGCAGTTGAACCGGCCACGGAATGTTCATAAACCATACCTAGGCTTTCGCGATATTCGGCACCTTGCGACAAGCCCCCGCGTCGCCACCTCGGCGACGCAACTGGAGAAAGCGGCAATCTTGTTTCTTGCGCCACGCATAATCCATGCGACGGCTGGCACTGTCCGGGCCGCGATGGCCCGTGCCGCCTTGCGTGCTGCCGGTATCGTCGCGACGTGCGCGGCATTGGTCGTCTTCGTGATCCAGCCCGCCCTGGCGCAGTCCAGCGAAGTCTGCCGCCAGCTAGAGAGCGAGCTTGCGCGCATGCAAGGCACGCAACCGAGCCGCAGCAATGTCAGCGCAGCCCAGCTTGAGCGCGCCCGCCGCGCCGCGCGGCAGGCCGAATCGCGCGCCTCGCGCGCCGGGTGCTTCGAGCGCGGGTTCCTGATCTTCCAGCCGCAAAAGCCGCGCGCATGCCGCCAGCTTGAAGCGGAATACCGCAGCGCCAACGACGCCTATCGCAACCTCGCCGCGCAGGCAGGCAACGGTCGTGGACGGCCGACCGCCAGCCGCGGCCAGCGGGATCGCGTGATCCGCGCTCTGGCCGCGAATGGCTGCGGTGCTCAATATGCGCGCTACGCCAATTCCAACCGTCGCAACGTGTTTTCGTTCTTCCTCGGCCCGCAGTCCTACGTGGACGAGCCGATGGCTCCGCGCGGCGGCGGATACCGGACGCTGTGCGTACGCAAGTGCGACGGCTACTATTTCCCGATCAGCTTCTCGACGATCCCGAGCTATTTTGACAATGACGAGCAGACCTGCCGCCGGCTGTGCCCGGGGGCGGAAGTCGGCCTGTTCGTGTATCGCAATCCGGGCGAGACACCGGAAAATGCCCGCACCCCGCAGGGTGTTGCGCTCACCGAGATGGAAAACGCCTTCCGCTACCGCAACGAGGTGGTGGACGATTGCAGCTGCCGGACGGAAGAAGTTGCAGGCGCAACGGGCGAAGCGTCCCGCGCCCGGATGACGTTCTCACCGGGCCTCGTGTCGGAAGACAAGCAAATCACCGAATTCGATACGCCGCCCATGCCGCGCCAGAAGCCGAGCCGCTACGCGGTCAGCGACATCGAGAACCCTTCGGTTCCCGTCGGCATCGAGAGCACGCCGCAGCTTTCCAGCGCGGAGAACGCGGTCCAGTCCAGCGCGACCGCTAACAGGCGCGTTCGCGTAGTCGGGCCGCAGTACTACTACTCCCGATAAGCGGCAGCAGGGCCGCCATTTCCGGCCCGCTCGCCCGGCCCGTCAGCGCCACGCGCAGCGGCAGGAACAGCCCCCTGCCCTTGCGCCCCGTCTGCACCTTCAGGTCCTGAGTCCAGGCCTTCCACGTCTCGCCGTCCCACGGCTCCGGCGGCAGCGCGTCGGCGGCCTGCGCAAGGTAGGCGCGATCGTCCTCGGACAGCTCCAGCCCCTCATCCAGGGGCGGCGTGCCGTCAGCGACGATCTGCTGCCAGGTGGCGATATCCTCAAAGCGCGACAGGTTCGAGGAAACGGCTGCCCAAAGGGCTTCGTCCGTGTCAATGCCCGCCGCCTGCAAGCGCGGGGCAATGTCGTCGAACGTCATCTCGTGCAGCAGGCGCGCGTTCAGGCCATCGAGTTCAGCCGGGTCGAACCGCGCGGGGCTACGGGAGATGACCGAGAGGTCGAACGATCCCGCCAGCGCGGCAAGGTCGCGCACCGGCTCCACCGGCAGTGACGTGCCGATCAGCAGTGCGAGTGCCGCAACCGCCTGCGGCTCGAAGCCCGCTTCCCGCAAGCCTTCGATGGAGAGTGATCCAAGTCGCTTCGACAGGGCGTTGCCGTCGGCATCCACCAACAGGTTGTGGTGGGCGAAGGTCGGCGGCTCCGCGCCCAGCGCGCGGAAAATCTCGTACTGGATGCCGGTATTGGCGACGTGGTCCTCGCCGCGAATGACGTGGGTCACGCCAAGGTCGATGTCATCGACAATGCTGGTCAGCGTGTAGAGGTACGACCCGTCGGCGCGGATCAGCACGGGATCGGACATGGCGGCGGTGTCGATCATCTGCTCGCCGCGCACGCCGTCTTCCCAGCGCACCTGCGCGCGCTCCAGCAGGAAACGCCAGTGCGGCTTGCGCCCTTCGGCCTCCAGTGCGGCGCGTTCGTCGTCGCCAAGGTCCAGCGCTGCGCGGTCATAGAGCGGCGGCAGGCGGCGCGCGCGCTGGCGCTTGCGCTTCTTTTCCAGTTCATCCGCCGTCTCGTAAGCCGGGTAGAGCTTGCCCTCGGCCTTCAGGCGTTCGGCTGCGGCGTCGTACATCTCCAGCCGGTCCGACTGGCGCACTTCCATGTCCGGCTCGATGCCGAGCCATTCGAGGTCGGCACGGATGGCCTCGACATATTCCTCGCGCGAGCGTTCGGTATCCGTGTCGTCGAAGCGCAGGATGAAGCGCCCGCCCGTCGCCTTGGCGTAAAGCCAGTTGAGAAGCGCGGTTCGGGCATTGCCGATATGGATCTTGCCGGTGGGCGACGGTGCGAAGCGGACGGTGGTGGACATGCGGCTCCCTTTCGCCGCCCGCTATACATGGCGGGCCTGACAGATGGAAACCGCCAATTGCGAAACGCGCCCTGCCTAGCGCGTGAAGCGCTCTCCGCCGCGCGTGGCCATGCCGGACATGCAGGACGCATCGAGCGCCAGCCCGCAGCGCTCCACCATGCGGCGCGAGACGGTGTTGGAGGCGTTGACGAATTCCTGGACCTTTTCCGCGCCGAGTTCCGTGACGCATCGGCGGACGATCTCCGCGTTGACGGTGATGCCCAGCCGCTTGCCGCGCTGCGCATCATCCACGGCGACCAACCCCGCCCATGCTGTGCGGTGGTTGCCGCTTGCGGAATTGTAGGGGAAGTGGCCACAGGCGGTTGCGACAATCGTGCCGTCGGCATCGCGCACGGCGAGACTGACAGACTCCTCGCTCAGCCCTGCGATGATCCGGCCTGAAAACGGGCGCACGCCGTTGCGGTCCATGCAGGCCTGCATCTCCTGCACCACGTCGCTGGTGAGGTCATCGCCGGACACGACCGTATAGTCCTCGGGCAGGGTTCGCATCGTCTCGTCTGCCGTACGCGACAGGATTGACGATGCCGTTCCCGTGAAAACGTTCCACCAGTCGATGCGATAGCCACGCTCCGACAGTGTCTGCTCCACGGCAGGGATCTGTTCGACCGGGATCACGCGAAAGGTGATGACACCGTCCTTTTCGAGCCGGTCGAAAATGGTGTCCCAACCCAATGCCTCGACATCGTCGACGCCGAGCATCCGGCCGCCGTTCACCGCGCCTGGCACCGTGCGATACCAGTCGGCCAGTTCATCGACGCGCTGCTGCAGCAATTGTTGGTGCGGCGTTCCGAAATACCAGCTCATGCCCTGCCCTTTCGCAGATCGCATGATAGCGGCAGAAGCCTCAGCCGGGAATTCGCAACTCCGTGCCGATCGCGCTGCGCGATCACTCGACGCCGGCAGACGCAATCCTGTCGAGCACCTTGGTCATCATGGTCAGCTGCTCGCTGGCGGCATCGCTCACGCCGTGCCGCCTGCCGAGTTCCATCGGGTCCAGGTAGCCGATCATGGTTCGGTCCTCACGGTTCCAGACCAGGATCTTCACCGGCAGGTCCAGCCCGGCGAGCGGGTTGGCGTCCATGATCGGGGTGCCGACCTTCGGCGCGCCGAAGATCAGCAGCACCGACTCACCGATTTCCATGCCGGCCTTGCGGGCATTTTCGCCGTGGTCGATCTTCGCCATGAGCGTGGGGGGCGCGACCTCGATTGCCGCCTCGATCTTCTCGACGGCCTTGGCGACGCTCAGCGAGCTTTCCTTGACGATGTAGCCGCTTGACTGTGCCGATGCCGGCTGGCCGGCGGCCAACGGGGCAACCAGAAGCACTGCGATTGCCAGGACAAAACGCATGAGAAACCCTCCCTTGAGATGCAAGAAGACTATTCGACCTTGGTCGCCAGCTTCAGGTCGCGAAGTTCAGCCGGCGTGAAGAAGTAGAGGCTTTCCTTCGGCGTGCGCATGGCGTGGGTCCACACCATGGGGTCGACGCCGAAATTGACCATGAGGTCCTGGACTTCGGCGGCAATGCGCTGCGCCTCGCCGACGCCGTCATCGAGATTGCCGAACAGTCCGCCGTCCACGTAGACGCGGTGCACGCCGATCCAGCCATCCTTGTTGGCCGTGCGCTTGACGCCGGCTGCAAACAGGATCGGGCAGGAGGACGCGCAGTAGCCGTCGGCCTCCACGCGCGTGGAGATGCCCTCTTCGCGGATGCGCCGCGCCAGCGCGACCGCCTCCGGCACCACGCCGCCGGGCGAGTGCAGCTTGAGCTCCAGCGAGCCGGGCTTCACGTCCTCAGGCAGTTGCGCCAGCGCCCTGTCGAATGCGTCGGTCGTGCCGAGTGTGATCGTGCCCTCGCCAACGAGGCGTTCGCCATCGCGGGTGAAGGTCATGGGGGCTGCTTCGGAGATTGTCGGACCCTGTTCGCCGGGCGCCGCCGTGCGGCCGGGCGCGACCGGGCGACCACGCTCCAGATAGGGGCGCACCTGGTCGCCCTGCTCGGGCGGACGGGTGACGACGGGGCCGGTGCGGCGCGAGATCTCGTTCGCCTGCCGGTCGAGCCCCAGCGTTTCGTAGATGTCGAGGCCAAGCAGGCTGACGGTCGCCACCAGGACGAAGACCAGCATGGACATGGCAAACCAGTCGCGCTGCGGCGCGGGGCGCGGTTCCTCGTCCAAGACCTGTGCGCTCGAACGCGCCATGCTGGTACATCTCCCGTTGTTCGCCGCATCGTCCGGCGGCCTACCTGTGCCAGATTGGTTCGCATGCGCGGCGAAACAATGGCACCTGCTCCCATTGCAAGTTTCGTGCACGCAAACTTGATTGGCACGTGTGGTGTGCGTCGGATTTCGATGCCTGACCTTCGCGGACGTGTCGCTGGCCGGATTCGGCTTGGCTTGCGTCCGCCTGCCCTGCCAACCGGGACCACGTATCCATGACCGACACGATGCAGGCCTACCTGCTGCTGGGCCTCACCGCCGCAATCATCGCCGCGAGCTTCGCGATTGCCGGGCGCACGCGCGCCGCCGACGGGTTCTTCGAGGGCACCGACTCGCAAGGGCGCGCGCCGGGCCTGTGGCCGCTGGTGCTGAGCCAGGTGACAACTTGGATCTTCGCCCGCTCCCTGCTGAACGCCGCGATCCTCGGTTTCTACTACGGCATCGCCGGGGTGCTGGCCTACACCGCCTACTACGCGAGCTTCCTCACCGGCTGGGTGATCGTCGACCGCATTCGCTTCCGGGCCGGCTCGGCATCGATACAGGACTTCCTGCGCGAGCGGTTCGGGCGCACGGGCGAAGCCTGCTTCAACTTCGTCATTGCCCTGCGGCTGCTGTCGGAGGTCTTCGCCAACCTGCTCGTCGTCGGCGCCATCTTTGCGGGACTGTTTCCGGCCATTCCGGGCGCGGAGAACTACGCGATCGTCGGCCTTGCACTGGTCGGCCTCGCCTATTCCATGATGGGCGGCCTGCGCGCCTCGGTGCGCACCGACGTGCTGCAGATGATCGTCTTCCTCATCGTCTTTGCCGTCGCGCTGGTGGCGCTCTTCATGCACGAGAGCTTCTCGGCGGGCGCGGTCCTGACGGCAGGCGGCGTGGCCGGGCCGGTGCCGGGGTGGGTCCTGCTCGTCGTTGCCGGACTTCAGGTCTTCTCGTATCCGGCCCATGACCCGGTGATGACCGACCGCGGCTTCCTCGCCGACCGTGCGACGACGCGCGCCAGCTTCCTGCACGCGTTCTGGATTTCGGCGCTGTGCATCTTCGGGTTCGGGCTGTTCGGCATCCAGGCCGGACTTCTGGCGGCAGATGGCGACAGCATGCAGGCGGTGTGGGGGCGGATGTTTCACCCGGCCATCCTGCTCTGCCTCAACGCGGCGCTCGTCGTCTCTGCCCTGTCGACCCTCGACAGCGCGCTATCCTCTGCGGCACGGCTGACCGTTCGCGACATGAAGATTGCACCGCAGACCGTCACCAACGGGCGCATCGCCATGGCGCTGTTCATGCTAGGCGGCGTTGGGGTTCTGCTGGCGGACGTGAAGGACCTGTACGCGGCAGTTGCCGTGTCCGGTACCGCTTCGATGTTCCTTGCACCGGTCGTGTTCTTCTCGGTGCTTGGCGGGCGGCGCGACATTCCGGTGTGGTCGTACCTGACCGCGTTCTTCCCCGCCATCGGCGGGGCCGCGATGTATTTCTACGTGGAAGCGAAGGCGGCATGGGCCGTGGCGCTGTTCGGCGGCGTGCACAAGTACACCGCGCTTCTTGCCATCTGCATCGCCGTGCTCGTCATCGGCAATGCCGCCTTCGCCATCGGTATGACGACCGCGCGGCGCCGCGCGGTCGCGCCCTGACGGATCAGGCGTTGTCGCCGCGGCCTGTCTTGGAGGTCAGCGGCGTGATGTTCACCGGATCGCTCGCCGTCTTCGGCGCTGGCGGCGGGTTCACCGAGTCGTCGTCGCGTGACACCGGCAATGGCCGGTCGTCGTCGCGCGCCGTGCGGCGCGTGTAAGCCGGTGTCGCATCTTCCTCCACCTGGTCACGCATCCGCTCGTAGAGCTTCAGCGCCACCATCATGTCGGACGCCGTCATCCGGTTTTCCGGGATTTCCGGGTCCTCGGTGTTGCGGATGGAGAGCTGCACGATGGACAGGATCACCACCAGCACGGCGGGCATCAGGTCGATGGAGATGGCCCCTGCCCAACTCGGCAGGAAGTCGGTCGCGTAGCGCAGGACCGCCTCGGGCTTGGACAGCGGCACGAAACGCTCCGGCTCGGCCTTGGGACGGGCGAGAATTTCGTCCGCCGCGCGGGCCAGCGCGCGGGCTTCTTCCGAAATGGCGTTGGCGACATTGCCGACAACGAGGTCCTGGCGGGTGCGCAGGTCTTCCGTCCCGCCATCGGCGGCGGGCGCGATGAAGGCGCGCTCAAGGCCATCGGCGGCGCGGCGCACGGCGGGCGCGATGGACGTCTGCTGCATGGAGGCGATGACACCCGACAGCGCGACGGCCTCATCGGCAAAGGCATCGCCGCGCGGCGCGACCGGGCCGTGACCCGACACGAGGCGGCGCATGGCGGAGAGATGCTTCTCGCCCTGGCTGTAGAGCGTGGCGACTTCCTCGCGGTCGCCGGACACCTGCTGCGCCAGCGCGGTCAGCTGCGCCGACATCTGCCCCAGAAGCTGGACGACCGTACCGGAACCGGATGTGCCGGTCAGCGCGCCGGAATTGCGCTCCTGGTCGGCAAGGCGGGCAAACCGGTCGGAGGCAAGCTGGATGTCGGGCAGGATGGACTGTGCGGCAAGCGCGTTGTTGTGGGCCTGGTCGAGACTGCGGGAATAGGATTCGGTTGCTTCGGCCAGATGCTGCTCCAGCGCGGCGGAACCGGCGAGCGCGGCGGCGTTCAGCCACGAGGACATGGCGATGATCATCACCGCACCGAGCGCCATCGCGCCGTAGAGCTTGATGCGGATATGGCCTTCACGGACATGCGGCAGGAAGCGGATCAGGTAGGACCAGAACGCGTAGATGGCCACCGAGACGGCTGCGGAATAGATGATCGCACCGAGGAAGGTGAGCGTCGCGGTGCCGTCGAGCAGGTCGCGGACGCCGAGATAGGTATAGACGCCGGATGCGAGCGCGAGCACGGCGAGCGTTGCGCGCGTCGTCCACGACAGTTCGTCGATCCCGTGGCGAAGTGACTGAGCCATTTGGCGAAAAGCCTTTCATGCGAGTCGCGCGGCGCGGCCACGCAAGGTTTGAGCCAATGTGTTGCGGACAATCGTGGCGGCAATGGGAAAAGCTGCGATTGCCAGCGGTGTTGCGCGGTTCTAGGCTTTGCAAAACCTGCCAGAGAAGAGCCAAGCCATGCCGGACGTCAGCTATATCCGTATCTGCAACGACAGGTCCGGGCGGACCTGCTTTGACGATACTGCAACCGAAGTGGTCGAAACACGCTATGCGCCCCCGGCGGAACCGCTCTTTACCTCCGAGGCGCAAGGTGCGGCAAAGACACTGTTCCTGCAATTACCTATCGGCTGGATTGGTGAATGGCACCCGACGCCCGTTCGACAGTGGCTCATCATCCTGTCGGGAACTTGTACTTTCGAAGTCGAGAGCGGCGAGATCCGTGACGTCGGTGCGGGCGATGCAATCCTGCTCGATGACCTCAGCGGCAAGGGCCACCGCACGGTGGTGACGGGCGATGCTCCGGTGAACATCGCCGCGGTGCACCTTACCTGAGAGATATCGCCTGTCAGGTGACCGGTGCCGGCTCGCTCGTGTCGCGCGCGAGCAGCATGCGCGCCACGGGGACGAGCAGCACGCTTGCGCAGAACATGTAGGTGGCCATGCCGAACAGCTGGCTGTCGAAGGACACGCCCGCGTCGATCAGCAAGCCGAGCACGAAAGGGGCTGCCGCCGTCGATAGCACCATCGCGGAGATCGCCATGGCGCGGATAGCACCGAGATGCAGCACGCCGTAGATCTCGGGCCACAGCGAGCCGGAGACGGTCGACATCATGCCCGCCGTCATGCCGAACGTTGCCATGGTCAGCGGCACGACCATCGGGTCACCGGTCGAACCGAGCAGCGCCGCGCCGATGCCCTGCGGCACCAGAACGAAGGGCAGCACGTGGCGGGCCGACCAGCGGTCGACGAGGAATCCCGTGACAAGCGAAGTCCCGACCTGCGAAGCCGCGTAGACCGGAAAGAAGCTGGCAAACCACGCAAGCTCCCAGCCCTTCTCCTCGGTCAGGTGCACCTGGTGAAAGAACACGCCTGTGCCGATGAAGGACGGCGCGAGAAAGGCCGGCAGCAGGAAGAAGAACACCGGGTCGCGCAACACCTCGCCGCGCGTCCACTGACGCTGGACGGGCGCTTCCGCCTCACCTGACGCCGTGCTTCGTGCCGTGGGCGTGCGGTCGGCGCGCAGCAGCCACCACAGCACCGGAGCGGAGACGAAGACCAGCACGCAGGCCGCGATCAGCCAGACCTCGCGCCAGCCCAGAACGGTGAGCAGAAGCACGACCGTGACCGGAAAGGTCGCCTCCGAGACCGGGAAGCCGAAGCCCGAGATGGCGATGGCGCGTCCGCGCGTTGCCACGAACCAGCGCCCCATCAGCGTCTGCGAGACGTGGGTCATCATCCCCTGCCCGAACAGGCGCAGGCCGTAGATCGCGAAGAACAGCGCGATGGGCACGGTCGCAAACGACATGGTCACGGCGGCGAGCGCCATCATGAGCGAGACGATGACACCGACAAGAGCTGCGTTGGGCAGGTCCGCGAGCCGCCCGACCCACACGATCGTCACTGCGCTCAAAAGGGTGGCGGCCCCGTACAGTGTGCCGAACCCGCCGTGGCTAAGGCCCAGTTCGCCGCGTATCTCGCCGGAGAACAGCGAGATGAAATAGGTCTGCCCGAAACCGGACATCAAGGTCAGCAGGAAGCCGGCGGCGAGCCAGCGGGCGTTGTCGGCGAGAAAACGAAACATCGCTGGCATCTAGGCCAGTTCGCCCGCGTTGAACAGACGGTCGGGAATCTTCCCAGCCGCCCGTTCACCATTGCTTAACGCCGAGCGATGAAGGCGGCGCACCCGGCAAGTCCTCCTTAAGGGAAATTGCGTAGCGTGACTTAACGTTTGCTTTCGAGTTTGACCATGACACAGAACCTGTCCTACCACGCGTCCATGTCCGAAGGGCGCACCATGAAGCTGTCGGAGCTGATTGCCGGCTTGAGCCATGCGCTGGAACTGACCGAGGACCAGCCGCACGGCTATCTGAAGCGGTGCTGCTGGATCGGCGTGAATATCGGCATGGCCGCGGGCCTGTCGCCGAAAGACCTCGAAAATCTCTACTACACGCTGCTGCTCAAGGATCTCGGCTGTTCCAGCACCTCTGCGCGCATCTGCGAGTTGTTCCTGACCGACGACATCTCCTTCAAGCAGGACTTCAAGTCGCTCGAAACCGGCATGGGTGCGGCCCTGCGCTTCATCGTCAGCAAGACGGGTGCGGGCGCAAGTTTCACAGAGCGGTTCCGGGCGCTGGTCAATCTCGCCAGCAAGGGCGACACGCTGATACGCGAAATGCTGGAAACGCGGTGTGACCGCGGGGCCGACATTGCCTGCCGGTTGCGGTTCGACGATGACGTGCAGAACGCGATCCGCGGCCTCGACGAGCACTGGAATGGCGGCGGCCAACCCGTTGGCCTGGAGAAGAACCAGATTCACCTCGGCGCGCGTATCGCGCTGCTCTCGCAGGTGATCGACATCTTCCACACCCAGCGCGGGCGCGAGGGAGCCATTGCCGAGGCGAAGGCACGTTCGGGAACGTGGTTTGACCCAAATCTTGTGTCGATCTTCCTGAAGCTCAGCGAGCGGGAAGACTTCTGGGCGCCGCTTTCGGACGCCGACATTGATGCGCACCTCGCCAGGCTCGACCCGGCCGTGTCCTCGATCGAGGCCGACGACGACTATCTTGACGACATTGCTGGTGGGTTTGCCGACGTGGTCGACGCCAAGAGCCCCTACACGGCCGGCCACAGCAATCGCGTCACCGACTATGCCGACATGATCGCCGCCCAGATGCGCTTCTCCAAGGATCATCGCCGCTGGCTGCGCCGCGCTGCCCTGCTGCATGACGTGGGCAAGCTCGCCGTCTCGAACCAGATTCTCGACAAGCCCGGCAAGCTGACCGACGAGGAATGGCTGGCGGTCCGCGCGCACCCGGCTCACAGTCGCGACATCCTCTCCCACATCACGATCTTTTCCGACCTCGCGCCGGTTGCCGGTGCCCACCACGAGCGGCTCGACGGCAAGGGCTACCCGGACGGGCGTCACGCCGACGAGATCACGCTCGAGATGCGCATCCTGACGGTTGCCGACGTCTTTGACGCGCTGACGGCACACCGGCCCTATCGCGCGGCCCTTCCCGTGGGCAAGGCGCTGGATATCCTCGAACGCGACAGCGGCACCGCCTTCGATGCGGACTGCGTGGCAGCGCTCAATCGCGGCCTGGCGGAGCTTGGCAATTCGGGCGTCACGCAAGCCGCCTGACGCACCGCGCCGTGGCGGCGTAAGCCCGTTCTTGCGCGCGTGCCTTTCCACTGAACCAATACGATGGTCGATGCGTTCAAGCTTCGCGCTGCGGGCTATGACGTGAACGTCACCGTTTTGCCGTTCGTGAAATCGCCAGAGACCCGCCATGACTGCCTCCGACACCCGGCAATACGTCTACGAGATGCTCACCGGGGAAGATGATGGCCGGGTGTGCCGCGACATTCCCGACGCCGCCTGCAACCACCAGCCCCGAAACTTCCTGACCCATATCGCGAGCCTCGGCGCGACCAAGACCAGTGACGGACTGGTCGACCCGAAGCTCGTTCTGTCCTGGCTGCTCGGCACGCTGGGCGCGCCCGCCTACATGGTCGGGCTGCTGGTGCCGATCCGCGAGGCCGGTGCGCTGCTGCCGCAGCTGTTCATCGCGGGCGGCATCCGCGCCCTGCCCCGGCGCAAGTGGGTCTGGGCGGGCGGCAGTCTCGTTCAGGGCATCTCCGTTGCCGGCATGGCGGCGTCCGCGCTGCTGCTGGACGGGGCCACGGCAGGTGGTGTCATCGTCGCGCTGCTCGCCGTCTTCGCGCTGGCGCGCTCGGCCTGCTCGGTCAGCTACAAGGATGTTCTCGGCAAGACGGTGTCGAAGTCGACGCGCGGCACGGCGACCGGCACGGCAGGCTCCATCGCAGCAGCCATCGTCTTCGCGTTCGGCGTGCTGCTGGCGACCGGGCTGATACCGTTGAGCGTTCCGGCAATTTGCATCGCGCTGGCCATTGCTTCGGCCTGCTGGATCGCGGCCGCGCTGATATTCTCCACCCTGCGCGAGGAGCCCGGCGCGACGGCTGGCGGCGGCAACGCGGCCTCGGTCGCCCTTGCGCAGGTCTCGCTGCTGTGGCGCGAGCCGCAGCTTGCGTGGTTCGTGACCGCGCGCGGGCTGCTCATCGCCACCGCGCTCGCGCCACCATTCCTCGTCACCGCAAGCGGACAGGACAACGACAACGCACTCGGCCAGCTTGGCCCCTTCGTCATCGCCTCCTCGCTGGCAGCAGTCGTCAGCGGCTATGTATGGGGAAGGATTTCGGACCGCTCCAGCCGCAAGGTGCTGGCGCTCTCGGCAACGGCTGGTGCCGCCGTGCTGGCGCTGGCAACCGTGCTTGGCGTGTTTTCGCCCGCCGTGCTGGCGCAACCCTATGTCGCGCCGGCCCTGCTGTTTGCACTGATGATCGCGTATCAGGGCGTGCGGCTTGGGCGTTCGACGCACCTGGTGGACATGGCGACGCAGGAAACACGCGCTGCCTACACCGCCGTATCCAACTCGGCCATCGGCGCGTTGCTGCTGGTCGGCAGCGTCTTCGGCGTCATCGCGCACATGTTCGGCGAGACTGTCGTGCTCGGCCTGTTTGCGGCCATGTGCGGTGCTGCGATACTGGCGGCGCTGCGCCTCGAGGAAGTTCAGGAAACGACATGAGCACCACGCTGAAAACCTATCTCACACTGGCCGCCTTCCTGCTGGTCTCGCTCGGCGTCGGTGCCATTGGCGGCAGCGTGACCGCGGGCAGCGTTGCCACGTGGTACCCGACGCTGTCCAAGCCGCCGTTCAACCCGCCGGACTGGATATTCGGTCCGGTGTGGACCGCGCTCTACATCCTCATGGCGTTCGCGGCGTGGCGCGTGTGGCGCACCAACCACCCGAACCGCGGTCCGGCGCTGTTTGCCTATGCTGCGCAGCTGGCGCTGAACCTCGCGTGGTCGTTCATCTTCTTCGGCATGCAGAAGCCCGGCGCGGCGCTGGTCGAGATCGCGCTGCTGCTCGTCGCCGTCGCCGGGACGATGGTCCTGTTCTGGCGCATCGACCGGGTCGCGGGCCTGCTCTTCGTGCCCTACCTGGCGTGGGTAATGTTCGCCAGCGTGCTCAATGCCTCCATATGGTGGTTGAACTGACCCCATGCCCTCGCTTCCGCAGGTTGCAACAATGACCGAGTACGAACAGCCCGATACGCTGACCACCGCCAGTGGCGAGACCCGCAGTGTCGGCATCGAGATCGAGTTCGCAGACCTGACGAGCCGCGAGGCCGCGCAGGTCATCCAGCGTGCGCTCGGCGGGCGAATCGAGGAGGTGACGCCGCACCGGATGAACATCCTCGACACGCCCATCGGCAACATCCGCATCGAGCTGGACACCCGCTTCGTGCACTCCGACAACCCGCAGTCGGAACCGGCCATCCTGCAGACGGGCCGCGACATCCTCGGCAAGCTGTCACAGGCACTGGTGCCGCAGGAGCTTGTGACCGATCCGATCCCGATGGACCGGATCGGGGAAATCGACCAGGCCATCGAGGCGCTTCGGGACGCGGGCGCGAAAGGCACCGGTGACAATCTCGCCTATGCCTTCGGGCTGCATCTCAACCCGCAGGCCGCATCCCTGCAAGCGAGCTACCTGCTGTCGATCATGCGGGCCTTCTGCGCGCTGAACGCCAAGCTGCGGGAGGACATTCACCCGGACTGGACGCGCGAGATGATGTCTTGGGCGCGGCCCTATACGCCGGAGTATCAGGCACTCATCCTTGATCCGGCGTACAATCCCGATACGAGTACGCTCATCGCCGACTACGTTCGCATCCAACCCAACCGGAACCACGACCTCGACATGCTGCCGATCTTCGCCCATCTCGACCCGAACGCGATCAAGGCCAAGAGTTCGCTGAAGACGGTAAGCGGACGGCCCGCCTTCCACTATCGCCTGCCCGACTGCCGCATTTCGGAACCGGGCTGGAATGTTGCGCCGGACTGGAACCGCTGGTTGAGTGTCGAGCGGCTCGCCGCCGACAACAACGCGCTGATGGGCGCGATCCGCGTCAAGCGCCAGACGCTCGCCACCGCCTGACCTGATCCCGTTTCCCGAAAGCCGAATACTGACCGCATGAGCAAACGACCGACGATCGCCGTGACCCTTTCGCGAGGCCGCAGTTACTGGGTCTGGTTGCTGCACCGGCTGGCCATCTGGCGGGCGGGCGGCAAGGCCATGAAGGTGACGCCCGGCGACGACTACGACATGGGTGCCATCGACGGGCTGGTGGTCGGCGGCGGTGACGACATCTCCTTCCAGCTCGACGGGACCGAACTCGACCCCAACGTGCGCTACGACCCTGAGCGTGACGCGCTGGAGCGCGAAATGCTCGTTCACGCGTTCGAGCAGAACATCCCCGTTCTCGGCGTGTGTCGCGGCGCGCAGATGATCAATCTCGTGCGCGGCGGCACGCTGTGGCGCGATATCGTCGAGATAAACAAGGAAGCGCCCAAGGGGCGGATGCTCATGCCGCGCAAGCGCATCACTTTCGTGGAAGACAGCCGGCTCGCCGACATCATGAAGTGCAATCCGTGCCAGGTGAACGCCCTGCACCACCAAGCTGTGAACAAGCCCGGCGAAGGCCTGCGCATCGTCGCGCACGACGAATACGAGATAGTACAGGCCATCGAGGCACCGGACCATGATTTCACCATCGGCGTGCAGTGGCACCCGGAAATGCTGCCCTTCTCCAAGCCCAACATGAACCTGTTCCGGGCGCTGGTCTCTTCGATCCGGCAGCAGGCGGCCTGAACCCGCCTACTCCTGCTTCAGGACGTGAAATTCACTCTCGCCGCGCAGGCCGCACCAGTCCTTGGCGTCGTCGAGCATGGTCGCAACCGCATCCGCAGTCGCCTCCTCGCTCTGCAGCTTGATGTGGGCGCGCTCGCCGGTCGAGCTTCGCTTCCAGCCGTCCGCATCCTTCTTCATGTCGTGGTACCAGTGCGTTGCGTAACCGTTGAGTCCGCCGGACTCGCGGTCGTGGATCGTCACGGCGCAGTCCTCGCAGACACCCCGATCCTCATCCAGGTCGCAGGAGTAGAACTGGTGGCCTGCCGCGCGCGCCCGCTCGGTCGGAACCTTGGAGCGCAGGTATTCGGCCAGCACCGTCGTATCCACGGGGTCGTCGCAGGCGGACAGGAACAGCGCAGGGAGGACAGCGATCGCGGCCCGGACGCGGGCAGACACGGATGACATGGCAATGAACCTCATGGACGGCGCAACGCGGCTTACGTTACGAAAGTCCCAGCCTGTCGCGCAACTTGAATGCGGGAAAGGCATACCGCCCGATAAGTGTTTTCAAAGGCTGAAGCGGAACAGGACGAAGCTCCGTAATCGGCAACGGCATGTCGGCTTCGCTGCGTTTTCCCGCAAGGAATTCGCCGAGGTCGCGCCCCAGCGTCTGGGACATGGCGACCCCGCGCGTCATGAAGCCCGCCAGCGTGTAGACATTGCCAGCCGCCCGCTGGATGACCGGCAGGCCGTCGTCGCTCACCGAGCAACTGCCCTCCCAGTAGCTTTCGAAAGCGACGTCGCGCAGATGCGGGAAAATCTGCGACAGCCTCAGCCGCGCGTGACGCTCGCCATATGGCCGGTTGTCGCCGTACCCGAAGACCAGCCCGCCTGCGATGACGCGGTTTTCCGCATCCAGCCGCACGAAGCCGCCGGACTTGCGAATGTCGGTGATCGGGATGCGCTGCGGCAGCGTGATCGCCAATTCATCGCGCGTCAGGGGCCGGGTGAAATAGTGGTAGAGCCGGATCGGGATGACCGTGCGAGACAGGCCCTCCATCACGCCGCCGGGCGTGTAGCCGTTGGTTGCGAACACGACCTGCCGGGCGCGGAATTCGGCATCTTCGGTCACCAGCACGCGCGCCGTGTCGTCGCCGCGCATGGCGAAGACTTCCGCGCCTTCTCGGATATCGACGCCGCGAGCGCGGGCAACGCGCGCCAGACCCTGCGCCAGTGCATACGGGTTCACGGTGCCGCCAGTGGGGCCATACCAGCCGCCCAGATAGTTCGACGCGCCGGTGCGCACCTTCAGTTCTTCCGCATCCAGCCATTCGACGTCGCGCCCGCGCTTGCGCCAGGCCTCGTAGTTGGCGCGCACGATGGCCAGCGAGCGTTGCGAGTGACCGGGCTGTATCCAGCCGTTCTGCTCGGCATGGCAGCGGATCTGGTGTTCGCGGATCAGCCCGAAAACATAGTCGGGGCCATCGGCGACGGTCTGCGCCAGCCGCTCGCCGCGTGTTTCACCGACAAGACCGGCAGCCGTATCGGCGCTGAGCGGGCCGACGAAATGCGGCACCACGAACCCGCCGTTGCGGCCCGACGCACCCCAGCCGACCTTGCCCGCCTCCAGCACCAGCACCGACAGGCCGTGCAGCGCGGCGTTGAAGGCGATGGAAAGGCCCGAGTAGCCCGCGCCGACAATTGCCAGGTCGTACTCGTCGCGGATCGAAGCACCTGCATCCGGCTCGAACGGCGGTTCTTCGCTGCGCGGAACCCAGTGAACACCCTCAAGGCTCGGCTCGCGGCGCGACATGACTGGCCTATTCCTCGAACCTGTAGAGGCGTTCGGTTTCTTCCGGGAAGTCTGGGATGGGGTCACCGGGGTCGCGGAAGGCATTGATGATCGGGTAGCGGCGGTCCTTGCCGAAGCTGCGGCGGGTGATCTTCACGCCGGGTGCCGCCTGCCGGCGCTTGTACTCGGCGATGTAGAGCAGGCGCTCGACCTTCTTAACCGTCGCCTCGTCGAAGCCATCGGCGACGATGTCGTGAACCGCGCACTCGTCCTCGATCAGGCGCGTCAGGATCGCGTCCAGCACGTCGTACTCGGGCAGCGAATCCTGGTCCTTCTGGTTCTCGCGCAGTTCCGCCGTCGGCGGCTTGGTGATGATGTTGGGCGGGATGATGACGCCGTCCGGACCAAGGCAGCCTTGCGGGCGGTTCTCGTTGCGCCACGCGGCGAGCTTGAAGACCTCGGTCTTGTAGAGGTCCTTGATCGGGTTGAAGCCGCCGTTCATGTCGCCGTAGAGCGTGGCGTAGCCGACCGAGACTTCCGACTTGTTGCCGGTCGTCACCACCATCGGCCCGAACTTGTTGGAGATCGCCATCAGCAGCGTGCCGCGGGCGCGCGACTGGATGTTCTCCTCCGTCACGTCCGCCTCGCGGCCCGAAAACAGGTCCTTCAGCGCAGCGTTGAAGCCTTCCACCGGCTCGGCAATCGGCACGATATCATAGGGCACGCCGAGCGCCTTGGCGCAGCCCGCCGCGTCCTTGAGGCTTTCCTCGGACGTGTAGCGATAGGGCATCATCACGCAGTGGACCTTGTCGGCCCCCAGCGCATCGACGGCCATGGCCGCGCAGATGGCGGAATCGATGCCGCCCGACAGGCCCAGCACCACGCCGGGGAAGCCAATCTTGCCGACGTAGTCGCGAAGCCCGTGCACGCAGGCGAGCCATGTCAGCTCTTCCGTATCGGCCAAGGTGACGGACGGACCTTCCGTGCAGCGCCATTCGCCGCTCTCGCGCGACCAGACCGTCAGCGCGACTTCCTCCGTGAAGGCCGCCATCTGGAAAGCACGGCTGCGATCGGCATGGAGGCCGAAGGACGCGCCGTCGAAGACAAGTTCGTCCTGCCCGCCATATTGGTTGACGTAAACGAGAGGCAATTCGCTTTCGACGACCCGCGAGACGGCGACGTTGACGCGAACATCATGCTTGCCGGTCCAGTAGGGCGAGCCGTTGGGCGAGATCAGGAATTCCGCACCGGTCTCGGCCAGCGTCTCGCAGACTTCCTCTTCCCAGATGTCCTCGCAGATGGGCACGCCCAGCCGAAGCCCGCGGAAATTGAGAGGTCCCGGCATGGGGCCGACCTGGAAGACGCGCTTTTCGTCGAAGACGCCGTAGTTCGGCAGTTCGACCTTGTGGCGGATCGCGGTGATGCGCCCCTCGTCCAGCATGCAGTAGCTGTTGAAGAGGGCTTCCTTCTCGCGCCAAGGCGTGCCGATCAGCACCGCCGGGCCGCCATCGTCGGTTTCCCTGGAGAATTCCTCGACGGCGGCCATGCAGGCAGCCTGGAAGGCCGGCTTGAGGACGAGGTCCTCGGGCGGGTAGCCGGCGATGAAGAGCTCGGGAAACGCGATGAGGTCGGCGCCCATGCGGGCGGCCTCCTCGCGCATCTGGCGGGCCTTGGCGAGGTTCTTGCCGACTGCGCCGACAGTCGGGTTGGCCTGCGCGATGGCGAGCCGGAAGGTATCGTCAATCTCGGTCATGGCCGAGATTTAGCTCGGGGCGCGGCGAAACGAAACCGGTTTTCCGGCAAAGGTTCACAATCAGGCGAATGCGTAGGCATCCATGGCGATGACGCCGTGGTCCACGCTTTCGTGGAGGCGCTTGCCGGCAACCCCTGCCCCGCCTGCGCCAAGCGCCACGAAGAGCGGCAACAGGTGCTCTTCGGTGGGGTGGTTCTCGCGGGCAAACGGTGCCTCTTCGCGGTAGCGCACCAGCGCCTTGGTGTCGCCTTCCGCGATGCGTTCGGCCAGCCAGTCGGCGAAGGCGCGCACCCAGTGTTCCGGCTCGGACTGCGCCGTGAAGCCGCCGGCAAAGAACGCCGCGAGATTATGTGTGATCGCACCGGAGCCGAGGATCAGCACGCCCTCGTCCCGCAACGGCTCGATGGCCTGACCGAGCGCGAAGTGCCAGCCGGCATCGCGATCCGGTGAAACCGACATCTGCACGACGGGAATGTCGGCATCGGGAAACAGCAGCGCCAGTGGCGTCCAGACGCCGTGGTCGAAGCCGCGCGATGCGATGCGGTCGACGTTGAAGCCGGCGGCCTCCAGCAGACCGGCCGCACGCTCGGCGATGTCGGGTTCGCCCGGCGCGCCATAGACGATCTCGCGAAGGCGCGGATCGAATCCGCCGAAATCGTAGGTCATGCCCGGCTTCGGGTCGGTGACGATGGCGACGCCGTGCGTTTCGAAATGCGCAGAGACAACGAGGATCGCCTTCGGCTTTTCGATCTTGCCGGCATACGCCTTGAGGAAGTCGCGCGCCGCCATGTCCCGGATGACGATATCCGGGGCACCGTGGGACACGAACATGGTGGGCATGGGGGACGCGGACATGATCTGAAATCTCCTTGTCGGCGGGTGTCGCCTGTTTCAGGAAATATGCGCCTTCGCGCGGCCCGCAACGAGAGAGGGGCCTTGTGACGGTGTGTTGCTCCAGTGCGAACAATTTCCGCGATCAGGCCGCATATGTTGCGCCACACGCACCAGCGCGCCAAGCGATTTACGGCAGGCCGGACCCCAGTGGATAGACGGCGAGACCGTCGTTCAGGTCGTAATAGTCGGCCTTCTCGCTGGCATGGATGTGCCAGCCAGCCGGGATGATCGACGGGTGGTCGACGCAACCAGCGAAGATCGAGACCGTCGACCCGTCATCGGGCACCCAGAACATGTGCGCGCCGCAGGTCTTGCAGAAGCGCCGCGTGGACTGTTCGCTCGCGCGCCAGCCTGAGAGGTTTTCCTCACCGGAAATCTCCAGCGCATCCGCCGCGCAGCGCGTGGCCATGATGAAATGGCCGGACTGGCGGCGGCAGCTTTCGCAATGACAGCCGACGAACGGACGGAACGGCCCGTGGGCGGTGAAGCGCACCGCGCCACAGGCACAGTGACCGGTGATCCGATCTTCAGCGGTTCCGACTTTCGTGTTCATCGAGCCTTGTAAGGATTCTTCGGGGTGCGGTCGTCCGACAGCGATTGTTGCGTGCGTTCGACCAGCAATTCAATGGCATCCGACAAGTGGACTTCCTGAATGTTGTAGTCGCCGCTGGCCACGCGGATGCGGTGCGCCTCGATCATCACGTCGGCATGGCTGCAGCCGCGCGGCGGCTCGAAGCGGTAGGACGCCAGTTCGCACAGCAGGCCGAGCGGATCGGTGAAGTAGATCGAGTCCATGAACCCGCGATCGACGGGACCGGAATTCTGCACGCCGCGCTCCTCCAGCCGCTGGGCGGCCTGCTTGAAGGTTGCCTGGCTGACGTTGAAGGCGATGTGGTGCAGCGAGCCGATATCCATCGGCACGCGGCGCGGGTCCGGCTTGCGGCTCTCGTTGGTGAAGATCGTCAGCAGCTTGCCGTCGCCCGGATCGAAATAGAGGTGGCCTTCCTCCGGGTCGTCGAGATTGGGCTGGTCGAAGATGAAGGGCATGCCAAGCACGCCCTCCCAGAAATCGATGGACGTCTGGCGGTCTGCACCGTTGAGCGTGATGTGGTGGATGCCCTGAACCTGGATCTTGCGCATGGATGCCTCCCGGTGTTTACGCTTGTGACCGGTGATCTAACGCAAACGCGCCGGCGAAACAGGGTTCCGCCGACGCGCTGACTTGATACGCAGTGTTGCGCGATTGCTTACAATCCGCTGACGGCCTGCACCCGCTCACCACCCTTGCGCACGCGCGACAGCTCCTCGGCGATCAGGAAAGCAAGCTCCAGCGCCTGCGTGCCGTTGAGGCGCGGGTCGCAGAAGGTGTGATAACGGTCGGACAGGTCGGCGTCCGTGATCGCCACTGCACCGCCGGTGCATTCGGTGACGTCGGTACCGGTCATCTCGAAATGCACGCCTCCCGGATGGCTGCCCTCGGCACGGTGGATCTCGAAGAAGGTGTGCACCTCGCTCAGGATGCGGTCGAAGGGCCGCGTCTTGAAGCCGGATGCCGCCTTCACCGTGTTGCCGTGCATCGGGTCACAGGACCACACCACCGTGCGGCCTTCGGCCTGCACGCGACGGATGAGACTGGAGAGATGATCGCCGATCTTGTCCGAACCGTAGCGGCAGATCAGCGTCAGGCGACCGGCCTCGTCTTCGGGGTTCAGGACGTCGATCAGCTTCATCAGCCCGTCGCCGTCGAGCGAGGGGCCGCACTTCAGACCGATCGGGTTCTTGATGCCGCGCATGTATTCGACATGCGCATGGTCGGGCTGGCGCGTGCGGTCGCCGATCCACAGGAAGTGGCCGGACGTGTCGTACCACTCGCCCGACGTTGAATCGACGCGGGTCATCGCCTGCTCGTAGCCAAGCAGCAGCGCCTCGTGACTCGTGTAGAAATCGGTCGAGCGAAGCTGGTGGGCACTCTCGGACGTGATGCCGCAGGCGCGCATGAAGGCAAGGCATTCGCCGATGCGGTCGGCCAGCGCCTGGTAGCGGTGGCTCTGCGGGCTGTCCTTCAGGAAGCCGAGCGTCCACTGGTGGACGTGCTCCAGGTTCGCATATCCGCCCTGGGCAAAGGCGCGCAGCAGGTTCAGCGTCGCGGCCGACTGGCGGTAGGCCTTGAGCATGCGCTCGGGGTCCGGGATACGCGCTTCGGGCGTGAACTCCGGTCCGTTGATGATGTCGCCGCGATAGCTCGGCAGCTCCTGGTCGCCCTGCGTCTCGGTCGGCGCGGAGCGCGGCTTTGCGAACTGGCCGGCAATGCGCCCGACCTTCACCACCGGCTGGGATGCGCCATAGGTGAGGACGACCGACATCTGCAGGAAAACGCGAAACAGGTCGCGGATCATGTCCGGGTGATGCTCGGCGAAGCTTTCGGCGCAATCACCGCCCTGAAGAAGGAATGCCTCGCCTTTTGCAACGCGTCCGAGGTCGCGCTTCAGCCTGCGTGCCTCGCCTGCAAAAACAAGCGGGGGAAAGCGCTTCAGCTCACCCTCGACGCGCGTCAGCGCATCTTCATCAAGATATTCGGGGACCTGCACGATCGGCTTGTCGCGCCAGCTTTCCGGAGACCACTTCGCAGCCATGACTCTACACCTTCGATCCAATACGGTTCACACCAGTGAATTCGGTACGCGGCGGCAAAGACTTGCGCCGCATCAAACCGTCTGGCCCCGGCATCCGGCACGGTGTCGAGACTTGCGGCTTGATCGGAAGAGCCGGGTTTATACACGCAATGGCCTGAACAGGCTACCGTCAATGCCAGCGGGGATGACCGGGTGGAAGCCGAGCACACGCATGAAGCCGAAGCCATCCGCGAACGGCTGACCGAGGGGCCGCGCGTCAGCTACCTGCGCGACTGGGTCTATGGCGGCATCGACGGTGCCGTCACCACCTTCGCCATCGTGGCGGGCGCGGTCGGGGCGGACCTTTCGTGGCGGGTCGTGCTCATCATGGGATCGGCCAACCTTCTGGCCGACGGGTTCTCGATGGCAGCGGCCAACTACACCGGCACGCGCGCCGAGATCGACGACTACGTTCGCCTGCGCGAAATGGAGAAGCGCCACCTTGCCGACGATCCGCGCGGCGAACGGCGCGAGCTCATCGAGATCTACCGCATGAAGGGCTACCGGGGGCGCGGGCTGGTGCGCATGGTGGAACTGGTGATGGAGAACCGGTCGCACTGGCTCGACGTGATGATGGTCGAGGAACACGGCCTGTCTTCCCTGCTGCGCTCCCCGACCCGCGCGGCTCTCGCAACCTTCGCGGCCTTCGTTGCCTGCGGGCTAGTGCCGCTCATTCCCTTCCTGCTGCCCGTCGCAAATCAGGCGGCCATTGCCGCGATCATGACAGCGGCTACATTCTTCGCCGTGGGATCGTTGAAGGCGCACTGGTCATTGACGCCGTGGTGGCGTTCGGGCCTGGAGACCTTCGGCATCGGCATGGGTGCCGCGCTCGTCGCCTACGGTCTCGGCGAAGGGCTTGCACGACTCATCTGAGACGCGTAGCGCGGAAGCATCGAATTCGACCGGTCCGCCGGTAGCACAGGACAGGCTCCAATGCGTGTGTTCTTCGTGGCGTCCGGGGCGCTGATGTTTTCCGCATTCCTGATGCTTGCGGGCTCCGGACTGCTGTTCGGCCTGCTGCCCCAGCGCGCGCAGATCGACGGCTTTTCCGATGGTGCAATCGGCCTGCTCGGCTCGGCCTATTTCGCCGGGATGCTGGCCGGGTGCTTCGCGGTGCCGGTGCTGATCCGCATGGTCGGGCACATCCGCGTCTATGCCGCCTGCGCGGCACTGGCGACCGCCATGCCGCTGGCCCAGGCGATGTTCCCGGAGCCGGTCGCATGGATCGTGCTGCGCGTGCTGACGGGTTTTTCGTTCGCCGCGATCTACGCCATCATCGAGAGTTGGCTCAACGAACGCGCGACCAACGAGATCCGCGGCACGGTGCTGGCCCTCTACAACATCATCAACTACGGCGCGATGGCGTTCGGCCAGCAGTTCATGCGGCTGTATGACGTGAACGGCTTCGAACTCTTCGCGCTGACGGCGATCCTCATTTCCATCGCCGCCGTGCCGGTCGCGCTGACGCGCACCAGCGCACCGACGATCCCCGAGTCACCGCAATTGCGACCGCTGTGGCTGTTCAAGATCTCGCCCATGGCCTTCGTCGGCGCGCTGTTCGTCGGATTTGCCAACGGCGCCTTCTGGTCGATGGTGCCGATCACGGTGAAGACGATGGGGCTTGGCCCTGCGGGCGTGGCTGATTTCGTCTCCGCCACCATCATCGGCGCGGTTCTCGCCCTGTTTCCCTTGGGGCGCTACTCGGACCGGGTCGACCGGCGCTTCGTAATGATCGGGGCGAGCGTGGTGGCGGCGATTTCCGGTGCCGCCCTGATGGCGGCCCCCCTGCTCGGCCTTAACTCATACTGGATTCTCATGGCGCTCGCGGCGACCTTCGGCGCGTCGGCCATGCCGATCTATGCCATCGCCGGCGCACAGGGCAACGACCACGCCAAGCCCGAACAACTGGTGGAGCTCTCCACCGGCCTGCTGCTGATCTACACGACGGGCGCCATCATCGGGCCGCTGGCGGCCGCGTTCTTCATCGGCATTGCCGGGCCGCTTGCCCTGTTCGGCTGGACGGCGGGCGTTCACGCCGTGCTGGCAGGTTACGCGCTCTACCGCATCTTCCAGCGCGCACCGGCCAAGGAGCAGAACCGCGAGCCGTTCGTCGCGACGCCGCGCACGACGCCGCTGGCAGTGGAACTGTCGCCCCTCGTGCACGACGCCGAAGAACAGGTTTCCTCCTCTTGAGGCGAAAGTCAGCGATTGCCGCTGCGCAAACTCCCGTGCCAACCTGTTGCCCATGAGCGCGCCCAACGAACCGTCATTCACGATCGGCGTCGAGGAGGAGTATCTCCTCGTCGACAAGGAAACCCGCAACCTCGCGACAGACCCGCCCAAGTCGGTGATGGAGAAGTGCGAGAAGCGGCTGGAGAAGCAGGTCAGCCCGGAGTTCCTGCGCTGCCAGATCGAAGTCAGCACCTCGGTCTGCAAGACGACGGCGCAGGCGCGCGAGGAACTGGCGCACCTGCGCAGCACGATTTCGGAGATCAGCGGCGAGGAAGGCCTCGCCCCGATTGCCGCCTCCACGCACCCCTTCGCGCACTGGCAGGAACAGCAGCACACCGACAAGGAGCGCTACAACGACCTGGCCCGCGACATGCGGGTCGTCGTGCGGCGCATGCTGATCTGCGGCATGCATGTGCATGTCGCCATCGAGGACGAGGCGGTTCGCATCGACCTCTTCAACCAGCTGTCCTACTTCCTGCCGCACCTGCTGGCGCTGTCGACCTCCTCGCCCTTCTGGCAGGGCCACCTGACGGGGCTGAACAGCTACCGCCTCAGCGTCTTCAAGGAGATGCCGCGAACCGGGCTGCCGGAAGAGTTTGCCTCACCGGGGGAATACGAGCGCACCATCGACGTGCTGGTGCGCGCGGGCGTGCTGGAGGACGCGACGAAGGTCTGGTGGGACCTGCGGCCCTCGCACCGCTTCCCGACGCTGGAGATGCGCGTCACCGACATCTGCACGCGGCTCGATGACGCCATCGCCATTGCCGCCATGTTCCGCTGCCTTGCGCGGATGCTGTGGCGGCTGCGGCGCTCCAACCAGAAGTGGCGCAGCTACACGCGCTTCCTGATTGATGAGAACCGCTGGCTTGCCCAGCGCAGCGGCGCGCGCGGCAGCCTGATCGATTTCGGGCGCGGCGAGCAAGTGAACTATTCCGAACTGCTGGAAGAGATCCTTGAACTGGTGCGCGAGGATGCCGAGCACTTCAACTGCCTCGGCACGCTTGAACATGCCCGGCTTATCGCCAGCAAGGGCACCAGCGCGGATCGCCAGATCGCGGTCTACGAGGATGCCCGCAAGCAGGGCGCGAATGATGAGGACGCGCTGAAGGCCGTGGTCGACCACCTGATCGCCGAAACGGTGGACTTCTAGGGGTGCCGCGAGCGCCGATCAGCTCTTCTTGTGACGCCGTGTCGGCTCGCGCATCGTGACCAGTTCTTCCGCCGCTGAGGGGTGCAGCGGGATCGTGGTATCGAAATGCGCCTTCGTCGCACCGCAATTGATCAGCACGCCGATGAGCTGCGCCATCTCGGCGGCATCCGGGCCGACGATATGCGCGCCGACAACCCGGTCGGAACTCCCATCGACGATCAGCTTCATCAGCATGCGGCCATTGCTGCCACCGATGGTTGCCTTCATCGGTTTGAAATTGGCGGCATAGACGACGGTCTCGTCGAGGCGCTGGACGGCCTGCTCCTCGGTCAGCCCGACGGTGCCGATCTCCGGCGTGGTGAAGACGGCGGTGGCGATGTTCTCGTGGTCAACCACGGTTTTCATCTCGCCGAAGACGCTGTCTGCAAAGGCATGCCCCTCGCGAATGGCAACCGGCGTCAGCGCGACCCGGTCCGTCACGTCGCCGACGGCATAGATGTGCCCGACACTCGTGCGCGACTCGCTGTCGACGGGGATCTCGCCTCGTTCACCGACCTGCACGCCCGCCGCACCGAGATTGAGGCCGTCGGTCAGCGGCGAGCGGCCGATGGCGAAGAGGATCTGGTCGGCCTCGATTTTCCGGCCGGTCGTCGTGGTGCCGACAAGGCCGTTCTCGGTCTTCTCGATCTTCGTGAAGACCTCGCCGAAGACGAAGTTGACGCCGTTGTCGATCATCTCCTGGCGCACGTGGGCGCGGACTTCGTCGTCGAAGCCGCGCAGCGGTTCCGGGCCGCGATAGATCAGCGTTGTCTCGGCGCCCAACCCGTTGAAGATCGAGGCGAACTCCATGCCGATATAGCCACCGCCCGCAATGCAGATGCGCTTGGGCATCTCATCGAGATGGAAGATATCGTTGGACGTTATGAGGTGCTCGCGGCCTTCCAGCGTCTGGTCGATGTTGGGATATCCACCGGTCGCGATGAGGATGTAGCGGGCGGTGAAGGTGCGGTCTTCCTCGATCAGCTTGACCGTGTGCGGATCAACAAAGTGCGCAAAGCTTGAATAGATGTCGACGCCGGCGCGCTTCAGGTTCGCTTGGTAGGCGTTTTCCAGCCGCGCGATTTCCGTGTCCTTGTTGTCGATCAGGCGCTTCCAATCGAAGCTCGCCTCGCCGAGGTTCCAGCCGAAGCCTGCGGATTCCTTGAACTCTTCCGGAAATCGGCTCGCATAGACCATCAGCTTTTTCGGGACGCAGCCGCGGATCACGCAGGTGCCGCCGTAGCGGAAGCCTTCGGTGATCGCGACGCGCGCGCCATGCTGGGAGGCGATGCGGGCTGCACGCACACCACCGGAACCGCCGCCGATGACGAAGAGATCGTAGTCGTATTCGCTCATAGATCGCCCATGGTCGTGATGCCGCCGGACCCGGCGATGAGTGCGCCCGACGCCATGCCGATGAACAGCCCGTGCTCGACCAGACCCGGCACCGTGTTAAGCGCAGCGGCGAGGCCTTCGGGATCGGGGATCTGGCGGAAATGACAGTCCAGCACCGCGTTGCCTTCGTCGGTGACGAACGTGCCGCCGTCAGGCCTCTTGCGCTGCTCGATGGCACCGCCGCAGCCATGGGCGCGGGCGGCTTCTTCAACGTGATGCAGCGTCGCGGTCAGGCCGAAGTCGAGGACTTCCAGCGGCAGCGGGAACTTGCCGAGCGTCTCGACGACCTTGGTCTCGTCGGCGATCACGATCATGCGGTCGGAGGCGGCTGCAACGATCTTCTCGCGCAGGTGCGCGCCGCCGCCGCCCTTGATGAGGCGCATGGCCGCGTCGATCTCGTCGGCCCCGTCGATGGTGAGGTCGAGGCGCGGGGTTTCGTCCAGCGTGGTCAGCGCGATACCGCATTCACGGGCGAGATCGCCAGTTGCCCGCGATGTCGGCACACCGACGATTTCGAGGCCTTCGGAGCGGACCCGCTCGCCAAGCGCACGCACGAAATGCGCTGCCGTGGAGCCGGTTCCAAGCCCCACCTTCATGCCGGAGGTGACGAGGCCGGCCGCACGTGTGCCGACCTCTTTCTTGAATGCGTCGAGATCAGCCAATGTTCTACAGGCCACCCATCAGCATGTATTTCAGCTCGGTATACTCGTCGATGCCGTGTGAGGAGCCTTCACGGCCGATGCCCGATTCCTTGACGCCGCCGAAGGGCGCGACCTCGGTGGAGATCAGGCCCTCGTTGATGCCGATCATGCCGTATTCCAGCGCCTCGCCGACACGGAAGCAGCGGCCCACGTCGCGGCTGTAGAAATAGGCCGCGAGGCCGAACTCGGTGTCGTTGGCGCGCTGGATGGCTTCGTCCTCGGTCTCGAACTTGAACAGCGGCGCAACCGGGCCGAACGTCTCGTCGCGGCTGACGACCATGTCCTTGGTCACGTCGCGCAGCACCGTCGGCTGGAAGAAGGTGCCGCCGAGTTGGTGGCGGTCACCGCCTGTGACGACGCTCGCGCCCTTGGACTTGGCATCGGCGATGTGCTCCTCGACCTTCTCGACGGCGGCCTCGTTGATGAGCGGTCCGGTGGTGACGCCCTCGCCCGTACCGTCGCCGACCTTCAGGCCGTTCACGGCCTTGGCCAGCTTCTCGGAAAACTCGTCATAGACGCCGGCCTGCACGTAGATGCGGTTGGCGCAGACGCAGGTCTGCCCGGCGTTGCGGAACTTGGAGATCATCGCGCCTTCGACGGCCTTTTCGATGTCGGCGTCGTCAAACACGATGAAGGGCGCGTTGCCGCCAAGCTCAAGCCCGACCTTCTTCACGGTGTCGGCGCACTGGCGCATCAGCAGCTTGCCGATCTCGGTGGAGCCGGTGAACGAGAACGCCTTGATGGCCTCGTGTCCGGTCAGCACCTTGCCGATCTCGCTGGACTTGCCGGTGATGATGTTGATGCAGCCTTCCGGGAAGCCCGCACGGATGGCGAGTTCGCCGAGCGCCAGCGCGGTCAGGGGCGTTTCGCCGGCGGGCTTGATGACGGCGGTGCAACCCACCGCAAGCGCCGGTGCCACCTTGCGGGTGATCATCGCGGCGGGGAAATTCCACGGCGTGATGGCGGAGACAACGCCGACGGGCTGGCGCTGCACGATGATGCGCGCATCGGCCTTGTGGGTCGGGATGGTCTCGCCGTAAACGCGCTTGGCCTCCTCGGCGTAGAACTCGATGAATGATGCCGCGTAGGCGACCTCGCCCTTGGCCTCGGCCAGCGGCTTGCCCTGCTCGCTGGTCATGATCATGGCGATGTCGTCGGCGTTCTCCATGATCAGGTTGAACCAGTCGCGCATGATCTTGGAGCGTTCCTTGGCGAGCTTCTTCGACCAGCCGGGGAACGCGGCCTTGGCGGCCTCGACGGCCTCGTTCGCTTCCTTTTCGCCGAAGACCGGCACCTTGCCGAGCACATCGCCCGTCGCCGGATTCGTGACTTCGAGGTCCTCGCCACCGACCCATTTGCCGTTGATGAGGGCCTGGGTCTTCAAAAGGGTGTTGTCCTTGAGCTTCATTTGCCGCCTCCCGATCGCGTGTTCTGGCGGGCGCCTAGCAGCACCCCCGCTTGGTCAAACCGATTATCACGCGGCCATATAGGGCGCCAGCCGCGAAAGGTTTACCGATACGCAGAGCAGCTCTGACTCAGTCGTCGTCGGTGCGGCGGCTTTCTTCGCGGGCGAGACGTTCGGCGCGCAGTTTCTCGTAGAGCTTGAGGACAGCATCCGGGCCACGGTCCAGCTCGAACTGCTGGCGCGGCGGCGGCTCCGGGGCCGGCTCCGGCTCTGGCTCCGGTTCAGGTGCCGGCGGTGCCTGCGGCTCCGGCGGGGGCAATTCGGCCAGCGGTTCCGGCGGCTCTGCGGCAATCGGCTCCTGTGGCGGGACGGGGCTGCGCGGGCGCGGCGGCTCGTCCACCGGTGCCTGCTCGATGTGCGGCGCAACATAAGGGCGCGGTGCCGGTTGCCGCGTCGGGCTTTTGGTTTCCACGCGGGAGGGTTCCACCTGCGGCGTGACGTAGGGGCGCGGTGCGGGCCGTGTCGGCTGCGGTTCGGGCGGCAGGCCTGCGGCCTCCTGAGCCTCGCGTTCGGCGCGTTCGCGCTCGCGGCGTTCGCGAACCTTGCGCAGCAATGCGCTCTCCTCCGGGCGCGGCGGCTCGGGGGCGGCGACCGGCTCTGGCTCTGGCTGCGGTTCCGGTTCTGGCTGCGATTGCGGGGCAGCAGGCGGGGGCGGCGGCCGGTCTTCGTCGTCGTCAGCGTGGGAGCCGCGAAGCCCTTCGGCGGGCGCCGGCGGCATCTCGGCATCGAACGACCCCGTCGCCTCGACCTCCCAGCCGCGCGCGGACACATCGGCCGGCACGCCCGGACCGGAGCGCGCGTCCATCTCGTCGGCAGCATCGGGCAGACGGCCACGGGTCAGCACGCGCGGCAGCGGATCATCCGCCTCGTCCACCGGCGGGGCCGGCGGCGGCACGGGCTGCTTGCGCTGGGGCGGCGCGAACTTCTGGACCGGCGGCGGCACCTTGGGGGAGGATTTCAGCGGGGCGACCGGCTGTTCGCCCTCGATTTGCGGGCGCGGCGGCGCGGGCGGCTTGGGCGGCGCGGGGACGCGCGGCTTGGCGACCGGCGCGGCGGTCGGCGGCGACGGCACCTCGACCCGGTCGTCGTCACGCACCCGCGGCGTGCGCAGCGGCGGTGGCGGAACGGGCGCACGCGCCATGTCGTCGCGGTTGCGCATGCGCGGTGCGCGGCGGCGCTTGGGTTCGGGCTGCATGCCCCAGACCGCCAGCACCAATCCGATGATCATGATGACGAGGCCGCCGATGGCGATGTCGCGGAACGGGCCGAGGCTCACGGCATCGAACACGGTTCCCGCCACCGTCGCCCGCATGTCGGACGGCATCCGCGACAGCACGAAGAAGGTCGTCGGCACCGCGATCAGCAGCGGCACGAGCGCCGGAACGAAAATGGCCGCCACGCCTGTCCAGAATGCGAAGGCGCGCCGGGGCAATTCCGAAAGCGAGCGATACAGAAGCGCCAGCGAGAGAATCGGAACGATCCACAGCAGGTAGACGACGTTCAGGAATGCCCGCAACCCGGCAGCCGCCGTCGCGGCCTCGGGAATGTCGGACACCAGCATCCGGATGCGCCCAAGGCCCAGTTCCAGCCGGTCGACGACGCGCGGCGCCGCCAACAGCGGCTCCTGCACGCCGAGGAAGCCGTAGACCGGCAGAACGGTGGCGGCCATCAGCGCCAGCGCGCAGATCGCTTCGGGGTGTTGGCGAAACCACGCGATGAAACCGTGTGCAAAGGTCGATGCGCGTTCCTTCAGGCGGCTTTCGCTGACGGCGTAGATATCGACGGCGCTGTCGCCTTCCAGTTCGAAGTCGACGCGCTGGCCCTTCACCGGGAGATCGTCTTCCTGCCAGTCGCTCAAGGCAAAGCGGTAGCGCCGGCCGTCTTCGGCGCGCAGTGCGCCTGTGCCGGTCGCGTGGTTGATGCCCAGTATCTCGCCGCGCATTCCGCTTGTTATCTGTCTGCCTTTATGGCTGCGTGCGGCCAAACGAGTCTGCCCGCCGGGCCGCGGCTTCGTGTATCAAAGCCCGGCGGCATCGTATATGCCCGGTCCGCGCAATCCGAAAGAGAGCCCGATTTGTCCACGACCTTGAGTCCCGTCGCCGTGTTCGATCTCGACGGCACGCTTGTCGATACCCTGCCCGATCTTGCCGCCTCGCTGAACGTGGCGCTGGAGAAGGAAGGGCTGGCGCGCGTGTCGCAGGAAGACGCGCGGCGCGGTGTCGGCCACGGGGCGCGTCGGATGATCGAACATGCGCTCGCCGACCGGGGCGTGACGCCCGACCGCGAGCGCATCGACCGGATGCACGGCGCGTTCCTGGAGCACTACACCGCCAACATCGCCGTCGACAGCGTGCCCTTCCCCGGCGCTGTTGCCGCTATGGACGCGCTGTCCGCGCGCGGCATCGTCCTGGCGGTATGCACCAACAAGTACGAGGCGCTGGCGCGCCGGCTGCTCGGCGATCTCGGGCTTGCGGACCGGTTTGCAGCCATCGCGGGCGGCGACACCTTCCCGGCTTCCAAGCCCAACCCGCAGCACCTGACCGGCACCATCCAGGCGGCAAAGTGCGGGGCCGCAGTGATGATCGGCGACAGCGACGCCGATATCGGCGCGGCAAAGGCTGCCGGCATCCCGAGCGTCGCGGTTTCCTTCGGCTATTCCACCCGCCCGGCTGCCGAGCTTGGTGCGGATCGGCTGATTGCGCATTTCGACGAACTGGAAGACGCCGTGGTCGCCCTGCTGGATAACGGTGCGGGCGGAAGCGCAAACGCTTGACTTCACCACGCTCCCAACCTTAATACGGCGACCTTCCCGGGCGGTTAGCTCAGTTGGTAGAGCACTGTGTTCACATCGCAGGGGTCACTGGTTCGAATCCAGTACCGCCCACCATCCTCCAAGACAGTTTCATCTGACGTCGAATCGCCTGGCCTCCCCTGCCAGCCGGCGATGGCGAGTGATTCCATTCGGCGGCTGCCTTCAGCGCAGCGTGCCATGCGTGCCCGCCGCGCGATCCGTGTCCTGATTGCCACACCACTTCGGTAAAGGGTGCGCGAGCACGGCGAATTGCCGAAACGGCACCTCCAGCGACTTGATTTCGAGACGCCGCTGCGGAAACACTGCCGCCACGCCTGATGAAATTCGACATGCTGCGGATGACGCGGCGCGTTGATTGAAGGCATGAACCGATGCCCTGTCGAGGATGCGGATAATCCGGTCGGACGGGGCGGGTCGGGATCAGAATCAGAGCATTCGCGGCTGCAGCCAGTCTTCTGGTGTGGCCCGGACTTCAGATCGAGGCTCGCCTGAACTGGCGGGTCAGGGTGGATCGGTTTTTGGTCCTGCGGGGCTGGCCGACCAATGAACCGAGGCTAGACATGAAACGTTTCCTGCTTGCCCTTCTGGGCCTTGTGACGGCGGCGGTGGTGGCCGTTCCGTCTACGTCCTATGCCAATATCGACCCGATGACGGGCCAGGCCTACGGCAGCGGCAGCGGCGGTTATTCGCCGGTGCGCTCCAAGGTCGTTCCCTTCGACACGAAGTACTCCAAGGGTACCATCATCGTGAAGACCAGCGAAAAGCGCCTGTACCTGGTGCTTGGCGATGGAAAGGCCATGCGCTACGGCGTTGGCGTCGGCCGTCCGGGCTTCCAGTGGCACGGTTCGCACCGCATCAGCCGCAAGGCCGAGTGGCCGGGCTGGACGCCGCCTGCCGCCATGCGCAAGCGCGTTCCGAACCTTCCGGCCTACATGCCGGGTGGCCCGGGCAACCCGCTTGGTGCGCGCGCCATGTACATTGGCTCGACCCTGTACCGCATCCACGGTTCCAACGAGCCCTGGACCATCGGTCGCGAAGTCTCTTCCGGTTGCATCCGCATGACGAACCCGGATGTGAAGGACCTCTACAACCGCGTGCGCGTCGGTGCTCGCGTGATCGTTACCCGCTAAGGCCTTCGAGGCAACTTAGCTGGCGGGGCCGGGTCGCTTGGGGGAGCGACCCGGCCTTCGGCTTTTCTGGGCCTGATTTACCTGGAAACGGCGGACAGAGTTGCCCGCGATCGATGCTCAGTGCATCCGGGCCGGCTCGCGGCTCAGCCCCTTCTCCTCAAGCTCGTCGAGATATTGCTGCCACAGCTCCTCGTGGCGCGTTCCGAGCTTGCGGAAATAATCCCACGAATAGATCCCGGTATCGTGCATGTCGTCGAAGGTGATGCGCACGGCGTAGTTGCCGACCGGCTCGACCTTCATGATCCCGACATTGCGCTTGCCCGGCACTGTCTGTTTCTGGGCGGCGGAATGGCCCTGTACCTCGGCGCTCGGTGAGAGAACGCGCAGGTACTCGGCTTCGAGTTCGTGGCGCTCGCCGTTGTCGAATGCGATGACCAGCCGCTTCTTGTCGGCCGATACGCGGATTTCGGTGGGCCAGGCCCCTGTCTGTGTCATGCTGTCTCGCGCCAATTGATCCTGTGTCACTGGCGGGTTAGCTAGCACGGGCCGGGCCACCGGCAACAGATCGATGTTCAACCGGGCAACAGGGGCGGGAAGACCATGTCACGAAACGAACGGCGCGCGATGCGCAAGGAGGGGCACCTGGACGAGACCGCCTTCCTGAAGGTGGCGGACCGCTTCATCGACGTCGCCAACAAGGAAAACGAGAAATACAAGGCGACCGAACTGCACCTCGCGATGCTGTTCGCATCGGCGCGCTACAGCGCCTATGTCGCCAATATCGTTCTCAGCGTGGACGAGCACGAACCCTTCGTGGAGCACATGGTGAAGCAGTACTCGGAGATGCTGCGCCAGCACCTCGCCGATCCGAATCTTGCCGGTGCCGGCGCCGATCCGGACACACCGCTGAACTAAGGCGAGCAGGCAGGCGGGGGCTGGCTCGTCAGACGATATCCTCGTCATCGTCGACGTCGAATTCCGACGATTCGTCGGCCTGCGCGACGTGGCGGGCGTCATCGCCGTCTTCGTCGCCTTCGCCCTCCCCGTCTTCACCGTCCACTTCGTCGTCCGCCTCGACCTCCGCGCCGTCCTCGGCTGCGATCAGCTCCTCTTCGGCGTCTTCGTCCTCTTCGCCGGTCTCCGCATCCTCGGCGTCCTCGTCTTCCTCTTCACGCGCGCCATAGCCGCCGCGTTCATTGATCTGGGCGAAATCCTCGTCGGTCATGAAGCCGCGGCCGACCTGCCAGCTGCTGCCGCCGGGCGCGAGGTCGGCGATGCCAAAGCACTCCACCATGTTCTCGTAGTCGTTAAGGCCATCAAGCTGGCCGTAGACAGGATCGAGCGTCCACAGCTTGCGCAGCGCCTGTCGCTGCAAGGCGGCGGGAACGCCCTTCTTCACGAAGGCGCTGAAGTCGGACGCGTTGTCGAGCGAATCGATGTCGATCAGCTCGGCGGGATGTGGTGCAGCGGGCGCGGCCTCCCCGTGATCGGCGATTGCGCCGGGATCATCGGTGTGGAGTGTGGCAATCTCGCTCGCCTCTTCGTCCAGCGGAACCTCTTCAGGCTCGCTGGCGGCTTCCGCCTCCGGCTCGACCTCTTCGGGCAGCGGTTCTGGCGCGCGTTTCAGGCGCGACCAGCGCGACAGGAAATTGTCTTCAGAGGCCATCGCCGTCATCCTCGCCAGCTTCATAGCGCCCGGTGCGCGCGAAGATCGGGTCCTTGCCGAACTTGTGGTCCACGAGCGCGGGCGCCTTGTCGCGGTGGCGCTTCACGAACGCGGCGGGTGCATAGCGCGCATCGGCAAATTCCTTCACCCACGCAATGAAGGCCGGCGGCATCGGCACCGGTTCGACCAGCTCGTCGCCACCCATGAGGTAGCCTTCCGCCTCGTAGGCCGCGCAGGTGGCAAGCACCACGTCATAGGGCATGTCGCCGGATTCGGACGGCGTCATCACGATCAGCACCGTCGGCACGTCGTTGCTCAGGTTCAGCTTGTAAGCCTCGACTTCCGAGCGATGCAGGGACAGTGTCAGCGTCGCGGCCAGATAGGTCTCGACGCCGTCTGCCTCGCGCAGCAGCCGCCAGGTGTCGCGGTCCTCGGCCGCCGGCACGATGCCGACGGGCATCCACGTCTCGTCGATCCAGCGGTTTTCCGAAGGCCGCCGTTCGACGACGACCGACACCCGCTGCGACACAGTTACTGGCAGGTCTGCCCCGTATTCGTGTTGCGCATCGTCTGCGGCGGTCCGTTCGCTCTCGTCGGGCGTATTCGACACGTCTGTTTCATCTCCCTGCGCGCGTGCGCCAAAGCGGCGCAATGCACGATGCGGGCTTGTGTGATGTACAGCAAGCCGTATGATTTTTAGAATGATTATAGTATTTGATCGCCAGACCGAAAGAGGGCCTGAGACAGGGTCCCGGCACATGGAGGAGCGGCGGCTTGAAACCATACCTGGAGCGTGACGGGCGGAAGGTTCTCGTGTGCAACTGCGAGCGCACGATGGAGATCGACGCGACCGCGCTGGCCGATGCGCTGGGCTGCGAACCGGGCAGCGTGCATTCCAACCTGTGCCGCACCGAGATCGAGCGTTTCCAGGCAGCGCTTGGCGACGAGGCTCCGGTGCTGGTTGCCTGCACGCAGGAAGCCCCGCTGTTTCGCGAATTTGCCGAGGAGCTTGGCTCAACCACACCACTCAACTTCACCAATATCCGCGAGGCCGCCGGCTGGATGAAGCCGCAGGCGCGCAGCGACCGGGCCGACCTCAACGCAAAGATGGCCGCCCTGCTCGCAACGGCCACGGTCGAGGTGACGCCGGCGCGCGAACGCTCGATCTCCTCGGGCGGCGTTTGCCTCGTCTACGGTGCGGGACAGGTGGCGCTGGATGCGGCGCTGAAGATGTCGCACCGGCTTTCGCCCAGCGTGTTGTTGAGCGACCCGCGCGGGATCGTTCCTCCGGCGACCGGCGAAGTGCCGATCTATACCGGGCGCATCAACCGCGCTGCCGGGTCACTCGGCCAGTTCGAGGTGATCGTCGACGGCTACGCGCCGATGATGCCCTCCTCGCGCGCGCAGGCCCAGTTCCTGATGGCGCGCGACGGGGCGAGCGCCCAGTGCGACCTCATTCTCGACTTGTCGGGCGGCACGCCGCTCTTCACCGGTGCGGAGAAGCGCAGCGGCTATTTCCGCGTCGATCCGAACAACCCCGTCGCCATCGCCGATGCGCTGTTCGAAATCGTCGAGTATGTCGGCGAGTTCGAAAAGCCGATCTATGTCGACTACGACCCGGACATCTGCGCCCACGGCCGCTCCGGACAGGTCGGCTGCAACAATTGCATCGACGTCTGCCCGGCCGGCGCCATCACCGATGCAGGCGATATCGTCGCATTCGATAACGGCATCTGCGCGGGCTGCGGCAATTGCAGCGCGGTCTGTCCCACGGGCGCTGCGAGCTACGACTTCCCGCCGCGCACCGACACCATCGCGCGGCTGCGCACGCTTGTCGGCACATACGCGAAGGCCGGGGGCCGCGCGCCCGCCGTGCTCTTCCACGACGAGACCCACGGTGCGGAAATGATCTCCGCGCTGGCGCGTTTCGGGCGCGGGCTGCCTGCCAACGTGCTGCCGCTGGCGGTCTATTCGTCAGGTACCATCGGGCATGACCTGGTGCTGGCAGCATTTGCGGCGGGTGCCGCGCGCGTCATCGTTCTCGCTGACCCGAACCGGCCCGACGACCATGCCGGCCTCTTGCCGCAGCGTGCGGTCGCGGATGCGATGCTGGCCGGGCTCGGCCATGGCACCGGCCGCATCGAGATCATCGACGATGCCGACCCGGATGTGGTGGACGCGAAGCTTTTCGCAAAATCCGCCCATGCCGCCATTAAGCCGCAGAGCTTTGCCGCGCTTGGCAACAAGCGTGAAGTCGCGCGCGCGACCATCGGCGCACTGCGCGAAACGGCGCCCCAGAAGCCGGAGCTGATCGCCCTGCCCCAGGCGGCACCGTATGGGCGTATCCAGATTGATACCGAAGGCTGCACGCTGTGCCTCGCCTGCGTATCTGTCTGCCCGGCCAACGCGCTGTTCGACAATCCCGACAAACCGCAGGTTCGCTTCCAGGAGCAGTCTTGCGTGCAGTGCGGGCTGTGTTCGAAGGCGTGCCCGGAAAAGGTCATCACGCTGGACCCGCGCTACAACTTCACCAACACGGCGCTGGAACAGGTGGTCCTCAACGAGGAAGAGCCATTCTGCTGCGTGCGCTGCGGCAAGCCGTTCGGCTCCGCCAAAACGATCCGGCGCATCTCCGCGCAGCTTGCCGGCAAGCATTCGATGTTCGCCGAGGAAGGCTCCGAGAACGTCATCGAGATGTGCGAGGATTGCCGGGTCCAGGCGATGGCGGAGCGTGCAGACGATCCGTTCCGCAGCGGCACACGTCCACGGCTCGTCACCACCGACGACTACCTCAAGGCGCGCGATGAAGGCATCGCGGACGACGAGCTGTCGCTGGAAGACTTCCTGAAGGACTCCTGAGGGGTCAGTTCTGCGGCGGAAACTGCTGCTGGCAGAACTGGATCGCGCGGGTGCGGAAGCTGTCCGCCTGCCGGTCATCGATCACGCCATCGGCGCGCATCTTGTCGACCTGGCCCGTGCGCTCGGCAATGCAGGCATCAAGCTGCGGATTGGCCGACGCAGCATCCTGCGCCGATGGCAAGAACGCCTCGCGGTGCTGCCACGCGATGATCGCGGCGCAGGCCAGGATCAGCACGAGGGCGATGACCTTCGCCCAAACGGAATCAGCAAATCCGGCTTCGGTTGTCTCGTTCATGATGTGCTCGCCAGCGGCAGGTTGGTCAGCAGGTTCTGCGGCTTCATGCGCAGTCGGTTGCCGCGTGTCATCGCCAGGCCGAGATAGACCGGCTTGCCCTGCATGGACGCGCTCAACACCTTGGCGTCGGCAAACTCCATGCGGAACAGCGCAATGACCTGGTCGAGGTCGGCGGTCGCCACGTCCTCGCCATTGTAGAGGCCGTTGAGAATGCGGGTCGCCTCGGCGTCCAGCCCGACGTGCCACGACCAGCGCTCGTCCTTGATGGACTGCATCGGCTGGATGCGGGTGCGCACGCCGAAGAAGTGCCCGACCCAGGCCTCCAGCACGCGGGCAAAGGCATCCAGGGCCGGCTGCGTGAAGCGGAAGTCGACGACCGTGTCGAACCTGTCGGAGCGTTCCCAGTAGATCCCGGAATTGTCGTCGTCGATCACGTCGAGACTGACATTGCGGGTGGTGTTGGATTCCACCAGCAACTGACCGAGCCCGCCCATGCCGCCGGTCTTGGCGTACATCTCGACGATTTCCTCGTCCGCCAGCATCACGCGGCCATCGTCGAGGCTGACATTCTGCTCGCGGAAGAACAGTTCAGCCGCGCGCAGGCGCATCGGATCGCGCACATCGGCGAGGATGTTGGCGAGGATCACGTGCACCATCTGGTCGACGAAGACCGGCGGCACGCGTGGTGCGTCGGCTGACGTGAAGATCGCGAGATAGGCGGCTTCGAGCGTCTTGTTGCTGGCGAGATGGTCGCGGAAATCGACAACGATGCGGTAGTTCTCGCGCGCGTCCTCGTCGGCGATTGCCGCAATCTCGGCATCGCCCACGGCGCGTAACGGGTCTTCCATCAGGGCTTCGAACAGGGCGTTCTCGGCGGCGCAGGATTCCTCGACCGGGTGAATTTCCGGCCGGGTGAAATAGGCCCTCAGGAAGTCTGCCGTCACAGTCAGACGGCCGTTGTCGTCGCGGTCCAGCAGGTGAATTCCGGCGGAGCGCCAGAAGTCGCGTCCAACGGTGCGGTGCTCAAGTGTCGTTGTCATCGACGACATCCCAGATCTTGCTGTGGACCGGCGCGGCAGGCGGCGTGACGGTGCGGAATTCCTCGCGGATCGCGTTGTCATCGTCCAGCGTGCGGCGCACGGTGAAAACGGTGTTGATCGGCACTTCCGCGACGAGACTTGTCGCGAAGGCGATTTCCTCGGTTGCGACGGGACGCGCGGCTTCAATATCGGGCGCGCCGTAGTGCCTGCAGAAATGATCGGCGAGTTCGTCTGTCAGCCGGGCGAGCTGGTCGGTCTCGATCGTGGCGACGCTCACGAATGTCGACCGCCCGAAGCTCTCCAGCGACATGAAGCCGTTGGCGAAGGCCTGCTTGGTCTTGCCCTTGATCTCGTCGGGCGGCAGTTCGGCGAACTCGAACGCGCCTGAAACCGCCCATTCGTCGGAGGCCGCCGCCGTTTCAAACACGTGGTCGTCGGACTGGTCGAAGCGGATCGTGCGCAGAAGCTTCACGACCGGGTTCCGATACCGGGTTCGGCGAGCAGGCCGGGCAGCGCTGGCAGCGCTACCATCGAGCCGTCCGCGCGCTTTATCAGCGCGCCGCCATTCTCGTCCAGACCCATGAAGGTGCCGGATGCGGACTGGCCGCCGCTTTCAAGTTCGGTGTCTTCCTTGTGGCCGTCGGCGCGGAAGAGATAGGTCTCGTGGACGGCGGCAAAGCCGTCCTCGCTCCAGGTGTGAATCCAAACGAGAAGATGGCGAGCGAAGGACGAGATGAGTTCAATCGTGTCGACGTCGCCGCAGCCCTCCTCCTCGAAGGTGGTGATGTCGGGCATGTTGCCCGGTTCGACATCGTAGCGCTCGTGACGCACCACGAGGCTCAGCCCCGCCACCATCCACAGCGGCGCGCCGTCCGCGTCGTCCTCCGGCGAAATGGCCAGCCGCAGGTGGCCGATCCGCCCGCCATTGAGCCGCAGCGCGTTCGGCCACCCGAATGTCAGCGCGACTTCGGGCGGGCTGATCGCGCCGAAGCTGTCGGCAAAGGCGACCTGCGCGACGAAGGCGAATTCGGCCGCGCGCGCACGCGGTACGTCCGGTTCCAGCACGATGGCCGTGTCGAAGGCATCGCGCGTGCGCTTCCAGAGGAAATCACCGGCTTCCAGGCGCCCAGCGCGCGCGCCTTCGGTTGCGCGCACAAAGGCATCCTCGTCCGCACCGATCTCGTGACCGGTCAGAAGCGGTGGAAACTCCGGCTCGCCAAGCGGAGACGGCGCCTGCTCAACCGTCTCGGCGGCAGGCTCGGCCGCAGATGGCGGCGCATATGTCGGGTAGTCGCTCACCCGGCGATCGTCTGCTCGACTTCGTGGTGCAGGTCCGTGCCTTCCGCCGTCAGCACCATCTTCACCGTCACCGGCTTTCCGTCGCTGTTGCGCAGCAGTTCCTCGATCTCGCGCTGCGAGGTCACGCCGACCTGCTTGAGGAACTTGCGAATGGCCATGTTTGCCTTGTCTTCATCCATGAAACTGTTTCCCGTGGTGGACGCCGCTCATTGCGGCGTGATTTGAAGGGTCTTGCGGGTGTCGCCGCGCAGCACGTCCAGCGCCAGCGTCTCGCCGGCAGCAAGAAGCGCCAGTGCAGCGCGCATGTCACCGGGACCGTGCACCCGGCGGGCGCCTGCACGCAAGATGGTATCGCCCTCCTCCAGCCCGGCAAGGGCAGCGGCACTGTCTGCCGCTACGGAAACGACCAGCGCGCCGGTCGGCCCTGTCTCGCCGAAGCCCGGAACCGGGCGGTAGGCAGCCCCGATGGCGACAGGCTGGAATGTGCCCTGCTCCATCAGCCCGGAAGTGACGGCGCGGGCGAGGCTTGCGGAGACGGCGAAGTTGACGCCGATATTGGCGTCGGAATCCTTGGCGAAGATGGCCGACAGCAGGCCGACGAGCCTGCCCTCCCCGTCAACCAGCGCGCCACCGGACATGCCGGGGTTCACGGCGGCATCGGTCTGGACGAAATCCTCGATGGCATTGAAGCCGACGTCAGAGCGGTTAATCGCCGAAACGACGCCGCAGGTCAGCGTGTGGTCAAGGCCGAAGGCGTTGCCGACAGCGCAGACCTTGTCTCCCGGGGCGAGATCACCGTCCGCCCACTCGGCAGGCTTGCGCGGTTCCTCGATACGCAGCAGGGCGATGTCTGTCGCGTCGCTCACAGGGCCGGGCGAGGCTTCCAGCACCATGCCATCGGCATCGCGCACGAAGACGCGTTTTGCGTTGCCGAGCACATGCGCGGCGGTGACGATCCATTGCCCGTCGCCGATGACGATGCCGGTGCCTTCGGGTGCTTCCTGGTCCGGCGCGCGACCCTGCCAGAGCGGCAGAACCGAGACGACGGATTGCGCTGCGTCCTCGACCGGACTTTGCGCGTAGGCCGGAATAGCGAGGACGCACAGCGCGAGCGACAGGCACACGATCGCGCGCGGATGAATGCTCAAGACGGCACGCACGATCGGGTCAGAGGCGAACGGTACCGTGACCGCTGCGATAGGCATCCTGCGCGGAGTAGTCGAGAGACGTCAGCACGCCCCATGCGGCGAAACTGATCACGACGAGTGCGACCATGCTGGTGACGAAGGCTTTCATTCCTGCCGTTTCCTCTTTGTGTCGGGCGGTGCCGGGTCACTGACCCGGCGCGGGCGCCTCGGGTTTGGTTGCGCGTTTCAGGAACGCGATAAGTGCGTCACGGTCTTCGACGGTCTTGAGGCGCTGCACCGGCATCTTGGAGCCAGGGGTGACCACATCGGGACCGTCATCGAACAGCTGCGCGATGGTTTCCTCCGTCCACACGATGCTGCTGTGCTTCAGCGCGTCGGAATAGACGTAACCCTCCAGCGTACCAGCCTTGCGGCCGAAGACACCGTAGAGCGTCGGCCCGGCGCGGTTGCCGCCATCGCGCGTCAGAGTATGGCAGACCGAGCACTTGCGCGCGAACTGGAGTTCGCCGGGGTCGGCATCGTTCTGGACCTGAAAACGGCGCGGATAATCGCCAAGCGGCGGCTCGAATGCCTTGCGCGGGGTGATCTGCCACAGAAAGGCTGAATCATCGAGGCCCGCGAGGATCGCAGCCGTCCCGTCCGGCGACAGTGCGGCACCCCAGATGGGGCCGTTCGGGTTTTCGAAGGTGTGCAGCAGGATCCAGTCTGCGGTCCGGTACACCCGCACGGTGCCGTCCGCACCGCCGATAAGCGCGAGGCCGGACTGGCTGGAAATGTCCGCCGACAGGATCGGGCCCTGGTGGACCGCGAGGTCGACGACCGTGCGACCGCTTTCGATCTCGATGATGCCGGCCGACCCGTCCAGCGAGCCGTAGAGCAGGTTCGCGCCGTCCGGCAGCGCACGCACGATGTTGAGGCCCCAGCCGTGGCCGTAGATCTGGCGGATGAAGCTGCCGGTCTCCACGTCCCAAGCGCGGATCGTGCCGTCGTAGGAGGCGGAATAGAGCGTCCTGGAATCGGGTGAGAAATCCACGTCGTTGACGTTGCCGCGATGGCCTTCGAGGACCGCCGTCTCGGTGAGCGCTGCAATGTCGTAAAGGCGCGCGGTGCCATCCCACCCGGCAGACGCGGCAAAGCGCCCGTCATCGGACACGTCGGCTGCCAGCACCTTGTCGCCGGGACCTTCGAACCGCTTCAGCATTTCAGAGGTGGAGAGATCCCAGATGGCGAGGCTGCCATCGTCGCTGACGGTCACGGCGCGCTCGCTGCCGGGCACGAAGAGGGCATCGTTGACGGCGGCCTCGTGGCCTTCCAGCCGCGTCAGTTCGCGGCCCTCGCCATCATCGAGAGCCCAGAGGATCGCGGAATAGTCGAAGGATGACGTCAGAGCCCGGTCGACCTGCGGCGATAGCGCGACGGAGCGCACCGGGCCACCGTGGCCTTCAAGCGCGCGCGGAAAGAGCGACGCGGAATCGCCGTCCGTCGCCGCCGAGGCGGGCACGGCGGCAAGCACCGCCAGCACGGCGGAGGCCACAAGTCCGGGCAATGCGCGGGGGAGCATCATGGACGTTTACACGCGCTGGCGCGGAACGGCTGCGCCGGGTGGCAGCGGGCGCGGATGACGCCCGCCGCGATTGCGCTGGTTATTCGGCCGGAGCCGGCCGTGTCTCGGGATGCTCGCCATCGCCTTCCATCTTCTCCTCGACCCAGATGCTGTGGTGCTCCTTCGCCCAGTTGAGGTCGACATCGCCGGACCCCATGGCGTCGAAAGCCCCCTCCATACCGATCGTACCGATATAGATATGGGCGAGAATTATGGCGACCATGACCACCGCGACGATGGTGTGCCAGAGCTGCGCAAGCTGCTGCTCCTCGATGGGCGTCAGCGAGGTGGGAAGCTCGGTCCCAAAGATGTTGAAGATCGCGAAGGTCTTGGCGAACATCGGATATTCGAACGGGAAGAGCAGCGCCCAGCCTGACAGCGAGAGCGAGAGCCCGCCCAGCACCACCGACCAGAAGATGATCTTCTGCCCGGCATTGAACTTCTTCGCAGGCGGGTGGGACTTCTTGGAGAACATGCCGCCACCCTTGGCGAGCCATATCAGGTCATGGCGCGAAGGAAGGTTGTGGACGATCCACATGACAGTGACCATCGCCAGACCAAGCATGAAGGCAAAGGCGAGGTAATTGTGCAGGTACTTGCCGCCAAGCGTGATCGCGCCGAAGGCATCCGGCCCGATGACAGGCAGCAGCCAGTAGCGGCCATATAGCAGGTTCAGCCCCGTCAGCGCCAGCACGATGAAGGACACCGCCAGCAGCCAGTGGCCGAAACGCTCGATGAAGCCGAAGCGGTTGATCGTTACCCCGGCCTTGCCGGCGTCGATGCGGATGCGCCCGCGAATGAGGAAGAAGACCGCGAGCAGGATGATCATGCCCGCGATGACCCAGACCGAGTAGGTCGAGACCGGTCCGTTGCGCACGTTGCGCCAGTTCTCACCTTCCGACTGGACCAGCACACCGGCCTTCTTGTCGGGGATGGAGACGGTGCCCTGCACGCCGCGGCGGATATCTCGCCACTGCTCGGAGATGTCGTTGGTGCCCTGGGCATTGCCCGGGACCGCGCCGCCTTCAAGCTGCTGGCGCAGTTCGGGGTCGAGCCCGCCACCGCTCTGGGCAAATGCCTGGCCGCCGGACATGGTGACGGCGACGACGAGCGCCAGCATGGCGAATAGCCCGGCCAGCCCGAATATGCGCGTGCGATGCATGACCCTCTCCCTCTTTTCATTCCTGCGACCGGCTTGCGCGGCGCTGTTGACGTGGCCCCTGCGGGTGTCGACGGACTTTCTAGAACTGCTGAATCTGCGAGGCACGGCGACGCAGTTCATCGGTCTGCTCAGCGCTGAGCTTCTGATCGGGCTCGCCGGAATAGACGCCCTTTTCAAAACTGAGCGGTCGTTCCTGCTCGTTCTCCCGGCAGGCCTGGAGCGTGAGCGCCAGCGATGCTGCCACCAGCGCAAGTCCCGCTTTGCGGACAATCGGTCTTGTCATGCAATCCTCGCCCCTGAACCGGTTACCTGTTGGCCAAGCATAGCCGAAACAGGCACGGATCGGCAATTCCACAAACGCGTTATGCGATAACGCAAATGGTTGAATTAAAAAGATAAACCCCGGCGAACCTCGCCGATATGCGAAGGGCGGCCGTCCGGCCGCCCTTGCTGATCTTGCTGCGGCGTCCCCGGCTTACGAACCGCCGCCGGGATAGGCCTTGCCCCAGCCCCAGGCGCCGGACCCGAACCCGCGGGAGACAACACGCTCGCGGTAGATGTTCGAGACGACGTCACCGTCACCGGCGAGCAGCGCCTTGGTCGAGCACATTTCCGCGCACAGCGGAAGCTTGCCCTCGGCGAGGCGGTTGCGGCCGTACTTCTGGAACTCGGCATTGGAGTTGTCGTCTTCCGGGCCGCCGGCGCAGAAGGTGCACTTGTCCATCTTGCCGCGCGAGCCGAAGTTGCCGACCTGCGGATACTGCGGCGCGCCAAAGGGGCACGCGTAGAAGCAGTAGCCGCAACCAATGCACAGGTCCTTGGAGTGCAGAACCACGCCCTCGTCGGTCTGGTAGAAGCAGTCGACCGGGCACACGGCCATGCACGGTGCATCTGAGCAGTGCATGCAGGCCACCGAGATGGAGCGCTCGCCTTCCTTGCCGTCGTTGATGGTCACGACACGGCGGCGGTTGATGCCCCACGGGATCTCGTGCTCGTTCTTGCACGCGGTGACGCAGGCGTTGCACTCGATGCAACGTTCTGCGTCACAGAGGAACTTCATTCTAGCCATTTGTCAGTCTCCTCTCGCGCTTTACGCTTTTTCGATCCGACACACGGAGCACTTGGTCTCCTGCATCTGGGTCACGGAGTCATAGCCGTAGGTCCATGCGGTGTTTGCCGCTTCGCCCAGCACGTAGGGGTCGGCACCGTCCGGGTATTTGGACCGGCGGTCCTCGCCCTGGTACCAGCCGCCGAAGTGGAACGGCATGAAGGCAACGCCCCGGCCGACACGTTCGGTGACCATGGCCATAACCTTGACCTTGGCGCCTTCCGGCGTGTGCACCCAGACCATCTCGCCGTCACGAAGACCGGCGGAGTTGGCGTCGAACGGGTTCACTTCCACGAACATGTCCTGCTGAAGCTCGGCGAGCCACGGGTTGGAACGTGTCTCGTCGCCGCCACCCTCGTATTCGACCAGTCGGCCGGACGTGAGGATGATCGGGAAGTCCTTCGAGTAGTCGTTCTTCTGGATCGACTCGTAGAGGACCGGCAGGCGGTTCATGCGCTTGTCGGCGTAGGTCGGGTAGTCGACCACCAAGTCGCGCCGCGTGGTGTAGAGCGGCTCGCGGTGGACCGGAACCGGATCGGGGAAGTTCCACACGATCGTGCGGGCCTTCGCGTTACCGTAGGGCGCGCAACCGTGCTTGATGGCGACGCGCTGGATGCCGCCCGACAGGTCGACCTTCCAGTTCACACCCTCCGGCTTGTCGCCACCGATCTGTTCGATGACGCCACGCTCCTCGTCGGTGAGATCGCCGTCCCAGCCGAGCTTCTGGAGAATGCCGTAGTTGAACTCCGGATAACCGTCCTCGATCTCCGAACCCACTGGGTAGACGCCTTCGGCAAGCAGGTTGTGCTTGACGCCGTCCACCTCGCGCTCGACGCCGAAGCGGGCACGGAAGCCCATGCCGCCCTCGGCAACCGGCTTGGAGAGGTCATACAGGTTCGGCGAACCGGTGTGCGCCATCTCCGGGGTGCCCCAGCACGGCCAGGGAAGGCCGTAGTACTCGCCGTCGGCGGGACCGCCGTTGGCGCGCAGGGTCGTCTTGTCGAAGGTGTGCTGGTTTTCCATGTGGAGCTTGAGGCGTTCCGGCGACTGGCCGGTGTAGCCGATGGTCCACATGCCGCGGTTGATCTCGCGCAGCGTGTCCTCGACGCTGGGCTCGTCGTTCTCGATCGCGATGTTCTTGAACATCTCGTCGGCGAAGCCGAGCTTGGCAGCGAACTTGTAGATGATGGTCTGGTCGGGAAGCGACTCAAACAGCGGCTCCACAACCTTCTCACGCCACTGGATCGACCGGTTGGACGCGGTGACCGAGCCGTAGGTCTCGAACTGCGTCGCGGCCGGCAGAAGGTACACGCCGTCGGTGCGGTCATGCAGGATGGCCGTGACCGTGGGATACGGATCGATGACGACGAGAAGATCGAGCTTCTCCATCGCCTTCTTCGCATCCTGCTGGCGGCTCTGGGAGTTCGGGGCATGGCCCCAGAACACCATCGCGCGAACCGAATCCTGCTGCTCCAGGTTGTCGCCTTCTTCCAGAACACCGTCGAACCAGCGGCTCACCGGCATGCCGGCGATGTTCATCATCGACTTTTCCTTGCCTTCCTTGTCGGTGGTCTTGGCAAAGCGATCGACGACGTAGTTGTAGTCAACATCCCAGACGCGGGCCCAGTGCTTCCACGAGCCGGCGGCGAGGCCGTAGTAGCCCGGCAGGGTGTGGCAGAGCACGCCGAGGTCGGTTGCGCCCTGCACGTTGTCGTGGCCACGGAAGATGTTGGCGCCACCACCCGAGGTGCCGATCGTGCCGAGCGCAAGGCCCAGCGCGCAATAGGCGCGGGTGTTGTTGTTGCCGGTCGTGTGCTGCGTGCCGCCCATGCACCAGATGATGGTGAAGGGTCGGTTGTTGGCGAGCGTGCGGGCAACGCGGCGAAGCTGCGCGCCGGGAACGCCGGTCACACGTTCGGTTTCCTCAGGCGTCCAGCGGGCGACTTCGGCCTTCACGTCTTCCATGCCGTAGACACGGGTCCGGATGAATTCCTTGTCTTCCCAGCCGTTGTCGAAGACGTGCCAGAGAATGCCCCAAACGAGCGCCACGTCCGTACCGGGACGAAAGCGGACATACTCGCTGGCGTGTGCGGCGGTGCGCGTGAAGCGCGGGTCGCAGACGATGAGCTGGCTGTCGTTCTGCTCCTTGGCCTTCATCAGGTGGAGCAGCGACACCGGGTGCGCCTCGGCGGGGTTGCCGCCGATGAGGAACATCGCACGCGAGTTGTGGATGTCGTTGTAGGAGTTCGTCATCGCGCCGTAGCCCCAGGTGTTTGCAACACCCGCGACCGTGGTCGAGTGACAGATACGCGCCTGGTGATCGACGTTGTTGGTGCCCCAGAAGGCGGCGAACTTGCGGAACAGGTAGGCCTGCTCGTTGGAGTGCTTCGCCGAACCCAGCCAGTACACCGAATCGGGACCGGACTCTTCGCGGATGGAGAGCATCTGGTCGCCGATCTCGTTGATCGCGTCTTCCCAGCTGATGCGCGTCCACTTTCCGCCGACGAGCTTTGTGGGGTACTTGAGGCGACGCTCGCCGTGGGCATGTTCACGCACCGACGCGCCCTTGGCGCAGTGCGAGCCCAGATTGAAGGGGCTGTCGTAGCCGGGCTCCTGGCCCGTCCACACACCGCCCTGCACCTCGGCAATGACCGTGCAGCCCACCGAGCAGTGGGTGCAAACGGATTTCTTCAGTTCAACCGGGCCGCTGCCCTCGGCTGCCTGCGCCTGCTGCACCATGGTGCCGCTGATGGCGGATGCCGCAGCAAGCCCGCCGACCGTGAGACCCGAACGACGCAGGAACGTGCGTCGGTCCATTGTGGCCCCAGCCGTGTCGGAGAGGATCTGGGCGAGACGCGCGCTTCTGGCCGCGCCTTCCGTCTTCTTCCTCAACATGTTTCGATCTCCTCAAAGAGTGTCCCCAAGGTCCGCGGCGAGGTTGCCCCCGCGCGGATCGTCAGAACCGCGCCGACTGATAGAACGCCTTGACGTGCTCGCTTTCGCGATAGCCGTTTCCGGGCGTGTCGAGCGCTGCCGCTTCGGCCTCGCCGGCCCCGGTCACCAGGGCGGCGCCGCCGGCGACCGAACCGAGACCCGCCAGCTTCAGGAAGCTGCGGCGATCGGTCTTGGCGTCTTCTTTCTTGCCTGCCATTTCCTCTCTCCAATGTTCGGAGCCCGCCAGCGTTCAAGGCGCAGGCCAGCTGTTCAATCATCTGCCGTCTGGCCGCTGCGGGAAATTCCCTGCCGGCTCGTCGGCGCTACTCCTCTTCAGGTCCGTGTGGCCCTGTTGCGGGCTCTTCGAAGACCTGTCTCCACCGGCCATTCGGCCTTTTTCTTGGGGCCTGCCGGCCCTGTTCCCCGGAGCCTCGTTGGGCTCCATCTCCTGTTGGCCCTTTACCGGGCCCTCCTCCCAAGCCTTGCGGCCTGTTTCGTCAGCGCCCTGACAGGGGCGCGAAATTCGTCAAACCATCGAGAACGCGGCGTCCTCGACCTCGACCATCGCGCGGCCGAGCCGCCCGACATGTGCGTAGAAGTCGGCATTGCGCGCCGCTTCCAGGTCCTTGAAGAAATGTCCGACCCACGGCGCGAGATGGGCCTCGAAGAAGGCCTTCTGCTGGTCCAGCGAAGCTGGGGTCGAAAACGTGCCGAGGATGAGGCCGGACATGACCTCAAGGATCGCGCCGGCGTGGTCCTCGGGTTCCTTGATGTTGTCGGCGCGCGCGATGCCGAGACCCGCGAGGTCGTCGCGCAGGCGCGCCAGCGGCTTCTCGTGCAGGAAGCCGGTCAGGTAATAGGATGCGTAGGGGACAAGTTCCCCGCGGCCGACGCCGATGAAGAGGTCCTGATATTCCCGGGCAACAGCGGCGGCGTCCGCCTTGGCTGCGGCTGCGGCCAGCGTGGCAATGGCGCGGCCGATCTCGCTGTTGTCGCCCTGCAGGAGCGATGCGTTGCCGAGTTCCTTGGTGGAAGGCGCACGTGCGAGCAACCGGCCAATCAGCCGGTACAGGTGCCCACGACCGAGTTCCTCGTCACTAAGTTGGACGGGTTCGCTCAGCGTTTGGGCAGCTTGGTGCTGCGCTTGCATCAAATTTGGACTCCTCCCGCCATCATCATGCACAGCGTATACACTGTGCGCAACTGACCTCGAATATCATTTCGCAATATTCGTTCGCTGAGACACCGCTTTTTGACATTAAATTATATCTACGCGGTTCCGGGACAGAATGTCGCGCGATTAAGCCCGGTCGATCAAAGTTGACCGGTGGAGTTGGTAATAATATTGCCCGATATGGCCCGTCGGCGGAACTTTGTTGTTTGTCGTGAACCGCCCCCGCGATATCGCGGTTCGATTCGCCTATATGAAGGAAGAGAGATCGCCCGCCTTTCGCGAGGGCATTTTGCCGAAGCCACGCGGGCTGCTAGATATCGTCACAAAGAAACAAGATCGGCCGCCCCGGCTCATGGAGAGCCGCGCGGGCGCTGAACACTCGGGGACGCGCCATGAACATCAACGTGCCACAAGAGCCCAATGCTGCCACGCGCCAGCTTGTCGACCCCTTCCAGCGGGCGATCACCTACCTGCGCGTCTCGGTGACGGACCGCTGCGACTTCCGCTGCGTCTACTGCATGTCGGAGAACATGACGTTTCTTCCCAAGAAGGACCTGCTGACGCTGGAAGAACTCGACCGGATGTGCACCGGCTTCGTGGATCTCGGGGTGCGCAAGCTGCGCATCACCGGCGGCGAACCGCTGGTGCGCCGGAACATCATGTGGCTGTTCCAGTCGCTTGGCCGGCACCTTGAGTCCGGACAGCTGGAAGAGTTGACCGTCACGACCAACGGCTCGCAGCTTGCCCGCTTCGCCAAGGAGCTGGCCGCGTGCGGCGTGAAGCGCGTCAACGTCTCGCTCGACACGCTGGACGAGGACAAGTTCAAGGCGATCACGCGCTGGGGCAATTTCAGCAAGGTGATGGACGGCATCGACGCCGCGCTGGCGGCAGGCCTCAAGCTCAAGCTCAATGCCGTGGCGCTGAAGGGCGTCAATGAGGACGAGTTCGACACGCTCATCCGGTTCTGCCACGAGCGCGACATGGACCTGACGCTGATCGAGACCATGCCGCTTGGCGAAATCGACGGCGACCGCACCGACCAGTACCTTCCGCTATCGCAGGTTCGCGCTGATCTCTCCCAGCGCTGGACGCTGGAAGACATTCCCTACAAGACCGGCGGCCCGGCGCGCTACGTGCGCATCGCCGAGACCGGTGGCCGTCTCGGCTTCATCACGCCGATGACCCACAATTTCTGCGAAAGCTGCAACCGCGTGCGCCTCACCTGCACCGGCACTCTTTACATGTGCCTGGGCCAGGAAGACGCCGCCGACCTGCGCGCGCCGCTGCGCGCCAGCGAGAGCAACGAGCCGCTCTACCAGGCGATCGAGGAAGCCATCTCGCGCAAGCCCAAGGGCCACGACTTTATCATCGACCGCACGACGAACCAGCCGAGCGTCGGCCGCCACATGAGCGTCACCGGCGGCTGAGGCCTCACACGCTCCAGCGGCTCGTTCGACTCAGAACGGCAGCGGCTCGGCTGCAATCTCCTCGTGGATCCAGTCGCGGAAGCTGCTGACCTTGGCAGTCATATTGCCCTGCTCGTCGGTCGGATAGATCAGCCAGAACGCGGCGTTTCTCACCGGCACGGAGATGTCGAACGGCATGACGAGCCGTCCGGCATTGAGGTCGCGCACGGACAGCGTCCGCCGGCCCATAACGATCCCCGCCCCTTCCATCGCCGCATCGAGCCCGTGGTCGGCGTGGTTGAAGCGAAGCCCCCGGTCCACGTTCAGGTTCGGCACCCCTGCAGCGCGCGCCCAGTCCTCCCAGCCGGGAAGACCGGGAAAGGGGCGCATGGAATCGTCGTGCAGAAGCTGCACTTTCTCAAGGTCAGCCGGGCTTTCCATCGGATGCTGTTCGAGGAAGGCCGGTGAACACATCGGGGCGATGGCCTCGTCCAGCAGCTTCTCGACCGTGACGTCCTGATAGTTCCCGCGCCCGAAGCGGATCGCCACGTCCAGGCCCTGTTCACCGAGCGAAGTGACGGCAAGGCTCGCGGCAATGCGCAGGTCGAGGTCTGGATGGGCGTCCACGAATCTATAAAGACGCGGCGCGAGCCACTTGGCGGCAAACGCCGGGCCGGTGCCGACCACGAGCCGGTTGGGCGGCACGGCGGGGCGCAACTGGGCCATCGCGTCGGCCAGCAGGTTGAAGCCGGACCGCAGGCCCGGATGGCAGCGCTGCCCCGCCTCGGTCAGCTCAATCGCCCGGTTCAAACGCACGAACAGCTTCTGTCCAAGCATGTCTTCAAGCTGCCGGACCTGGTGCGACAAGGCCGATGGCGTGACGTTCAATTCCTCCGCCGCCTTCGTGAAACTCAAATGACGCCCGGTGGCCTCGAAGGCACGCAACCACGCAAGGGGCGGAAGGTCACGCTTCATTCTTCGCTATTTCCCCAATATTTCCAGATGCATAGGCACTACATTTACAAACGGTAAATTGCAGACCTTCAAAATTTGCATGGCAGCCATGAGTTGTCCGGAACGTATCAGATGATTTTAACTCAACTGACGGATGAAAACAAAGCGTTTGTGGCAGTGCAGCATAGTACCTAGCTTCTCCAGCATCGGCCGGCATCAAATCCCTCCCGGCCGACTGGAGACCGACATGACCAACCTGAATGATATCGACGTGAGCCGCCTCGACGTGACCCAGCTGAACCGGCTGGTGGCCGAGGGCCGCCGTCAGCGCTCTGTGGCGATCCACGACTTCGTGCGCCGCGTTTTCGCCCAGCCGGCAGGAACGCCCGCTTCCGAGACCAACCTCGGCATCGCGTCCGCCAGCCGCTGACGGGCTTCCGACCCCGAGACGATCCAGGCTTGCCGCGAGGCCCCATTGACGGGCCTGCGGCTGGCCGGGCAGGCAGGCCGGAACCCTGCCCTGCACTGCCGGCATGGCTGAGACGCGCGGCGCGCACCATATAGCTCGCGACCCGCCGACACCCCGCCCGCCGAAAGAATCCACATGAGCCAGACGATCACGTCCACCACAGAGCCCGCCGAGACTCCGGTGCTGGCTCCGCCGCTGATCGTGCTCATCATCATTTCCGCGCTCGGACCCATCGCGCTCAACATCTGCATGCCCTCGATGCCGGGAATGCAGAAGGCGTTCGATACGTCCTACGCGATGGTCCAGCTCTCGCTGACCTTCTACCTCATCGCCATGGCGATCTCGCAGATCGTCTTCGGCCCGCTGTCGGACCGGTTCGGTCGCAGGCCGCTGCTCATCGCGGGGCTGTCCCTCTTCATCGTCGGATCGGTGTTCGCTGCGCTGGCGCCGACAATCGAGACGCTGATCGCCGCGCGCTTCTTCCAGGGGCTCGGCGGTGCGGCTGGCTTGGCTATCGGGCGCGCCATCATTCGCGACTGCTACAGCCGCGGCCGCTCGGCCAGCATGATCGGCTACGTGACCATGGGTATGGTTGTGGGGCCGATGGTGTCACCACTGGCGGGCGGGCTGCTGGATGAAAGCTTCGGCTGGCACGCCAGCTTTGTCGCCGTCGTCGTGGTCGCGCTGCCGGTGCTGCTCATCGTGCTGGCGACACTCCACGAAACCAACACGCAGCGTGAAAGCGGCGCAGTCTTCCAGCCAATTGTCGACGGCGCCTTCGTGCTGTTTCGCAGCAGCGCCTTCTGGTGCTACGCGCTGACGCTGGGCTTTGCCTCGGCGGCCTTCTTCTCGTTCCTGGCAGCCGCTCCGCACCTGGCCGTGGAAGTCATGGGGATGTCGCCGTCGGACTACGGGCTTTATTTCCCTCTTGGCGCGATCGGCTACATGGTCGGGAACTTCCTGACCGGGCAATATTCCGAGCGGATCGGACCAACGCCGATGATCATCGCCGGCAGCATCATGGGCCTTGTCGCGACCTTCGTCATGGTCGCGCTCGCCATGACCGGCACTATCCATCCGCTTGCCTTGTTCGTGCCGATGGCGTTCACGGCACTTTCCAACGGGCTGGTGCTCCCCAACGCGATTGCCAACTGTGTTTCCGTGCGACCCGACCTCGCCGGTGCGGCTGCTGGCCTGTCTGGTGCCATCCAGCTTGGCATCGGCGCGGGCGCGACCGTGCTGACCGGCCTCGTCGACCAGACCGGACTGCTGCCGCTTGCCCTCATCATGTTCGGCTCGATCCTGATGGCCACCATCTTCGCGTTCCTGGGGCGCGGGCGACTGGCTGCTTGAACGCACGCTGATCCCGTGCAAGCTGGGCAATCCTCGATCCGGGACCGGACATGACCATCGCATCGACCACCACCGAGGCCGCGCTTGCGACCCGAGCGGCCAACCGGCGCGGCATCCTCGCGATGCTGGCCGCGATGTGCGGGTTCATCTGCAATGACACGCTGATCAAGCTTGCCGGCGAGACGATGCCGCTCGGCGAGATCATCCTGACGCGTGGCATCATGGCGCTGATCCTGATGGCAGCGCTGACCACGATGATGGGCGCCTGGCGCAAGTTCCCTGCCGGCACCGCGCGGCCACTGGGTTTGCGCGTGATCGGTGAACTGGGCGCGACACTATTTTACCTCACCGCCCTGCTCTCCATGCCGCTTGCCAACGCGACCGCCATTCTCCAGGGGATGCCGCTGGTGATGACCGTGCTTGCCGCATTCTACCTGAAGGAACAGGTCGGCTGGCGGCGCTGGGTGGCTGTGCTGATCGGCTTCGTCGGCATGTTGCTGGTCGTGCAGCCGGGCCTGTCCGGCTTCGACACGAGTGCGCCGATTGCCGTCGCGGCGCTGGGCTTCGTGGCGCTGCGTGATCTGTCCAACCGTTTCATTCCGGCCGCCGCGCCGACAATCCTCGTCGCCATGACAACGATGACGGCGGTGACGATTGCCGGGGCGGTGATGGTCGCGATCGACGGCTACGGTGGACTGCCGACCAGCCGTGAACTGGCGATCCTTGCGTGCGCTGCCGTGTTCCTGACGCTCGCGTTCTACTTCATCACCGACGCGATGCGGTCGGGCGAATTGTCAGTCGTCGCGCCGTTCCGCTACTCGATCATCGTGTGGGCGATCATCCTCGGCTTCCTTGTGTGGGGCGACGTGCCAGGGCCGCTGCGCACGTTCGGCATCTTCCTCATCGTGGGAAGCGGGCTGTTCATCTTCTACCGGGAACGCATGCGCCAGCGAAAGCTGGACGCGGCGATGCGCTCCGGCCTGCCTCAGACTTCGGATGCCTCGAGGTAGAACTGGAATGCAGCCGCCGCCGACGCAACAGCGCCGCGCGCATAGTCCTCGTCCCCCTCGCGCCTTGCGAGCCAGTCGAGGAAATCCTGCCAGTAGCGCTGTTCGCGGCCGTGGCGCAGGAAGGCCGTCGGCACGAAGTCGAGGCCGGATTCAGACAGCCTCTTTGCAATCGCGCGCGCGCCCACGCGCGAGCCTTCCAGAACGTAGGCAATGCCCGCGCCCGCTCCACGCATCGGCTGATGCGGGAAAGGTGTCGTTTCGGGCATCTCGACGCCCAGCCCCGTCAGGTCGCGCTCCAGTGCGCGGGTGCGAAACCGTTCCTTCCAATCATCGAGCGTTCGATATTCCTCATCCTGAGCCAAACGCGCCTCCAAGACCGGAAGCACCCGGGCATTCATCAGCAGAAAGCCCGTGTAGCGCTCCAGATCAGCGGCGAATGCGCCGTCAAAGCGGCTGTCGAGCAGGTCGTGCAGACCTCTCGTCTGCTTGCGCAAACGCTCACGCAGTCCAGAATTTGCGATTGCGGCATCCATGGATTAAATCCTTTTTCACCATGCACCAGTTAGTTTTACCGGGCGTGGAAACCATTTCGTGACTGAGTGCGTTCGTTAGACATGGACATGGCAGTGCAAAAACCAGTGCTCATCGTTGAGGACGATCCGTTCATCGCGATGGATGCAGAAGACGCGATCATCAGCGCGGGGCTCGAATGCCTCGTGGCGCATGATTGCAAGTCAGCATTCGCGATCTTGGAGTCGCATGCGCTTGCAGGCGCATTACTGGATTTCGACCTTCGTGGTGAAAACAGCATTCCTATAGCTGCGAAGCTGGAGGAAGCGGGCTACCCTTATTTTTTCGTCACAGGGCGCACGACGCGCGAAGTGACGGAGATGCTCGGCAGCAACGCGCCGCTTTTCAACAAGCCGGTCGACTACAGCAAGATCGCAGCGCAACTTTTCGCGCAGATCTGAATCAGTCCCCTACCTTGGTTTCGAGACACGCCAGGATCACCTGCCGCAGCCTTTCCTTGTCGTAGGGCTTTCCCACCACCAGACAGCCGTCGAACTTGCCGCCATCCGTCTTCAGGTCGCCGTAGCCTGAAGCGAACACGAACGGCAGACTCTCGGCCATCAGCTTCTCGGCCAGCGGGAAGCTGTTTCCGTTTCCAAGATTGATGTCGAGAAGTGCGAAGTCGGGACGGCTGTCCTCAAGCGCGGTCAGTCCGGCATGCAAATCGCCACAGACCGTCACCTTCGTTGCGCCAAGTTCCATCAGCGCGGCTTCTGTATCCATGGCGATGATGAGGTTGTCCTCGACGACAAGGATTTTCTTCGGGAAATCGATTTCCGGCAATGCACGTTCCTCGGCAGCAATCTGCGCTGCGGTCTGAGCCACTTCAGGTTCATCCGACACCGTCACGAAGGATGCAGGCACGACGAATTTCGCAGTCACGCCGCTTGTCGCGTAGTCAATCGAGGCTTCGCCGTGCAGTTCGTAGGGCACCGCGCGCTCGATGATGGTCGTGCCGAAGCCGCGACGCTCCGGCGGCTTCACCGGCGGACCGTTCTTTTCCAACCAGCCGATATCCAGAGCTCCGTCATCACGAACCGTCAGATCAACCTCGACCATCCCACTGCGATCCGACAACGCGCCGTATTTGGCCGAATTCGTCATCATCTCGTGGATGACGAGCGCCAGGTTGGAATAGGCAACCGGCGTCAGCAGCGCGTCAGGGCCGTCGATGCGAATGCGTGACGACTTGTCGAGCAGGTAGGCCTCGGCCTCGGTCGAAATCAGGCTGCGCAGGGACGCATGAGTCCAGTTTTTCTCCGTGATCTGGTCATGGGCGCGCGCCAGCGATTGCACGCGGCTTTCCAGAACTTGGGCGAATTCGGCGACTGACGTCTCGCTCTTGGAGGTCTGGGCAATCAGCGAGCGCACCAGCCCGAGGATGTTGCGAACGCGGTGATTGAGTTCCGCGATCAGCAACTCCTGCTTTTCGGCAGCGCGCTTGCGCTCCATCGCCGCGTCATCAGCCAGCCTCAACACGACTTCCAGCACAGTCACGCGGAACTGCTCGGCAGCCGCGATTTCGGCTTTCGTCCATTCCGCGCTCTGCCCCTCGACGAGATCCTGCCAGGCCTCGAAGCTCTTGCGCGGCGTCAGGCGAATGCCGTTGGGGCCGAGCGTCACCGGCTTTTCCGGGTTGCCGGCCCACGTCACCTTCTTCACCAGTTCGCTGCGGAAGAAGAGGATGTAGTCACGCGGGCTCTTGGAAATCGGGATTGAGAGAACCCCAGCAGCCTGCCCGAGATATGAGGCGGCATCCGGGTCCAGCTTGCTCAATTCGTTCGTTGCGTAGACCTGACCGGGCGGCTGGACGTTCAGCTGTCGCGCAATCGCCTCGATGTCGTCGTCCGAGGGCGTACGACCTTCAGTTGAAATCTTGCCATCGCTCAGCACGGCCATGCCGTCGGCAGACATCAGGTCGAGCGCGGTCTCGGACTGTGCGAGGATCACGTCGCCGATATCGCCGGAGGTCGCGGCAGAACGCGAGAAGCGGTTGATGAGCTCGTTCGCGGCAGTCTGGAACTTGCTGTCGATGGTGGAAATGCGCTCCGCGATCAGCAGCGAAAGCATCTGCGCGAACAGCACCATGGAATTGCGGACCGTCTGGTCGAGCACCTTGGGCTGGCGGTGATGACACGCGATCAGACCCCAGAGCCGCCCGTGCACAACGATGGAGAGGGACACGGACGCGCCCACGCCCATGTTGCGCAGGTATTCCAGATGGATCGGCGACACCGAACGCAGGACCGAACTGGACAGGTCCAGCGCATCTTCCTGTGAGCGGGCGAGCGGCAGGATGGGCGACCCATCCTTGTTTATGTTGGCGATCGTGCGGACCGGATTCTGTACGTAGAGAATGCGGGCCTGTCGCGGGATATCGGTCGAGGGGTAGCGCAGCCCGAGAAACGACTCCATGCCGGGAGCATGGGTCTCGGCGCGCACTTCGCCGGTGTCGTCCGGGTTGAAGACGTACGCCATCACCCGATCAAAGCCCATCAGGCTCGAACTGAAGCGCGTGGCAAAGCGCAGAATGGCGTCGACACTGTCCAGCCGGCTGATGCGGTTGATGGCCTGCTGGACATCGGCAACATGCCGGTCGGCGCGCATCTGTGGGCGCGCCGGCTCGAATTCCAGCACGATCTCGCTGCCGGAAATGTGGACGCTCACATCGAAGAGTTGTCCATCCTTGGCGCTGTGCACTTCCAGGCGCGTCACGATGTCGGGGTAGCCGCCCGGGCGCAGGTTCTGCAACCGGTTGCGCAGCGTGTGAATGGTGCTGGGATCGAGCAGGCGAGAGACGGAATCGCCGATCAGCGACTGCGCGTCAGCCTCGAGAAAGTCGGACACGTTTTCGGACACGTGGCGAATAAGCCAATCGGACGTGCAACCGATCAGGAAGCCAAATTCCTGAACCCGGCCGAGTAGGTGGATGGGCTCGCGATCGCAGTTCGTGAGATCGACGTCGAATTGCCCGTCGTTGGAGTCGTTCAACAGATTCCCTCACCAGAAAAATCGTCAGCTTTTCCGATAAGGCGTCTCGTTGTTCTGAGCCCCCACGCCGTTGGAAAATTATGACCTTTTAAGTGCCTGCCCTTGGCGTACAGTCTTAACCTGAACGTAAACTACAGACATTGAAGAATGACATAGGGCACCGCATCCGCGCCGGCCACGCATTCAAGGCGGAGCCTTTATGCACACCGCTCATGGAGCGTAAAGAGGCGAAACCCAAAAAAGTATAGTTAATCCATGACGATAGCAGGTGCCGCACGGGCAGAACTGCCATCGGAAATCTGGCGCCAGACCTGGCTGGCGATCTCTCCAAAAATCTTCGCGTGCTGGCCATCGGGGTCCGACGCCACCGGCGGCCGGCCCGAATCGGATTTTTCACGGATGTCCATGTGTAGCGGCACGTCGCCGAGGAACGGCACGCCGATCTTTTCGGCTTCCGCCTTCGCGCCGCCATTTCCGAAGATGTCGGAGCGGTCCCCGCAGGAGGGGCACAGGAAGTAGCTCATGTTCTCGATGATGCCGAGGATCGGCACATCCACGCGGCGGAACATGTTGATGCCCTTGCGCGCGTCGATCAGCGCCAGATCCTGTGGCGTGGAGACGATCACCGCACCCGACAGCGGCACCTGCTGGGCCATGGTCAGTTGCGCATCACCGGTGCCGGGCGGCATGTCGACAACGAGCACATCCAGTTCGCCCCATTCGACCTCGCGCAGCATCTGGGTGATGGCGGAAATAACCATCGGCCCTCGCCAGATCATCGGCGTGTCTTCCTCCACGAGGAAGCCCATGGACATGACCTTCAGACCGAAGCCTTCCAGCGGCTTCAGCACCCGGCCATGGACCGGTTCCGGACGGCCCGAAACGCCGAGCAGGCGCGGCTGTGAGGGGCCGTAGATATCGGCATCCAGAATGCCGACCTTCAGCCCAAGCGCCTGGAGCGCGAGCGCGAGGTTGGCCGTGGTGGTGGACTTGCCGACACCGCCCTTGCCCGAGGCGACCGCGATGATGTGCTTGACGCCGGGAACACCGGCTGCCTGCGCCGGGGCGGCCTGCTGGCCGCCGGGGCCCTTGCCGGCCATGGGAGGCGGCGGTGCCAGGTTGCCGGGCGGCGGAGCTTTCGCGGCGGGCGCGGCAGCAGCGCCCGCGCCATTGCCGCCGGCCTTCTCGGCCGTCAGCGAGACGATGGCCTTTTCCACGCCGGGCACTTCGTTCACGACCTTCTCGGCCGCCTGCCGCATCGGCTCCAGCTTCTGGGCCATGGCGGCGTCAACGGAGATCGAGAAGATCACCCTGCCGCCGGAAATGAAGATGTCGGAGACGATGCCGCTTTCGACCAGATCGCGTTCCATGTCCGGCCCGCGCACGCGCTTGAGGGCTTCCAGAACCGCTTCTTTGGTAACGCTCATCTTGTCCCCGCTGATGACTGTCCTGCGCCAGACCGGCGCTTGCGCGCGATAGATAAGCGGTTTGATGGCTGCGTCAAACGCTTCTCATGGTGCAGAAGCTGTTCCGCCCCGCCCGTGCGCGTCAGTCCTTCAGGCCGGCCTGCTTGCGCCGGTAGCCGCGCACCGCGCCGAAGATCGCCGCCAGGACCGCGCCCAGCACGTAGATGAACGGCTCACCGGACCCCCAGCCGACTTGCGCCAGCAGGTACAGGAAGACCACGCACATCACCGCGTTGATGATGGCGTATTTCGCCGGCAGGCCGAGCGCGTTGAGGCTGTCGAGCATTTGAAGCGTCCCGAGAGTTAGATCAAATTTCCCTGCCGCATGGCCTGTTCCGGAAAGTCGAACAACTTTTCGGGTCCATGCGCTTTCTGGCTTCCGCATGGCCTGATCCGAAAAGTCGAACAACTTTTCGGGCCCATGCGCGCTATTTATCCTTGCCGCGAACCTGGCGCATGTAGCCCGCGCCGAAGCCGCAGAAGGCCCCGAAAACAAGGAAGAACAGGTAGTTGGCCAACCCGAATGCCGCCGGATCGCGGTAATTCAGCAGGAACATCGCGCCGGGCGCGAAGACCCCGAACAGGATCGCGTATTTCGCCGGCAGGCCCAGCTTGTTGAGAAAATCGAACATCTATGTCGTCCCCGGTTTGGCTTCTTTTGGCATGCGCGAGCTTCGAGGCATAGTTCCCTTTGCGGACTTGCGCCTTTTCTCGTGCAGGCGTGCGGTCTATCTCTTGGGCAACATTCATCACCAGTGAAGCGGAGCCAGAATGGCCGCCGACACCTCCACCACAGCCAGCTACACCGAAGCGCCTGCCACCGATGACGGCGAGACCGGCTTCATCGTCGCGCCGAACCCGGACGACCCTGCCCTGTCGGTGCCGATCACCGGCACCGACCACACCGGCGCGAACGTCGAGATCCGCGTCGTGCAGGAGCGCGCGCTGACGCTCTATCTCAACTCGCAGGAAGTCGTGACGATGATGACCATCGGCGACCATCCGGACCTGCTGGCCGTCGGCTACCTGCTCAACCAGAACATGCTGAAACCCGACGACGTCATCACCGGCATCGACCACGATGACGATCTTGGCGTGGTGGTGGTGCGCACGGAACGTGCGACCAACTACGAAGACAAGATGAAGAAGAAGGTGCGCACCTCGGGCTGCGCGCAGGGCACCATCTTCGGCGATGTGATGGAGCATTTCGAGACGGTGTCGCTGCCGCAGGACGCGCGGCTCAAGACCTCGTGGCTCTACACGCTGACCAAGGCGATCAACACCGCGCCGAGCCTCTATCTCACAGCCGGCGCGATCCACGGTTGCGTGCTGTGCCAGGGCGACCGGCCGCTGGTCTACATGGAGGATGTCGGCCGCCACAACGCCGTCGACAAGATCGCCGGCTGGATGTTCATGAACGGCGTCGATGCTGCCGACAAGATCTTCTACACGACCGGCCGCCTGACATCCGAGATGGTAATCAAGACCGTGATGATGGGCATTCCCATCCTCGTGTCGCGCTCGGGCTTCACCGCGTGGGGCGTGGAACTGGCGCGCCAGGCCGGGCTGACGCTGATCGGGCGCGCGCGGGGCAAACGCTTCGTGGCGCTGGCGGGCGAGGACCGGATCGACTTCGACGCCGACCCGAACTTCGTCGCCGAGGAAGACAGGAAGCACGGCCGGCGGGGCGCGCGCGATGAGTGAGCCGACCGGGGAAATCGCGGGCGTCATCCTCGCGGGCGGGCTGTCGCGGCGCATGGGCGGCGGCGACAAGCCACTGCTGGACGTTGGCGGGCAGCCGATGCTGGCGCGCGTCATCGATCGCCTGAAGCCGCAAGTCGGCACGCTGGCGCTGAATGCCAACGGCGACCCGGCGCGCTTTGCCGAGTACGCATTGCCGGTGGTGCCGGACCCGATTGAAGGCTTTGCCGGTCCGCTGGCTGGTGTTCTTGCTGGCCTGCGCTGGGGGGAAGAGGCGGGAGACGCGCGCTATGTCCTCAGCGCTGCGAGCGACACCCCGTTCTTCCCACGCGACCTCGCATCTCGCCTGCTCGCGAAAGCTGACGGACACGACCGCATCGTTCTGGCGGAATCCGACGGACGCGTGCACCCGGTCTTTGGGCTGTGGCCGGTGGCCTTTGCGGACGACCTGGAAGACTTCCTGACGCGCGGCGAAACCCGCAAGGTCCTCGCCTTCGTCGACCGTCACGACAACGCCCGCTGCGCCTTCGACATGATCGGTGATGGCGCGGCATCTGCCGACCCGTTCTTCAACGTCAACACGCCGGAAGAGATCGCGACCGCCGAGGCGCTTGCCGCTGCCGGTGCGTGACGCAATGAAGCTTTGCGCTTCCCCTCCGGCCCCAGTGCGGTCATAACTTCGAAATGCCTCCCCTGCCCCCCATTTTCGGCGTCACCGGATGGAAGAATTCCGGAAAGACCACGCTGACCGAACGGATCATCGCGGAACTGACCGCACGCGGGTTCACCGTCGCGTCCGTCAAGCACGCGCACCATGCCTTCGACATCGACAAGCCGGGCACGGACTCCTTCCGCCACCGCGAGGCGGGCGCGACCGAGACGGCCATCGTCGGCGGTGCGCGCTGGGCGATCATGCACGAACTGCGCGGCGACGAGGAACCATCCATGGAGGCGATCATCGCGCGGCTCAGTCCCTGCGATATCGTCATCGTGGAAGGCTACAAGCGCGAGGCGCATCCCAAGATCGAATGCCGCCGGGCCGACGCCCGCAAGGGCGACCCCATGACATTGTCCGACATGAACATCGCGGCGATCGCGTCTGAGACCGGCAGCGCAGCCGACGGCACCAATCCGGACGGCCTGCCCGTATTCCAGATCGACGACATTGCTGCGATCTGCGACTTCGTTGGCGCGACCAGTGGCTTGTCCGGCGCACGCGCGGACGCAAATAGGCAGGCAGGATGACCCGCAAGCTTCTCGACGACTGCTTCCTGCACGACAAGGACCGGTTGCGCCATAACGAGGTGCTGACGATCCTGCGCGACCGCCTCACCGCCATCGCCGGAGATGAATACGTTTCGCTGGACGACGCGCTTGGGCGCATCGCGGCGGAAGACGTGCGCGCCCCGCGCAACGTGCCAGCCTACGACAATTCCGCAGTGGACGGTTATGCCGTGCGCCACGCGGACCTGAACGACAACGCCCCGACGACGCTGTTCGTCGCAATGCGCGTCGCGGCCGGCCACCCGGCGCGCGAGCCGCTGCCTGCGGCGTCGGCTGCCCGCATCTTCACCGGCGCGATGATGCCCGCCGGGGCAGACACCGTCGTCATGCAGGAGGATTGCGACGCTGGCGAGAGCGACGAGATCGAGGATCTCAAGCAGGTGACGATTCCCATCGGGCTGAAGCCCGGTGCCAACCGCCGCCGCGCGGGCGAGGACCTCGCAGAAGGTGCGACACTGATCGACCCCGGCCAGGTGTTCCGCCCGCAGGACGTGGCAGCCGCCGCCTCCGTCGGGCGCGGCAGCGTGCGCTGCTTCAAGAAGCTGAAGGTCGCGGTCTATTCCTCCGGTGACGAACTGGTGGAAGCCGGCGGCACGCTTGGCCAGGGCGGCGTCTTTGATTCCAACCGCCCGCTGTTGAAAGCGCTGCTCCAGACACTGCCGGTCGAAGTGGTCGATCTCGGCATCCTCGCCGACAAGGCCGGGACCGTTCGCGATGCCCTGAAGCAGGCAGCCGAGACCGCCGATGTCGTCATCACGTCTGGCGGCGCGAGTCGCGGCGAGGAAGACCACCTGATCGAGAGCCTCGAGGCGCTCGGCAAGCGGCACCTGTGGCAGATCGCGATCAAGCCGGGCCGTCCCATGGCCATGGGGCAGATCGGCGACACGCCCATCTTCGGGCTGCCCGGCAACCCGGTCGCCGCCTTCGTCTGCTTCCTGCTCTACGTGCGCCCGGCGCTGTTCAAGCTCGGCGGTGCGCTGTGGTTCGAGCCGCGCCGCTTCACGCTTCCGGCGGCCTTTGAGATCGAGAAAAAGAAGGCCGACCGGCGCGAGTTCTATCGCGGGCTGCTGGTGCCGGGTCCGGACGGGCTGACGGCGGACAAGTTCAGCCGCGACGGGTCCGGCCTCATCTCCGGACTGCGCGCGGCAGACGGGCTGATCGAAATTCCGGAAGCCGCGACCAGCATTTCACGCGGCGAACCTGTCGCGTTCATCCCGTTCGGCGAACTGGGTCTTTGAGGAGAGCGGCTTGGCAGGCTGGAGCCTGACGGAGACGGTCAAGACCAGCGCCGGCGCGGTTGCCGCCGGTGCGACAGGCGATGGCCCGCCGCTGGTTCTCGCCCATGGTTGGCCGTGGTCGTCCTATTCGTGGCACCGGGTCATCCCGGCGCTTGGCGAACGTTTCCGCGTCCATTTCTACGACATGCCGGGATATGGGCGTTCTGAAAAGCGTGGCGACCAGCGCACCTCGCTCGACGTGCAGGGCGCGGTCTTCGCCGAGATGCTTGCTCACTGGAAGCTGGAGCGGCCGCGCGTCGTCGCGCATGATTTCGGCGGCGCGACCACGCTGCGCGCGCACCTGCTGCATGGCTGCGAGTTCGAGCGTTACGTGCTGTTGAACGTGGTCGCCATGCGCCCTTGGGGCTCGGATTTCTTCGAGCATGTCGGCAAGCACGTTGAGGCCTTCCAAGGCCTGCCGCCGCATATCCACGCTGCCCTCGTCGACGCCTATATCGGCGGCGCGCTGGCAGGCGACATCGCGGCCGAAGACCGCGAGGCGCTCGTTGCGCCGTGGCTCACCGAGGATGGCGCGCCGAGCTTCTACCGGCAGTTCGCGCAGGCCGACGAGCGCTACACGGCGGAGGTCGAGCCGATGTTCGGCGACATTCGCTGCGATGTGCGCGTGCTGTGGGGCGAGGACGATCCGTGGATACCGATCGCGCGCGGGCGCGCCCTGCACGAAGCCATCGGCAAGGGCGATTTCCGCCCCCTGCCCGGCCTTGGCCACCTGCCGCAGTTGGAAGGGCCGGAGTTGGTCGCGAAGGAACTGCTCGAATTCCTCTGAGGCGCGCCGCTAGCCGATGATCCGGCGCAGCACCTCGAAGACGCGCGGCGGGCACTGCGCGACGTTGAAGCGCATGAAATTGCCGGCCGTCTGCGCGACGCTGAAGGCATTGCCCGGCGCCAGCACCACGTCTTCTGCCAGCGCCTTTCGCGCCACGTCCGAAGCTTCCAGCCCATCCGGCAAGCGGCACCACAGGAACATCCCGGCGTCGGGCATCAACCAGGGTTCGATGCCGATTTCCTTGAGGCGCGTCGCGCAGTCGCGCATGGCGCGGGACAGGTCATCGCGCAGCGCCGTGACGTGCTTGCGGTAGCCGCCGTCCGTCAGCACGGCGAGAACGATCTCGCTGCCCATCCGCCCGCTGCCGAACGAGGTCGCGATCTTCAAATCGACCAGCCCGTCCACCCAGTCCGGGCGTACGGCGATGAACCCGCACCGGCCCGAAGCCGACAGCGTCTTGGAGAACGACCCGATCTGGATGACCCGCTCGAACCCGTCGAAGGCGGCCAGTCTTGGTGCGGGCGTGTGCTCGAAATCGGCGAAGATATCGTCCTCGACGATGGTCGTCGCGAACTGCTCCGCGAGCTTCAGGACACGGTGCGCGACAACGGGCGAGAGCACCGCGCCGGTCGGGTTGTGGATCGCGGAATTGGTGATGTAGAGGCGCGGGCGGTGCGCCGCCAAGGTCTCTGCGAAGCGCTCGAGGTCCGGCCCGTTGGCTGTGTACGGAACGCTGACGACCTTCACCCGGTGGGCCTTCAGCAGCGCCTGGAAATTGAAGTAACACGGGTCGTCGAGCAGGACCGTGTCGCCGGGATCGAGCAGGAAGCGGCACAGCAGGTCGATGCTCTGGGTGCCGGATTCGGTCAGGATCACCTGGTCGGCGGGTACCTCGACGCCTTTTGCATCGAGGCGCTGCGAGATCAGCTGGCGCAGGGGCGCGAGGCCCAGCGGCGAGCCATATTCGGTCAGCGCCGCATCGCCCGCCCGCGACAGCTTGCGCAGCGCCTTGCGCAACGCATCGTGCGGCAGGCTTTCGGGCGGCAGCCAGCCGCAGCCGGGCCGCAGCATCTTGTCGCCTGCATCCAGCGACTGGCGCGACACCCATAGCGGGTCGACGGCGCGGTCGAGCCTCGGGCCAACATCAGACAGCTCCATCGGTGCCGCCTGATTGGCGACGTAGAAGCCGGAACCGGGGCGCGAATGAACCAGCCCTTCGGCGACGAGGCGCTCGTAGGCTTCCACCACGGTGGAGGTGGAGACTTCCATGCGCGCGGCCATCTGCCGGATGGAGGGCAGCTTCGCGCCTGCCGCGAGGCTGCGGCCTGCGATGCGCTGGCGCACCGATGCCATCACGTCCGAAATGAGCGTGCGTTCAGCCGTCTCGCCTGCCATCTGTATGCCCTTCGTATCCATAACAGTTTGGCGGAACTGTATAGCACTGTCCCTGTCCAGTGAAAGCGCTTCCGCGCGATACCGCGTCATCAACTTCTCGAGGGACGCGACATGGACAAGGCAGCAAGCGGCTGGATCAACGGTCTCATCGGCATCGCCATCTTCAGCGGGTCGCTGCCAGCGACGCGCGTGGCGGTCATGGATTTCGATCCGGTGTTCCTGACGGTCGCGCGCGCTGCAATCGCGGGGCTGCTGGGCGCATTGCTGCTGATGCGGTTCTCGCGGGCGCGGCCGGCGCGCGGCGACCTGCTGTCGCTCATCGTGGTCGCGCTGGGCGTGGTAGTCGGCTTCCCGCTGCTGACGGCGCTGGCGCTTCAGCACATCACCTCGGCGAACTCGATCGTGTTCATCGGGCTTCTGCCGCTGGCGACCGCCATCTTCGCGGTCGTTCGCGGCGGCGAGCGCCCCAAGCCCGCCTTCTGGGTGTTTTCGCTGCTCGGTACCGCGGTGGTGGGCGTCTATGCCCTGACACAGGGCGTTCAGGCAGCGGCGACCGGCAACCTGCTGATGCTGGCGGCCATCGTCGCGTGCGGGCTCGGATATGCGGAAGGCGCGCGGCTGTCGCGCACGCTGGGCGGCTGGCAGGTGATCTCGTGGGCGCTGGTGCTGTCGCTGCCGGTGATGCTCGCGCTCACAGTCGCCACCTTGCCCGCGACCTTCGCCGATGTCGGCACGCCGGCCTGGATCAGCCTTGGCTACGTGTCGCTGTTCAGCATGCTGATCGGCTTTGTCTTCTGGTATCGCGGACTTGCACAAGGCGGCATCGCGTCCATCGGCCAGTTGCAGCTGCTCCAGCCGTTCATGGGGTTCGCGCTCGCCGCGCTCCTGCTCGGTGAAGCGGTGACATGGCCGATGCTGGCCGCGGCACTCGCCGTCATCGCCTGCGTGTCAGCCGCGCGGCGCTTTGCCCGCTGAGAAAGGGCTGAGCAGGGCGTGGATGGTCGCGTTGACGGGGGCTGCCAGTCCGGCTTCGGCTGACAGGCGCGCGACGGCCCCGGAAATCCAGTCGACTTCCAGCGGATTGCCGTGTTCGAGATCAACCGCGGTGGAGGCGCGCATCGGGGCGGGCAGCCCTTGCGCGAAGGCCCATGTATCGGCCTCGACACTATCGGGCAGCGCGACGCCGCGCTTGCGGCCAAGCGCTGCGGTTTCCGCGACGATGGTCTGAAACGTCGCGCTCAAGGGTTGGCTGGCCATGATGTCGCCGATGGTGCAGCGCGCACCCGCCGTGACACCGGATACAGCCGAGAACAGCACGAACTTGGTCCACAACTCCCGCTCGATATCGTCCGTCGGCGGCGCGACCGAACCGGCATCGTTGATCGCCGCGCGCAGTGCATCCACGCGGCCTGAGGGGGTGCTGTCGCGCTCGGCGAAGACGAACCGGTTGAACTCGCCCGTCTGGGAGATCAGGCCGGGTTCGGCGATGGTCGTGGAAATGAACGCGACACCGTTGCCGACATTGCGCTCGGGCAGGATCTGCGCCAGCCGGTCGGAGGCTTCCACGCCATTCAGGAACGGGATGACGATGGTGTCGTCACCCAGCATGGGGCGGCAAAGCTCGGCGGCAGCTTCCAGCCCGCTGCACTTCACGCCGAAGATGATCGCATCGACCGCGCCGACCTCGCCGGTGTCGTCGGTCGCCATCCACGGGGCAACGAGATGCTCGCCGTCGTGGGCGCTCAGCTTGAGACCATCGGCGCGGATCGCGGCGAGATGGCGCCCGCGCGCAATCGTTGCGACCTGATGCCCGGCTTCGGTCAGGCGGACGGCGAGAAAACCGCCAATGCCGCCGGTTGCCACTGTGGCGATCTTCACGTTCGAAACCCTCGTCACTCGCGCAGACCATTCTGCCGCGCGGGGCACAGTGGCACAGGCAATGCGGACGGGGAAAGCGCCTGACGATCAGCCGTGGAAATCGGGGTGGAAGAGCAAGGTGACGGAGGTGCCGTCTTCGCCGGAGACCATTTCGATTTCTCCCTCGGCCTGGCGGGCGAGCGCACGCACGAGACTGGTCCCCAGTGTCTCTCTCTGGTCTTCCGTCTGCATGCCGTGCCCGTTGTCGCTGACTGTCAGCATCGCGCCGTCGGGCGAACGCGAAAGCTTGATATCGATATGGCCGGACCGGCCATCACCGAAGGCGTGCTTGATGGCATTGGTGACAAGCTCGTTGACGATCAGGCCAACGGAAATCGCCTGTTCGCGCGGCATGACGATATCGGCGAACTCGCAATCGATGCGAATGTCGTTTTCGACGAGGCTGGCCTCCTCCAGCGACTTCACCAGCGCGCCGAGATAGTCCTGCATGTCGATATCGCCGGAATAGCGCGACTGGCGGTAGAGGTAGGTGTTGGCGGTGGAATAGCTTTCCACGCGGCCAATCGCCGTCTGCAGTGCCGAGAGAACGATAGGGTCGTCGGCATGCTGGCGCATCTGCAGGCGCAGGAAAGAGACGACTGACGCGAAGTTGTTCTTCACACGGTGTTCGAGCTCACGCAGCAGGAACTCGCGGTCCGACATGGATGCCTGCATGGTGCGCCGGAACAGTTCGGCGAGCAGCACCACGAATATGCCCGCCCCGATGTTGACAATGACGCGCGGGCCATCTGACGGATTTTCGAAGGCGAAGGAGCGCGGCGCGGGCAGCACGTAATACCAGGCATAGACAGACGTGATCGTCAGGCACACCATGCCGGCCGACAGGCGCCCGAACAGCGTTGCCACCAGCACCACCGGAACCATCAGCCCGAACGGCCCGGCACCCGACCAGATCCGGTCGATCAGCAGGCGCAGCAGGATGCCGAGGCCGGCCAGCATGATGCCGAAGGCAACGTGGACGACGAACGGGGGAATGGCCGGCGCTAGATGCTGAACGTCCCCTTCCGCCATTTGCCGGGCGGACCGGCGATATTGTGCAACGATGCGAGACAGGCGGGATCGGTTCATTCAGTGGGTCCAAAGCGGTCAGGGCAGCAATTTGCCGGCGGGCGAATAGCCATGAACCGGATACGCAAGAACGCGAAAACTGCATTCTTGGCGCTCAACCCGTCTGAAATGAGGCTTTCGCGAATCCGGCGTCAATCAATTTTGACACCCTGAACCTAATATTTGCGCCAAGGACGCCTTCCTGCAATGAAAATCCAATGCGATGCCGCGAAGATGGAATTCAAGGGCTCGAACGGCCATGTCGAAGCTGAAAAGGGGCTTGCGCGAGCTTGCCAGGAAAATACTCCCGGAACCGCTATACCGGTTGTTGTCGGTTCGTCGCCGCAACCGGATGACCCGCCGTTACCGCGGCATGAGCGTCAGCGAGATGTTCGGCACGATCTACCGGGACAGGATCTGGGCGGGACCTTCCTTTCACGGGCAACCCTTCTTTTCCGGCGAAGGCTCCCACGCACCCGAACTGGTCGAGCCTTATGTCGCGGCCGTGCGCGCCTATCTTGCGAGCCTCGGCGCGAAACCATCCGCCGTGGATATCGGCTGCGGTGACTTCAACGTGGGCCAGCGAATCCGCCCTTTCTGCGGCACCTATACCGCCTGTGATGTCGTGGAACCGTTGATCGCGCACAATCGCGAGGCGTTCGGCGATCTCGACGTCGATTTCCGCGTGCTCGACATCACGCGAGAGGCCCCGCCCCGGCATGACGTCATGTTCATCCGTCAGGTCCTGCAGCATCTGTCGAACAAGCAGATCAAGGCCGCGTTGCCCAACATCCGCGCCGGCTGCCGCTACCTCGTGCTGACCGAGCATTTGCCGGACGGGAAGTTCAAGGCGAACCGCGACCGCCCCGCCGGGCCGGACATTCGCCTGCTGGAAGGCAGCGGCGTGGTGCTGACGCAGCCGCCCTTCAACCTCGCGGTCCGCACCGAACAGGTGCTGTGGGAGGGACGGCAGTTCGGCGGCATCATCCGCACCACGGCCTATGACCTCGGCGATGACCGGGCTTCCTGAACACGCCCAACACCGCCCTTTTGCTGTAGGCGGGGTGCGATGGCCTGTGGCAGGTTGGCGGGCTGATAGCCTGCCATCGAGAAGCCCCGTCAGGAGGACATCATGATCACGGCCATTGTTCGCTTTCCGCTACCACCCGGCACGAGCCTTGAAGAGGCCAAGACGCTGTTCGAGCAGTCCGCACCGAACTACGAGGGCGCGGATGGACTGGTGCGCAAGTACTACCTGTTCGGCGAAGGCCCCGAAGGCGGCGGCGTGTACCTGTGGGAGAGCCGTGAGGCAGCCGACAAGGTGTACTCCCAGGAATGGCGCCAGATGATCGCGGAGCGCTATGGAAAGGCCCCCGAAATCAGCTATTTCGAAACGCCGGTGATCGTCGACAACAAGAAATGAGATCGTTCGAGCCGAGCCTGCTGATCCTGTCGGTCGGCCTTTCCATCGCGGCCATTTTCAAGCTCTATTTCACCGGGCACATGGAAATCACCCTCGCGGCGGGGGACACGTTTTCCTATGTCGGGCCTGCCGACGACGGCTATTGGGGGGCCGCGTCAGTGCCGGGCCGGCCAGCGATGCCAAGCCTGTTCATGGCGCTTTCGGAGTTGACCGGGACGCGGTTCCGCGTGCTGAACGAACTCCTGTTCACCGGAAGCACGATCCTGGCCGTTGCCGCGCTGCGCAACGCCGGCATCAACGCCGGCGTGGCATTTCTGGCCGCGCTCATGATCCTGTTTGCACCCTTGATGCAATACCATCTCGACATGGCCATGGCCGACGGCATCCAAATCGGGTTGGGCATGCTGCTGTTTGCCCTCAGCCTGGAACTGCTGCTGGCGATACGCCTGTCTCAGCGGATCGTCATGGCGGTTCTGGCAGGCACCGTCGCAGCCATCATGCTGCACACGAGAACGGAAGGGATGCTGATTGCCGCGTTCCTCGCGCCGATCGCGATCGTGGCGATTTTCGAGGCCAGTCGTTCCAGCGGGCTGTTCACCTCGACGGTTGCCCTCCTGTTCGCCCTGGTCGCGCCGTCGCTTGCGTTGAACATGGGCATCAGCGCGCTGAACGAACGCGCATTCGGCTATGACGCCCCCATCAGCCTGCTGACTCGGGCCGAGACACGTCTCATGTCGGCATTCATGCGGATCGATGGCGGCCGGTCGGGAAAATACGTGCCGATCACCAAGGATGCGCGCGAGGCAGCCTATGCCGCCAGTCCGCTCCTGGCCGCAGACCGCGAGGTGGTTGAATCCAAGCTGATGCTTGAGCATGCAGAGCAATATACCGGCATCCCCGGCGCGCTCGACACGCAGCGCTATATCGGCATTCTCAAGGCGCTCGGCGCGAGGGGACTGGAAACCCTGCCGGCCGGACACAGCCTGCAGGACCGAGTCGCCGCCCATGAGGCGCAGCTCGACAGAATTTCCATGGAGCTGGAAGCGGCATTCGCGGACGGACGCCTGCCCGAACGCAGGATCATTCACCCGTTCATCGATCCGGTCTGGCGGGAATGGGCCCCGCTGCTTCCCCAATCCATGGCGAAGGTTGCGATGTTGCTGCTCGCCGCGCCCCAACCCTGGCTGGACAACTATGGATACGGTTTCAGCCTGGACGAAAAGCAGAAGCATGACCGCGTTCTCAACCGCGACGAACGCTTGCTGAAAAAGGGTCCCATGCGTGGCCAACTCACCAGCGAGGGCAGCGAGATAACGTCGGCTTGGCTCATCCTGCCCGGGCAGATTTTCGGCGACGTGAACGATGGCACGTACCAGCGTCTGGCCGAAATCACGCTCACCCCGCAAGGTGAAGCCGTCATTGTCGAGAGCCCGGTTCTCGATGAACGCTGGTGGATCGGCGCGCTGGGAATGGAAGTGAATTTCGAGGACGGCTCGCAATCTGTGTCTGCGCAGCTGATGAAAGGCACAGCCCGGTTCGTTCCAGCCAAGAACGGCGCCTCTGCGTGGCAGTACAGGATAGACGAATTCCCCCTTGTCCTCTCGGCGGAACAACGAGCCATGTATGACATCTGGTTGTTTCTGTCCGCCCACTGGCCCTGGTTCCTGGGCGGATTTGCCGTGCTGTCACTTGCCTTCGCATATGCCTGGCCCGCACACGAGGATACTGTTTCGGAACTCGCCATATACGCAGCCCTGGCTGCTTGTCTGAGCGCCCTTGCCGCGCGTATCGGCTATTACGGGATTATCGATGCGACCGCGTGGCATGCGGACATGCGCTACATGGTGCCCGGCTATCCCTTGCTGATCCTTGCGCTAGCGCTGGCATCTCATTTCATCGGTCGAGCGCGCATTGCGTTTCGAAAGCAGGAGACGGCCTGATGGGTGACGCACTGCGCAGCGTTTTCAACAGCGCCATTGCCATCGTCTTTCTCAGCCTGGCTTCGCTGGCCATCTACGGCCTTGTCATAGACGAAATCGGCAGCGGCCGGCTGTTCTATGACGGGCTGATCGCAATCCTCGTGTCCACGACGATCCTGCTGCTCCTGGTTCTGGTGATGACGCGGCAGCCGGACAAGGCCATTTTCGGCGTGTTCCGGCGGCAGGACCTCGTGACAGCGGTCTTTGCGGCGTCGGCTGCGGTCTATGCCTTTCACATTACGCTGCCGACCATCGTGGACCGTTCCATCTCGCTCTACGTGCTGAGCCGCGTCGACCAGCATAACGGGGCAACGCTCGACCAGATGCAGAGCGGGTTTCTCGATGGTTATGTCAGCGGATACGACGCAGTTTGCCGCCGCGTCGACGAGCAACTCGGCAGCGGCAACATCGTCTACCGCGACGGCCGCTACGTGCTGACGCCAACGGGGAAATCCATCCTGCGGGTCCTGCGTTCGCTCGCAGGCGTGCTGGGACAGACGACCTATTTCGTAACCCACGGAGATGGCACCCAGCCCTACAGTTATTCCGTGGGCGACGGGCAGTGCAGGCGCGAAACGCCCGGCTGATCCATCTGCCGGTCAAGGCATGACACGTCGCACCCAGTCAGCTATGGACGTAGCGGAAGCCACGGTGTGCCCTGGCAGTTCGAGAGCCGAACGGGAGCGCATGTGGACACCCTCTCCAACATGACATGGCTGGATGCGATCGGTTTCGCTGGCGTCCTCCTCTACATGGGCGGCTACGCGACGCTGCAATTCGGCTTCATCCGGGGCAGCGGCTACCAGTACGCCTTCATCAACTTCTTCGCCGCCGCCTGCGTACTGGCCTCGCTGTCGCAGTCGTTCAACCTGTCGTCTGCCCTCATCCAGATTGCCTGGATATCGCTGTCGTTGATCGGCATCACGCGGCTCTACATCCTCAACAATCGACTGCGGTTCACCGAGGATGAAAGATACTTCCTGCGCGAGGCCATGCCGGACCTGGCGCTGCTGGAAGCGCGCCAGTTTCTCGACCTTGCGCTGGAGATCAACGGCGAACCCGGCACCGTGCTGACGCGGGAGGGCGAACCGATCTCCCACCTGCTGTTCCTCATCGAGGGGGAGGCGCAGGTTGAATCCGGGGGGATCGAGGTCGCGCGGATCGAGCCGGGCAGCTATATCGGCGACGTCACCTACATGCTGGGCGAACCGGCGACCGCCACGGTCGTCGCGGCAAGGCCCTCCCGCTACCTCAGCTTTGAGGTCGCGCGGCTGCGAAAGTTCCTTTCGGGAAACCCCGCCACGCGGCGCGAACTGGAACAGAGCGCGGCGGCGAACCTGCGCCGGAAGCTGGTTGCGACCACCAAGCGGGCAGCGCAGACCAAAGTTTCGGCAACCGCCTGAGCTGCTGAAGAAGGCAGCATGAAACCGGTTGCCAACGCCGCAAAACTTGTGGGTAAATGACCTTTCGACGGGGACGCCGCGCGTGCCCCGACACCGGACAAGGGACGAAAACACCCGCCGGGACAGGGACGAAAGGCGCGACGGGAGAGGACCCGTACGATCCACACAGAGAGTTCGAGAGGAACAGCATGATGAAGCGTATTCTTGCGGCGGCCATGATCGTCGCAGCAACATTCGGCATCGCCGAAGCCAAGGAATGGACGAAGGTGCGCATTGGCACCGAAGGCGCCTACCCGCCCTTCAACTACTTCGATTCCGATAACCAGCTTCAGGGCTTCGACGTCGATATCGCCAAGGCGCTATGCGATGAAATGAAGGTCGAGTGCGAGTTCGTCGCGCAGGATTGGGAAGGCATCATCCCGGCGCTGATCGCCAATAAGTACGATGCCATCATCGCCTCGATGTCGATCACGCCGGAGCGCCAGGAAAAGGTCGACTTCACCGAAAAGTACTACTCCACGCCGCCGGCCCTGATCGCACCGTCCGACAGCGAGTTGTCCGCGACCGATCCCGGCACGCTGGAAGGCAAGACCATCGGCGCGCAGGCCTCCACCACCCACGCGACGTTCCTCGAGGACGTCTACAAGAACTCCACCATCAAGCTCTACGGCACCCAGGACGAGGCCAATCTCGACCTCGCCTCCGGCCGTCTCGACGCGGTGGCCGCCGACTCGGTGGTGCTGAGCGAGTGGCTGAAGACCGACGACGGCGCGTGCTGCAAGATGGTCGGCCCGATGGAGAACGATCCGCAGTACTTCGGCGACGGCGCGGGCATCGCGGTGCGCAAGGGCGAGGACGACCTGCGCGAGATGTTCAACAAGGCGATCGCTGCCATCCGCGAGAACGGCACCTACGAGAAGATCGAAGCCAAGTACTTCGACTTCTCGGTCTATTGATCGCGGTCTGAAAACAGGTGCGCCCGGCAGTGCTGCTAACCGCCGGGCGCGCCGCTTTATCAAAGGGGTGCCGGGGGATGCGCCTCCTTCATGGGTGAGCTAGTCGGATATCTGGCGTTCGGGCCGGACGGATGGGGCGATGAAATCGCGTCAGGCGTCTGGCTGACGATCCGGCTCGCCCTCGTCACGCTGCCCTTCGGGCTGGCCATCGGCTTTCTGGTTGCGCTGGCGAAGAACTCGGAAGAGCCGCTGCTGCGCACGGCTGCCAACATCTACACCACCATTTTCCGCGGACTGCCCGAACTGCTGACGCTGTTCATCGTCTATTACGGCGGGCAGATCCTGCTGTCGCAGCTGGTTGCCCTCGTCTACGACGGCTATGTCGAGGTGAGCGGCTTCGTCGCCGGGGTCTTCGCGCTCGGGCTGGTCTTCTCGGCCTTTGCCAGCGAAGTGTTCCTGAGCGCGCTGCGCGGCATCGGGCCGGGCCAATACGAGGCGGGCTACGCGCTCGGCCTGTCCCGGCTGAAGACATTGCGGCTGATTATCGTGCCGCAACTCATCCGGCTTGCCCTGCCCGGCCTCTCCAACCTCTGGCTGGTGCTGCTGAAGGACACCTCGCTCGTTTCGGTGATCGCGCTGGATGACCTGCTGCGCAAGACCAACATCGTGGTCGGCGTCACCAAGGAGCCGTTCTTCTTCTACTTCATCGCCTGCATGATCTACCTCACCCTGTCGATCATCTCGTCGGTGGGCATCGGACGGATCAACACCTGGGCGCGGCGGGGTGAAGTGCGATGAGCGCGGACGCGACCATCGTCAAGCGCCCAGCGGCGAAGAAGCGCGGCTGGACATGGGCGCGGATCCTTGGGGCCGCCGGCATCGCCATCTGGGTGGCGCTCGGCATCGTGGTGGTCGACCTGCTGGTCAGCGAGTACAAGCCTTCGTTCTATGCCCGCTACGGGCCGCGCATCCTCGGCGGGCTCTGGACCACGATCCAGCTCGTGGTGCTCTCGGTGGGCATCGGCGTCCTCATCGCAGTGCCGGTGACGTTTGCGCGCGCATCGAAGAGCCGGCTGATCGGCGCCCTCGCCTTCGCCTATGTCTATTTCTTCCGCGGCACGCCGCTGCTGGCGCAAACCTTCCTCGTCTATTACGGCGCGGGCCAGTTCCGCGAGGCGCTGGAAAGCGTCTACCTTTGGTGGTTCTTTCGCGACGCGTTCAACTGCGCGGTGCTGACCTTCGCGCTCAACACATCCGCCTACCAGGCGGAAATCTTCCGCGGCGCCATAGATTCCGTGCCGCGCGGCCAACGCGAGGCGGGCGAAGCGCTGGGCCTTTCCCGGTGGCGCATCTTCCGCAATGTCGTCGCGCCGCAGGCCATGATCATCGCGCTGCGGCCCTTCGGCAACGAGATCATCCTGATGATAAAAGGATCGGCCATCGCGTCTGTCATCACGGTGTTCGACCTGATGGGCGAGACGAAACTCGCCTTCTCGCGCACCTACGACTTCCAGGTTTACCTGTGGGCGGCCGTTCTCTATCTCCTGATGGTGGAAATCCTGCGCCGCGTCTGGGACAAGCTGGAAGAACGCCTGACGCGGCACCTGAAACGCTCCAGCGACTGACCGCGACACGCGGGAAAAACCAACAAACAGACATAACGGGGAGAGGCACATGGCGAAGGTTGCATTCATCGGACTGGGGGTCATGGGCTACCCGATGGCCGGGCACCTGAAGTCCAAGGGCGGGCACGATGTCACCGTCTACAACCGCACCGCGGAGAAGGCCGAGAAATGGGTTGGCGAGCATGGCGGCAACAGCGCCTCGACGCCGGCGGCGGCTGCCGAAGGCGCGGACTTCGTCTTTTCCTGCGTCGGCAACGACGATGACCTGCGCGCCGTGACCATCGGTCCGGACGGGGCCTTCGAGGGCATGAAGTCCGGCGCGGTGTTCATTGACAACACCACCGCATCCGCAACCGTCGCGCAGGAGCTGCACGCCGTCGCCAAGGAACAGGGACTGGGCTTCCTCGATGCGCCGGTTTCCGGCGGGCAGGCCGGTGCCGAGAACGGCGTGCTGACCGTGATGGTCGGCGGCGACGAGGACGTCTATTCCAAGACCGAAGAGGCCATCCAGTGCTTCGCCCGCTCGGTGCGCCTGATCGGACCTTCGGGAGCCGGCCAGCTGACCAAGATGGTCAACCAGATCTGCATCGCGGGTCTCGTGCAGGGACTGTCGGAGGGCGTGCACTTCGCCAAGCAGGCAGGCCTCGATGTGCCGACCGTGTTCGACGTCATCTCCAAGGGCGCGGCGCAGTCCTGGCAGATGGAGAACCGATGGGAGACCATGAACAAGGGCGAGTTCGAATTCGGCTTCGCCGTGGACTGGATGCGCAAGGACCTGTCGATCTGCCTTGAGCAGGCACGCGGGATCGAGGCGCACCTGCCGGTGACAGCCCTCGTCGACCAGTTCTATTCGGAAGTTCAGAAGATGGGCGGCAACCGCTGGGATACGTCCAGCCTCGTTGCACGGCTTCAGCGGGACTCGTAAGCCGTCGCAAGCATTTGACGGGGCCTAGTGGCCCGGTCCGCCGCGCTTGCCGCGGTGGTGGCCGCGCCGGCCAAGAAAGCGCCAATCGACCTTGCGGCGCAATTCGTCCGGCATGGCGCGGGCGGCCTCGATCATCACGCCCTCGAACACCCGCTGCGCCTCGGCATTGGCCTGCTGCAGCGCTTCCAGGTCAACCGCGAGCGCCTGCTCGTCCAGCGTTTCGGCACGCATGGTTTCGCCTGCCTTGCGGCGGGCCTGTCGAATGGCGCGACCTGCCTCGCGGATTTCATCTCGATGCGCCTTGAAGGCGGACTTGAAGTATTGCCGGGCCTGCTCGGCGGTTTCGCGGTCCATGGAGCGTTCCATGCCACCGCCGAAGCGCGCCGGACCCATGTGACGCCACGCGGCGAAGGCACCGAGCGCGAAGACGTTCACGCCGATGGAGACGACGAGCAGCGCCATCAGCGTCCATGCCCATTTTCCACGGATCGTCACAGCAGGTCCTCCGTCACAACGCCGGTGTCGATGTAGCCCATGGCCGACGCCATGTCGGAGGCAACGTCGTCGGTGGCGTCAAACATCTGCGCCCCGGCCGTGTAGCCGCCAAACAGGCAGACCGCCGCGAAGGCGGCAGCGGGCAGCGAAAAGCGCGGGCGCAACAGGGCGGCAGGACCGGCCTCGGCCTCGCCGGAGACACGCGACATGATCTGTGCGCGCAGGTATCCGGGGGCCGGTTCGGGCGCCAGTGCATGGCCGAGCAATGTCTCGAACCGCTGATCGTTGTCCTGCATCTCAGAGCCTGTCATCGAACTGCTCCTTCAGTGTCTTTCTGGCGCGAAACAGAGCCTGCTCCACCGCGCCCGTGGAAATTCCGAGTATATCGCCGACTTCGCCGTTTGAATGCCCGCCGGTCACCGAAAGCACCAGTGCCATGCGCTGGCGGTCCGGCAGTCGCCGAATCGCACGCGAAACGCGGGCGAGTTCATCGCGGTCGGCTACCACCGTTTCCGGAAGGGGTCCGGAATCGGCGAAGTCGTCGTTGTCGCCGAGCGGCAGCCAGCTTTTCCAGCGCCTGCGGCGTCCATGATCGATGCAAAGGTTGGCGACGATGGCATGCAGCCAGGTCGTGACCTTTGCCTTGTCGGGACGGAAACCGGATGCCTTGCGCCAGACGCGCATGAAGGCTTCCTGCGCAATATCCTCCGCGTCCGCCTGCGATCCGCAGAAACGCATGGCGACAGCGTGGACACGGTCGAGGTGGCGGTCCATGAGCGCGCGGAAGGCACGTTCATCACCGGTCCCGATCGCTGCAAGCAAGGCAACGTCATCTGCCTGACCCGTTTCGTCCAAAATGCTCGCCGCCGCCTGCATGTCGTGTTCGGTTGCCCCTGGCCTGCCAAGGCGGGCGCAGAGGCGGTCTGCAACCTCTACACAAGCGGCGGCGAAAGGGAATGCCGGGCCGAAGGGGGGCTCGGCCCGGCACCGGATGCCGCGAACTCAACGCTGCGGCACGCCCGGCCCCTTATTCTGCGGGCTTGTTCTCGTCGGCATCGTCGCCGTCGGGACCGTCATCGTTCATGCCCTGGCCCATACCGTGGCCCTTGCCATGACCCATGCCGTGTCCCTTGCCGTAGCCGCCGTGACCGCGACCACCGCCGCGACGTTCGGCAAAGCGTTCCTTGGCAGCCGACAGCTCTTCGGCGGAGATGCCGCCGTCACCATCGGTGTCGAGACGCGAGAACATGCGCTCACGGGCAGAGGTGTATTCCTCGGCACTGATCGAGCCGTTCTCGTCGGCATCGGTCTTGGTGAAGCCGCGGGCGTTGGCGACCGAGCGAAGCGCACGCGCATCGCGCATGGCCTGGCGGGCGGCCTCCTGCGCCTTGGCGATCTCGGTGATGGTCAGGTTGCCGTCACCGTCGAGGTCGACGCGGGCAAAACGCTCGGAGCGGATCTGGTTGACTTCATCGGCCGTCAGGTTGCCGTCACCGTCCAGGTCAGCCTTCTCGAACATGCGTTCCAGGCCCTTGCCCTTGCCCATGCCCTTGCCGTGGTGGCCGCGACCGTGGCGCATGTGGTGCTTGCCGTGGCCGCCTTCGTGACGGCGGGCGTGACGGCCTTCGCCGTGCTGGCCACCGTGGCCCTTGGCGTGGGCATATTGCTGCGGGCCGTCGCCACCGCGCATTTCAGCGGCAGCGAAGGTCAGCGGGAAGGCGACGAGCGCAACGGCGGTAGCTGCCAGCGTGACGCGGGCGGGGCGGAAGAACCGGGTAGTTTTCGAGGTCTGTGACATGGGGGATGTCCTTTCGTCTCGGGGGTCAAGAAATCTCGTGCAACAGCGGCTTTTCATCCGCCTGCAACCCCTTCAACGCAGGCCCTCCCGGAACCTTACGAATTTTTCTGCAGATTATTTTCCGGTGAATTTCGCCGGACGTTTACCGGCAAAGGCGGCGACGCCTTCCGCGAAATCGGCCTGCCCGCCGCAGACCGCCTGCAAGTCGCGCTCCACGTCGAGCTGGGCGGAGAGGTCGTTGTGCCACGAGGCGTCCACCGCCTGCTTCATCATGGCGAAGGTCGCCGTGGGGCCTGCGGCCAGTTCTGCGGCAAAGGCCTGCACGTCGCTTGCGAAGCTCGCGTCGGCGTAGACCTTCCAGACCAGCCCCCAGTCCATCGCGGTTTCTGCGTCGATGCCCTCCCCCGTCATCATCATGGCGAGCGCGCGGCTTCGCCCGACGATGCGCGGCAGCAGCCACGTGCCGCCGGCATCCGGGATCAGGGCGATGCGGCGGAATGCCTCAACGATGGATGCGCTTTGCGCTGCCAGCACGATGTCGCAGACCAGCGCGAGGTTGGCGCCCGCGCCGGCGGCAATGCCGTTCAGCGCCGCGACGGTCGGGATCTTCAGCTGGGTAAGGCGGCGCACGAACGGGTTGTAGTCCTCGTCCAGCGCGGTCGCGAGGTCCGGCTCGCCGTCCGGCCCGAGCGGCAACCCCTCGGTGAGGTCCTGGCCGGAACAGAACGCGCGGCCCTTGCCGGTGAGCACGAGACAGCGCACCGCGTGGTCGTTTTCCACCGCATCCAGAACGGTGCGCAAATCGGCATGCATCTGCTTTGAAATCGCGTTCAGGCGTTCGGGCCTGTTCAGCGCGACCGTGGCCACGCCTTCCGCAAAGGAACAATCAAGGGTCTGCAGGCCGTCAAGGTTATCGAACATGCTCAAATCCGCCGCCAACGTGGTTATCACTAATGAATTGCTAGGACCCGAATAATCATATCGCAAGGAATGTGCGCTAGTGCTGAAGGTCGCATCTCACTAGGCCGGGAAGAACATAAAATGACGGGTAATGGTGCCATCGACGCGCTGATGCAGCTTGCGCACGAAGGGTCCAGCGACAAGCGACGCGAACTGCTCCATGCGGTGACGGACCTTTTCCTCACCAGCGAGACGGTGACCGACGCCCAGTCGCAGATGTTCGACCAGGTTATGACGCAGGTCGCCGCACAGGCGGGCGTCGAGGGTCGGCGCGACCTTGCCGACCGGATCGCACCCATCGGCCACGCCCCGCGCGGCATCGTCAACCAGTTGGCGCGCGACGAGGAAATCTCCGTCGCCTCCCCGGTCCTGAAACAATCAACGGTGCTGAGCGACAGCGACCTCGTCGAGATCGCCGAGCAGAAGGGCCAGGGCCACATGGCCGCCATGGCCGAGCGCCAGTCGATCAATTCCATCGTCACCGACGTCCTGATCCGTCGCGGCAATTCCAACGTGCTGCGCAACGTTTCGGGCAACAAGGGCGCGGAACTGTCGGAAACCGGTGCGCGCACTCTGTCGCAGAAGGCCGAGGCCGACGCCGAAATCCAGCGCAACTTGAATCGCCGTACAGACTTGCCTGAAGCGGTGGCGGAGGAAGTGAAGCAGCGCAACGTCGCGCTCGACGAGGCCGAGCGCCTGCGCGTGCTGGAAGGCCCGATCGCACGCATGATACCGAAGCTCGTGATCGACTTTGCCGATCTCTCGGGACTGGAACCCGCGCGAATCGAGAAGATGATGGTGGAAGAGCGTATCGACCTGCTGGTCATCATCTGCAAGGCGCTGGAACTGAACAAGCAGACCTTTGAAGGTGTCCTTCGCTATCGCGGGGCAGTCGCGGGTTCGCAGGTCACGGACATGGGCCCGCTGCTGGAGCAGTTCAACATGCTACCCACACAGGCGGCGCAGCGCATGGCGCGCTTCCTGAAGGTTCGCCAGACAGCGGCTTGAGGCACCGGCCTGCCTCGTGCAGGTTGGCTCCATGACAATCGAGAACAGACTGGACGAGCTGGGCATCGCCCTGCCCGATATCGGCGGCGACAGCTATTACGGGCGCACCTATGGGCGGATGCGCCCGCACCGGATCGTCGGCAACGTGCTCTATCTCTCCGGCCACACGCCCGTGCGCGACGGCAAGGTGGTACATCCGGGCCGGATCGGCAGCAAGGTCACACCGCAACAGGGCTACGAGGCCGCGCGCGTCACCGGCATCAACATGATTGCCGGGATGAAACATGCGCTTGGCGACCTTGGCCGCGTGAAGGGCCTCATTCGCTGCCTATGCTTCGTTGCCTGCGAACCGGACTTCAACGACGTTCACCTCGTCTCCAGCGGCTGTTCGGACGTGCTGGCTGAAGTCTTCGGGGAGGAGATCGGCGTCGGCGGACGCGCGACCATCGGCGTGCAGTCGCTTTGCGACGAAATGTGTTTCGAGACCTGGGGCGAGATCGAGATCGCGTGAGGCTCAGATGCGCGCCGCGACCTCGCGCTGCAAGGCGGGAACGACATCGGCGTCAAACCACGGGTTCTTCTTGAGCCAGCCGTTGTTGCGCCAGGAGGGATGGGGCAGCGGCAGCCTGATCGCGCCGCCATCGCCCGGCTGCATGTGGTCGCGCCACTTCGCCACCGTCTGCGTCAGGTTCTCGCCCTTCGGGACGTCGAGATGGTAGGCGCGGGCATACTGGCCGATTACCAGGATCAGCTCGAACTGGCCGAGACAATCGAAGACGCGGTCATGCCACGTCTGCCGGCATTCGCGGCGCGGCGGCAGGTCGCCGCCCTTGGCATCCTGCCCGGGAAAGCAGAAGCCCATCGGCACGATGCAGACCTTCGATGGATCGTAGAAGACGGCCTCATTGATCCCCATCCAGCGCCGCAACCGCACGCCGGAGGGATCGTAGAAGGGTTTGCCGCTGGCATCGGCCAGCGTGCCGGGTGCCTGGCTGCAAATGCAGATGCGTGCCCGTGACGAGAGGACCGCGACCGGGTTTGGTTCCTGCGGCAACGGCGGCACGGAATGGGCGCAGACGCGGCAGCGGGCGATTTCCTCGCCCAGCGCCCGCACCGAAGGCCCGCATTTGCCGTCGATCACAACCGCCATTGCCGTTCACTCTCCCTGCCACGGCCACTTGAACGTCCAAGGCCAATCCAGCGCCGAAAGCCAGCCGAACCGCCTTCGCCCGGCGCGATGGTCACGCGGGAGATCGAACTCGCCGCGCCAGATGCCAACCTTCTCGCGCGTAGCCGCCACTTCCTCCGGCTCGAAATCTCCGCTGGCAACCGCCCAGCCCTGCCGCACCAGCATGGCGTTGATGTCATCCTCGCCGGAGCGGCAGTAGGCCAGCGTGCGCCCGTAGCGGTCGTAACCCTCCGCGATGCAACTCAGTTCCCGCATCTGCGTCATGGCCCGCAATGCGTCGCGCGCCTGCCGCCCGCACGGCCAGTCCGCACCTTGGGCGCGGCACGTCTGGCGATACTCAGGCGCGTCCAGTCCGAGGAGACGGATTTCGTGCTCGCCGATGCGCAGCGAATCCCCGTCGATGACGCTCGCCTGGCCTTCGATGGCCGAACCGCGCGGCAGCAGCACCGCAACGGCGAGCAGCAGGGCGAGCACAACACACTCGGCAAGCAGGTTGCGGAGCGTGCGTGCGAGGCGGAAAGCGAGTCTGCCCAAGGAAACCGGGCTCCTGAAGAGATCAAACATTCTGTGCAAAACGTCACCGGATCGCCCGGCTGGCAGGGTCTTGTTAACCACCACGACGCAAGAATGGCAAAAGCGGGTCTGCTGACCCTGCGTGTGTGTGACGGTGCGTAATGTTTCGGGTCCATGGGGCCTGCGCCGGTTCTTCGCGCGCGTGGGCGCGGACCTTTCGGGGACCTGAACCAGCCGGCGGCAACACCATTTCGATGCACGCATCCAGCCAGAGCGAAGCGTCTGCAACGCGGACTGCCGCAGGGCGGTCCAGCAACATGCGGCTGCGCGAAATTCGCGCCAAGCTCAGCTCGAACACCGGGTTCCTGCCCGCCTTCGATCGCGAGCTGCTGGCAACCTACGTCAAGAACCAGCTCTCCATTGCGCCGCTGACCATGGCGCTGACGATCGTTCTGGCCGTCGGCGCCTCGACCTTCTCCAGTCTGCCGCACGTTGCCTACTGGACGGTGGGCATGCTGCTGGCGTCCGCCATCTCGCTGGTCATCTGCCGCCGCTTCGAGCGCGCGACCATCCCCGACAAGCAGCTCAACATGTGGCGGCAGCGCTTCGTGGCGCTGGAATTCTTCGTCGGCGCGTTCTGGTCGACGCTGATCTTCACGCCGGTCACGGACGTCAATGCGCTGGCGACGGTGTTTCCGCTCGCCGTCGGGCTGATCCTGCTGGCGATGCGCACGGTGGCGGCCTCCAACATGCCGGCCGCGGTGCTCGCAGGTACCTTGCCGATCACCGCCGCGGTGCTGGCCAGCTACGCACAGTTCGGCGGGTCGATGGCACCCGTCATGGGGGGTATCGCCATCGGCGCGCAGGCGCTTTTTTCCATGATGGCGTTCCAGCTTTACCGCGCCGAGATCGCCAAGCTGGCATTCCGCGCCGAGAAGGACGCGATCTTCGGCGAACTGGAACAGGCCAAGGCGATTTCGGACGAAGCGCGCCGCCGCGCGGAACAGAACAACCTCGCCAAGTCACGCTTCCTCGCCACGATGAGCCACGAGTTGCGCACGCCACTCAACGCCATTCTCGGCTTTTCGGAAGTGCTGAAGGACGAGATCATGGGTCCGCACCAAGTGGACGCCTACAAGGAGTATGCGACCGACATCCACAAGTCGGGCCAGCACCTCTTGAACCTCATCAACGAGATTCTCGACCTGTCCCGCATCGAGGCGGGCCGTCACGAATTGCAGGAAGAAGCCGTGCTTGCGGTCGGAATCGTGCAGGACTGTGCGCGCCTGCTGGCGCACCGGGCCAAGGAAAAGGGCATGACGCTCAACGAGCACTACGCCCCCGACCTGCCAAGGCTCTGGGCGGACGAGCGCTCGCTGCGCCAGGTCACGCTCAACCTGATCAACAACGCCATCAAGTTCACGCCCGCAGGCGGCACCATCGACATCACCGTCGGGTGGACGTCGGGCGGCGGCCAGTACATCTCCGTGCGCGACAACGGCCCCGGCATTCCCGAGCAGGAAATCCCGACCGTGCTCCAGGCGTTCGGACGCGGGTCTGCCGCGCACAAGGCGGCGGAAGAAGGGTCCGGCCTCGGCCTGCCCATCGTCGTGGGTCTGGTGGAGCGCCATGGCGGGCGCTTCTCGATCAAGAGCAAGCTGCGCGAAGGCACCGAGGTCATCGCCACGTTCCCGAAAGAACGCGTGATGACGGCAATGCCCGCCGTTTCCAAGCGTCAAGCCGAACAGCCGCCCATGCCGAGCGCGCAGCCGAAGGAAAAGATCAGCCTGCGCAAGAAGTCGACCGAAGACGGACATGGCGGCGGGATGCGCGAGGCCGGATAGACCGGCCCCGTCGCTGCTGAAAGCCAGCCCTCAAGCGGCTTCCTTTTCCGTCTCGTCCGGCTTGCGATTGACGTCGAGCTGCGGGAACGGGATCGAGATACCGGCTTCATCAAAGCGGCGCTTGGCCGTCTCGGTGATATCCCACGAGGCCACGAGGTACTCGCTGGCGGGAAGCCAGCAGCGCAGGCCGATGCCGACCGAAGAATCATCCAGCGAATTGACGAAGGAAACCGGCGCAGGATCGTCCAAGACGCGCTGGTCGGACTTTGCAATTTCGAGCAGGATCTCGCGCGCCTGCCCCATGTCGTCGCCGTAGTCGATGCCGACAATCAGTTCGAGGCGGCGGGTTGCGTTGCGCGAATAGTTGAGAACCGAAGCGCCCCACAGCTTGCTGTTGGGGACCATCATGTAAAGCCCGTCGACGCGCTTCATCTCGGTCGCAAACAGCCCGATATCCATGATGGTGCCTGCGATGCCGTCCGCATCGATGAACTCACCGACGCGGAACGGCCGCAGGATCAGCAGCATGATGCCGGCCGCGATGTTGGCCAGCGTGCCCTGCAAGGCAAGGCCGACCGCGAGGCCTGCGGCACCGAGAGCTGCAAGAATGCTTGTTGTCTTGACGCCGAACTCCGACAGCACCGTGACGAAGACCAGGACCCAGATCGTGTATTTCACGATCTTGGACAGGAACGAGGCAAGCGCGGGGTCCACGGCCTCGATCCGGTCGAGTGCGCTGCGCACCCAGCGCTGAATCCAGTTCGCGGCCATCAGGCCGAATATCAGGATCAGCAGCGCGCCGATCACGGAAAACGCGTAAGCGGCCAAGATGGCCGATGCGGTTTCCATTGCGTTGGACATGAGAGCTTCGACGTCGGTATCCATAAGGTCCCCCTGCTGGCTGCCGGAGTCCCCGCCGGCATGTCGCGGAACAAAAAAACATAACTTCGGGTGGGGAACGCAAAGCCCCCCATCCGCGTTCCATCAAAGATTTCGCACGCGCACGGTGCGCTGCGTGACCACCCGGCACAAAGGCACGGCCCATGAACTTCAAACGACTGGAAAGCGACTACGCGCCCATCATGCTCAGCATCCTGCGCATCGTCTCGGGCCTTATCTTCCTCGAACACGGCACGCAGAAACTGCTCGGCTTTCCGCCGCCCGGCGAACGCGGTGCACCCGAAATGCTCTCCATGGGCTGGAACGCAGGCGTCATCGAGCTGATCTGCGGCACGCTCATCGTCATCGGCCTGTTCACACGCCCTGCCGCGTTCCTTGCTTCGGGTACGATGGCGGTCGCCTACTGGATTGCGCATGCACCGCAAAACCCGTTCCCGGTCCTGAACGGCGGCGACGCAGCGATCCTCTACTGCTTCGTGTTCCTCTACATTTTCTTTGCAGGACCCGGCCCGTGGAGCGTCGATGCGTGGCGTGATCGCCGTCGTGGTTTCCTCTCCCGCATGACGCGCTGAGTTCCGCCGCGTCAGCTTTCAGAACAAACAATGCCGGGCGACATGCGCCCGGCATCTTTTTCCTAGAGGCCCGTTCTACAGGGCGCGATCACTTGAACTTGCGGATTTCGCCCGATTTCAGCCGCGACAAGTAGCTGTCGAGTTCCCGCTTCACGATCGGCATCAGGAAGTAGAGCCCGATGATGTTGACGACCGCCATGGCGAAGATCGCGGCGTCGGAGAAGTCGATGACCGGGCCGAGATTGGCGGCGGCCCCGATGACGACGAAGATGCAGAAGATCACCTTGAACACGATCTCCTTGGTCTTGCCCTCGCCGAAGAGGTAGGTCCACGCCTTCAGCCCGTAGTAGGACCACGAGATCATCGTGGAGAAGGCGAAGAGGATCACCGCGAGCGCCAGAATGTAGGGGAACCAGGTGAACGCCGAAGCAAAGGCATCGGACGTCAGCCCCACACCGGACGAACCCGTCGCAGTCTGGATCATGCCGTTCTCGCCGACGATGTAGAGACCGGTCGCGGGATCGGAGACGAGCTGGCCGGAAATGATGATCACCAGCGCGGTCATCGTGCAGATGACGACCGTGTCGATGAACGGCTCCAGCAGCGACACGAAGCCTTCCGTGATCGGCTCCTTCGTACGCACCGCCGAGTGAGCAATGGCCGCTGAGCCAACGCCGGCTTCGTTGGAGAACGCTGCACGCTTGAAGCCCTGGATCAGCGCGCCGACGAAACCGCCCGCGATGCCCAGCCCGGTGAACGCACCTGCAAATATCTGCCCGAAGGCCCAGCCGATCTGGTCGTAGTTCATCAAGATGATGACCAGCGCCGCTGCGACATACATGACGCCCATGAAGGGCACGACCTTTTCCGTCACGCTCGCGATGGATTTGATACCACCGATAATCACGGAAAAGACGACGGCAGCGAAGATGATGCCGGTGATCCAGCCGGGATAATCCCCGACAATGCCGCTGATCTGCTGGTGCGCCTGGTTGGCCTGGAACATGTTGCCGCCACCGAGCGCACCGAGGATGCAGAAGATCGAGAACATCACGGCGAGAATCCTGCCGCCGGGAACGCCCCGCTCCGCAAAACCCTTCGTCAGATAGTACATCGGGCCGCCCGAGACGCGGCCATCGGCATACTCGTTGCGGTACTTCACGCCGAGCGTGCATTCGGTGAACTTGGAGGCCATCCCCATGAGACCGGCAAGGATCATCCAGAAGGTTGCACCGGGACCACCAATTCCGACCGCGACAGCCACGCCGGCAATGTTGCCAAGACCAACCGTGCCGGACAGCGCCGTGGCCAGCGCCTGAAAGTGACTGACTTCACCCGCGTCATTGGGATCGGAATAGTCGCCTCTCACCAGCGCAATGGAGTGTGGGAACGCCCGGAACTGGATCAGCCCGAAATAGATGGTGAAAACGGTCGCCGCGACGACGAGCCAGGCGACGATCCACGGAAAGCTGGTTCCGGGGAAGGGTGCGAAGATGAGCGCCACGAACCAGCCGGTCGCGCTGGCGAACATCTGGTTGACGGTATCGTCGAAGGATTGGGCCTGCGCCGGCAGAGCCGACAGGACCATTGCTGCTGCCGCAAGCACGGCAGCGGGAAAGAGACGTTTCATGATCATTCTCCTGCGCGCGCGTTACGGGACGATGGTGAGCGGGACCGGCGAAACCTGAGCCAGGCTGCCGGCCACCGAACCGAAGATCTTTGCCGACAGGCTCGAATCCCCCTCACGGCCAATGAACAGCTGGGTGCCACTCTCCTCCTTGGCGATGCGGCTCAGCGTTTCGGCAATGTGTCCGTACTTGATCTGTGACTCGACGTTCACGGACGTGCCCGACAGCTCTTTCATCAACGGCGAAAGAACAGCCTCCTCGGCACGCGCAAGCTCGTCCTTGCGACGCTGGTGGCGCTCCTCAAGCTCCTGCGGCGTCAGGAACGAATATGGCGACCACTCCAGAACATGAACAATGAGAACCGATGCCCCGCTGGTGCCCGCCTGCATCACGGCGAAGTCCACCGCACGGCGAGATCCAGCGCTGGAATCGTATCCAACGATGTATTTTGCAGACATTTTGAATGCCCCCTCTTATCCGCCATCCCCTCGATGACGTGTCAAATGTTAACCCCGTCGGCACAGGAAATATTCTTTACTTTCGTTGGGGGTAGGAATATTTTCGCAAATTGCGACAATTTCGCACGGATTATTGAGAAAATTTATGACAGATAGTATCGATAACAGGATACTTTCCATACTTCAGACAGACGGGCAGATATCGATGGCCGCGTTGTCCGAACGGATTGGTCTGTCACTGTCGGCATGCCACCGACGCGTGAAGCTGATGGAAGCCGATAACGTCATCACCGGCTATTCCGCGCGGGTGAACCGGCGACGGATCGGCTTGGAAGTGCAGGTGTTTCTGGAAATACGGCTGGTCAGCCAACGGCGCGAGGACACGCAGGCCTTCGAACAAGCCATCGTCGACATGCCGGAAATACTGGAATGCCACATGATTTCAGGGGAGTTCGACTACCTGATGCGCGTGACCGCGCGCAGCACCTCAGACTACGAGACGCTGTACCGGGACAAGCTGTCGATGATCCCGTCGGTGTCGCAGATGCGCACCCTGCTCAGCCTGTCAGCGATCAAGGAGTTCCGAGGCTATCACCTTGGTTGAACAGATCAGGCCGGGCCGCTGACACCCGCGGTCTCGAAGGTCGCCATCCCGGTGTGGGTGGCGACCGCAGCGCGCACGATACCTGCCGCGAGCGCAGCACCGGTGCCCTCGCCAAGCCGCATGCCGAGCGAGAGGACCGGCTCCATGCCGAGTTCCTGCGCCAGCTGGACATGACCCTGCTCGCCGGACAGGTGGCCGAGAATGCAGTGATCGAGCGCGCGGGGCTTGAGCTTTTGCAGCACGGCAGCGGCTGCCGTGACGGGGAAGCCGTCGAGGATCACCGGAACGCGCTCGTAGCGCGCCGCAATGATCGCGCCGCAGATCGCCGAGAATTCCCTTCCCCCCAGACGGCGCAGCGCATGCAGCGGGTCGTCGAGTTCACCGGCATGGCAGGCGAGCGCCTGGTCCACCGCCTCGACCTTTCGGGCATAGCCGGCATCATCGACGCCGGTGCCGGAGCCTGCCCAATCAGCCCCGGAGCCGCCAAACAGCCCGGCGCAAAGAGCGGCGGCAGCCGTGGTGTTGCCGATACCCATTTCGCCCAGGCACAGCAGGTCGGACCCACCGGCCACGGCCTCCATCCCGTAGGCGATGGTTGCCGCGCAGTCGGCCTCGGCGAGCGCCGGTTCGGCGGTGATGTCGCCGCAAGGCATGTCGAGCGCGAGTTCGAAGACCTTCAGGCCGAGATCGCCATTGGCGCAGATCTGGTTGATGGCCGCGCCACCTGCCGCGAACGTCTCCACCATCTGTCGGTTGACGGACGCCGGATAGGCCGAGACGCCGCGCTCGGCGACGCCGTGGCTGCCCGCGAAGATGGCAACGACGGGCCGCGTGATGGCAGGTGTTCCCCTGCCCTGCCATGTGGCGACCCAGGTGGCGATCTCTTCCAGCCGGCCGAGTGAGCCGGCGGGCTTCACCAGTTGCGTTTCACGCGCGCGCGCTGCGTCCCCGGCATCGGTGTCCGGCCCCGGCATGCGTTCCAGCAGGGTGCGGATATCGTCGAACGGATCGGCTTGCTCATTCATCGCGGGACCTCCGGGCGGCCGTGCCACGTCCCTTTCACAGCGGGACACGGTGGCCTATATCGAAGAAGGGTGCAGTGCAACGCGCGAGCAGGCGACAATGCGTAACAAGTCCGACGACAGACCCGATCCGCTCGACTTTTCCGAGTTCGGACCGGAAGCAACATGGCGGCGCGGGCTGAACGACATCGCCGCGGCGCTGCGCTTCTACACCCGGCTGCCGCTGTTCGGGCGGCGCGCGGAAAACCACGGTGCGCCGGATTTCGCCCGCATGGCCTGGGCCACACCCATCGCCGGTGCCGTGGTCGGCGTCATCGGGGCTTGCATATTCGCGTTTTGCGTCTGGGCGAACCTGTCTCCCATCGTTGCCGCCGGGGTGTCGCTGGCAGCGATGATCGTCACCACCGGCGCATTCCACGAGGACGGGCTGGCCGACACCGCCGACAGCCTGGGCGCCTACACGGTGCAGGACCGGCTGGAGGTGATGCGCGACAGCCGGATCGGCACATTCGGTGCCTGCGCGCTGATCCTGTCGCTGCTGCTGCGCGCGGGCCTTCTTGCATCCATATTCGAAGCGCACGGCCTGCTTGCGGCATGCCTTGTGCTGATCGCGGCTGAAACGACCTCGCGCGCGGGCTCGCTCGCCATGGGCTATTCGCTGCCGCCTGCGCGTTCGGAAGGCGCCGCGATTTCGGCGGGCAAGCCGACCGGCGACGGTTTCTTCCATGCCGCCCTCGTTGCAGGGCTCGTCACGGCGCTCTGTGTTGCCACGACCATCGGGTTCGGCACCGGGCTGGCGGCCTTCGCGGCAGTCTATCTCGCTGCCTTCCTGATGGTGCGGTTCGCCGCACGAATGTATCGCGGGCAGACCGGCGATGCGGCCGGCGCGACGCAACAGGTCGCGACGCTCGCATTTCTTGCCGCAGTGGCGATGCTGCGATAGCTGCCGGTGGCGCAGGATCGCACCAACCTCCCTTTGAAACCGACGAGCGTGGCATGACCGCCTTCCAGAACCAGCCGGGCAGAGCGAAACGGGCCGAGAAGATCGAGACACCGTGCATCGACATCTGCCGCATCGATCCCGAACGCAGGCTGTGCCGGGGCTGCGGGCGCACGATGGACGAGATCGCGGGCTGGGTTCAGTTCACGCCGCAGCAGCGTGCCGACATCATGGCGGTGCTGCCGGACCGCCTGAAGGGCAAGGCGTAGTGCGCGCGACATCCATTATCGCGATTGTCGTCATCATCGGCGGCATCGCCATTCTTGTGCTGGGCGACGTCACCGGGCTGATCGGCGGCGTGACCAACGACCAGTTCGCGCGCATCATCGCCCTGGTCGCGATCCTCGTGTTCGTTGGCGGTGCGGCCTTCAGCGGCAACATGCGCAACGACCTGCGCAACATCATCATCTGGGTCGGGCTCGCGCTGCTGCTGGTCGGGGGCTACGCCTACCGCGACGAGCTTCGCCCGATCTGGTCGCGCATCGCCGGCGAACTGAACCCGTCTCGACCTGTGGTGTCGGGCGAAGACGTGATCCTGCGGCGCGGCATCGACGGGCATTTCCATGCCCGCACGCTCGTCAACGGCACGCCGCTCGACCTGCTGGTGGACACCGGCGCAAGCCGCGTCTCGCTGACGCCGCCTGAGGCCGAAGCCGCCGGCATTGACCTGTCCTCACTCAGCTATGTCATCCCGGTGCGCACCGCCAACGGCGAGGTGATGATGGCCGGAACGACGTTGAACGCGGTCCAGATCGAGGGCCTGACCGTCAACAACGTCAAGGCCTTCGTGGCACCGAGCGGGGCGCTGTCCGACGGAGTGCTCGGCATGAGCTTCCTCGGCGAGCTTTCCGGCTACGCCGTGCGCGGCGACGACCTGACTCTCTCTCCCTGAAATATTTTTGAACCGGGCCGTAATTTTTCGGAGTCTCGTGCGTTCAAGTTTTCGACCCCCGCTTTTGCAGTGCCGAAAACCGCGCAAGGAGTACGCATGTCCGAACACCGCCACGACGAGCCGACCACCCACCTTCAGGAAGACATGCGCAAGATGATCAACCGGCGGTGGTTGGTCGCGATGCTTGCCGGCGGCACCGGCGTTGCAGCAGCCTCTTTCGGCCTGAAGGGCGGCACACCCGCCATGGCCAAGGCCTGCACCGTGATGCCGACGGAAACGCGCGGTCCCTTCCCGGCAGACGGCAGCAACAATGCCCATGGCACCATGGCCAACGTGCTGCTCGACAGCGGGCTGATCCGGCGCGACATGCGCAAGAGCTTCGGCGAGATGACCGGCGTGGCGGACGGTCGCCAGCTTGAACTGGAAATGAAGGTGACGGATGCCAGCAACGGCTGCTCGCCGCTTGCGGGCAACCTCGTCTATGCGTGGCACTGTACGGCGGATGGCCAGTATTCGATCTACAACATCGAGAGCGAGAATTATCTGCGCGCAGCCGGCGTGACCGACGAGAACGGCATCGTCAGGTTCACGACGATCTATCCCGGCTGCTACCCCGGCCGCGCGCCCCACGTGCATTTCGAGGTGTATCCGAGCGCCGAGCAGGCAACGTCCTACCAGGACCGGCTGCTGGCCTCCCAGTTTGCGTTTCCCGATGCGATCAACGAGGCGGTCTACACCCGCGATGCGGCCTACGCTGCGAGCCAGAAGCCGTTCGAGGATATTCGCCAGCGCGGCGACGTGATCTTCGATGACGCCAATTCCGTCGAGCGCCGGGCGCAGACGCTCAACATGGCCGTGACTGAAGGCGAGGTCCTGCGCGGGTCGATCGAGGTCGCGCTCGCCAGCGCTTGAGCGTCGATCATCGCACAATCAAGCCGCACATGCGCAGCGACCCCTATCGCGCACGCTCCGTGAAGGTTATCGGTTGAGCTGATCCATGCTCCAACCAGGGCTGCCATGTTCGCGTTTGTCGCTGCCGTCTTCCTGCTGATCATCACGCCCGGACCCGGCGTCCTGTCGATTGCAGGCGTCGGCTCGGCGTTCGGTTTTCGGCCCGGCTTTGCCTATCTTGCGGGGCTTGGCGTGGGCAACAGCGCGGTGGCGCTGGCAGTTGTCAGCGGGGTTGCGGCCATCGTCCTGGCGGAGCCGACGATCCGTACCGTGCTGCTCTTCGCCTCCATCACCTACCTTCTCTACCTTGCGGCGAAGATCGCGTTCTCGGGATCGAAGATCGCCTTCATCGAGGCGGACAAGGCACCGGGATTCATCAATGGCCTGATGCTGCAGGCCATCAATCCGAAATGCTACGCGGTGAATACCACGTTGTTCACCGGCTTCCGGTTCTGGCCGGAAAGCGTCATGGCCGAGACGCTGGTGAAATTGTTGCTGATGAACGCGCTGTGGATCCCTATCCACTTCGCCTGGCTCTATGCCGGCGTGACGCTGAAACGCCTCGACCTTGCGCCCGGCACGCAGCGGGCGATCAACATCGCCATGGCACTTTCAATGCTTGCAGTGGTGGCGCTGGCAGCCCTGCGCTGACCCGAACACGCGCACTGGTCAGACCAGCGCGATTTCCTCGGACGCCTTCATTTCCTCGCTCCATTCTTCCCAGGCGCTTTCCGTCATGCTGGACAGGCCTTGCGAAGCGGCGAGGATGCGCAACTGCCAGTCGCGCGCGCTCTGCAGCCACTTCTGGTTGGGGTGCGCGCAGATGATGACGTAGCCGGTATCGACGCCTTCCTTCGCCAGCGGCAGCAGCATCCGGCGGTATCCGATATCGGCACCGAAGATGGTGAAGCTGCACTGTTCGTAGGACGGCTGGCCGACGACAAACGACTTGAGGATCGCGCTGCAGACATCGTCGGCGATCTTGGGCAGAAAGATGTCGTGGGGGCGCTGGCCCGTCGGGTCGACGCCAAGCAACCGCTGAAGGCCTTCGCCCACGATGTGGTATCTCACGTCCGGCGGGTTCACGCTGACTTGCACCAGCGCGAGATTTTCCATCAGCGGCCGAAGGATCGACAACTCCAGCTCATTGCGCTTTGGGGCCGCATCGATGCGCCCGGCCAGGTACCAGTGGTCGAACAGGTCCCGCACCTCGCACGGCCGGATGTCTTCCGGGTCCTCGAGGGAAACCTGGGTGTAAGTGAGCTTGGGCACGTGCGGCCAACCCTGCGTTGCTGTCTTTGGTTACTGTGCGTAACAAATCCAGCTTGCAGGGAAATTAATGGGGTTCCGTCATTCTGCCGGTTCGGGGGAAGGATCGCGTGATTTTCCCTTGTTTCCCGCCATTATCAGAGGCCAGAGAAAATAATTCTTCACATGCATGTGTTTTCGCAGCGGAGATTTGACAACGACCATGAGGATGCCGATCGACAACAGGCACCAGATTGCCGGCACTTCGTTCGGATTATCGGTCAATAGCGAGGCGAGAAATGGTCCCAACAGGTAGTGGAACAGGTTGAGCCGCCACGAGCCGTAGATCATGGGGATCCAGAACACGGCCAGCATGTAGGTCCAGTAGCCGTTGCTGAGCGGCCAGATATCAGACTCGCCGATGTCGTTGACCGGGATGTTCCACGCAATGTGCCAGTTGCCCGAGACCGAGCAGAGTTCACGCGCGCACAGCGGGCGCCCGAGACGACAGACACCGGCCCAGTCGAACGGAAACAGCTGGATCAGCATGAAGACTGCGGAGAAGCCGGCGATCGAATAGGCAAAGACCTGCACGCGTTTGCGCACATCCTCGGGGATGAAATAGAGCGCGATCATGTTCGCGAAAAATGGCTGGAAGCATATGTGCAGGTAGCCCAGCAGCGTCGCGATCTGGTTGGACGGCAGGCCGCACTGGTCGATGACCGTATAGGTATAGCCCTGCAGCAGTTCCATCAGCGAGAAATAGCCGAGTGGAAGGTAGAGAAGCGGGCTCTCCTTTTTCCACGCCACATAGGCGGTCGTGGCCATGCCGGCTGCCGCCAGCGTCAAGGATGCTTCGCCGCTCCAGCACATGTGCTGCTCTCCCCGTTTCGCCGCCGTCCATCCCCCGAGGCGCAGCGGCGAGTCCGCACCAACACGCGGTGGCGAACCTTATGCACGATATTCCCGGCGGGGCAAACCGCTGCGCCGCCCGACCTGTTCCCGACAGGAAAAAGTGAATGAAAACTTGATAGATCCCGCAGGAATCAGCCGATTTCCGGTGCGCGGTCTTAACCCGCGCATGAGAGGGTTGCGGAAATCGCCGGTTTCAGATCGGCAGCATTGAAGCGCGAGTGCGGGAGAGTCGATTGTTCAAGTTACTCACCGCGACGGCCATTGCTGTTGGGGCAGCCACACTGGCCGCACCCCAGGTTGAACGCATTCTCCAGGCACATTCGCAGGAGAAAGCCGCCAGCGCGCGCGTCGTGTCCAGCGGCTATCGTTCGCTGACACTGGAGGCCGACCGCAGCGGGCATTTCCAGGTTGAAGGCATCATCAACGGTCGGCGGCTGCACATGATGGCCGATACCGGCGCAACGTCCGTGGTGCTGAACCACGAGGACGCAGCTCGCATCGGCATCCGCCCGCGAAAGAAGGAATTCACGATCCGCATGCGCACCGCCAACGGTGAAACCACCGCAGCGCCGGTCATGCTGAAGGACATTCGCATCGGCTCGATCCGCGTGCGCAACGTGCGCGCCATCGTGGCGCAGAAGGGCGCGATGAACGTCAACCTCCTCGGCATGAGCTTCATCGGCGCGCTGAAGCGGTTTGAATTGAAGGGCGACGAGCTGACGCTGGTCCAGTAATCGCGTCCAATAATCGTGCGTTTGGTTTCCGCGACGATCCTGCCGCAGCGCTAAAAGCGCGGCTTTCCTTCTTTCCGTGGATGGTCTAGCCAAAACGAGGCACTATCTCACCTTGAGATCCCGCCCCGCCTTGTCGCGACCCTCAACGGAACCTCAGAAAACGCACCATGTCCTTTCCCAAGCCCCGCGCCGACCTCAAAGCCAATACCGCCGACTTCGAACGCCTGCCGCTGGTCAAGCCGACCGGCTTTCGTGAGTACGATGCGCGCTGGCTGTTCGGCGAGGAACTCAACCTCATGGGCGCGCAGGCGGTTGGCCTCGGCATCGCGACCCTGCTGAGCGAGCTTGGCAAGCCGCGCGAGATCGTCGTGGCGCACGATTACCGCTCCTATTCCAACTCCATCAAGATGGCGCTCGTCACCGGGCTGATGGGCGGCGGCTGCAAGGTGTTGGACCTTGGCCTCGCCACCACGCCGATGGCCTATTACGCGCAGTTCGCGCTGGATGTTCCTGCCGTCGCGATGGTCACCGCCAGCCACAATGACAACGGCTGGACGGGCATCAAGATGGGCGCCGACCGGCCGCTGACCTTCGGGCCGAAGGAGATGGGCCGGCTGAAGGAGATCGTGCTGGATGCCGCCTTCGACATGCCCGGCGGCGGCAGCCTGGAGGTCGTTGAAGGCTTCGCGCAGAAATACATGGCCGACCTGCTGGAAGGGCGGAAGCTGAAACGCCCGATCAAGGTCCTCGCGGCCTGCGGCAACGGCACGGCGGGCGCCTTCGCGCCGGAGGTTCTCAAGCGGCTTGGCGCGGACGTCATCGAACTGGACTGCGAGCTGGACCATTCCTTCCCGCGCTACAACCCGAACCCGGAAGACATGGAGATGCTCCACGCGCTGGCAGAAGCGGTGAAGGAGAACGGGGCAGAAATCGGCCTCGGCTTCGACGGCGACGGTGACCGCTGCGGCGTCGTCGACAACGAGGGCGAGGAAATCTTCGCCGACAAGGTCGGCGTGATGATCGCCCGCGACCTGTCGGCCCTGCACAAGGACGCTCAGTTCGTCGCCGACGTGAAGTCGACCGGGCTGTTCATGACCGACCCGGTCCTGAACGAGAACGGCGCGAAGACCGATTACTGGATGACCGGCCACAGCCACATGAAGCGGCGCGTAACGGAGATCGGCGCGCTGGCCGGCTTCGAGAAGTCCGGCCACTACTTCTTCAATCCGCCGGTCGGGCGCGGCTACGACGACGGCCTCGTCTCGGCCATCGCGATCCTGGAGATGATGGACCGCGCGCCGGACATGACCATGGCCGACCTGAAGCGCGACCTGCCGCAGACGTGGTCGTCACCGACCATGAGCCCGTACTGCGCCGACGAGATCAAGTACGAGGTGGTCAAGCGCGCCGTGGACCACTTCTCGAAGGTTCACGCAGATGGCGGCTCGCTCGCCGGCCAGAAGGTGATGGACGTGGTGACCGTCAACGGCATCCGCGTGGTGCTGGAAGACGGCACCTGGGGGCTGGTGCGCGCTTCTTCCAACAAGCCGGAATTGGTCGTGGTGGTGGAAAGCCCGACCTCGGAAGAAGCCATGCGGGCGATCTTCGCCGAGATCGACGGGTTCCTGTCGCAGCAGTCCGAAGTTGGCGAGTACAACCAGAAGATCTGAACGGTCGGCGCCGATCCCGTGACCGGGACCGGCGCCAAGCCTGATCGTTACGCGGCCTCGTTGACCGACGACACGGCCATGTGCGTCAGCTTGGAGTTGGCGGCCTTCTCCTGATCGAGAATCTCGGTCAGCAGGTCATGCGCCTTGTTCTTGCCGAGCACGTCGGCCCACTCGCGCAGGGTGCCGTAGCGGGCAATCTCGTAGTGCTCGATGGCCTGGCAGCAGCCGATGACGGCGGCGTGCAGGGCCTCGTCGCCCTCGGCCTCTTCCAAGACGCTATCGGTCTCCTTGATGAGACCTTCGATGGCATCGCACTTCTCGCCGGAGGGCTTCTTGCCCAGCGACTTGAAGACCTCGTCCAGCTTCTTGATCTGGTCCTTGGTCTCTTCGAGATGCTCCTTCAGCCCTTCCTTGAGCTGCTTGTGGGAGACCTTCTTGATCACCTTCGGCAGTGCCTTGGTGATCGCGTTCTCGGCGTAATAGATGTCCTTGAGGGTGTGTTCGAAAGCATCGGCAAGCGTTTTCATCGGGTGTTCTCCTTCGGGGGACTCGGAGTGGTGTTTCTGTGGTCCGGCATCTCGCGCGTGCCGGTGGACTCAAGAACGTCCGATGCGCTTCACCGGTTCCCGACGAAGGCCGCCAGAATGCAACCCAAGCGCACTTGGCCGAAAGTCGCAGCGGGAAATCGAACAGCCGCTGCAGATTGGCGGGGAGGATTCACGTTTGGCCCACGTTTTGGAGTTATGGTGACGCAACGGCAAGCAGCGGGGCAGTTTCCATGATTTTCGAATTCCTGAAGGACCAGTTCGGCATCGGCGTGTTCGGATACTATGCCGCGATCTTCCTGCTGGTCGCCTACCTGCTCTATCGCTTCGGCGGACACGGCTCCGCACACGGAGACACCAGCAATGGCGGTGGTGCGTTCATCAGCGCGGACTTCGGTGGCGGCGATGGCGGAGGTGAAAGTGGTGGCGGCGGCGACTGAGCGCTGCCACATTTTCGGCATTCAGACTTCCTAAAGCATGGTCACTCAAACTGAGACAATTGTCGTCAGTGACAACTGTCGCGTACGGAGTTTGACACCATGTCGCTTGCAACCCTTGGCGCCGATTTCGATATCGGTGCCGTCGAGATCTTCGGTCTCGCACTCGCCCTTTCTACCGTGCTGGTCGCCTGGATCGCCAGCCGCAAGGATGCCTCCGAGGGCATCGACACGTTCGGCTATGGAAGCTACGCCGCGCACGTCGCGGTGGGTGACGAAGCCTGAGGGCAAGACTGCCCGCAGCTTCAAGCAGAGAATCCGATTCAAGGACCGAGAAATCGATTCAGGTCGCCCACGATCTGAATCAACTTGAATCGATTCCGATTCACGTTTCCCGCTCAAGTGCTTGATCCCGATTCCGTTTCTCGCGCAAGAAAGTGATTCAAGCTGTTCATGTTCGAGTGAAGATTCAACGGCTTCACGTTGCCCGGAACGCGTGACTTCGCGCCTCAGGCAGCCGATGCGACGCGCCCCTCGACGGCTGCCAGCGCTGAGTCCAGCACTTCCAGATCGGCACCGTCCTTCAGCGAATCCACCGTCAGGATCCGGCGGAAGGCGCGCGCGCCCGGCACACCCTGATAAAGCCCGATCATGTGCCGCACGATGCGGTTCAGCTTCTGCCCCGCAGCGAGCTGGCCGGCGACGTAGTTGCGCATGGCGTCGACCGCCTCAGCCCGTGATGCGACGGCCGGTTCCTGCCCGAAGACGCGACTGTCAACCTGCGCCAGAAGCCACGGATTCTGGTAGGCGGCGCGCCCGAGCATGACCCCGTCGACATGGTTGAGATGCGCCTCGGCCTCATCGAAATCGGCGATGCCACCATTCATGACGATGGGCGTATCCGGCATCGCCTGCTTGAGGCGATAGACCCGGTCATAGTCGAGCGGCGGCACGTCTCGGTTCTCACGCGGGCTCAGGCCCTGTAGCCACGCCTTGCGGGCATGGACGATGAGAACGTCAGCCCCCGCCGCCACCACCGCCTGCGCGAAGGCGGCCAGTGCGGCTTCGCTGTCCTGGTCGTCGATCCCGATCCGGCACTTCACGGTGACCGGCACATCGACGCTGCGCTTCATCGCCTCGACCCCGCGCGCGACCAGCTCCGGCTCGGCCATCAGGCAGGCCCCGAACCGGCCGGACTGGACCCGATCGGACGGGCAGCCACAGTTCAGGTTGACCTCGTCATAGCCGAAGGCTTCGCCGATGCGGGCTGCCTCGGCGAGCTTCTCATGCTCGCTGCCGCCAAGCTGAAGCGCGACCGGATGCTCGGCATCCGAAAACCCGAGCAGGCGCTCGCGGTCGCCGTGAATGACGGCGTCGGCCGTCACCATCTCGGTGTAGAGCAGCGCATGGCGCGACAGGACGCGGTGGAACATCCGGCAATGCCGGTCCGTCCAATCCATCATCGGCGCGACGGAGAAGCGATATGGCATGTAGGAACTCATGGCGTGCGGATTACACGCTCGTGACGCCTTGGCCAAGGGACGCGTACAAGTACGCCCGACGAAACGGATAGAATCAGCTTCGAGGACAACGATGGCGGCGATCGTAACCAGGCCGACTTTCGACCGGGAACGGCGCATTGCGGTGATCCCTGGTCGCCTTGCGGATACGCCGACGAGGCACATCGTCTACGGTTCGCTGGCAGTCGCCGCATTCTTCACGCTGTTCGGATTGCGAGGCACGCCCATCGCATTGCTCATGGGCGCGGGAATCCTCGTCGCTTGCCTCGCGTTTACTTACCTCACCAGAGAATACGCACGTCGAAATCCATGGTTGGCCATCGACAGTGTGGGCATCGTTTTTCCAAGCTGGCGGCACACATTTTACGTGAAGTGGTCGGACGTTTCGCGGATCACCCAGCAATTCTCCGGTTTCAGCGGGGCCCCTGGAAGTTTCGGCAGGGTCTCTGGAATAAGATTGACGATCCATCATGAACAGGGTTCTTCGACGTGGTTTCTCCTGCCTGTGATGAACTGGCGCGACAGGGACCGACTTTTTCACATCCTGAGTTTGCTCTCGCGCGAACACGGGTTCGAACTCTCGATCACGGATCCGGACACCTGGCACGGCGACGAGCGATAGTTCAGCCGCGAGACAATCAAACACGCTCGTCGTTCAGCACGCCCAGCAGCTGCTCGCGCGAGACGTTGCGGCCCGAGATGACAATGGCGACGTTCTTCGCGCCCTTCGGCAGGTGGCCTTCGAGAAGTGCGGCGACGCCGACGGCCCCCGCCCCTTCTACCGCAAGCCCCTGATCGGTGAAGAGCCGGCGCATGGCCTGCGCGATCGATCCTTCCGGCACGAGGATCGCATCGTCAACAAGGTCGCGGACCGGCTCGAACGTCCAGTTGTTGTCCAAGCCGATGCTGCCGCCGAGCGCATCGGCGAGCGAGTCCTCTTCCGGCACGTCGACCGGCTTGCCGGCCTTGAGGCTCTCGTACATGGATGCGCCACGCTCCATGCTGACCCCGATGACGCGGGCGTTGGGTTTTGCCGCCTTCACGGCAATGGCGACACCGCCGAGAAGCCCGCCGCCGGACAGCGGCGCGATGACGGTGTCGACCTCGGCCCAGTCCTCCATGATCTCCGCGCCGATGGTGCCGGCACCTGCGAGCACGTCCGGGTGGTCGAACGGCGGGATCATCACCGCGCCGGTCTCATCCGCCAGCCGCACGGCCTCCTTCGCGGCCCAGTCGAAGTCGCGGCCCGCGACGTGGGTCTTGCCGCCGAAGCGGTGGACGTTCTCGACCTTGTTCTTCGGTGCCATCTCCGACAGGCAGACAGTGCATCGCGCGCCGACTGCCTGGGCGGCAGCGGCGAGCGCCGGCCCGTGGTTGCCACTGGACACGGTGATGACGCCGCGCGCGCGATCCTCGCCAGACAGGGACAGCACCGCGTTCATTGCGCCGCGCAGCTTGAACGAGCCGGTGCGCTGAAGCGTCTCGACCTTGAGGCGCACCTCGCGGCCCGCCTCGCGCGACAGATCGGTCGCGGCGACAAGCGGCGTGCGGGTCACGTGACCGCGAATGCGGCTCGCGGCACGCGTGATCGCGTCGGCTTCGAGCATCATGTCTGGCGCACTCCCCTGTTTCCCGGTTCGCGGGTGACGTCCTGCATTTGCAAGGACGCTTTCATCCACGGTACTGGTCGAAAGAAACGCAAAGCGCAAGCGGGGGAGCCTTGCATGAGCCACCAGATCCGGATCGTCACCGAAAGCGAGCTACGCGGCGCGGTTGCGCTCGATATTGCGGCAATCGACGTGGTCGAGAGCGCGTTCCGGGCGCTGGGCGAAGGCAACGTGGTGATGCCGTCGATCATGTCGATGGAACTGCCGCAGGCCAATGGCGAGGTCGATGTGAAAACCGCCTATGTGCCGGGGATCGACGGATTCGCGGTGAAGGTCAGCCCCGGCTTCTTCGACAATCCCAAGCTTGGCCTGCCGAGCCTGAACGGGTTGATGATCCTGTTTTCCGCCAAGACGGGACTGGTGGAAGCGGTGTTCCTCGACAACGGATTCCTGACCGACGTACGCACGGCGGCAGCCGGGGCAGTCGCGGCGCGCTGGATGGCGCCGACGAACGTCGAAACGGCGGGCGTGTTCGGTGCCGGCGTGCAGGCGCGGCTGCAGATCGAGGCAGCCCATCTCGTGCGGCCGTTCTCCAAAGTCCTTGTGTGGGCGCGCGACGAGGACAAGGGCGAAGCCTGCGCCAACGACATCGCCGCGACGCTTGGCATCGAGGCCCGCTACGAGGCCGACCCTGCGCGCGTCGTGGCGGAGAGCCAACTCGTCATCACCACCACCCCGGCGCGCGAGCCGGTCATCAAGGCGGACTGGCTGCATCCGGGCCTGCACATCACCGCGATTGGGTCCGACCAGGGCGCGAAGAACGAGATCGACCCGGCAGCTTTGGCGAAAGCGGATAGTTACATCTGCGACAGCGTGCGGCAGTGCGCGGCGCTCGGCGAACTGCGCTCGGCGAAGGCCGCCGGGACATGGACCGGCGGCAACCCTGCCGAACTTGGCGCCGTCATTCTCGGCAAGGCACAGGCGCGGCGCAGCGCGCAGGACATCACCATCTGCGACCTGACCGGCACCGGCGCGCAGGACACGGCCATCGCCACCCACGCGCTGGCCGCAATAGACCGGGCGGGCGCGGGGACGGTGGTCGAGACATCGCCAGGCGAAAGCGGGCCGTCCACATGATTGGTCTCGATGAACGCGACCTCGCCATCCTGAAAGTGCTGTCGCGGGAAGGCCGCATCGCAAAGGCCGATCTGGCGCGGCGCATCAACCTGTCGCCGACGCCCTGCTGGAACCGGCTCAAGCGGCTGGAAAAGGCCGGCGTCATCACCGGCTACCGGGCGACCATCTCGCTGCGCAAGCTGGGCCCCAACATCACGGTCTTCGTGCTGGCGGAACTGGACGGCCACCGCGCCGAGCAGTTCCAGCGTTTCGAGCGCGCGATTGCCGGACAGGACGAGGTGCAAAGCTGCTGGGCCATCGGCGGCGGGTTCGACTACCTGATTCAGGTCGTCGTGCACGATCTCGACGCCTACCAGTTGCTGATGGAAACGCTGCTTGAAGCGCAGATCGGCTTGTCGCGCTACTACAGCTACGTGGTGACAAAGTCGGTGAAGGACGCGCCGCCGCCACTGGAGCTTTTGAGCGCCGCGCAGATGAATCCACCATCAGATGCGACCGGAAAAGACGATTGATCTCCCCTGACGAGCAGGTTCGGCCCAAAATTCCAGCAATTTTCCCCTAGCCTCTCGATACGCGCGAAAAGCGCGCGATTCATCCCTCCGATCGAAGGGCAGGCAGTTCATGGCGAGCCAGATCAGCGCCAACGTCAACGTTCCAGACAACGTCAGCATATTCGACGAGCTTGAGCCGACCGGCCTCGTGCGCGGCGATGCCTATGTCGGCGGGCGCTGGGTGACCGGCGATGGCGGCGCGACGCTGACGGTTACAAACCCGGCGGACGGGTCGGTTCTCGGGCAGGTCGCCAAGCTGTCGGCAGCGCAGAGCCGCGCCGCCGTCGATGCCGCGCAGGACGCGTTTCCCGCGTGGTCGCGGATGCTGCCGCAGGACCGCAGCGTGCTGCTGCGGCGCTGGTTCGACCTCATCATTTCCAACCGCAATGCGCTGGCCCGCATGATTACGCTGGAACAGGGCAAGCCGCTGTCGGAATCCCTCGGCGAGATCGAGTACGGCGCGTCCTTCGTCGAGTTCTACGCGGAAGAGGCCAAGCGTCCAAACATCGAGAGCGTTACGTCACACCTGCCGGATGCGGAGGTCGAGATCTGGCGCGAGCCGGTCGGCGTCGCAGCGCTCATCACGCCGTGGAATTTCCCGAGCGCCATGCTGACGCGAAAGGCCGCCGCGGCGCTTGCCGCCGGCTGCACGACCGTGTGCCACCCCTCCGGCGAAACGCCCTACTCCGCGCTGGCGCTGGCTGAACTCGCCGCGCGCGCCGGCCTGCCGGACGGCGTGTTCAACGTCATCACCGGCGACCCGGAGGAGGTGACGACACCGTGGCTCGAGGACAAGCGCGTGCGGGCACTCTCCTTCACCGGCTCGACCGATGTCGGCCGCCTGCTCTATCGCTCCAGCGCGGCGACCATGAAGAAGCTGGTGCTGGAACTCGGCGGCCACGCGCCGCTGATCGTCTTTGCCGATGCGGACCTCGACAGCGCGGTGGACGAAGCCATCAAGGCGAAATTCGCCACCTCCGGGCAGGACTGCCTCGGTGCCAACCGGCTCTATATCGAGCGACCGGTCTACGATGCCTTCGTGGAGAAGTTCGCGCAGCGCACGGCAGCGCTCACCGTGGGCATCGGCCTCGATGACCCCGACATCGGCCCGCTAATGAACGAGGCCGCCATCGCCAAGCAGGAAGAACATGTGAAGGACGCGGTCGCGCGCGGCGCGGTCGTCGTGACCGGCGGCAAGCGGCACGAGGCGGGTCCGCTGTTCTTCCAGCCAACTGTGCTCGCCGATTGCCCGCCGGATGCACAGATCATGCGCGAGGAAACCTTCGGCCCGGTCGCAGCACTCACGCCGTTCGATACCGAAGCCGAGGTCGTGGGCCGGGCCAACGACACCGATTATGGCCTCGTCGCCTATCTGCACACGAACGACCCGCGCCGGATCTACCGGATCACGCGGGCTCTGGAATTCGGCATGGTTGCCGTGAACCGCACGAAGGTGACCGGCGCGCCGATCCCGTTCGGCGGGGTCAAGCAGTCGGGCATTGGCCGCGAAGGCGCCCGGCTGGGGATGGAAGCCTTTACGGAAGTGAAGTACGTGTGCCGCGACTGGGCACAGGACGAACAGGATAATTGACATGCTCCACAATGATTCACTCGAAACCTGGGACCGGGAGAATTTCTTCCACCCTTCCACGCATCTGGCCCAGCATGCGCGCGGCGAAACCCCGACGCGCGTCGTGCGCGGCGGCGAAGGCGTCTTCATCGAGGATCGTGACGGGCGCCGCCTGCTCGATGCCTTTGCCGGGCTGTACTGCGTGAATGTCGGCTACGGGCGGCAGGAAATCGCGCAGGCCATCGCCGAGCAGGCGAAGGAACTCGCCTATTACCATTCCTATGTGGGCCACGGGACGGAAGCCTCCATCACGCTGGCGAAGATGATCCTCGACCGCGCGCCGGACCACATGTCGAAGGTCTATTTCGGGCTTGGCGGATCGGATGCCAACGAGACCAACATCAAGCTCGTCTGGTACATGAACAACGTGCTGGGCCGGCCGAAGAAGAAGAAGATCATCTCGCGGATGCGCGGCTACCACGGCTCCGGTCTTATGACCGGTTCGCTGACCGGGCTTGAACTGTTCCACAAGGCGTTCGACCTGCCCCTGTCGCAGGTGCTGCACACCGAAGCGCCCTACTATTTCCGCCGGGAAGACCGCTCGATGAGCGAAGAACAGTTCTCCGCACACTGTGCCGACGAACTGGAAACGCTGATCATGCGCGAGGGTGCCGACACCATCGCCGCCTTCATCGGAGAGCCGATGCTCGGCACCGGCGGCATCGTGCCGCCGCCCGCCGGTTACTGGCAGGCGATCTCGGCGGTGCTGAAGAAGCACGACATCCTGCTGATCGCCGACGAGGTGGTGACCGGCTTCGGACGCCTCGGCGACATGTGGGGCTCGACCTTCTACGGGATCGAGCCGGACATCATCACCATCGCCAAGGGCCTGACCTCGGCCTATGCACCGCTTTCGGGGTCCATCGTCTCCAAGCGGGTGTGGGAAGCGCTGGAAAAGGGAACCGACGATCTCGGCCCCATCGGCCACGGCTGGACCTATTCGGCCCATCCGATCTGCGCGGCAGCCGGCGTCGCCAACCTGAACCTGATCGACAAGCTCGGACTGATCGACAACGCGAAGTCCACCGGTGCCGTGTTCCGCAAGGAACTCGCAGAGGCGCTCGGCGGGCACGCAAACGTCGGCGATGTGCGCGGTGAAGGCTTGCTTGCGGCGGTGGAATTCGTCGAGGACCGCGACCCGCACAAGCTGTTCGATCCCTCCAGGAAGATCGGCCCTGCGGTCGCCTCAGCCCTGCTGGAGCGCAACGTCATCGCGCGCGCCATGCCGCAGGGCGACATCCTCGGCTTTGCGCCGCCGCTTTGCATGAGCCCGCAAGAAGGCTCTCGCATCGTCGAGGCGGCAGCCGACGCGGTGAAGTCGGTTCTTGGCTGACGCCATCACCTGAACGTCTCAAATCGCGGCTAGTGTCGGATTCGCGGCAGGCCGGGCCCCAGGACCCGCCTGTCGCGTCTGCGGCACGCCATGTCGCACGTGTTTGGACGGCCCCGCCGATTGGGCATAGAGTGCCGCCACGATAAAAAGAGAGGGAAGACAAAACATGACAACACGCATCAAGACCCCGCACGGGATGGATCGTCGCAGGTTCATGCAGGTCAGCGCTGCCACCGGCGCGCTTGCCGCAGGGATCGGCGCCGGCGCATTTCCGGGTTCGGCCAAAGCCCAGGAACGCAAGCGCGGCGGCGACCTGCGCGTCGCGAAGGGCCACGGCCAGACGACCGACACGCTCGATCCGGGCACGTATGAAAACGGCTTCACCATCGCGATGGCCTACGGCTATCACGGCTACCTGACCGGCGTTGCCGCCGACGGCTCCGTCGAGCCGCAGGTCGCGGAAAGCTGGGAAGCCTCGGACGATGCCAAGACGTGGCGCTTCAAGCTGCGCAACGGCGTCACCTTCCATTCCGGCAAGACGGTCACCGCGGAAGACGTCATCAACTCGATCAACTACCACCGCGGCGAAGGCTCCACCTCGGCGGCCAAGCCTCTGGTTGCCGCGATCACCAACATCAAGGGTGAAGGCGACACGGTGGTGTTCGAGCTGGAAGCGGGCAATGCCGACTTCCCGTTCACCTTCACCGACTATCACATCGCCATTCTCCCGACGAAGGACGGTGACGTCGATTTCCGCTCGATGGATGGTTGCGGCCCGTACCGCATGACCAATTTCGAGCCGGGCGTCAGCGCCATCTTCGAGCGCAACGAAGCCGACTGGAACCAGCAGCGCGGCTGGTTCGACACCATCGAGATGCTCTCGGTCGTCGACCTGAACGCCCGCACCACGGCACTCATCTCCGGTGACGTGCACGCCATCGACAAGCTGGACTTGAAGACCATCGGGCTGCTGGCGCGCAACCCGAATCTGAAGATCGCCTCGGTCGCCGGAAACCAGCACTACACCTTCGCGATGCACACCAATGCCGCTCCATTCAGCGACAAGAATGTGCGCCTGGCGCTGAAGCACGCAATCAACCGCGAAGAGCTCGTCGAGAAGATCCTGTTCGGCTACGGCTCGGTGGGCAACGACCACCCGATCGGTCGCGGCCAGCGCTACTACAACTCCGAGATGGAGCAGACCTCCTACGATCCGGACAAGGCCCGCTACTACCTGAAGCAGGCCGGCATGGACGAACTGACCGTCGAACTCGCAGCCGCCGACGCCGCCTACCCGGGCGCAGTCGACGCCGCCGTGCTCTACCAGGCATCGGCCGCACCGACCGGCATCGACGTGCAGGTGAAGCGCATGCCGAACGACGGCTACTGGTCTGACGTCTGGCTCAAGCACCCGTTCTGCGCGGTGTACTGGGGCGGCCGTCCGGTGGAAGACGCCATGTTCACCACTGCCTACGCGCAGGGCGCTGCCTGGAACGACACCAACTGGAACAACGGGCGCTTCAACGAACTGCTGATCGCAGCGCGTGCCGAGCTCGACGAGGCGAAGCGCCGCGAGATGTACTACGAGATGCAGGTGCTGCTGAACCAGGACGGCGGCGCGATCATCCCGATGTTCGCCAACTACGTCTTCGCGACAAGCCCCGAGGTCAACACGGGCGACAACCTCGCGTCGAACTGGGACATGGACGGCGAGCGCTGGATGGAGCGGTGGTCGATGGCCTGACGGCCATTCCCGCCTGAAACGAACGAGCCGCGCCGGGTCACACCGGCGCGGTTTTTTTGTCTGCAACCGCAAATTGCTTACCTCGACGGGCTTCCCTTTCACCCGCGCCCGACATATGTGGGTGTCACTTGCAAGTTGAAAGCGAATTCCTTCCATGCCGTCCCTCATAAAGATCGACAACGTCACCAAGGTCTACGACAACGGGTTCGAGGCCCTGAAGGGCATCAATCTCGAGATCGAAAAAGGCGAAATCCTCGCCCTGCTTGGCCCCAACGGCGCCGGCAAGACGACGCTCATCTCGCTCATCTGCGGGATCGTCAATGCCACGTCCGGCACCGTCACGGTGGCCGGCCACGACACGGTGAAGGACTACCGCAAGACGCGCTCGATGATCGGGCTTGTGCCGCAGGAACTGACAACCGACGCCTTCGAGACCGTGTGGGCGACTCTCTCCTTCTCGCGCGGGCTGTTCGGGCTGCCGCCGAACCCTGCCCACATCGAGAAGGTGCTGAGGACGCTGTCGCTGTGGGACAAGAAGGACAGCAAGATCATGCAGCTTTCCGGCGGCATGAAGCGGCGGGTGCTGATCGGCAAGGCGCTGGCGCACGAGCCGGAGATCCTGTTTCTCGACGAGCCGACCGCCGGCGTCGACGTGTCGCTGCGCAAGGACATGTGGCAGACCGTCCATGAATTGCGCCAGAGCGGCGTCACCGTCATCCTGACCACCCACTACATCGAGGAAGCCGAGGAGATGGCCGACCGGGTCGGCGTCATCAATGACGGCCAGATCATCGTGGTGGAGAAGAAGGCCGACCTGATGAGCAAGCTCGGCAAGAAGCAGGTGATCCTGCACCTGAGCGAGCCGTTGACGGCGCTGCCGAAAGCACTGCAATCGGACGCCATCGAATTGTCGGAAGACGGGGAGCGGCTGATCTACACCTACAACACGACCGCCAAGCGCACCGGCGTCACCAAGCTGCTGAGCACGCTGGCGGCTGAGGGCATCTCGTTCCGCGACCTCGATACCTCGCAGAGCTCGCTTGAAGACATCTTCGTTTCGCTCGTGGAGGACGCGGCATGAACATCTACGGCGTCTGGGCAATCTACCGCTTCGAGATGGCGCGCTGGGGCCGCACCCTGTTCCAGAGCCTCGTCTCGCCCGTCATTTCCACGGTGCTCTATTTCGTGGTCTTCGGCTCGGCCATCGGGTCGCGCATTTCAGACGTCGGAGGCGTCTCCTACGGCGCGTTCCTCGTGCCCGGGCTGCTCATGCTGTCGCTGCTGACGCAGAGCGTCTCCAACGCGTCCTTCGGCATCTACTTCCCGAAGTTTACGGGCACGATCTACGAGATCCTCTCCGCGCCGATCTCGTATCTGGAAGTCGTCATCGCCTATGTCGGCGCGGCGGCGACGAAGTCGGTCATCATCGGCACGGTCATCCTCATCACGGCCGCCTTCTTCGTGGACCTGCGCATCGCGCATCCGGCCGCCATGGTGCTGTTCCTCGTGCTGACGGCGGTCACGTTCAGCCTGCTGGGCTTCATCATCGGCATCTGGGCGGACGGATTCGAGAAGCTGCAGATCGTGCCGCTGCTGGTCATCACGCCGCTGGTGTTCCTCGGCGGGAGTTTCTACTCCATCGAGATGCTGCCGGAGTTCTGGCAGAAGGTGACGCTGCTCAACCCGGTGCTCTATCTCATCAGCGGGTTCCGCTGGAGCTTCTATGAGATCTCCGACGTGCCGATCTCGCTCTCCATCGCGATGATCTCGGTGTTCCTGCTGGTCTGCCTGTCGATCGTGTGGTGGATGTTCCACACCGGCTACAAGCTCAAGGCCTGAGCGGCCACAGGCCGCCGCTCAGCGCCCGCGCAGGGCGCGCAGGTTGAACTCCACGGCCGCGAGATCGGATCGCGACAACTCCGTGCCGCTGCCAAGCAGCTTGCGCGCCATCATGTGGGCTGCGGGCGCATTCACCGTCTCCACGCCGACGAGCCGGTCGTTCTCGAAGCAATGGACAACGAGGCTGCCGTCTTCGCCCGGCAGCGCGACGTGGTCATCGGCCTTGTCCGCGAGACCCGCGATCTGCAGCTTGCGGTCGCCCTGGTCCGACCAGAACCACGGCAGGTCAGCGTAGTCGTGCGGGTTTCCGGTCAGGCGGGCGGCAATGCACTTGGCCTGGTCAATGGCATTCTGGACCGATTCAAGCCGCACGCGGCGACCGGCCAGCGGGTGCACGAAGCTGGCGCAATCACCCAGCGCCGAGAAGGCCGGGTTCGAGGTCAGCAGTTGCGCATCGACGCTGATACCATTGTCGACATCCAGCCCCACCTCTGCTGCAAGTTCCACGTTCGGCTGCACGCCCGCGGCGACCAGCACGAGGTCGCAATCGAGCGTTGAGCCGTCCGCCGTCTCCACGCCGGTTACATGGTCATCGCCCAGAATACGGGTCGCCGTGGCGCCGAAGACGATCTTCGTGCCGGTGCCCGCGTGGAAGTCGTGGAAGTAGTCGGAGGTAGGCGGCGAACACACACGCGACATCACCCGGCTCGCAGCCTCCAGCACCGTCACGTCGACGCCCATGGCGGTCGCAACAGCTGCAAATTCCAGGCCGATGAAGCCGCCACCAATGACGACCGCCTTACGCACATCGCCAATGCGCGCGCGGATGGCGTCGGCATCGGCCTTGGTGCGCAATTCGACCACGCCGTCGAGCTCAATGCCTTCGATGGGAAGCTTGCGGTTGCGCGCGCCTGTCGCCAGCACGAGGTGGTCGTAGGCGAGTGTTTCACCGTCCTTGAGGGTGGCGGTCTGTTCGGCTGCGTCCACGCTGGCCACGTGGTGGGGGGTGCGAACCGCGATCGCCTCGGTCTCGTAGAAGGCGGCGGGCTTCAGCATCAGCCTGTCCTCGCGTCCCTCCTTGAGGTACGCCTTGGACAGCGGCGGACGCTGATACGGCAGGCCCGGCTCGTCCCCAATGAGGGTGATCTCGCCGGTGTGGCCAAGCTGGCGCAGGCTCGCGGCAAGCTGGCTGCCGCCCTGCCCGGCTCCGACGATCAGGATACTGTCGGCCATCGCACAACCCCTCAAACCCGGTTCGCGGGCCATGCCCGCGGGGCCGCGTTATAGGAAGTTCGAGCCGTCCTGTCTGCACCCGGTGCGACATGTCGAGGTTGCAAACGCGCTCCTTCGCAAAGGCGAAAGGCCGGATCGCTCGCGCGGCCCGGCCTTCCTGATCTGGTTCGTTTGCTGCGAAATTCGCAGCAGCGCAATCAGCCCTGGTTCGAGCCGATGAAGTGCGCCTGTGCAGCGGCAACGCCCGAGCCGAGCTCGATGTTGATGCCGGTGTCCTTCATTGCCATTTCGGCAGCGGCAACGGCCTGCAGCACCATGATCTCGTTCAGCCAGCCGAGGTGGCCGATGCGGAAGACCTTGCCGGCAACCTTGGAGAGGCCGGAACCGAGCGAGGTGTTGTAGCGCTCGTAGGCACGGGTGATGACCTTGGCGGCGTCATTCTCTTCGGGAACGACGATGGCCGACACCGTGTCGGAGTACCATTCCGGGCCCTGTGCGCAGAGCTTCAGGCCCCAACCGTCGATCACGGCCTTGCGCACGCCGGTGGCGAGGTGCGTGTGGCGCTTGAAGACGTTCTCGAGGCCCTCTTCCTCGATCATGTCGAGGGACTCGCGCAGGCCGCGCAGGATCGTGGTGGCCGGCGTGTAGGGGAAGAAGCCGTTGGTGTAGGAGTTCTTCATGTCCTCCCACGAGAAGAAGCAGCGCGGGAACTTGGAGTTCTTGTGCGCTTCGAAGGCCTTCTCGCTGGCACAGATGATGCCGAGGCCCGTGGGCAGCATGAAGCCCTTCTGGGAGCCGGAGACGATGACGTCGACGCCCCATTCGTCCATGCGGAAGTCGATGGAGCCGACAGAAGATACGCCATCGACGAAGAGCAGAGCCGGGTGGCCTGCATCATTGAGCGCCTTGCGGACGCCGGCGATGTCGCTGGTCACGCCCGTTGCGGTCTCGTTCTGGCAGGCGAGCACGGCCTTGATGGAGTGATCCTTGTCTTCCGACAGGACGCGCGCGTATTCCTCGACCGGGACGCCCTTGCCCCATTCCACCTCGAGGCGAACAACCTCGAAGCCGAGACGGGCGCACATGTCGGCCCACAGGTGCGAGAACTGGCCGAAGGCCGAGCACAGCACCTTGTCACCGGGATTGAGCGTGTTGGTGAGAGCCGATTCCCAGCCACCGGTGCCCGAAGACGGGAAGATCATCGGCTGGCCGGTCTTGGTCTTGAACACCTTCTTGAGGTCATTCAGCAGACCAAGGGTGAACTGGCCGAAATCCGGGGCCCGCATGTCTTCCAGATGCAGGGTCATTGCCTGCATGACGCGCTCGGGAATGTTGGTCGGGCCGGGAATGAAAAGCCCCGTGTATCCTGTCTTCATGGCTGCCACCTGTCGCAAATGTAAAAGAACCGGCGCGTCGGCGCCGGCGTTATCTTCTACATAAACCGAAAGAGGTCGCTTGATATATTCCACAAAGGGAAAAGGTCTTGCGTTGCCAAAACGCGATTGGCGCGCGCGAGGCAAACCCCGCGCGCGCCATGTCTGTTGGGTGGCCGTCCTGGCTTAGGAGGCGGCTTCCTCGGCCGGCTTCTTCTTGCGGGTGAAGGCCTGGAAGACAGGGTACATCACCAGAAGGAAGGCGAAGAAGAAGCAGGTCAGTGCAATCGGACGCTCCAGGAAGATGGTCGGACTGCCCTGTCCGCCAATCAGCGTCTGGCGCAGCGACGATTCCGCAAGCGGTCCGAGCACGATGGCGAGCACCGCCGGCGCCACCGGGTAGTTCAGCTTGCGCAGCAGGTAGCCGAATATACCGAAGATGAACATCAGCCACACATCGTGCATGTCCTGGGTCGGGGCGAAACCGCCGACGACGCAGAGCGCGAAGATGATAGGCGCCAGCACGGTGAACGGCGTGGCCAGAACCTTCACGAAGACCGGGATCAGCGCGAGGTTGAGCACGACGGTCGCGAAGTTGGCGATGTACATCGAGCCGATCAGGCCCCACACGAAGTCCGGATGCTCGGTGAAGAGCAGCGGGCCGGGGCGCAGACCCCAGATGATCATGCCGCCAAGCAGGACCGCCGTGGTGGGCGAGCCGGGAATGCCGAGCGTGATCATCGGAAGCATTGAGCCGGTGGAGGCGGAGTTGTTGGCCGCTTCCGGAGCCGCGACGCCGGCCGGGTGGCCCTTGCCGAAGGCAGACGGGTCTTTCGAGAAGGTCTTCGTCAGGCCGTAGGACATCAGCGAGGCAGGCGTTGCACCAGCTGCCGGCAGGGTGCCGACGAAGAAGCCGAGGAACGAGCCCAGCATCGAGCCACCGATATATGTCGGCAGCAGCTTCAGGTTGGCCCAGAACCGGCTCCACGAGGTCTTCACCGAATGGATGGTGACCTTGCCCTGCGTGGTTTCCAGCGTCCAGAGCATCTCGCCGATGCCGTAGATACCGATGGCCAGCACGAGGAAGTTGATGCCGTGCAGGAAGCCCGGGATATCGAAGAAGATCAGGCGCGGACGACCGGAAATGATGTCGAGACCGATGGTGGCAAGCAGCAGGCCGATGAAGATCGAGAAGATCGTCTTCGGAATGTCGTCACCACCCAGACCGACGAAGGTCGCGAAGGCCAGGATCATCAGCGAGAACTCTTCCGGCGGACCGAAGGCCAGCGCGAACTCGGCCAGCGGCGGCGCGAAGAGCGTGAACAGGATGATCGAGACCGAGCCGCCGATGAACGACGCAACGGCCGCTGCCATCAGTGCCTGGTCAGCCATACCCTTCTGGGCCATCGGACGGCCGTCGAACACCGTGGCAACGGCGGTTGACGCGCCGGGAATGCCGAGGGTGATCGAGCTGATGGCGCCGCCATACATGGCGCCATAGTAAAGCGCGGCGAGGAAGATGATCGCCGAGTTCGGCGGAACCAGGAAGGTCACAGGCAGCAGGATCGCGACGCCGTTGACCGAGCCCAATCCCGGGAGTGCGCCCACGAACAGGCCGGCCAGACACCCGAGGAAAATCATCATCAGGTTGAGTGGCTCGAAGGCGGTCACAAGACCGTCCGCCAGGTGGACTAGGATTTCACTAAACATAGTTGTCTACCCCGAATTCGATTGTCTGTGTGCTCGTTCACCCGACCTAGTACATGAGGTCGTAGAGCGGGTAGTAGAACGGCTCGAACATCTCCAACCCCTTGGGGAGAGTCGTCGTCAGCGCCCACTCGAACAGGCAGAACATGAAGATCGGCGTGCCGATCGCGAAGGCTGCCGTGACCAGCCAGGAATGGCGGCCGACAAAGCCGATATAGAAGACCATGAAGAGGGCGATCGACAGGTACATGCCGATGATGTGGATGCCGACCAGCAGCCCAAACAGGGCGCCGACGGTGATCGCCACGATGGGCATGGTCTCTTTGGACAGGAACGGCTCTTCGCTGCGCGATTCCGGTGTGGTGCGGCGATACCAGCGCCACAGGGTCCACAGGCAGGACAGGGCCATGCCGAGGGCGAGATAGAAGGGCCACATGCCCGCTCCGGGACCACGCCCCGGGATCCAGCCGATGTTGAGTTCGGTGGATTTGATTGCAATAGCGATCGAGGCGAGAAGCAGGAAAATCGCCATCGCAAGCTCTGCTGTTCTAGTCGTCATAACGTCACCTCAGCTCGCAGGTCTGGCGGCTCGTCAGGGCAAGCGGCGGATGCAACTTCCCCGTTGACCCGCGCGGGGCCCTGGCCGCCGGAAATTTCGATGGATTGTTTTTGTTTCTATTTAGTCTGCGCGGGCACAACGCCCGCGCAGACAAAGTTTTTGTCGATATCAGGCTAGTAAATTACTCGCCCGTGATCGCGGAAGCGCCAACCTGCTCGATCAGGTTCTTGTGACGCTGCAGACCGTTCTTGTGGAATTCGGTCAGACCGTCAGCGTCGAGCCACTCGTTGCAGTCGATGCCGTCCTCGTTGCAGAACTTCTGCCACTCTTCCGAGTCGAAGACCTTCTTGAAGAGGTCGCGGTAGAAGGCGACAGCTTCCGGGTCCATGTCAGCCGGACCATTGATGGAACGCTGCATGTAGTAGACGATGTCGTGACCCAGTTCCTTGGCAGTCGGGGTATCCGGGTATGCCGAGGAACGCTCGTCGTTGAACTGAACGAGGGGCTTGGACTGACCAGCGCGGTAGAATTCGCTCTGCTCAGACGGGTTGTTGACGGTGGAGTCGATGTGACCACCGATCAGGTTCTTGGCGACCGTGCCACCACCCGGGAACGGGATGTAGGTGACGTCGTAGCCGAACTCGGCTTCCATCATCGCGGTCAGGATGGAGTCTTCCTGGCCCGAACCCGTGCCACCGACTTTCCAGTCCTTGCCGGACTCCTTGACCTTCGCGACATAGCTGTCGAGGTCTTCGATGCCGCTGTCGGAACGCACCCACAGGAGGAACGTGTCGAGCGCCATACGAGCGATCGGCGTGAACTTCGTGATGTCGATGTTCAGCTCGGACTGCATGATCGGCGTGGTGTAGTAGCTGTTCAGCGTGACCATGACGACGTGGTTGTCACCGGCCTTGCTGTCCAGGTACTGCAGAGCCTCGGCACCCGAACCGCCCGGCTTGTTGACCGGAATGAACGGACGCGGCGAAAGGTCGTTCTGCTGGATGATGCCCTGCCAGAGGCGGGCCATCTGGTCAGCACCGCCGCCCTTGCCGGCCATGATGATCAGTTCGACCGGCTTCTTGGGGGTCCATTCGGCCTTTGCGCTGTCGACCGCCATCGTCGCGGAAAGCGACAGGGCGCCGACACCGGCCAGAATCGTTGCAAGCTTCTTCATTTAATTTATTCCTCCACTTTCGTGTTGACGCACTATGCGTCGGCTTTGCCCGCTTTCGATGCGGCTCTTCTTGTTGTTTATCGCCTGTCCCGGGTTTTTGGTTTTCGGGACAATCCCTGCGATTTCTTGATCATACAGGCCTAAACTCGCATGGCCACCCGATCAATGCACCATAATGACTGGCATTTTTGCCGAATCCACCACGGTTTGCGTATTTCCGCCGAACATCACCTCGCGCTCGTGGCTGTCGCCGTAAGCGCCCATGATGAGAAGGTCGGCACCGTTCGATTTCGCGTGTGACAGCAGCGACTCGCCGACGCTGCTTTCGGGATCGAACTTATCGATCACCGCGGTCACACCGCGTGCTGCGAGATAGGCGACGAGGTCTTCCGCCGTCGCACCGTGGGGCTCGCCCTTGCCGGTGCGCAGGATCGTGACCTTCGAGGCCTTCTCGATGATTTCCATCGACGCCATCACCGCGCGGGACGCTTCTAGCGAACCGTTCCAGGCGAGGGCGACACTGTCGCCGAGCGTGGGGTTCACGGCATCGGTCTGCGGGCACATCAGCACCGGGCGTCCGGTCAGGAACAGGGCGGACTTCAGCGAATTGAAGCCGATGTTCTGCGAACGGTCAGGCTGGGCGACGCAGATCAGGTCCGCGAGGCGGCCGTGATGCTTGATGACGTCGGACTGCTTGCCCTGCTCCTCGGTCCAAGACACCGTGCCACCGGCGGTGGTCGGGTCTTCCGAGAAGGTCAGGCCGAGGTTGTCGGCCAGGGTCTTGAGCTCGGCGATCAGGCCGGTTTCCTCGCTCTCGGCGAGTTTCTGGGCCGACTGCTCGATCTGCTCGCGCAGGAAAGAGGGAATGGCCATCGTGTAGGTCACGAGGTCTTCGGGGCGCGCGCGGCAGTGTGTCACTTCGATGTGAGCATCGAAACGCTTTGCGAGCACTGCAGCATGCGCAAGGACATTGTCGCCCCGGCCGTCGCCACGCACTGGCACCATAATCGTCTTCATTTCGCGTTCGCTCCCTAGAACTTAGAACAGCCCGTCAATGAGGCCGTCGTCGTTAATGCGGATTTCCTCCGCAGATGGTTTTCTTGGCAGGCCCGGCATCGTCATGATCTCGCCGCAGACGACCACGACAAAGCCGGCGCCAGCAGACAGGCGGACTTCGCGGATCGGCAGCGAGTGACCCGTCGGGGCACCGCGTACGCTCGGGTCGGTCGTGAACGAGTACTGCGTCTTGGCCATGCAGACCGGCAGGTTGCCGTAACCGTCGGCTTCCCACTGCTTCAGCTGGTCACGGATCTTCTTGTCCGCGACCACCTCGTCCGCGCGGTAGATGCGCTTGGCAATCGTCTCGATCTTCTCGAACAAGGGCATGTTCTCGTCATAGAGCGGTGAGAATTGGGCAGACTTGCCCTCCACGATCTCCACGACCTTCTTGGCGAGGTCCTCAATGCCTTCCGAGCCCTTGGCCCAGTGCTGGCACAGGATCGCCTCGGACCCTTGCGACTTCACGTAATCCTTCACCGCCTGCACTTCGGCATCGGTGTCGGTCACGAAATGGTTGATGGCGACAACCGCGGGCACACCGAACTGCTTCACGTTCTCGATGTGACGGCCGAGGTTGGCGCAACCCTTCTTGACGGCCTCGACGTTCTCGTTGCCGAGATCGTCCTTCTTGACACCGCCGTTCATCTTCATGGCGCGCACGGTGGCGACGATCACGGCCGCTTCCGGCTTGAGACCCGCCTTGCGGCACTTGATGTCGAAGAACTTCTCGGCGCCGAGGTCCGCACCGAAGCCGGCTTCGGTCACCACGTAGTCGGCAAGCTTGAGCGCCGTTGTGGTGGCGATGACCGAGTTGCAGCCATGCGCGATGTTGGCGAACGGGCCGCCGTGCACGAAGGCCGGGTTGTTTTCCAGCGTCTGCACGAGGTTGGGCTGCATCGCCTGCTGCAACAGGACCGTCATGGCGCCATCGGCCTTGATGTCGCGGCAGTAGACGGCGGTCTTGTCGCGGCGGTAGCCGACGATGATGTCGCCGAGGCGGCGCTCCAGGTCGTCGAGACCGGTCGCCAGGCACAGGATGGCCATGACTTCGGAGGCCACCGTGATGTCGAACCCGGCTTCACGCGGGAAGCCGTTGGCGACACCGCCCAGCGAGCAGACGATCTCGCGCAGCGCGCGGTCGTTCATGTCCATCACGCGGCGGAAGGCCACGCGGCGCAGGTCGATCTCCTGCTCGTTGCCCCAGTAGATGTGGTTGTCCAGCATCGCGGCGAGCAGGTTGTGCGCCGAGGTGATGGCGTGGAAGTCACCGGTGAAGTGGAGGTTCATGTCCTCCATCGGGACGACCTGGGCGTAACCGCCGCCGGCCGCGCCACCCTTCATGCCGAAGCAGGGGCCGAGCGAGGCTTCGCGAATGCAGATCGCGGCCTTCTTGCCGATGCGGTTCAGGCCATCGCCCAGACCGACGGTCGTCGTCGTCTTGCCCTCGCCCGCCGGCGTCGGGTTGATGGCGGTCACCAGAACCAGGTGACCGCTCTTGTTGCCGGCAACCGAGCGGATGAAGTCCGCGGAGACCTTCGCCTTGTCGTGACCGTACGGCAGCAGATGCTCGGACGGGATGTCGAGCTTTGCACCGACCTCCTGGATCGGCTTCTTCTTTGCTGCGCGGGCGATTTCGATGTCAGACATGGAACCTGTTGTCTCCGGGTCGTCGTGTCGGTTGCTTTCGCGATTACTCGCCGATGGTGTCGCCGGCCTTCAGGCCGACATTGGCGGCCCACTCCGAGGCGGCAGCCTTGCCTTCGCCGTCGGGACGCACGCGCTGGACCAGGATGCGGCCACCGATGCACTGCACGGCGAAACCTTCGTCGGTCACGTCGCGGATGCGGCCGGAAATGCCATCACCGGGAACGCGCTTGCAGTCGAAGATGCCGAGCTTGGCGTCATTGAAGGTCGTCCAGGCGCCGGGCGCCGGATTGGTGCCGCGGATGAGGTCGTAGACCTGCTTCACCGGCTTGTTCCAGTCGATCTTCGCGTGCTTGGCGGTGCAGCGGCGCTCGTAGGTCGCCTCGTCTTCGTTGGCGACGATGCGCGGCGGGTTGCCGTTGCGGTAGTGGTCGACCACTTCCAGGACGCTGTCGACGGCGGACGGGTAGATCTTCTTGAAGTAGAGATCGATGACCGTGTCGTCTTCCTCGATGGGGCATTCCCACTGCATCAGGCTGTCGCCCTCGTCGAGACCGTCGGAGGGGTAGAACCAGCTGTAGCCGGACTTCGTTGACCCCATGATGATCGGCCAGTTGACCGCGGACGGACCACGGTGCAGCGGCAGCAGCGAGGGGTGGAAGCAGATGGAGCCGTGGGTCGGCGTGTCGCGGGCAGCTTCCGGCACGAACACGTTGACGAATGCCATGACCATCAGGTCGGCATTGAAGCCCTTCAGCGTGTCCAGCGTCTCCTGGTCGTTGAAGTTCGCCGGCTGCTCGACGGGAAGACCCTTTTCGAGCGCGAACTCCTTGATCGGGTCGACGGGCTTGCCTTCCTTGTCCGGCTCGCAATAGACGGCCACCACCTCATCGGTGCCGGTGTCCAGAAGCTTTGCAAGCACGTCTTTGCCGAAGGCCTGCTGGCCCATAACGATCAGTCGCATACTATTCTCCCTGTCGGCGGCCCGCTCTGCGGCGGGCACGCCCGGTGTTCGGTTCGATTACTCGGCGGCTTCCTTGGTGACGTTGCCAAAGGCGCCGGATTCGGTCAGGCGCTTCAGTTCGTCGCCGGAATAGCCAAGCACTTCGGAAAGGATCTCGCCGGTGTGCTCGCCCAGAAGCGGGGAGCGCGTGACGTTGACTTCACTGTCGGAGAGCTTGATCGGGCAACCGACGGTCAGGTACTTGCCGCGCTCGGGGTGATCGACCTCGACGATGGTGCCGGATTCGCGAAGACCGGGGTCCTCGGCGATTTCCTTCATCGACAGGATCGGGCCGACCGGGATGTCGAGCGGGTTGCAGGTGTCCATGACCTCGAACTTCGTCTTGGTCTTGGTCCACTCCTCGATGCGCTCGAAGATCTTGTTGAGCTTGTCGAGACGGTCATTCGGCTTGGCGTAGCCTTCGGCGGTCTTCCAGTCGGGTTCGCCGATGACGTCGCAGACCTTCTCCCAGACCGCGGCCTGGATGATGAAGTAGGTGTAGGCGTTGGGATCCTTTTCCCAGCCCTTGCACTTCAGGATGCGGCCCGGCTGGCCACCCCCGGAGTCGTTGCCCGCGCGCGGGGTCGCCTCACCGAAGGGGATGCCTTCGCCGAACTGCGAGTATTCCTTGAGCGGGCCGGCTTCGAGACGCTGCTGGTCGCGAAGCTTGACGCGGCAAAGGTTGATGACGCCGTCCTGCATCGGTGCGAGCACCTTCTGGCCGCGGCCGGACTTCTCGCGCTGGAACAGCGCGGTCACGATGCCAAGCGCCAGGTGCAGGCCGGTGCCGGAGTCGCCGATCTGCGCGCCGGTCACGAGGGGCGGGCCGTCGAGGAAGCCGGTGGTCGAGGCCGAGCCGCCGGCGCACTGCGCGACGTTCTCGTAGACCTTGCAGTCTTCGTACTTGCCGGGGCCGAAGCCCTTGACCGAAGCCAGGATGATGCGCGGGTTGATCTTCTGGATGTTCTCCCAGGAGAAGCCCATGCGGTCCAGCGCGCCGGGGGCGAAGTTCTCGACCATGACATCGCAGGTTTCGATGAGCTTGGTCAGGACTTCCTTGCCGGCCGGGTCCTTCGAGTTGATCTCGATGGACCGCTTGTTGTGGTTCAGCATCGTGAAGTAGAGGCTGTCCGCGCCGGGCACGTCGATGAGCTGCTTGCGCGTCGCATCGCCGACACCGGGACGTTCCACCTTGATCACGTCGGCACCGAACCAGGCCAGAAGCTGGGTGCAGGTCGGACCGGACTGAACGTGCGTGAAGTCCAGGACCTTGACGCCTTCGAGAGCTTTCATTGCTGTTTCTCCGAAAAACCGAATTAGATTTTTTTCGCCTGCGGGTAGCGCGCCTGCGCCACGACCGAAGACGGGTTGAGGTTGCCGATGTTGCCGCTTTCCTTGCCGGCATCTTCAGCGATCACGGCATTGATGAGCGTCGGCTTGCGCGTCTCGAAGGCCTTGTTCACGGCCTGGCGCAGGTCATCGGGGCTGTCGACGGTGACACCTTCACCACCGAACGCCTGCATCATCAGGTCGTAGCGCGAACCCTTGACGAAGACAGTCGTGGAGGGATCCTCGCCGCCGGACCAGTTGGTGCCATCGCCGCGGTAGATGCCGTTGTTGTTCATGATGACGATGCAGACCGGCAGGTTGTACCGGCAGATCGTCTCGACTTCCATGCCGCAGAACCCGAAGGCGCTGTCGCCCTCGATGGCCAGGACCTGGTTGCCGGTCTCGACCGCAGCCGCGATGGCGGACCCCATGCCGATGCCCATGATGCCCCAGGTGCCGACGTCCAGACGCTTGCGCGGCTTGTGGATGTCGATGATGGAACGGGCCTGGTCGAGGGCGTTGGCGCCTTCGTTGACCAGCACCGTGTCCGGGTTCTCGGCGATGATTTCCTTCAGCACGCCCAGCGAGCCCTGGTAATCCATCGGCGAGTTGTTGTTGCGCAGGCGCGGCGCCATCTTCTCGATGTTGCCCTGCACTTTGGAGCGAACCGCACCGGTCCATTCCTCGGACGGCTTCTGCCAGTTGGAGCCCATCGCCTCCAGCAGCGCGGTGGCCGTGGAACCGATGTCACCGATGAGCGGCGCGGAGATCTTCTGGTTGGAGTCCATCTCGGTCGGCTCGATATCGATCTGGACGAACTTCTTGGCACCCTTCTCGCCCCAGGCCTTGCCCTGGCCATGCGACAGCAGCCAGTTCAGGCGTGCGCCGACGAGGAAGACGCAATCGCTTTCCTTGAGGACCAGCGAACGGGCGGCGGATGCACACAGCGGGTGCGTGTCCGGCAGCAGGCCCTTGGCCATTGACATCGGCAGGTACGGGATGCCGAGGGTCTCGACCAGCTCGCGAACCTTGTCGTCGGCCTGCGCGTAGGCCGCGCCCTTGCCGATGATCATGAGCGGCTTCTTGGCCGACTTCAGGACGTCGAGCGCGCGCTCGATGGCTTCGTCGGACGGCACGCTTTCCGGGTTCGGGTCAACGACCTCGATGAGGGACTTCTGGCCTTCCACGGCATCCATGACCTGGCCGAGAAGCTGGCCGGGGATGTCGAGATAGACGCCGCCGGGACGGCCGGTGAGCGCGGCGCGGATCGCGCGGGCAACGCCCAGGCCGATGTCTTCGGCGTGCAGGATGCGGTAGGCCGCCTTGCAGTGCGGACGGGCGATGGCCAGCTGGTCCATCTCTTCGTAGTCGCCGCGCTGCAGGTCGACGATCTCACGCTCGGAAGAGCCGGAGATCAGGATCATCGGCCAGCAGTTGGTGGTGGCGTGGGCCAGCGCGGTCAGGCCGTTCAGGAAGCCCGGCGCGGACACGGTCATGCAGATGCCGGGCTTCTTGGTCAGGAAGCCGGCGGCCGCAGCGGCATAGCCGGCGTGCTGCTCGTGACGGAACGACAGGACCCGCAGCCCCTGAGCCTGGGCGTAGCGGCCAAGGTCCGTGATCGGGATACCGGGAACGTTGTAGATCGTCTCGACGCCGTTGAGCTTCAACGCGTCGATAAGCAGATGGAACCCGTCCGTAAGGTTCTCGGTGTCCTGCGTTGCTTCCGTGCTGGGCACTGCTGCTGACATTGTCTTCTAAACCTCCAATTGGTCCGGTGCCTGGGGCGCTTTCAGCTTGCAGCGCGTCGCGTGCGCGACATCACTGCAATCTTCTTCCAGGTCCGCCTGATATGATCGTGCAGCCGCATGGTGTGCTCGCGCACCAGCCGTTCGGCCAGATCGGGATCGCGGCTCTCCAGAGCCTCGATGATTTCCATATGGTCGATAACCGAGCGTCCGACGCGGTCGCCCTCGCCCATGGCACGCCGGCGAATGGCGTGCATATGCATGAACAGCCCGTCGGCCATCTTCTTCAGCAGACCGCAATGCGAGACTTCGAGGATCGTCTGGTGGAACTGGAAGTTGGCTTCCGAGTATTCCTCGATGTCTGCGCGGGCTGCGCTTTCCGAATCCCGCATCGCCATCTTGCGCAGCTTCTTCAGCTCCGCGTCGGTGGCGTTCTGGGTTGCAAGCCGCGCGGCCATGGATTCAAGCGCCGCCCAGGCGACGACCATCTCCAGAACCTCGTCCAGCGACTTGCGGCAGATGAAGACACCCTTGCGCGGCTGGATCTCGACGAACCCGTCACGCTCCAGCCTTGCAAGTGCCTCGCGAACCGGCGTGCGAGAGATGCCGAGCTGTTCGGCCATCGTGCGCTCGTCGAGACGCAGATCGGCGTCTTCTTCGTAGATGTTGGCGGACAGAATCGCTTCCAGAAGGACCTCGTAGATGTGGTCCTTCAGCATGAAGCTCGTCCCAATTGGCTTGAGCGCGACGCCCGCCATCGACATCCCCGTGCGTTTCCCCGGTGCCGGTTAGGTCCGGCGACCTTTTGCCCGGCCGGTCGTGAAATTGTCACACAAACCGGCTGGCATTTGTTGTGTGGTATACCAAGCACACCACGACTTTCGTCGCAACGATTTGTTACGTTGCAGCGCACCAATCCTGTTGTGCGCCGCCGTCAAGTCACCGTATTTGACGGGTTATTTGCGACGAAATTCTCAATGTTATCAATCGTCTGACGCCAGCACTCCGTCTGCGCCTCGCGGCTTGCCCAGGCCACGTGGGGGGTCAGGATAACGTTTGGACGGTCGATGATCTTGAGCAGCGGATTGTTGGGTTCCGGCGGCTCTTTGGTGAGAACGTCGAAGCCCGCACCGGCGATCTGGCCGGTCTCGATTGCTGTCACCAGATCGGCCTCGTTCACCAGCCCGCCACGCGAGGTATTAATGATAAGAGGCTTGCGCTTCATCTTCGCGAACTCGGCCGCACCCAGCGTGTCGCGGGTGTGGGCGTTCAGCGGGCAGTGCATGGTGATGATGTCGGCTTCTTCCAGCACCTGCTCGAAGGGCGTGTAGAGGGGGCCGAGACCCTCGACGCCCTTGTGGGCGGCAAAATGGATCTTCATGCCGAAGCCGCGGGCAATGCGCGCGACGCCCTGCCCGATGACGCCCTCGCCGATGATGCCGAGGGTGGAATTGGCGAGATCGCGAATCATGTGGGTGTGGAAGCAGAACTGGCCCGACTTCTCCCACTCGCCGTTGATGACGTCCTGCCGGTAGCCGACGATGCCGCGGCGCAGGGCCAGGATCAGTGCGAAGGTGTGTTCGGGAACCGTGTTCTCGGCATAGCCGCGCACGTTGGAGACGACGATGCCGCGCTCGCGGCAGGCCGGGACGTCGATCACGTCGTAGCCCGTCGCGGAGACCGAGATCATCTTCAGGTCAGGCAGCTGCTTCAGTGTTTCGTCGCGCATCGGCACCTTGTTGGTGATGCACACGTCCGCCCCCTCAAGGCGCGACACGATGTCCTCGGGCGCGGTCTGGTCGTACTCCACCCACTCGTGTTCAAAGTCGGGGCGATGCAGGTCCAGGTCCGGGGCATAGGTGGCCTTGTCCAGGCAAACGACTTTCATGAAAATTTCCTCGCTGGCGGGTTCTCGGGGCGTCGGTTTCTCTTGAATCGAGCTTCCCCATCTGGTATGTGGCATACCACAGATGCCGGCGACAATCACAACAAGCCGGCGGTGGGGGAAACGAGAATTTCGCGATGCTGATCCGCGCGTCCGACTCCGTTCTGGTTGTTATAGACATGCAGGAACGTCTCGTTCCGGCGATGCAGGCGCCTGCGCGCACGATCCGGAACACGAAGACGCTGATCGCGGCCGCTACCGAAATGGACGTGCCGATACTGCTCACCGAGCAGTATCCGAAAGGCCTTGGGCGAACCGTACCCGAGATCGCGTCCATCACGGAAGCGCCGGTATTCTCAAAGATGCATTTCTCCTGCATGGAAGATGAGGCGTTCGGCCAGGCGTTCCGCGACCTTGGTCGCAAGCAGGCGGTGATCTCCGGAATGGAGGCCCACATCTGCGTGGTGCAGACCGCCGCCAGCCTCATCGAAGAAGATTACGAGGTGTTCGTCGTCTCCGACGCGACCGCCTCGCGAACGCTGGAAAGCGAACATGCGTGCATCCAGCGGCTGAGCGCGATCGGCGCGGGCATCGTGACGACCGAGATGGTCGTCTTCGAATGGCTCGGGCAGGCCGGCTCCGACCACTTTAAGCGCATCCTGCCCCTCGTGAAGTGAGGCGGATGCGCTTTCCGAATATCCTCCCGGCCCTTGGCCAAAACTGACAGGATGGTGCGGCTCGTCCGCACCATCCATTTTTTTTGGTTGCCGGGGGTTTCGGCGCGCCGCGCGGCACGCCACCATGGCGCAGCGTGTTGACCGGCCATTGTGCCGGGGATACCTGAAACGCGGCGGAACAAACCCGCGAGCGAGACGGGCGCCACGGCGAAGGGAATAGCGATGAACCTTTCAGAACACCTGTCGAAGGAAATCCTCGCCCAGTACGGGGTTGCGATCCCGACCGGCCGGCTTGCCACGAGCCCGGAAGAGGCCGAGGCGCGATGCCGCGAGATCGAGGCCACCAAGTACGTGGTCAAGGCGCAGATCGGGGCCGGTGGACGCGGGCTCTCCGGCGGCGTGAAATTCGCCGCGACGCCGTCCGCCGTGCGCACCGAGGCCGCCCGCATGATCGGCAAGCGGCTGGTGACCGAGCAGACCGGCTCGGCCGGCGAGATGGTCAATTCCGTTTACGTGGAAGAAGCCATCGAGATCGCCGCCAGCTACTACCTGTCGCTGGCCTTCGACCAGCATGACGGCCAGCCTGTTCTTCTGTGCTCGGCCAAGGGCGGCGTGGAGTTCGAGCAGGCCGCCCAGATGGACCCGGACATCGTCAGCCATCTCACCCTGCCCTCCGACGGCACCTTCGACGAAGAGGCCGTGGGCGCGTTCCTGGAGAAGTCCGGCATCCCGGCCAATTCGCGCGACGGCGTCATCGCCATCGCCAAGGGCGCGGCGAAGGCCTTTTTCGCCAACGACGCGACGCTGGTCGAGATCAACCCGCTGGCGGTGCGCAAGGACGGCAGCGCGGTTGCGGTGGACGCCAAGATCAGCCTCGACGGCAACGCGCTGTTCCGCCACCCGGAATACGAGGATCTCGCCAGCGACGGCCAGCTCGACGAGCTGGAGCGCATCGCCCAGGACAACGACATCAACTTCGTGCGCATGAGCGGCAATATCGGCGTCGTCGTGAACGGTGCGGGCCTCGGGCTTGCCACCAACGACATGATCGTCGACGCGGGCGGCAGCCCGGCCAACTTCATGGACATCCGCACCACGACCACCAGCCTGCAGATCGCCAAGGGCATCGGCATGTTGCTGCAGGACGACTCCGTGCGGGTTGTTCTGGTGAACGTGCACGGCGGCGGCATGACCGCCTGCGACACGGTGGCGGAAGGTTTCGCCATCGCCTACTCGCGCGCCAAGCGCAAGCCGCCGGTGGTGGTCCGCCTCGCCGGAACCAACGCGGTGTGGGCGCTGGAAATGCTGAAGAACCGGAGGCTGGAATTCGAGGCCTTCGACGAGATGGGCGAAGCGGTCGAGCGGGCCGTCGAAATCGCCCGCACAGGGAGGGTCTGATGGCCATTCTCGTTGGACCCGACACCCGCGTCATCGTGCAGGGCCTCACCGGGCGCTCCGGCACGTTCTACACCGATCTGGCGATGCGCTACGGCTCGACCTATGTCGGCGGCGTGCGCCCCGGCAAGGGCGGCACCCAGCATATCGGCCTGCCCGTCTTCAACACCGTGAAGGACGCGATGGCCGAGACGCAGGCCAATGCCAGCCTGCTCATGGTCCCGGCCCAGAAGGCCGGTGCGGCAATCATCGAATCCATCGAAGCGGAGATGCCGCTGGTGGTCTGCGTCACCGAGCGCGTGCCGGTGCATGACATTTCCCGCGTGAAGGCGGCACTGAAGGGGTCCGACACGATCCTCGTCGGCCCCAACTCGCAAGGGGTGCTGACGCCGGACGTGTGCAAGCTCGGCGTCATGTCGACCGCCCACGCGACCCCCGGCTCCATCGGCATCGCGTCGCGCTCCGCTTCGCTGACCAGCGAGATCCTCGCCCAGACCAGCGACGTCGGCCTTGGCCAGTCGACCACGGTGGGCGTCGGCGGCGACCCGGTACACGGCGTCGGCTTCCGGCGCTGCCTGGAACTGTTCAAGGACGACCCCGACACCGAGGGCGTCATCCTCATCGGCGAAGTTGGCGGCACCGAGGAAGAGGACGCGGCGGACTACCTGCAGTCGGTCAACTACGGCAAGCCGGTGGTGGCGCTGATCGTCGGGCGGCATGCGCCCAAGGAACGGCGCATGGGCCATGCGGGCACGCTCTCATTGTTCGGGCTCCAGAACGCGGACGAAAAGATCGACCGGTTGCAGTCGGCCGGCGTCATCATCGCCGAACATGCCGACGACGTGGCCCCTGCGATGCAGGCTGCTCTGGAATAGTTCTCTTCACGCTGTCGCGGTCTTTCGACCGCTTCGCTCGAGAGGGGCGGCCTGACCGGCCGCTCGCGCAGTCGCGCTCAATGGATTGATCGATCTCACGGCTATTCCTCGCTGCGCTCGTTGGAGTGGCCGAAATTTCGGACGAAACTTGCCATGCCGGAGGGATGCGGTACCTAACGAACCCGCAGGGTTCGCAAGCCCGACCGGGCGCCGCCGATTTTCCGGCACCCACGCGGAGCACGCGAACACCGTGAGCCGTGCGTGAGCGATAAACAAAGAGGTTTTTTACATGATCCCTTCCGAGATGGATGCCGTCGTCCCCACAGGCACCGGAGGACCGGAGGTCCTTGAACTGGGCCGCCGCCCGGTGCCCCAGCCTGCCGAAGGCGAAGTGCTGGTGAAGGTCGATGCCTGCGGCGTCAACGGACCGGACATGGTGCAGCGGCGCGGCCATTACCCGCCGCCCAAGGGCGCATCCGACCTGCTGGGGCTGGAAGTCTCCGGCGAGGTGGTTGCCGTCGGCAGCGGCGTCACGAAGTGGAAGGTTGGCGACACCGTCTGCGCGCTGACCAACGGCGGCGGCTACGCGGAATATGTCGCGATCGACGCCAGCCACTGCCTGACCATTCCCGAGGGCGTGTCGACCACGGATGCCGCGGGCCTGTGCGAGACCTTCTTCACGGTGTGGAGCAACGTCTTCCACGGCCACGACCTGAAGGAAGGCATGAACTTCCTCGTTCATGGCGGCGCGGGCGGCATCGGCTCGACCGCGATCCAGCTTGGCGCGGCGATGGGGCTGAACGTCTTCACCACGGCGGCGACTGCTGACGATTGCGCGTATTGCGAGCGCCTCGGCGCGAGCCGCGCGATCAACTACAACGACGAGGATTTCGTCGAGATCGTGCGCGAGGCCGGCGGCGCCGACATCATCCTCGACATCGTCGCGGGCGACTACGTGGAGCGCAATTTCAAGGCCGCGCGCCACGACGCTCGGATCATCCAGCTTGCCTTCAACAAGGGCTCCAAGATGGAGATCAACCTGATGCCGGTGATGCTGAAGCGGTTGACCTATACCGGCTCGACGCTGCGCTCGCGCCCGGAAGGGTTCAAGAGCGAGATCGCCGCCGAGCTGCAGGAAAACGTCTGGCCGCTGTTCCCCAAGAAGCTGGTCACCGTGACCCATGCCGTGCTGCCCATGTCGCAGGCTGCCGAGGCCCACGAGATGATGGAATCGGCCAAGCATCGCGGCAAGATTTTGCTGAAGCCCTGAGCCGCGAGCGGGCTATGTCCGCGCGCTTTGGCGCGTCAGTTTCCGAAACAGTGCCAGCAGCGCGATGCCGGTGACGAGCAGCGCCGCGCCCATGTCGAATGTGGCCTCGGGTCTGCCGAGCCATTCCGACAGCAGGCCGGCGAGATACGGTGCGATGAAGATCAGGCCGTAGTAGACGGCATAGAACACGCCCATGCCTACGGACCTGTTGCCGGGAACCAGAACGCGCGACGGCAGGCTCATGATCGGCCCGGCGGCAAGCCCGGCTACCAAACCGAGCAGCACGAAACAGGCAAGCACCGCTTCGCTGCGTGCGGCCAGCAGCAGCGCGCCCGTGAACATCAGCAGTCCTGTCGCGAGGACCGCGTCATTGCGCTTGATCCGGTCCGCGAGAAACCCGCCGAATGGAACCGAGATGGCGACCAGCCACAGCACAATGCTGGTGGTCGAACTGGCAGCCGTCGCGCTCCATCCTCGCGCCGAAAGCATGGCCGGGCCGAAGCCGAAGATCATTCCGAGCGAGGAATTGAAGAGGCCCCATATGGCGCCGGCGCACAGCACGCCGTAAAGCGGAACACCGCGCAGTGGCATATCCGCGACCGGTGCCGCAGATGCACTCGACGGCGCACGGTAAAGTGCTCCCAGTGCAATAAACCCGATGACCACAAGCCCGGTCACCACAGACATCGCCGCCATCAATCCCGCAGCTAGTGCGATTGGAGGCAGCACGACCAGCGCCAGTGCGATGCCGACGGGCCATGAATTGACGAAGATGCCCATCGCGGTCGCCACTTCGCGGCCGGCAAACCAGTCGGCGACCATCTTGGTCATCAGCACGTTGAGCAGAACACCTCCAATACCGGCAAGGATGCGTCCGGCGATCTGCATGTCCCATGTGCTGGATGTGACCGCCAAGAGACCGCCGACAGCCATCAGCGCCAGCCCTGCGAGCACCACCGATTTCTCGCCGTATCGTCTGCCGATCGCGCCGCCGGGAATGGAAAGAACAATGCCGGGCGACAGGTACAGGCCGATCATCAGGCCAATGTCGGCAAGTCCCAGACTGTAGGCATCCATCATCAGCGGTGACAGCGCAGCGACCGCCTGAAACTGGAAGGCCATCGAGACGCGCACGCAGAAGAGCAGAGCAAGAATCCGCCACCGATTGTTCATGAGTCACCCGTCCCCAAAGGCATTACAGATGGCGCCAATATACGGTGGGCGGCGGACCAGGGGCATCGGCGCATTGCAGTATTCTGCGTGATGCAAATGCAGGATTTACAAGTGCAGCATTTGCGATACAGCATTTGACCCATGGGCAGGCCGGGACGGGCTGCCGCCGGTCAGCGAGCGCGCGCCATGGACAGAGCCGATCAGGAAGGGACGCTGAGTGCGCGCGAACGCGAGATCGCGCAGGCCTATGCCAGTGGCGACACCTACCACCAGATCGCCAAACGCCTGGTCATCGCTCCCTCGACGGTGCGCACGCACCTTGCAACGATCTATCGAAAGCTCGGCGTGTCCTCAAAGATCGCGTTGCACGGTGTACTCAGCGGCGAGACGCAGATCACCTTTCCCGACATTGAAGAAAGCGCCGCGTTGATCTCCGAATTGGCTCTCAGCCTCGAAGAAGCGATCAGCCGGGAGCGGGCGCTCGCGGCGGTGCTGCGGATCATCGGACGGACAAACGGACAACTCCAAGAGGTCATGGCCGCGGTGCTGGAACACGCGCTGGAACTCTGCGACGCGTCATTCGGGATCTTGTTCGAATATGCCGGTGCGTCCGGCTACCGTTGCATCTATTCCAGAGACATCTCGGGAAGCTTTGCGAACTGGCTGGAGGAGCAGGGTTCATTCCGGGTCAGCCCGCAAACCGGCCTGGGCCGCGTCGAGACGTCCCATTCAGTTGTCAGCATCCCTGACGTGCGCGCCGAAGCAATCTACAAGTCCGAAGATCCGCTGCGCTATGCGACCGCTGACCTCGGCGGCGCGCGATCCTTCGCGGCGATCCCGATGCTGGCAGGTGAAGACCTGATCGGCGCTTTCACCGTCTACCGCCAAAGCGTGCGCCCTTTTGACCGCAAGGCATTGGACATCGCCAGCATGTTTGCCGACCAAAGCGTCATCGCGATCCAGAATGCGCGCCTGGTGGCTCGGCTCAATACCGCCGTGCAGGGGCACTGAGGAACCAGCTGATGGTGCAGACGCGCAAGATTGCGTTCCTTCGCGAAATCATTGAGACGGATTCCCATGGCGAGCCATGCGAGCCGGTCACCCGCGTCGCCGCGCTGGCGGTTTTCGTCAACCCGCTGGTCGGGCGCTTCGAGGCCGATCTGACGCCGCTATTCGACATCGGTGCGGAACTCGGCGAGCGGCTGGCCGGGGAAGCCATTGCACTGCTGGGCAAGCCTCCGGTTTCCTACGGCAAGGCGGCGATCGTCGGCGTCAACGGAGATTTCGAGCAGGGCGGCGGCGTTATACATCCCAGACTCGGCAAACCGATGCGTGAAGCCGCCGGGGGTGGCCGGTCCGTCATCGCATCAAACGTGAAGATCGGCGGCCCCGGCACGTGGATCGACATGCCGCTCGGTCACAAGGACGATCCGTGGTCGTTCGACCATTTCGACACGATGACGCTGGGCGTGCCGGACGGACCGGCGCCCGACGAGATCGCCATGTTCCTCGGCTATGCCGATTCCGGACGGCCGATCCCGCGCTGCGGCAGAGGGCCGGTGAACGTGTGAAGGAGCGCGCACGCCATGACTGACAGCGATTCACACAGCGACGAAGGCGCGGCAACCGCCGACAGCTTAACCCGCCTCAGCGACTGCCCGGACTGGGACTACCTGCTGCGCGAGTTCGAACTGCTCTACCGTCCCGGCTTTGCCGGCGGCAGCAAGATCATCCGCAGCCACCGCAAGCGGGTGCGCGAGACGCTGGCCGCGATCATCGATTCAAATCCGCCGATCCATGCCCGCCCGCCGGAGACGAAGCCCGTCGTCGCGCATCTGGGGCGCGCTTTCGATGTCGGCGCGCGCTACGCGCTGTTCGGCCTGTCGCGCGCGACCGAACGCATCGCCCACCTGCTGACGTGGGAATATGGCTACCAGCGCATTCCAAAGGCGCTGGCGCGCAAGTATGCCTATTGCGAGGTGCTGGGGCCGCAGGGGCCGATCGTCACCGACCGGCTCATCCTCGGCTACGTGCTGTTCGCGCCCAACACCACCTACCCGCAGCATCATCACAAGGACATCGAGGAAAGCTACATCTCGATTTCCGGCAACTGGTCGGAGAACGACCAGGCGGTCTACGCGCCGGGGTCACTGATCCTCAACCGCTCCGGCGACCAGCACAGGATCACCACCGGCGAGCGCGATCCGTGCCTGCTGGCCTATGCCTGGACCGGCCCGGCGGAAAAGCTCGCCAAGCCGGGGATGGATTTCTCGAAGAAGCCCGTCGCATAGCAAAGTCGTCGAAAGGTTTCTCCGCGCTCTCGTCTCTTTTTGGGATGCTGGAAGCGCGGGCGATTAACCAACAATTCGCAAAACTGCCGCAAACTCTCTTATAACTGCATGATTCGGAAACAGAATTCGGATCCCTCGATACATGACAAACCGCTCCAACAGCTTGCTTGGCTCCATGGCAGACGCCGTGCGCAGTGCGTTCGCGCTGCCGCAGCGCGTCCAATTTGCAGCACTTGCCTATCGCGAGAGCGACAAGGGGCTGGAATACATGCTGCTGACCAGCCGCGACACCGGGCGCTGGATCATCCCGAAGGGCTGGCCCACATCTAACGGTGACGGCGTCCAGACCGCTGCCCAGGAAGCGTGGGAGGAAGCCGGCATCCGGGGCGAACTGGCCGCCGAACCTATCGGCGACTATGGCTACATGAAGAAGCTCGACGCGGGGCACGAAGTGGAGTGCCGGGTCTTCGTCTACCCGATGCATGTGACGCAGATCGTCGATGACTTTCCGGAAGTCGGCCAGCGCAAGCGCGAGTGGGTCAACCCGCGCAAGGCTGCGAAACGTGTGGACGAACCGGAGTTGAGCGCCCTGCTGCTTGACTGTGCGCGCGAAGGCGTGCTTTCGCTCGACGCATAAAGCAGACGTTCCCCGGCCCGAGAGACGTTCGGCGGATTGACGTCCGACACAAGACCGAGCGCATCCGGGAGGGGAAGGCCATAGAACCGCGCCACCCACAGCTTCGCAAGAAAACTCTCGACAAGGATCTCGACAAGCTCGTGCGCGTCGAGGAAGCCGCTGGCTTCCTGGCGCGCAGCGGCATGCTGCCGGGCCTCGGGCTGATTTTCATCGTGTTCTCCGGCGTGATTGCAGCCATCGCCGTCACCGGTGAACCGCGCGCGGCGATCATTGTCGCGGCGACCGCCATCGGCGCCTACATGGCGCTGAACATCGGCGCCAACGACGTCGCCAACAATGTCGGTCCGGCGGTCGGTTCGCGGGCCATGACCATCACCACCGCGCTGATCATCGCCGCGATCTTTGAATCAGCCGGCGCGCTGATCGCGGGCGGCGACGTGGTCGGCACCATCTCCAAGGGCATCATCGACCCGGCAGCGGTTTCCGACCCGAATGTCTTCATCCTCGCCATGATGGCGGCGCTGATGTCGTCGGCGATCTGGATCAACCTCGCGACGTTCCTCGGCGCGCCGGTTTCCACCACGCACTCCATCGTCGGCGGCGTGATGGGTGCGGGCATCGCGGCTGCGGGCTTCACCTCGGTCAACTGGCCGGTGCTGAGCGGGATTGTGGCAAGCTGGGTCATCTCGCCGCTGCTGGGCGGCATCATCGCCGCCGCCTTTCTCGCATTCATCAAGACCTTCATCATCTACCGCGAAGACAAGATCGCGGCCGCGCGCAAATGGGTGCCGATCCTGATCGCGGTGATGGCAGGGGCCTTCTCCGCCTATCTCGCGGTGAAGGGCCTCAAGAAGATCATCCACCTGCCGAGCATCGGCGTCGTCGCGGTCGGGCTGGCCGGCCTCATCGGCGGCTACCTCATCACGAAGCCGCTGATCGCGCGCCAGTCCCGCGACATGCCGAACCGCAACCAGTCGCTGCGCGAACTGTTCCAGCTTCCGCTGATCGCGTCTGCCGCGCTGCTTTCGTTCGCGCACGGGGCCAACGACGTCGCCAATGCCATCGGCCCGCTGGCTGCCATCGTCCACGTGGCCGAGGTCGGCACCGTGGATGCCAAGGTCCACATCCCGATCTGGGTGATGCTCGTCGGCGGTCTGGGCATCTCGTTCGGACTGGTCTTCTTCGGTGCAAAGCTAATCCGCATGGTTGGCAAGCAGATCACCAAGCTGAATCCCATGCGCGCCTTCTGCGTGGCGCTGTCGGCAGCCATCACGGTGATCGTCGCCTCGTGGCTTGGCCTGCCGGTCTCCTCCACGCATATCGCGGTCGGGGCGGTGTTCGGCGTCGGGTTCTTCCGCGAGTGGTACACAGCGAATTCCAGCCGCCGGGCCAACTACGTTGCGCGCAAGCTGGAATTGAACCGCCAGAACGGCAACTCCAAAGGCACGGAGACGCCTGCCCCCACCGTGTCGCAGCCGGAACCAGCCGAAGCCTCGCAAGCGCGCGAGAGCGCGGAAATCCGCCGCCGCAAGCTGGTGCGCCGCCAGCACTTCATGTCCATCGTCGCGGCGTGGGTCATCACGGTGCCCGCCGCGACCGTGCTATCCATGGTGTTGTTTTTCGCGCTGCGCTCGATGTTCTGAGGGCTTCGGCCAAGCCGCGCCTCAAATCCCCTTCTCGCGCAGGAAACGCCCGACCTCTTCGATGCAGACCTGCCAGGCCGGTTCGTGGTCGACGAGAATGTGGTTCTTGCTGTCGAGCGGTACGAAATGCGCGTCGGGAATCCCCGAAGCCACGTCGCGGCCCATCTCCAGCGGGATGCGCTGATCGTGTTTGGAGTGCAGCACGATGGTCGGCGCCCTGACCTGCGCTAGCCGGTCGCGCACGTCGATATGGCCGAAGGCGTCCTGAAAGCGCGCGGCATTCTTCGGTGACGTCGTCTGGCGCTGGAACTCGTCGAACCAGGCCAGGTCCTGCGCGCTCGCATCGGGCATGAAGGTCTGGGAGAAGATGTGGCGGTAGGCCGGGTTGTCCGTGCCCCAGCCGACTTCCGTGAGGCTCAGCACCGCCTCGCGCCGCGCCTGTTCGTCCGGGCTTGCCAGGTGCCGCCATCCGGCCGCGTAGCCGCTAATGAGAACGAGGCCCGAGACCCGCTCGGGGTGGCGCACGGCATATTCGATGGACACCGCGCAGCCCTGCGAGATGCCCAGCAAGGGAAAGCGTTCCAGTTCGAGCTTGTCGGCCACCGCTTCGAGATCCTCCACGAACGCCTCGAAGCTGAGGTTCGCAACGTCCCAGTCCGACAGGCCGCAGCCGCGCTCGTCGTAGCGGATGAAGGTGCGGTACCGCGCCATGGCGGCGAAGCTCTTGCCCCAGATCGGGCTGCCCCAGTCGAACTCCAGGTGGTTCAGCCAGTTGGCGGCCTTCAGCAGCGGCGGCCCCTGCCCGACGCTGGCATAGGCGATCTTGGTACCGTCGCGCGCCTCGCAGAAGCCGATGCGCTGGGTCTGCAGCGCACGGGATCGAAACGTCTTGCGCGCCGGGCGGAAAGGCGTGCGCGCAGCGGCTCGGCCGGCTGGCTGTGCACGGTCCGCCGCCTGTGTTCCCATCGCATGGTGAGATACAGGCTCGGCTGCTTCCTCACCGGCCGGGTCCGCATCGTGCCACAGCCTGCGCCACTTGCGCCGTTCGGTAGCGCCAGCCTGCGGGTGCGTCGCGAGCTGCCGCAGCACGTTGATGCGCGCGACGGCCACGTCCTCGCGCTCCGACATCAGCCATGCATCGAAATCGACGCTGCCGGCGCCGTCCAGCCCGTCCATAAGCACCGGCTCAAGTTGCCGGGCCATGTCTTCCAGGTCTTCGAGCGGCAGGTGACCGTCGTCATTGCGCAACCGGGCGTGGATCTCGCGGATGTCGACGTGCAGGTCGTTGACTTCCAGCTGCACGCGTTCGCGGTCCGCCACGATCCGCTGGCTGTCGGGGGTATCGACGACCTTGCGCAGCTTGGTCAGCGACCAGCGCAAGGCTGCCTTCGGGTCATCCGGCAAGTCCCAGAAAAGCTCGCACAGCCGCTCCCGGCGATGCGGGCGCGCGGTCGCGGCGAGAAACGCCAGCAGCGCCCTCGCCTTGCGCGAGGAAGGAAGCGGAATGTCGCCCGTCTGCGACACAACTCGCGGCTCGCCCAGTAGCATAACATGGATCGGCGAAGGCAAAGCAACGCTCCACGGGTGCGAGAAAACAACGGGACGTCAACATCAATACAACTCCCGGTACAACGCTGACAACAACGCACCCTCCCCATATCGGCCTCAACGCAGATGGCTGACACCGACCCCAGTCCCCCGCAGCCGCCGCGTTGAACCGGCCTTTTCAGGTTCCGCATCGCGACCGGCCACCGGAAACCCATTCCGGTGGCCGCGAGCGATTGCACGTCATTGCCGGGCCAAACCGAACCAGAACGGACAAGGACACGAGATGAGACTTTCAGTCGAAACCCTCGAGGGATTCGCGGTGGCAAAGATCTCCGGCGCGATCGACAGCCATGCTGCGGGCCTGCTGAGCGATGCACTCGTCCAGTGCATCGGCGACGGGCTCGGGCGCACGATTGTCGACCTGTCCGGCGTCCAGCTTGCGACACGGGCCGGCATTCGCGGCCTGATCGTCGCGGCCCGGCTGGTGCAGCCAGGCCGCGGTGCCATGCGCATCTGCGGTGCCAGCGGCCAGCTCGCCGACTTTCTCGAAGGGCTGAGCCTCGGCCACCTGTTGAAGGTCGACGCGACGCTCGATGAAGCCATCGAGAACATGCGTGCCGTTGACGGCCTGCCCGGCCTGATGGCGGCGCAGATCGTGTCGATCCGCGTGCCGATGCCGCAGGTGGCAACCAACATGCCGGCCTACCCGGCCAGCGCCCATGCCGACCACATGCCGATCTGGCAACAGCGATCCCGGTAGGCACGCAGGAACGGACCCACAGCGCAAGCAGCCTCGCTGCCCGCAACCCCCATCAATCGACGGACCCCACCATGAACGCCCAACCTTCAATCCCGGCCGAACACGAGCCGATCACCAATGACGCGGACGACCACAATGCTGCCTTTTCCTTCGTGAAAGCACGCGCGGCCCGTCACGCATGGTGGCAGCACGCGCTGCGCCGCTGGCACAACGACAACATCGCCCGGCGCAGCCACGCCGAGTTCCAGACCCTTCCACGACATGTCCTGCGGGATATCGGCATCGAGCGCTGCAACGGCTCGCCGATCGCGCAAGACAACACGTCGTCGGATTGACGCCCCCCGACGCCTCCCTTTCCCCCAAAACCGACAGGATCGAACCCATGACGCATACCCTCAACGCCGCCCGCCACCCCTTCGAAGCCAGCCCCCTTGGCACCAGCCTCGTATGGCTCACGGCTCCCATCGCGGAGCTGGTGAACACGGTTCTGACCGCTAGCATCCTCACCGACATGAAGGAAGCCCGCCGCGCACGGCGCGACTACCAGCACCTGTCCGAGTTGCCCGACTATCTGCTCGAGGATGTTGGATTGAGCCGTGCCGACGTGGCCGAGGCACGCCGGCGCTAGACCGGCGGCCACCTCACGCCGGACTTCACACGCCGAGATAGCGCCCGCAGACCTCGTCGCTGAGGTCCTGCGGCGTGCCGGTCCACACGCTCGCGCCGCGTTCCAGGATCACGCAGCGGTCGGCGACCGATTTCAGTTCGCGGATCGTCTTGTCGACGACGAGGATCGACAGACCGCTGTCCTTCAGCGCGTGAATAGCCGCCCAGATTTCCTGACGCACGACCGGGGCGAGACCCTCGGTCGCCTCGTCGAGGATCAGCAGCTTCGGGTTGGTCATCAGCGCGCGGCCGATGGCCAGCATCTGCTGTTCACCGCCTGACAAGGTGCTGGCCGACTGGGTGCGGCGCTCCGCAAGCCGCGGGAAAAGCGCGGCAAGCGTTTCCAGCGTCCACGGGCCGGGGCGCGCTGCGGCAAGCAGGTTTTCCTCAACGCTGAGATTTGGAAAGCAGCGGCGGCCTTCCGGCACCAGCCCGATGCCGAGCCGCGCCGTCCTGTGAACGGGCAGCCGTTTCGTGTCGCGTCCCGCGATTGCGACGCGCCCGGCGGTTGCCGGCAGCAGCGAGCAGATGACGCGGATGGTGGTCGTCTTGCCCATGCCGTTGCGGCCCATGAGGGCGACGACCTCGCCCGCACCGACCTGCAGATCGACGCCGAACAGCGCCTGCGACGCGCCGTAGCTGGCGTTGACGTTTTCGACAGTCAGGAAGGCTTCGGCCATCAGCACGCGCCCTCCCCGAGATAGGCTTCCTGCACCGCCGGATTGGCCCGGATTTCCTCGACCGGACCGGTGGCGATGACCTCACCATAGACCAGCACGGAAATGCGGTCGGCGAGCGAGAACACGACGTCCATGTCGTGCTCGATGAGGAGGACGGGCGCGGTTTCCTTCAGCCCGGCCAGCAGGCCGGACAGCCGCGCCAGTCCATCCGGCCCCATGCCCGCCATCGGCTCGTCCAGCAGGAAGGCCCTGGGCTGCATCGCCAGCGCCATGGCAATTTCAAGCTGGCGGCGTTCGCCGTGCGAAAGGTCGGAGACGCGGGTCTGCGCGCGGGCCTGAAGCCCCACCGCGCGCAGGTTTTCCATCGCCGGATCGACGAGTGCGGCGTCGGAGCGCGCGGGCGCGAAGAAGCGGAACACCGCGCCGGACTTTGCCATCACCGCGAGCATGACGTTCTTGAGAACGGACATCTCCATGGCGAGGCTGGAAATCTGGAAGGTGCGCGCAAGGCCGGCGCGGGCGCGGGCGGCTGCATCGAGGCCGCCGATCTCGCGACCGAGGAACATGATCGAGCCGGAGTCGTGGGCAACCTCGCCCGCGATCTGCTTCACCAGCGTCGTCTTGCCCGCACCGTTGGGGCCGATCAGCGCGTGGATTTCGCCGGGCCGAAGGTCGAGCGACACATCCTTGCTGGCCGTCAGCGCGCCGTAGGCTTTCGACAGGTTGCGGACGTCCAGCACAGGGCTCGTCATTTCCTCAGTCATGGGCCGCCCTCCGCCCTGCGACGAGACCGACAAGTCCGCCGCGCGCGAACAGCACCACCAGCAGCAGCACGATGCCGAGCAGGAACTGCCAATACTCGGTGACGTCGCCGAGCACCTCTTCCAGCAGGATGAACGCGCAAGCACCCGCCACCGGCCCGCCAAGCCGCGCGACACCGCCGAGTATGACGAAGACCATGATCTCGCCGGATGTGTGCCAGGACAGCATCGTCGGGCTGACGAAGCGGTTGAGGTCGGCATAGAGCGCGCCGGCGAGCCCCGTCATCATCGCCGAAATGACGAAGGCGGTGAGGCGAACGTTGAACAGACGGATGCCCGACGCCGTCAGCCGCTGGGGCTGCTGTCGAGCCATTTCCAGCGCCAGCCCGAAGCGCGAACGCACCAGCATGGCGGTGAGCGCCAGAACCACCGCCAGCACCGCAAAGCAGGTGGCGAAGAAGGTCCACGGGTCCATCATGTTGAGGCCCGGCAACTCATTGCGGACATAGAAGGACAGCCCGTCCTCGCCGCCGTAGCTCGGCCACGAGATCGCGAAATAGAAGAGCATCTGCGCGAAAGCGAGCGTGATCATGATGAAGTAGACGCCGCCGGTGCGCAGGCTCATGGCCCCGATGGGGATGGCGGCAACCAGCGCGGCGAGGATCGCCACCGGCCAGATGACGAGCATCGAGGTGGTGCCAGCAATTTCCACCGGCCACGTCATCAGTGCTTCGTAGTTGCGCGCGTGGGAGGCGAGGATGCCCGCCGCATAACCGCCGAGACCGAAGAACGCCGCGTGACCGAAGGAAACCAGCCCGCCGTAGCCAAGCGCGAGGTTGAGGCCGACACCGGCCACGGCGAAGATCGCGGCCTTGGTCGCCAGCGTGATGATGAAGGGTTCGTCCGCCGTGCGGCCATAGACGGCGGCCGCCGCCAGCAGCGCCATGAGAACGAGCGTGATGATCCCGTCGCGCCGCATCGCCTCAGCCCCGCGCCCCGAACAGCCCCGTGGGGCGGAAGACGAGCACCAGCGCCATCAGCACGTAGATCGACATGGATGCGAGCGAGGCGCCGATAGCAGTCGCGCTGGAGGGATCGAGGAACAGGCCGAAGAGCTGCGGCAGCAGCACGCGGCCGAGGGTGTCCGTCAGCCCGACGAGGATCGCGCCGACAAAGGCACCGGCTATCGAGCCGATGCCGCCGACCACGATGACCACGAAGGCGAGGATCAGCACCGGTTCACCCATGCCGATCTGCACCGACTGGACCGAGCCGACGAGCGAACCGGCCAGCCCTGCCAGCGCCGCGCCTAGGGCGAAGACCACCGTGTAGAGCTTGGAGATGTCGACGCCGAGCGCGCCGATCATCTCGCGGTCGGATTCACCGGCGCGGATGCGCATGCCAAGCCGGGTGCGCTTCACCAGCGCGAACAGCCCCGCGGCAATCGCCAGGCCGACCGCGATGATGACGAGCCGGAACAGCGGATAGGTGATGCCACCCGGCAGATGCACCGTGCCGGACAGCGCATCTGGAATGTCGAGATAGAGCGGGAAGGAGCCGAAGACCCAGCGCGTGCCTTCCGTGAAGACGAGGATCAGCGCGAAGGTCGCGATCACCTGGTCGAGATGGTCGCGGTCATAGAGGCGGCGCAGGATCAGCGTCTCGACCAGCACGCCCGCGACGGCCGCGGCCGCGAGGCTCGCGGCAAGCCCCAACGCGAAGGAGCCGGTGGCAGCGGCGACCCACGCGCAGGCGAACGCGCCGAGCATGTAGAGCGAGCCGTGGGCGAGATTGATGAGGCCCATGACGCCGAAGACAAGCGTCAGCCCTGCGGCCATGACGAAGAGCATGACGCCGAACTGCAGTCCGTTCAGAATCTGTTCGGCGAGAAGTGCCCCCGACACGCCCGGCCCCCGATGCAACCCCAAAGAAAAAGGCGGGCCGCTGCTGCCAGCGACCCGCCCTCAGCGATAGCGCAAATGCCTACATCTTGCACTCTTCGAGGTAGGCGTTGTCGCGGTCGGACATTGCGGTGGCGACGATCTTGTTGGTGAGGATGTCACCTTCCTTGACCACTTCGCGCACGTAGATGTCCTGAACGGGATGGTGGTTGGCGGCGAAGGAGAACTTGCCGCGCACCGAGTCGAACTCGGCCGCTTCGAGCGCCGCCTGGAAGCCGGCCGCATCGGAGACCGGCGCCTTGGCCAGCGCCGAGATCAGCAAGTTGGCGGTGTCGTAGCCGTAGGACGCGTAGATGGACGGCAGGCGGCCATACTCGGACTGGAAGCCTTCCACGAAAGCCTTGTTGGCGGCGTTGTCGATGTCCTTGGACCAGTTGGCGGTGTTCTTCACGCCGAGCGCGGCATCACCGACGGCCTGAAGGATGTTCTGGTCGAAGGAGAAGGCCGGGCCAACGAGCGGCAGGCCGGCGTCGGACTGCGCGTACTGCTTCATGAAGGCGATGCCCATGCCGCCCGGCAGGAAGAAGAATACGCTGTCGGCACCGGATGCCTTGATCTGCGAAATCTCGGCGGCGTAATCGTCCTGTCCGAGCTTGGTGTAGATCTCGCCGGCCAGTTCGCCCTTGTAGAAGCGCTTGAAGCCGGTCAGCGAATCCTGGCCTGCCGGGTAGTTCGGGGCGAGGATGAAGATCTTCTTGTAGCCCGCGTCATTGGCGTAGGCGCCAGCGGCCTCGTGCAGGTTGTCGTTCTGGTAGGACACCGCGAAGTAACGCGCGTTGCAGCCTTTGCCGGCCAGCGCGGAGGGGGCGGCGTTCGGCGACAGGTAGAATTTGCCCTGACCCGTCGCGGCCGGAACCACGGCCATGGCGAGGTTCGACCAGATGATGCCGGTGAGAATGTCGACTTTCTCTTCCTGGATCATCTTGTCGGCGAGCTGGACGGCGACGTCCGGCTTGCGCTGATCGTCTTCCACGATCACCTCGATGTCGCTGTTCTCGGCCTGCTTGAGCGCGAGCATGAACCCGTCGCGCACGTCGATGCCGAGGCTCGCGCCGCCACCGGTCAGGGTGGTGATCATGCCGACCTTCACAGGCTCGGCGATGGCGGGGGCGGCAAGCGCCACGGCGAGCGCGCCTGCGGCGAGCGTTGCTGTCAAACTCTTCATACGTTCCTCCCGGAAAACTGGCGCGCTTTTCGTCCCGCGCGCGAACTGGTCTGGCCTCGGGGCGCAATACTTGCGCAACTGCGCGGCCCGCGCCAGCCCCCACATTGCCATAGTGTAACTTGCGGGACAGGCACGGCTCTGGTCCGATCTTCCATCAACAAAAACAAGCGACGAACACCACACGATGATCACCGACTGGGATGCCGCCTACTCCAACTTCGACCACGTTGCCGATGCGCAGAGCTATCCGCCGAAATGGATGGCGAAGGCCGAAGCCTACCGCGAAGAGATGGAGAGCAAGGACCGGTTCCGGGCCGACATCCGCTACGGGGACGGCGCACGGCACGTCGCCGACCTGTTCCTGCCGGAGGGTGATCCGAAAGGCCTCGTCGTCTTCGTGCACGGCGGCTACTGGCGTGCCTTCGACAAGTCGGTCTTCTCGCACCTGGCGCAAGGCTGCATCGATGCGGGCTGGGCCGTCGGCATCCCTTCCTACACGCTTTGTCCGCTGGCACGGGTCGCCGACATCACCGGGGAAATCGGCGCGTCCATCGTGGCGCTCGCGGATGAGGTGGAAGGCCCGATCAACCTGACCGGACATTCCGCCGGCGGGCATCTCGTGTCCCGCATGGTGTGCACCGATGCGCCCCTGCCCTTTGAGGTGCAGGACCGCATCGAACGCATCGTCTCCATCTCCGGCGTGCACGACCTGCGCCCGCTGATGCGCACCGAACTCAACCGCACGCTGCATATCGACCCCAAGGAGGCCGACGCCGAAAGCCCGTGCCTGCTGGTGCCGCTGGAAACGACGCCGGTCACCTGCTGGGTCGGTGCTGCAGAGCTGCCGGAATTCGTGCGCCAGAACGACCTGCTGGCGAATGTGTGGACCGGGCTCGGGGCGCATACCCGCGCCATCCATGCCGCAGGCCACCATCATTTCTCTGTCGTGGACGATCTGCAGAAGGTCGATTCACAACTCGTTGCCGCCATCACCGGCAGCGATGGATGGGGTTGAGGCAGCTTCCCACCCGACCGCCTTGCAAGAAACGGCCCGGCTGCCGCAATGTGCGCGCGAACCTTCAGCCGGGCCAATTCGTTTGCGCGCTTTCATCCAGACAATCGACCTAGTGAACCGGCTGCTCGGCCGCGCCGTGTCGTGGTGCCTCATCGCCATGATGTTGGCGCAGATGGGCGTCGTGATTTCGCGCCACGTCTTCGGCTACGGCACGGTGGCGCTGCAGGAGGCCGTGGTCTTCGGCCATGCGCTCGTTTTCCTTCTGGCATCGGCGTGGGTGTTGCAGCGCGACGAGCATGTCCGCGTCGACATCCTCTACGACCGCGCGGCACCGGGCGTGCGGCGGATCATCGACCTTGCAGCGCTTGTCTTGTTCGTGCTGCCGGTTGCGGGCGTCATAGCGTGGTACGGCTGGGACTACGCGGCGCACAGCTTCGCGAACCTGGAAGGTTCGCGCCAGCCCGGCGGCCTGGGCGGTGTCTTCTTGCTGAAAGGGGCCATCGTCGTCTTCGCCGTCTCGGTCGGCCTGCAGGGTCTGTCGCAGACGCTGAAGATCATCCCCGGACTGCCGCCTGCCCGCCCGGCCGAAGCGCCATGAGCGGAATGGAAGCCGCACTTCCCGTCGTCGGGCTTCTCGCCTGCGTGTTTGCGAGCCTGCTGGCGGGCATACCCGTGGCCTTCGCGTTGGCCGGCTCGGCGCTTGCCTGCGCGCTGCTCGGCTCTCTCACCGGGACATTCGACCTGTTCCTGCTGAACGCGATCCCCTCGCGCATCTTCGGCACTGCGATGTTCAACGAAGTGCTGACAGCGGTGCCGCTATTCATCCTCATGGGGGTGATGCTGGAGCGCAGCCGACTGGCCGAGGATCTTCTCTCCATCATGGCGGCGCTCTTTTCGCGGCTTCCCGCTGGCCTTGGCGTCGCCGTCACCATTGTCGGCACACTGGTCGCGGCCTCCACCGGCATCGTCGGTGCGACGGTCGTTGCCATGGCGCTGATCGCGCTGCCGGTGATGCTCAAGCGCGGCTACGACCCGGCGTTCTCGGCCGGCTCCATCTGCGCGGCGGGCACGTTGGGTCAGATCATCCCGCCGTCCATCGTGCTGGTGTTTCTGGCCGACCAGTTGTCTGCCGCCTACCAGCAGGCGCAGCGCGCGGCCGGCCACTTCGCGCCGGAGCCGATTTCCATCGGCGACCTGTTCGCCGGCGCGCTGGTGCCGGGGCTGCTGCTGGCGATCCTCTACGGCCTCTACCAGGTGATCGCCGCGCGGCTGAAGCCGGGCCTCGCGCCACCGGCCACCATCGGCGAGACACCGGGCTGGCGGCGCGTCGTCGGCAGCATGGTGGTGCCGCTGGCGCTGATGGCCAGCGTGCTCGGCTCCATCGTCGCAGGCATCGCCACGCCGACGGAGGCCGCCGGCGTCGGTGCATTCGGCGCGATGCTGCTCGCCGCGCGCCGGGTGTTGTCAGGCGGCCCGCAGCTGGCGCGCCGGGTGATCGATGCCGGGCTGGTGTCGCTGGCGCTGCTGGTTGTCATCGGCGCTGCGATCAACCTGCGCAACGTGGCGACGGGGGGCGAGATAGCTCTCTTCACGCTGGCCTGCATCGCGGCTGTCGCACTCGCCCTCGCGGCGCTGATCGCGCTCCACGCCCTCTACAGAACCGGGCTGCTGTTTGCCATCGCCTCGTCGGCAGCGCGGTTCAGCGCGCTCGCCTTCACGATCCTCATCGGCGCGACGATCTTCACGCTGGTGTTTCGCGGCTTCGGGGGCGACGGCGTGGTGCGCGACCTGCTGGACGCCCTGCCCGGCGGCACGATGGGTGCGGTGTTCTTCGTCAGCCTCGCCATCTTCGCGCTCGGCTTCGTGCTCGACTTCATCGAGATCGTCTTCATCGTGCTGCCGGTGGTCGCGCCCGCGATCCTGGCCGGTGACGTCGATCCCGTCTGGTTCGGCGTGCTGGTGGCACTGAACCTGCAGACGTCGTTCCTGACGCCGCCCTTCGGTTTCGCGCTGTTCTACTTCCGAGGTGCCGCGGGCGAACAGGTGCGCACCGCCGACATCTATCGCGGCGTGGTTCCGTTCATCGTGATCCAGTTGATTGTGCTGCTGCTGGTTGCCTTCGTGCCGCAGATCGCGACGTGGCTGCCCTCGCTGCTGCGCGGCTAGACGGCTAGGCCGCCAGCCCGGACGCGTCGAATGCTGTTCGGATCCGCGAGCGCTCGTCATCGTCGAGGTTCAGCATCGGGCGGCGCACCGGCCCGCCGGCAAGACCCATCAGTTCCAGCCAGTATTTCTGCTGGGCGAGCGGCTTGGCTGCCGGGCGCGAGGACCACAAGGCGCGCCGGGCCGGCTCCATGCTGTCGCGGACGCGGCGCGCCTCCTCGACCGCGCCCTGCCGCGCCAGCTGCGTGTACTCCGCCATGCGTGTGTGCTGCGGCGTTTGCAGCAACACCGGCTCCGGCGAGCAGCCGTAGCAGTCCCAGCCCAGTTCGATGATGTTGTCGAGCCAGTCCTCTTCGGAGGAATTCATCACCGTGAGGCGCCCGTTCGAAAGCTTGGTGAGGGCGGAATACATAGGCCGGTGCACGGCGTATTCGCAGGCGACGACGTTCTTCAGTTCGGCCAGTTCCAGGCACAGTTCCGGGCTGATGACGTAGCCGGCCTCCGGGTGGCTCCACACGATCATGCCAATATCGAGCTGGCTGTCGAAGTGCTGGTAGTAGGCGCTCAATGCGTCGCAGCGATTGGCGACCAGCGGCAGGTGCGGCGAGCTGATCGACACGTAGTCCGCGCCAACCCCCTGGGCATGCTGCGCCAGATCTAGAACGGTCGAGGTGTTCTGGTCCGCGCACCACACGGTCAGCCCGGCGCGCCCGTCGCACACCTCGGCTGCAATCTCGGCCACGCGCTTGCGCTCCGCCTTGTCCAGCGCGGTGCCCTCGCCATGGCGGCAACAGACCTGGATGCCGTCGATGCCAAGCTTTTCGATGGCATATTCGACGTTGGCGGCAAGACCCGCCTCGTCGATGTCGAGGTCGCCGGTCATCGGTGTATGCACCGACGCCCAGATGCCGCTGAGCCGGGACTGCGCGTGCAGTTCCGAAGCCGACATGTCCATCATCATTCCCGTCCCGGTGTCCCAATCGAGCGCCGCCACTCGCCCGAACTCGCCCCAATTGAACAGTTGTTCTGTTTCGAAAGCGCAAAGCACAATTTTCATTCAACTTCCACAGTGCAAACGACAGATGCAGAAATATTTTGACGCAGCGCAAATTCTGAACACGTGAACGGCACTGCTTGTCGGTGCAGCGTCCGGCTGGTACTCCCGGTCATCTCCATTTTCCCAACGGGACAAGCGCATGCGGACCGACACGCCCCAGACCATCCGGCTGGAAGACTACCGGCCACCGGCCTACCTGATCGACACCATCGAGTTGAACGTGCGCCTCGCGCCCGACAGCACGCGCGTGGAAGCGCAGCTTTCGATTCGGCCGAACCCGGCGCTGGAAGGCAATCACGGCCCGCTGTCCCTCGACGGGGAATCGCTGAAACTGGAAGGGCTGGAACTGAACTCGCTGCCCCTCGCCAACGATGCCTACAACTTGGACGAAAAGGGGCTGACGCTGCTGGACCCGCCGCGCGAACCCTTCGTGCTGCGCACCTACGTCACCATCGACCCGTCGGCCAACACGCAGCTAATGGGGCTCTACCGCTCCAACGGAATCTACACGACGCAGTGCGAGGCGGAAGGCTTCCGCCGCATCACCTACTTCCTCGACCGGCCGGACGTGCTGAGCGTCTTCACGACGCGGATCGAGGCGCGCAAGTCCGATGCCCCGATCCTGCTGTCCAACGGCAATCCGGGCGAGGCCGGCGATATCGAGGGCACCGACCGGCATTTCGCGGTGTGGCATGATCCGCACCCCAAGCCGAGCTACCTGTTCGCGCTCGTCGGCGGAGATCTGTCCCTGGTGCGCGAAGACTTCTCGACGCGCTCCGGCCGCCCGGTGGACCTGCGTGTCTACGTGGAAAAGGGCAACGAAGAGCAGGCCGACTTCGCCATGGATGCGCTGAAGCGCTCGATGGTGTGGGACGAGGATGCCTTCGGTCGCGAGTACGATCTCGACGTCTTCTCCATTGTCGCCGTGTCGCACTTCAACATGGGCGCGATGGAGAACAAGGGCCTCAACGTCTTCAACGACAAGTACGTGCTGGCCGCTCCGGCGACCGCGACCGATGCCGACTACGAGGGCGTCGAAGCCGTCATCGCGCACGAGTACTTTCATAACTGGACCGGCAACCGCATCACCTGCCGCGACTGGTTCCAGCTTTGCCTGAAGGAGGGGCTGACGGTCTTCCGCGACCAGGAGTTCACCTCCGACACGCGTTCGCGCCCGGTCAAGCGCATCCAGGACGTACGCCTGCTGCGCACCCACCAATTCAGCGAGGATTCAGGCCCCCTGGCCCACCCGGTGCGCCCGCAGAGCTACCGCGAGATCAACAACTTCTACACCGCGACCGTCTACGAGAAGGGTGCGGAAGTCATCCGGATGCTGAAGACGCTGATCGGGCCGGAAACCTTTGCCGCAGGGATGGATCTCTACTTCCAGCGCCATGACGGCGATGCCGCGACGATCGAGGAATTCATCGCCTGCTTCGCGCAGACGAGCGGCCGCGACATGTCGCGCTTCATGCGCTGGTACAACCAGGCCGGCACGCCGGAGGTGACGGTCGCGACGTTCCACGACCCCGATGCCGCCACCTACACGATCGAGCTGACGCAGACCTGTCCGCCGACGCCGGGGCAGCCGTCCAAGGAACCGCAGACGATCCCGGTGCTGTTTGCGCTGATCGGGCCAGATGGCAACGAGATCGACGCCCAGCGCACCGACGCCAGCAACCTCTCCGGCGAGCCGGGGCTGATCGAACTCTCCGACACGCGCCAGACCTTGACCTTCGCCGGAGTTCGCCAGCGCCCGGTGCCGTCGCTGCTTCGCAACTTCTCCGCGCCCGTGAAACTGAAGGACGACCTCTCCGAGGAAGACCGGCTGTTCCTGCTGCGCCACGACGCGGACCCGTTCAACCGCTGGCAGGCGGCGCAGACGATGATGCTTGACTGGCTTCTGGGCGCGCAGCGAAACGCCCGCGAAGACCAGGAGATGGGCGCGCCCGACAGCATCGTCGCAGCCATCATGGTTGCAGCCGGCGATACGACGTTCGACCCGGCCTACCGCGCCGAGCTGCTCAAGCCGCCGTCCTTCCCGGACGTGGCGCAGGGCATCGTCAATGGTGTCGACCCGGACGCGATCCACGCCGCCATGGAGCGGATGCGCCAGACCTTCTCCGCAACGCAAGGTGCCGTCCTCGACGAGATCCGTGCATCTGCCGAGATCGACGCGCCCTACTCCCCGGACGCGGAGCAGGCGGGGCTGCGCGCGCTGAAGAACGCAGCGCTTGCCCTGCTGGCCTCGGACAGTTCGGATGCAGCGCTCGACAAGGCGCAGGCGCAATTCGACAGCGCCGACAACATGACCGACCGGCTGGCGGCGCTTGGCGTACTGGTGCAACGCGGGGGGAACCGCGGTAGCCAGGCGCTGAAGCGCTTCTACGACGATTTCCAGCGCTACCCGCTGGTGATCGACAAGTGGTTCATGCTGCAGGCGACGGTGCCCGACGCCGACACGCTCGACGCGGTTCGTGCCCTGATGGAGAGCCCGGCGTTCTCGATGCGCAACCCGAACCGGGTGCGCGCGCTGATCGGTTCCTTCGCGGCAGCCAACCCGGTCGCCTTCAACCGGCTGGACGGCGAGAGCTACGGTTTCGTCGCCGAACGCGTCCTGGAACTGAACGCGCTCAACCCGCAGGTGGCCGCAAGGCTACTGGGGGCGTTCCGAAGTTGGAAAACATTGGAACCGGCCCGCCGTGAAAAAGCGCGTGCGGCACTGGAAAAAATCGCCGCAAGTGATGGGCTTTCCCGCGATGTAAATGACATCGTCACCCGTTCACTCGCCTGATTACGCACTCTGCTACCGATTTTCTTTCCCGCGGCGGTTTTCTGCCGGATTCACGGCGCGAGACTTTGCACAGAATTGAGTCATCGGGGGATTCAATTGCCCGATGTTTTGCCCTAGCGGACAGTGGACATCGAGTCCCGGATTGATTCTCATGGGAGCGATTCGGAACGATGCGCATTCGCCGGGGGGACGGCGAAATCGTCCGACGGAAGGCACAAATGGCACGAACGCACGAGGTGACTCGCGATTCGGGCAGCACGGGGGCTCACCCGGGATTCCGGGAGAGCGTTGGGGCTGACGACGCGACGGCGAAGGATTCGACCCGCTGGGGCGAAATTGCCAGCCAGCTCGCAATGCGCGGGATCGCGCCGCTCATCGTGCTGCTGTTCGTCGTGGTTGCGCTGGCGACCGCCCTCTACGTCCACCGCGTCTATTCCAACGTTAACGCCGACGCCGAGACCGAGCTGGCCATGATGGCCGATGCGACGCGCGCCCGGCTCTTCCAGATGGAAATGCTGCCGCAGGCCGGCGACGCGATCCCGACCGGGCAGTCCCGCCTCGCCGAGGCGATGCCCGAAACGGTCAACCACATTCCCGTCTACGCCTACATTACAAACCCGGACGGCGAGATCGTTTCCACCAACCCGTTCAAGCCCGACACCAACGGCAAGCATATCGACGTGGCGCTCACCGGCTCGCCGGGCAGCTACACCGAGGGCCGCTTCGCCGGCTACCTGACGCTGCGCGACACCAAGGACCGCGAAGTGCTGGCGGTGGTACGGCGCATCCCGCGCGGTGCGGGCTATCTGGTGATGACGATGCTGCGCAGCGACATTCGCGAGCGCTGGCACTCCGAAGCGCGCTTCAGCGCCACCGTGCTGCTATCGATGGACCTGCTGGTGCTGCTGATCGGCATGGCCTTCAACTGGCAGGCCAACAAGCTGCGCCAGATGAACGAGGACAAGACGGCCGAGCGCATTCGCCTTGCAACCGCGCTGTCACGCGGGCGCTGCGGCCTTTGGGAATGGGACCTCGTGCGCGACGAGATCCGCTTCTCCGATTCCATGTGCACACTGATCGGGCGCCCGGCGCGCGAGGAAAGCTTCACCACCTCCGAACTGGTCTGCATGGTGCACCCCGAGGACGCGAGCTTCCGCGAGATCGCCAACGAGATCCTGTCGGGCAAGCGCAGCTGGATCGACCACGCCTTCCGCCTGCGCCACACTGACGGAAGCTGGGTGTGGTTCCGCGCCCGTGCCGACGTGACGGCGGATTTCGGCGACCGGGAGCGCCTGCACCTGTTCGGCATCGCCTTCGACATTTCTGAGAAGAAGCGCATCGAGGAACTGGGCCGCCGCGCCGACATGCGGTTGCGCGATGCCATCGAGAACGTGTCCGCGTCTTTCGTCATCTGGGACCAGGACGGCAAGCTGGTGATGTGCAATTCGCGCTTCATGGAGCTGTGCGGCATGAACGGCGATGCCCGTGTCGCCGGACTTCGCCGCGAGGAGATCGCCGAGTCCAATCCCGCCACCCTGCTTGCTGCGCACGGTGCCTGCGAGGCCGATGGCGAACCTGTCGTCCAGCAGCTTGAAGACGGGCGCTGGATGACGATCTCCGAGCGCCGCACGCGCGAGGGCGGCCGGGTTTCGGTCGGCACCGACATCACCGAACTCAAGCGCCACGAGGAACGCCTCGTCGACAGCGAGCGCACGCTGATCGCGACCGTCGCCGACCTCCAGCGTTCGCGCCAGGCGCTGCAGGTGCAGACGCAGCAGCTGGTGGAACTGGCCGACCGGTTCGCCGCCGAGAAGGTGCGCGCCGAACTCGCCAGCAAGTCGAAGTCGGAATTCCTCGCCAACATGAGCCACGAGCTGCGCACGCCGCTCAACGCAATCATGGGCTTTTCGGAGATCCTCTCGCAGGAAACCTTCGGGCCGCTCGGCACGCCGGAATACCGCGAATATGCCGACGACATCCATTCGGCCGGACGCTACCTGTTCGACCTCATCACCGACATTCTCGACATGTCGAAGATCGAGGCGGGCCGCTATGCTCTCGATTGCGAGGATGTCGACTTGTCGCAGCTGGCGCGCGAATGCGTGCGCATCATGTCGCTGAAGGCCGACGAGAAGAACATCGAGACCCACGTCTCCATCGCCCGAAACATGCGCCTCAATGGCGATGCCCGCGCGGTGAAGCAGGTGCTGGTCAACCTGCTGTCCAACGCGGTGAAGTTCACCGACGAGGAAGGTACCATCAACCTGCGCGCAAGGCAGGTCGGCGAGAACATCCTCATCTCGATCGAGGACAACGGCGTCGGCATTCCCTCGCAGGCGATCGGCCGTCTCGGTCAGCCGTTCGAGCAGGTCGCCAACCAGCTGACCAAGAGCCACCAGGGCTCAGGGCTCGGGCTTGCGATCTCGCGCTCGCTGGTGGAGTTGCATGGCGGTGCGCTGCGCATCCGTAGCCGCGAGGGCAAGGGCACGGTGGTCGCCGTTCGGCTGCCCGCCGAACTGACCGAGGCCGGCTATGCAGACGAACTCGAAACGACCTGAGCCACATCGCCTGATCCAGCCGGCCTAGTCCCCGTCAGCCGATGGCGGAATCAACCGATCGAAAATCCCAATGACCTCGGCCTGCGTCTTTTCAAGGCGCGGGGCCAGCCGGTCGAACGATGGTTCGTCCGTGACCTTGGCCAGCAAACCCTGAAGGCCGCGTGGGGCGGCTGCCGGATCGAAGGCACCGCCCGTCGAGACACGCAGCACCTGCAGGATGCGCGCATAGAGCGCGCCGGCATTCATCAGCGCCTCGGCATCGTCACCCGACAGCACGCCGGCATCCTTGAGCGCTGCCAGCGTGGCCTGCGTGTTGACGGCCAGCACCTGCGGATGCGCGTCGGCGTGGACGAGCGCCAGGTACTGCGCGATGAACTCCACATCGGTGATGCCCCCGCGCACTGCCTTCACATGCCAAATGTCGTCGGATCCCTTCTCGCGGTGGATGCGCTCGCGCATGTCGCGCACGTCGCGGGCGATCTTCGTCGTATCGCGCGGGCTGCACAGGACGTCGTGGATGCAGCTTTCGATCCGCGCCTTCAGATCCGGCTTGCCGGAGAGGACGCGCGCCTTGGTCAGCGCCATGTGTTCCCACGTCCAGGCTTCCTTCGCCTGGTACTGCTCGAAGGAATCAATGCGGGTCGCCAGCATCCCGGCCTGACCGGATGGCCGCAGCCGCATGTCGACCTCGTAGAGCGAACCGAATGCCGTCTGGGCACTGATCGCGGAGATCAGCCGCTGTGCGAGCCGCACATAGTAAGGCGCTGTCGCGAGTGGACGCTTGCCGTCGGATTCCCTGGCGTCCTCGTCGGCATCATAGATCAGGATCAGGTCGATGTCGGATGTCGCGGTCATCTCGCGCCCGCCGAGACGGCCCATGGCGACCAGCGCGGAATTGCCACCCGCCACGCGCCCGTGCTGGGCCACGAAGGCTTGTGCCGCCTCCACGTGCAGGCGTTCCAGCAGCGCATCGGCGAGCGCCGTGTACCCTTCGGCGGCGGCTTCCGGCGGGATCGAGCCAGTCAGCATCCGCGCGCCGATCAGCGCCATCTGCTCTTGCCCGAAGGCACGCGCCTGATCGAGCGTTTCCTCGTAGATGCCCGCTTCGCCCAACACCCGGTCGAGATGTTGCGTGAAGGCTGCCCGGTCCGGCAGCGTTCCGGAGAAGGCCGGATCGATCAGCGCGTCGATCAGCCTCGGGCGGCGCGACAGCGTTTCGGCCAGGCGCGGTGCGGCGCCGAGAATTTCCACCAGCATGTCGAGAAGCTGCGGGTTCGCCCTGAGCAGCGAGAAGATCTGCACGCCAGCCGGCAGGTGGCGGATGAAGCGGTCGAGCGCGATGAAGGTCGCATCCGGGTTCTGGGTGTGACCCACGGTTTCCAGCAGGCGCGGGGTCAGTTCGGTCAGCAACTCGCGCGAGCGGGTGGAGCGGGTCGCGGGGAAGCGACCGAAGTGCCAGCCGCGAATCGCGGCGATCACTTCCGGGGCCTTCTCGAACTTCATGCGCTGCAGCGTGTCGACGGTTTCGGGGTCGTCGCTGTCGCCGGTAAAGACGAGGCTGCCACCGGCATCCGAAAGGCTTTCAGCCGATTCAAACAGGTTGGCGTAGTGGTACTCGACGATTTTCAGCGTCGCGATCACCTTCTCTTCCAGCGCAGCGACGGTCTCAAAGCCGCAGAAGGCGGCGAAGCGGGCCAATGCATCCGGTTCGGAGGGCAGCGTGTGGGTCTGCTCGTCCGAGATTTGCTGCAAGCGGTGCTCGATGGTGCGCAGCGTGTCATAGGCCCCCTCGAGATCATCGCGTACGGAAGCGTCGATCCAGCCGGCATCGACCAGCGCATCGAGGGCCTCCAGCGTCGCGCGCGTGCGCAGGTGCGGGTCGCGCCCGCCGCCGATCAACTGCTGGGTCTGGGCGAAGAACTCGATCTCGCGGATGCCGCCGCGTCCAAGCTTGATGTTGTGTCCTGCGACCGCAATCTTGCCGTGGCCCTTGTGGCGGTGGATTTGGCGCTTCATGGCCTGCGTGTCGGCGATGGCCGCGAAGTCCATGTACTTGCGCCAAACGAAGGGCCGGATTTCGCCGATGAACCCCTCGCCGGCGGGAATGTCGCCGGCGCAGGCGCGCGCCTTGATCATTGCCGCGCGCTCCCAGTTCTGGCCGAGGCTCTCGTAATAGTTCAGCGCGCCGGGAACGGAGATGGCGACCGCCGTCGCGCCGGGGTCCGGCCGCAGCCGCAGGTCGGTGCGGAAGACGTAGCCGTCCGCCGTGCGCTCCTGCATCAGCTTCACGAGGTCACGGGTCAGCCGCACGAAGAAGACCGGCGCATCGGCGGGGTCCTTCAGGCGTTCCGGGAACGTCTCGTAGAAGACGATGATGTCGATGTCGGACGAGAAGTTCAGTTCGCGCGCGCCGTGCTTGCCCATAGCGAGCACGATCAGGCCGCTGCCCTTGGAGGGCTGGTCCGGGTCGGCGGGGATGAACTTGCCCTGCGTCGCGGCGCGGCGCAGCAGCCAGTCGATGGACAGCTGCAAGGCCGCATCGGCAATGCGCGTGAGTTCACAGGTGACGACCAGCAGCGGGAATGCGCCGCCGATGTCTGCCAGTGCGATAAGGAGTGCCGCGTCGTTCTTGTAGCGACGCAGCGCCTTCATGGCGGCGGCCATGTCGGCTGCTTCGCGCATCTCGGCCTCGGCGCGCGCCTGCAAGGCATCGAGACGTGCGCCGGGGGCTGCTTCCATGGTTTCGGCCAGCGACGTCGGCTCGCGCAGGCACAGGCCGAAGATGTAGGGAGACCCGGCGAGGACAGGTTTCAGCCCGTCGCGGACTGCCTGCGGCAAGGCCTCCAGCGTCTCGGTCGCCTCGCCATCGGCAGCGGCCACGACGTCCGCGAAGTGGTCGCGGTCGCCGCCCTGCGGCGGCGGCAGGGCTACGGGGTTGAACCGCGCCTTCAGCGGGGTTTCGTGGCTCAGGCATTCATCATCGGTCGCGCGCGTCATCTACTTCTCCCGCCGCGGCGAGCGGCAGACGGAGGATTGCGCGCAGGCCCGGCGAATTGTCATTCAATTCGAGTTCGCCGTTGTGCAGTCGCGCGACCGCGTTGACAAGGGACAGTCCCAGACCGGAGCCGGGTCGCGAGCGGCTCTGCTCCAGCCGCACGAAGCGCTGCAGCACGCGTTCGCGCTCGGCGAGCGGGATGCCGGGGCCGTTGTCGGCAACCTCGACCTCGCCGAACGTGCCGCTGATCCGCGTTGCGATACTCAACTTCGCGCCATCGCCTTCGGCGTGGGCCACGGCGTTTTCCACGAGATTGGCCAGCGCGCGCGCCATCAAGGCCCGACTGGCGCGAACGGGCAACGCCTGCGTCGCCGAGACTTCGAGGGACATGCCGGCATCCTCGGCGGCGGGCTCGTACAGCTCGGCGACATCGCGCGCCATGTCGGAGAGGTCGAACGCGTCGTCGCCCGCCCCCTCGCCTGCTTCGGCGCGCGCAATGGCCAGCAGCGCGGAGAAGACCGAGATCAGATGGTCTGCATCCGCGATGGTGTCTTCCAGCACCGTGCGCTGGGTCTCGTCGTCCAGGCCGCGACCCGATTCGAGCGCACGCAGGGCATCCTCGGCGCGGGCCTTGACCCGCGTCAGTGGTGTCTTGAGGTCGTGGGCGACGTTGTCGGTCACCTCGCGCATGCCACGCACCAGCGTCTCGATGCGCGCCAGCATGGCGTTGAGGTTGCGGCCAAGCCGGTCGAACTCGTCGGCGGAGCCAGTGCGCGGGACGCGGTTCGACAGGTCGCCGCCCATGATGGCGCGCGCGGTCTCCGACATGGCGTCGATGGGTTTCAGCACGCGGTGGCGCACATAGGCTGCGCCGAGCAGCGCCAGCAGCACCGTGAGCAGCACCGACACGATGCCGGCATTCCACAGCACGCGTTCGACCGCCACGCGTTCGGAGATGTCGCGACCGACCACGAGCACGAACCCGCCGGCAAGCCGGAACGCACGGATCTCGGCCTGTCGCACGCGCTCGCCCGCATCGCCCTTGTGGCGGTAGGGGACGCGCTGGTAGCCCTCGACCGCCAGCGCCTGGAGCGGCAGCTCGGCGATGTTCCCCTCGATGGAATTCCCGGCATAGGTGGACACGAGATAGAGCGCGTTCGCCGGTCCCTTCACGCGCTGCGCGACGGCTTCCACCAGCCGCTGGACGCCGTCGGCGGCGTATTGCTCGGCGAGGCCGCGCGTCTCCGCCGCGATCGTCTCGCGCGTCTCGTTGGCGAGGATCACCCGCGTCGACCACGTCATGTAGGCGATCATCGCCGCGGCGAAGGCTGCGAAGACGGCGAGGTAGAACAGCGAAAGCCGGAACGCTGCAGAGCGGAAGATACGTGTCGCGGGCGGCTTCATTCCGACTCGCGCAGCACGTATCCGGCGCCGCGCACGGTGTGCAGCAGCGGGGTCTCGAAGTCCTTGTCGATCTTGCCGCGAAGGCGCGAGACGTGGACATCAATGACGTTGGTCTGGGGGTCAAAGTGGTAGTCCCACACGCCTTCCAGCAACATGGTGCGGGTAACGACCTGCCCTGCGTGGCGCATCAGGAATTCCAGCAGGCGGAATTCGCGCGGCTGAAGGTTGATGGCCTGGCCTGCGCGGCTGACCTTTCGCGACAACCTGTCGAGCGTCAGGTCGGCGACGCTCAGGCGCGTGTCGGACTGGGCACCGGCATTGCGGCGGGCCAGCGTCTCGACGCGGGCAAGCAGTTCGGTGAAGGCATAGGGCTTGGCGAGGTAGTCGTCGCCGCCGGCGCGCAAGCCCTTCACGCGGTCATCCACCTCGCCGAGCGCGGAGAGGATGAGCATCGGTGTCTCGTTACCTTCCTCGCGCAGGGAAGCGATCAGCTCGAGGCCGGAGAGCTTGGGCAACATGCGGTCGACGATGGCAACGTCGTATGGCTCGTCGCGCGCCATCACCAGCCCGGTCTCGCCGTCGCTCGCATGGTCGCAGACATGGCCAGCCTCGCCCAGTCCCTTGACGATGTAGCGGGCGGCTTCGGCGTCGTCTTCTACCAGCAGGATCTTCATCGGGCGCTGTGGGCTTCAGGGTGTTTGAAGATAATTCGGGCGCAGCCGGGTTTCGGCCGCGCCCGAACGTGTCACGTCATCGCGCTGTCGGCAACGCGTCAGCCGGCAATGCCGAGCGGAATGAAGCGCTGGCCGTTTTCGGTCTGCACCAGGGCGAGCACGGCCTTGCGGCCGCTCTTGGTGGCAGCGTCGACCGCGGCGCTGACGTCATCGGCAGAGGTCACGTCCTGACCGTTGATCTGCAGGATGATGTCGCCGTTGGACAGGCCCTTTTCAGCCGCATCCGAACCGGGCTTCACCTCGGTGATGACGACGCCGGGACCTTCGTCCGGAGTCTGCACGGCAAGGCCGAGGCTTTCTTCGAGTTCGGCCTTGGCCGGCTTGCCCTTCGGGGTCTCGACGGAGGCCAGAGCCTCGTCGCCGGGCTGCTTGCCAAGCTTGATGGTGACGACGCGTTCCTCGCCATTGCGCCAGACGGTCATCTTGGCTTCGTGGTCCGGGTCGAGCGCACCGATGAAGCGCACCAGGTCGCGGCTGTCCTTGATCTCGGTGCCGTCGACTTCGGTGATGATGTCACCGACCTGCAGCTCGGAATCGGCTGCCGGGCCGTTTTCCAGAATGCGGGCGATGATGGCGCCGTCGCCGTCTTCTAGGCCGACGGATTCAGCGATCTCGTCGGTCACACCCTGGATCTGCACGCCGAGCCAGCCGCGCGCAACCGCACCCTTGGACTGGAGGTCCTGGATGATGTCCTTCGTGGTGGAGGCCGGAATGGCAAAGGCGATGCCGACATTGCCGCCGGACGGCGAGAAGATCGCCGTGTTCACGCCCACGACTTCGCCCTTCAGGTTGAAGGCCGGGCCACCGGAGTTGCCACGGTTCACGGGCGCGTCGATCTGGATGAAGTCGTCGTAGGGACCGGCGCCGATGTCACGGCCACGGGCCGAGATGATGCCGGCGGTGACTGAGCCACCAAGGCCGAACGGGTTGCCGACCGCGATCACCCAGTCGCCGACGCGCACGTCGTTCTGGGCGAACTTCACGAAGGGAAACTTCTCGCGACCTTCAACCTTGAGCAGTGCCAGGTCGGTCTTGGGATCGGTGCCGACGACTTCTGCGTCCAGTTCCTCGCCGTTGCTCATGCGCACGGAGACTTCGCTCGCCTTGGAGACCACGTGGTTGTTGGTGACAAGGTAGCCGTCATCGGTGATGAAGAAACCCGAACCCTGCGCCGTCGCGAAGCGACGCGGCGAGCGCTGCTGGTTGTTTTCGCCCTGCTGCTGGCCGAAGCGGTCCTCGAATTCCTTGAAGAAGCGGCGGAAGGGGTGGTCCTCCGGCAGGTCGCCAAAGTCCGGCATGTTCATGGAGGTCTGTTCGCTCTCCGCCTTCACGACGACGGAGACGACGGCCGGGGCCACCTCTTCCACGACGTCGGCAAAGGAAAAGATCGGGGACGCGGCACGCGGCTCCTGCGCGTAGGCCTGCGTCACGATGGACGACGAGTCGTTCTGCAGAACTGGCAGGAACGCTGCGCCACCGGCGACGGCAACGGCCAGCGCCAGCGCCGAGGTGCGGCCGGAAATGCGATTGCGGATGGACTTGATCATTTGGGGATCATCTCCTCGATTGGGGCCTCTGGAACGCGAGGCAGGAAACCTGTCGATGGCGAGGAGATATGAAGGGGCGCGCGTTACGGCCACCTGTCCGGCGTATTAAATAATTGTAAGGTTGGCAGGCAGCAGAGCTACGGATCAGTCCAGACGCGTGACGATGTTGACCGATCCTTCCAGCGAGCGATGGACGGGGCACTTGTCCGCGATTTCCAGCACCTTGCCGCGCAAGTCACCCGAGACGCCGCCCTCGACCGAGATCACCCGCTCGAAGCGGTCGACCTTGCCGCCGCGCTCGATGAGTTCTTTCGCGCAGTCGCCGCAGTCCTTCGCATGGACCTTGCCATGGGTGACGGCGACCGAAACCTTGCCGAGGTCCAGTCCCTTTCGCCCGGCATACATGCGCAGCGTCATTGAGGTGCAGGCCCCCAGCGATGCCGACAGCAGGTCGTAGGGCGTGGGTCCGGTGTCCAGCCCGCCATAGCTTTCCGGCTCGTCGGCCAAAAACGCGTGCGCGCCGACGCGCACGCGCTGCTGGAACTTGCCCTGCCCGGTCTCGCTGACGATGACGGCGTCGCCGTCGACCGCTTCCAGCGGTTCGGACTGCGTTGCCGCCGCGCCGACGTATCGCCTTGCCCAGGCGGCGATCATGCCGGCGGCAAACGTGGCATTGGCCTCCCCCGTCAGCAGGTGATCGGCGCCATCGAGTGAGACAAAGCTCTTGGGATGCCTGGCGGCGACAAAAATCTCGGTCGCATTTTCGATGCCGACCGTCTCGTCGGTGGGCGCATGCATGACGAGCAGCGCCTTGCGAAGGTTCGAGATGGCGGATTTCAGGTCGCTCGCGCGGGCCTCCTCCACGAACTTGCGGGAAATGGTAAAGGGGCGGCCAGCGAGGCTGACCTTCGCGGCCCCCTCGCGCTCGATCTCTTCCAGCGCACCACCGAAATGCTCCAGCACGTGGGCGGTGTCGGCGGGTGCGGCGATGGTCGCGACCGCGCGGCAATCATCAATTCGGGAGGCGGCGGCCAGCACGGCAGCACCGCCGAGCGAGTGACCGACCAGCAGCGCCGGCGGGGCAACGCTTTCGCGCAGCCAGTCGGCAGCGGCGACAAGGTCATCGACATTGGTGGAGAAATCGGTGTTGGCGAAGTCGCCATCGGAGCCGCCAAGTCCGGTGAAATCGAACCGGAGCACGGCGTAGCCCGCCTCTGCCAGCCCTTGGGCGATGCGACTGGCGGCGAGGCTGTCCTTGCCGCAGGTAAAGCAATGCGCGAAGACCGCTGCCGTGCGCGGTGTTCCCTCAGGCAGGTGAAGCCGCGCGTCGAGCGAAACGCCCTGCGCACCGGGGAAGCTCACTTTGCGGGTCTCGGCCATTGCGGTCCTCTCAAGGTGTTGCGAACCGCATGCGACTGAAGTGCGGGCCGTCAGGTCTCTTGGTTGAGCAGCGCTTCGATGCGCGCTTCTTCTTCCGCGCTCAGCGGCACGGGTGCCTCGCGGCGGCGGCGTGCATTGCGCGCAAACACCGCCACCGACAGCAACGCGCCGAGCAGCAAGAGTGCCGCAGGCGCAAGCCACAGCAGAATGGTGTTCCGCGACAGCCGCGGCGAGAGCAGAACATACTCGCCGTAACGCTCGACAACGAAATCGATCACGTCCTCGTTGCTGTCACCCTCCTGAAGGCGTTCACGCACGAGAATGCGCAGGTCGCGGGCGAGCGGCGCGTCGGAATCATCAATCGACTGGTTCTGGCAGACAAGGCAGCGCAGGCCGGCGGAAATTTCGCGGGCGCGCGCTTCCAGTTCGGCGTCCTGAAGGATTTCATCGGGCTGGACCGCGAAGGCCGGATCGGCAGCCGGCACGGAGACCAGGCCGATCACAAGCGCGGCAGCAATGTGCCGCAGGAATCCGCGCAGGGTCGCGATCGTGGTCATTCCGCCGGCACCGCTTGCATCTTCGCGCGCTGCGGCGCGCCGACACGAAGCCGCCTGTCACTGAGCGACATGGCCCCGCCAAAGAACATGACGAGCGCGCCGAGCCAGATCAGCGTCACCAGTGGCTTGTAGTGGACCGTCACGGCAAATCCGCCGCCGTCCTGCGGGTCGCCCAGCGTCACGTAGAGCTGTGAGAAGCCGAAGGTGATGATGCCGGCCTCTGTCGTCGGCTGGTTCTTGGCCGTGTAGACGCGCTTGGCAGGCTCGGTCGTCGCGACCACGCTGCCGCCAGAGCGCACGGTGAACTGGCCAACGATATCGCGGTAGTTCGGCCCCTCGCGCGGGACAGCGCCCTCAAAGGTGACGTTGTAGCCGGAAACCTCGAGAGATTCGCCGGGCTGGAGAACCTTCACGGCCTCGCCCTGAAACGCCGTCACGGCGACGACGCCAATCACCGTCACGCCAACGCCAGCGTGCGCCGTCGCGGTGCCCCACGCGGATGCCGGCAGGTTGACCATGCGCCGCCAGGTTTCAGAGGCCGCCACGCGGCCAAGCTTTGTACGGAAGGCGATTTCGGATGCTGCGCCAGCGATCAGCCAGACGCCGAGCATCAGACCAAGCGCTGCCACCGGCACCGTGCCGGTCGCGTACCAGCCGAGCGCCAGCCCTCCGACCACCGCCAGACCGGCGGCCAGCGCCAGACGCTGCGCGGCAGCCAGCGCATCCGCCCGCTTCCACGCCAGCATCGGGCCGAAGGGCACGGCCAGCAGGAGCGGCACCATCAGCGGGCCGAAGGTCTTGTTGAAGAAGGGCGGGCCGACGGAAATCTTGACCTCGCCATTGGTCACCGCTTCCAGCGCCAGCGGGTAGAGCGTGCCGACGAAGACCGCGCCGCAGGCGGCGGTCAGCATCAGGTTGTTGAAAACCAGCGCGCCTTCCCGGCTCATCGGCGCGAACAGTCCGCCCGGGCGCAGCTTGGGCGCACGCCAGGCAAACAGCGCCAGTGCGCCGCCGGTGAAGAACATCAGGATCATCAGGATGAAAAGCCCGCGCTGCGGGTCGGAAGCAAACGAGTGCACCGAGGTCAGCACCCCGGAGCGCACGAGGAACGTCCCGAGCAGGCTCAGCGAGAAGGTCAGCACCGCCAGCAGGATGGTCCAGATCTTCAACGCCTCGCGCTTTTCCATGACGATGGCTGAGTGCAGCAGCGCGCCACCGGCAAGCCACGGCATGAAGGATGCGTTCTCCACCGGGTCCCAGAACCACCAGCCGCCCCAGCCGAGCTCGTAGTAGGCCCAGTAGGAACCGACTGCGATGCCAAGCGTGAGGAACATCCAGGCGGCCAGCGTCCATGGCCGCACCCAGCGCGCCCACGCAGCATCGACCCGGCCAAGTATCAGCGCGGCAACGGCGAAGGAGAAGGCAATCGAGAAGCCGACATAGCCCATGTAGAGAAGCGGGGGATGGATCGCGAGGCCGACATCCTGAAGGATGGGGTTCAGGTCACGGCCCTCGCCCGGCGCCGGGTTGAGGCGCAGGAACGGGTTCGACGTGACAAGGATGAAGGCGAGGAAGGCGACGGAAATCCAGCCCTGCACCGCGAGCGCGGTGGCGCGCAGGGCCTCTGGAATGTTGCTGCCGAACAGCGCGACCGCCGCGCCGAAGATCGTCAGGATCAGCACCCAGAGGACCATCGAGCCTTCGTGATTCCCCCACACGCCGGAGATCTTGAAGATCAGCGGCTTGGCGGTGTGGGAGTTCTGGTAGACGTTGATGACCGAGAAATCCGACTGGACATAGGCCAGCGTGAGGCAGGCAAACGCCGCGCCCACGAAGACGAACTGCGCCAGCGCCGCGGTGCGCGCCGTCTGCATCATGGCAACATCGCCACGGCGCACGCCGTAGAGCGGCAGCACGCCCTGCACCAGCGCCAGCACAAAGGCGAGGATGAGTGCGAAATGTCCTGTCTCGGGGATCATCGCCCTATTCGCCCTTGCCCTGTTCCTGCCAGACGCCCTGCTTCTTCAGTGCGTCGGCAACCTCGCGCGGCATGTAACTTTCGTCGTGCTTGGCGAGCACCGAGTCGGCCACGAACACGCCTTCGGAATCGAACCGCCCCTCGGCGACCACGCCCTGCCCCTCGCGGAACAGGTCCGGGAGCGTACCATCATAGACGACCGGAACCGCCGCGGTGACGTCGGTGATCGTGAAGGAAACGGTCGTGCCCTGGCCGCGCACCACGGACTGCTCCTCGACAAGGCCGCCCAGCCGCAGCCGCACGCCGGGGTCGACAGGCTTGGCCTGCACTTCGGTGGGCGTTGCGAAGAAGACGATGGTGTCCTGGAACGCGTAGAGCACGAGGCCGACCGCCAGCGCGAGAACGCTTCCGGCGGCGGCGATCAGGGTCAGGCGGCGCTGTTTGCGTGTCATGGGCGGGCGATGCTCGCGTTCAAATGTCTGGCAGTGTTAGGGAAAATCACGATTCATTCTCGGCTTGCGGGCTCTCGGCGTCGATGCGGCCCAGTGCCGCGTCGTCACCGGCAAATTGCGCGCGGGCCTTGTCTGCGGTTTCACGCGCCTCATCGTCACGGCCCAGCACACCATAGGCGCGAATAAGGCGCAGCCATTCCTCAAGGGTGCCCTCGCCACTCTCCAGCCGTTCGGCGAGCTGGGAGACCATGCCCTCGATCATCTGCTGACGGTCGTCTGCCGACATCTCCTGTGCAGCGGCAACCTGCTCTGACGTCGGACCGGGCCCAGGCTCCGCGCCAAGCGAGGCAAGCCGTTGTCGAACGCGCTCACGCCATGCGCCCGCCGGGTCCTGAGACAGAGCGAGAAGGCTGTTCCAAGCCGCGATGGCCGCATCGCGGTTGCCGTCCTGCTCCTTGGCAATTGCCAGGAAGAAGCGCGGCTTGATGGCTTCCGAATCGAGTTCCAGGGCACGCTCGAATGCTGTCTGTGCATCCGCTCCGACGAGCCCGTCGCTGCTGGCAACGAGCATCTCGCCGTAGTCGGCCTGCATCTCGGCTGTCTCGCCTTGCAGGCGCAGGGCGTTGGCATAGGCGCGCGCGGCATCGTCGAACCGGCCCATGCGGCGGTAGACTGGGCCCAGCACTTCCCAGCCGCGCCCGTCGCGCGGGTTGTCTGAAAGGTGCTTTTCAACGCGCGCAACCAGCAGTTCCATGTCTTGGTTTTCTGCTGCGGCCTGAATGCGCGCGCTCATCGGCTGGCCCGGAAGGTTGGGCGAACCTAGCGCGACATATCCGGCAACCGCGAGGACGGGGACGGCGATGACGGTGGCGAGCAGCGCGGGCCGCGCGGCCCCTGTCACCGCGCGGGAGCGTTTGGCGATGCGGTCTTCTTCGGCGAGCAGGCGGCGGGAAATCTCGATGCGGGCGCTGGCGGCTTCTTCCACGCCGATGACACCGCGCGACTGGTCGCGCTCCAGTTCGCCCAGTTGCGCCTTGTAAACTTCAAGGTCGGCTGACGTTGCCGAAACCTGTTCACCCGTGCGCGCACGAGCCAACGGCGCCGCCACGAGGGCGACGGCCAGTGCTGACAATCCCGCAAATACGATCCAGAGCAGCAACGTGTCGTCTCTCCCGCGCGCAGGCCGATTTTCCGGCCCGTCCATCCTGCCTCTTGTTGCACACAGATTCCGGACAAGATTTGGGCGGCAATGTTGCGGCAGCGCAAATGCCGGTCAAGGCGGCATATTGACCGAGGCCTGGAGCGGCTCAGGCTGCGCAGGAGTCTTCGCGCTCGGGAAGGCGCAGGCCGGCAACCTCGCAACTGCGGCGCAGGAGCGCGGCATATTCCTCGCCGAACAGCGGGACCGAGGTGCGGTACAGGGCATCGAACCGGACATCCAGCACCGCCCTGTCGGCGGGCGATGCCTGCCGCGCCTGCTGCGGCAATGCGCGGGCTGCGGTGTCGAAGAAGTTCTCGACGGCCGCGTGAACACGGGTGACGCATTCGTTGAGCGCGAGCTCCGAGCGCAGCGGGCGGATCGCCATCAGTAGTTCGGCGGACGCGATCGCGTGTTCTGTATCGATAGCGTCCGGCATGCCGAGGCCCGGCACGTTGGGCTGAATACCCAGCCGCAGCACGGCAAGCGTGCGCTCCAACGTGTCGCGCAGCGTGTCAGCAATGCGCCGGCGCTTGGCAGCAAGGCGGGTCGCCCAGTCGGACTGGCCGTCGAGGTCGATTGCGACCGTCAGGCTTGTGCTGATTTCGTGGAAACGGCGCACGGCCGGGATGACGCCGTCCGTGACCTTCCATTCCCCAAGGCGCGCAGCGACGAGTTCGACGAGGATGTCGAGTTCGTTCAGCAGCGCGTTGGCGACGCAGGCATAGCGCGAACGCATGAGCTTGCCCGGATCGTCCGAACCTTCGGTCGCCGTCAGCAGGTGCACCAGCGAGCCGGGATTGGGCAGCCGGCCGAGAGTCATCACAACGGGGTAGACCAGTTCCTCGTCCGAGAACGGCGCAAGCGCCTGAACCAGGCGGGCGCGCAGTGCGTCATCGGCAAGTGTCGCCTCGGAGATCGCGAACCGCGAGGCGGCGCGAAATGTCTCCAGCCGCCCGCCCATGGACACGATGGCGGTCAGGTCGGCGAGTTCTTCAAGGGCATGGGGCGCATTGATGCGGGAGCGGTTGCGACCGAGTTCGCCGGGCATCGAGGCAGCGAGCTTCCGCAGATCCAGCAACGCCTTGTAGACCACGTCACGCTGGTCCTGCAGCGGGGTGCGCGAGGGCCGGTCAAAACAGGTGAGCTGCACCGCGTGTTCGCAGGCGGCGGCTGCAATCTCGTCACCGCCCTCCCCACGCGCCAGCACCTGCCAGATCTTGCGCAGCGCCTCGGCGCTGATGCGACCGCGATGCTTGCGATCCGTCACGACATGGATGCGGAACGGCTCGGCGTCGGCAAACGCTGCCCGCTCGGGCTGCGCTGCCAGCTTGCCGAAGCGCCCGGAGCTGCGCAGCGCCTGGCGGGCCGATTCGAGAATGAGGGAGTTGGAGGCGTCGAGGTCGTCGACGATGGTCACGCGGTCGAGCTCGTGCACAAGGCGCACGAGGGCTCCGGCCGGCAGCGTCTCGAGATACGCTGAAAGCTTGATACCTTTTTGACCGGCTAGTTCAGCCATACGCGACCTTGACGCGAGATCTGCACTCTCTCGGCGAGAGGGTGATGAGAAAACTCATCAATCGTCGCAATATCGCGTTAATGAACGGTTCCCGCACCGTCAAAAGCCTAGGCTTCGGGCGCGGGAACCGGACATTTCATCAGTTGACGGGAGCCCAGGTGCCGTCCGCGTTGCGGCAGGCCACGCCCTTGGCTGTCTGCGGGCGGCCGTCGATATAGATGGTGTGGGTGTATTCGCGGCAGTTGCGGCCCGCATTCTGGTAGGTCTGGCCGGGAACGACCTCGCCATACACGTTGCGGTCCGGGTTGCGCCACACGACCGGCGAACCGGACTTGGAATATTCCAGCGCACGGTATTCGGCTTCCATCGCGCGGCGACGGTCGGCTTCATCGAGCGACTGGCCGATCTTGGAGCCGATCAGGCCGCCGGCGACGACGCCGAGTGCCGTCGCAACCGCCTGGCCACGGCCACTGCCGATCTGGTTACCGATGACGCCACCGGCCACAGCGCCGGCAACGGTGCCGATCGTCTGGTTGGGGCCGGGCCCGGTGCCGTCTGCGCTGCAGGCGGCGAGGGAAACGGTCATCGCCGAAACGAGTGCCAGGGAAACCGGCTTCTTCATGATGGTAGTGCCTTTCGAACAACACTGCGCCACGCCCGTGCGCGGGGAGGCAGGCGCGCGGCCGGAAACATCATCCGATGTGCCGGCAAGAAAAAATATCGTTCAGCCCCGACTGACCCGGCGCGGAATTGGCCAGAGGAATCAGGCCGGATCATGGCGATCCCGCGCCAGCCTTATCAATTGCCAGCTCTTGGTAAACGCAGCCTTACCCTTAATCCGCCGCGCGGACTTTCCAGCAGCACGAGCGCGCCGCCGTAGAGCGTGACGAGTTCATCGACGATGGCGAGACCAAGGCCGGAACCGGGCGTCGCCTCGTCCAGCCGGTTGCCGCGCTGGAACACGAACTCCCGTTCTTCCGGCGGCACGCCGGGGCCATCGTCATCCACCGCGAGAACGAAATGATTCTCGCCGGGCTCCACCGTCACCTTCACGTTGACGCGCTTCTTCGCCCACTTGAAGGCGTTGTCGATCAGGTTGCCGAGGATCTCCTCAAGGTCCTGCTTCTCGCCGCGAAAGCGCACCGTGTTGGAGCACTTCACCTTGAATGTGATGCCCTTGTCGGCATGGATTCGCTGCATGGCGCGTTCAAAGGATTCCAGCACCGGGCGCACCGGGGTCGCCACGCCGATGACGCGGGAATTGGCCGCCATGCGCGCCCTGTCGAGGTGGTAGGAAATCTGCTGCTCCATGGTCGCTGTCTGCTCGCGAACCTGGGATGCAAGGGAATCGTCGCGCTTGCCCGCCTCGTTGCGCAGCACCGTCAGCGGCGTCTTCAGCGCGTGGGCAAGGTTTCCGGCATGGGTGCGGGCGCGCTCCACAGTGCGGCGGTTGGCACTGATGAGGCCGTTGATCTCGTTGACGAGTGGTGTCACCTCGGCAGGGAAATCGCCCTCCAGCCGGTCGCGGTCGCCGGAAACGACCTCCTGCAGCGCGGCGCGCATGCGGCGCAGCGGGCGCACGGCAAGCGCGCCGAGGATCATGGTAATGGCGATCAGCCCGATGCCGAAGATCGAGAGGTAGAGGACGATCTGGCTGCGGAAATCGTCGATGCCGGCTGTCAGGTCGGTACGCGAGCCGGTAAGGATGAAGGTGACGTCCGTACCCGGCTCGCCGACGACGAGGCGCTGCTCGACCGCGCTGACCAGTTCGCCGCGCGGATCGGGTATGACGGCGCGTCGCGTGAACTCATCGCTCAGCGGCACGTCTTTCGTGTCGGGCATCCGCAATGTCTCGCCCGCCAGCGATGGCGAGCGCGCGATGACCTCGCCGGTGGTGGTGTACTCGATCTGCCAGTACCAGCCCGACAGGGCCGAGCGGAACTGCGGGTCGGCCAGCGCAGGCTCCGCGACCGAGATCGTGTCGCCCTGGAAATCGGCCTGTGAAATGAGATTGAGAAGCGAGGATTGGAGGCGCTTGGCGAAGTCGGCTTCCGCCGTTTCGCGGTAGGCCGCCGTCAGCGTCAGCCCGGCGATGACGAGAACGAGAACGCTCCACAGGATCGCCAGCGCCAGCAGGCGGAGCGTCAGCGCCCGGCGCCACATGGCGGGCTGCATCACTCCGGTGCTTGCAGGCAATAGCCCAGCCCGCGCACCGTCTGGATTACGTCGACGCCGAGCTTCTTGCGCAGGCGGCCGACGAAGACCTCGATGGTGTTGGAATCGCGGTCGAAGTCCTGATCGTAGAGATGCTCGATCAATTCGGTGCGCGACACCACCTTGCCCTCGTGGTGCATGAGATAGGCGATGAGGCGGAATTCGAGCGCGGTCAGCTTGATGGCGTTGCCCTCGACGGTGAGGCGCGAGGCGCGCGTGTCGAGCCGCACCGGTCCGCAGACAAGTTCGGCGCTGGCATGGCCGGCGGCACGGCGCACCAGCGCGCGGACGCGGGCCAGCACTTCTTCCATGTGAAAAGGCTTGGCGACATAGTCGTCGGCGCCGGCATCGAAGCCCGTCACCTTCTCGCTCCACTTGTCGCGGGCGGTGAGGATCAGCACCGGCATCTTGCGCCCTTCCGCGCGCCAGGCTTCCAGCACACGGATGCCATCCATCTTCGGCAGGCCGATATCGAGGACGACAACGTCATAAGGCTCGGTGTCGCCGAGGAAGTGGCCTTCCTCGCCATCCTCGGCGCGATCGACCGCGAAGCCGGCATCGGCAAGGGCCGATGCAATCTGGTCGTTGAGATCGGGATCGTCTTCGACAACGAGGGCACGCACGGCCGTTCTCTCTTCTTCTTGTCAGGAATCGCATGTCGCGAAAGCTGACTTTGCGTCACTCAGCCTGCGGGAACAACAATCGTCTGCGGCGTAGGTGGGCGGCTGCGGTTTCGCGACGGCACGAGCACCACCAGCCGACAGCGGTTGCCACCAACGAGATTGGCCGAAATCACGCGACCGCCGGTCTGCGCCTCGACGCGGGCAATCGCCGCGCCGCAGCCGGCATTGGCCTGCTCGACGCGGGCCGCGCGGCCCGGCAGGGACGGCGCACGCGTGGCGCGTTCGACCTGCTTTTCGGCAGCGCGCGTGTGAACGCCGCCACCAAACGGTGCGAAGGAATGGGCCTCAGCGCCCAAGGGCGCGAGCACCAGGAGCGCTGCGACGAGCGCCAAGGAAATGACAGGTGTCTTGATCATGGGAGCGGTGATACCCCGGCGCGCCTGAACCGTCGATGAACGATCATGCAGGATCGCACGAGATTTGCCAGCAGCGACCTGAATTGCCGAGCTTTCGCTGCTTTCAGGCGGAAACCTAGCGCGCCATTGGCACGTCCGGGTCCACCTGCCGCAGCACGGCCTCGACCATCTCGCCGCCCTGGTTCACCTCGGCGACGATGCGGTCGGCGTTCAACCGCCTGTAAAGCCCGATTGCACGGCGCGCCCATGCGGCGGGGCTTGCACCCTGCACGCTCGCATCCGCCAGCACGTAAGCATTGCCGTAGCCATCCGCGCCGGCAGCCACGATGCCGCAGGCGTCCGCGCCGGCAGACGATGACGCGGGCGGGTCCACTGCCACGACGATGCGGCGCAAGTCATCCGGTGCCGTCGCCACGCGGGAGGCATCGACCAGCCCTCGCGGAAACAAGGTGTCGGGCCGGTCGTCGATCATCTCGCCGTCGAGTTCCTGCCGCCCCAGCCGGGTGCCGGAATAGCGCCCCACGACATCGCGCAGGAAGCCGTCCGCCAGGTTGCTGGCATTGGCGGTCGTCGCCATCCGGGTCACCACGACGCCGGCGCCCTCGCGCTTCAGCAGCGCGCGCAGCAGCGGCACCGGGCGCGGCGTCGTGGTGATGACCTGCCGGGGCCGAAGCCCGACGCGCAGGCCGAACTGCAACTGGTCGAAGGCCGCCTCGCCGAGCCGCCACTTGGCGACCTCGTCCAGCCAGGCGGCGGCAAATTGCGGCCCGCGCAGGGCCTCGTGGCTCTCGGCGGAATGCACGTAGGCGCGCGCGCCGTTGGGCCATTCCAGCATGCGGCGCGCCGGTTTCCAGTCCGGGCGCTCGCTTGCCTTGTGGATCGCGAGCAGGCCGGAGGACCCTTCCACCATCACCGCGCGGGCCTCGTCATAGGTTTCGCCGACCAGCGCAATGGGGCTGACCGGCATCTGCGCCCCCTCGCTTAGGCCAAGGGCTGCGGCGCGCACGAATTCCGCGCCGGAACGCGTCTTCCCCGCGCCGCGCCCGCCGAGGATCAGCCAACTCGTCCAGTCGCCGGGTGGGGGTTTCTGCTCGGCCCGGCCCCAGAAGGCCCAGTCGCGCAGGATGTCTTCAAGGGCGTGAGCACTCAGCAGGGCCAGCGTCGGCCCCACCTGCCCGGTTCGCGCATAGTCGGCCAAGTCGCTCAGCAAGTTCGCGGCGAAGTGCTTCGATATCGGGTCCTCCGCCATCGGCCTCCTTGGAATTGCCGCCCTCGCCGCCTGCCTGTTCAGCCGTCAGGTCGCGCAGGGATTCATAGGCCCGCACCAGGACGCTCAAGGTGCGCGCGTCCTTCTCGGCGGTCGCCGCATCGGGGGGCGCGTCGTCCTCGCCGGGCTTGGCGGACATGCGCGCCTCGAACCGGGCGGCCTGGTGCGTCAGCGCCCGCCAGAGCGCAGCGAGGCTGTCGCCGCCGGGCGGAGAACTCCCCGCCGCAGCGTCGTCGGATAGACTGTCGGTTGTCATGAAACTCCGGGGTGTTGCCCGCGAGAGAATGTGTGCGCCGGCGCGGGACGCTGTGTGCCGCCGTTGGCCGCGAACGCAAGCGACCCGCCGCAGGTTCGCCGCGCGAAACCGCCGGGGAAGCCGCAACCGCCTTGCGGCCGACTTATCCGGTCAGCCCCGCCGCGAGACGCAATTTGTGAGCATGCAAGAACCCTACACGAGCAGCGTCACGCTGTCAAGGAATTTTTTCCTAGCACACCCAATTTCAAAACTACGCGTTAAGGGTGGACGCGCAGACGGCGCGCGACAGCAGCGGCCTTAGTGTGTCGTCTCATCTTCAAAGTATTCTTTAGCAATTAATGAATTGTCAGCCACGTGTGTTGGCTCACCATCGACTACACCTCGATGGGGCAGACAAATCATTAACGGATTGCCATCTAGTATCACAAAAACTGTACCGATTTCTTGGTAATATAGATCCGGCTCTTTTCCCACTTTGGCAGTCATGCGTTCGCCATTGTGAATATAGCTTATTTTGTAGATGCGCTTACGCTAATTGGCCGACCCAGAAATTTCGCAATGCTCCCCCAAAACCGATTCCGCTTCAATCCGGTCGCAGGCTTCAGGGATAAAAACTTAGGCAACGCATATCTCCATTTTTCATATTCATAAATATCTTAATATTACATCTACTAATATTGCGATAAATGCTAAAGCTGCAATCAGACCTGTAAAACAAGCCGTATTTTTAACGGATTTAGCTGTATTCATAGACTCAACGGCGGACCTCCTCTGAAATTCCGCCATCACAGCTACATAAGCAGCACTATCAATCCGCACCTTCTTCAGAATCTCTACGAGCTGTTCGTTTGTTTTTTCTGGATATTCATTATTTGGCATAAGCAATAACCACTGAATGTTTCTCTGTTAAACTTAAATATGCCTAGCTGATGGATATTGCAAGATCGACTGGATTCGATTTCAGTTCTGGACTCGGAAATCTGCCGTTCCGATTTCCAACCACCGAATGCACCACATTGCTCGGCTGTATTTCCGTCAGGCCTTCTATCATTGGTGGTAAAGGGCGGACGCAGCCAAATTGGATTGAACGCAACAAATTTTTCTCTACCCAACTGCTCCTCAGCGCTACAGTCGCTTTAACCACGGGGGATCGGTTCGCATGAAAGAACTCAACGACCTGCTCGATGCCTGGCCGATCATCGATTTCCGGCCGCCGCCCGGTTTCGAGCCGCAGGCAAGCGGTTCAGAGACGCTGACGCCGGTCGCGCCCGCGCCTGCCGCTGCGAAGAAGTCGGCGAGCAGCGACGACCATGACGCGCTGTCGGGCATGACGTTCGGGATCAGCTACCGCGACCATGCGGGCGAACAGAGCCGCCGCACCATCACCTGCGAGCGGGCGATGGACTCACCGGACGGAACCGTCATCCTCGCCCATTGCCACCTGCGCGAGGCGATCCTCGCCTTTCCGCTGGAGGGCATCGAGGCGATCACCGACTACCGCACGGGCGAGACGCTGGGCGACCCGGCTGGCCTGCTGGCCGCCTTCGGCGCAGGGACAAGCGAAACGCCGCTCGGGCAGTTGATCGAGCGCACCCGCGCCAGCGTGCGGATGCTGGTGCACTGCGCCAACGCGGACGGCGAATTCGCCGATGCCGAGCGCGACGTGATCCTCGACTTCATCGCGGACGCCGCAGCCCGCGCACCCGTGATCCAAGGCGTATCGCGCGATCACCTGTCGCGCTGGATCAACGCGCTGAACCCCACCGCCGAGCAGCTTGCCCGCGACGTGGCGCATGTTTCCGGCAATGCGGAGGAAATCGCGCGGCTGACCAAGGCCATGTCGCACCTCATCGTGGCAGACGGAGACTTGGCCGATTCCGAAGTCCTCGAAATGCGCAAACTGCTGGACGCGGTGAAGGCGCGCTGAGGCTTGAAGCTCCGCCGCATGACGACACACATTGCTGCGTTCTCGCTGGGTGCCGCCGTCGCCGCGATTGCAGTTGCCTTGTACGTGTCAGGTTCGTTTCGGCCTCCGCCCGAGATTTTCGCCGGTATCGACGGACCAATGGGGGAAGAGCGATACGGCCGGGAAGCGACGGCAATCTTGCGGAAGCGTGTTCCCATCGGATCGGATGTCAGCATCCTCCACGACCTGCTTCAGGCGCAGGGCTTCAAGCCGTACTGGTCTGACACCACGGGGATGCAGGCCGGCTACCTTCATGGGCTTTGCGGTGCGCTCTGGAGCGTGAACTGGGTCGTCAGCGGCGACAGAAAGATCGAGCAGCTCGACGTCGCTTATTCAAACGCTTGTGCCTGAGCGACAGTATCCAACGCCTAGCCGCGCTCGCCCCACTCCGTGATGCGATCGGGCAGGTCGTCCTCGTCGATTTCGTCTTCGCTGATGGTCTTGTGGCGGATGGAGACGCCGGCCTCGTGCACGGTCTCGGTGCTGCCTGACACGAGATGATGCCACCAGTAGAGGTCGCGCCCCTCGCCCACCAGCCGGTAGGCGCATGTGGCGGGAAGCCACTGGAGGTTCTCGACGGCCTCCAGGTCGATCTTCAGGCAGTCCGACACGCGCTGGAAGCGGTGCTCGTAGTCCTTGCAGCGGCATGTCGAGCCGTCCATCAGCACGCAGGCGACATCGGTGGTGTAGACCTTGCCTGTGTCCTCGTCCTCGAGCTTCACCAGGCAGCACAGCCCGCACCCATCGCACAGCGATTCCCACTCGGGCTGGGTCATGTCGGCCAGTTGCTTGTCGCGCCAGAAGGGCATTTGCCCCCGTCTCCTGAACCAAGATGCGCCGTAGCGCCGTTATTCCGCCGCCTTCGCGCGCGAGACCGTTTGCAGGTTAACCGGACGGCTGGTCCCGGCTTGCAATCAAGCGGGGCAAGGCCGATAACCCGAAGCAACAGCATGGCCGTTCGTCAAGCGGCCATAACACAGACGGGACAAGCAGCACGTTGCGCGATCCTTTCGAACCATCCCGGCGCGGCAAGTTCGGTACGCGTCTGCTGGAGATCGACGCGTTCGTCAACAGCGCGGTCTACCGGCTGTATTCCGGATTCAAGAACGCCTACACCAATTATTCCGCCCGCCTGGAGCGGATGAACTATCGCGGCTTCAAGCGCGGGTTCTTCGAACTCGTGGGCGACGGCGCGACGCTGGGCGTGGTCGGTGTCATCGTCATGCTGGCCTTCGCGGTTCCCGCCTTCAAGGCGACGACGAAGGAATGGCGCGACTACCAGCAATATTCCGTCACCTTCCTTGATCGCTACGGCGCGGAAATCGGCCAGCGCGGCATCCGCCACGATGACGGCGTGCCGCTTTCGGATATCCCGGACCACCTTGTGAAGGCCGTGCTGGCGACGGAAGACCGGCGCTTCTACCTGCATTTTGGTGTCGACTTCCTCGGTACCGCGCGCGCCATCATCTCCAACATGCGCGCCGGCGGCGTGGTGGAAGGCGGCTCGACGCTGACCCAGCAGCTCGCCAAGAACGTGTTCCTGTCCAACGAGCGCACGCTGGAGCGCAAGATCAAGGAAGCCTTCCTCGCCTTCTGGCTGGAAGCCAACCTCACCAAGGCCGAAATCCTCAAGCTGTATCTCGACCGCGCCTACATGGGCGGCGGCGCGTTCGGCGTGGAAGCGGCCGCGCAGTTCTATTTCAACAAGTCGGTGCGCGACGTGACGCTGGCGGAAGCGGCGATGATGGCTGGCCTGTTCAAGGCGCCGACGCGCTACGCCCCGCATATCGACCTGCCCGCAGCGCGCTCGCGTGCGCAGGAAGTGCTCACCAACATGGTGCAGGCCGGGTTCATGACCGAGGGCCAGGTGCTGCTGGCGCGCCGCCGCCCGGCGGAGGCCATCGACCGCACCGAGAAGAAGGCGCCGGACTACTTCCTCGATTACGCCTTCGAAGAGGTGCAGCGCCTCGGCAACAACCACGACTTCGTGCTGACGGTGAAGACGACCTTCGATGCCGATCTGCAGAAGGCTGCCGACACGGCGGTCGAAAGCATGTTGCGGCAATACGCCAAGGCGCGCCGGGTGAAGCAGGCGGCGATGGCGCTGTCGGACATCAACGGCGCGGTGCACGCCATCGTCGGCGGGCGCGACTACGGCAGCAGCCAGTTCAACCGCGCAACGCGGGCGCTGCGCCAGCCGGGCTCGTCCTTCAAGCTCTACGTCTACATGGCCGCGCTGATGGATGGCTACAAACCGAACTCGCTGGTGACCGACGCGCCGATCTGCATCGGCAACTGGTGTCCGCGCAACTATTCCGGCGGGTTCCGTGGCCGCATGCCGATGATCACCGCGCTGACCAAGTCGATCAACACGATCCCCGTGCGCCTGTCGCAGAAGATCGGGCGCGACCACATTGCCGAGCTTGCGAATAAGATGGGCGTGGAAACGCCGATCCGAGTGTCGCGCTCGCTGGCGCTGGGCCCGGCCGAAGTCACGGTTCTCGACCAGCTTTCGGGCTATCTGACCACGGCCAGCGGCGGCAAGCGTACCCGCGTGTTCGCGATCCAGGAAATGCGCAACAGCCACGGCGACCTGATCTACGACCACGAACGTGACGCACCGGCGCGCGAACAGGTCATTCCGCGCGAAAAGGCCGAGCAAATGAACGAGATGCTCGTCAACGTCGTCAACAACGGCACGGCCCGCCGCGCGATCCTTCCCGGCATCCTGGCGGGCGGCAAGACCGGCACCACGCAGGCCTACCGCGATGCGTGGTTCATCGGTTTCACCGGCAACTACGCCGCAGCGGTGTGGTACGGCAACGACGACTTCACCTCGACCGGGCGCGTCACCGGCGGCTCCATCCCCGCCATGACTTGGCAACAGGTCATGGTCGCCGCCCACGAGGGCCAGAAGATCAAGCCGATCCCGGGTGTCGGCTATGCACCAGACAGCAACCTGCCCACGGCGGAAGAAGGCGAGAACGACGGCCAGACGCTTCGCGCCCCGACGCTTTCGAAGGGCGCGGCGCAGGTGCTGGAAGAGATCGCGGGCGAGCTTTCGCGCTCGCGCCGGTTCAATGTCGGGCGTCCCCGGACCGACCAGGTTTCGGTTATCGAGGACGACAACGCCTCGGCCACCCGCTGAGCCGCCATTGACACCACGCACGCGGCAACGTTCATTCCCCGTAACGAGGGGCTGCCTGCGCCTGCAGGCACGACGACGATTCGCACGGCTGTAGATGTTGTTCCTGCTTCAACTGGTATTCGTGACGGCGCTGGCGCTGGCGCTCGGCATCTGGTCGGCGTTCCATGCGGTCGATCGGGGACTAGGGTTCGAGGCCATCAAACGCGGTAACTGGGTGGCATGGACCCATGCGGGCATGCCCGATGCCGACCCCTATACGCGGGCAACCTTCGCGCGCTCCGGCGAATTGCCGCTGGTTGGCGGTCAGTCCATCACCTTTTCGGCAGCCGCGGACGATGAAGACAACCCGCTGCTGCGCGAATGCACCTACCGGGTCTTCGGCAAGGCACCGCCGGCCCAGTGGTGGACGCTGACGGCCTATGACGCGCGCAGCCGGCTGGCAGTCGAGAACCCGTCCGAACGTCCCGGCTTCTCCAGTTCCGAGGCAATCTACAAGCGCGACGGCTCCTTCGAGATCCGCCTCTCCTCGCAGCCGCAGGCCGGCAACTGGATCCCCATGACGGGCGACGGGCCGATGCGGCTGTTCCTGCGCTTTTACGACACGCCCGTCGCGCTCGGCAGCAAGTTCGAAGGCGCCGAACTGCCCCGCATCGTGCGCGAGGGCTGTGCATGAGCCGCCTGCTGACCTTGCTGCTCGCGATCCTCCTGCTGGGTGCGGCCATCCACATTACGGTCATCCTGTGGATTCCGCGCCTTGCACCGGCCAGCGCGCTGAGCCTTCTCTACGATGTCGCGCCGGAGGGGCGCGTCGCGCTGCTGGAAGACGTGGAAGAGAGCGAGCGGCGTCCGCCGTTCCTCGATCCCTACCTTCCCATCGGCATCTGCCGGATCAACCTGGAACAGGGTCCGCACCGCATCACGGCTGATCTGCAGAGCCCCTATTGGGCGTTCTCGATCCACCGGGAGAACGGGGCCTATTTCTACGGGCTGACGCATTCCGCCGCGATCGAGGGAAGACTTTCCATCGAGCTGCGCGACCCCGGCCAGACCCGCGAACTCACCGTGGACCCGGAAGCGGCTCCGTCCGACGTCGTGCAGGTGTCTCTGCCGTTCACGCGCGGCTACATCATCATCCGCGCGCTGGCACAGACGCCGAGCATGCGCGTCGGCGTCATCGAAGCCCTGAAGCAGACGACGTGCGGGACGTTGCCCGCGGGTGCCGAAACCAAGCCGGTCCCGGCGCAATAGGCTTGGACAAGCGGACGCGTCAGCGCTTGTAGACGGGTCCCTGCAGGTCGATCGGCCCCGGCGGAACATCGGGGGGAAGATGTCCCTCGATCAGCAGGTCAGCTTCCATGCGGTCTATACTGGCGGCCATGATGTCGACGGCAGCCGACAGACGCCGCAAGGCCATCTCCACGTCGACTGCGCGAACGGACGGCATCTCGATGCGCGTCGTGTCGAGTGCGAAGATATAGGCTTCCACGCGCCACTGCATGGCGATCACGGCCCAATCCGTCACGCGGCGGTTTTCGTAGATTCGCGCCTCGGCATCGACGCCGAGTTCATGCGCGGCGGCGGAGGCGCGCAGCGCGTCCATGCGGCGGCGGTCGTCTGCGTAGACGCGCTCGGCGGTGACGATGAACGGTTCGATGAGGGCGAGGTCGGCGCGGATCGCCTGCTCCAGCGCATTGTAGCGGGCGGGCGTCGAGATGAAGCCTTGCGCACGCAGCGCGGTGTAATAGCTGGCGACGTGGATACGGTATTTCTCGTCTGGCCAGACGCGAGTGCGAACCAGTTCGGCACGGTGGCGGGCGAAGAAATGCAGCCGGTGCATGGGCATGAACATGCTGTAGGCGCGTGCGCGCAATTCCATTTCCCAGTCGGTCAACTGGAAGCGCGAGACAGGCTCGCCGCGCCGGGCAGCCAGCTTGTTGCCGATCCATGGCAGGATCGCACCGGTGACGACGGACGGCTCCGGACGGCCGAAGTCGCCCAGCCGGCCTGCTTCGGCCGGCCAGGTCAGGGTCGTGGCGAGCGCCACGCTGATAGCGATAGCCGCTTTCACGGCAGCCTCCGTTCCGGGCTCTTCGGCCCCTTGCCGTCTCAGGCGTCGCGCCGCCTTGCGCGCCTCGGCGAGCGGTCCGGTCCTGGTGGATCGTCGTCCATCGAAACCGCTGCGTAATCGATACGCACGCCGGGGAATATGATGACTTCAGCCGTTGATGCTGCGGGATTTTCCCGCTTCGGTTTGTCCGCAGGCACCTCGAACTGCGATAACTCGATGACATTACCCATGGGTGTACCCGGGCGTTCAGCCCGCTCCTCCGCATGTATGGTCGCCCCCGCCCCATGGCGGTTCGCGCTGGCTTATTAGGAAATCGGTAGGGTTAACACTTTGCTAACGATGCTCGGTCTAGCCTCGGTTCCGGGTTGGGAGCGCCATTCGTGCCGGCAGTGATGCCGGGGGGACACATGTCAGGGACCGCACAGAACAAGCTGGGACAGACCGGTAACGCGCGCGCGGACACGCTGCTCGGGTTGACCGAGGATTTCGTGCGCGGCAATTCGCAGGCGCGCCGCCCGGAACTCATCCATTATCCGGCCATTGCCGGGGCCATGCTGCCCTATGTCGACCTGTCCACGCGTGCCGGCGTCGCGCGGCTGCTGGCCGACCATCCCGACATTCCACACCGGTTGGCGCAGGCCCTGGCCGAAGATGCCATCGAGGCCGCCGCCCCGATACTGCGCACATCCGACATCCTGTCGGAGGGCGATCTCATCCGAATCATCCGCAACAACTCCGTCGAGCATTCGCTGGCGATCTGCGACCGCGAAGCGCTTGGCGACATCGTCGTCGATGCCCTGCTGTCGCGGGGCCATCCGCGTATCGACGAAGCGCTTCATGCAAACCACGGAGCCAAAATCATGGCAGATCAGGCACAGTGGCTGGCCCGGCGGCGGGCCGACGACACCGGGACGGCGGTCATTGCCGAAACGGTGGCGGTCGCCGAGCAACTCGAAACCGTTCGCAAGCCTGCACCGATGGTTGCGACCACGCTGCCCGACCGCACGCTCGCCAAGCTGTTCTGGGCAGGTGACCGCAGCGCGCGTGAAGCCGTCATGACCGTCGTCTCCCGCAAGCCCTCCGCGCGCATCGCGACGCTGGACGAGCGCTTCGGCGGGCTCGCCGCTCGCATCTGCGATGCGTTGGTCCAGCTCGCCGAAACCGGCCGCGCGGAAGACCTGATCGCGGGGCTGGCGCGGGTCGCGTCAATCTCGCGTGCCAACTCGGCCCGCATCCTTGCCGACGAGAGCGGCGAGCCGCTGGCCATGCTGCTGGGTGCCATGCAGGTGTCGCGCGAGCAAGCAACATCCCTGCTTGCAGCGCTTGCGCCCCACACCGCGGCGCGCAGTGCACTGCTGCTGAATGATATCGAGTTTCTCAAGTCTGGCGCTTCGGGCCGGCTGTTCCAGGCGCTGTGCGACAAGCCGTGCGACGAGCAGATCCACGCCACCCGCCGCGAGGCAGAAGTCACGCAGGCACAGCGTGTGTCGCCGGTTGCCGCGCGCCGGGGCGCGCAGTTCCGCCGCTCGGAGATGGCCGGTGCGAGCCTCGCCTCGTAAGGCTCAGGCTTCCACCACGTTTTCAAGAAAATGACGGCCCTCGCCGTCGTCCACCGCCACGACCCAGAGGTCCGAGTCGAATCTTGTCTCGCGGGCAATCGCTTCCGCGAGTTGCAGGCCGTCGAGCCCTTCCTCAGGCGAACGGCGCTCGAACACGCGGTCCAGCGTGTCGCCGGTCAGTGTCTGCGGAGCCGGTGTAAAGAGATGATGCCGGCGCGCGCCGTCTTCCACCGCGATCCAGATGGCACCGGCTTCCGCCGCGCCGCGGCGCTGAAGCACCGCAAACGCGCCGTCCCCGTTCACCTTGCGGATATAGGCCGCGACCCAGAGGTCACTGCGCAGGCGCACAGGTCTCGCCTCAGTACTGGATCGCCACGCCGCTGACGCGGGTCAGCTCGTTCAGCAGGTCCTGGGTCACCGATGTTCCAGCGGGAAGGCCACGGTCGGCGCGGAAGCGCGCGATGGCATTCTGGGTATCGGCACCAGCAAAGCCGTCGATCTTGCCGGGCGCATAGCCGATGGAGGCCAGCACGTTCTGGACCTGGGCGATGACGGGGTCACCGACAGGCGCGGCAGGAACCGGGACGAGCGAGGGGTCGCTGCCGCCGGGAGGTGCGCCGGCGATCAGGTCATCGATGCGGACGGCCTGCGTGCGGACAACACGGGTGCCGGTATCGGGCTCACGCTCGGCCATGGACAGCGCTCGTTCCATTTCGCTGCCACCCTGCGAGGTGGCTTGCGGGGCCGGCTGCGCGGCAGGCTGCGGCGCGGCCTGCGAGCGTGTCTGGACCGGCTCAGGTGCCGGCGCGGCGCGATCCACGTCCAGACGCTCGACAAGTGCTGCGCTCGGTTCGCCTGTCGGCGTCAGGCCAACACCACTTTCGAACGCGGAAATGGCTGCTCGCGTGCGCGGACCCATGAGGCCGTCCGGCTCGCCCACGTCATAGCCTCGCTGCAGGAGCGCATGCTGGATGCGCAGGATCATCGGCTGGTCGAAAGTGATCGGCTCGGCCTGCGGCGCAGTGGGCGCAGCTTGGCGGCGCACGACCGGCCCAGCCGGGTCGGCAGGCTGCAGGCGCTGGGCCTGTTCGGGTGCCTGCTGGCCCGAAGACAGCGTGCGGTTGACAGAGAAGAACGGCGCGGGATGCGGGCCGGGCTGAAGTACCAGCGCGTTGTAGCCAACCACGCCCCAAACGGCGACGGCGCCGAACATGGCGATACGGCGGGCATGCCGGCGCAGCGGAACCGCGGGCAGGAAGCCGCGCGGACCGCGCGGTTCATCGTCCATCTCGTCCCATTCGTCGCGCGCGCGAAGTGTCATCGTGTCGGTTTCCATTCCAGTCATTGACGTCATCAGCCTGCCTTGCGGGTGAGCGGTTCGACGAGGGCGAGATCGGCGGCAACGGTCGCCCGCGGGCCATCTGCATTGCGCGGCCGCGACGGCAGCGTCTCGATGACACTCTCGGCCACAGCCTTTGTGTCGGACGGGCCTGCCAGCGGCAAGACGATGGTCACGGTCGTGCCCTTGCCCAGCGTGCTGTCGATGGTCATGCGCCCGCCGTGGAGGTCCACGAGGCCGCGCACGACCGAAAGGCCGAGACCGGTGCCCTCGTAGGAGCGGTCATAGGACGAATGCGCCTGGTAGAACGGCTCGCCCACGTGAGCAAGATCCTCGGTGGAGATGCCGATGCCATTGTCCTTGAAGGTGATGTGCAGGCAGTCACCCTTGCGGCGTGCGCCGATCACGACTTCGCTGCGGCCCTCGGCTGTGTTCTCGCGGGTGAACTTGATCGCGTTGGACAGCAGGTTGAGGCCGATCTGCTTGAGCGCACGCTGGTCCGCCGTCAGTTCCGGCAGGTGCGGCTCGATGGCGAGGCGCACGGTGACGCCGTTCTCGTCCGCGCGGTTGCCGAGGATGGCAGCGCAGTTGACGAGCACCTGCTCGGCGTCGAAAGGCTCCGGCACGATCTCGAACTTGCCGGCCTCGATCTTCGACATGTCGAGAATGTCGTTCACGACGTCCAGCAGGTGGCGGCCGCTCTGGTGGATGAGACCCGCGTATTCCTTGTGCTTGGAATTGGAGAACTCGCCGAAGATGCCCTGCTCCAGCACCTCCGAGAAACCGATGATCGCATTGAGCGGGGTGCGCAGCTCGTGGCTGACGCTGGCGAGGAACCGCGTCTTCATGGCATTGGCGCGTTCGGCCGTCTCGATGGCCGCGTCAACGGCCTCGTCGTGCGCCTTGCGCTGGCCGCTGTCGCGCAGCACCACGATGATGTCCTCGGTACCCGGCACGGCGCGGCAACGCATCTCGAACCAGCCGTGGACCGGTGCGCCGTCAACCGAATCGCCGATGCGGATGCGGATATCGGCAGGGTCCGTCTCGCGGCCTGTCTGCGCCAGGTCGAGAAGCCGCAGGAAGGCAGGACGGTCGGCAACGTGAATGCGGTTGAAGAGGCCGGCATCCTCCAGCATCGACGGGTCGACGCCCAGCAGGCGCGTCGCGGCCTGCGAGGCCTGAACGAGGTTGCCGGCGCGGTTGTGCAGGGTGATGAGGTCGGCGGCGTTGTCCATCATCGAGGACTGCCGGTCGAGATGGGCGCGCGCCCGGCGCGCGCTGTCACGCGAGATGAGCCGCGTGGCGTGGATCCAGACCGCGCCATGCAGCATGGCGGGCGATGCAATTAGCGCCCCCGTCAGCCAGGCGGGAAGCGGCAGAGCCGCGTCGATCGGGAAACCCACCATCAGCCCGCCCATGTGAATGGCGGTGAAGGCTATGACGATGCCGACGGTGAGGCCGGCGGCGACCTTCTGGGTGCGCATGTCGCCCATGGCGAAGCCCAGCCCGAGGACGAGCGCCAGCGACGGCAGCACGTCGGACACGAAGCCGCCGGTGGCAGCCGTCAGCGCGCCGAGCAGGACGGCGCTGGAGGAAACGGAAATGAGATGCGCGCGCTCGACCACGCCCATGTGCATGGCATAGAGCGCTGTCGCCAGCGGGAGGGTCAGCATGAAGGCCGCGATGACGCCGGGGCCGGTGACTTCGTGTGCGAAGGCGAGATAGAGCGGCAGCGTTGCCAGCGCGACGAGGCCGACCGAGAGGTGGCTCGCGACAAAGGCGCGATGGTCCATGGCCTGCTGCGGGTCGGCATGGATCGGCACATGCATCAATCCGTCCATTCCGGATCGCGCGCTGCCCGCCGTCTGTACTTCGATACTCGTCACACTCTCATCGACACCAATACGCGGTGCCGCCCCAAACACGTCTACTGTCCCTCTAAGTTTCACGCGCCGACTTAATGGAGGGCTAAGCGGGCCTGGCCAAGGCGGCGTGAAGGCGGGATCAGGGCCGTTCCGGCGCGCCTTTTGAAAATCACGGTGATCGTTTCGTTAATGCGGACGGGAGAGCCCGCGATTCCGCGGTTCTTCTCCGCAGGTTGCACCCGCGACCGCACAATCGCCGCGATTTCAATCAAATTGTACCTATCTGCTGAACGCAGCTGAAAAACCGGCTGTGTATGGTCGTTTTCATCGTCAAACCGGGCGGGGGACGCTCGGATCAGTTCAAACGGGAAAGGGCGCTTTCCAATGTTCTTCTTGCTTCGTTGCGCATTCTGGCTGTCGCTGGTCGTGCTGCTTCTGCCGGCCGATGACGGACGCAATACGTCTGTCCAGGTTTCGACAGGCGAGGCCTTCGGTGTGGCCCGGGCCTTCGTCTCAGACGTCGGCGGCTTCTGCGAACGCAACCCGTCCGCCTGCGAGACGGGCGAAAGCGCGCTGAAGAACTTCGGCTCCAAGGCGCAGTACGGCGCCAAGCTCGTCTACAGCTATATCGGCGAGTTCACCGGTGACGGCGAAGGCTCGGTCAGCGATCACCGCACCGTGGCGACGACCCGCGTGCAGGTGCAGCCGCACCAGACGCAGGAACCGCTGGTGACCTACGAGTATCCCGCGCCCGCCAATGGCGGCCCGGCGCCGAGCGCGGTTGCCACCTATACCGGCACGATCAACGGCAACTGAGGCGGGCGGCAGACAGCCGCCCTGTCTTCACCGCGCCGCCTTTTCGCGCGCACCCTTTCCCCGCACCCTCGATCTGCGTTATCACACGCCGCTGAACCTCAAGTCAGGACGCGGCGCGCATGTCGATCGACTCGATCATTGAAGACTTCGAATTTCTGGACGACTGGGAAGACCGGTATCGCTACGTGATCGAGCTCGGCAAGGGGCTCGAAACGCTGCCGGACGAAGCCCATGACGAGGCCCACAAGGTGCCCGGCTGCGTCAGCCAGGTCTGGCTCGACACCAGCGTCTACGAGGACGGCGGCGAGCCGCACCTCAAGTTCCTCGGTGACAGTGACGCCCTGATCGTGAAGGGCCTGATCGCCATTCTCATCTCGCTTTATTCCGGACGGCCCGCCCGCGAAATCGCGGAGACGGATGCGCTCGACGTGCTGCAGAAGCTGCAACTCGTCGAGCATCTCTCGCAGCAACGCTCCAACGGGTTGCGCGCGATGGTGAACCGGATGCAGGCGGAAGCGAAGGCAGCGCTGGCCGCCTGAAGTATCAGGCGATGTCCGGCCGGTAGCCCTCCCCGCCCCAGCTGCGCGTCTTTCCCGCACGTCGCGGACCAACGGCCTGCGACTGCAATCCGTAGTGGCGGGACAGGCGCGACAGGCCGATATCCAGCACGACCTTGGCGGAGCGCTTCGGCCAGCCGCGCTCGGCCTCGACCTCGCCGAGGCTTTTCAGGTGGCAGCACACGTCCACCAGCATTCCCGACAGGTCGCTGCCCACGTGGTCCAGCGCGCGGTTGACGCGGTCTCGCGCATCGAGTGCGGCATCGAGAACCTCGACGGGTCCACGCGCGCCACGGCGCGACCCCGATTGCGGCCCGGCTTCGAAATCGACGCCCGAACGCGGCATCAACCCGGCACGTGCATAGTCGAGGCGCAGGCGCTCACCGGCCTCGTACTCGCCTTCCCCGATCAGCGGCGCACCGTCCGGCCCCTTGCGGCGGCGCAACCAGTCGAGCGGGCTTTCCTGCGCGGGGCGGGCTTTTGCTCTCGCCGGCATCGCCTGCTTTGCTGCCCTGCCGACATGCGCGTTGGCTCTGGTCGTTCGAACGGTTGCGGTCGGACCGGTTGGTCCCCCGGCAAAGCGCCGGCCGCGCGAGGTGAGCGTGGCGGTGTTACCGGTGGCATCAAGCATGCCGCGCGCAAGAAGATCCGCGACCAACCTCGCGTCCAGTTCTCGCCCGGCGGCTTGGGGCGATGAAACAGGCACGAGCCGCCAACCCTCTGCCCGCCGTTGCAGGCCGACATCTGCGTCCGCGAGGCTCGACAGGAGTTGGCGGGCGGCTTCGGTTTTCTGCTGGACGCTCATCGCACACCACCTTTCTCAACCAGATTTTCGAGACGCGAAATGGTGCGGTCGAACTCCGCCTCGTCTCGGCGCTCTTCCACGATCATGCAGGCATGGGCGACGGTGGTGCGGTCGCGGCCATAGGCTTCGCCAACGCTGGTCAGCGCGTGGCCGTGGACGACGTGGGTGAGATACATGGCCATCTGACGCGCAAGCGACACGTGCGCCTGTCCGCGGCGTGCAGCATAGAGCGAACACACATCCGTGCCGGTGACTTCAGCCACGAGCAATGCAACCTGCAATGCGTCCTGGCGCACCGAAGACTGGCGGAGCGGCACGGCCCCGGCAAGCGGTGCTGCATTCCAGGAAAACGCGGGCTCTTCGTTCGAAATCCCCTGATACATCGACAACTCCCTGATTCCGATAACAGGATTATATTCCTATCTTTCATAATCGTATAGGTTGCAATGCCGGGGATAACTCTACCCGGTGTCACAATCTGAGCTGTCAGGGCTTGTCAGGGAGAAACTCGGGTCTGTGAGGAGCCGCTGCCAAGCGTGGCAGTTGACAGCTGGCAAGGATCGGACCGGACAGCCTGTCAGAACAGGCATGAAACGCCCGCTGTCATACCAGCTGCCAGCATTGCCAAGTGACAGCTGCCATGATGGGCGCTGACAGGTTGGCACGCGCTGTCCCCTGTCAGGGCCGTTGCTGGCAGCTGACAAGTAATCCCCGGCACTGCCAGCCGCGCAATCATCTTCGGACATGTTCTGCACAACCGGAGATCGCACCATGAACACCCTCGACCAGCGCCTCGCCGATGAAGCCCGCAGACAAGTCGATGCGCGCATACAAACGTTGGCCGGTCGTATCGACCCGCGCAGCCTGCGGTCTGGCCAGCCTGGTCGCGAGACTGACCGCCGTATTGTGAAGTGGTTGAAAAAGGCCTTGCGGGCTGAGCGCGCCAAGGCGTTGCGTGGGCACTGGAGCTACGACGCAGGCCGGCACTTGCGGTTGCGGGCGGCTTTGATGTCGGCTCTGGAGGCCAGGCCGGGACACGTCACGCGCGACACAACGAAAAACGCCGCCTCCTGAACGGAAACGGCGTCTTCAATTTATTCCGGCTTGCAGAAACTACTTGCGGGTCGTGCGCTTGCGCTTTTGGCCCAATCCCATTTCCTTGGCGAGCTTGGAGCGGGCCTCGGCATAGGACGGCGCAACCATCGGGTAGTCGGACGGCAGGCCCCACTTTTCGCGGTACTGCTCGGGGGTCAGGTCATAGTGCGTGCGCAGGTGGCGCTTCAGCGACTTGAACTTCTTTCCGTCTTCCAGGCAGATGATGAAATCCGGTGTCACGGACTTGCGCACGGAAACCGCAGGCTTCAGCGGCTCGGCCTCTTCTTCCGTTTCACCAGCAGAGATCCCGTTCAGCGCCGTATGAACCTGTGAAATCAGACCGGCGAGTTCGCCCATCTGAAGCGGATTGTTGCCAACGTAGGCAGCAACGATATCAACGGTAAGTTCAATGAGCTGATCGTGACGGGCGGTGTCTTCCATAAATACTTTCCTTTGATCGTGGTTCTAGCCCAGCTAAAGAGCCGGAACGAACGATGAACCTCGCATCGTTCTTGGAACTCTTCGAATGGAGTAATAACAGGTTGCCGCATCTATTGATTGGCGGATTATCTGATTTCCGCAAAGAATACAATTCACTGACTTGAAAATGAATGAAGTTTTTATGTTGACCGAGCGTCAGATACAAGCTTCTCGCTCAGGTTGTATGTATTATTGGATGATTACATTTGCGCAAAAGCTAAATCGCAAAGTAACAATTCGCTTCAAAATGGCCAAATCCGGCGCCACAGGATGCGCGGCGCCGGACTTGGCAATATTCCAATCAATAAACCGGATCGGTTAGATCAGTGCAAGCACCAGTGTTGCGGCCAGCACGACTGTGGTCCAGAAGGCCATCAGGCCTGTTGGCCAGGTCTTGGCAAGTACGCCGTCCGGTCCGGTATGGCGATAGATGCCGCGGACTGCCCGCACCGTCCCGTGGCTGACGCCACGAACGATGCCGTTCCACGCGTCGCCGGTTCGGATGTTGAATTCCTTGGCGAGCAGGCCGCCAAAGCCGCGCCAGAACCAGTCGAAGTCCAGCGTTATCGTCTCGGTGCGCTTCAGCCAGCCAAGCAGCAGGAAGAAGGCAAGGCCTGAGAACAGCAGCAGCTGCAACTGGTAGACGACGTGGGCGCCGGTATAGGGCACGTAGTCGACCGGATACGGCAGGATCGCGTAGAGCGGGTCCGGGTAGACGCCGAGGAACAGGCAGGCGGCCGAGAAGAGGATCATGGACACCCGCATGTTCCAGGGCGGATCTGGCGGACGCATGCCGGAATCCTTCTGGAAAAACACGAACCACGGAAACTTGATGCCTGCGTGGAGGAACACGCCGGCCGAGGCTGCGGCAAGCAGGTACCAGACGATTTCCAGGTGCGCCTTGGCGGCCGCATCCGAGATAAGCGACTTGGCAATGAAGCCGGAGGTCAGCGGAAAGGCGGAAATCGCCAACGCGCCGATGGTGCCGCAGATGCAGGTCAGCGGCATGGTGCGGAACAGGCCGCCGAGATCGGTACACTTGCGCTTGCCGGTCATGAACAGGACCGAGCCGGCCGACATCAGCAGAAGTGCCTTGTATATGATGTGAGCGAAGGCGTGGGCGGCAGCGCCGTTCAGCGCCATTTCCGAGCCGATGCCGATTCCCGTCACCATGAAGCCGACCTGGTTCACGATGGAATAGGCCAGGATCCGGCGCATGTCGTTTTCAAGGATCGCCCAGATGATGCCGTAGAAGACCATGAACAACCCGATGGGGATCAGGATCTCGGCGCCGGGGAAGCCCCGGATCAGGACATAGACCGCCGTCTTCGTGGTGAAGGCCGACAGGAAGACCGTGCCGCTCCACGAGGCTTCCGGGTAGGCATCCGGCAGCCAGGCGGCCAGCGGCGGCGCACCCGCATTGATGAGGAAGCCGGCGAGGATCAGCCAGGTGGCAATGGTTTCGGGCTGCATGGCGACGAAGTCGACGCTGCCGGTCTGGGCGATGTAGCCTGCAATGCCGGCCATGAGGATGACGCCGCCGAGGAAGTGGATCGCGGCATAGCGCAGGCCTGCGCGGCGCGCGTTTTCCGTGCCGCCCGACCACACCACCAGCGTCGAGCCGATGGCCATGATTTCCCAGTAGACGAAGACGGTGATGAGGTCGCCCGCCAGCGTCACACCAACGGCGGACCCGGCATAGATGAACGCCGCGCCCAACTCCAGCGCGCGCTCCTGGTTGAGCGCGAAGAGACCGCCGCCGAAGGCCATCAGCGAGAAGACCGTGGCGAAGACGCGCGACAGTGCGTCGGCTTCCAGCGGCTCCAGCGTGTAGCCGAGATAGTCGATCCGCATGGATACGCCGTCCGGCACCATCCACACCAGCGCCAGCGTGATGATCGGCGCAACGAGGATGACCCCCTTGCGCAGGGCTGCCGGGATGAAGGGGATCAGCAGGCCGGCAAGGATCAGGATGATGCCGGGCGGAAATGCCAGATCAGTCATAGTAGGTGTCCTTGCGCTTCAGCAGCACGCCGAGAACCTTGGCGAAGGCGACCAGCGCCACGCAGGCGAGGAAGCCGAACCACGCGCCGAAGCCGAAGATCGCGTCGAGCGTGAAGTAAGGGTGCGGATGCCAGACGAACTCCGCCAGGACCGTCAGCGCCAGGATGACGATGAAGGCGATCCACAGCTTGCGGATGTTCTCCGGCCGCACGAGCCAATGGTCATGGTCGGGCGGAAGGTCGGTGCGTTTCGCTTCGGTTTCGTTTGCCATTGCGTGTTCCCAAGCCTAGCGCAGGCCCATCATCATTTCGGCGAGCGTGAACGGAACCTGCGGCATGAAGAACAGCAGCAGGGTGCCAAACGCGGTGAGGCTCAAGGCCAGCACGATCGGCCAGGGCGCCTCGCCATGGGCGGGATGCTCGGCATCCGGCTCCGGCGGCGCGCGGAAGAAGGCCTTGTAGACGATGGGCAGGAAGTAGGTTGCGTTGAGGATCGTCGACAGCATGATGACGCCGACGGGCACCCACTGTTCGCTTTCCATCGCGCCGGTCAACATGAACCACTTGCCAAGGAAGCCGGCCGTCGGCGGAATGCCGATCATCGACAGCGCGCCGATGGTGAAGGCGGTCATGGTGATCGGCATGCGCCGGCCAATTCCGTTGAGCTGCGAGATCTCGGTCAGGTGGGCTGCCGTGTAGATCGAGCCGGCCGCGAAGAAGAGCGTGATCTTGGACACGGCATGGGCCGCGATGTGCATCGCCGCGCCGACCATGGAGATCGGCGTCAGGATGGCGGCTGCCAGCACGACGTAGGAGAGCTGGCTGATGGTGGAAAAGGCCAGCCGCTTCTTCAGGTTGTCCTGGCGCAGCGCCACCAGCGAGGCGGCGATGACCGTGAAGCCCGCGAGGTAGACGAGCCAGTCACCGGTGCCGGCCTCGCGCAGCGTCTCCACCCCGAAGATGTAGACGATCACCTTGACCACGGTGAACACGCCGGCCTTCACGACCGCGACCGCGTGCAGCAGTGCCGAGACAGGCGTTGGCGCGACCATGGCAGCCGGCAGCCAGAAGTGCACCGGCATCACGGCGGCCTTGCCGATACCGTAGATGAACAGCGCCAGCAGCACGCCCATCAGGACCGGGTCGACATTGCCGGCGAGAATGCCGCCGGGCACGAAGTCGTAGGTGCCGGCCAGCACGCCGGTCCACAGGATGGCGGGCAGCAGGAACAGGATCGACGTCGTCAGCAGCAGCACGAGGTAGACCCGGCCTGCCTTCTTGGCGTCTTCGTTGCCCTTGTGGGTGACCAGCGGATAGGTCGATAGGGTCAGCAGTTCGTAGAACAGGAACAGCGTGACGAGGTTGCCGGAGAACGCAATGCCGAGCGTTGCGAAGATCGCAACCGCAAAGCAGATGTAGAAGGGCGTCTGGCGCGGCTCGTTGTTTCCGCGCATGTAGCCGATCGAATAGATCGAGTTGACGATCCACAGCGTCGAGGCGACCAGCGCGAACAGCATGCCGAGCGGTTCGATGGAGAACGCGATCTCGATGCCCGGCAGGACTTCCAGTCCGGGCGGAGCGATCTCGGCACCGCCGAGCACGCGGCTCGCGAGCGTGACGACCACCAGCAACAGCGTAACCGCGGCGACCAGCGTCACCGTCTCGCGCGCATTGGGCTGGCCCGCGAATAGCGGGATGAAGAACGCGGCGATGATCGGAATCGCCAGCGCGATCCAAAGCAGGTTGCCGCTATCGGCAAAGAGCCCGGTCATGATCACAAGCCTCCGAACAGAGCTTCGGCGGCGGCTTCGGCAAGACCCGCGGTGAGCGAGGCGTCAACGCCGAAGAACACGCAGCAGGCCGCAAGCACGACCATGGGAATCAGCAGGGACAGCGGGGCTTCCTTGACGTTGGCCGTTTCCGGGGTCGGCGCGGAGAACCACGCGACCTCGACGACCCGGCCAATGTAGAAGACCGCGATGAGCGAGCTGGCGAGGATGAGGAAGGCAAGCCACCACCAGTCCTTCTCGAAGGCCGCGACGACAAGATAGTACTTGGAGATGAAGCCGACCGTGCCCGGCACGCCGATGAGGCTGAGGCCGGCGATCACGAAGACGCTCATGGTCACCGGCATGACGCGTCCGATGCCCTGCATCCGGTTGAGATTGCACGAGCCGATCCGGTAGACGACGGCACCGATTGCCAGGAACGCCGCGCCCTTCATCAGGGCGTGGTTCGCCAGGTGAACGAGCGTGCCCGTCAGCGCCGTCGTCGTCGCCAGCGCGATGCCGAGAACCATGTAGCCGACCTGCGCGACCGACGAATAGGCCAGCAGGCGCTTCACGTTCATCTCGAAGACCGCGACGAAGGAGGCGAAGAACATCGCCGCGATCGCGAGGATCAGCAGCAGGTCGAGGACCGGGATGTCCGTGCGCAGTACATCGACGCCGTAGACGGTGAAATAGATGCGCAGCAGCAGATAGACCGCGACCTTGGTAGAGGTCGCCGCGATCATCGCGGTGGCAGCCGACGGCGCGCGGGCATAGGCGTTGGGCAGCCACACGTGCAGCGGGAACAGCGCCAGCTTGAGGCCGATGCCGGTGGTGATGAAGGCCAGGCCCGTCAGCATCGCGCGGTCGTAAGGCGTCTCCTGAAGGCGGGCGGCGATATCGACGAAGTTCAGCGAGCCGGTGATGGTCAGCAGCAGGCCGACGCCGATGATGTAGAAGGTCGCGCCGATGGTGCCCATGATCAGGTACTGATAGGCGGACAGCAGCGAGGAGCGGCTGCGCCCCAGCGCGATCATGGTGTAGGTGGCGAGCGAGGACACCTCGAGGAAAACGAAGGCGTTGAAGGCGTCACCGGTGACCGCGATACCGTTCAAGCCGGCCACGCACAGCGAATACATGGTGTAGAACCAGGCATGCTGGTCGGAGGCGATCTCCTCGTTCACGCTGACGCGTGCATAGGGCACAATCACCAGTGAAATGAAGCTGACGATGAGCACGACGAGCGCGTTGGCTGCGTCGATGCGGTACTCGATGCCCCACGGCGGCGGCCATCCACCGAGTTGATAGGACACGACGCCCTCTGTCATGACGCGGCCGAGCAGGCCGATGGCGGCTGCCATCAGCAGCAGGGACGAAAGCATCGTCAGGCCCCAGGCCAGCGAACCGCGCTGCGTCAGCGCGGTGATGAGCGCGCCGAAAAGCGGAACCAGAACGACAAGGACGGGAAGGTGTTCGGCGATCATTCTTCGTCGTCACCCTGTGAGAAGATCTCGTCCTCCTCGATGGAGCCGTAGACCTCGTTGATGCGAACCACCAGCCCGAGACCCAACGACAGCGTGGCGACGCCGACGACGATGGCCGTGAGGATGAGGACGTGCGGAAGGGGGTTGGAATAGACCTCGAGGTCCGACGCGACGATCGGCGGCGTGCCTCCCAGGATCTTCCCCGGCGAAAGGTAGAGCAGGTAGACCGACGTCTGGAACAACGACAGGCCGACGAGCTTCTTGATCATGTTGCCGCGCGCGACGACCACGTAGAGGCCGGATACCATCAGGATGATCGTGATCCAGTGGTTGTAGTGTGCGATGATCGGCTGGAGAACTTCAGCGAATTCCTGCATGGCTCCCTCCTCAGCGTCCGCGGCCGCCGAAGGCGTAGAAGATCGCGACCATGGTGCTGGACACCGTCACGAAGACGCCGACTTCGACAATGAAAACACCCCATTCCTGGGCATGCTTCTGGCTGTGGTGATCGAGGGCCGTGTAGTTCAGGAAATTCTCGCCGAGCAACATGCAAACGACGCCGGTGCCTGCAAAGATGATGACGCCCAGAGGGATCATCTTCTCGACCAGCCACGGCGGAACGATCCGCATGCCCGCCTCGAGCCCGAACATGATGGCGTAGAGGATGACGGCGGCCGCCGCGATCACGCCGGCCTGGAAGCCGCCGCCGGGGCCGTAGTCACCATGGAACTGCACGTAGAATGCGAAGATCAGCATGAACGGCAGCATGAGCTTCGTGACGACGCGAAGCACGACATCGAGTTTCATGACTGCTGCTCCTCTTCGATCTGGCGGCGGCGCAGGCGCGCCAGGCTCACGCCACGGCGCAGCAGCAGCAGCACGCCGATGCCGGCAGCAAAGACCACCGCCGTCTCACCCAGCGTGTCGAAGCCGCGGTAGGAGGCCAACACGGAGGTGACGACGTTGGGGATGCCGGTGTCGGGCATCGACATGTCCATGTAGTCCATGCCGACATGGGTGTTCATCGGGGTCATCGCCTCGCCGAAGGGCGGCAGGCCCCACGTGCCGTAGACCAGCACCGCGCCCACGCCGCCTGCCACGAAGAGCGGCAGCAGCGGCGTATGGGTCGGCTTCGCCTCCTCCACCTTCGTCAGGTAGAGCACGGTCAGCATCAGCACCGTGGAGATGCCGGCACCCACCGAGGCTTCCGTCATGGCCACGTCGACGCCGTCCAGGACGATCATCACGCTGGCCATCAGGAACGAGTAGATGCCGCTGAGGATGACAACCGCGAAGAGGTTGCGCAGGCGCACCACGCCGAAGGTGATGATCGCCAGCAAAGTCAGCAGGACCATGTTGATGAGAGCTTCCACGGGACCGCTACTCCTTCGCTGCGTCGGATGCGGGGGTGTGCTTGCGCACAGGCGACAGCGCGTCCGGCGTGCGGATCTGCTTCACGTCCTCGCGCACCGAGTCATGCGGCACGATATCGACGTGGTAATCCGGCTCGCAGGCATCGGCGGACTCTTCCGGGTTGCGCACGTGGGGGCGCACACCGGCAGCAAGCGCCGCGCGCGCCAGCGCGTGACCCGCGACTGGGCTTGCGAAGAACAGGATGCCCAGGATCATGAAGAGCTTCACGGAGACCAGCGAAATGCCGGCCTGGAGCATCATGCCGGCAATCAGCAGGCCCGCGCCCAGCGTATCGCCGACGGAGGCCGCGTGCAGGCGGGTGTAGACGTCGGGCATCCGGTTGATGCCGACCGCGCTGATCAGCAGGAAGATGCCGCCCGCGACCAGCAGGATCCAGCTCAGGATGTCGATGACCTGTTCCATCGGCTCTAGTTCTCCGGCTCTTCGCCGCCCGAATGGGCGAGATCGCCAAAGCGGAAATACTTCAGCACAGCCAGCGTGCCGACGAGGTTCAGCAGCGCGTAGAGAATGCCGATATCGAGGAATTCCGGGCGGTCGGTCAGGAAACCGAAGACCGCGAGGAGCAGGATGGCGGCGGTACCGATGGCGTTGGCTGCCACCAGACGATCAAAGATCGTGGGGCCGGCCAGCGCGCGGGCAACCAGCAGCGCAAGCGAGATGAGAACGGCGAAGGTCGCGGCGGTGAACATCAGGCCTTCCCCTCGAAACGGGTGACGGCTGCATCCATCTCTCCGCTCGCCACGCCGTCGAGCCCGTCCTGCGAGAGACCGTGGACGACGACTTCGTGGCCGCGCCAGTCCACCAGGATGGTGATGGTGCCGGGCGTCAGCGTGATGGAGTTGGCGTAGGTGGTAAGGCCTTCCGGCGTCTTCTGCGAGGCCTTGAAGCGGCGCAGATCCGGCGAAATCGGCAGGCTCGGCTTGACGATGCGCAGGCTGACGTCGAGCGCCGCCTTGATGATCTCCCAGACCAGCCAGGGCCAGTAGATCACCGCGCGCCCGAGCATGTGAACGGGCACGCCCTCGCGATCGACCACGCCGATGCGGAACGCCCACAGTACGGTCAAGGCAACGAGAATGGCACCCGAGACATTGAGCCACAGGGTGTAATGGCCTGACAGAAGCAGCCAGTAACCGTAGAGGACCGCGAACAACGCGGCCATGCGGACTAGATCCGACAGTGCAAAACGCTCACCGCGCATGCCTGCCCCCCTTCTCATAAACGTTCCCCGAACCGGACCATTCTTTCCGCACATCTGGTCGCGTGCGAATCGTTCGCTATTTTTTCATAGCCCGGCGCAGCATCCAACGTCGGATCACGAGCACGTCAACGCGCTTGAGACGGACCTCGTGGGATACCACATGCCAAGAGCAACCAGAATTGAATGCAAGTTTCAAGGTACCTAGGCAATGAGCAGTAAAAAAAATCCTTTGCCAAAACGCGTCACAAAATCCGACGCGGAATGGCGCGACGAACTGACCCCGGAACAGTACCATGTTACGCGCGAGCATGGCACGGAGCGCGCCTTTACCGGCCCCCATGTCAACGAGAAGCGCGACGGGGTCTATACGTGTGTGTGTTGTGGCGAGCCGCTGTTTGCCGCCAACACCAAGTATGATTCCGGCACTGGCTGGCCAAGCTACTACGAGCCGGTCAACGAGGCCGCCATCGACGAGCATGATGACAGCGGCTGGTTCATGCGCCGCACCGAAGTGCGCTGCGCGTCATGCGATGCGCATCTTGGTCACGTCTTTCCCGACGGGCCGCAGCCCACGGGCCTGCGCTACTGTATCAACGGGCACGCGCTGGAATTCGATCCGAAGGACTAGCGCTGCGTCACCTGTCAGGACCAATCAAAAGAAGCATGACCAATCAAAAGAAAAAGGCCGGTCGCGAGACCGGCCTTTTCATTTTACATGTCGGCAGGCGTTACCTGTAGGTGCCGCCAATGATGACGTTCACGTTCACGCCGAGATAGACGCCCAGCTGATCGTCCGTGGTCAGCACCGTCGGCGCATCGAGCTTCGGCATGTCGGAGAAGTAGTCGAGGCGGGCAACCGCACCGATGCTGGCGCGCTCGGAAATCTTCTGCGTGATGCCGGCTGCAAGCTGGCCGCGGAAACCGCCGAAATCATCATCCGGCACGGCCGCGCCCGAAGAATTCGCATCGGAAGAGCCGCCATAGAGACCCACCGCAGCGCGGAAATGCGCAATGGTCATCGGCGCGATGTGGCGCTCGTGTTCGAAGGACAGCATCGCACCATAGATCGTGGCGTCATACCCAATCGTCAGCGCCATGGGGCTTGCGAAATCACCATCGACGAAGCCAACGAACGGCTCAAAGCCCCACATCGTCTTGTCGTGCGCGTTCTGGTCGAAATAGTGCTGGAAGCGAGTTCCGATTTCCCAGTAGTTGCGCTCGGTCGTGTAGCCGCTGTTTGCGTCGTCGCCCTGGTCGGCATAGGTGACCCAGAGTTCGGCGCGATCGACAAAGCCGCCGATGATGCCATCATCAATGGAGACATGGCCGAGAGTGAACGTGCCGTAGGCACCGCCATCGGGCGACAGGGTGAAGCCGCCGCCGGTATCGTCGGCACCGTCGAAGACGGCGTAGCCACCCTCGACCTCGAAGTAGAAGAAGTCGATATCGCTCTTGCCGAGATAATCGGCCGCCAGCGCCGGCACGGAAAGCGTCGCTGCTGCGGCAATGGTCAGTGCCGTAATGAATTTTTTCATGACGCGTCAGCCCCCGTGGAATCGCGCAACAGACAACAAGTCCGTCAGCTTTAGGCGGCACCTGCCCCTTCGGCAACCGCCTTGCGCCCGCGCGTTGCGATATAGCAACGCATGGTGGCGTGCGCGCAACACATGGTTTGCCGACTGCCTATCCGGCCCGTGCCATGGCCGCAGCTATCATGCGGACATGCGCGGCCTTGCTCCGCCACGGCCGGCGGGACTATTGATCTTCTCAAAGATGCAGATCCCCTCCCCCAGCCGTGAGGACCGACATGAGCAACGCCGCACAGTCCGCCCCGAAATCCGACAAGCCCGCGCGCTTCGTCTGGGAAGACCCGTTCCTGCTGGACGATCAATTGAGCGAGGAAGAACGCCTCATCCGCGATACCGCGCGCGACTACGCGCAGGAAAAGCTGCTGCCGCGCATCGTCGAAGCTTACCGCGAGGAAAAGAGCGACCGCTCCATCTTCAACGAGATGGGCGAGCTCGGCCTGCTCGGCCTGACGCTTCCGGAAGAATATGGCTGCGCGGATGCGGGCTACGTGGCCTACGGGCTTGTCGCGCGCGAGGTGGAGCGGGTCGACAGCGGCTACCGCTCTATGATGAGCGTGCAGTCCTCGCTGGTGATGTATCCGATCTTCGCCTATGGCGACGAAACACAGCGCAAGACCTACCTGCCGAAGCTCGCCAGCGGGGAATTCGTCGGCTGCTTCGGGTTGACCGAGCCTGATGCCGGCTCCGACCCTGCCGGCATGAAGACGCGCGCCAAACGCAGCGACGGCGGTTACGTGCTGAACGGGTCCAAGATGTGGATTTCCAACGCCCCCATCGCTGACGTTTTCGTGGTGTGGGCGAAGTCCGAGGCCCATGACGGGGAAATTCGCGGCTTCGTTCTCGACAAGGGGATGAAGGGGCTGTCCGCTCCGAAGATCGGCGGCAAGCTCTCGCTGCGCGCCTCGATCACCGGCGAGATCGTCATGGACAATGTCGAGGTGCCGGAAAGCGCGCTGCTGCCCAATGTCTCGGGCCTGAAGGGGCCGTTCGGCTGCCTCAACCGGGCGCGCTACGGCATTTCGTGGGGCGCGATGGGTGCAGCGGAAGACTGCTGGCACCGCGCGCGGCAATACACGCTGGATCGCAAGCAGTTCGATCGCCCGCTGGCGGCGACACAGCTCGTCCAGAAGAAGCTCGCCGACATGCAGACGGAAATCACGCTCGGCCTGCAGGGCTCGCTGCGCGTCGGGCGGCTGATGGACGAAGGCCGCATGGCGCCGGAGATGATCAGCCTCGTGAAGCGCAACAATTGCGGCAAGGCGCTGGATATCGCCCGCACCGCCCGCGACATGCACGGCGGCAACGGCATCCAGGAAGATTATCACGTGATGCGCCACGTCTCGAACCTGGAGACCGTGAACACCTATGAGGGCACCCACGACATCCACGCGCTCATTCTCGGGCGCGCGCAGACGGGCCTTCAGGCGTTCTTCTGATCGGATAGCGCGGCGAACGGGACATGACGCGACTCGTTCAACTTGGCCTGCTCTACGGTGTGCTGGGCTTTGCGGCGGGCTTCGTGTTCGGCGCGCTGCGCGAACTGGTGCTGATCCCGCATCTTGGCGAAAGGTTCGGCCAGCAGGTCGAATTTCCGCTGGTGGCTGGCGCCGTCGCGATCATCGGTTGCTGGATGGCGCGACGGTTCGGCGAGAGGCGCTCGGCGGCATGGCTTCTCGGGTTGGGCGTTCTCGGCGTCGCAACGCTTGTCGCGATAGAGAGCGTGTTCTCGCTGGTGATCCTCGGTCGCCTGCTGGAAGACTATCTCGCCTCCTACGACCTGACGGCTGGAAGCCTGTTCCCCGTCGGTCTGGCGATCATGGCGCTGGCGCCGGTCTTCAGCCGGTCGATGGAACGGTTCGGCTGACGCGCCTCAGCGCTCCAGCGTTTCCATCGGCAGCGTGACGACGTGGCGGATGCCTTGCGGGCGGCGTTCCGTCTCCAGCTTGCCCTTCAGCTGGTCCTGGATGCTGATGGCGATCAGCTTGGAGCCGAAGCCGGGCTTGCCGGGATCTTCCGAGACTTGCGGGCCGCCATCCTCGCTCCAGTTGAGAACGGCATTCTCGCCGTCGTGCGACCAGGAAATCTTCAGCTTGCCGGCGTTTTCCGAAAGCGCACCATACTTGGCCGCGTTGGTGGCGAACTCGTTGATGGCAAGCGACATGCTGGTCGCGGCGCGCGCGCCGAGCATGATCGGCGGTCCGTCGATGACGACACGGTCGGCCTCGACGCCCAGATGCGGCTCGATCAGCGTCGCCACCAGCTTCTGCAGCGAGACCTCGACGGCCGTGTGGCCTTCGAAATTGACGACCGGCACGATCAGTTCGTGAGCGTCGGCCAGCGCCCGCACGCGCGAGTTCAGCGCGTCGGCCAGGTCTTCGGCTGAATCGGAATTGCGCGCCGTCATGCGGATCATGCCGGCGACGAGCGCGAACATGTTCTTCACGCGGTGGTTCAGTTCTTCCACCAGAAGCTGGCGCTCGGCGACCGTATGGCGAAGCGCGATTTCCGCCTCAACGATGGCCGCGAGATCTTCAAGCGCCTCGCGGTCTTCCTCGGACCATTCGCGCGGGGTGTCCTCGATGGCGCAGAACGAGCCGAGCGTTTCGCCCGTATGGTTGTGGATCGGCACGCCCATGTAGGACCGCACGCCGAGATCTTTCACCGCGCTGTTGTCGCGCAGGAGCGGGTGCTCGCTCGCATCGCCCACGGCGAGCGTCTCGTCGGCGGTGACGACATACTGGCAGAAGGAGTGGGAGAGCGGCGTCTGGCGTTCCTCGGCAACCTCGTCCGGCAGGCCCGTCTGGGCCTTGAAGAACTGGCGCTGACCATCGACCAGCGAAAGCAGCGCAACCGGAGAGCCGGTCAGGCGCGTGGCTATGCGCACGGCACGGTCGAACATCTCGCTGGGCGCGGTATCCATCAACTCGCTGGCCCGCAGCGCGGCGAGGCGTTCGGGCGACTGCAGCCGGGCCTTGTGAAATTGCGGCTCGGTTTCGGGAAACGACTTGGGGGGCGCCATAACTTTCCTTTGTGGAGACGCGATGCCTCGATGGCTCGCGCCGCCTCTAATGTCGTCAAAGCGTGGGGCACGCAATGAAATTTGCTGTGTGGGGGTGAGAATTACCTGGTGGTGCGGCGGGCCAACCACGCACACATCTCTGCCACACAAGCGTCTGCAACTGGCTGCAACGTTTCGGCCGGCAAAGACGGCACATGGACAAATCCCGCAACCGACCCACGGTTGCGAAGAGACCATGACAACGAGGAAAACAGGATCGCGTTGCATAAATAATCGCCCGCATCCTGCGACTTGCGCACGAAAAGCCCTGTCGGACGGACCGCTTCCACGAGGCGATCCACCGGCACGGAGGCGCGCAAGACCTGCCGTTCGCGGGGCATGATCGCGCGTTGCGTTCCGCGCCCGGCGGCATCAGGCCGGTAGGGTGCTGCGTTGTTGCGGGCGATGGTTTCGATGCGCACCGTTTGCGCGCTCGCCGCCAGCCCGTAATGCAGGATGGCGTCGGGGCGCACCACGTCGAGTGCCTCATGCCAATGCTCGAGCAGCGCGTATTCGACCGGCAGGACGTGGGCGATGAGATCGACCCCGCGTAGCTTCGGCCAGGCACGCCTGTCCAGTTCGTCCACCATCGCCTCGGTCGGGTTCGTCGGCGCGCCGGGAAATGCGCCGAAGCCGGTGACGAGGAGGCGCGGGTGGGCCGCCATCGCTCAGTCGCCCAGCCGCGCCATGATGGATTCCACCGCCATGGTCGCGGCCGTTTCGCCGGAGCGCACCTGGGCTTCCAGTTCGCGGATTTTCGCCTTCATGTCCCGGTCGCGGGTCAGGCGTCCCAGCATCCGGTCCTCCAGCATGGTCCAGAGCCATTTCACCTGCTGGTCGGCGCGGGTCTTTTCAAACGCGCCCGCGGCCTGGGTCACGTCGCGGTGGCGCTCCACCTCCGACCACAGCTTGTCGAGTCCCTCGCCCGCAAGCCCGGAGACCGTCAGCACAGGCGGCTGCCATTCCTTGACGCGGGGCATGAGGATCTTCAGCGCGGCGATGTATTCGGCTGCCGCGTTCTGGGCGCGCTGGCGGTTCTCGCCTTCCGCCTTGTTGATGGCGATGATGTCGGCGAGTTCCAGGATGCCCTTCTTGATGCCCTGCAATTCATCGCCCGCGCCCGGCAGCATCAGCACGAGGAAAGTGTCCACCATGTCGGCGACCGAGGTTTCCGATTGGCCGGTTCCCACCGTCTCGACGATCACCACGTCAAAGCCCGCCGCCTCGCACAGCAGCATGGTTTCGCGGGTGCGCGCGGCCACACCGCCGAGCGTGCCGGCAGACGGCGACGGGCGGACATAGGCCTGCGGGTCCATCGAGAGCCGCGACATGCGCGTCTTGTCGCCGAGGATCGAACCGCCGCTGCGGCTCGATGACGGGTCGACCGCCAGCACCGCTACCTTGCGGCCATCCGCCGTCAGGTCCACACCTAGCTGATCAATGGTGGTTGACTTGCCGACGCCCGGCACACCGGAGATGCCGAGACGGATCGCCTTGCCGGTACGCGGCAGGCAGGCCTGCAGAAGTTCAGCGGCAAGCTTGCGGTGTTCGGTGCGCGTTGATTCAACGAGCGTGATGGCGCGCGCCAGAGCCGACCTGTCACCGCCGGAAAGCCGTGCGGCCAACTCCTGCGGATCGGGCGGCTGCGGGCTCATCGATCCGGCATCCAAACGATCCGGGTCAGCTTGGACTGGCCGATGGCGCCGCGCGGGGGCAGCTTGCCCGGCGCGCCGGTGTTGCCCGGACCGGGATCGAAGACGAAGGTCACGTTGTCGGTGCCGCGCGCCTTGCAGATCGGCATGCCGGCCCACAGGCCCTTGCCGGCGCGGCAGCGCGAGGAACTCATGCCAACCTCGGAAAAGGTCATGCCGATGCGCTCGCCGTTGGGACCGGCGACATCCGGCCCAAGCCCATGCACGGCGGCGATGGCCGAGTTCGAGGAATTCGGCTCGACGGCGATGGTCTGGAGGCCGTCCTCGAAGATGGCGACCGCGTAGAACGTGCGCTCGTCGTCGGCGATCTGGACCGACTGCTGGCGCCTGCCGGGGAACAGCTGCTTGAGGCTGTTGGTGCCGTAAGGGGTCGAGGCGGTGATTGGCCCGGCGGAACCAGCGCTAAGCGTGTACATTGACGAAGCAGGCGCTGTTGAAATCGCGCCGCTTCCGGACGCGTTTCGCTGGCCTGCGCAGGCAGTGAGCGAAACGGACAAGGCGAGAAGCAGGATTCGGAAGGCAACGGACATGGCGCAATGCAATAGCAGTCTCACCGGTGCTTGCAAGGGTGATGAACCCGGCCCATGTCAAAGGTCAAGGCCGCGCCACGCGGCAACGAGAGCAAGGAGCGAGCGAGGACCCATGTCCGCCATTCGAACCGCCTTCACCCACCGCATCACGCCGCTGGCATTTGCCGGTGCCGCATCGCTTGCCGCCTTCAGCGCGGCTGCTGAACCGGCCCCCACGCCGGAGACGGATTTCACCGCGCAGTGGGAGATCACCGGTACGCCGGTCGATTCCAGCAAGCCGACGCGGATGACCTATTCCAGCGAGCTGAAAAAGATGCGCATCGACATGAACATGGGCCCGCAGTCCATGACCATCGTGCGCGACATGACATCCGGCGAGGCCGTCATGTGGTCCGACATGATGCCGGGCATGGGCATGAAGGTGAATGCCGGCGAAGGCTTCAAGCTGGAAGGCGAGCGCACCGGGCGCACGGACGAAGTCAACGGCGAAAGTTGCGAAATCTGGACGTCCCACAAGATGGAAATCTGCATCACCGATGACGGCATCCCGGTGAAGTCCGAAGGGCGCGGCGTCACGGCAACGCTGAAATCGCTCGACCGGTCGCCGCAGGACCCGGAACAGTTCGCACTGCCCGAGGGCGTCGAGGTGATGGACATGCCGAGCGCAATGAGCGGCATGATGCCCAAGCCTCAGCTGCCATTCTGATACCGCGCATTGCCGGCAACACACATGCGAGCCATGCGGGCCGAAGGGTATCGGCAACGGCGCGCCTGTGACCATATCCCCGCTCCCTGACACCCAACGCGGCACTTGCCGCCGGGAGCGAGACGCGACGTGTTCAGACGCAAGCCAGATCATGCGGACTATACCGAACCGGCGCAGGTGATCGAACCACGCGCCGAGCGCCCGTTGTTCGCCATTGTCCTGATGGCCATCGCGATGTTGCTCATCCCCGGCGCGGACGGCATCGCCAAGCATCTCAGCACGGACCTCTCACCGCTGTTCATCAGCTGGGCGCGCTACCTCGTGGCAAGCCTTCTGCTGGCACCCGTCGCCTTCGCCCTGAAGGGTCGCGATGCCCTGCCGCGCGGCGGCTACCTGCCGCAGGTCATGCGCACGGTGTTCCTCGTCTCCGCGATGTCGCTCTATTTCGTCGCCATCGCGACGGTGCCGCTGGCGACCGCCATCAGCGCGTTCTTCATTGCACCCATCGCGGCTGCCGTGCTCTCCGTCCCGCTGCTCGGCGAGCGGTTGACTGGACGCAAGATCGCGGCGCTTGTCCTGGGTTTTCTCGGCGTGCTGCTGATCGTCAACCCGACGTCCGGCTTCGAGCCCGGCCTGCTGCTGGCGATCGCGGCCGGTATCCTCTTTGCCTGCTACATGGTGGCGACCCGCAAGGCGGTTTCCGGCAGCGGCCCGCTAGCCACGCTCAATTTTCAGTGCATTCTCGGCGCGCTGGTGCTGACCCCGCAGGCCATCTACGCGTGGTCGTGGCCGAACCTCGACCAGCTTCCGTTCTTCCTCGCCATCGGCCTGATCTCGGTCGGCTCGCACATCCTGTCGATCACCGCGATGCGCAACGCGGAAGCGTCCCTGCTCTCGCCGCTCGTCTACCTGGAACTGGTCGGCAGCGTCATCATCGGCTTCGCCTTCTTCAACGAGGTGCCGGGGCTGATGGTTTTGGCAGGCGCGGCGATCATCGTCGGCAGCGGTTTGATGCTGGTGGTGCGCCGCAAGCCGCGCGTGCACGGGATGGCGCCCTGACGCGCAAGTCAGGCTCGCGCTGACGTCAGAGTCAGTGGCTCAAGTGACGTTCGAGTCAGGTTCGATTGACGAGCACGTAGCGGAAGTCCGGCTGGGCCGTGGCGGCATACGCGCCCAGGAAAGCCACCAGCGTGTCCTTGTCCGGCAAGGTGCAGGACAATCCGTCATTCTCGATCTGCGGATAGTTGGCGAGAACGCCGTTGTCCTCGGCGACTTCGCAGACCGCAGCCCAGAAGACGATCTCGCCACCCTCGATGCGCAGCGGCGCATAGCCCGCTTCCGGCTCGTCCGGATCATGGGCCATGGCGACGAACAGGCCGTCCGCCTCTTCGTACAGCGTGAAGGGCACAGGGTCCTGCCCCTCTTCGCTCATGGTGTAGGTGGTTCCGGCCAGTGTCAGCGTCACCGCTTTGCCGGTCGGCTTGAACGTGCCGTCGTCGGCGCGTTCGCGGGCTTCGTAACGCCCCGGCTCAAGCGGCGTCACGGCATCTGCCGTGTCGAACAGCGGGCCTTCGGACAGGATGCAGCCCGAAAGAAACAGCGCGAGAACCGCAGCGAACAGAACCGGAAGGCGATGAACGAGCGGGCGCATGGATTTCCCTCTTATTCCGCGGCTTCCCGCGAATGACCCAGGCGCCGGTTCAGGTCGTGGACGAGATTTTCGGCGGCCTCGGCAATCACCGTGCCGGGCGGGAAGATCGCGGCGGCACCGGCTTCCTTCAGCGCGTCGTAGTCCTGCGGCGGGATGACGCCGCCGGCAACGATCATGATGTCCGGGCGGCCCTCGGCGGCAAGCGCGTCGCGCAGAGCGGGCACCAGCGTCAGGTGGCCAGCGGCGAGCGAGGAGACGCCGACGATGTGCACGTCGTTTTCAATCGCCTGCCGTGCGGCTTCCTCGGGCGTTGCAAAGAGCGGACCGATATCCACGTCGAAGCCGAGATCGGCAAAGGCCGAGGCGATCACCTTCTGGCCCCGGTCGTGACCGTCCTGGCCGACCTTGGCCACGAGGATGCGCGGGCGGCGGCCCTCGTCTTCCTCGAAGCGTTCGACAAGATCCTGAACGCGGGCAATCTGGTCTGCCATGGCATGTCCCTCGCGGCGGTAGACCCCGGAAATGGCCTTGATCTCTGCGGTGTGGCGGCCCCAGACGCGCTCCAGCGCGCCGGAAATCTCGCCGACGGTCGCCTTGGCGCGCGCGGCTTCGACCGCGAGCGCCAGCAGGTTGCCCTCGCCGGTTTCGCCGGACTTGGCCAGCGCCTCGAGCTTCGCGTCGACCTCGGACTGGTTGCGCTCGGCGCGCAGGCGCTCAAGCTTCTCGACCTGCTGTGTGCGCACGGACGAGTTGTCGACCTTGAGGATCTCGATCTCGGCATCCTCGGAAGTGCGGTACTGGTTCACGCCGATGACAGGCTGCTCGCCGGAATCGATGCGCGCCTGCGTGCGGGCGGCGGCTTCCTCGATCTTCAGCTTCGGCAGGCCGGCGGCAATCGCCTTGGCCATGCCGCCCATCGCCTCGACTTCCTCGATATGGGCAATCGCTTTGGCGGCGAGGTCACGGGTCAGCTTTTCGACAAAGTAGGAGCCGCCCCACGGGTCGATGACGCGGCAGGTGCCGGATTCCTGTTGCAGGAACAGCTGGGTGTTGCGGGCAATGCGGGCGGAGAAATCCGTCGGCAGGGCCAGCGCCTCGTCCAGCGCGTTGGTGTGCAGCGACTGGGTGTGGCCGTGTGTTGCGGCCATCGCCTCAATGCCTGTGCGGGTCACGTTGTTGAACACATCCTGCGCCGTCAAGCTCCAGCCGGATGTCTGGCAGTGGGTGCGCAGTGACAGCGAGCGGGCATCCTTGGGGTCGAACGTCTTCATCAGGTTCGCCCAGATCATGCGGGCGGCCCGCATCTTGGCGACTTCCATGAAGTAGTTCATCCCGATCGCCCAGAAGAACGAGAGGCGCGGCGCGAAGCGGTCGATGTCGAGGCCCGCCTTCACGCCGGTTCGCGCGTATTCCAGCCCGTCGGCCAGCGTGTAGGCCAGCTCCAGGTCCGCCGTCGCACCGGCTTCCTGCATGTGGTAGCCGGAAATCGAGATGGAGTTGAAGCGCGGCATGTTCTGCGCGGTGTAGGCGAAGATGTCCGCGATGATCCGCACCGATTGCTCGGGCGGATAAATGTAGGTGTTGCGGACCATGAACTCCTTGAGGATGTCGTTCTGGATGGTCCCGCCGAGCTGTTCGGGCTTCACGCCCTGTTCCTCGGCCGCGACGATGTAGAGCGCCATGACCGGCAGCACGGCACCGTTCATCGTCATGGAGACCGTCATCTCGTCGAGCGGGATGCGGTCGAACAGGGTGCGCATGTCGTAGATGGAATCGATGGCGACGCCCGCCATGCCGACATCGCCCATGACGCGCGGATTGTCGGAATCGTAACCGCGGTGTGTCGCCAGATCGAAGGCGATGGACAGGCCCTTCTGACCGGCGGCGAGGTTGCGGCGGTAGAAGGCGTTGGAGTCCTCAGCCGTTGAAAAGCCCGCATACTGGCGAATCGTCCATGGCTTCTGGACATACATCGTCGGGTAGGGGCCGCGCAGGTAGGGCGCGATGCCGGGCCAGGAATTCAGAAAGTCGAGGTCGTCACGGTCAGTCGCGTCGAAGCGCCCGGGGATCTCGATGCCTTCCGGGGTCTCCCAGGGTTCCGCACCGGGGGCAGCGCCGCTCGCGGGAACGGCGAAATCGACCTTGGTGAAATCGGGCAGTCCGCTCATCTGGTTGACCCTCCCTACCGTGAAACCGCGGTGTGCGCGGCTTCCAGCGCGTCGAGAATATCACATCCTGCGAAAAGGTACCGCGTCACGCCCGCTTCGCTCAGCGCGGCTTCCATGTCGCCGGGGCGGCCCGCAAGCCATACCTCGCCCACACCGGCACCCTTCAGCGCCCTGGCAAGGTCTGCGGCGTGTTCGGCATAGAGCGCATCGGTGGAGCAGATCACGGCGAGCTTTGTGCCTGATGTCTTGGCGGCGTCAGCAATAGCGGAAACATCGGTGCCGCCCTCGCCCCCCTCAGCCGCGATACCGCCGGAGGCCAGCGCATTGGCGGTGAACATGGCGCGCGGATTGAACTGCGGCACGGTGCCGATATTGGCGAGAAACGCCGTTGGCCGCGATGCCGCCGCGTCCGCACAGTCGCGCAGCGCCTCAAAGGGCTGCGACATGCGCATCGCGGGCAGCGCGCCCGCGTTTTCGGCCTTCGGCGCGGGCTTGAGCACGTCCGGCTGCGTCTCGTTGAGGTTCGGGAACTCGGAGACTCCCGTCAGCGGCAACTTGCGGCGCGCGATATCCTTCTCCAGCGCGGCGCGGGCTTCCGCGACCTCGCCTGCAAACCTGCCGGACGCGAGACTCGCGATGATGCCGCCCTCGCCTTCGATTTCCTGGAACTGGGCCCAAGCAGCCTTGGCGAGATCGAGCGTCAGCGTCTCGACATAGCCGGACCCACCGGCAGGATCGGCGACGCGGTAGAGGTTGGATTCGCCGATCAGCACGTTCTGGATGTTGCGTGCGACGCGGCGCGCGAACCGGTCCGGCAGCCCGATCGCCAGCGTGTGCGGCAGCACAGTGATGCCGTCCGCCCCGCCCAGACCGGCGGCGGTGACGGCTGCGGTGGCGCGCAGGAGGTTCACATAAGGGTCGCGGCGGCTCATCATGCGCCAAGCGGTTTCGGCCTCGAGCCGCAAGGCGACCGGCGGCAGGCCGGAGGATTCCTTCACCCGTGCCCACAGGATGCGCATGGCGCGCAGCTTGGCGATGGTGAGGAAGATGTCAGCGTCGGCGGACATGATCGCGAGGACGCGGCCCGCCATATCCGGCACCGAAAGTTTCGCCGTTTCTGCGGCCCGCAGGTTTTCCACCAGCACGGCAAGCGCGAAGGCCAGCTCCTGCGCGGGCGTGCCACCGGCATCATGGATCACGCGGGCATCCGCCGTGATGACGGTGCCGCCGAAGCCGTGCACAGCGAGAGCGGCAAGGTCCTTGCCAAGGCTCTCCAGCGTCGGCGCGCCCGCGCCGGTGGCGGCATGGAGCGCAACCGGATCATGGCCCGCATCGACATTCGCCACCGCGCCGCCAAGGTCGCGGTCGGCGAGTTCATTTGCCAGCGCCTGGGCCAGTTGCACGGTCTGCATGCCTGCGTCGAGGCGCAGACGGATCATGTCGAGGTTGATGTCTTTGAGGCGTGTTGCGAGATCGTCCGTGCCCGCGCCGAAGCCGCGCGCACCGAGCCCGCCTTCACCCACGAGCACCAGCCCGTCGGCACCGCCTTCGAGGTCGGCAAGGCCCTGTTCTGCTGCAGCCTTGGCGTCTGCCAGGTCCATGCGCTGGGCCAGCGTCCAGGGGCCGGCTTCTACGCGCGCCGGGCGCGCAGGCGATATTTCGGTCTGGGGATAGAGCGGCGCGATATTGAAGCCGTCACGGGTGCGCGTGACGAGCGTGCGGTCGTAGTCGGCCCCCTTCAGCGCCTTGTCGACCAGTCCGCGCCACTGGTCCTCGCCCGCTTGCGGAAAGGCCTCGCTGAGACCGTCAGGATCGAGACCGAGTTCGCTCATGCCACCCCCAATGCTGTCCTCACACGAACTGGCTGATGCCGGGGATCGACCGGATGATTTCGTTGACCAGATCGTCGCCTGCATGTTCGCGCGCATAGTCGACGACTTCGCGCGTCACGCTCTGCACTTCGCCCATGCCGAGCCCCGCCGCCTGCATCTGGCCCATGGCACCCATGGCCGCCATCATGCCGCCGCCGAACATGCCGCCGCCGGCATCCTCGCCGGCTGCCTCGACGGAGCCGGGCAGTTTCTCGAAGAGCTCGTTCACCTTGTCGCGGGGTCCGGCCTGCTTGAGAAATCCGAGAATGATCTCGATCGACTTCTCCGCCTGCTGCTCGGTCACGCCGACATTCGAGACGATGCGCTGCACCAGGTCCTGCATCATGTAATTCGCCTCCCGGGCTGGCCTCATCCGCAGCTAAACTACAGATGGCCTTGAGGAATTTCGCGCATGCACGGAACGAAATATAGCCGCCGGATGCAGCGGCTATATCGCATGCACATCAAAGTACGCGCAACTGCACTTGCGTTGCGCCAATGGTATGAAGCCATTCGATTGCGATGTAGGGCGAACCGCCTATAAGAAAACGGACAGGCAGCACGAGCCGGCGCGGCACAGACGAGGGGTAACATGCAGGACAATTCGGTACTGATCGGGGCAAGCCCGGAGGGACAGCAGTTCCTCGACCTGAAACTGGCGAACCGGCACGGCCTCGTGACGGGTGCGACCGGCACCGGCAAAACGGTGACCCTGCAGATCCTCGCTGAAGGCTTCGCCGCGCAGGGCGTTCCGGTTTTCTGCGCCGATGCCAAGGGCGACCTCGCCGGCATTGCCGAAACCGGCGAGCCGAAGGACTTCATTACCAAGCGTGCGCAGGAGGTCGGCCTTGGCGAGATGGAATACGGTCCCTCGCCGGTCATCTTCTGGGACCTGTTCGGCCAGCAAGGCCACCCGATCCGCACCACCGTGACCGAGATGGGGCCGCTGCTCCTGTCGCGGATGCTGGACCTGTCGGAAGCGCAGGAAGGCGCGCTCAACATCGCCTTCAAGATCGCCGACGACGAAGGGCTGCTGCTCGTCGACCTGAAGGACCTTAAGGCGCTGCTGATGGAACTCGTCGAGCGGCCCGAGGAAATCCGCTCCGAGTACGGCAGCGTGTCCAAGGCCTCCATCGGCGCGATCCAGCGCAAGATGCTGGTGTTCGAGAACCAGGGCGGTGAAGACTTCTTCGGCGAGCCGGCGCTCGATATCCGCGACCTGATGCGCATCGACCGCGACGGGCGTGGCTTCATCAACGTGCTGGCCGCCGACAAGCTGATGCAGAGTCCGCGCCTCTACGCGATGTTCCTGCTGTTCCTGATGTCGGAACTGTTCGAGGAACTGCCCGAGGTCGGCGATCCGGAAAAGCCGAAGCTGGTCTTCTTCTTCGACGAGGCGCACCTGCTGTTCGACGAGGCGCCGCCGATCCTGATGGACAAGATCGAGCAGGTGGTCCGGCTGATCCGCTCCAAGGGCGTCGGCGTCTACTTCGTGACGCAGAACCCGCTCGACATTCCCGAAAGCGTGCTGGCCCAGCTTGGCAACCGTGTGCAGCACGCGCTGCGCGCCTATACTCCGCGCGAGCAGAAGGCCGTGAAGACCGCGGCCAGCACCTTCCGCCAGAACCCGGAATTCGACACCGCGGACGCCATCACCCAGCTTGGTGTGGGTGAAGCGCTCGTCTCCACGCTTGGCGGCAAGGGCGTGCCCACCATCGTGCAGCGCACGCTCATCCGGCCGCCTGCCTCGCGCATCGGCCCGGTCGACTTCAAGGAACGCGAGGCCATCATGTCGGACAGCCCCGTGCGCGGCATGTACGACACGCCCGTCGACCGGGAATCCGCCTACGAGGTTCTCGCCGAGCGCGCCAAGAAGCGGGCCGAAGAGGAACGCCTCGCGGCCGAACGCGAGGAGCGCGAGAAGGAACTGGCACGGCTGGAGAAGGAAGCGAGCAAGCGGACCAAGAGCCGCTCGTCACGCTCCAGCCGCAGCGATTCCCTTGCCGAAGCGGTGCTAAAATCCGCCGGCCGGTCTGTCGCAAGCTCGGTTGGCCGCCAGATCGGCAAGGCGCTGTTGCGCGGCATCCTCGGTTCGCTGGCGCGCTAGCGCCAATCCATTCCCCCCTGGAGAGCTTCATGTCCGACACCAAACCCGTCCTCGACCAAGTCGACGCCGATATCGACAACGCGCTGGAGCGGCTGTTTTCGCTGCTGCGCATTCCGTCGATTTCCACCGACCCGGCCTATGCGGACGATTGCATCGCCTGCGCCGATCATCTCGTCGCGGACCTGAACTCCATCGGCTTCGATGCCTCGCGCCGCAAGACCATCGGCCTGCCGATGGTGGTCGCCCACGGCGGGCCGAAGCCCGGCACCGGCGCTGGCCCGCACATCCTGTTCTACGGCCATTACGACGTGCAGCCGCCGGACCCGCTGGAGAAGTGGACGAGCGGACCGTTCGAGCCGGTTGTGAAGGAAGGTGCGAACGGCAAGCAGATCGTCGCGCGCGGCTCGTCCGACGACAAGGGCCAGCTGATGACCTTCATCGAGGCGGCGCGCGCCTACATGGCGGTGCACGGCGAGTTGCCGATCCCCGTCACGATCCTGCTGGAAGGCGAGGAAGAGTCCGGTTCCAAGAGCGTCGGCCCGTTCTTTGCTGAGAACAAGGATGAGCTGAACGCCGATGTCGCGCTCGTGTGCGATACCGGCATGTGGGATGCCGATACGCCCGCCATCTCCACCCGACTGCGCGGGCTGGTGCATGACGAGGTTTTCATCACCGGGCCGAGCCGCGACCTGCATTCCGGCCACTATGGCGGCGCGGCCATGAACCCCATCCGCGTGCTGGCCAAGGTCATCGCCTCGCTGCACGACGAGAACGGGCGTATAACCGTGCCGGGCTTCTACGAGGGCGTGAAGGATCTCGAGCCGGAAATCCGGGCGCAGTGGGACGGCCTCGGCTTCGACGAGAAAGCCTTCCTCGGCGACGTGGGCCTGTCGATCCCGTCGGGTGAGAAGGGCCGCAGCGCGCTGGAACTGCTGTGGGCGCAGCCGACCATCGAGGTCAACGGCATCAATGGCGGTTATACCGGCGTCGGCTCCAAGACGGTGATCCCGTCCCTTGCCAGCGCCAAGTTCACGTTCCGCCTCGTTGGCGAGCAGGACCCGGCTAAGCTGCTGGAGGCCTTCCGCGCCCATGTGCGCGCGCTGATCCCGGCTGACTGCAAGGTCGAATTCTCCGCAGACGGCGGCGGCTCGCCGGCGCTGGAGCTGCCGCTCGACAGCCCGCACCTTTCCGCAGCACGCGAGGCACTGAAAGCCGAGTGGGACAAGGACGCAGTGCTGATCGGCATGGGCGGCTCCATCCCCATCGTCGGCGATTTCAAGCGCGCGCTCGGCATGGACACGCTTCTCGTCGGCTTCGCGCTCGAGGACGACGCGATCCACTCGCCCAACGAGAAGTACAACCTCAAGAGCTTCCACAAGGGCATCCGCTCATGGGTGCGGATCATCGACGAACTGGCCAAAGGCTGAGCGGTCCGGCAATCCGCAACTCGCCGCGCGGCGGCGGGCGGTTCGTCGGGCCGTATGTGCAGCTGTTCTACGGCGCGGTGATCCTCGCCTTCATGTCCGGCGTGCTTTGGGGATTTGCCACCAAGGCTGACGGGCGGCGGGCGACGCTTGCCTATGCCCTGTCGGTGCTGCCGGCCCTGTGGGCCTTCTTCACCACCGGCGGCGGGGCACATGCAGCCTCCGCCAACCTCGTCATCGGTTTCCTCGGCCTGCTCGGCCTCGACTGGCTGTTCAGCCGCTGGGGCCTGACGCCGCCATGGTGGATGAACCTGCGCCACCTGCTGACGGCCATCGTGGTGCTGTGCCTGGCTGCGACCTACCTGCGGGTTTAAGATATTGCAGGGCCATGGAAACCGCAGGGCAAATCTAAAATGGATAACCACGAAAGAATTTATGATTTTCTTGTCAGCAGAACTCCCAATCCAATCTGCGATGATTGCTTGTCGGAAGGTGCAGACGTCAGCCCACGGCAGCAAATAAATCCAATCGCGCGAGCGTTGGCACTAACGACTGATTTTGCTCGCAATAAGGACGTTTGCGCTCAGTGTGGTCAGACCAAGTCGGTCACAAGATCACTGCGTCATAAAAATAAGTTTTGATCACTGAAATCCGTTCGGCAGCGCCGGGATGGACTTGAGGTATGCCGCCATCGCCGCGCGGTCTTCCGCCGGCAGTTTCGCCGTGTTGCCGACCACGGCCCCCATGGACCCGCCGAGCGTGTCGTAGTCGGGCGTGAAGCCCGATTCCAGCGCGTAGGCGATATCCTCCGCCAACCACGAGCCGATGCCCTGCTCGTGCGGGGTGATGTTGGGGATGATGCCCTTGCCTTCCGGGTTCGGCGCGCCGGCCAGCCACTGTGAACGGCGCAAGCCCCCGATGAAGTCACGCGGGGTGTGGCACTCGCCGCAGTGTCCCGGCCCGGTCACGAGATAGGCACCGCGATTGATCTCGTCGCTGGCATCCGGGTCCGGCTCGAACCGCTCGCCGTCCAGGTAGAGCAGCTTCCACAGGCCAAGTCCGCGCCGCACGTTGAAGGGGAATCCGACTTCGTGGTCGGGGGCCTTGCCCGCGACCTGCGGCAGCGTGTCGAGATAGACCTTCAGGTCGACGAGATCCTCAAGGCGCATCCGCTGGTACGAGGTGTAGGGGAAGGCCGGGTAGTAGTGGCTGCCGCCGGGCGACGCGCCATAGTGCATAGCATTGATGAAGTCGAGCGTGCTCCACGACCCGATGCCGTCCTGCGGGTGGGGCGAGATGTTGGGCGCGATGAACGTTCCGAAATCGCTGGCGAGGCGGACCCCGCCGGGCAGTTCGGTCTTGTTCTCGGCCTCAGGCGCTGCGTGACAGGAGGAACACCCGCCCGCGTAGAAGATGCGTTCGCCGTTTTCGACGTCCGCCGTGTAGCCGTTGAGGTCGGCTGGCAGCGCGGAGAGCCGTGTCGGCTCGGAGAGATACCAGAACAGGCCGGCGCCAATTAGGGCCAGCAGAACGATCATGCGAACCAGCGTTTTCATTCCGCCAGCCTTCCGGTGCCGGCCATGCCTGTCAAGCTGTCAGGTCAGCTCTTCTTCACGCGGTAGTCGTCGTGGCAGGCCTTGCAGGTGCCGCCGATCTTGCCGAGCTGTTCCTTCACGTCGTCCAGCGACTCCGCCGGGAACGCGATGGCATCGGCCGTGACCGTCTCCATGGCGCGCGCCTTTTCGACGAAGCCTGCCATGTCTTCCCAGATCTTCGGTCCGGCCTCGGTGTCGCCGCCTTCCATGGAATCCTCGGGGAAGAGGTGCACGAAGCCAATGGCCGCGTTGTTCATGGTGCGCACGGCGAGGTTGGCAGCGGTCGCGTCGAATTCCATCTCGCCCTTCGCCATCTTCGCCAGCGTGCCGATGGCAGCGCCCGTGTTCTTCATCATCATCTGCCGGTCGGCGATGGGGTCATCGCTTGCAGCGGCGGCGGCAATTCCGCCGGCGAGGATGCCGGCCGTGGCGAGAAGGGTCAGGTTGCGGATCATGGTGGGGGTTATCCTCTGCGTGATCGAATTGGCGCGGCACATGAGCAGGCGACCGCCATGCGCCATGCACGCCAGCCTACCCGCGACTTGCGTCGCTTCTGCCATCGTGGACACCTCGCGCGCGGGCGCAACTCACAAATTCGTATGGCGCGTTCGCAGGCGCAGCAAAGCGCGCGTGTCGCGGCTGCCCTGCGCGCTCGACGGTTGACCGGGCCAGCGTGCAGCCGTTGGATAGGCGCCAAGGGAAACGCGTGCGGGAGAAGACGCGATGGCGCAGCACACGAAGACGTGGACGTGGTTCAAGGGCGAGTGGCTGGAAGGCAATCCCGGCATCGTCGGCCCGCGCACCCATGCGCTTTGGCTCGGATCGTGCGTCTTCGACGGTGCGCGCGCATTCGAAGGCGTGACGCCGGACCTCGACCGCCATTGCGAGCGGGTGCAGAATTCTGCTGGCGCGCTCGGGCTGAATGCCACGATGCAGACCGGCGAAATCCTCGAGCTTGTGCAGGAAGGGCTGTCGAAGTTCGGCGGCGAAACCGCGCTCTACATCAAGCCGATGTACTGGGCCGAGGAAGGCGGCTACGTCTCCGTCCCGCCGCTGGCGGAATCCACCCAGTTCTGCCTGTGCATGTACGAAGCCGAGATGCCGGAGCCGCAGCCCATCGCGGTCACGAGATGCTCGTTCCGCCGCCCGACGATCGAGACCGCGCCGGTCAACGCCAAAGCCGCCTGCCTCTACCCCAATTCGGGCCGCGCGCTGCGCGAGGTGCAGGCGAAAGGCTTCAACAACGCGGTGGTGCTGGACTCGCTATCGAACGTTGCCGAACTCGCCACCGCGAACCTGATGATGGTGAAGGATGGCGCGGTCCACACGCCCTACCCCAATGGAACGTTTCTCAACGGCATCACCCGCCAGCGGGTTATCTCGCTGCTGCGCAAGGACGGCGTCTCCGTCCACGAGCGGTCCATAGGCTATGGCGAGTTGCTGGAAGCGGACGAACTGTTCTCGACCGGAAACTATCTCAAGGTCAGCCCGATCAACCGGATCGACGACCACCACATGCAGCCAGGCCCGGTCTACGAGCGCGCACGCCAGCTCTACTGGGACTGGGCACACGGCTGAGCCTTTGCGCGCGGGCTTTCGGGCCCTAGCTTTCCGTCCATGACGATTCGCATGATCCTGCCGCTCGCAGCCATTGCGCTTGGTGCCGCGACGCTGGCTGCACCGGCGCAGTCCGACCCGCGCCATGCGGGCGTGCGCTGCACGCCGGCATCCGAGCAGGCCGGTGCGCGATGGGCCGGGACCTACAGCGGCACGGCACCCAGCGGAAGCTTCCCGCGCGCATGGTCCGGAACCCGCTGCTTCGGCTCCCAAGCGGAATGCGAAGCCTGGCTGAACGCGATGACAGGGCTCTACAGCTACTCGACGCGCTACAGCTACTGCCGCCGGGCTTGAGGCTGCGATCTCACTCCTTTCCGATGGAGCGTGTCCGCTCGACAGCCGCATCGAGACCGTCCGCGACCGCTTGGGAAAGCAGCGAGGCATCCATGGCAAGCAAGCCGGCAGCGGTGGTGCCGGCATAATCGATCATCTCGCGCACGTGTTCGCCGGCCGTTGCCTCGTCCTCGGCGAGGATGGTGCCGCCAGCCAGGAACAGTTGCCGCACGGCCCGATCTGCGATCTGCGGCGCGATACCTCGCGCCGTCGCATATTCGCTGACGCAGCGCGCAAAGTAGGCGACGAAGCCCGGAACCGGCCCGGTGATCGCGGTGAAGATGTCGATGTGGGATTCGTCCCTCACTTCATCGGCGGTGCCGCACGCGCCGTATAGTATCGCGGCCGTCTCCCGGTCAGACGCGGTTGCGCCCTCCCCCGCACACCAGGGCGAATAGGCCAGCCGCCTGGAGGCAGCGGGGCTCGACATGCCGCGAATGACGCGCCGTGCGCCTGTCCGCTCTTTCATGTCGGCAATCGTGACGCCGGCCATCACCGACAGGATGAGCGTGTCTGCCGCTTCTATTGAGAGATCGTGAAACTGCGCGGGAGGAACGCTGAGCAGCACCGTGTCGCAGGCCGCGACGAGTTCCGCATTGTCCGAGGTGAACCGGAGGCCGGGCTGATCGGCAAGGCTGCCGGACTCGCCGGACCGGTTGGCGATCCACAAGTGTTCCGGCGCGACCACGCCGCACGAAAGCCATCCGCGCGCAATGGCGCTGCCCAATTGCCCGGTTCCACCGATGATGCCGATTGTCTGCTCGCCAGCCATTGCTCACCTGCCCTTCGCGACCGATTTTGCGAAGGCTAGCATGGGCCGGTTCGACATGAAGACACCGGTGGGACGGAACGCGCGGCCCCTACGACTCGGTGCGCTGCTCGCAGGTGGAAATGCCAAGAAGCGTGTAGGCCGGGCAGAAGCCGATGACCGACGTGACAAGCGGAATGATTCCGATATAGCCGATCCACTTCCACGTGATGTCGGCGGGTCCGAAGATCGCGAAACCGATCAGCACGATGCCGACGGCGGCACGTGCCAGACGGTCCAGATTGCCCATGTTGTTCGTCATGTGGAGCCTCCTTGGCCGGCGCGAAGCTCTCTCCGCGCAAACGACATATAATATTCTTATAGCCGAATATGAATTGATGCGCATCATGTCGCGCGCATGGGCTGGAAAAGAAAAGGCGCCCGGGAAACCCGGACGCCTTGATGTCTCGATCTGGCGGGAACCGCGTCAGGCAGTCGCCTTGCGGTACAGTTCCTCGACATATTCCCAGTTGATCAGATGGTCGACGAAGGCCGCGAGGTAGTCCGGACGGCGGTTGCGGTAATCGATGTAGTAGGAGTGCTCCCACACGTCGCAACCCAGGATCGGCGTCGCGCCGTTGACCAGCGGGTTCTCGCCGTTCGGCGTCTTCATGATCTTGAGCTTGCCGCCCTTGACGGCGAGCCAGCACCAGCCGGAGCCGAACTGACCCTTGCCGGCCTCGATGAACTGGCCGCGGAACTCGTCGAACGAACCGATATCGGACGTGACGGCCTTTTCCAGCGAACCGGGCAGCGAGTCACCGCCGCCATTCGGCTTCATCCAGTTCCAGAAGTGCAGGTGGTTGTAGTGCTGCGCGGCATTGTTGAAGAGCGGCTGGTTCTTGCCATGCGAGCCCTTCACGACCTCTTCGAGGCTCTTGCCCTTGAGGTCAGACTCCTCGAGCAGCTTGTTGCCGGTCTCCACGTAGGTGTTGTGGTGCTTGTCGTGATGAAACTCGAGTGTTTCGGCCGACATGTACGGCGACAACGCGTCGTACGCATACGGCAAATCGGGCAATTCAAAAGCCATGACCTCAGTGTCCTCTGTCTAGTTCCGGGCGATCGGCGAAAGCCCCCGCCGCCAAGGTGGCAGCCGCAGCCGGTTGCCATGCGCACGGGCTGAATGCCTGCCGCAGGTCCGGTCCATGCGTCCTGGTGGATCGTTCTGCCACCGCGCCACAAGGTTATTGTCGCTGCGCACCGACTGCAATCGGCTTGAAAACGCAATTCGTCGCGTCGACGCGCAAACTGTCTCAACGGTTGCGGCTGTTTGAGCGCCAACCGCACGCTGACAATTAGGCTTGGTGAGGCGCGAGGCAACAGCTTCGAGCATTTCCCTTGCGCGAAACAGCCCCTGCGAAAGCGCCATCGTGTATAGGTTGAATCGAATGCGCCGCAGCGCAGATCGCAAGGACGCGAATGATGAGCCGCAACACCCCACAGACCGACCTGGCCAGGCGCCGCGCGCTGGCTGCGCTCACAGGTGCCGGGCTTGCCATCGCGGGCGGTGGAAACCGCGCGCTGGCCGGGCCTATGGCAGACGGGACGTCCTACGGCATCGTTGCCGACAATGGCCGCGACCAGGCGCCCGCGATTGCAGCCGCGCTGACCCAGACCGCCGCGACCGGCGCGACCCTGTTCCTGCCGCCGGGTGTCTATCCGGTTTCCGCGCTGAACCTGCCCAACGGCAGCAGCCTCGCCGGCGCACGCGGCCAGACGGTGTTGACGGGGACCGGTGCCGCTCCGCTCATCGCGACGGCCGGCGCGCAGGCTGTGAGCGTTGCGGGCATCACCTTCGACGGGCAGTTGGCGGGCGGTGACGAGCCCGGCGGCGCGGTGCAGTTTCGCTCGGCCAGCGGGTTGCGCATAACAGGGTGCCGCTTCACGGCGGGCGAACGCGCCCTGCTGCAACTTTCGGGCTGCGCCGGGACGATCGAAGACAACCTGTTCGAGAAAGGGTTCGACAGCGCGATCTTCGCAACCGACAGCGCGGGCCTAAGCATCACCGGCAACGAGGTGCGCGACATGGGCGACAATGGCATCCTCGTGTGGCGCAGCGAAGCCGGCGAAGACGGCACCATCGTCACCGGCAACCGCATCACCCGCATCGGCAACCGGTCCGGCGGCAACGGCCAGTACGGCAACGGCATCAACGTCTACCGCGCGGGCAACGTCATCATCGCCAACAACCGCATCACCGACTGCGCGCTGTCGGCGATCCGCGACAATGCCGGCTCCAACTGCCAGATCGTCGGCAACGCGACGACCCGCAGCGGCGAGACCGCCATCTTCGTGGAATTCGGGTTCACCGGCGCGGTGGTTGCCGACAACATCGTGGAAGGCGCGTCGACGGGCATTTCCGTCACCAACTTCAACGAGGGCGGGCGCATGGCGACCGTCACCGGCAACGTGGTGCGCGACCTCTTCCGCGACACCGCGCGCAAGGAAGGTGAACCGCAGGCGCACGGCATCGGCATCGCGGTGGAGGCCGACACCATCGTCTCCGCCAACGTGGTGGAGAACGCGCCGTGGATCGGCATCTCGCTCGGCTACGGGCGATACCTGCGCGGCGTCATCGCCAGCGACAACGTGGTGCGCGGGGGCGAATACGGCATCGCTGTTTCGGTGGTGCGCGGTGCGGGCACGACCGTGGTGCGCGGCAACGTGCTGAGCGGCCAGTCGAAGACGGCAATCGCCGGGTTCGACCACGACGAGGCGATCACCGGCGACCTGATCGATTCCGGCACCGACGACTACCCGCACCTGACGATGTCGGGGAACCTCGCCTCCTGACGCCCTAGCGGATGCGCTCCAGGATCGAACAATAGTTGGCGACCGCTGCCCCGCCCATATTGAAGATGCCGCCGAGCTTCGGTGCATTCAGCTGCATGTCGCCGGCCTCGCCCGTCAGCTGCATCGACGTCAGCACGTGCATGGAAACGCCCGTCGCACCGATGGGGTGACCCTTGGCCTTGAGGCCGCCCGAAGGGTTCACCGGAAGCCTGCCGTCCTTGCGGGTGATGCCTTCCTTCAGCACGTCCGCACCGCGCCCTTCCGGCGCGAGGCCCATGGCCTCGTACTCGATCAGTTCGGCGATGGTGAAGCAGTCGTGGGTCTCGACGAAGGAGAGGTCGTCGAGCGTGACGCCCGCCTTCTTCAGCGCGCCCTGCCAGGCCTTGGCACAACCGTCGAACTTCAGGATGTCGCGCTTCGACATGGGCAGGAAATCCTGCACGTGCTCGGTGCCGCGGAAGGCGACCGCGCGGTTCATGCGCAGCGCCGTGTTCACGTCCGTCAGCACGAGCGCTGCGGCCCCATCGGACACCAGCGAACAGTCGGTGCGCTTCAGCGGACCGGCAACCTTCGGGTTTTTCTCGCTCTCGGCGCGGCAGAAGTCGTAGCCGAGGTCCTTTCGCATCTGGGCGAACGGGTTGTGGACGCCGTTGGCGTGGTTCTTGGCGGCGATCATCGCCAGCGCGTCGGACTGGTCGCCGTGGCGCTGGAAATACTTGTCGGCGATGACGCCGAAGATGCCAGCGAAGCCGCCCGGCGTGTCGCCGTCTTCTTCCAGGTAGGACGCCTTCTTGAGGATTTCGCCAATTTCCGGACCCGGCGTGCGGGTCATCTGCTCGACGCCGACGACCAGCACCACGCGGGCGTCGTTCGCGGCAATGGCGCGGATGCCCTGGTGCACGGCAGCAGAACCGGTCGCGCAGGCATTCTCGACGCGGGTGGCGCGCTTGAAGCGCAGCCGGTCATCGGCCTGAAGCACCAGCGAAGCGGTGAAGTCCTGCGCGGAGAAGCCGGCGTTGAAATGCCCGAGGACGATCTCGTCCACGTCCTCCGGCCCGATGCCGGCATCTTCCAGCGCCTGGTTCGCGACGCGCACGATCAGGCCTTCAACGGTCTCGGCGTCGTGCTTCCCGAACGGCGTGTGCGCCCAGCCGACGATACATGCGGTCATGACGTTTCTCTCCGTGAGCCGCGCTTGCGCGCAATCTTGTTCCGTTTCAAAACTAGGCCCTTGCACCCTGCCCCGCAACGCCACGGCGCGCATGCGGGTCATTCGCGCGTCACTGCACGTGCGGCAGGACCAGCGTCCACCCGAAGCCGTCGGCGTCCGGAACCAGCACCTTCTTGCCGGCGCGGGTGTAGGTCGGATCGTCGGTCACGGTGAAATTCTGCCGGATCGTGAAAGCCAGGCCGGGGCTTGCGATCTCGCCGTCGATCTCGAAGCTGCCACCGTCCTGCGCAGTGCACAGCAGGGCCGATCCGCTCGCCTCCGCAACGCCGCAACCCGCGACCTCGGCATAGAGCAGATCGCCGATGATCGCCGTCACCATCGCCTGCGGCGCGTCGTCCTCGCCGGGGGCTGCGGACCTCGCGGCATCGAAGAATTGCTGAAGCGTCGTGCCGGGACGCGCAATCAGCACGACGGCGAGATCGCTCGCCAGCGCGGGTCCATCTTCGAGCCAGAGCGGTGAATTGCCGGGCACACGGAAGACGATCCCCGCACTGACATTGGGCAGGCCCGACATCTGTTCCTCGGCATCCAGCTGGCGGGCGGTGATCTCGTCGGCACGCGCGGCCAATGATCCGGCGAAGAGCAGCAGTCCGGCGGCGATCAGGCGTGTCAGCATGGCGTCGGTTCCTCGCGCATTGGGAATAGTCGCGCATTGTGCAGCGCAGCTTGGCACCGCAGGCCACGCTCGGCTAGCCTCGCGCCATGAGGAATGCCTGTCTCACTGTCGTGGTTGCTATCGCGGCGCTTGCATCGCCGGGCGATACCACGCGGGCCGATGCACTCGCCGAACGCGGCAAGGTCATCGCCGAGACCCATTGCAGCCGCTGCCATGTGGTCGGCGATTTCAACAAGTTCGGCGGCGTGTCGTCGACGCCCTCGTTCCAGTTGCTCGTGAACCACATCGATGACTGGGAGGAGCGCTTCCTGACCTTCTACACGCGCCGCCCGCACCCTTCGATCGTGCAGATCGAGGACGTGGAGCGGCCCGAGGATTCACCTTATATCGTCGCGCCCATCGTCTTCGACGTGAACGACGTCGACGCCATCCTCGCCTTCGCGCGCACGCTGAAGCAGTGAGGCGTCAGAGCGTCCGCAAGGCTTCCAGGAACGGGACGGCTGGCCGGAGCTGACCGCAGACCGCACCGGCGGCGTTCTTCACCGGCGGCGCCATCTTCTCCTCGATAAAGTCGTGGTCTTCCGCCGACTGGAGTGCGAAGCGCGAGATGATCGAAGCCGCCACCACTTCGGACGCGCGCGCCGCGCCATCCTCCATCTTGATGGCAGCGGCGATCTTCAGTTTCGGGAAGACGACCACGTGGACGCCTTCCGCGCCGCCCTTAGCGAAGACGCGGCCACCGAAGGCCTGCATCACCTGCGTGTCGAACCGCCCTTCCCCGCCAACGGCATGGGGTTCGGCCATGCAGACCTTCATCAGCCTGTCGGCGGCGGCCCGCCGGTCGATGGCGATGGACCCGTCGCCGGTCAGGCGGGCAAAGCCGCGCGCCAGCATGGACAGCGGCACCGCGATTGTCGGAAGCGAACAGCCGTCGATGCCGGTCGGGAAATCGTCCATGGGCCGCCCGAAGACATCCGCCATGACCTGCCGTATGCGCGCCTGCACGGGGTGGTCGTAGGACTCGTAGCCTTCCTGCGGCTCGCCCATGTGGCCGGCCACCGCCAGCATGCCGGCATGTTTTCCCGAACAATTATTGTGGCACTTGGTCGGCGTTTCGCCAGCCTCGCCCATGTCGGCGATGACGGTCGGAACGGACGGCCAATGCGGCCCGCAGGCAAGCGCGCTCTCGCCAAGACCGAGGCGTTCCAGCAGGGCATTTGCGGTCTCCACGTGCCTGCGCTCGCCGGAATGGGACGCGCAGCACAGGGCGAGTTCGTAGTCGGAGAGGTTCAGGTCGTCCGCAGCGCCGCTTTCCACCAGCGGCAGCGCCTGGATCACCTTGACCGTGGAACGCGGATAGACCGGGTCTTCCGTCGCGCCGGCGGCAAACAGCAAGCCGCTGTCTGCATGCACGATGGCGAAGGAGCCGCGATGGCGGCTCTCGACCATGTCTCCCCGCGTTACCTCGACCAATACCGGCAGCGCCATGATTTCCCCCGCGAATCCGAAGGGGGAACGCTACAGCCAGCCCCTGCCGAGGCATAGCTTCAGATTGCGAAAATCAGCAACAACAGCAGAACGCCGAACGCCAGCGTGACGCCGCCGAACACCTTGTGCAGGCCGCGATTGTCGGCGATGGCCGAAAACCAGCCGAGAAAGGTCTGCGGGATTGCGACGAGCAGCACGCCCTCGACCAGCGCCGCCCAGCCGACGAGCGAGACAATGATCTCAAGCGGCGTGTTCCAGACGTTGTGAACCGCGACCACGGCCGCGCCGGTCACGAAGGCGACGAGACCGCACAGGTAGGTGACGAGCGGGCTGGCGCGCAGGTCTGCGAAGATTTCAGCCACCATGCCGCGATCCGACATCACGCGGATGCCGGCGGCCAGCAGGTAGAGCGAGAAGAACAGGGCGATGGCCTGTGTGGTACCGAACTGCGAAGCCATGTGAGCCTCCTCAAATCCGTTTCAACCAGCCATCACTCTAGCACTCGCACGTGGCACCCGCGTCAGGACAACCACGCAGCGCCGCGCGGATGCAGCAAGCCGGCGCGCGCATAGAGCCTGTGCAGGAACATCCAGCGGATGAACTGCGTGTTCTTCTCGAAGCGGAACGGAACGAAGATCGAAACCAGCAGCAGCAGCGAGAGGACAACGATCAACAGCAGCGGGATCGACAGCGCCTTGCGCATCCAGCCGAGCGCCGGGTCGGTGAGGTACTGGAAGAGCAGCACGACGTTGATCCAGTAGCAGTAGAGGTAGACGAGCACGAAGGGGATCGCCAAAAGCAGCACGAAGGCGGTGCTGAACGACTTGTGCACGGACCCCGACTGCAGGAAGCCGAATTTCGGCGCCACGGCGATGGTCCAGGCGGAATTGCCGTCGAGCAGCGTCACGAGCGCGGAGGGGTTCGCCTTGCCGATACGCTGGCGCACCAGCGCCTGCGTGAACGCCTCCAGAAAGAAGTAGTTGATGATCTGGATGGTCGAGAAAGCCAGCGCTGCGGCGGAAACGAACAGCACGAAATAATACGAGATCGGGATGTCGGCGAAGACCGGGATCTTCAGCGATATGTTGCCGTTGCCCATCTTCAGCCAGTACGACGCCACGATGCACACGAACATCATCGAGATGGCGAGCTTCACGCACTTGCCGCGCTCGGCGACCAGCATCTTCAACGCGTCGAACGGCGGAACGAGATCGCCCGTCACGCGCAGCGCCTTGCGAAACTCGTGCGTCGCAAGCGCAATCGGTGTCACGTAGGTATCGCGCATGGCCTCCCCCCTTTCCGCTGGGGGAGAATAGCACGGGTTGCAGGCGCGCGAAGACTATCCGGAAAGTTGCATCGTCGGCGTGACGTCGCGCGGGTCGAGCAGCAGGTGGATGACGCAAACGCCCGACTTCGTCTGGGCTTCCGCGAGTGCTGCGGGAAACTCGCCGTCATTGGCGACCGTCATGGCGGTGATGCCATAGGACCGGGCGAGTGCTGCGAAATCCGGGTTGGCGAGGCCGGTCGCTTCCACCCGGCCCGGGAAGCGGCGCTCCTGGTGCATGCGGATGGTGCCGTACATGGTGTTGTCGCAGATGATGAGCGTCAGGTTTGCCTGCGCCTGCACGGCGGTGCCGAGTTCCTGCATCGTCATCTGGAAGCAGCCATCGCCCGCAAGGCAGACCACGGGGCGCGAGGGTTCGCGCAGGGACGCCGCGATGGCCGCCGGCAGGCCGTAGCCCATGGAGCCGGAGGTCGGCGCAAGCTGCGAAAGATGCGCGCGGTATCGATAAAACCGGTGCAGCCAGATCGCGTAGTTGCCCGCACCGTTGGTGATGACGCAGTCGCGCGGCAGCGCCTCGCGCAAATGCGAGACCGTCGCCGACATGGTGACCTGCCCCACGCCTGCGGGCGGCTTCTCGCTCCAGGCGCGGTAATTCTCGTTCAGCTGGGCGGTGCGCTTCGCCCACGGCCAGTGCGCGCCAGAAACCTGCCGGGGCGAGGCCTCGATCATCGCCGAGAGAAACGTGCCGGGCGTCGCGTTGATCGCCAGTTCCGGCACGTAGATGCGGCCAAGCTCCTCCGGTCCGGGATGGACGTGAAGAAGCTGCTGTCGGGGGTCGGGAATGGCGAACAGTTCAAAACCCTGGCTCGGGTTTTCCGAAAAGCGCGCGCCCAGCAGCAGCACGAGGTCGGAGCGCTCGATGGCGTCGCGCAACTTCGGGTTGATGCCAAGCCCGACATCGCCGGCATAGTTCGGGTGGTCGGCACGAAACAGCGACTGGCGGCGGAACGAACATGCAACGGGCAGGTCCCACCGCTCGGCGAATTCCGCAAGACGCTGCGTGTCGGCCGCACTCCAGCGCGAACCGCCGACGATCAGGATGGGGCGTTCCGCCTGCTCCAGCATCACCAGCGCGCGGGCCACATCCGGGCGCGCCGGAGCTGGGCTTGCGACCTCGACGCGGGGACCGGCCACCCGGTCGACCTCGTCGCGCAGCATGTCTTCCGGCAGCGCGATCACGACCGGTCCCGGCCGCCCGGACATGGCGACGTGCCACGCGTGGGAGATGATTTCGGGGATGCGCTCGGGGCGGTCGATCTGCGTCACCCACTTGGCCATGGAGCCGTAGAAGGCGCGGTAGTCGACCTCTTGAAAGGCCTCGCGGCCATCCATGTCGCGGCCGATCTGCCCGACGAGCAGCACCATCGGCGTTGAATCCTGTGCCGCCACGTGCACGCCGGAGGAGGCATTCGTCGCGCCGGGGCCACGCGTGACCATGGCGACGCCGGGCCGGCCCGTCAGCTTGCCGTCGGCTTCCGCCATCATGGCCGCGCCGCCCTCCTGCCGGGCCACGACGACGTCGATGCCGGACTCGTGCAGCCCGTCGAGAACTTCCAGGTAGCTTTCGCCGGGCACACAGAAGACGCGGTCCACGCCCTGCGCGCGCAGGCAATCGACGATGAGATGTCCGGCAGATTTCATGGCTGGAACGCCCTCCCCTGTTTCCGCCATCTCTAGCCCAGCAGGCCTGATTTCGGAACCACGGAAACGGGATACGGCTCAGCGCTCGCGTAGGGCCTCGTCGCGGATCTTGAGGACCGGCTTCATCACGTAGTCCCACACGGTCTTGGAGCCGGTCTGGATATCGACGGATGCCACCATGCCGGGGATGATCTCCAGCTGCCGCCCGTTGCGGGTCAGGCCGTTTTCATCTGTCTTGAGGATCACGCGGTAGAAGGTGTTGCCGCGCTCGTCGCTCTGGGTATCGGCGCCGATGCGCTCGACCTTGCCGGCCAGATCGCCATAGACGGAATAGTCGTAGGCCGTGAGCTTGATGCTGGCATCCTGTCCGGGATGGATGAAAGCGACGTCCTGCGGGCGGATCTGCGCCTCCACGAGAAGAGCATCATCCAGCGGCACGATCTCGACGATGTCCACCGCCGGCTGCACCACCGCGCCGATGGAGGAGACATTGATTTTGTTGACGATGCCGCGCACCGGCGCAGCCAGTTGCGTGCGGCGCACGAGGTCTGCGGCGGCGACTTCGGATTCTTCCAAAATCGAGCGCTCGCCGATCACCTTGGCGAGCCGTTCGCGCGCCTCGGCGCGGAAGCGGGCGGCGACGGTTTCCAGCCGCGTTTCGCTCTCGGAAATGGCGGCCTCGGCGCGTGGCAGCGAGGCTTCCAGCACCGCGAGGCTACCCTCGGCCTCAGCATGCTGGCGCTGGAGGCGCAGCAGGTCGACTTCCGGCACCACGCCACGGCTCGACAGGCGGCTGGTCAGTTCCAGCTCGCGCTGGAGCGGGGCGAGCGTCGCCTTCAGCTTGGCCTGCGTCGCCTGCATCTCCGTTAGTTCCTGCCGGCGCTGGAGCAATTGCTGGTTAAGGATGTCGCGTTCGCCGCGCAGCTGGGTCCGGCGGGCGGCGAAGGCATCCTGCTGGGCTGCGACCTCGCGCGGGGCGGCCTCGCGCAGTTCGTCGGGAAAGGTGACCTCGTCCTCGCCATGCGCTTCCGCAGTTAGGCGGATGATCTCCGCTTCGACCGCGTTCTTGCGCGAGCGCAACTCGCCAAGCCGCGAAGCCAGGCTCGTGTCGTCGACCTCGATCAGCACCTGTCCGGCCTCGACGATATCGCCTTCCGAGACCATGATCTCGCGAACGATGCCGCCTTCCAGCGTCTGCACGACCTGCACCTGTGATGACGGGATGATGCGGCCCTGCCCGGTGGTGACTTCCTCCACCACCGCGACATTGGCCCACGCGACGGCAGCGGCGATCAGCAAGGCGATAACCAGAAGCTGCGTCCAGGCCCGGTCGCCGCGCCGTGACTTCATCGCCGCGCGAACGTCGTTGGCGTAGGCGAAATCCTCGCGCGCGCTCATGGATTGCCTGCCCCAACCGGCGCCTTGCGCTTGGTTTCGTTCTGGCGCTTGGCGGCCTGGTCTCTCAGCAATGCAATCACCTCGTCACGGGGTCCGTCGGCGACGATCTTGCCCTGCTCCAGCAGCACGACGCGATCGACGATCGAAAGCAATGCGCCGGAATGTGTGCAAACGATGAGCGTGCGGCCGGTGTCTGCGATTTTCTTCAATTCGTTGACGAGCGCCTGCTCGGCAGACGTATCCAGCGCAGAAGACGGTTCATCGAGAAACAGCACCGCCGGGTCGCGGATCAGCACCCGCGCCATGGCGACCGCCTGCTTCTGGCCGCCGGACAACCCCAGCCCGCGCTCGCCGATGGGCATCATCAACCCCAACGGATGGGCGGAGGAGAAGCGGTCGATGCCGGTCAGCTGCACCACGTTGGCGATTTCCTCGTCGCTCGCCTGCGGGCGGCCCATGACGATGTTATCGCGCAGCGTGCCGGAGAAGAGTTCCGCCGACTGTCCGACATAACCGACGATGGACCGCAGGTCGGCGGGGTTGTGGGCGCGGGTATCGCTGCCGCCGACGATGACGGAGCCTTCGGTCGGCTCGTAGAAGCCGCAGAACAGCTTGCCGATGGTGCTCTTGCCCGAGCCGATGCGCCCGATGATGGCCATGCGCTCGCCCGGCTGGATCTTGAGGTTCAGGTCGCGCAGGGCCGGTGCGGCGGCACCGGGATAGGCAAAGGCCACGTCGCGCAGTTCCACTGCCGTATCGCCGTCCTGGCGCGCCTGCGCGCGTCCGGCATTTTCGGTCGGCAGCTTCATCACCTTGTTGAGGCTGCGCAGGGCGGAGAGGCCCTGCTGCGCGCGCACCAGCGTCATGGCGATGTTGGCGAGCGGGCCGAGTACACGGCCGGCGAGAATGTTCGTCGCGATCAGCGCGCCGACCGTGATCTCGCCATCGGCGACGAGGAACACGCCCCACACGATGATGAGGATGCCGACCGACTGCTGCACGAGCGTGGTGAGGTGCATGACCAGCGCCGACCACATGCGGATCGAGGCGCCGGCGCGCGCGCTGCCGGCGACGGCATCCTCCCAGCGCCGCTGCATGACGCCCTCGGCATTGGCGGCGCGGATCGCCTCCACCCCTGTCAGGCTTTCCACCAGCACGCCGTGGCGGCGGTTGCTCTCGTCCTGTGTCAGCGCGATGGCGCGGGCCAGCGGAATGCGGATCAGCAGCGTCAGCACCAGCACCACCGGGATGGCGAGGATCGGCACCCACGCGATCGGCCCGACGATGGTCCAGATGGCGAAGACGAAGATGCCGATAAATAAGAAGTCGGTGATCGCGATGACGGTCTGCGAGGTGAACACCTCGCGCACCGTGTCGAACTCGCGGACCTGGCTTGCCAGCACGCCGGCACCGGCGCGGTGCTCGCTCATGCGCAGCCGCATGAGGTTGTCGAACAGGTGCGCGGCAAGCCCCATGTCGAGGCGGCGGCCCGCGCGGTCCAGCACGGAGGCGCGCACCTGCCGCAGCAGCAGGTCGAACACGAGCGCGATGACGACACCGCCGGACAGGGCAAACAGCGTCGGAATTGCGAGGTTCGGGATCACGCGGTCGTAGACGTTCATGATGAAGAACGGCACGGCGAGGCCGAGCAGGTTCACCATCAGCGCGGCGAAGACGACCTGCAGCCACGATCCCCACGCCTGGCGCACGGGGGCGAAGAACCAGTGTCCGCGCCGCTGGGCCGGGTCGGTGTCGGTGTAGAAACTCTCGCCGTGCGGGGCGGATTCCGGCGTGATGTAGATCACCGCGCCGATGGTGGCGGCAGCGAGCTTTTTCACATCGACGGTGCGTTCGCGCTCGCCGTTTTCAGGGTAATAGACCTTGGCGCGGCGGCGGCGCTTGTCGAAGGCGGTCACCACGCAGGCTTCACCATCCTGAAGCAGGACGATGGCCGGAAGCACCATGTCGGGGATCTTGTAGATGCTGCGCGCGACGGTGCGCGCGGAAAAGCCGAAGCGGGCAGCAGCACGGGGGAAGCTCGCCTCGTCTAAGCGGCCATTCTCCAGCGGCAGGCCGGAGAGCGCGCCGGCTGGCGAGAACGGCATACCAAAGCGCCGTGCGACGAAGGCGAGGCAATCGAGCAGCGGGTCTGCGACCGCGCCGGCGCGGTTCTCCGCGACGGCATCGTCCGCGTCCCGATCATCACTGTGAACCTTGGCGTCCACGAAAGCGCCCACCCCCTGCATGCGCGACAGCGGAACCGGTCCGGTGACGCCGCGCGCACTCTCTTCAAGCCACAATGGCACAGGCGCGCGGGAAAATCCCCTGCGCGGCACGTCCGACATGCGCCAAGGGTTACTGGCGCAGCGGCTCGATGTTGATGTGGAAAAGGCTCTCGCGCGACTGCTGCAGGTGGTCGGCCAGCGCTTCAGGCGGCGGCGCGACACCAAGCGTGCTCAGCAGGCGGCCCATGTGGGCGAGCAACTGGTAGGCGGCGAAATAACGAACCGCCGCAGCGCTCTGGTACTGGAACTCGGCGTTGAAGCGGCTGTTCTCGCCGTCCAGCAGGTCTAGCAGGCTGCGCTTTCCGAGCTGGTATTCCTCGCGGTAGGCGGTGACGGTGCGGTTGTTGGCCTGCACCTGCTCCTGCAGCGAGGCGACACGTGTGCCCCCGGTGACATAGCCGGCGAAGGCACGCTCAATGGCTTCGGCAATCTCGCGGGTGCGGGCGTCGGCCTCAAGCTGGTGCTGGGTCACGCGCTCGCTCAGCGCACGCTCGCGGTTGCGGCGGATGTGACCGTCGAAGATGCTCCAGTTGAGCGTCACCTGGCCGGTCACGTCGAGGTTGCGGCCGTCGATGCCGTTGACGTTCTCGCCATAGGTCGCGAGGCCCTCCAGCGCGATGGTCGGAAGCATCGTGCCCTTGGCCTTTTCCAGTTCGAACTGGGTCGCCTCGGCACGGATGCGCGCCGCCTCGATCGCGGGATTGTTGCTGACGCCGATCTCGACCGCCACGCGGGCGGACGGCGGCAGGTTGGCGGGGAACGGCACCGGCGAGGTGCGGCCCGGATGGATGCCGATCACGCGCTTGAACTTGGCGCGGGCATCCAGAAACGCCTTCTCGACCTGCGCGCGCACCGCGTTGGCGGCGGCGACCCGCTCGATCGCCTGGTTGCCGTCGGAATCCGGGGCCTTGCCGCCGGAGACGAGTTCCTGCACCAGCCCGCGAATCTCGATGTGGCGATCCACGTTGGCGCGCGCCAGCGCCAGCAACATCGCGTGGCGGCGATAGTCGATATAGGCCTCGACGGCATCGAGCGCGAGAAGCTCTGCGGTGGACAGCACGCGGATGGCGGCGGAATCGAGGACCGCGGCAGCCCGGTAGATTTCATTGGCGCGCTGGTGGCCGTTGAACAGCACCTGGCGCACCGACAGCGTCGCCTGGCGGCGGGGGCGCCATTTCTGGTTGTCTTCCGCATCAAGGCTGTTGGGACGGTCGACATATTGCTGACCGGCATCGGCCGACAGGCCGACGGTGGGATAGAGCGCGCCTTGCGAAACCTTCAACTCGTAGCCGGACGCCCGGCGACCGGCCCGCGCGGCATTGACGGTGGGATGGGTCATCACCGCCTGCGACACGGCTTCCTTCAGGCTCATGGAGAGTGCCGGCGTGGACGTCGCCGGTGCGAGCGCGATGAAGAGAGAAGCTGAAACGAGGGCGCACGCGACACGCGCGACAGCCATGCGGGCAGTCAATCGAGGCGCGGCCAAGCGTTTCGCGGCCCGGCAAACAGCCCGGCCCCAGGCGCATTCCGCCTTGGTCTTGGACACACCCACTCGTCTACGCCCCCACGGCATTGACCGCCCTTTTGCACGTCGTTTTTGACGCTGCGGCGATTCTCGCGCATACGCTGCGCTGCGATAAAATCGCTAACAAAGTACTACCATGCGATCCAGCCTATGGGCTATAAACAGTCTGCCTGCCGTTACGGAATTTAAATTGCGTGGCAAAAATGTCGCGTCCACGGTGGCTCAGGGCCCACGCAGGATGCGAATGCCCGAAAAATAAGCGGAATGACGGAAGGTTAGTTTTCGGTCTTGATTCCGCCATCCGGTGTGGGCACGTACCAACCGGATATGTGAAATGCACCCGGCAGAAGGTGTGCCTCGCCAGAGAATTGCCCAAGCCCTCCAAGGGGTTGGCTTGCGGCAAGACAGGGAACAGGCCGGCCCTGCCGGTCGCAGTGCGTTGGGACGAACCAGATGGTTGCACGGCCTCACTCCACCGACCTTTCCGCCGGCGGCGCGCCGCAAGGCTCCAGTGGCCCACTCCACACGGTCGAGATCGCCGATGGCGCGGCACACCTGTCTGCAGGCATCGCGCTGGCCCACGCAGAATTCGACCGGGACGGCGCGGACCTGTCCATCACCCTTCAGGACGGCAGCACGTTCATCGTCGAAGGCTATTTTCTCGCCGCCACCAAACCGATTCTGATCGGCACCGAAGGCGTGTCGCTGCGCCCCGAACTGGTGAGCGCACTGGCGCAGGCCGGCGGCGGCCTGCAACTGGCGCAGGCCCAGATGGGCCGCGACGTGACGCCGGGTTCGGAAGCCATCGGCAAGGTGGTGACGGCCAAGGGTGCCGTCACGGTGCAGCACCCGGACGGAACCACCGACACGCTCGCCGAAGGTGACCCGGTCTACATCTATGACGTGATCATCACCGGGGCGGGTTCGGAAGTCGCGATCGCGTTCACCGACGAAAGCCTGCTGTCGCTCTCCGAAAACGCGCGGATGACGCTCGACCGCTACATCTACAACCCGGACGGGCAGGAATCGAACATGCTCGTCGGCCTGCTTCAGGGCACGCTGGCGGTGGTTTCCGGGCAGATCGCGCCCAATGGCGACATGGAGGTTTCCACCCCGGTCGCCACGCTCGGCATTCGCGGAACGTCCGCCGTCATCCAGCTTGAGAATGTCAGCCTGCGCGTCGCGCTGGTCACCGACGTCAAGGACGGTCAGGGCGGCCTGATCCAGATTTACAACAACGTGACGAACGAACTGGTCCTGTCGCTGACGGAAAGCCAGATCGGCCAGATTGCGACCCTGCTCAGCGGGTCGGAGGACTTCTCTCTCACGGTGCTGACGGCGGCGGAGCAGCAGCTCATCTCGCAGACCGTGAGTTCGCTGACCACCAGCTACAACCAGGCGCAGAACCAGCCGGACGCGAACGCGACGCCTGGCAGCGGCAGCGGCGACCCCAACGGCATCAACACCGATGGCGGTCTTGGGGGAGATGGCGGGAACGGCGGTCCGGACGACGGTGATGGCGGCCCCGGCGGCGGAACGGAGGAAGATGGCGGCGGCGAAGAGGGCGCGGCACTGCCTGCCCCGCAGCTGACCCTGCCCGCCCCGCCGACGATCCTGGAAGATACCCCGATCAGCTTCACGGGCATCTCGGTCACCGGACCCAGCTCCGTGACGATGACCATCACGACCGACGGCACTTTCACGCTCGGGTCCATTGCGCAGCTGCAATTCATCACCATCGACGGCGTCGCGGTGACGCCCGGCACGGTGATCCTGTCGACCCAGTCGTTCAACAGCGTCACGTTTTCCGGCCCGACGCCTGCTGTGCGCGCGGCGCTCAACGGGCTTGAATACACACCGGTCCTGAATAACGACACGGACGGGTTGATCACGTTCGAGGCATCCGGCAACGGGCAGGCGGTCAGCGGCGAGATCCCCATCGACATCACGCCGGTGAACGACAACCCGGAGACGAACGACTCCCCGACCGCCACGGCGGGCGCGACCCTCGACTACACCGAGAACGATCCGGCGAGCGTCATCGACAACACGATCACCGTGACCGACGTCGACAACCCTGTCATCGACGAGGCGCGCGTCCAGATCACGTCGAACTACGTGCAGGGCGAGGACGTCCTCAACTATACCTACCAGGCGAGCATCGGCGGGCACGACACGTCGGGCATCACTGCGAGCTTCGATGCGCCGACCGGCGCGCTGACGCTGAGCGGTACCGGCACGCTGGCGGCCTACCAGGCTGCGCTGCGTTCGGTGACATACGAGAACACGTCCGACGACCCGAGCGATGCGCAGCGAACCGTGACGATCATCGTCAATGACGGCGAGCCGATCGTCGACCCGATCCAGCTCGACAGCGCGGCGGTGACGAGCTTCATCAATGTGACGCCGGTGAACGATGCGCCAGTCGCGAGTGGCGGGGCGACGCTCGGCTACACCGAGAACGATGCGGCCACGGCAATCGACAGCACCATCACGCTGAGCGACGTGGACAACACGACGCTTGCCACCGCCTCCGTGCAGATCACCGCCAACTACGTGCAGGGCGAGGATATTCTCGGCTTTGTCGACACCGCCAACATCACCGGTTCGTTCGATGCGCTGACCGGCACGCTGATGCTGACGGGTACGAATGCGAGCGTTGCAGACTTCCAAGCCGCGCTGCGCGCCGTGACCTACGAGAACACCTCCGAAGACCCGAGTGCTGCACCGCGCACCGTGTCCTTCACCGTCAATGACGGCGAAACGGAATACGGGCCGGCGCTCGACAGCAACACCATCACCTCGACCGTCAACGTGACTCCGGTGAACGATGCACCGGTCGCCAGTGGTGGCGCGACGCTCGGCTACACCGAGAACGATGCGGCCACGGCAATCGACAGCACCATCACGCTGAGCGACGTGGACAACACGACGCTAGCCACCGCCTCCGTGCAGATCACCGCCAACTACGTGCAGGGCGAGGATATTCTCGGCTTTGTCGACACCGCCAACATCACAGGCTTGTTCGATGCGCTGACCGGCACCCTGACGCTGACCGGCACCAATGCGACGGTCGCCGATTTCCAGGCCGCGCTGCGGACGGTGACCTACGAGAACACCTCGGACGACCCGAGTGCGGATTCGCGCAGCGTGTCGTTCTCGGTCAATGACGGTGCAACGGTCGCGCCGACCGGCCTCGACAGCAACGCGGTGGTCTCGACCGTCAACGTCACGCCGGTGAACGACGGCCCCACATTCCTCGGCGCAGAGTCTGCCGGTGTCACAGCCGTGAATTCCGGCGCGCTCGATGCAGGCCCGGTGGTGTTCGGGTCTGGCAACGGATTTACCTCGCAGACCATTTCCGGCTTCCAAGCCGGCGATGTCGTCGAATTCGACATTACCGCGCTGCCCCAGGGCGGATTCACCTTCACCCTGCTGGATGGCGCCAACGGCTCGCTCGCGCCCTTCGACGGCGTCATCATGCGGATCGCGCCCAGCAGCTACCCCGACCAGATCATCGACAGCTACACGGTGACGGGGGGCGATGACACGTCGCTGCGCTACAACATCTACGCGTCATTCGGCGGCAATCCGGGATACGAGGTCACGGTCACGGCAAGTTCTGTCGGCCTCACGCTCGATGAAGACACGAGTGCATTGTTCACGGGACTCTCGGTCGCCGATGTCGATGCGGGCACCGACCCGATCCTGATGACACTTACCGTCACCTATGGTGCCTTGGCCTTTACCGGTGCAACGACCGGCCTGACCTTCACCGACAGTGACGGGAGCGACGGCACGCTCGCCTTCTCCGGATCGCAGGACGACATCAACACCGCTCTGGACAACCTTCAATACACCCCGGACGGCAACTACAGCGGCACGGACGCGCTTGATGTCACGCTCGACGATCAGGGCGCATCGGGCAGCGGCGGCGCGCAGACCGAGACCGCCACCGTCGGGATCGCCATCGATGCAGTCGCCGACGCGCCGACCGCCTCGATCGTGTCGGATGACGGATCGACCGTGCCGAGCGACACCCCGATCAACCTGACCGTCAGTTCCGCCCTGACCGATACCGATGGATCGGAGACGCTGGACCTCGCGCTCAGCGGCCTGCCCAACGGCTTCACCGTAGGCGACGGCACGAACCTCGCCACGTCCGACGGCACCAATCCGGTCGATATCACCGGGTTCACGCTGGCCAATCTCGTCCTCACGCCGACCAGCGGGTTCACCGGCGCGCTGTCGCTCAGCCTCACCGCGACCGCGACAGAGGACCAGGGCGACACGGCGCAGACGATCGAGACGCTCAACCTCGACGTGATCTCTTCGGGGTCCGTTCTCGGCCTGTGGCTGTTCGACGATACGACCGACAGTTCCGGCAACAGCCGTGACCTGACACTCAACGGCGGCACGCAGCCGGTGGTCAACAGCACCGGGCTCGTGGACGGAGGCATGTCTCTGGACGGCAGCCTCGGCAGTTCGGCGACCGTCAACAGCAACAACTCGGTGTTCGATTTCGGCGCCAACGACTTCACATTGCAGGTCTGGGTGAACCTCGACGCGTTCAACACCGCAGGCGGCACAGGAACCGGCTACGGCGAGCAGGTGCTCGCTGAAAAGCTAGACGGTGACGGATCGCCCGGCGACTTCGGATGGACGCTGACCTATTTCGGCGATTCCATCGTCTTCGGCGGCAACTTCGATACGGGCACGCCCTTCGGCTTCCAGGCCGCGACCGATCCGAACCTGGCCATTGGCCAGTGGCAGCAATTCGTCGTCACCCGCGATGGCGATACCTTCGAAATCTTCCAGAACGGGGCCTCCCTCGGCACGTTCACGAGCACGGAAGCGATCGGCACGTCTGTCAATCCGCTGCACATCGGCGCGCGCAATGGCGGCGACGGGCGCAACTTCACCGTCGACGGCACCATCGACAACGTCGCGATCTATGACGGCGCATGGACCGCGACCGATGTCGAGAACCAGTGGAACGGCGGCGCGGGCAATGAAGTGTTCCCCGGCAACCCGCTGAATGCTCCCGTGTTGAGCGCGGGCGCGACGCTGGCCTATTCCGAGAACGATGCGCCGGCTGCGATCGATTCCACGATCACGGTCAACGATCCCGACGACACGAACATCGAAAGCGCGACCGTCTCGATCACCGGCGGCTTCGTCACCGGCGAGGACGTGCTCGGTTTCACCGACACGGCCAACATCACAGGCAGCTACAACGCGACCACCGGCGTGCTGACGCTGACCGGCAGCGACACGCTGGCGAACTACCAGGCCGCGTTGCGCGCGGTCACCTACGAGAACACATCCGACACGCCGGATGGGACGAGCCGCACGGTGACGTTCCTCGTCAATGACGGCGACCGCGACGGGCTTGGCGTGACCAGCACCGTGGACGTGACGCCGGTGAACGACGACCCCGTCATCGAACTGACCAGTGACTTCACCGGCAGCGATGCCGAGACCGACGCGCCCGGCGACACGGTGGATGCGACCGGCACATTCGTGACGTCCGATGCCGACACCGACGAGACCGCCCATACGCTGAGCGTGCTCAACGTGGTGCGCGGCGGCACGACGGCGGGCCTGTCCGGCGTCGACGACAACACGCTGAAATCCATGCTGAGCTTCAGCGGGCAGACGGGATCGCCTGCGGCCTTTTCCACCACGTGGATATTCACCGCAGCCGCCGCGCTGTTCACCTACCTGGAGGCTGGCCAGTCGGTCACGCTTGCGTACGAGGTGCAGGCGGAGGACGGTGCCAGCGGCACCGACAACGACACGATCACCATCACGATCAACGGCACCGCAAACGGCGTCGAGGCGATCACCGACACTGCGCAGGTTTCGCTCGGCGACAAGGGCAGCGTGGACGTGCTGGCCAACGATGTCGGCACCGGTGTCGCGTTCTCCTTCACCAGTGATATCCGCTTCTGGAGCGAGAACGGGAACCTCGTCGAGATCGACGCGACGACTGGCGATGCGACCTACAGCGCGCTCCACGACGGTCCGGGCACGGATCTCATTTCCTACGCCGTGACCAACGCCGCGGGTGACGAGGATTCCGGCGTTGCAGCGATCACCGTGGAGCCGGGCGCGTTCAGCAATTTCGACCTGTCCGGCACGACGGGCGATGACGTGCTGATCGGCAATGGCGGCTACAACGACATTACCGGCAGCGACGGTCGCGACCTGATCTGGGGCGGCGGCACGCCGTTTGGCGACTTCGGCGCACAGCGCGAACTGCTGGCCGGCGAAGGCGGGGACGACGCCATCGTCTCGCCGCGCGGCAGCGTGCTCATGGTCGGCGGCGCGGGCGACGACAGCATGATCGCCGGCGGCGAAGGCTCATGGTCCGATTTCGCGCTGGTCAGCTATCAGAGTTCCTCGCTCGGCATCCTCGCCAACCTGTCCGACCCGTTCGTCGGCTCGGCGCAGACGCTCGCCTCGACGCAGGTCGAAGCCGGAACCATCCATGACGGCCTAGGCGGCGTGGACTTCGTCGCCGGTGTCCACGGCCTGATCGACAGCGTCAACGACGACGTGATCTACGTCGCCGCGGACTATACCAACAGCTTCGGCAACTGGTTCGAGGTGCGCCTGACGGCGGGCGACGACACGGTGACGTTTGAATCCGGCGTGACGGGCCGCATCCGCTACACCTCGGCCGGGTCCGGCACCGGCAATGCCGGCGTCCACGCGGATCTTTCCACCAGCACCGCGACCGGGCTGACGAGCAGCAACCACATTGCCGGCAACACGCTGGTCACCGTTGGCGATCTCGACACCGATTTCAGCCACATCGGAAACGACACGTTTACCGGTGCACAGCGACTTGTCGGCAGCAATTTCGACGACCAGCTGCTCGGGGACGCCAACAACAACCGGCTGCGCGGCGCTTCGGGAGACGACTATCTCGACGGCGCCGGCGGTAGCGGCGACCGCGCGGAATACACGTCCGCGGCCTCGGGCGTGACGGTCGACCTATCTGCCAACGCGGCCAGCGACGATGGCGATGGGGGACAGGACATTCTGCTCAACATCGAGCAGGTCTCCGGGAGCCTGCATGACGATGTCATCACCGGCGACAGCAACAACAACACCCTGATCGGCCTTGCCGGTGGCGACGAAATCCATGGCGGCGACGGCGCGGACACGATCATCGGCGACAACGAGGACGCCGATTTCAACGACGGCGGCTTCGGCGGAAACGACCGTCTGTTCGGTGACGGGGGCAACGACACGATCCGCGGTGGCGACGGCCACGATGAAATCCATGGTGGCGACAACGACGACACCCTGATCGGCGGTTCGGGCAGCGACCGCATCTATGGTGACGCGGGCAACGACACCCTCTACAGCGGCAGCAACGAGAGCGGCAGCGGGCCTGCCTCGCGCATCGACGAATGGATCGCGGGACCGGAACTGCTGGATGGCGGCACCGGTGACGACAACTTCCACTACGAGGGCGGCAACGTCATCATGACCGGTGGCGCGGGCGTCGACATCTTCTTCGACGACCGGCCCGCCGACGAGGGGTACGACCGCTCCATCGTCAGCTATCAGGATGACCCCGCCGGCATCTTTGCGCGGGTCAGTTCCGGGTCAAGCAACTTTGGCACTGCACTTGGCTTCTTCCTGCAGGAGGAGCGCGTTTTGGATGGCTTCGGCGACCAGGACGCACTTGCGGGCATCCCCGACATGGTCCTCGACAGCCAGTTCGACGACATGTTCGAGGTCGGGTTCGATGACGTAACCATCGGGCTCACCGGCGGACAGGACTCGCTGACCGTGGTCAACAGCGCGATGAACATCACGGTCTCTTACGAGTTCCACGACCAGGGCGTGACCGTCGATCTGCTGGCTGTCACCGGTAGCGACACCGGTAACACCGCCGCAACCGCCGACGCGCTGAGCGGCGTCCACAACGCGACCGGCACGCACATGGCCGACAGCCTGACGGGCGACAATGGTGACAACGTCCTGCAGGGTCTCGGCGGCGATGACACACTGGATGGCGGCGCCGGCACGCTGGACGTCGCAAGCTACGAATATTCGACAGGCTCCGTGGTCGCCGATCTATCGACCAGCAGCGCCAGCGACGGGTTCGGTGGCACCGACACGCTGACGAACATCGAAGGCCTCTTCGGCTCGCACTTCGACGACACCCTGACCGGCGATGGCAACGCCAATACCATCGTGGGGTCCGGCGGCGATGACGTGATCGACGGCGGCAGCAACGACGACACGCTTCTGGGCGATGGCCTGGGCACCTTCCGCGGCAGCGACACGATCTATGGCGGCGATGGCAACGACAACATCGACACCGGCGGCACGGAAGCCCTGTGGGACGCCATCGACCTTGCCTATGGCGGGACCGGCAACGACACGATCATCGCGTCGGGCGGCTTCGTGCGCGCGCAGGGCGGGTCCGGGGCCGACACGTTCGTCTACACCGACAGCGAAACCCTCACCGGTTCGGAGAACTGGTTCGACGGGTTCCAGCTGGACTACCGCGACCAGACGCAAGCGATCGTCGCGAACCTGACCACAAGCAATCAGGGATCGGTCAATGCCGGCGTCAACGGTGGCACGGCCGAGACGAGCCTCTTCCACATCCAGAACGGTGGTGTGAACCTAGATCAGGCAACAAACTTCTCGACCATCATCGACAGCGACTACGACGACCAGTTCTTCATCGACAACACGTTCTCGGGTCTCTACGGCAATTCCATCGACCTGCGGCTGTCAGGTGGCGACGACACGGTGAGCATTTCCGGCGGCGCGTTCGTTTCGATCCGCTACCAGTTCGCCGATCATGGCGGCGACGGCACCACGGGCATCCACGGCGATCTCGATGCGGGCGCGGCCGTCGGGCTGGTTGATAGCCTCATCGACAGCAACAACTCGCTGTTCACCACCGCGCTGACGTCCAACTTCAACATTTCCACCGACAACGACATTTTCGGCGAAAGCGGCGTGGATTTCTTCCTCGGCGCAACCCGCCTCGCCGGCTCGCAGTACAACGACCAGTTGCTCGGCTCGTCCGGCAACGACCGGTTCCGCGGGCTTGGCGGCAACGACTTCATCGACGGCAGGGGCGGCATCGACCGCATCGAGTTCACCTCCTCCAGCAACGGCGTCGACGTGGACCTGTCGACCGGCACGGTTGCCGACGACGGCGACGGCGGCACCGACCAGGTGCGCAACATCGAGAATGTCGTCGGCTCCATCTGGGACGACGCGATCACCGGTGACAGCGGCCACAATGAACTTTACGGCCTTGGCGGCGACGACGAGCTGTCGGGCGGCGGCGGCAACGACCTGCTGGTCGGCGATTCGCACAACCAGGCCAATGACGGCTATTTCGGTGGCAACGACATTCTCAGCGGTGGCGCGGGCAACGACGAGTTGCGCGGTGGTGACGGCGACGACCGTCTGTATGGCGGGGACGACGAGGACGTGCTCGTCGGCGGCTACGGCAACGACATTCTCAGCGGCGGCGATGGCGGTAGCAACTTCGATACCGTCAACTACTATGCCGAGACGGTGCTCTACGCCGACGTCTACCTCGATCTGCCGATCGGTAACCCGCAAGGCGTGATCGTCGATCTCGGCGCGGCCGTGGCCTACGACACGTTCGGCATGATCGACTTCCTCGTCGGGATCGAAGTGGTCTACGGCACCCAGTGGGACGATATCCTGATCGGCGGCGGCAATAACGAGTTCGAGAGCTTCCGCACCTTCTCTGGCAACGATTTCGTGGATGGCGGCACGGGGTGGGACCGGCTGGACTACGCCCAGTACGACAACATCCACTTCGTGAACATCGACATCGCGCTCGGCACCGCCGACCTGTTCCAGATGGCCAGCCCCGGCAGCGCAGTTGCGCAGACCACGTTCCAGAACATCAACGACCTGCGTGGCACCGGCGGCAACGACTCGCTGATGGGCAGCGACAACACAGGCGGTCTGGTGGAGCGGTTCGTGGGCCTTGCCGGCAACGACACGTTCGACGGGCGGGACGGCATCGACGAGGCCAGCTACCACAACGAACACAACCACGGCGGCTTCCAGGGCATCACAGTCGTCGCGGACACCGTCCCCGGCAATTTCGAGATCACCGACACGTTCGGAGACACCGATGCGGCCAACAATATCGAGAACATTCGCGGCTCGATCTTCGGCGACACGATCATCGGCAACAGTCAGGGCAACCGCCTGCGCGGCGAAGCCGGTGACGATGACATCGACGGGCTGGGTGGCGACGACACCATCCAGGGCGGCACCGGCTCCGACACGCTGACCGGCGGCACCGGCCTCGACACCTTCGCCTATGCCTCCGGCGACGTGGAGACCGGTGACGTCGACACGATCACCGATTTCGATCTCGGCGACGACATGCTGGACCTCGCAGGCCTGCTCGATGCGGCCTTCCTTCCGGGCAACACGGCGGACTACGTGCAGGCCCTACAATCGGGTGGTGACACCACCGTCAGCGTCGATTTCGACGGGACCGGATCGGCATTCGGCTTTGTCGACGTGGCAGTTCTGAGTGGTGTCAGCGCGGGCAATATCACGTTCGTCTATAACGATGCGTCCAATACGAGTACGGTCGCCATAGCTTAAAGAAGAAGACGTTCAGCCTGACCGGGGGGTTCATGTTCGGCCGTATCGTCCACGCCCTGTTCGGGCGGTCGCGCATGGTGCGCCTTGTCGGCCTGTGCCTGCTCGGGGCCATGCTGACGCTGCGCATCTGGGACCCGGTACCTGTCGAGGTGCTGCGGCTGAAGGGTTTTGACATCCTCCAGCGCATCTCGCCGAACCAGAACCCGATGCGGCCCGCCAAGATCGTCGATATCGACGAGGAATCCCTCACCGAGTACGGTCAGTGGCCGTGGCCGCGTACCATCGTCGCAAAGCTGATCGACAACATCGCCAGGGCCAATGCGCTTTCCGTCGGCGTCGACATCATCTTCGCCGAGGAAGACCGCACCTCGCCGAAAAACTTCGCGAATTTCGCCGTGGGGCTGGATGCCGGCACCAAGGCGACGCTGGAGGCGCTGCCGAGCAACGACGCGGTGCTGGCCGATGCGCTGGCGCGGGCGCGCATGGTGGTGCTGGGCCAATCGGGCTACCACCGCGACCTTGGCCGCGACCAGGGCGAGACCAAGGGGCCACCGCTGGCAACGCTGGGCGGCGACCCCAAGCCATACCTGCTGAAATATGCCGACCTCCTGCGCAACATCGACGTACTGCAGAACGCTGCGGCCAGCCGCGGCATCCTCACCACCAACCCGGACGTGGACGGAATCGTGCGCCGGGTACCGCTGGTGGTCATCGCGCGCGACACCGTCTTCCCGACATTGTCGGTGGAAATGCTGCGCGTGGTCGGCGGTTTCCGCCCGCTTGTGATCCGCACCAACGAGGCGGGCATAACGAGTGTCGGCGTCTCGGGCATCGACGTGCCGACCGACCGGCTCGGGCGGCTCTGGGTGCGCTTTTCCGAGAGCGACCCCGCCCGCTACGTTTCTGCGAAGGACATACTGGCCGGCGACCCGGAAGCCATGAAGCGCATCGAGCGTTCGGTGGTGCTGATCGGCACGTCGGCGCTGGGCCTCTACGACATCAAGGCGACGCCGCTGAACCCGGTCATGCCGGGGGTGGAGGTTCACGCGCAGCTCATCGAGAATATCATCACGCGCCAGCACATCTTCCGACCGAATTACTCCATCGCGGCCGAACTGCTGGTGGCGACGCTCGTCGGGCTGTTCGTCATCATCGCGGTGCCGATCATGCCGGCGCTCGCGACCGTCATCGCGGGCGCCCTCATCAACGGCGCGATCATCGGCGCGTCCTACTATTTCTTCGTCGAGGAATCTCTGCTGCTGGACGCGACCTTCCCTCTGATGACGGCGTTCCTCGTCTTTGGGTCACTCGTCATCTTCAACTACCTGCAGGAAGAATCGCAGCGCCGGGAAATCCGCAGCGCCTTCAGCCAGTACCTCTCGCCCGACGTGGTGGAGCAGCTTGCTTCAGACCCCTCCAAGCTGGTGCTCGGCGGTGAGACCAAGGAAATGACGATCCTGTTTTCGGACGTGCGCGGGTTCACCTCCATCTCGGAAGCCTACAAGGCCTATCCGCAAGAGCTGACACACCTCATCAACCGACTGCTGACGCCGCTATCGCAGGTCGTCGTCGACAATGGCGGCACCATCGACAAGTACATGGGCGACAACATCATGGCGTTCTGGAATGCGCCTCTCGATGACCCCGATCACGCCCGACGTTCGCTGACGGCGGCGCTGGCGATGATCGAGGCGCAACATGCGCTCAACAGGCAGCTGGAGACGGAGACCGCGCCGGACGGCAGCCCGGCCAAGCCGTTCGCCATCGGTGTCGGGCTCAACACCGGCGTCAACGTCGTCGGCAACATGGGGTCCGACCTGCGCTTCGACTACACGGTGCTGGGCGACAACGTGAACCTCGCTTCGCGGCTGGAAGGCCAGACCAAGGGCTACGGCGTCGGCATTTTGTTCGGGGCGCGCACCGCAGAACTTGCAGGCGATGACTTCGGGATCGTGGAAGTCGATCTGATCGCGGTCAAGGGCAAGGCGGAGCCGGAGCGGGTCTTCACGGTCGTTGGCGGGAAAGAGGCTGCAAACGACGCGGAATTCTGCTCGCTGAAAGCCGATCTGATGAAGATGCTGGAATGCTATCGCGCGCAGGACTGGGACGGCGCGGAAGCCGCCATCCGCGCCGCGCGCCAGCGCTCGGACGCTTTCGGGCTCAGCGGTTTCCTGAACATCTATTCCCAGCGCATCGCGGTCTTCCGCGAGGCACCGCCGCCACCGAACTGGGACGGTGTGTTCGTCGCAACGTCGAAGTAGGCGCGCGCCTCAGCGCCGTGGCAGCGCTTCGTTCCGGTAGCGGGCAACGAGGTCGCGACGGACCTCGTCGGCATCTTCCTGGATGATGCCGGGGATCAGGAACAGGTCGATGACCCACCAGATGAACCCCACCAGGATGAAGTAGCTCAGCACCTGCAGGATCGCCGAGATGGGACGGCCCAGATAGAATCGGTGCGCGGAGAAGATGCCGAGAAAGAACCACAGCAGGTAGGCCGCGCCCGCGCTCTTGCGCTCGTTGGACACGCGGCTTTCGATCAGGATTTCTTGTTCGGTGGTCAGGCTCATCGGTTCTCCGGGGGAAAATGCGTTCCCCCGACATATGGGGTCGAAGCAGCCTGTATGAAAGGTCTCAGGCCTGAACCACGATCTGCTCCAGCGCGGTGCGCAACCTGTCGTTCAGCGGGGCGGGCTTGCGCGAGGCCTTGTCCACGTAAACGTGGATGAAGAACCCTTCGGCGGCAGCGACCTCATCGTCGTTGCGGAACAGGCCTACCTCGTAGCGCACCGAGGACGTGCCGATCCGGCCCACGCGAAGCCCCGCCGTCACCACGTCCGGGTAGGCCATTTCCGCGAAGTAGCGGCAGCCGGTTTCCACCACCAGTCCGATCTGTTCGCCTCCGTGGATGTCGAGCGCGCCCTGCGCGATCAGCCAGCCATTCACCGAGGTGTCGAACAGCGCGTAGTGGACCACGTTGTTCATGTGGCCATAGACGTCGTTGTCCGACCAGCGGGTGGTAATCGGATAGAAGGCGCGGTAGGCGTCGCGCTTGCCGGGATCGGGTTTCGCCATCACCACGCCGCCGTGTAGATCGACAGCGCGTCGGCTTCCGACACACCGCGCGGATTGTTCACCAACAGGCGCGTCTGCTTCATGGCGTCCGCCGCCATCTTCGGCAGGGCGTCCTTGCCGATGCCGACCTCCTGCAGCCGCGTTTCCATGCCGAGCTTCTTCGACAGGTCGGCAAGGCTCTCGATGAAGGCGGCGCAGCGGGCCTGGCTGCCCTCTTCCTTCGACAGTGCCGGGAAGGCATCGCAGGCGATCTCCGCGTAGAGATGGGCGGCGTCGGGTGCGTTGAAGCGCAGCACGTGCGGCAGCACCAGCGCGTTAGACAGGCCGTGCGGCACGTGGAACGTGCCGCCGATCGGGTAGGCCAGCGCGTGGACGGCAGCGACCGGCGAATTGGCGAAGGCCTGCCCCGCCAGCATGGAGCCGAGCAGCATCGCGCCGCGCGCATCGGTGTCCTTGCCGTTGAAGACCGCCGCCTCGATGTTGGCGCCGAGAAGCTGCAGCGCCTGCTTCGCCAGCATCTTCGAGAGCGGGTTGTTGTTGGCGCTCCTGGAGGCATAGGCCTCGATAGCGTGGACCATGGCATCGACGCCGGTTGCCGCCGTGATGTGTGCCGGCAGGCCGAGCGTCAGTTCCGCGTCCAGCACCGCGATATCCGGTAGGATGACGGGCGACGAGACGCCGCGCTTTTCTTCCTCGCCGACGGTGATGATGGAAACCGGGGTGACTTCCGAGCCGGTGCCCGCCGTCGTCGGGATCAGCGCCATCGGCAGGCGCGGACCCTTGGCCTGCGCGACGCCCCAAGCTTCGTCGAGATCTTCGTTCGAGCCGAGCAGGAGGGCTGCGAGCTTCGCCACGTCCATGGACGATCCGCCGCCGAAGCCGATGACGCCGGTCGACCCGGCGCCTGCTTCCACCGCCTTTTCCAGCGTCGCGCGGGAGGGGTCTGCCTCGACCGCGTCAAAGACCGTCACCTCGATCCCGGCGTCCTTCAGCGATTGCAGGGCCGGGTCGACGAGACCCAGCTTGCGCAGGCCGGGATCGGTGACGAAGAGGATATTGCCCCCGAGCTTCTTGCCGACGATTTCGGCGAGCCGCCGCGCCGCGCCCGGTTCGAATACGATGCCCGGCGTGGTGTTGAAGGTGAATGGCGTCATGTCAGGTGGAGCTCCCGTCCCGGAATTTCGTGTTGTCATTGGTTGGGCGGGATTTCATCACCCTTGCGCGCCCGCGCCAAGGGATCAGCGCACAAGCGAGCATCCCGCTAGAGGCATACCCGCGCGATGAGTGCGTCCAGCATCGCGTCACAGGCATCGAGCTGCGAGCGCGCAATGAACTCGTCGGGCCTGTGGCCCTGGTCCATGTTGCCCGGCCCGCAGACGACGGTCGGGATGCCGAGCGCGGAGAAGAACCCGGCCTCCGTCCCGTAGGCGACCTTGGTCGTCTTCGCGCCGTGCGAGGCATCCAGCACGGTGGCGACGAATTCGTGGTCGCGGTCGATATCAAGGCCTGGATACGATTTCAGTTCCTCGATCTCCACCGCAGCGGCGGGAAAGCGCGCGCGGTGCGGCGCGGCGATGGCGTCCGCGAGCTTGCGCAGATCGGAGACGATCTGTCTTGGATCGTCAGCGGCCAGATGGCGTACCTCGAACTCGACCAACGCATGCTCCGGCACGATGTTGGCGGCGATGCCGCCGGCGATTTTCGCCACGTGAATGGTCGTGTAGGGCACCTCGTAGCCCTCGTCGCGCGCGCCGCTCGTTGCGAATTTCTCCTGCATGCCGCGCAGGCCGGTCACGAGGTCGGTCGCCAGATGCAGCGCATTGAGGAAGTCCGGTGCCATGGCCGTATGCCCGGGCGTGCCCCGGCAGGTGGCGCGCAGGAACAGCTTGCCCTTGTGGCCGGTGGCAACAGCGAGCGAAGTCGGCTCGCCGACGATGCAGCAATCCGGCAAGCCGATCGACGGTTCCAGATCGCCATTCATCTCGCGGATGCCGACACAGCCGATTTCCTCATCATAGGAGACCGACAGCTTCAGCGGTGTCTTCAGCGGCCTGTCCGCGTGGCGCAGGGCGGCTGCCAGCGAGCAGGCGAGAAAGCCCTTCATGTCGGTGGTGCCGCGCCCGTAGAGCTTGCCGTCGTCCTCGATCATCTCGAACGCATCGCGCGTCCACGCCTGCCCTTCGACGGGCACCACGTCGCTGTGGGACGACATCAGCAATCCGCCCGGACCTTCCGGTCCGAGCGTGGCATAGAGCCCTGACTTTTCGCCCGACAGGCTCTCGACGCGTCTGCAGGTGAAGCCTGCGCCGGACAGCAACTCTTCGACCCACGCGATGATATCGTGGTTGGAGCGCTCGCTCACAGTGGGGAACGCAATCAGCTTTTCGAGTATGTCGCGGCTTTCGCGCATAGCGTGGGTAAGACCTTGCCTGTGGTTCATTGGTCGCCGGGCACGCCGTAGGACGGTGCCCCGCTCGGGTCGAGCGCACGTTGAACATAGTCCGCCATTTGCGGCTTGTAGATGGCCCACGCGGCCTCGATTGCCGCGATGGGACAATCGTCGGTCCAGTCGCAGCGCAATTCGGCCAGCGGCCAGGCCAGTTCATCGACGATCAGCATCCCGGCGGAATGGACCGGCCCGGCCTCGCCGCCCGCCTCCAGCCCGGCGCGCATCGCCTCCAGCAGCCGGTCGCCGATGTGACCGCGCGCGGAGAGAAACCCGTCGACGATGGCTTGCGGCACGACTTCGTTCGCCAGCAGATTGCCGCCGGATGCAACGTCCTGCGCTGCCGCCTGCCCCCACTTGCCGAGCACGTTGGTACCCGAGTGGATCGCGGTTTCGCCGTCGCGGTCCACGGCCAGCACCTGCCTGTACTCGATATGCTCGCGACCCTTCAGCGAGGTGACCGCCTCGTTGGCGCTGCGGCCGGCCTCCAGCATGTCGAGCACGCGGGTGCCGAGAGCCGGATCAGTGACGTTCTGGCTGGCGACCGCGCCGACGCCGGCGCGCGCATGGGCGCAGCGCGCCGCGACAGCCGGCGAGGACGAGGACACCGCGACACCGAACATGCCGGTTTCGCTGCAGCGTGCGACGAGGGAAAAGGTCACCGCTTCACCTCACGCCTCATCCGGGATGACGGCGGTGGCCTCGATCTCGACCAGCCATTCGGGCCGTGCCAGCGCGGTGACGACAAGGCCGGTGGACACCGGGTAGACGCCCTTCAGCCACTTGCCCATCTCGCGGTAGACCGCCTCGCGGTGGCGAATGTCGGTGAGGTACACGACCACGCGGCAGACATGCTCCATGGAGCCGCCGGCCTCCGCCATCAGCATGGCGATGTTGGACATGGCCTTTTCCGCCTGCTTGCCGGCATCACCCACATGCAGGCTCTCGCGCGTGTCGAGGTCCTGCGCGATCTGCCCGCGCAGGAAGACCGTGCGCCCGCGCGCGACCACCGCCTGGGACAGGTCGTTGTCGAGTTTCTGCTCCGGGTAGGTGTCGCGCGTGTTGAACTTGCGGATGCGCTCATGCGCCATGGTGGCTCGTCCTCATTCGCTGTCGCCGTGGGCGGTGGGCCGGTAGGACAGGTATCCGTCCAGCTTGGCGATGTGGTCGGAAATGTACTTCGCGTCGTGCCACACGCCCCAGATGAAGCTCGACCCGCGCCGCGACTGCCACGGCAGGCCGAGGAAGTAGATGCCCGGTTCCTCGCTGACGCCGCGCCGGTGGTTTGGCCGCCCGGCCTCGTCCAGCGCGTTGTCGACTTTCAGCCAGCCGTAGTCGTTCTCGTATCCGGTCGCCCAGAGAATGGTGCCGATGCCGGCCTCGGCAAGGTCAAGTTCCAGAATCTGTTTGGTCATGCAGTCGGGATCGGGGCCAATCTCGCGGGCCTCGATCTCTTCGGGCAGGTCCAGCTCGTTGCGCAGCACGTAGGCGTCGGCTTCATCCAGCAGCGAAAGGTAGTTGGCGTCTCCGCGCGCTATGTTGGTCGCAAGGTCCGGGTTGAAGTGCATGACGCCGTCTTCGAACCGGTCGGTCCTGCCGAGCAGCGTGATGCCGTGGCCCGCCATGCGGCGGAAGTCGATGGTCTCGCCGCCGCGCGCACCGGAGACGGCGATGGTCACGTGCTCCGCGCCGCCAGGCGGCGTCGCGGCATCCCACTTGCCGAGCACGCCCAGCCACCAGACATTGTCGCGCCCGCGATAGGCGCGCGGCGGGCGGTCATGCGGGCCGATGGAGAGGTAGACCGTGCGTCCTGCACGGTTCAATTCATCGGCAATCTGCGTGCCGGAGGACCCTGCCCCGACGACGAGCACCGCGCCTTCGCCAAGTTGGTCGGGATTGCGGTAGTCGTGTGAGTGAAGCTGCGCGATGTCGGTATCTTCCGGCACCAGCTTCGGGATCACCGGCACCTGAAAGGCACCGGTCGCGGCAACCACGTTGCGCACCTCCAGCGCACCGAGGCTCGTCTCGACGCGAAAGCCCGGCCTGCCGTGCAGGCGCTCGCAGGAGGTGACCTCGACACCGGTGCGGATCGGCGCATCGATGCGCTGCGCATAATGGGTGAAGTAATCGACGACCTCCTCCTTCGGGGGGAATTCGTCCGGCCCGCTCTTCGGATACTCCAGATTGGGGAAACGGTCGTGCCAGGCGGGGCCGTTTGCCACCAGTGAATCCCAGCGCGCGGTGCGCCAGCTTTCGGCCACCCGGTCCTTTTCCAGCACGACATGCTCGATGCCATCGGCGCGCAAATGTTCGCTCATGGCGATGCCGGCCTGTCCGGCGCCGACGACGAGCGTGTGGGTGGTTTCTATCGACATGGGCATCCGTTCGGGAAGAAGGCAAATGGAACCGGCAATCAAGCACCGGCGGCGGCGCAGATAAAGCGCTTTCGACAGTGCGCTTTGGGCCGCATGGCAGAATTGCGCCTGCCCGGTGGCGCGGGCGCGCGAAGTGCGATTAACGTCGGTTTCCAGATACCGGGTCCGGACCGGATGCTCTTCACTTCACGGGCATTCGCAACCGGACCGACAGTTTGAGGAAACCGATGCCGCTCGCCATGAATACCGAGGTCTTCGTCACCTGCGCCGTCACCGGCTCGGGCGGCACGCAGGACCGCTCGCCCCACGTGCCCCGCTCGACCGAAGAGATCGCCAACAGCGCCATCGACGCGGCGAAGGCCGGTGCGGCCATCGTTCATTGCCACGTTCGCGAACCCGACACAGGCAAGCCGAGCCGGCGGCTGGAACTCTACCGCGAGGTGACGCAGCGCATCCGCGAGGCCGAAGTCGACGTGGTGCTGAACCTCACCGCCGGGATGGGTGGCGACATGGTGTTCGGCTCCAGTGAAAAGCCGCTGCCGCTGAACGAGGCCGGGACCGACATGATCGGAGCCGCGGCCCGCGTCGAGCACGTGGCGCAGTGCCTGCCGGAAATCTGCACGCTCGACTGCGGCACCATGAACTTCGCCGAAGCCGACTACGTGATGACCAACACGCCGGGCATGTTGCGCGCCATGGGCGAGATGATGACCGGGCTTGGGGTGAAGCCGGAAATCGAGGCCTTCGACACCGGCCACCTGTGGCTTGCCAAGAACCTCGTCGAGGAAGGGGTGCTGGACGACGACGCCCTCGTCCAGCTTTGCATGGGCGTGCCGTGGGGCGCGCCCAACGACCTCAACACGTTCATGGCGATGGTCAACGCGGTGCCGGACAACTGGACGTGGTCGGCCTTCTCGCTCGGCCGCAGCCAGATGCCGTATGTCGCGGCCTCGGTGCTCGCCGGCGGCAATGTTCGCGTCGGACTGGAGGACAATCTCTGGCTCGGCAAGGGCCAGCTGGCCACGAACGCGCAACTGGTCGAACGCGCGGTCTCCATCATCGAGAACCTCGGCGCGAAGGTCATCGGCCCACAGGAGGTCCGCGACCGGCTGAAGCTCACCAAGCGGGCCCCGAAATGAGGGCGCTGCCGCGCAAGGCCGCCTGCATCGGCGGCGGCGTCATCGGGGCTGGCTGGATCGCGCGCCTCGTCCTCAACGGTGTCGACGTCAATGTCTTCGACCCCGACCCGCAGGCCTCGCGAAAGGTCGGCGAGGTCATGGCCAATGCGGAGAAGGCCTACAAGCGGCTGGCGGGCGACGGCGGCCTGCCCGCACCGGGCAAGATCACCTACTGCAACAGCCTGCAGGATGCGGTCCGCGATGCCGACCTCGTGCAGGAGAGCGTGCCGGAACGCATGGACCTCAAGCACAAGGTGCTGGCCGAAATCGACGCGCACGCGCCATCCGAAACGGTGATCGGCTCGTCCACCTCCGGCCTGCTGCCGAGCGAGATGCAGTCCGTCATGGCGCGGCCTGAGCGCCTCGTTGTCGCCCACCCTTACAACCCGGTCTACCTGCTGCCGCTGGTGGAAATCGTTGGCGGACGGCAGACGGCGGCCTCGGCGGTCGCGCGGGCTGAGAAGACCTACGCGTCCATCGGCATGAAGCCCGTCATCATCCGCAAGGAGATCGAGGCCTTCGTCGGCGACCGGCTGCTGGAGGCCGTCTGGCGCGAGGCGCTCTGGCTTATCCGCGACGGCATCTGCACGGTCGAAGAACTCGACGACATCATGCGCTATTCCTTCGGGCTTCGCTGGGCGCAGATGGGCCTGTTCCAGGTCTACCGGATCGCCGGAGGCGAAGCGGGCATGCGGCACTTCATGGCGCAGTTCGGCCCGGCCCTGCAGTGGCCCTGGTCGAAGCTGACCGACGTGCCGGAGTTCAACGACGAACTGGTCGACCTCATAGCCTCGCAGTCCGACGCGCAGTCGGACAAGTGGTCGATCCGCGAGCTTGAATCCATCCGCGACGAAAACCTCACCGCCATCATGGACGCGCTGGGTGCGGCACGTGGCGGCGAAGGGTGGGGCGCGGGCGCGCTGATGAACGAGTACAAGGCGCACCTTGCCGTGCGGGCCGCAAAACCCGAAGGCAGCGAAGATGATGCGGCCAGACCGGGACCGCAGGCGGACCCGGCGTGAACGAGCATCTCAAGGGTTTCCTGCTGACCAGCCTCGGCGTGCTGGCCATCGTGCCGGACAGCATCCTGATCCGGCTGATCGATGCGCCGGACCTTGCCGTCGTCTTCTGGCGCGCGGCCTTCACGACCCTCACGCTCTTCATCGGGCTTGCAATCTACTATCGCGGCCGCCTGCCCGCCAGGCTGCGCAGCATGGGCTGGCGCGGGCTCGCTTACGGCATCCTGTCGTCGGGCGGCATCAGCTGTTTCGTGCTGGCGGTGCAATACACGACCATTGCGTCCGCCGTGATGATCGTGGCGACGACACCGATCTTCGCTGCCCTCATCAGCCGCATATTTCTCGGTGAGCCGCTGACGCCCCGCAAGCTTGGAACGATTGCCGTCTGCGTCGGCGGCGTCGCGATCATCACTGGCGGCGGCGACTTCACCGGAGACATGCTGGGCGAACTGTTCGCGCTGTGCACGGCCATCGCACTTGCCAGCGCGCTGACGATCGCGCGCGCGGCGCGGCACATGTCGATGGTGCCGTCCGCCGCGCTCGGCTACCTGATCGCCTCGCTCATCACCCTGCCCTTCGCCGCGCCCGGCGAGATGGACGCGACCGATTTCGGCTACGCGCTGCTGCTGGGCTGCGTCTTCATTCCCTTCGGCGTCAGCCTGCTGACGCTGGGACCGCGCTACATCTCCTCGGCGGAGGTTTCGCTGCTGCTTCTGCTGGAGGCGACGCTGGCCCCGATCCTCGCATGGTACGTGCTCGATGAAGTGCCGGGGCAAAGCACGCTTGTCGGCGGCGCGATCATCCTCACCGCGCTGCTCGCGTCCAACCTGTGGGCGGTCGCGAAAAGCCAGCGGAATGGCCGGAAAACAGCCCGCGCTTAACGCTATGTTTTCCGGTTTTCGCTGATATGCAGCCTGTGCATGAGAATTCGTGCCGCGCCCCCTTGCGCCGGGCTACGAAGAATGCCAATTGGCGGAAATGGAAGCGGTGACGAAAAACCGCTTGCGACCGACACCCTTGAAAACACCTCTGGCCGTGGAGTCACACCATGAACCGTGACGATCTCATCCGCGAATTCCGTAACCGCAGCGGCTCCTGGCAGGCGCTTGTGGGGGTGTATATTTGCATTGTCGGTGCCATGGTGCTCTCGGGCATGGCCATCGTCTGATTGGGCACCGGCGCATTTGCGCCAGCGGCCTCGACACGTGCCCGCACGACCCCCTGACATCAATGACCTGAACGCGCTGGCGATATGAAACGTCGAGCGTGTCTTTGGCCGTCACCGGCAGCGATCACTCGCCGCCGGTGGATGCGTCAGATGCCTCGCCAACATTGTCGACGCCACGCTCTTCGAGCAGCGTGGTGAGCCAGTTCGGGTCCATTTCCGGAACCGAGGACAGCAGCAGGTCCGTATAGGGATGATGGGGCGGCTTGAACATGACGTCCTTCGGACCCTGCTCCACGACCTGGCCCTGCCGCATGACAACCACCTCGTCGGCAATGGAACGCACCGTCGCCAGATCGTGGGTGATGAACATGTAGGCTAGGTTCAGCTCTCGCTGCAGCTTGTCGAGCAGCTTCAGGATGCCCTCGGCCACAAGCTGGTCAAGCGCGCTCGTCACCTCGTCGCAGATGATGAAGGTCGGCTCGGCCGCCAGTGCCCGGGCGATGCCGATACGCTGCTTCTGCCCGCCTGAGAGTTCCGGCGGATAGCGGTCATAGTATTTCGATGGTTCCAATTCGATCAGGTCGAGCAGTTCATCGACGCGCGCCTTCAGTGCCGCGCCGCTCAACCCGCTGTAGAATTTCGCGGGCCGACCGATGATCTCGCTGATGCGAACCTTCGGGTTCAGCGCGGTATCCGCCATCTGGTAGATCATCTGCGCCTGGCGCAACTGATCCTTGGTGCGGTCCTTGTAGCTGGGCGGAAGCTCCTCACCGTTGAACATGATCTTGCCCTTGGTGGGCGGCAGCAAACCGGTGATGCAGCGCGCAGTGGTCGATTTGCCCGAGCCGGACTCACCCACGACGGCGACCGTCATGCCCGCAAAGACGTCGAATGAGACGTCTTCCAGCACCTTCACTGGTCCATAGGCGGCATCGATGTCCTGTACCGAAACGACCGGGACGGCATCGGGGCCGACGGGCCGGCTCTTCTGCTCCTTCTGGAAGCTGCGCACCGCCCAGAGGCTCTTGGTGTAATCCTCTTTCGGGCTCGCCAGCATCTGTTCGGTGGGCGCTTCCTCCACCTCGTTGCCCTTCAGCAGCACCTTGATGGTGTCGGCCATCTGGGCAACCACGGCAAGGTCATGGGTGATGTAGATCGCGGCGGTGTTGAACTGGTCGACGATATCGCGGATCGCCGCCAGCACCTCGATCTGGGTCGTCACGTCGAGCGCCGTCGTCGGTTCATCGAAGATGATGAGGTCGGGGCGGCAGGCCATGGCCATGGCCGTCATCGCGCGCTGGAGCTGGCCGCCGGACACCTGGTGCGGGTAGCGGAAGCCGATCTCCTGGGGGTTGGGCAGACGCAGGCGCTCGTAGAGCTCCATGGCGTCTTCCTGTGCCTCCATGCGCTTCTGGATGCGGTACTGGACCGGTGCCTCGGTGTGCTGGTCGATGATCTTGTGCGCCGGGTTGAAGGAGGCTGCCGCCGACTGCGCAACATAGGCGATGCGCGAGCCGCGCAGCGCCCGCAGATCGCTTTCGGGCGTCGTCGTCAGTTCCATCCCGTCGAACTCGATCGAGCCACCAGAAATCTTGCAGCCGTCGCGGGCAAAGCCCATGGCGGCCAGGCCGATGGTCGACTTGCCGGCACCGGATTCACCGATGAGGCCAAGAACCTCGCCGCGATGCAGCTTCAGGTCGACGCCGTGGACAATCTCGATCCACTCGTCGCCGGTGAAGCCCTCGATGTGAAGATCCTCGATATCGAGAAGGACATCTTTCTTGGCAGGCATGTCGACTACTCCTTCAAGCCGGACGAGCGGTACAGCATCCAGTCAACCACGAAGTTGACCGCGACCGTGAGCAGCGCAATGGCTGCCGCGGGGATGAGCGGTGTCAGGTCGCCGAACGAGATCAGCGTTGCGTTCTCGCGCACCATCGAGCCCCAGTCCGCCGTGGGCGGCTGGATGCCGAGGCCGAGGAACGAGAGACCGGCGATCAGCAGGAACACGAAGCAGAATTCCAGACCGAACTCGGCAATGAGCGGTGCTGTCGAGTTGGGCAGGATTTCCCTGCGGATCAGGTACCAGGTGCCTTCACCGCGCAGGCGCGCCGCCTCGATGTAGTCCATCACCACCACGTTGCCGGCGACCGCCCGCGTGAGGCGGAAGACGCGCGGTGCGTAGATGAGGCCAACGACGATGACAATCACCAGCAGCGACGTGCCGAAGATCGACAGCATCAGCAGGGCGAAGATGAGCGAGGGGATGGACATGAAGACATCCGCCACGCGCCCGAGAATCTGGTCGATCCAGCCGCCCTTGGTCGCTGCCAGCAGGCCGGTAAGCGCACCGAGCGTAAAGGCGAGTGCGGTGGCGACCAGCGCGAGGCCGACCGAGTTGCGCGCGCCGTAGACGATGCGGCTGAAGATGTCGCGACCGAGCTGGTCGGCCCCCAGCAGCATGTTTTCATCGGGCGGTGCAAAAGCCGTCGAGATGATCTGCGCCTCGCCGTGCGGTGCGATGATCGGGGCGAAGATGCCGGCCACCGCATAGGTGAAGATCACGAACATCCCGAAGGCCGCAGTCAGCGGTGCCGTGGCGATTTCCTTGGAAAGGCCCGTCGGCAGCACAGCCACGAGGAACTCTCGGAAGGCATAGGAGACACCGGCTGCCAGTGCCAGCGCTGCGGCTGCAGTGGTGATGAAACGCAAGGCGGGAACGCCGCCCAGAATGCCCATCAGGAAGGACACCAGCGTGAGTGAAAACAGCAGCAGGAAGACGGAACGCTTTCCGTAAAAAGCTGCAAGGCACGAAGCGCCAATGAGAAGGGCGTAGTAGCCGATAACGAAGCTGTTCATTGTCCGCCCCCCTTACTTCGGATGCCGCAGGCGCGGATTGGTGAGGATCGACATCACGTCCGCTGCGAGGTTCAACAGGATGAAGGTTGCCGCAAAGATCAGGCAGCAGGCCTGCACCACGGGGAAGTCGCGCTTGGACACCGCATCCACCAGCAACTGGCCGATGCCCGGGTACACGAACACCACCTCGACCAGGACGACGCCCGTTATGAGGTAGGCGAGGTTCAGGGCGATAACGTTGATGATCGGGGCCCATGCGTTCGGCAGGGCGTGGCGCACGATGACCTTCCAGGGCGGAACACCCTTGAGCCGCGCCATCTCGATGTAGGGCGAAGCCAGCAGCGAGATGATCGCCGCGCGGGTCATGCGCATCATGTGCGCCGTGACGACAAGAACCAGCGTCAGCGCCGGTAGGAAGGTGCGGTAGAGCAGATCGCCGAAGCTCATGTCACCGCGAAGGCTCGAAATCGCGGGGAACATGCCCGTCTTCACCGACAGGTAAAGGATCAGGATGTAGCCGAGAAAGAATTCCGGCGAGGAGATCGAGGTCAGCGTCAGGACGTTGGCGACACGGTCGAAGATCGTGTTGCGCAGCAGGGCGACGATGACACCGAGAACAATGGAGATCGGAACCGCGATAACGGCTGCGTAGGCGGCCAGGAACAGCGTGTTGGCGAAGCGCTGGGAAATGGCGGAGGACACCGGGTCACCGGAGATGAGCGAGACGCCGAAATCCAGCTGGATCGCGCCAAGGAGCCACTCGAAGTAGCGAATGAACCAGGGATCGTTGAGCCCCATTCTCTCGCGCAGCGCGGCGACGGTTTCGTCCGTTGCACCCTGGCCGAGAACCGCTTGGGCGATGTCGCCCGGCAGCAGTTCGACCGCAAAGAAGATCAGGAGCGAAATCACCAGCAGTGTGATCAGCCCCAGCCCGAGGCGCTTTGCCACGAGCCTGAAAATATCCTGCATTTACCCCCCTCCAGGTCAGTCGGGCCGCATGCTGCGGCCACAACGCCTGTTCCTTGCCGCAACGGTCACCCCAACGACCGTGCTGCGGAAAGGAACAGCCAAGCAGAAACTTGGACTTGCAGCCGCCTCAGGTGCGGACTGCGATATACGGCGCCCCGAGCGGGGCGCCGTATACATTGTTCATCATGCACCGATTATCCGGTGAACCACCAGCGGCTTGCAGCGCGGGCACCGTCGCACTCCCAGCTCGCGGCCAGGTTTTCCGGTGTGCCCACGTTGGAGCGGTTGGCGTAGACGAAGTTGTTGAAGAACGGGATGACCGTCCCGCCATCGTCACGCGCCAGCATCGCCATCTCGTGGTACATCTCCTTGCGGCGCGGCTCGTCGAGCTCGGCCTTGGCCTGAAGCAGCAGTTCGTTGAACCGCTCGTTCTGCCAATGGCTTTCGTTCCAGGCTGCGTCGTCCTTGTAGGCCAGGGTGTACATGACGTCCGGCGTCGGACGCGCACCCCAGGACACGAGGCAGAACGGCTTCTTCAACCACACATCGGAGTAGTAGCCATCGTTCGGCTCGCGGACGACGTTGATGGTAATGCCCGCAGCCTTTGCGTGCTCGGCATAGAGCACCGCCATGTCCACCGCACCGGCATAGACGCTGTCGGCGGTGGAAAGATTGACGGTCAAGCCTTCCGCACCGGCCTTCTTGAGCAGCGACTTGGCCTGGTCGGGATCGTACTCGCGCTGTGGAATGTCCTCGGGCCAGTAGGGCTGGGCCGGGGAATGATGGAAGTCGTTGCCAATCGTCGCGGCACCGAAGGCGATCTTCTGGATGATCTCCTCGCGGTTCATCGACAGCTTCAGCGCGTTGCGAACGTCGACATTGTCGAACGGCGCGGTATCGCAGAACATCGGCAGCGTGATGGCACCCGCCGACGGGATGTTGTGGATCGTGATGTTGGGATCGCGCTGCAGCAGCGCCATCGTCTTCAGTTCGATCAGCGAGACCGCATCCACGTCCCCGGTCACCAGCGCCGTCTGGCGCGCGTTCGGGTCGTTCAGGGTGATCATCTCGATGCTGTCGAAATAGGCGCCTTCGCGGTGCCAGCCATCGTGGCGCGACAGCGTAAAGCGCACACCGAACTCACCGCTGTCGATCTTGTAGGGGCCGGAGCCGTCGCCGGACTGCCAGTCGATGGTGCCGTCGTCGTTGGCCGGGCAGATGGCGAGGTGGTAGTCGGTCATCAGCCAGGGCAGGTCGGCATTGCCGCGCGACAGCTTGATCACGACGGTGTAGTCGCCGTCCTTGGTGATGTCCTCGACGTCGGTCAGCAGCGCCTTCGCAGCAGAGGTCGACTTCTCGCCACGGTGATGGTTGAGCGAGGCGATGACGTCATCAGCGGTGACCTTGCCAGCCTTGTGGAAGCTGGCGTTCTCGGTCAGCTTGAACGTCCATTCCGAGGCATCCTCACTGGCTTCCCAGCTGTCTGCCAGGTCAGGCCCGAGCGAGCCATCGCCATTGATCATCGTCAGGTAGGATCGGTGGGTATGGGCGAGATAGATCATGGTCCGGGTGAGATAGGTGCCCGGATCGTGGGTGTCCGACGTGTTGCCGTCATGGATGCCCCAGCGGAACGCGCCGCCCTGCTTGGGCGTCTGGGCTGCAACCTTGGTGGTCCACAGGCCGGTGGCTGCCGAGGCGGTGACGCCGGCTGCCATCGAGTAGTGCATGAAATCGCGGCGGTTCAGCCGGCCTTCGCGGGCAGCTGTAGCGATACGATCAATAAGGACCTGTTTTTCGTCCTTCATGGATTCTCCTCCACTGTCTTTGAATTGCATGTCGGGCCCGGCTCGTCCGGGCCTCTGTTCCAACCTCTGGCGTGTCCGCCTGCTTGGGCGGAACATCGTTTATCGGTTCTGATGTTCCCCCCGTCGCGGGGTGCGCCGATTGTCCAAATGCGACATTCGCCTAGCAAAACACGAACGGGCGGGCGGTACCAGTGAGTAACGGCTGTTTTCTGCGGAAAATTTGCCGCACCTCAAATAGGCTATTCGCGACCCGGCTTAGCGTAATTCGACCTCGAATGGGCTACATATCAATGTAAAAACAGCTTATGTCGGATGAATTCAAATGCCGTCTGACAAACCAATACGAAGATTAACCTATAAATAAATTTCCAGTCCCAACATAAATACGATTGATCGCGCTTCGTGGGCCGTGACCGTCAAGCACATGACGGTCTTGATACATGATTTTTCCCGTAGCGGAAAATTTCAGCGCGATTGGCACGGTCCGGCGTGCCCCAACACGGAGGCCGACTTGAGCGAACTCGAAAATTGACGCTACGGCGAGAAAGCGTGGCGACGACACCCGACGAACATCGACGGCGATCAGTCGTCCGTTTCGTCCGCCCGGAAAATGACAGGCAAGGGTCGCTGAAAGGTCATCTGGCCTGCTTTCATGCCCCACAGGGGCTGGGCGATTTCGGCCACCGCATCGGCGCGGCTGCCTGCATCGACAAGGACAAGGTCTGCCGGCTTGCCGACCTCGATGGCGCTATCCCGGTGCATGAGGCCGCGCGGCACGTCCGACACGAACGCAAAGCATCGTTCTAGGTCTTCCGACGTTCCAAGCTGGCTGACATTGGCGAAGAGGTTCGCCATGCGCGCCAGAGAGCAATCGCCGAACGGCGTGAAGGGGTTGAGCACGTTGTTGGTGGCAAGCGTGCAGGCAACACCTGCGGCGTCCAGCCGGTGCGCAGGCGCAACGCCGCGCGGAATGCCGTGGTCGTGGTCGCGGCCCATGAGGAACAGGTCGGTGGCGGGCAACACCGTCACGGCGATGCCGGCATCGCGCAGGATCGCCGCCGTCTCGACCAGTTCCTTTTCCGGCAGCATCGACAGCTTGGAGACATGGCCGATGGCCACCCTGCCCTGCCAGCCATGCCGGATGGCCTCGGCGGCAACCTTGTCGAGATGGCGCCACGACGTGTCGAGGTCGAAATCGAGATGGAAGTCGAGGTCGACGTCAAACTCCCGCGCGGTCTTGAACAGCCACTCGATTTGCCCATCCGGATCGCTGTCCGTGTAGGGGCATCCGCCCAGGAGGTCGGCGCCGAGTTCCAGCGCGCGCACCAGCAGTTCGTCGGTGCCCGGATTGTTGATGAGGCCTTCCTGCGGGAAGACGCAGATATCGATATCCATCGCCCAGGCGAAATCCTGCTTGAGCTGGCGGATGGCGGAAAAGCCGATGAGGCCGATGCCCGGATCGATTTCGACATGCGTGCGCATGGCGGTGGTGCCCTGCACCAGCGCTTTTTCGATCACCTTGCGCCCGCGCGCATAGATGTCCTCGGCACTGAAAGCGGCCTTGGCGGCGCTGACGGCTGCAATCGCGCCTTCCAGCGTGCCGGTTTCGTTCACCGCGTAATCGAGGATGCAGGCCTTGTCGAGGTGGATATGGCTTTCGGCAAAGCCGCTGAACAACAGATTGCCGCCGGCATCGAGGCCGGGAGCCGACGTCTCGATGCGCGGCGCGATCTCGCGGATGATCCCGTCGGCAATCGCGATATCGACGGTGCCATCGCGGCCATGCAGGCGCGCGTTCCGGATGAGGGTGGGCATCAGGTAGATTGTGGACATGGGTCAGGCCGCGCTGTTGTTGTCTTGCGCAGGCTCTGCAATTTCGGCCTCGCCGAGATAGGCCTTTATGAGTCCCTCGTCGCGGGCAAGCTCGCTGGCGGAGCCTTCCATGACGATTTCGCCCTGCTCGATCACGTAGGCATAGTCGGCAACGGACAGCGCCAGCGTCGCCATCTGGTCGACGAGCAGGATGGTGATTCCGGCGTCGCGCAGTTCGGCGAGGATGTCGTAGAGCTCCTCGATCAGCGCGGGCGCAAGGCCCAGCGAGGGTTCATCCAGCAGCAGCACGCGCGGGTTGGCGACGAGGCCGCGGGCAATCGCCATCATCTGCTGCTCGCCGCCGGACAGCAGCCCGGCCGGCTGGTTCATGCGCTCTTTCAGACGGGGAAAGCGCGCAAAGACCTTGTCGCGCTCCTCGGCCGTTAGCGCTTCGCCCCGGCGGTATTTTCCAAGCTCGATGTTCTCAAGCACGGTCAACTCGGGGAAGACCTGGCGGCCTTCCGGCACCAGAACCAGTCCACGATCGACGATTGCGTGGGTGGGCAGATTCTGGATCTGCTTGTCGTCGAGAATGATGTTGCCTTCCACCGGGCGCAGCAGGCCCGACAGCGTGGAGAGAAAGGTCGATTTGCCAGCGCCGTTGGCCCCCAGCAGCGTGACCATCTCGCCGGGCCGCACGCGTAGCGACACGGATTTCAGCACCGGCGCTGCACCGTAACCCGCCGTCAGGTTCACGGTTTCCAGCACCGCATCGGCCTTGGTCTCCAGCGGTTGCGCGCGCGAATTGTCTGCGCTGATCCCTTCGCCGAGATACGCAGCGACGACGGCCGGGTCCTTGCGCACCTCGCTCGCCGTCCCGGTCGCGATGGGACTGCCCGCATCGACCGCGAGGATCTTGTCGGAGATGCCCATCACCATGTCCATATCGTGCTCGACGAGGATCACCGCGAGGCCTGCATCCGCCAGCCGCCGCAGCAGCCCCGACAGCGCCTCCTTGTCGGCACGCATCAGCCCGGCCGCAGGTTCATCCAGCAGCAGAACGCGGGGCTTGGTTGCCAGCGAGCGGGCGACTTCCACGAGCCTGCGATCCACATGCGGCAGGTCGCCGGCGCGGCGGTCGATCTCGCCGGCATAGCCGCAATAGCGCAAGAGGCCTGCGGCGAGCGCGCGGCGCTCCGCGTTGGCAAGGGCCGCGAACGGGTGGCCAAGGGCGCCGTTGGGCAGTGCGGCGACAACGTTGTCCACCACCGACAGGCTCTCGAACAGCCGCGTCGTCTGGTAGGTGCGCGCGACGCCATGAGCTGCGGCGAATTCCGGCGGCTTGCCCGCGATGTCCAGCGTGCCGACCCGGACAGAGCCGGTATCGGGCGAATAGAACCCCGACACGATGTTGAGGACCGTCGTCTTGCCTGCACCGTTGGGACCGATGATCGACGTCACCTCGCCTGGCATTGCGGTGAAGGACACGCCGTCCACGGCGCGCACGCCGCCGAACGCGATGGCGATGTTCTCGACCGCAAGCTCGGTGTCACCGGCAAAGCCCTCGATCATTCTGGCGATCTCGGCTTCAGGCCGTGCTGCGGTGTCGCGCGGGCGTGACGGGACGAAGCTTGCGATTGTGCCGACGATGCCGCGCGGGGCCAGCAGCAGGACCGTGACCAGCAGGCCGCCGAAGAACAGCAGGCGGTATTCGGCAAGCGAGGACAGGAACTCCGGCAGCAGCACGGTGACGAGCGCGCCGACGACCGGCCCGAGAACCGTGCCCGCCCCGCCGAGGATGACGGCGAAGAGGTAGAGGATCGATTGCGAGAACGGAAAGTTGCTCGGCGCGATGAAGCCCATGAGCGGGGCGAACAGCGTGCCCGCCAGCCCGGCGGTTGCGGCTGCAATGGCGAAGGCGATGAGCTTGATCGTGAAGGGCTTGTAGCCGACCGACTGGGCCGCGATTTCCGCATCGCGCAGCGACTTCATGGCAAAGCCCCAGCCGCTGTCCGAAACCCAGCGATAGCCAAGCGTCAGCAGCCCGCACAGCACGACGGCCATCATCACGAGGTCGGCTTCGGAGAAAGTGTAGCCGCCGATGCTCGGATTGGAGAACCCCATCAGCCCGTTCTGCCCGCCGGTGAGCGAGCGCCACTCGATGGCCGTGTGCTCCACGATGAAGGCGAAGGCGATGGTCACCATGGCAAGGAACGGCCCCGCCATGCGCACCGCAGGCACCGCCAGCAGGCAGCCGGCGAACGCCGACAGCAGCACCGCGATGGGCGCGGCCAGCCAGTAGGACACACCGTTCAGCGTCAGGATGGCGGTCGCGTAGGCCCCGATGGCAAGGAAGCCGACCTGGCCCAGCGAGATCAGCCCGGTGAGGCCGTAAAGTACGTTGAGGCCGATGCAGGCGATGGCGGTGATGGCCACCAGCCCAATGATGAAGTGGGTGTAGCCGCCGGTCGTCAGCACAAGCCAGATGCCGGCGAGGGTGCCGAGAAGGATGACGAGGTCGACCAGCCGGGCGCGATTGGAGAGAAGCTTTGCCACGGCGCGTCAGACCTTCTTCAGGCCGGGCCGGCCGAACAGGCCGCCGGGCTTGATGGTGAGCACGACGATCACCAGCGCGAAGACGGCGATATAGGTGAAGGACGAGCCGAGATAGGTCGTCACGAAGGCTTCCACCAAACCATAGAGAAAGCCCGCGATCATCACGCCGGAGGCCGACGTCATGCCGCCGAGGATGGCGACCGCGAAGGCCTTCAAGCCGAACAGGGTTCCCATGTCGGAGTGCACGGAAAAGAGCGGCGCGATCAGCAGCCCGGCGAATCCCGCCAGCATGGAGGAAATGGCGAAGGAGCCGGAGACCATGAGGTTGGTGTTGATGCCCATGAGGCGCGCGGCCTGCCGGTTCTGCACCACGGCGAGCAGCGCCCTGCCCTGCCGGGTGTGGCGGAACAGCAGGTGCAGCAGCACGGCGACGCCGATGGCCGCGAAGGGGATGAGCACCTGCTGGGGATAGACGCCGGTGCCGAGGATGTTCCAGGTGGTGCCCGTCAGCGGCGAGGACAGGCTGCGCGGTTCGTTGCCGAAGGTGAACAGCGCGGCGTTGTCGAGGAAGATGCCGCCGGCGACCGTCGCCATCAGCCAGGCTTCCGAGCCGCGCATGACGAAGGGGCGCACGAGCACGAGTTCGACCAGCACGCCGAACAGTCCGCAGCACAGGATCGCCAGCGGGTAGCCGACGATGACCGGCAGGCCCCAGCGCTGGCAGAAGATGAAGCCCAGCACCGCGCCGAGCATGACAACGCTACCCTGCGCGAAGTTGACGGTGGAGGACACCGAATAGGTGATCTGGAAACCGAGCGCGATGAGCCCGTACATGCTTCCAAGGCCGATGCCTGTGATGATCGCGACGACGAGCAGGGTCATGGGGCGTTCCGGCTTCCTGCGTGAGGCTTCAAAAATCGAGACTTCAAAATAGGGTCTGCGGCGGCGCGCGGCCGCCGCAGTGTCTTGTGTCAGGCGCGGTTACTCGCCGAGCGGGATGATCTGGCCGTCCACGAAGTGGGCGAAGGTGTAGTCTTCCGGTCCAAGCGCATCCTGGTCGTCCGGGGTGAACGGCTTGTCGTAGGTCTTGATGACGCCTTCGATGCCGGAGACCTCATACATGGCCTCGCGTATGGCCGGGCCGTCGGTTGAACCGGCCTTTTCGATGGCGGCCGCCAGAAGCAACATGGCGTCATAGGCATTGGCGATGCCGGTCGCGGGCGTCACGTCGGCGAGCGTCTTGATCTCCGGGAACTTCTCCTTGAGCGTCACGAAGAGCGGGTCGCTTTCCTCTGTGAAGAGGAAGGTCTGGATGAAGTGCACCTTCTCGCCACTCGGGCCGGCCAGCTCGGTAAAGCGGCCACCGGCAGGACCCCAATGCGAGGAGATCGGCACGTCCCAACCCATGCGGTCGAGCGACTTCACGACCTGCGCGGACGGGGCGACGTTGGCGACGAGAAAGAGCGAGTCCGCGCCGGCTTCCTTCAGGCGAGTTAGCTGCGGGACGACATCGACATCGTTGCTCTCGAACTTCTCGATGCCGGCATGTTCCATGCCGCGCTTTTCGAGCGCCTTGGTCAGGCCGCGCTCATTGGATTCACCCCACGGGTTGTTGATGAGGATGAGGCCCGGCTTCTTCGCACCGTACTTGGTGACGAGATACTCGGTGATGGCTTCGTCGACATACTCGTCCACGGCGGAGACGCGGAAGACGTAGTTCTCCTCGGCGCCGTTCTTGGTGATCGGCGTACCGGCGGCCCACGGACCGACGAAAACGACCTTTTCCTGGTTCACGAAGGGGACGATTGCGAGCGAAACCGGCGTGTCGAGACCACCGATCAGGGCAGCGACGCCTTCGCGCTGTACCAGTTCGCGGGCAGCGACAAGGCCCTTGCCCGGGTTGCTCTCGTCGTCACGGCTGACGAGTTCGACTTGCTTTCCGAGAACACCGCCCTCGGCATTGATCTTGTCGATGGCGAGCGTCAGGCCGCGCGTGATGGCCTCGCCCGACTTCGCGGACTGGCCGCTGAGGGCTGCGACGAGACCGATCTTGACGGTCTCCTGGGCATGGGCGGGGATGGAGGCTGCGAAGGGAAGCGTCATCGCGGCGGCAAGCACAAGGCGCCGTGTGACGTTTCGGGTGCGGGCAAGTTCTAGCATCTGCGTCTCCTTGAGGATCTGCGGTGGGTCCAAGCGGCGAGTTCTTCGCTGCAATGGCCGTGCCAGAATCAAAAGTCTTGTCCGTTCAATGGTTTGACTATTTGCGCGCCACCATCATCCCACGGCATTGACCAGATTGCATGCAATTATTGCATAAAATAATTGCATGCAATCTTGTGCCCGGCGTGCTTTCTGAGACGACAGTCAATCAAGATGCGGAGGTATGAACATGGCCGTGGATACAGCCGTGACGGCGAGCGAACTTTCCCCGGACGCGGAAACCGTGCGCGCCTACCTTGAAGCGTCCATGGTGCCGGACCCGGAACGAGCCGCGACCTACATGGCGCAGGGCGTGAAGATCACCTTCACCGGCGGGCGCGTCTTCAGCCATCCCACCGGACCCGCACAGTTTAACGGCATGCGCTACAAGTGGGTCAAGAAGCGGATGGACCGCTTCGACGTCGCTCATTGCGACGACGGCACCGTCGTCTACAGCGTCGGCACGCTCTACGGCGAATGGCCGGACGGCACCCCCTTCGAGGGCAACCGGTACATCGACCGGTTTCTCGTGCAGGACGGCAAGATCGTCGAGATGGACGTGTGGAACGACAGCGCCGAACGCATCCTGGAAATGCGCGGGATCGTGGCCTAGGCGCTACTCGTCCAGCCGGATCGGACGGGCGTAGGGCTCCAGCGCATCGAGATAGACATGCGCGCTGGCCTCCGCCTGCTTGATGAGCGCGCGGTCGGCAACGGCCGCCAAGTGCGAGCGCATCAGCTTCTGCGCCTTGGCCGTGTTGCCGGATTCCAGCGCCGCAACGATTTCCTTGTGCTCCTGGATACCGCAATCAGTGGAATGCGGCCGCGCGAACATCGCCAGCGTCAGCCCGCAGCGATAGGCGATCTCCTCGACATAACGCAGCAGCACCGGGCTTCCGGTCAACTTCGCCATGAGAATATGGAACTCGGTGGCCAGCCGGATCGACACCGGCTCGCTTTGCCCTTCGGCGGCAATCTCGCGGGCGATGTGGGCTTCCAGTTCGGCCTTCTGTTCGGCCGAGAAGCTCTCCGCAATACGGATCACCACGAGATCCTCGATCTGGCAGCGCAATTCGAACAGGTCCCGGGCTTCTTCCATGCTCGGCGTGGCAACCGACGCACCCCGGTTGCGGCGCAGCTCCACCAGCCCTTCGGCGGCGAGTCGCTCCAGCGCCTGGCGAACCAGCGTGCGGCTCGCGCCGAAGCGTTCGCCGAGCGAATCCTCCGGCAACTTCATGCCCGGCAGAAGCACACGCTCGAGGATCGCCGAGCGAAGGGCGGAGCAAATCTTCTCGGATCGGTTCTGGCTGGCAGGCGCGGGGTTCATGAATCGCCTTATAGACGAGACTTGCCCCGCTTCGCACCTGTTGGTTGGCCCGCGGTGGCGCACAAACATTGGGCGCTTCGCAAACGCGACCTAGCGTGCGTGCCAGCGCATCGGCACCGGCGAGAGGATCGCCGTCGAGAAACAGTTCGGGCTGCCCACGTCGATGTCATCTGTGAGCGACTCGAGCTTCCAGCGCCGCAGGATGAACACCAGCGCGCGTGACAGGATGATCCGGGCGAGCGCCTGGCCGAGACATTTCGACGGCCCGCCACCGAAGGGCATGTAACTGCCGCCGGATCGGATACCGCCATGTTCGAAGCGGTCCGGATCGAACCGCAGCGGGTCTTCGAAATTATCCGGGTCCGTATGCAGCGAGATCAGGTCGATCAGCACATGGTCGCCGGAGCGCACGAGCAGGCCGCTCGGCAGGCGTTCATCGCTGCGGGCCGAGCGGGTCAGCATCCACTCCGCTGGATGCAGGCGGTGGACCTCTTCGAGGAAACGGTTCAGCCGCGTCAGGGTCTTGGTGTCGCGGCCGCCGTATTCACCCGGCGTCCCGGCGTTTTCGATCTCCTCCACGATCTGCGCCTGCAGATCGGGGTTCGTTCCCAGCCTGTGCAGCGCGATTGCCATCGTGACCGCCACCGGCTCGCAGGCTGCCTGATACAGCATCACGCATTCCCGGCCGATATCACGCCGGCTCAGTGCCCCGCCCTCATCCGCCTGGGCAATCATGCGCTCCATGAACGAAAGCGGTTGCGAGCCGTCAGCTTCCTCGGCGAAGCTTTCAAACAGCCGGTCCAACTGGCGTTCGTTGGCTGCGATCACACGGCGCGCCCGCGTCGGTATCCAATGCGGCAGAGGAATCGCCGACCGGAGAATGCGCACGCCGTAACTGTTCGATTTCGACGTCAGGTCATCAAGCCGCGCGAGCTTCTCCGCGGACCGGCTGCCGAAGACAATGCCGCCGGCAATCGCGATATTGGCCGCGCGAATGCGCGTCACGACGTCCGCCACGTCACCGCCCGCAAAGCCCCCGAAGTGGTCCATCAACACGTCTTCGACGAGCGTGCCGTAGCCCGCGATATCGCGCGGCGCAAAGGCCGAAGCGAGTTGCGCGCGAACCGTATCGCGTCGCGGATAGCCGGTGCCCAGCAACGCGCCTGCAAAGGTGGTCGACGTGATGCCGGCGGGCTGGAAAGCCTTCGTCTCGTTCGCCAGCACGTGGCGGATGTCGCTCGGCCGTTTCAACAGGTAGCTGCGCCGTTGCAGGTCGAGACGCACGGCGCGATTGGAATTCGCCAGCGACTTGCCGCTGAAGCGAACCGGGTTCGCGTGGAACGCGCGCATGTGTCCCAAGAATGGATGCCGGGGCAGATGCGTCACCGGCCCCTCGCCCGCGCCCATGGCTGCACGCGCGAGGCTGACGAGAAAGCGGCGCAACTGGCGCCACGACAGCAAAATGCGCGGTGTGGCGCGCACTGCCCGCAGGTAGCTGCGCCAGGCGAGCGAATGCCAACCGGCTCGGTGGTAGGCGCGGCTGCGCTCACGCTCCAGGAAGCCGACAAAGTCGTCGCGCCGAGCCATCGCCTCGGGCGGCAGAATGGCCGGATCGAACAGCACGTCCGCAAGTTTGAGGCCGGACGCGTGAATGTAGTCGACGTTCTCCCGCAGCCGTCCTTCATGCGCGAAGACGTCGAGCGTGACGTGCGGGCAAAGCACGGCGCCGCGCAGCAGGCCGAGCCCGAGGATCGCGAGGTCCATGCTGGTGGGGAAGTCGTCGTCGCTCCGGTCGAAGGCTTTCAGCAGCTCCGCATCGATCAGTCCGCCGGCGACGGGTGCCCGCAACCGCCCAGAGGCGAAGTTCGCGAAATCGGTGAGCGGGTCACCGGACAGTCGCGGTGTCGGTTCTTCGGCAGAGGTCCCCGACCGTTCGTCAATCGCGCAAATGCGCCCGAGAACGAGAGCGCAGTCGGGGTTGGCTTGTGCGGTCTCGTGCAGGTTGGCCAGCGCCCCGGGGCGCAGCCGGTCATCGGCATCAACGAAGACGATCCACGGTGCGTGCGCCATGTGGACACCGGCGCGGGCCGCGGCAAACGGGCCGGCATGGTCCTGGCGATGAAAGCGGATCCGCTCGCCATAGGACGCGGCAATCACGGCGGTGTCGTCCTGTGAGCCATCGTCCACGACGATCAGCTCGAAGCCGTCGAAGTCCTGCGACAGGACCGAGTCGATCGCCCGGCGAAGGTACTGGCCGTAGTTGTGGGTGATGATGACCACAGAACAGGGGGGCAATTCCGGCGACACGCGATCGGCACCCTTGCAAGACCTGGAGAACGCAACTTGTGACACGCAGCACTGATCGCGGTTCACGGCCGCATGCCCTGCCGGGCCGGGACACTAGTGGAAGTGTCGGAACGGCACCAGTTGCATTTGACGCAACCACCCTCTGCCCATCGGCGGATTGACGTGGACAATCGTCGCTGAATCGTGAGAGCTTCACCGGCGATGGTGTCCGGTTCTTGTTGAGCCGGCTGAAAAGGGAACGCGGTGCGGGCGACATGCCCAATTCCGTGACTGCCCCCGCAACTGTGAGCGGTGAGCGATCCTGATATTCACCACTGGGCCACAAGCCCGGGAAGGTTCAGGAAAGCTGCGACCCGCAAGTCAGGAGACCTGCCATCTCCGGCGCGAGCCTCGCGCCGCAGTCACCTTGAACCGGGCGGGGTGCCCCCGGAGCGGAGACGCGGATGGACCTGACCGGCCTGCCGACATCGCCGTTTCCTGCAAGCCCCGCCGCAAGCGCGGAGGGCGCGATGTTTCTACGACGCACGATCTCACAACTCGACATAGGCCCGGTTACGCCGGAGCGCGCTCAGGAGATGGCGCAACTGGGGTTCCTGCAATGGCTCGCCGGACGCCCGGCAAAGGCCGATCACCGCAGCGAGGCGCTCGATGCCTACGCGGTCGCGCGACCGCTGGCGCAAGGCTCACCGGCCATCGCTGCGTTCTGCGACCTGCTTCTCGCCGCGACGAAGACGCCGGTGTACGGGCTGCCGATCCGGCTGCCGACACGCCAACGGCGCGGCGGCGCACAGGCGCGCCGCGCCTGGCGAAGCTGCCATTAGTTCAGACGTCGACGTGAAACCTACTCGGCGGCGGCCTTGGTGCCGCCGTCGGGCCGATAGTTGAGGATGGGGGCAAGCCAGCGCTCGGCTTCTTCCACGTCCATGCCCTTGCGGGCGGCATAGTCCTCAACCTGGTCGCGCTCCACCTTGGCGACGCCGAAATAGTACGCATCCGGGTGGCCGATATAGAGGCCGGACACCGATGACCCCGGCCACATGGCCATGCTCTCGGTCAGTTCGACTCCGGTCTTCGCCTTGGCATCGAGCAGGCGGAACAGCGTCGTCTTCTCGGTGTGGTCCGGCTGGGCCGGGTAGCCCGGTGCCGGGCGAATGCCGCGGTAGGGTTCGGCGATCAGTTCCTCCGGCGTGAAGCGCTCGTCCGGCGCGTAACCCCAGAACTCGCGGCGCACGCGCTGGTGCAACATCTCCGCCATCGCCTCGGCGAAGCGGTCGGCCAGCGCCTTGACCATGATCGAGTCGTAGTCGTTGCCAGCCTTCTCGAACTTTTCGGCGATCCCGATTTCTTCCGGCCCTGCCGTGACGACGAAGCCGCCGATCCAGTCCGGCGTGCCTTCAGGCGCGAGGAAATCGGCCAGCGCGACATTGGGGCTGTTCTTGCGCTTGGAGGTCTGCTGGCGAAGCGTGTGGAGCGTTTCCAGCGTCTCGGCTCGCGAGGCATCCTTGTAGAGGCGGATATCGTCCCCCACCCGGTTGGCGGGCCAGAAGCCTGCCACCGCACGCGGCCCGAACCACTTCTCCCCGATGATGCGCTGAAGCATGGAGCGAGCGTCGGAGAACAGGTTGCGCGCGGCCTCACCATACTTCTCGTCTTCGAGGATGCGCGGATAGACGCCCTTCAGTTCCCAGGTGCGGAAGAACGGCGTCCAGTCGATGTAGCGCGCGATCTCGGCGAGGTCCCAGTCCTCGATGACGCGGGTGCCTGTGAAGGCAGGCTCCTTCGCCTCGTAGTCGCTCCAGTCGGCCTGAAAGGCATTCTTGCGAGCAGCCGCAAGCGGCAGACGCGACTTGGCCTGCTCGTTGCGCTCGTGGCGGTCAGCGACTTCCGCGTATTCCTTGCGGATATTCTCGATATAGGTGACGCGCTGGTTGGCACTCATCAGCGAGGACACCACACCCACCGCGCGACTGGCATCTGTGACGTAGACCGCCTGGCTGCGGGTATAGCGCGGCGCGATCTTCACCGCCGTGTGGACCTTCGAGGTCGTCGCACCGCCGATCAGCAGCGGAATGTCGAAGCCCTCGCGCTCCATCTCTGCGGCCAGATGCGCCATCTCGTCGAGCGAGGGCGTGATGAGACCGGAGAGACCGATCACGTCGACGTTCTGCGCCTTGGCTTCCTCGAGGATCTTCTGCGGCGGAACCATGACGCCAAGGTCGATGATCTCGTAGTTGTTGCAGGCCAGCACGACGCCGACGATGTTCTTGCCGATATCGTGGACGTCGCCCTTCACGGTCGCCATCAGGACGCGGCCCGCGGTATCGCGCCCGCCGCTCTTTTCCGCTTCCATGTATGGCAGCAGCACGCTGACCGCCTGCTTCATCACGCGGGCGGATTTCACCACCTGCGGCAGGAACATCTTGCCCGCGCCGAACAGGTCGCCGACCACGTTCATGCCCGCCATCAGCGGGCCTTCGATGACCTCCAGCGGCTTGTCGGCGGCAAGCCGCGCTTCCTCGGTGTCTGCCTCCACGAATTCGGTGATGCCGTTGACGAGCGCATGCTCCAGACGCTTCTCGACCGGCCATTCGCGCCACTTGAGATCGCGCTTCTTTTCCTCGCGCTTGTCGCCGCGAAACCGCTCGGCCAGTTCCAGCAGGTTCTCGGTGGCGGTGCCGCCGGATTTCGGCTGCCGATTGAGGACGACGTCCTCGCAGGCCTCGCGCAGGTCCGGGTCTATCTGGTCGTAGACCGCAAGCTGACCAGCGTTGACGATGCCCATGTCCATGCCGGCATTGATGGCGTGGTAGAGGAACACCGCGTGCATCGCCTCGCGCACGGGATCGTTGCCACGAAAGCTGAAGGACAGGTTCGAGACACCACCCGACACGTGGCAGTGCGGCAGGTTCTCGCGGATCCAGCGCGTCGCCTCGATGAAGTCCACGCCGTAATTGTCGTGTTCCTCGATACCGGTCGCGACCGCGAAGATATTGGGATCGAAGATGATGTCCTCGGGCGGGAAGCCGACCTGCTCGGTCAGGATCTTGTAGGCGCGGGCGCAGATTTCCGTCTTGCGCTCGAAGCTGTCGGCCTGCCCCTGCTCGTCGAACGCCATGACGACCACCGCCGCACCATAGGCGAGGCAAAGCCCGGCTTGGTGCAGGAAGGCTTCCTCGCCTTCCTTCATCGAGATGGAGTTCACCACCGACTTGCCCTGCACGCACCGAAGGCCGGCCTCGATCACTTCCCACTTGGAACTGTCGATCATGACCGGGACGCGCGCGATATCGGGTTCGACGGCGACGAGGTTGAGGAACTCGACCATGGCCTGGGCGGAGTCGATCAACCCCTCGTCCATGTTGACGTCGATGATCTGCGCGCCGTTCTCGACCTGGTCGCGGGCGACGTCGAGGGCGGCTGCATAGTCGCGGTTGGTGATCAGCTTGCGGAAGCGCGCCGAGCCGGTGACGTTCGTCCGCTCGCCGACATTCACAAAGGGGATGTCCTGCGTCAGGACGAAGGGTTCAAGGCCGGAGAGGCGAAGCAGCGGTTTACGCATTGGCCGCCTCCCGTTCCTCGCCCGCCGATATGCGGCGCGGTGCGTGGCCCTCGACATGTTCGGCAATGGCGCGGATGTGTTCCGGCGTGGTGCCGCAGCAGCCGCCAACGACATTGACCAGCCCTTCGCGCGCAAAGGTCTCCACCTGCTTCGCCGTTTCTTCCGGCCCCTCGTCATAGGCGCCGAAGGCATTGGGCAGCCCGGCATTGGGATAGGCGCAGACGAGCGTATCTGCGACGCTGGCGAGTTCGGCCAGATGCGGGCGCATGGCGCTCGCCCCCAGCGCGCAGTTCAGCCCGATGGTGAAGGGGCGCGCATGGCGCACCGAGTACCAGAAGGCGGTCGGCGTCTGGCCCGACAGCGTGCGGCCCGAGGCATCCGTGATGGTGCCGGAAATCATGATGGGAAGGCGCTGGCCGGCGTTCTCGAAGGCTTCGAAACAGGCAAACAGCGCAGCTTTTGCGTTCAGGGTATCGAAGATGGTCTCGATCAGGATCAGGTCGGACCCGCCCTCGATCAGACCGCGCACCTGCTGGCCATAGGCCTCGCGCAACTGGTCGAAGGTCACGGCGCGGTAGCCCGGATCGTTGACGTCGGGGCTGATGGAGGCGGTGCGGTTCGTCGGCCCGACGGCGCCCGCGACCCAGCGCTGCCGGCCATCTTCCTTCGTGGCCCGGTCCATGGCACGGCGGGCGACGCGCGCGCCTTCCACGTTGAGGTCGTGCACGGCGGCTTCCAGCCCGTAGTCGGCCTGCGCGATGACGGTGGAGGAGAACGTGTTCGTCTCCACGATGTCGGACCCGGCGATGGCGTAGTTGTAGTGGATTTCCTCAACCGCGTCGGGCTGCGTCAGGATCAGCAGGTCGTTGTTGCCCTTCTGGGGCAAGTCGGACTTGTGCTCGCATTCGCGCCCGCCCTTGCCCTGGAACGCCTCCTCGTCGAGCGCGAGGTTCTGGATCTGCGTGCCCATCGCGCCGTCGAGGACCAGTATCCGCTCGGCGGCTGCCTTGCCCAGCGCCTCGAAGGCGGGGCTTTTGGGCAGGTTTCGTTGCTGCATGTGCCTTTCGCCACGTCCGCATCCGGCCGGGCGTCCCGTTGATCTTGCTGAATGTACGATCGGTACGGCACCAAATCGCACCGCCGCGCGTCATGTCAACATCTATATAAAGAAATGTTTATATCCTTATGCGAGAAGCTGGCTTCCCGTCGCCTCTTGCCTTCCGGCACGTGCCGTATCCGCTTAGGCATTGCGCGGCGCTTCCCCACTTGCTCAAACCTATTGCGATCCGTTATGGCTTCATCCAAGGGAGGCCGGTCATGGAATTGCGGCAGATCCAGTATTTCGTCGCCGTCTACGAACAGGGTTCGGTCACCAGGGCGGCGCAGCGACTGAACGTCGTGCAGCCGGCGTTGAGCCAGCAGGTGTCGAAGCTCGAGGATGAGCTTGGCCGGAAGCTGTTCCAGCGCACGCCCAAGGGCATGGTCGCAACGCGCGCCGGCGAGGAAGCCTATGGCTACTTCTCGACGATCCTCCAGGACATGGAAACGGCGCGCCGCAACATCATGAACGAGTCCGGTGTCGTCAGCGGCAGCGTGGCCATCGGCGTCGTGTCCTCCGTGGTCCACAACGCGCTGGGCGAAACGCTACGCAGCTTCTCGCGCAAGTTTCCCGAGGTCACCGTGCGCGCGACCGGCGGATACACGACCGAGTTGACCGACATGCTCAACAGCGGCGAACTCGACGTGGTCATCGTCAACGCCGCGCCGCAGGTGAACAAGCGCGACATGACCGACATCGTGACGGAAGACCTGGCGCTGATCGGTTCGACGAAGAACGCGAAACGGTTTCGCGGCCCGGTCACGCTGGAGGCGCTCGGCGAGGTCTCCCTCGTGATGCCGACCCAGCGCCACGGGCTGCGGCACATCATCGACCGGGCAGCCGCTGCCCAGCAGGTGTCGCTTTCGCCCCAGATCGAGGTCGACGAGATCAAGACCATCGAGGACCTCGTGCGCTCGACCGAATACTTCACGATCCTGCCGCCCATCGCCATGCACCGGATGCTGGCCAAGGGGCAGCTCACCGCCCGCCAGATCACACCGCGCATTCCCCGCCGGCTCGTCTACGTCACCCACCCGAACCGGCCGCTGACGACAGCCGCGCAGTTGCTCGTGGACGAAGTGCGCGAGCGGATGATCGACGCGCTGCATGACCTCGGCATGAGCCTCGAAGGCGCTGCGCGATGACGCTTGTCCATAGCGACACGCGATAGCGGGCATCGCGTCATGTTTCTTGTGCACCGGCTCCAGGCGGCGGACATTGTGAGCTGCAACCAGAGGTCCGAATGACGAAACCCGACCGCATCATCGTGGGCATATCCGGCGCCTCCGGCGTGATCTACGGAATCCGGCTTCTCGAACTCCTCAAAGGCTTGGATATCGAGACGCATCTCGTCATGTCGCGTTCGGCGGAGATCACCGTCGCCCACGAGACGCGCTGGAAGATCGCCGACATCAAGGCGCTGGCCGACACCTGCTACAAACAGGAGGACATCGGCGCGTCGATCTCCAGCGGGTCGTTCGTCACGCGCGGCATGATCATCGCGCCCTGCTCGATACGCACCGCATCGGAAATCGCGACGGGCGTCACCTCGACGCTGCTGACGCGCGCCGCCGACGTGGTGCTGAAGGAGCAGCGCAAGCTGCTGCTGATGGTGCGGGAATCGCCGCTGCACCTGGGCCACCTGCGCACGCTGGCGAACCTGTCAGAAATGGGGGCGGTCATCGCGCCGCCCGTCCCGGCCTTCTATGCCAACCCGCAATCGCTCGACGACATGATCGGTCACACGCTTGGCCGCGCCATGGACCAGTTCGGGCTGGATACCGGCACCGTCCACCGTTGGAAGGACGACGGCGGGACGAACGCCTAGCGGCAGCGCGTCACGAGATCGGCGACGAGGCTTTCAGCGTCGTTGCCGTCAGGGTCCGGCTTGCAGAATAGCATCGCATTCGCTGCCATCACCGCATCGGGGTCGGCCGTCGAAGCCGTGAAGAGCCGGTCGCGCTGCGCATCGAACAGCGCTTGCAGCAGCACTTGTTCGAGCCGTTCGGCCTCGATCTCGCTCTTCTGGATTGCGGCGCGCAGGGCGTCACGCGCTTCTGGATCGGGGAAGTCCCGGTTCTTTAGCGAGCGGCGCACACCGCGCAGCGGTACAACCGCTTGCGCGTGCCAGTCAGCGACCGCTTCCGTGATCTCGCCAGCCGCCTGCTGCCCGGAAATGGCCAGTTGCTGGCTGCCCGTCCACAGTGCAAACAGCACGAGATTGATGTCGGCGCGGTGCTCGTCCTGCAGCCTGAGACAGAGCGGCTGTACGCCATCGCGCCCGTAGCGGTCGAGTGAAAAGCGCCACAGGTCCGCTGCGCTCATCTCACTCGCCCGCGCCTGCTTCGCGCGCCGGCTCGGTGTTGCCGCGTGTTGCCCACACGGCCGCGATGGCGAGCACCAGCACAGCCATTCCCGCGATGGTGACCCACAAGCCCGGCAGCACGTTGAAGATGCCGATGGCCGCGAAGCCGAGACGCTCCAGCTTGCCGAGCGGGCGCAACAGCCAGCCGATGACGGCGACCGCGACACCGAACAGCCCGGCGCAGATGTTGACCATGCCCGTCACCGTGTCGAGCGGTGTGCCGAGCAGCAGGATGCCCGGATGCACGATGGCGACGAAGGGAATGATGAACCCGGGCAGCGACAGCGCGAAGGCCCGCCAGCCGGTTTCGGAGGCCGACTCTCCGGTGATCGCCGCGGCCGCGTAGGCCGCAAGCGCAACGGGCGGCGTCACCATGGAGAGGATGGCGAAGTAGAACACGAAGAAGTGCGCGACCAGCGGCTCCACATTCAGGGCCGAGAGGCTCGGGACAAGCAGCACGGCGGCCATGATGTAGGCCGAGGTGGTGGGCATCCCGGCGCCAAGCACAAGGCTCGCCAGCATGGTGAGAACCAGCAGGATCGGCACGCTGCCGCCGGAGATCGCGATCATCAGGCTGGTGAACTTCGTACCCAGTCCCGTGAAGGAAATCACGGCGACGACGACACCGGCCAGCGCGCAGGGCAGTGCCACGGTGACGGCGCGTTGCGCGGTGACGGCGAGTGCCTCGAAAAGCGCGACGATTGGTTGCCGGGTGACGCCGCGCAGCATGCCCAGCACGATGGTTCCGGCGGATGCCTCGATGGCTGCGATCTCGACCGGGAATCCGCCGACGATGCGAAACGCCAGCCAGCCGAGCGGCAGCAAGAGATGGCCGCGCTCCAGCAACACCTGGCGGACGGGGACCTGCGCGATGTTGTCGACGGAGACACCGCGTCGGCGTGCTTCAAGGTCCACCATCAGCAGCAGCGCGAAGTAGTAGGCGATGGCAGGCGCAATCGCTGCGAACACGATGGTCTGGTACGGGATGCGCAGGAAGTCGGCCATGATGAAGGCCGCAGCCCCCATGACCGGCGGCACGAGCTGCGCACCGGTGGAGGCCGCTGCCTCGACACCGCCTGCGAACCGCGCGTTGTAGCCGCTCTGGCGCATGAGCGGGATTGTGAAGATGCCGGTGCTCATGACATTGGCGACCGCGCTGCCCGACACGCTGCCAAGCAGGCCGGAGGCGAGCACGGCGGACTTGGCCGGACCGCCAACACGACGGCCGGTCAGCGCCAGCGCCAGGTCGATGATCATGCGGCCTCCGCCGAACACGTCATAGATCGCGGCAAAGAGGATGAAATAGAAGACGGTCGTGACCGAAACGCCGACCGGCACGCCGAAGATGCCGTTGAGCGAGAGGAACTGCGCGTCGATAAAACGCTCGATGCCGGTGTAGCGATGGGCAAGGTCGCCGGGCAGGTAGGGGCCGGCGAAGAAATAGACGACGAAGATGGCCGCAAAGACGGCGAGACCCACGCCCAGAAGGCGGTAGGCGGCATAGAACAGCAGCGCCAGCAGCAGCAGGCCGAAGGCATAGTCCTGCGGGCGCACGTCATCGAGGCCAACGATGCGGTCCTGCATCAGGAAGTCGGCGTTGAACGCGATGAAGATGCCGGGCGCCAGCGCAACCACACAGAGCAGGTAGTCAACCCATTTGCGGATGCCCTGCTCGCGCGCCGCAAGGCCCGCAAGGCCGACGGAAATCGCGAACACCACGTGCGTGGCGCGCTGGGTCATCGTGTCAATGGACGGGTACAGCGAGAAGGCAACCTGGAGAAGGCTCCAGGCGATGGCCAGAATCGCGACGGGAACGGCGAGATCAACCCACCGTTCCCGAACGCTTTTCGGCGCGGACTGCAAGGGTTCCACGGCTTCACTCATGTTGGACTGGAGCCTTACTCGATCCAGCCACGTTCCTTGAAGTACTTTTTCGCGCCCTCGTGGAGCGCGATGCCGTTGACTTCCTCACGCCAGACTTCACCCGCCTCGCAGTCGAAGTTCTTCAGCGCGTTGTGGGCTGCCTGAAGCTTGGCGGTGTTCTCGCAGATCGTCTTGACGACGAGATACGCGTGATCTTCCGACATGTCCTCGCTGGTGAAGAGCATGGTGGTCGAACCGGGAAGCTTCAGCTCCTTGTCCTGTCCGGGGAACGTCCCGGCGGGCAGGGTTGCCTGGCTCCAGCCATAGGTCGAGGTCATCTCGTCGAGCGTTTCCTGCGACGGCTGCAGGTAGGTCATCTTCTGGGTCTGGCCCATCTCGGTAATGGCCGGGTGGCCGACCGTGACAACCTGGATGAAGACGTCGGCGGTGTCGCTGGCAAAGCGGCTCTTGACCATGTCGAAGGAGCCGAATTCGTAGGAGCCACCGGCAGCGGCCAGTTCGTCTTCACCGGCACCGACAAGACCCAGCATCTGCTGGCCACCGAGCGAGCCGAGGCTGCCCTTGCGAAGCAGCACGACGCGTGCCTTCGGCTTGGCTTCGAGCATCGCCTTCAGGTCCGCCGGGTTTTCGCCATCGGCGACGGGAAGGAGGTAGTACTGATCGAGACCGCCGAGCAGGGCGCGCAGGCCGGTCAGCGGCTCTTCATAGGCGTGCTTGCCCTCGGTGGCCCAGGTGTTCACCGTCGCGATGCCGAGCGCCAGATTGGCCTTACCGGTCGAGACGAGCAGCGGGTTGCCCGTGCCGCCCGCGATCGGGGGCGTGTCCACGGTCGAGCCTTCGGGAAGCGCTTCGCGAAGAACCTCGCCGATGTTGACGCCGTAGACGTACCAACTCGAGCCCTGAATGAACGAGCCGAGCGTCCAGTTCACCGGTTCGTCGGCCTGCGCGGCACTTGCCATCATCAGGCCTGCGCCGGCGGCGCACGACGCCAGGTACTTGATCAGATTGCGCATGTATTCCTCCAGTTCTTGTTCATTTCGCGAGACATGCAGAGGAACCGACTATAGAGCCTGCGCGAGGCGAGAACCGGGTTCGGGCCGCCGGGATTTGCCTTCAAGTCTCAAAAACCAACGGTGCGAATGCCCGCTTTGTGGTCAGGCACCGGGGCCTTGGGTAAACCGAACGGATCGGGCGTCTTCGACGCCGGCAACCGAGAGGCCAGCATGTCCACAGCCCCCTTCCACGACCTGCGGCCATGGCTGCGCCACCTGGCCGAAACGGATCGGCTGACGATCACCAAGCCGGGGGTCAAGCTGAAGCACGAGGTCGCAGCCATCGCCAAGCGGCTGCAACACGATTCCGCTGTTCTTTGCCCTTCGCCGGACGGACACGACATTCCCGTCATGGCCAATCTGCTGTGCCATCGAAGCTGGTTTGCCGAAGCGCTTGGTGTCTCTGAATCCGACCTGCTGGAACGCTACCGCACAGCCGCCGAGAACCCGATTGCCTGCAACGAGGTGAGCGAGGCACCGGCGCAGGAAGTCGTGCACGAGGAAGTCGACATCAACCGGCTACTGCCCGTGCCGACCCACAACGAACTCGACAGCGGCCCCTACATCACCGCCGCCCTGCTGATCTCGCGCAACCCGCGCACCGGCGAGCAGAACGTCGCCATTCACCGCTGCCAGGTGTCCGGCCCGAACCGCATCGGCCTGCTGCTGCTGCCACGTCACACGCTGGCATTCCACCGCGTGGCTGAAGAAGCCGGCGATGCGCTCGACGTGGCGCTGGTCATCGGCATCGATCCGCTGACGCTGCTCTCTTCGCAGGCCATCGCGCCGCTGGGACAGGACGAACTGGAGATTGCCGGTGCGTTGCACGGCAGGTCGCTCGACGTCGTGAAGTGCCGCAGCAACGAGGTGCGCGTTCCCGCCAATTCCGAGATCGTGCTGGAAGGCCGGTTGCTGCCCAAGACGTTCGAACCGGAAGGGCCGTTTGGCGAGTTCCCGCAATATTACGGCGCACGGTCGAACCAGCATGTCATCGAGGTCGATGTCGTCACCCATCGCCGCAACCCGATCTTCCACACCATTCTGGGCGGCGGCATGGAACACCTGTTGCTCGGCGCGGTGCCGCGCGAGGCGACCGTCCTGTCGCTGCTGAAGCGCAGCTTTCCGAACGTGCGCGACGTCCACCTGACGCAGGGCGGTGTTTGCCGGTACGATCTCGTCGTGAAGATTGAAAAGCGCAGCGAGGGCGAAGCCAAGAACGTCATCCTCGGCGCGTTCGGCGCGCACTACGACATCAAGCACGTCACGGTGGTGGATACCGACGTCGACATCCACAATCCCAACGACGTGAAGTGGGCCGTTTCGACGCGCTTCCAGGCCGACCGTGACCTCGTCGTCGTGTCCGGCGCGCAGGGCTCCAAGCTCGATCCTTCGACCGACAAGGGCGTTAGCGCCAAGATGGGGTTGGACGCGACAATTCCGCTGGAGGCCGACGAGTTCACCTTCAAGCGCATCCGCGTGCCCGGCGAAGACGAGGTCGACCTCGACGCTCTGGCGCATCCTGACAGCGCGAGCCTCGTGACACAGATGCTGGGCGACTGAGGCTTCCGGTCTCTAGTGAACCGGCTCGTTCTGGTAGAGCCGCACCGCGTTGCGATACTGGGTCGGCGTCATGCCGATATTGCCCCGGAAGAAGCGGGTGAAATGCGCCTGCATGCTGAAGCCGAGCTTCTCGGCGATGTCGCTGACATTTCCGTCGTCCTCGGCGAGATAACGCACCGCGCGTTCAATCCGCAGGGCATTGAAATAGAGCATCGGCGAAATGCCGATGGTGTTCTGGAAGCCGCGAAAGAGCTGCGCACGCGACAGGCCGGATTCGCGTGCGATCTCCTCCATCGTGAAGGTGCTGCCGATGCTGCATTTCAGCCGGTCGAGCGCCTTGCGGACGCGAAAATCGTTGCAGCCGGACTGTGCGCCACGCCCCGTTCGCCCATGACCGGTCACCACGTCGCACACCAGCTGGTGCAGGCAGTCCAGCCTGTCGCCAATCGCTGACGGATCATCCGTGCTGAGCGAGCAGGCGAGCGCCCTTGCGTCCGACTGGACCGCGCGGCCGGCCCGCGCGAGCGGGTGTGGGAAGAAATCCGGCCCGCCGCTTGCGCCATCCACCCAGCCCATGTCGCGCAGCCATTGCGGGTCCATGTAAAGCGCGAGGATCGAGGTCGGAGCCGCGCAGGCTTGAGGCGTGTAGGCATGGGGCTGCCAGGCATTAACCAGCACCATCGTGTCGTCGGTGAGCGGGCACAACCGGTCACCAACACGGAAGGCGCTGTCGGCGCCTCCTGTCTTGATGAGGATGTGGCAATGGGGATGGGCATGGGACACCAGTCCGCGGTGCATGTGCAGATGCGCAACGCGGCCAAACGGCCCCTGAAAGACGTGCGAAGCTTGTCTCATCGCAACCCTCCCCTGCAATTGCAGCGAGCGCTCAAAGCGTGTCGCTGAAATTGGCCTTCCGCTTTTCGCCGAAGGCGGCGATGCCTTCCTGGTAGTCCTCGGTGCGGCGCAGCTTCTCGTAGGCCTGTCCCTCGACATCCATGCCGACCGTCAGGGTCGCGTCATAGGTGGTGGAGAGAACCTTCTTGATGGTGCGAAGCGCCAGCGGGGAGCCGGCACGCAGCTTCTTGGCCATTTCCATGATGGTCTTGTCCATCTCGGCGGAATCCTCGACCACGCGTGTGATGAGGCCCCAGTCCTTGGCTTCCTGCGCAGGCACCCGAAGCCCGAAGGCCATCATCTCGAAGGCGCGTGTCGTGCCGGCGATGCGCGCGACGCGCTGCGAGCCGCCGCTGCCGGGGATCTGGCCGAGCGTCACTTCCGGCAGGGCCACGACGGTTTCCTTGGTCGCCAGGCGAATGTCGCAGGCCATGGCGAGTTCGAAGCCGACGCCCATGGCGTATTTTTCCATCGCGCAGATGACCGGCTTGGGACAGCGCTCGGGCGCGGCAATCGCCCAGGCGAGGTCGGTCATGCGGTCGAGCGGAATGTCCGGAAACGCCTTCACGTCGCCGCCGGATGTGTAGACACCGTTGGCGCCGCGAATGACGACGACGCGCACATCGTCATCCTCGCTGAAGGCTTCCATGATCGCGTTGATCTGCTGGCGGCCGCGATAGGAAACGATGTTCAGTGGCGGGCGGTCGAAGATCAGGAAACCGATCTTGTTCTCGGTGTCGACCTCGTAGCGCATTCCGTCCAGATCGCGCAGGATCGAACCGCGCAGCTCTGCATAATCCTTGGCCATGATTGTTTCGTCCTTTGTTGCGTTTCAGTTTGTGTCGGTTGACGTCTTGAGCATCCGGCGCAGCAGCTTTCCCGAAGCCGAGCGCGGCAGTGTTTCGACGAAGCGGTATTCACGCGGGCGCTTGAAGCGGGCCAAGCCACTGGCGAGGCAGGCCTCGTCCAGCATCTGTGCCGTCACGCCGTCCTCGTTGGGGATGACGTAGGCCACGACCTTGCTGCCGTAGCGCTCGTCCGGTGCGCCGATGACGGCAGCAGCCGCGACCATCGGCAGGCGCGACAGCACGTCCTCCACCTCTTCGGGATAGATGTTCTCGCCGCCGGAAATGATCATGTCGTCGACACGGCCGACGACGAAGAGATCGCCGTCCTCGTCGAACATTCCGAGATCACCGGTGCGATACCAGCCCGCATGCAGGGACTTCGCGTCGGCATCAGGGCGTTTCCAGTAGCCGGAGAAGGCCTCAGGGCTGGACATGCTGGCAACGATCTCGCCCGTCTCGCCAGCGGGCAGCACCGCGTCGATGTCTTCCGGTGGCGTTTCGGTGGGGACGATGCGCAGCGTCTGGTTCACGCCGGGCCGCCCCGCACAGCCGGGCTTGCGGTCGAGCCAGTCACACACCGCGAAGGTGTAGATCTCGCTGGAGCCGTAGTAGTTCGCGAAGACCTCGGGCTGGAAGCGCTCGCGCACGGCCTGCGTCAGCGCGGTGGTCATGGACATGCCGGCATAGCCCACGTGCGTGAGCGAGCGCATGTCCGCCTTGTCGCAATCGGCGTGGCGCAGGATGTCGTGGAACATGGTCGGCACGAGGAAGGCGCTGTCGATGCGCTCGCGCTCGACCAGCTCGATCACCGTCTGCGGGCTGTAGGCAGGAACGCAGGCAAGCTTGCCGTTGATCATCGCCGTCGACAGCATGATCCGCACGCCCATGGTGTGGAACATCGGCATCACGCCAATGGACGACGCGCCGTAGCGGTAACGGTTGTGGACGAGCTGCGAGAGCGCTGCCATGTGCTCTGCGCGGTGGGAGCGCGGCACGCCCTTCGGCTGCCCTGTCGTGCCGGATGTGTAGAGCATCAGGCAGGTGCTCTCGGCATCCGGTGCAGCAGGTGCATCGACCGGGTCGGCTGACAGCAGGCTTTCGAAGCTGTGGCCCTCGCCCTGCCCGCCCGGACCCACGATGCAGCGTTCCGGCGCAATCGGCAGGTCTGCGAGCGCCTCGCCGATGCGCGCCTCCGGCCCATCGTCGAAGGCGACGGCGACGGCCTCGGAATCTTCAAGGCAGTAGCGAAGTTCGTCGGCGGTGGCGCGCCACGTGATCGGCGTGAAGATCACGCCCAGCATGTGCGAAGCCCAATAGAGGGTCGCGGTCTCGTAGCGGTTGCGCATGACGACGGCGAAATGGTCGCCAGCCTTCAGCCCCATCTCGCGCAGCGCGCCCGTGACGGCACGGATTTCGCCAAGCCACTCGGCATAGGTCCGGCGCGTGTCGCCATCCACGACAGCGAGTGCGTCGGGGCTGCGATTGACTGCGAACTGGAACAGGGTGCCGAGATCCATGGCTATTCCCCGCCCTCCCCGCCGCGCGCCTGCGCGACTTCGAGGATGGCCCGGACCATGCCGCTGTAGTCGGTGCAGCGGCAGATATGGCCCGACAGCATGTCGCGCACCTGCGCCTCGCTCGGGGCCTTGTTGCGCTCCAGGAATTCCGTTGCCGAGGCGAGAATGCCCGCAGTGCAGAACCCGCATTGCAGGGCGTGGTGGCGGCGGAACGCGCGTTGCAGGTCGTTCAGCCCGTCCTCGCCGGAGAAGGATTCAACCGTGCGGATGTCCGCGCCTTCGGCCTGGACGGCGTACTGGGTGCAGCTTCGCTCGGCGCGCCCGTCGCGCAGGATCGTGCAGGCCCCGCACACGCCATGCTCGCAGCCGACATGCAGGCCGAGGCAGCCCATCTCGTGGCGCAGGAAATCGCTGAGCAGCATGCGCGGCGCCGCCTCGCCAGTGCGCTCGCGGCCATTGACCGTCAGGGTCACGGCGTGGCGCTGGTCGCCCTTCTTCACCTGCGCGCTCATGCGGCGGCCTCCGTGGTCTGCGAGAACGCCGTCGTCAGGGTGCGGCGCACGAGGGTGCGCGCCAGCGCGCGCCTCTGGCCGGCCGAGGCGCTGTGATCGCTGATGGGTTCAAGCTTGCTTGCAACGTCTTCGGCGAGCGCGGTGGCAAGCTCATCGGACGGCACTTCGCCGGCGGCGTCCGGGCGGAAGCGGACGGGCCGGTCTTCCACGCCGCCGACGCCGATCGAGACCTCCGACACCTTGCCGCCCTCGATGCGAACACGGCTGGCGACGGCGGCAACCGCGAAGTCGCCGTGACGTTCTGCAATCTCGGCAAAGGCGACATGGTCGCCCGGCTTCGCGCAGGGCCATTCAAGGCCGGTGATCATCTCCTCGGGCGAGCGGGCCGTGGTCAGCATGCCGAGAAAGAACTCGTCGGCAGCGACCTTGCGGCTGCCACGGCGCGAGCGAAGCTGCACCCTACCGCCCAGTGTCACGAGCGAGAGCGGCGTTTCGGCGCTCGGGTCGGCATGGGCAACCGACCCGCCGAGCGTGCCGCGGTTGCGGGTCTGCACGTGCCCGACCCAGGGAAGCGCCAGCCCGAGCAACGGCACGTGGCCGGTGAGTGTCTCGTCGATGAGCGCATCGCTCTGGCGCACGGTCGCGCCCGTCGTTGCCGTGTCAGTTCCTGCATCAATTGCACGAAGCGCCTCGATGCGGCCGATGTCGATCACCACCGACGGCTTGACCAGACGCAGGTTGAGCATCGGTCCGAGCGACATGCCGCCCGCCATCACCACGGCATCGCTGCCGTATTCGGAGAGCAGGCCCAGTGCTTCCTCGATGCTTTCGGGGCAGACGTAATCGAAGGCGACCGGCTTCATGCGCTTGCCCCAGACTTGCCGAACAGCGCGCGGATGCGGCCCAGAACGCCCGGCTTGCGCTCGGACGCCAGCGCCTGGAAGAAGCGCCCAATCAGAACCTCGGTGACCTTGCCGAGCATCCGCTGGCCGACACTTGCGACCTTGCCGCCGACGCGGGCGCGGTAGCGATACGACAGCCGCGTGCCGTCTCCTTCCGGTTCCAGCGTCACGTGACCGTCGCCGCGGCCAAAGCCCAGTTCGCCGGCGACCGTGCCGACGAGATGGACGCTCTTGGGCGGCACCGGATCGCGCATGTCGATGGTGGCGGAGAAGACGCCGCGCATGGCGGCGACGCGCAATTCGACCTCGGCCTGGAAACGGTTCTCGCCGTCCTTGGTCAGCTTGCGGCAGCCCGGCACGATGTTGGCAAGCACGTCCGGGTCGGTCAGGCGGTCCCAGACTTCCTGCGGGCTCATCGGCACGAGGACGGTGCCCTCGCCGGTGAGGTCGTCGGACTTGGCCTCGCCGGAGGGTGTCTTGTCCTCGATATCGGCATCGGGGTTTGCCATGCGCCAGAGCCGCGAGCGGTTGAGCGGCAGAACGACATCCTCGCGACCGAAGGCATCGGCCACCGCGTTGGCGATGGCAGCGGGTGTCAGCATCGAGCTGCCGTCGCCCATGCCCTTGGCGCCGAGACGGTTTGCGGTCGAGGGCGTCGTGGTGTGGCCAAGCGAAACGTCCGGCACTTCCATGGCGGTCGGGCAGGAATAATCGGCAAAGGTGCCGGACAGGAACTGGCCCTGCGAGTCGTAGACCAGCTCTTCCATGAGCGCCGCGCCGAGCCCATGCAGGAAGCCGCCGCGCACCTGCCCCTCGACGACGAGCGGGTTCAACTGCACGCCGACATCGTGGACCGAGGCGTATTTCACGATTTCGAGCTTGCCGGTTTCGGGGTCGATCTCGACGGCTGCAAGGTCGGCGACGAGGCCGTAGGTCACCGCCGAGGCGACCCTGTCCTCGCTGTCGGCCGTGCCGAGCACGTCAGGCGAGAACATCACGGTTTCGGAGATGCCCGGCGAGACACCCTGCGGCATGCCGCGCGTGTGCCAGTGGCTTCCTGCTGCGAGCCTGCCGACGGGCACCTTCTTGTCGGGATCGTCGATCAGGCGGGCAACGCCGTCGGCCAGTTCGATGTTTGCGAGGTCGGCATTCAGCGCACTGGCCGCGATGCGCCGCAGCTTGGTCGCAACGTTCTCGGCGCATTCGTCGATGGTATCGGCGACGATGGAGGCGAAGCGGTTGGAATAGTTTCCGGACGCGACGGACCAGACGGAATTGAGCGTGTCCATCTGGGTGACGGTCTCGATGTCCTCGGGCCGCATGCCGAGCTTCTGCGCCACGATCTGTGTCGCGACGGTGGCGTGGCCCTGCCCGTTCGGCGTCGAATCGAGGCTCACCGTGACGCGGCCACCGGGGTCCATGGCGATGTGCGCGGTCGCCATGCCGCCGGACTTGGGGGCTGACTTCGCGCGCTGTTCCGGCGTCTGGGCAAGGCCGACATAGGCCATGTTGGAGCCGGACGGTTCGGTGCCGATGGCAAAGCCGATGCCGAAGATGCGGCCTTCACGCCGGGCGGCTTCGCGCCTCGTCTTCAGGTCGTAATAGCCGCCGACATTAAGCAGTTCATCGAGGGCGGCCTCGTAGTCCCCTGCGTCATAGATGGAGCCGCCGCAGGTGCGATACGGGAAGGCGTCCCTGGGTACAAAATTGCGGCGGCGGATCTCGGCGACGTCGAGGCCCATGCCGCGCGCGGCCAGCTCCATCATGCGTTCGAGCGCAAAGTAGAACTGCGGGCCGCCATAGCCGCGATTGAGGCCGACCGGCGGCGTGTTCGTCACCACGATGCGGTTTTCGACGAGGATGTTCTCGACCGCGTATGCGCCGTTGGAGGCCGCGTGCATGCGGTAGAGCGATGCCGGCTCCGGCGCGCGCACATAGGCGCCCATATTGGCGAGGTTGTCGTAGTGCAGCGCGGTCAGCTTGCCGGACTTGTCAAAGGCAGCGCGGATCCTGCCCCAGCGGTCGCTGACGGCGGTGGCCGCCGTCAGGTGCTCGCCGCGATCCTCAATCCACTTCACCGGGACCTTCAGCATTCGGCTCACGGCGGCCAGCAGCACGATGTAGGGATAGAGCGCCTGCTTCACGCCGAAGCTGCCGCCGCTGTTGGGCGGAGTTATGAGGCGCAGCCGGTTGCCCTGGATGCCGAGGGATGCCGCCATCAGCGGGTGCAGGATAAACGGCCCCTGGAAGTTGGACCAGACCGTGTAGCGGTCCGGGGCCTGCTCGAAATTCGCGATGACGCCGAAGGTCTCCATCGGCGTCGCGATGTAGCGCGGAAAGCGGTAGTCGAGTTCGAAGGTGTGGGCTGCCTGCGCGAACGCGGTATCGGGATCGCCATAGGAATGACGGCGCTCCAGCGCGAGGTTGGAACCGACTTTCTCGTGCAGCACGGGCGCGCCCGGTTCCAGCGTCTCGACCGGATCGACCACCGCCGGCAGCGGGTCGTACTCGACCCGGATGAGGTCCAGCGCGTCCTCGGCGATGTAGCGGTCGCGTGCGACGACCACGGCAACCGGCTCGCCGACATAGCGCACCCGGTCCACCGCACAGGGGAAATAGACAATCGGCGAGTGGATGACGCTCGATATGGGCTTCAGCAGCGATGCGATTTCCGCACCGGTCACGACACCCTCGACGCCGGGCAAGGCTGCCGCGGCGGAAACGTCGATGGAGCGGATCATGGCGTGGGCGTGGGGCGAACGCAGAATGGCCGCGTGGCGCAGTCCCGCCACCGGCTCGAGGTCGTCCATGAACCGGCCATGACCGGTCAGCAGCGCCTCGTCCTCGAGGCGCTCCACCGGCTTGCCGAACCAGCCGTCCTGCCCGTCTCCGCCTTCGCTGACGGCGGGCTTCATCGCATGGCCCTTTGTGCCAACGCCTCCGTCCTCCCTGGTTGCTTCACGGCGCTTCGCGGCCGCTTAGCGCAGCACGAACGGATTGGAGAACCCGTCCGCGCAGCTGATCCAGACGCTCTTCGTCTGGAGATATTCCTCGATTGCCTTCTGGCCGGACTCCCGGCCAAGGCCGCTGCGTTTGTAGCCGCCGAAGGGCGACGTGTAGCTGACGGCCCGGTAAGTGTTCACCCAGACTGTGCCGGCTTCGAGACGCGCCGCCATGCGGATCGCGCGCGGCATCGACTGCGTCCAGACACCGGCGGCAAGCCCGTAGGCGATCTGGTTGGCCTTCTTCAGCGCGTCGGCCTCGTCGTCGAACGGGATCACGCTGAGAACCGGTCCGAAGATTTCCTCCTGGGCAATGCGCATGTCGTTGTCGACGCCGGTGAAGATGGTCGGTTCCACGAACCAGCCATCGCCCAGCTCGGTGCCTTCCGGTCGCCCGCCGCCCAGCGCGCAGGTCGCGCCCTCGCTCCGGCCGATGTCGATATATTTCAGTACCGTGTCGAGCTGCTGGCGGGTCGTCACCGGGCCGACATTGGTGTCCTCGTCCATGGGGTTGCCGAGTTTCGCCGAGCGCGCGAAGGCGACCAGCTTCTCGACGAATTCATCTTGGATGGACCGCTGGACCAGCAGCCGCGAACCGGCGATGCAGGTCTGGCCGGACGCGGCGAAGATGCCCGCGATGGCACCGCGCACCGCGTCATCGATCGGGGCATCGTCGAATACGATGTTGGCGGACTTGCCGCCCAGTTCGAGCGAGACGTGCTTGATGTGCTCGCCTGCTTTGGCCGCAACGCTTGCGCCGGTTGCATCACCGCCGGTGAAGGCGACCTTGGCAACCTTCGGATGGGTGACGAGCGCATCGCCGATTTCCGCGCCGAAGCCGGTCACCGTGTTGACGACGCCTGGCGGAAAGCCCGCTTCCTCGAAGAGTTCGGCGAATGCCAGCGTCGAAACGGACGCGTGTTCCGAGGGCTTGATGACGACGGTGTTGCCGGCGGCGAGTGCCGCGGCAAGCTTCCACGTCAGCAGCAGCAGCGGCGAGTTCCACGGAGTGATTGCGGCGACCACGCCGAGCGGTTCGCGCAGGGTGTAGTTGAAGATCTGCGCCTTGTCGGTCGGGATGACGCTGCCTTCGATCTTGTCGGCAAGGCCGCCGAAGTAGCGGTACCACTCCGGGATGTAGCGAAGCTGGCCGTGCATCTCGGCGAAGAGCTTGCCGTTGTCGCGCACTTCCAGCCGCGCCAGCCGTTCGGCATCACGCTCGATCAGGTCCGCGACCTTCCACAGCAGCTTGCCGCGCGCCGACGGCGTGATGTCGCGCCACTCCGGCGATTCAAATGCGTTGCGCGCTGCGGTGACCGCCGCCTCGACATCGTCCGGCGTGCATCGGGGGACCTGCGCCCAGGCGGACCCGGCGTAGGGGTCGTGGCTGTCGATCCACTGGCCGCCAGCGGATTCGACCCGCTTGCCGCCGACGACGTTGCGGAACTGTTCGAGGCGTTCGGTCATATGGTCTCCAGACCCAGCTCGCGGCGGAACCGGTTCTTGACCTCGACGCCGTCGCGCGGCGGCAGTGCGCGCGGATAGGGCTTGGCCTCGATCAGCACGGACGCGAAGCCCGGCCCTTCGCCGGACTTCAGCTTCGCGATGAGATCGGGGAGACCGCTCTCGTCTTCCACCCGCATCGTCCAGTTGAATCCGCAGGCCTTGGCCACGCCGACGAGGTCGACGCCGAGGCCCGTGTGGCTCGCCTGCATGCCGGTCTCGCCATAGTGCTGGTTGTCGAGCACCACGACAGTCAGGTTCTTCTGCTTGCGCGCGGCAATCGTCGCCAGCGCGCCCATGCCCATGAGCTGTTCGCCGTCGCCGGTGATGACCGCGACGTGCTGGTCCGGACGCGCGACCGCGAGGCCGAGCCCAACCATGGCCGCGCCGCCCATGGCGCCCCAGAGATAGAAATTGCGATGGCTGTCGCCAACCGCCGCCACGTCATAGGCCGATGAACCCAGCCCGGTCACGACCAGCAGGTCGTCACGCTTTTCCAGCAGCTTCTCGACGATTTCACGGCGGTCCAGCCGCGCATTGGTTGCCTGGCTTGCCATGTCTATTCCGTCCATTTCTTGCGGCCGATGAGGGATTGGGACAGCAGGATCGCGACCGGCTGATCGCCAAGAAACGCATCGTGCAGGGCCGCGTCCGTGACCGGGCCGACCTCTTCCGGCGTGCTGACGCGGTGGACGGTGACGCCCATCATCTCGAAGGAGGCCTGGGTCGCGCGGCCCATGGGCACCTGCCAGGGATTGAACTCGCCGATCTCGCCGCGCATCGTCACGACGGTCGCGAAGGGCACGCGGCAATTGTTGATGAGGCTCAGCATGTTGACGCAGTTGCCGACACCGCTCGACTGCATCAGCAGGACCGACCGGTCGCCGCCAAGCCATGCACCGCACACGGCGGCAACGCCCTCTTCCTCGGTGGTCAGCGGATAGGCCGTCATGTCGGCATCTGCCTGGGCGCTGCGGATGACGTGGCTGTGGCCGGCGTCGGGAACGTATGGCACCTGCCGGACCTCGTTTCGCTTCAGACAGTCGAACAGCACGTCCTGCCAAGGCGCACGATCGGTATCACTGCGCTTTGCAGCCTCCATGGGGACCTCACTGGTGGTTTTTCTCGTTGAGCGTTTGTGTCGTGAGGCAGACTAGGCACGCACCAAGCCTTTGCAAAAATAGTTTGTTTCTTTATGTGCTATTCAAATCCGTGATACCTTTGTGGGGCGTGCCGTGGATCTCCGTCAGCTCAGAACCCTGATCCAGGTTGCCGAAACCGGCAGCCTGACAAGTGCCGCAGACCGCCTCAACACCGTGCAGCCGGCGCTCAGCCGCCAGATCCGGATGCTGGAGGAAGAGTTCGACGTCGTGCTCTTCGAGCGGCAGGGGCGCGGCATGAAGCCGACCGAAGCCGGCGAGCGCCTGCTGCAGCACGCGCGAACCATCCTGCGCGACGTTGAACATGCCCGTGCCGACTTGCAGGCGGTGCGCGGGACACTGACGGGCGATGTTTTCTGCGGGGCGATCCCAAGCCTCGGCGAGCGGGCGCTGGTGCCGTTTGCGCGCGATTTCGCGACCGACAATCCGCTTGTCTCGCTGCGCCTCGTCACCGGCTATGCGGGCTTCCTCGTGGAGTGGCTGGCGCGCCGACAGGTCGATATTGCGCTGCTGTACGACCTGCCGAGCCTTGCCAACTACGAGGTGGTGCCGCTTGTCGAAGAGCCGCTGTTTGCAGTGGCCCCGGCCTCTGCCGGGCTGAGCATCAACAAGCCCATCGGCTTAAGCGAACTCTCCTCCATGCCGATGATCCTGCCCAGCCCGCAGCACGGCCTGCGCAAACTTCTGGAAACCGCCGTGCAGGAGCGGAAGATCAAGCTCACGGTTCGGCTGGAGGCGGATTCGCTCCAGGCCCAACTGGACCTCGCGCGCTCGGATTTCGGCTGGACGGTGCTGCCACCATCTGCCATCGCGCAGGAGCTCGCCGACGGGCACATCACCGCCGCGCCGATCTGCGATCCGGAAATCCTGCGGCGCATCGTGCTGGCGCTGCCGACCGACCGCAGCCATCCACACGTCGTTCGCGTGTTCTCGGATGCGCTGGCCTCCCATCTGCTCTCGCTGCTCGGCGATGACAGGTGGCCCGGTGCCCGCGCGCTCGCGTAAGCGGCGCTATACATATTTTCTATAGCTACCCCAACAAACATCTATTTGAACGATGCTCCGGCATCCCGTTAGCTGTCACGCAACGAAGGAGTTCCCGTGCCACAAGACCACAAGGACATTCGCGAGGCCGTGCAGCGGCTTTGTGCCGGTTTTCCCGGCGAGTACTGGCGCGAGCTGGATCGCGAAAACCGCTATCCGGCGGAGTTCGTCGCCGCGCTGACCGAGGCCGGCTATCTCGGCGCGCTGATCCCGGAAGAGTATGACGGCTCGGGCCTGACCATTTCGGCGGCTGCGGCGATCCTCGAGGAAATCCACGCGCAAGGCTGCAACGGTGCGGCCTGCCACGCGCAGATGTACACGATGGGAACCGTGCTGCGGCATGGCTCGGACGCGCAGAAGCAGAAGTACCTGCCGTCCATCGCGTCTGGCGAATTGCGGCTACAGGCCTTCGGCGTCACCGAGCCGACATCCGGCACGGACACCGGCTCGCTGCGCACCGTCGCGGTGAAGGACGGCGACCGGTACATCGTCAACGGCCAGAAGATCTGGACGTCGCGGGCGGAATATTCCGATCTGATGATCCTGCTGGCGCGCACCACGCCGCTCGACCAGGTGGAGAAGAAGACGCAGGGGCTTTCGGTCTTCATCGTCGACATGCGCGACGCACTGAAGGACGGAATGACGATCCGCCCGATCCGCACGATGATGAACCACGCCACCACGGAAGTGTTCTTCGACGACGTGAAGGTGCCGGCGGAAAACCTCATCGGCGAAGAGGGCAAGGGCTTCCGCTACGTGCTGTCGGGCATGAACGCGGAGCGCATCCTGATCGCGGCGGAATGCATCGGCGATGCGCGCTGGTTCATCCGGACCGCGACGGACTACGCCAACGAGCGCTCGGTCTTCGGCCAGCCCATTGGCAAGAACCAGGGCATCCAGTTCCCCATCGCCAAGGTCTATGCGCAGATGCGCGCAGCCGAACTGATGGTGCACCAGGCCATTGATCTCTACGAAGCCGGCGAGCCGTGCGGCGCGGAAGCCAACATGGCCAAGATGCTGGCAGCCGACGCCTCTTGGGAGGCGGCCAATGTCTGCCTCCAGACCCATGGCGGATTCGGATTCGCGGAGGAATACGACGTGGAGCGCAAGTTCCGCGAGACCAAGCTCTACCAGGTCGCACCGATCTCCACGAACCTCATCCTCTCCTATCTCGCCGAGCATGTGCTCGGCCTGCCGAGGTCCTACTGATGGTGGCGCCCCGCCCGCTGGAGGGGCTGCTGGTCGTGTCCGTCGAGCAGGCGGTCGCAGCGCCCTTGTGTACCGCGCGCCTGGGCGATGCTGGTGCACGCGTCATCAAGGTGGAACGCCCGGAAGGTGATTTCGCGCGCGGCTACGACCGGCTCGTGGACGGCGAGAGCGCCTATTTCGTCTGGCTCAACCGGGGCAAGGAAAGCCTCGTCCTCGACCTGCGCCAGTCAGGCGACCTCGACTTTCTCGACCGCCTGATCGGTCGTGCGGACATTCTCGTCCAGAACCTGAAGCCCGGCTCGCTGAACCGGCTCGGCATCGACCCGGACGCAATCCGCAAGCGCAACCCCGGTCTCATCGTCTGCAACATTTCCGGCTTTCGCGGCGACGGCGACATGGCCGACCGCAAGGCCTACGACCTACTGATCCAGGCGGAGTCCGGCCTGTGCTCCATCACCGGCTCGCCGCAGGAACCGGGCCGCGTCGGGATTTCCATTGTCGATATCGCGACCGGCACCACGGCCTATGAAGCCATCCTCGAAGCGCTGATCGCGCGCGGCAAGAACGGCGAGGGCCTGACCATCGACATCTCGATGTTCGACGTCATCGCCGAACTCTCCGCCGTGCCGTGGCTGCAATGGCGCTATGGCGGCAAGGAGCCGGCGCGCGTCGGCCTGAATCACCCGACAATCCAGCCCTACGGCGCGTTCCCGACAGGGAGCGGTGTGCCGATCCTCATCGCGATCCAGAACGAGCGCGAGTGGCAGCGGCTGTGCGCGCACGTGCTGGGCAATGCGGAACTGGCCAGCGACCCCCGCTTCAACGACAACACCGCGCGCGTGGCAAACCTCGTCGCGCTGCGCGAGATCATCGGTACGGTCTTCGGCAAGAGCGATGCGGACACGCTTGGTGAGCGGCTCAACGAGGCCGGGATCGCCTGGGGCCGAGTCAACGGCATGGAAGGCCTCGACAGCCATCCGGAGTTTGCCCGCGCGGCCTGCCGCACGCCGAGCGGCGAAGCCATGGTTCCCCTGCCCGCCGCCCGGTTTCGCGGCGAAGCGCGCAAGCCGGCGCGCGTGCCGGCGCTGGGCGAGCATACCGAATCCATCCGCGCCGAGTTCGACGCTCAGTCCACGCGGCGGAGCCAATGAACATGCACGCCGACATAACCGGGCAAAGCCGCACCGAGACCGACACGCTGACGCAATCGGTCGTAACGCGTGCGCGCGCCCTGCTCGACCGGCAGCCTGACGACGCGCGTCCCGTTTACGGCCTGCACCTGATGCTGGGCCTGCCGGGTGCGCTGCAGAGCGAGCTTGGCCGCGACGGGCATCCGAAGGCAGGCGGCATCCTGCCGGATCTCGGGCTGGAGCGGCGCATGTGGGGCGGCTCCAAAATCGCGTTTCACGCACCGCTGGAAACCGGACCCGTCGATATCCGCGAAACCATCGGCGGCGTGGACGAGCGCGAAGGCGGCAGCGGGCGCATGGCGATCGTGCGGCTTGAGCGGGAGTTTCGCTGCGGCGGCACGCTGTGCGTCAGCGAAAGCTCCAACATCATCTATCTCGGCCCGCGCAAGGACAGCGTGTCCGCAGCGCCGGTGGACCTGCCGGGCAGCGTGCTGACGGAGGAGACCTTCACGCCCGACACGCGGATGCTCTTCCGCTTCTCGGCACTGACCTACAACGCCCATCGCATCCATTACGACCGCGACTATGCCCGCGACGCGGAAGGCTACCCCGACCTCGTCGTCCACGGACCCCTGATCGCGTTCCGGCTGATGAACGGCGCGCATGACGCGCTTGGCCGCGAACCGACCAGCTTTTCCATCCGCCTCCTGCGGCCGGCCTTCGTGGACCGGCCGATCCGCCTTGTGTGGACGCAAACGCAGGATGGCGTCGAAGGCCTTGCACTCGACAGCGAAGGACACGCACACGCCCGGGCCACCGCAAGCTAGGCCCGAGCGAACCAACCGCGCGCCATGGCGAGCGCGCGGACAAGAAAGCCGGACAACCGGCAAGCCAGCAACGAACGCAAACAACGCGAAATTGCTCACCGGGAGGAAGAAGATGACCTACATGAAATCAATCGCCGCAGGCGCATTGCTTGCCGGCACGGTCCTGGGCACGCCCGCCGTGGCGCAGGACAAGACCATCGACATCGGCGTGGTGACGCCGATCTCCGGCACCTATGCCGGCATCGGCCAGCAGATCCGCTGGGGCCTCGACCTGGCCGCCAAGGAGATCAACGAGGCCGGCGGCATCATGGGCCGGCAGGTGAATCTCATCTACGAGGACTCCGAGGCCAACCCCGCGGTTGCCACGCAGAAGGCGGAAAAGCTCATCACGTCCAACGGCGTCAACTTCATCACCGGCACTGTGAACTCCGCCGCGACGCTTTCCGTCGGACAGCTGGCCGAGCGCAGCAACGCCATCGCGACAACGAGCGTGTCCTATGCGGACTCGATCACCGGCGCCCAGTGCTCGCCCAACGTCTTCCGCGTGAGTGCCAATGCGCACATGCAGGCGGCGACGCTTGCCGTGTGGCTTGCCAACGAGACCAAGGAAGCGCGCGTGCTCTATGTCGGTCCGGATTACGAAATGGGCCGCTCCAGCGTCTCCGCCTTCAAGGCGGAAGCTGAATCCAAGGGTGCCGTCTCGGCGGGCGAAGTCTTCGCGCCGCTCGGCAACAACGACTACTCGCAGTATTTCGGCCAGATCCGCGCGGCTCGTGCCGACGTGATGTACACCGCGACTGCGGGCAACGACACCGTCCGCCTCCTGACCCAGATGCAGGAATTCGGGCTTCTCGAGGGCCTGAAAGTGATCGGCGCTTCGGGCGCCGTATCGGGCCAGAACATCGAGGCGCTCGGCACCGCGGCCAACGGGTTCGTCACCGGCGTGGGTTATTCCTCCGGCATCGACACGCCCGAGAACAAGGCCTTCGTGGAGGCTTTCGAGGCCGCGAACGGCAAGAAGCCCGACCTTTTCGGCACGGACTCCTATGGCGTACTGTTCTTCTACAAGGCTGCCGTCGAAAAGGCGGGTTCGACCGAAACGGAAGCCGTGCGCAAGGCGATGGAAGGCCTTCAGTGGGACACGCCGCAGGGTTCCAAGACCATGCGCGCCGAAGACCACCAGGCCGTGCTCGACATGTACATCGTCCAGATCCAGGACGGTCAGTTCGGCATGATCGATCGCATCGACGGGGCCGACATCGTCGGCGAGGACAGCTGCGAGCGCTTCTGACGCGAAACACGCAGCCGCCGTGGCGACGTCGTCACGGCGGCTGACCTTCTCCTGAGGGGTCCCGCATGCCGCTAACCGATCTCATCCAGTTCGTGATCGCGCCGCAGGTCGTCAACGGCCTTGCCATCGGCATCGCGGTCATCCTGATGGCGCTCGGCCTGACGATCATCTTCGGGCTGCTCGACGTCATCAACATGTCCCATGGCGAGTTCTACGCCATCGGGGCCTATCTCGGGCTGGCGCTTGCCGGCATCGGCGTCTCGTACTGGGCGCTGCTGCTGCTCGTGCCGCTGCTCCTGTTTCCGCTCGGCGCGCTGACGGAGACCGTCTTCATCCAGCGGGTCTACAACGACAAGGAGCGGCACATGCGAACGCTCCTGCTGACCTTCGGCATCGGCATGGTGCTGGAAGACCTGTTGAAGATCGTCTTCGGCCCGAACCCGCAGCGCATCGAGATGCCGATTTCCGGCGTCACCGAAATCCTCGGCGTGATCGTGCCCAACTACCGGCTGTTCCTGATCGTGGCCGGCACGCTGATCATCGCCGCCGTATGGCAGTTCGTGTTCCGCACGCAGTTCGGCGCCACGGTGCGCGCCGCGGCCCACGACCCGGACATGGCCTCCTCGCTGGGCATCAAGGTGAAGCGCATCTACGCGATCACCTTCGGCACCGGCGTTGCGCTCGCCGGGCTTGCGGGCGTCCTGCTCGCGCCGATCTACTCGGTCTTTCCCACCATGGGCCGCGACTTCATCTTCATGGCCTTCGTGGTCGTCATCGTCGGGGGCTTGGGCTCCATCAAGGGAGCAGTCCTCGCAGGGCTTCTCATCACACAGATACAGGCCGTCTCCAGCGTCTGGATATCGCCTGCCTGGACGGAACCGTTCGTCTTCACACTGATGGTGATCTTCCTCGCGGTGCGCCCGGCCGGTCTGTTCGGGAAGTTCGGTCATGGCTGATCTTTCAACCGAACCCGGCACCGCTGCGCCAGCCGAACGCCGCCAAGGCATTCCCGCCACGCGGCTGCTCGCCATCGGCCTGTTCGTCGCGGCGCTGGCCTTCGGCCTGCTCGCGTGGATGAGCGATGCCGAATTCTACCTGCGGCTTGCCACCGAAGCGCTGATCTTCGGCGGGCTGGCGCTTTCGGTCGACCTGCTGCTGGGTCGCACCGGCATGCTGACGCTCGGACAGGCGCTCTATTTCGGAATCGGGGCCTATGTCTCGACGCTCGTCCTCAAGGACGTCGCGCCATCGTTCTGGCTGGCGGCGTTCGCAGCGAGTGGCGTCAGCGCCGTCGCCGGGCTGATCGGCGGGCTGGTCGCCGTGCGCTCGCGCGGGGTCTACTTCGCGCTCATCACCTTCGGGCTGGCGCAGGCGGTCGCCAAGTCAGTCTACAACACCCGTGCGCTGGGTGCGTCCGACGGCATCATCGGCATCCCGATCATCAAGATCGACCTGCTCGTCTACAGCTTCGGCGCGGACGAACCCCTCGCCTTCTACCTGTTCACGCTGGCAGCCTTCGCGCTTGTGTGCGCGGCAATCGCCTATGTCGTCGACCTGCCGCACGGGCGGGTGCTGGCGGCGATAAAGGCCAACGAGACGCGGGTGCGGTTCCTCGGCTACGACACCTTCCGCTACAAGCTCGCGGTCTACGTCATGGCGGCAGCGGTGGCGGGCTTTTCCGGCGCGCTCTATCCCATGCTGCGCGGCTTCGTCTCACCCGAGCTGATGGCGTTCCAGACGTCCGCCTGGGCCATTATCGCCGTCATCATCGGCGGCATGGGCACGCTCGTCGGCGCGCTGTTCGGCAGCTTCCTGCTGACCATGCTGCGCTCGGTGCTGAGCAGCTACACGGAGCATCACCACATCATCGTCGGCGTGTTCTTCGTCATCGTCGTCATCGCGTTTCCCAAGGGCATTCTCGGCATGGTGACCCAGTGGATGAAGCGTCCGCGCAGGGAGGATCGCTGACATGACCCCGATCCTTGCGGTGGAAGGCCTGTCGATCAGCTTCGGTGGCCTGAAGGCGGTCGACCATGTCAGCTTCGACGTGCAGCCCGGCGCGATCACGTCGGTGATCGGTCCCAACGGTGCGGGCAAGTCGACGCTCTTCAACCTCATCAGCGGCGCACTGCGCCCGGCCACCGGACGCGTCGAACTCGCCGGGCGCGACGTCACGCGCTGGTCGCCCAACCGGTTGGCCGCCGCCGGCCTCGCGCGCTGCTTCCAGACGACGAACCTCTTCAACGACCTGAGCGTGGAAGAAAACCTGCGCCTTGCCGCGCAGATCAACGAAAGCCGGCTGCGAGGGTTTTTCCCGGTCCGCGCGAACCGCGAAGCGGCCAGGGCGGTCGAGACCATGATCGAGCGTTTCGACCTCGGCCCCACCCGCCACCTCGACGTGGCGCATCTCTCCCACGGCGATCAGCGCCGGCTGGAGATCGCCGTCGCCATGGCCTCGCATCCGAAGCTGCTGCTGCTCGATGAACCCACCCAGGGCATGTCGCATGGCGACACGCAGGCGGTGGGAAAGCTCATCCGCTCGCTCGCCGGCGACGTCACCGTGCTGGTGGTGGAGCACGATATCGGCCTCGTCATGTCCATGTCGGACCGGATCGTCGTCATGGCGCAGGGCGCCAAGATCGCCGACGGCACGCCGGACGAGGTACGCAACGATCCACGGGTCAAGGAGGCCTATCTCGGTCATGCCTGACACCATCCTCAACGTCGAGAATGTCCACGCGCGCTACGGGCTGGGCGATGTCCTGCGCGGCATCAGCCTGCATGTGGAGGCCGGCGAGGTCGTCTCTCTGTTCGGGCGCAACGGCGTCGGCAAGACGACCCTGCTGAAGACCATCGCCGGATGGCTCAAGCCTCATACCGGCCGCATCGAACTGGCGGGCGAAACCATCTCGGGGCTGGAGACGGACAAGATCTGTCATGCAGGCGTCGGCCTCGTTCCCGAGGACCGGCGCATCTTTCCGGGCCTCAGCGTCGACGAGAACATGCGGCTCGGCTTTCGCCAGTCGCCTTCGGCCAGCGCTGCCGAGCGCCGCGAGCGGCTGGAGAAGGCCTACGAGCGCTTCCCCCGGCTGTGGGAGCGCCGCCAGCAGATGGGCACCACCCTTTCGGGCGGCGAACAGCAGATGCTGGCGATTGCGCGCGTGCTCGTCGGTGCGCCGAAGCTCGTCCTGATCGACGAGCCGACCGAAGGGCTAGCGCCGTTCATCGTCGACGAGATCGTCTCGATCATCCAGGCGATGTCGGCAGATGGCATGTCGGTCCTGCTGGTCGAGCAGAACGTCCATCGCGCGCTGGAAGTGACGTCGCGCTTCTACGCGATCGAGCGCGGCGCGGTTGTCTTCGAGGGACTGCCGGACAGCGAGGCCGACAAGACGCGGTTGTTCGAGACCATCGTCGCGGCCTGAAGTCGGGCTGCCTAGTTCGCAGCGCCAGCGCGCGCGAGGATTGCGCGGGCGCGGATGCGCACCGGTTCATCGACCATCTCGCCATTGACGGAGGCCGCGCCGTCACCGGATGCCAGCACCCGTCTGGCCCACTCGATCTCGCCCTCGCCGGGCATGAAGGCGGCCTTCACGCCATCAATCTGTTTCGGGTGAATGCACAGCTTACCGGTCATGCCGATGTCGCGCGCGTGGGCGGTGTCTGCGGCCAGTTCGTCGGTATCGTTGATCCGCGCCGTCACCCCGTCGATGGGCGCGGCGATACCGGCAAGGCGCGAGGCGAGCACCAGCTCGCTGCGGGCTGCTAAGAGAATGTTTCGCTCGTGCGCGCAGCCGAGATCAGCGCAATAGTCGATGGAGCCGAAGGCAAGCCGCGTGACCCCGTTCAGCGCGGCAATGGCGCGGGCATTGGCAAGTCCGAGAGCTGTCTCGATCAGCGCAATGGTAGGCATTGCTGCGTCTTCAGCGACGCTCGCAACGCTTTCCGGGTCTTCCGACTTCGACAGCATGACGGCGGCAAATCCCGCGTCGCGCACCGCCGCGATGTCGGCGTCATGCCACGGCGTGCCGACGGCGTTCACCCGCACGATCACCGGCAGGTCGGTGAAACTTGGATCAAGCGCGTCGCGCGCCGTGTCCTTGGCCTCGCGGCCGACGGCATCTTCGAGATCGAGGATGACGGCATCCGTGCCGCAGGCAGCGGCCTTGGAGAAGCGGTCCGGCCTGCTGGCGGGCACGAAGAGCGGGGCGATGATCGAGGTCGGCATGAACGTGACGGTTCCCTTTGCGGTTCGGCAGCGGCAAACCGCTTCACGTCACGTGATTGGCCAAACTTGCCCGCAAGTCGACCCTGCCGAAGGTCGTCGCGGGGATTTTGAGACGCAAAGGGTAGCGAGGCCCGGTATATCGGGCCAAACATCAGGCCGCCTGTTCGCCCGAGCGGTTGGCTGGGGCGGCAGGATTCGAACCTGCGAATGCCGATACCAAAAACCGGTGCCTTACCACTTGGCGACGCCCCAATGCCGGGCCACGTATCTAGCCGCTTGGCTGCGGCCCCGCAAGGGTTCCGCGCCCGCGCGAAGCACGCAGAGTTTCCTTTGGAAACATGCCTTGCGGCGACCGCATGTGGTGGTTATAAGTCCGTCCGCACCGGGCCGCAGCGCCCGTGTTTGCAAAGACTTCGGAGTGTGGCGCAGTCTGGTAGCGCACCTCGTTCGGGACGAGGGGGTCGCAGGTTCGAATCCTGCCACTCCGACCATCAATCCAAAATCCGGTCGGTGAGTTGCGCGCGAGCGCGCGCGATGTCGCGTGCGGCGCTGTCACGTTCGTCGAAGTTTTCGGTGAAATTCGGAAGGCAGGAACCGGCGGCAGCTTGCCGCCGGTATCTATCGTATTGCGTGTGGCTCAAGCGGCCTTGCGCTGTGCGATGGCGGCGTGACGGCCCGTGGGGCGCAGCATGCCTGATGCGCCATCGAGGCTGCCTGCGACCAGTTCCAGGCCAAGGAAGCGGTCGGCTTCGAGCGGACCCGGCATGGAGAGTCCCTGAGCGAAGCGCCGCTCGAAACCGAAGCGGTTGTAGTAGGGCGCATCGCCCACCAGCAGGATGGCGCGGTGGCCAAGGCGGGCTGCCTCGGAAATCGCATAGGCCATAAGCCGCCCGCCGATGCCCTGACCCTGAAGCGACGGGTCGGTCGCCAGCGGGCCGAGCAGCAGCGCTTCACCTGCGGTGCCGGCGGCGATGTTCCACAGCCGCACGGTGCCGACCACCCGATCACCATCGCGGGCGGTAAAGGCGAGGCCTTCGGCCGGAAAGCGGCCACGCCGCAGCTTCTCGCTGGACTTGCGGAACCGGCCGGGACCGAAGGCTGAATCGAGCAGGGCTTCGCGCGCTGGCAAATCGCCAGCGCATTCGGCACCGATCGTCACCCTCACGGGCGGCAGGTCGGGTTTGATCCACGTGTCCATGACTAGATGACGTAGGCCTTCAGGGGCGGGAAGCCGTTGAAGGCCACGGCAGCGTAGGTCGTGGTGTAGGCGCCGGTCGCCTCGATGAAGATCTCGTCACCGACCGTCAGCGAGAGCGGCAGGTTGTAGGGCTTCTTCTCGTAGAGCACGTCGGCGCTGTCGCAGGTCGGGCCTGCGACGACGCAGGGGCCGGCTTCTTCGCCATCACGCGGGGTGACGAAGGGGTAGCGGATGGCCTCGTCCATGGTCTCGGCGAGGCCGCCGAACTTGCCGATGTCGAGATAGACCCAGCGCACGTTGTCGTCTTCCGACTTGCGGGAGACGAGCACGACTTCGGCCTTGATGGTGCCGGCGTTGCCGACCATGCCGCGACCCGGCTCGATGATGGTCGCGGGCAGACGGTTGCCGAAGTGGCGGCCGAGCGCGCGGTGGATGGATTCGCCGTAGGCCTGAGCCGCCGGAACGTCCTTCAGGTAACGGGTCGGGAAGCCGCCGCCCATGTTGACGAGCGTCAGCACAATGCCGCGCGATTCCAGGGCCTTGAAGACCATGGAAGCATCGGCAAGCGCTGCGTCCCATGCGTTGGTGTCGGTCATCTGGGAGCCGACGTGGAAGGAGACGCCGGTGGCGACGAGGCCGAGCGAGTGGGCGTATTGCAGCACGTCGATGGCCATCTTCGGGGCGCAGCCGAACTTGCGCGACAGCGGCCATTCGGCGCCTTCGCCGTCGGTCAGCACACGGCAGAAGACGCGCGCGCCGGGGGCTGCGCGGGCAACCTTCTCGACTTCCTCGAAGGCATCGACCGCGAACAGGCGAACGCCCAGCTCGTAGGCGCGCGCGATGTCGCGCTCCTTCTTGATGGTGTTGCCGTAGGAGATGCGGTCGGGGGTGGCGCCGGCATCCAGTGCCATTTCGATCTCCACCACGGACGCGGTATCGAAGCTCGAACCCATGTCGGCCAGCAGGCGCAGGATTTCCGGCGCAGGGTTGGCCTTCACCGCATAGAAGATCGCCGAATCCGGCAGGGCCCGACGGTAGGTCGAATAATTCTCGCGCACGACATCGAGGTCGACCACCAGGCATGGGCCCTCGGGACGTCGGGTTGCGAAGAAGTCCATGACACGCTGCGTCGCCATCGTTCCGTCTCCAATCGTTCTTGGCCCACCGGCTTTGCGGCGGGGGCATGTTCCCGATTGCGCGAGAACGGCCAGAGACGGGTGTGGACGCGCCGTCCCTGCCCGTGCATGCGCACGAGAACAGGTTCAAGACGCTGCCTGCGACATGCAGGTCAGCGGTATGAGCGCCTTTGGATTGGAGCGGAGAGCCGCGCCGCACTGCCAGGCAAGGATGGTGTGCCTCTTCAGTGACCCCGGCTGGTGGAACAGCCGGCAGAGACCAAAAAAGCCCGCACCGTCGTTGCTTGAGGACGTCTTGCTTCGAACCGATGGTCTGGACGAAGCGGCGGGGCTGACCCGCCTTGTGCCGACGCCGATGGGCACGTGCGACTTTGGGCGCGCTGTAAATGATGCAATTCGCACCCTGACGCAAGGGGCAAAAGCGCCACGGCGAAAATAAATTTTCAGGGGCGAAAAACGGGGAATTTCTTAACGATTACCAGACGCGCAGCAGGACCGGGATGAACCCGGAATCCTGCGCGGCTTCCAGCACCTCGAAGACGGGAAGCGCGATGAAGAACACCAGCCCGTCGAAAAGCGTTGCGCGCAGCAAATGCGGCTTGAAGGTCACCGTTTCGCGTTCGCGGTAGCCGCTGAACTTCGGGAAGAAGCGCGGCGTGCTGCGGATATAGTGCTGAAACGTCTCGCCGAACGCCTCGGACAGCCGGTCTTCCTCGACGCGGATCAGCAACATGAAGGCGACGTAGCAGAGAACGGCAGCGCCGATCATCATCGTGACAGAACCCATCTGCGCGCCAATGCCCGCAGCGCCGATGGTCGAGAACACGTAGAGCGGGTTGCGGCTCAGGCTGTAGGGCCCATCGGTGACCAGCGATGAGTTCTTGGACCCGCCGATATAGAGCGTGCACCACATGCGCCCGAGAATCGCGGTCACGATCAGGGTCAGGCCGAGGATTTCGAGGTTCTCGTGGAAGTCATCCGTCCCCGGATAGACCGGTCCGACGAAGATCAGCCCGACCGCCAGCAGCGCGATCAGCGTGCCGAGAATCGCGCGGCGATAGCGTTCGTAGATTGCGGCTGCCTGCCCGCCCGGCTTCAACATGGTCTGGCTCCGATCAATTCGTCCGGTGGCTCAGGAAGCTGCCATGCGGGCGCTCTTGGATGCGCCGAGCTTGGGACGTGCCCGTTCCGACTGCGGCGAGCATCCATACGTCTCGCGGTAGCACTTTGAAAAGTGCGAGGCGGAAACGAAGCCGCAAGCAATGGCGATCTCGATGACGGGCAGGCTCGTCTGCCGCAGCAGGTGGCGGGCGCGATCGAGCCGGATTTCAAGGTAGTATCGCGCCGGAGAGCGCCCCAGATACAGCCGGAAAAGCCGCTCGACGTGACGTCGCGACAAACCGACGCGGTGGGAAATATCCTCCAGCGCGATAGGTTCGGCGAGGTTGGATTCCATCAGCTGGACCACGCTCAGCAGCTTGCTGTCGTGGTGCCCGACGCGCGCGCCGAGTGGCAGGCGCTGGCGGTCGTGAATATCGCGCATCCGGTCGACGAGGCTCATCTCGCAGACGCGGGTGACGGTTTCCTCGTCGAAGTCCTGCTCGATGATGTGGAGGAACAGGTCGAGCGAGGCCGTTCCGCCGGCGGAGGTGTAGACGTTGCCGTCCACCTCGCACAGCAGCGGCGCGACCTCGGCCTCCGGGAACCATTCCGAGAAGCCGGGGATGTTTTCCCAGTGGATGGAGCAGCGCTTGCCGTCCAGCAGGCCCGCCGCACCCAGCACCCACGCTCCCGTGCACAGTCCGCCGACGCCGCGCCCGCGACGGGCGACTCCGCGCAGCCAGTCCTTGAGTTCGGAGAAGCAGTGGTTCTCGACGCGCAAACCCCCGCACACAAAGGCGATGTCGGGCTGTTCGCCGTTCATCAGGTCGCGCTGGACGGATTTCAGGTCACGGTCGGCGGCGATGCTGATGCCGGAAGAAGCCTGCACCGGCGCGCCGTCGCGCGAGACAAGCGTCCAGGAATACATGTCCACGCCGGTGGCGCGATTGGCGATGCGAAGCAGGTCTATGGCGCCGGTGACCGCCAACATGGTGAATTCCGGCAACAGGAAGAACTGGAAATTGCGGTGCGCCAATACGAGTACTCCAGCGAGCAGCAACCGTCATCGCGCCGTCATCGCGAACCGGGGCGGCGTGCGCCAAACTAACGAAATGGCCTTTTCCGCGCCAGAGGGTTTGTTGGGCAGTGCGTGGCGGCAAAAATCCCGCATGCCCGGCTGCGCATGGTGCCTGCACCAGAAACAAGAACCCCGGCCGGTTTCCCGGCCGGGGGTGGATGACCTCTAAGCGTCCCTGAGCGTGCCTCAGGTACGCGGCTTGAGGTTCTCCGGATCGTAGAGCGGCTCATAGCCGACGGCTGCAACTTCCACGGGGAAGGTCTCGCCGAAATACTCGACCTGAAGCTTGTTACCCTTCTTGCAATGGCTCCACGGCAGGTAGGCCAGGGCGATGTTCTTGCCGATGGTCGGGCCGTAGGCGATGGACGTGGTGTAGGAGAGCCGGCCCATTTCATCGACCAGCGTCTTGCCGGTTGCCGGGTCCTGCACCGGCATGATGCCGACGGGATAGCGCGCGACGCCACTTGCGTCCGTGTTGTCGGTCATCACCAGCGTGCAGAGCATGGCGGGCTGGTGCTCGCGCTCGCGATATTCTTGGTGCTTCGCCTTGCCGCGGAAGTCGGCCTCCTTGACCTTGGGCCGCGAGAGGTCGGCTTCATACAGGTTGTACTCCGTCAGCAGGTCGGCGTTCTGCAGGCGCAGCGACTTTTCCAGACGGCGGGAGTTGGCATAGGTCTCGACGCCGAATGCCATGACACCGGTTTCGCGCAAGGCATCCCAGACGGCGAGGCCGTCCTCGTACTTCATGTGAAGTTCCCAGCCCTGCTCGCCGACATAGGAGATGCGGAAGGCGCTGACGTCCTTGCCCGCGATGCGGATCGGCTTGATCGCAGCGAAGGGGAAGTTCTCCGGGTCGAGGCCGGCGGGGTCTTCCACCACCTTCTTCAGCGTCTCGCGGGCATTGGGGCCCCAGATGCCGATGGTGGTGAACTTCTCGGTGACGTCGGTCACGGTGACGTCGAAGCCCTTCTCGTCCGCCGTGCGGCGCAGGTAGTCGAAGTCGCGCGGCCCGGCATCGGCACCGTCGACGACACGGCAACGCTCGGCCATGCGGAAGACCGTCAGGTCGGCGCGCACCATGCCGGCGTCATCGAGGAAGTGGGTGTAGATGCCCTTCCCCACCATGTTGTCGCCGCCGATCTTGGCAGCGCAGACATATTCTATCAGCGCGACATGGTCGGGGCCTTCGACGTCATACATGGCGAAGTGCGACAGGTTCACGATGCCGCAATTGGCGGTCATCTCCAGATGCTCGGCGTTGGAGACACGCCAGAAGTGGCGGCTGTCCCATTCGTTGGCGCGCTCGGGAACCTGGTTGCCGTACTTCTCCAGCAGGTGCTCGTTGGCGGCATAGCCGTGGGCGCGCTCCCAGCCGCCAAGCTCCATGAAGTAGCCGCCGAGTTCCTTCTCGCGCTCCCAGAACGGCGAGCGGCGGATGTCGCGACCCTTGGAGAAGGGTTCGCGCGGATGAACGGCCGGGTTGTAGATCTTCATCGCCGTCTCGGTGCAGCGGTCGTGGATGAAGTCCTCGGTCATCTGGTGCGGGTAGAAGCGGGCGTAGTCGATGGCGTGATGGTCAATCTCCGTGCGGCCATCGGTCATCCAGTCGACCAGCAGCTTCGCCATGCCGGGCGCGTCCTTCACCCAGATGGCGACCGCGTACCACAGACCCTTCACCTTCTGGCTCGGCCCGATGGAGGGGCCGCCGTCGGTGGTGACCTGCAGCAGGCCGTTGAAGGAATGGCTCTCGCGGTAGCCGAGTTCGGCGAGGATCGGGGTCAGCTCCATCGCGCGCTCAAGCGGCTCGATGATCTGCTCCATGTCGAGGTCGCGCTGAGAGGGAGACAGGCGCGCCTCCTCCTTTTCGAGGATGTCGCGTGAGTGGCACAGGCGCGGGTTGGTCTCCTCGTAGTAGCCCCACTCGATCTGTCCGCCTTCGGGCGTTTTCGGGTCGCCGGTGTCGCGCATGTAGGCGGAGTTGCCCTGGTCGCGCAGCAGCGCGTAGCCGATGTCCTTGCCGGTGCCCTCGAACTCGGTATAGGGGCCGAAGAAGGTCAGCGGGTGGTCGACCGGCATAACGGGTAGGTCTTCGCCCGCCATCTCCGAAATGAGGCGGCCCCACAGGCCGGCGCAGACGATAACCTTGTCGGCGTGGATCGTGCCGCGATGAGTGACGACACCGGTGATGCGGCCGTTCTCGATGACGAGATCCTGAGCCGGCGTGTTGCCGAAGGCCTGAAGTTTGCCGCTGGCGACCGCTTCATCCACCAGTTCACCGGCAACCGTCTGGGAGCGCGGCGCGACGAGGCCCGCGTCCGGGTCCCACAACCCACCCTGCACCATGTCCTGCTCGATGAGCGGGAACTTCTCCTTGATGAAGGCCGGATCGACGAGTTCCGCGCGCGTGCCGAAGGCCTTGCCGGATGCGACCTTGCGCTTGATCTCGTCCATGCGGGCATCGTCGCCGACGCGCGCGACCTCAAGTCCGCCGACCTTGGCGTACCGACCACGCTTTTCGAAGAAGTCGATGGAATACATCGTCGTCCAGCAGGACAGGAAATCGTGGCTCGTCGCGTAGCAGAAGTCGGATGCGTGCGACGTGGAGCCGATGTCGGTCGGGATCGCCGACTTGTCGATGCCGACGATGTTGTCCCAGCCGCGCTCGATCAGGTGATGGGCGACGGATGCCCCGACGATACCGCCGAGGCCGACAATGATGACATTCGCCTTTTCGGGAAATTTCGACATGGGTCCCACTCCAGACTGTCCGGTTTGCGCCGACTATAGGACCCGGTTTCACGGGCCTTTAGGTCCGATTGCGACAAAACCGCGGCGCGACGCGACGTGAATGCGACAGCGCCCGCCACACCCGGATCGCCGCATTGCACCGGGCGTTCGACGAAGGTCGCGGGTGAGGCAAATCAACGTGTCGGATATGTTCCAACGAATGTCGGGTGACTTACACTTGAGGCGGATTTCTCCCGATAGCCTTGCACTTGCACATGAATTGGGTACGCTCATGGAATGTGCAGCCGGCAACAAAGCCGGACACTGCGACGGTCGAGCCGGGCAACCGGTAACGACCGCGACCAGAGACAGGGTGGCAGAAAGCCCCGGGGAACAGCAGACGGAACGGCACGCGCAAAATGCGCACCGCCCCCGTCAGGATTTGACACGCGGTTCGAGCCGAAAGGCCGAGAACCGTCCGAGATATATGGCGGTGCGCGCCTGCGCGCCGAGAGGGGATAGTTGATGAGCGAAAACGGGTCTGGGACGTCCCAAGCCTTCGTCGAATTCGTCAATGTTCAAAAGAGCTACGACGGCGAAACGCTCGTCGTGAAAAATCTCAACCTGTCGATCCAGCGTGGTGAGTTCCTCACCCTGCTCGGACCGTCCGGTTCCGGCAAGACCACAACGCTGATGATGCTGGCGGGCTTCGAGACCGCCACCCACGGCGACATCCTGCTGGGGGGCAAGCCGATCAACAACGTGCCGCCGCACAAGCGGGGCATCGGCATGGTGTTTCAGAATTACGCGCTCTTTCCGCACATGACGGTCGCCGAAAACCTCGCCTTCCCGCTGGAAGTGCGCGGCATGAGCAAGGCGGACACGGAAGCGAAGGTGAAGCGGGCGCTCGACATGGTCGAGCTCGGTGCCTTCGGCGCCAGAATGCCGGCACAGCTTTCGGGCGGCCAGCAGCAGCGCGTGGCAGTTGCCCGCGCCCTCGTCTTCGATCCCGATCTGGTGCTGATGGACGAACCGCTCGGCGCACTCGACAAGAACCTGCGCGAGCAGATGCAGTACGAGATCAAGCACATCCACGAGAGCCTCGGCGTCACGGTCGTCTACGTGACGCACGACCAGTCCGAGGCGCTGACGATGTCCGACCGCATCGCGGTCTTCAACGACGGCATCATCCAGCAACTGGCCCCGCCGGCGGTGCTGTATGAAAAGCCCGACAACGCGTTCGTCGCCGCCTTCATCGGCGAGAACAACAAGCTGTCGGGCAACGTGACGGAGACCGGTACGGACTCCGTGACCGTGAAGCTGCCTACGGGCGAAATGGTCAATGCCCTGCCGATCAACATCAAGGGCAAGAAGGGCGAGGCCACCACACTCTCGCTGCGGCCGGAACGCGTCGTCGTCAACCCGAAGGGCGGCAAGTTCAACAACACGTTCGACGGCACCGTGGAAGAGGTCATCTATCTTGGCGACCACATCCGCACGCGACTGAAGGTGGCCGGCCACAACGACTTCATCGTGAAGATACCCAACTCGGCCGCTCACCCATCGCTAAACCCCGGCACCAACGTGACCGTGGGCTGGAGCGCCGAGGACTGCCGCGCGCTGGATGCGCCCGGCGCGGACGCCTGAGGCGTCCAGCAGGAATCGTCGGCCGCGCGGCGAACTCGAGCGGCAAGCGATCAGGAGGCAACGCACGCGGTGGCGTGCAAGCCGTGTCCGGCTTCGGACACATGAAAGACCCCGCGTTTCGAGCGGACTTCTGCCCGAGGCAGCGCCTCAACGAAACGCAACCAGAGGAGAGAAGAACCTATGAAAACCGGATTGAAAACAGTCATCGCTGCTGCGGTCGCTGCCACGCTCGGCACGTCCGCGATGGCTCAGGACTCCATCACCGTCGTCTCTTGGGGCGGTGCATACACGAAGAGCCAGGTCGAGGCCTACCACAAGCCGTTCACCGCAAAGACCGGCATCAATGTCGTGTCCGAGGACTACAACGGCGGCATCGCCGAGGTGAAGGCGCAGGTTGAAGCCGACAACGTCACCTGGGACCTCATCGACGTCGAGCTTTCCGACGCCGTGCGCGGCTGCGACGAAGGCATCTTCGAGCCCATCGACGCCTCGATCCTGCCGCCGGCTCCCGACGGCACGCCGGCCGAGGAAGACTTCCTTCCCGGCACGATCGTGGAATGCGCCGTGGCGACCATCGTGTGGTCGACCATCTACGCCTACGACTCCACCAAGCTCGACAACAAGCCGACGACGCTCGCCGACTTCTTCGACCTCGAAGGCTTCCCGGGCAAGCGCGGCCTGCGCAAGACGCCCAAGGCCAACCTCGAAATGGCCCTGATCGCCGACGGCGTTGCGCCGGGTGATGTCTATGCCATGCTCGAGACGCCGGAAGGCATCGAACGCGCCTTCGCCAAGCTCGACACCATCAAGAATGACGTTGTGTGGTGGGAAGCCGGCGCCCAGCCGCCGCAGCTTCTGGCGGACGGCGAAGTGGTCATGACGACCGCCTATAACGGCCGTATCTTCAACGCGGTCGCAGCCGAGAGCAAGCCGTTCGAAATCGTCTGGGACGGCCAGATCTGGGACATCGACCTGTGGGCCATCCCGAAGGGTGCACCCAACAAGGACGCTGCGCTCGAGTTCCTGAAGTTCTCGACCGACACCCAGCGCCTTGCCGACCAGGCCAAGTGGATTGCCTACGGCCCCGCCCGTCAGTCGTCCGCCCCGCTCGTCGGCAAGTACGAAGACGGCAAGATCGACATGGGTCCGCAGATGCCCACCGCTCCGGAGAACCTGAAGACCGCGCTGCAGAACAACTTCGAGTTCTGGGCCGACAACCAGGACCAGCTCAACGAGCGCTTCAACGCATGGCTGGCGCAGTAAGCGCCTGACCATCGACAACACCGGGAGAGGCGCGGGCCTCGCGCCTCTCCCATTCACGGGGACCACTATCGGGGGATCAGTGCGGGATGAGTGACCTCACCGCCGATGGCGCAATGACCGGACCGCTGATTGCGGCCGATGGCACGCCACTCAAGAAGAAGCTGGCCCAGACGACCCGTCGGGCCAAGATCCGCGCGCTGCTGCTGACTGCGCCGCTGGTGGCCTTCCTGCTGATCGGTTTCGTATTTCCGATCGGGCAGATGCTCTATCGCAGCCTGCACAACCCGGCCGTGTCCAAGGTCCTGCCCAACCTCGCCGAAGCCCTGAAGGACTGGGACGGCGAAGGCGTGCCGGGCGAAGAGATTTTCGCGATTGCGGTCGCCGACCTGAAGCAGGCGCGCGAGGACCGCACGATCGGCCAGGCCGCGACCCGGGTGAACTATGATCTGCCCGGCTCCCGCAGCCTGTTCACGTCTTCGGCGCGCAAGGTCAACCGGATCGAAGGTCCGCCCTACAAGGAACAGCTGATCGAACTCGACAAGGACTGGGACAACCCGGAACTGTGGGCGATCCTGAAGCGCGTCTCCAACGACTACACGGCGGCGTTCTACCTGTCCGCACTCGACCGACGCTACAATGCCGAGGGGGAGATCGTGATGGAGGCCGACTACCAGCAGATCTACGTGAAGCTGTTCATGCGCACGTTCTGGATGTCGATGCTCATCACCTTCCTGTGCTTCCTGCTGGCGTTCCCGGTTTCCTATTTGCTCTCGGTGCTGCCGCTTCGCACCTCCAACCTGCTGATGATCCTCGTGCTGCTGCCATTCTGGACATCGCTGCTGGTGCGCACGACGGCGTGGATCGCGATGCTGCAGAGCGAGGGCGTGGTCAACGACATTCTTGTCACGGTGGGGCTGGTTGCCGACGAAAACCGCGCGCAGCTGATCTACAACCAGACCGGCACCATCATCGCCATGACGCACATCCTGCTGCCGTTCATGATCCTGCCGCTCTACTCGGTGATGAAGACCATCCCGCCGAGCCTGATGCGCGCTGCCCGCTCGCTTGGCGCCAACAGCTTCACCGCCTTCCGCCGGGTCTATTTCCCGCAGACGGTGCCGGGGATCGCGGCGGGCACGCTGCTTGTCTTCATCCTGTCCATCGGCTTCTACATCACGCCGGCCCTCGTTGGCGGGCAGGACGGCCAGATGATCTCCAACCTCATCGCCTTCCACATGCAGAGCTCGCTCAACTGGAGCCTTGCGGCAGCACTCGGCGGCATCCTGCTCGCCAGCGTGCTGGTGCTCTACTGGCTCTACAATCGCCTGATCGGCGTCGACAACCTGAAGTTCGGTTGAGGAGGCACAGACCATGAAACTGCCCGAATACGCCTCCCCGCTGGAACGGATATGGCACTACACCTACCTGTTCATCTGCTTCTGCATCTTCCTGTTCCTGATCGCGCCGATCCTCATCATCGTGCCGCTGTCGTTCAACGCGGAACCGTACTTCACCTTCACCGACGGCATGCTGTCGTTCGACCCGGATGCCTTCTCGGGCCGCTGGTACGCCGACATCGTGCGCAACGGCATGGCCGCGCCGGACGCGCAGATGGACGGCAGCTGGTGGGCGGACATGTGGAACAACGCGCAATGGATTCGTGCCATGCGCAACTCGTTCTTCGTGGCGATCTGCGCGACGATCATCGCCACCGCGCTCGGCACGCTGGCAGCGCTCGGCCTGTCGCGCCCGGAAATGCCGTTCCGCTCGGCGATCACCAGCCTGCTGATCTCGCCGATGATCGTTCCGCTCGTCATCACCGCGACGGGCATGTTCTTCTTCTACTCCGACATCGGCCTTGCGAAGACCTATCTCGGCATCATCCTGGCCCATGCCACGCTCGGCATTCCCTTCGTCATCATCACGGTGACGGCGACGCTGGTGGGCTTCGACCGCAGCCTGATCCGTGCCGCGCAGAGCCTCGGTGCCGACGGGTGGACCACGTTCCGCCAGATCATCATGCCGCTGATCCTTCCGGGCATGATCTCGGGTGCGCTGTTTGCCTTCGTCACCTCGCTCGATGAAATCGTGACGGTGCTGTTCCTCGCCGATGTCGAGCAGCGCACCATCCCGCGCCAGATGTGGTCGGGCATCCGCGAGCAGATTTCGCCGACGATCCTCGCCGTGGCGACGATCCTCGTGGCGATCTCGATTGCCTTGCTGACGACGGTCGAACTGCTGCGGCGTCGTTCCGAACGCATCCGGGGCATGGCCCCGCGCTAGGAGGATTGCGAGTATCTCGTGACGGAGAGCCGGCACAGGCAGATCATGAGGATTTCGGGCTGGCTTTTCTGCGCTGCCCTGACTTGGCCTCGGATCGATTTTCTTCAGGCCACTGCTGATACTGGCACTGCCATTGTTCGTTGTCTTCGTGCTCGTATTCTGGTTTTTGGGGGCCTTCCCCTGGATGGTCACGCTTCTACTGACACCTTACCTCCGCATGGATCAGGATCCCCACGTGAAGGATCGTGCGACCACGGGCCTTTACATGATGTACGGTTCCATCCTGGGGCGGTTCGGCGTGCTGATCGTGCCCGATCCTCAGCCGTCAGGAGATGGGGAGACGTCCTCGCCGGGCGACGCTCGCTAGCCCCGCGCGCGGCCACCGCGCCTGCGGCGGCGGCCCTCGCCGTCCGCGCCATCACCACCACCCAGCGCCTTGCGGGCAGGAAGCTGCACTGACCTGGCAAGGTTCGGGAAGCCTTCGGTCTTGTTGGGCAGGGCCATGGCGTTGACGAAGTGCTCCTGGAACTTCTTCTCCAGCGCCGTCTCAATCTTCTCAATGTTGCGCACCAGCGCCTCCACCTCGCGGCGGTGGTCGACGTTCAGCAGCGCCATGCGCGCACCGGTGCCGGCGGCGTTGCCGACGGCTGCGACCTTCTCCAGATCACAGTCGGGGATCAGACCCAGCACCATCGCGTATTTCGGATCGATGAAGCTGCCGAAGGCACCGGCAAGGCGGATGCGGTCGACCTGCTCGATGCCGAGCTTGTCCATCAGCAGGCGGACGCCCGCATAGAGCGCGGCCTTGGCAAGCTGGATGGCGCGCACATCGTTTTGAGTGATCTTCAGCGCGACACGTTCGTCCCAGAGCAGGTAGGAGAAGGTGCGCCCCTCCGCGACGATGCGCGAGGATCGCTCCGCCAGCGAGCCGTCGATGACGCCGTCCTCGGAGATGATGCCAGCGAGGAACATCTCGGCGATGACCTCGATGATGCCCGAGCCGCAGACGCCGGTGACGCCGACTGACTCGACTTCCTCCGCAAAGCCGTCCTCGTTCGACCACTTGTCGCAACCGATGACGCGAATCCGCGGCTCCAGCGTTTCCGGATCGATGCGCACGCGCTCGATGGCACCGGGGGCTGCGCGCTGGCCGCAGGAAATCTCCGCGCCCTCGAAGGCCGGCCCCGTGGGCGAACTGGCCGCCACCACGCGCTCCTTGTTGCCGAGCACGATTTCGGCATTGGTGCCGACATCGACGACAAGCGTCATCTCGGGCGATTTCTGCGGTGCTTCCGACAGCGCGACGGCAGCTGCATCCGCGCCCACATGGCCCGCGATGCAGGGCAGCACGTAGACGCGCGCGCCTCGGTTCATCGTCAGGTTCAGGTCGTTGGCGGTGCAGTGCTGCGCGCCGGAAACGGCCAGCGCGAAGGGTGCGCCGCCAAGTTCCACCGGATTGATGCCCATGAACAGGTGGTGCATCACCGGGTTGCCGACGAAGACACCTTCGAGAATGTCGCTGCGGTCGATGCCGCCTTCCGATGCCAGCCGCCCGATCAGCGTATTGATGGCCTCGCGCACGGCCTTGGTCATGGCCTCGCGCCCGTCTGGGTTCATCATCACGTAGGAGACGCGGCTCATCAGGTCTTCGCCAAAGCGGATCTGCGGGTTGCTGGTGCCCGACGATGCCACCACTCGGCCTGACAGCAGCGACACGAGATGTGCCGCGATGGTGGTGGAGCCGATGTCGACTGCGAGGCCGTAACCCTCGTTGTGCAGTCCGGGCCAGATCGCGACGACCTGCGGTCCGGTGCCATCGTCGTGGACAGCACAAGTCACCTGCCAGTTGCCCTCGCGCAGCACCTCCTGCACTTGCGCCAGCACGTGGAAGTCGGCGCGCAGGTTTTCAAATCCCCATTCGGCCTGCAGTGCCTGGAACACGTGATCGAGATCGCCGAGCGGCTTTTCCATGTCCGGTTGCTCGACCTCGACGAAGCAGAGCTGCGTCGCCGGATTGCGCTCGATGGTGCGCGTCTCGGCGCGCTTGCGCACCACCTGCCGGTTGACCTGGACGTCCTGCGGCACGTCGATGACGAGATCGCCCTCGACCTTCGCCTGGCAGGAGAGGCGGCGTTCGGCAGGCAGCGTGCGCTTGTCGGCATAGCGCTGCTCGACCTCGTTGATGCCGCTGAGGTTCTCGGCCTTCGAGGTGATGCCGTGCTTGGCGAACTCGCCGGTCTGCTGCTCCACCTGGCAGCGCCCGCAGATGCCCCTGCCCCCGCAAACGCTCTCGATATAGACGCCGAGCGAGCGCGCGGCCTCGAGCACCGGGGTGCCGGGTGCAAAGCGCCCGCGCTTTCCCGACGGCATGAAGAGGACGAGGTGGTCTTGGCTCAACGCTTCTTCTTTCGCCGGTTGATGGCCGTGTTGTTCTTGCGGACCTGCTTTCGGATGGGGGCGATGCCGGCGGCGGCGATGTCCTGGGCGCTGCGCACGGGGTCGGACGTCTTGCCCGACGCCGCATCGAACCACATGCGCTGCCACTGGTTCATGGTTTCCAGCTGCATGGCAGCACCCGACAACCAGAAGCTCGTCATCTTCTCCGCTCCGTAGCGCGCGAGGTCGAAGGCCGCCCCGCGCGCATCATTGCCGGTCGCCGCCTCCATGACACGGGCGGAGAAGACCAACGGTGCGAGCGTCGCGACGCTCTGCATATCCTTGGATAGACGCGACTTTTTGCGGGGTGCCATTCGCTTGATCAACCCCGCGCCCGTCTCGCGTCGCGTCCGCCACGACGGCGGCCACCGCTTGCCCCGGCTTCAACCGGCGCGGCGGTTGCCGTGCCGCCTGCGCTCGGCGTGTGGTCCTTGTATGTCTTGATCCACGTCATGCAGTTCGGGTCGGTGCCGTTCAGCACGTTGGCGGCGCGCACCATCTCCATTTCCTGCGGGCGGCAGGGGTTCATGATGGCGCTGGTCATGCCCGCACCGATCACCATCGGGATGAAGCCGGCATTGATGCCGTGGCGATGCGGCAAACCAAACGAGATGTTGGACAGGCCGCAGGTGGTGTTGACCTTCAACTCGTCGCGCAGGCGGCGCAGCAGCGCGAAGACCTGCTTGCCGGCGGTGCCCATGGCGCCAATCGGCATGACGAGCGGATCGACCACGATGTCGTGGGCTGGGATGCCGTAGTCGGCGGCGTGCTGCACGATCTTCTTGGCGACTTCGAACCGTACGTCGGGGTCCTCGGAGATACCGGTCTCGTCGTTGGAGATGGCGACGACCGGCACGTTGTACTTCTTGATGAGCGGGAGGATGGCCTCGAGCTTTTCCTCTTCGCCGGTGACCGAGTTCACCAGCGGGCGGCCCTTGGCGACCTTGAGCCCAGCCTCGATTGCCGCAGTGACGGAGGAATCGATCGACAGCGGAACATCGACGAGTTCCTGCACGATCTCCAGCGTCTGCACGAGAAGCGGCGGCTCGGTGGTGTTGGGGTCGACGGCGGTGACGCCCGCGTTCACGTCGAGCATCGTGGCGCCGGCCGCGACCTGCTCCAGCGCGTCCTTCTTCACGGTGTCGAAATTGCCTTCCACCATCTCGGCGGCGAGCTTCTTGCGGCCGGTGGGGTTGATGCGTTCGCCAATGACGCAGAACGGCTGGTCGAAGCCGATGACGATTTCCCGGGTGGCGGAGGCGACGATGGTGCGGGTCATGTGATCCGTCTCTTTGGGTGACTGGGTGAAGGTTCAAGAACGGGAACCGGATAGTTCCTATCCGAAGCATTTCGGTTTGGTAGCGGGCTCAGATCCCCGCGCTTTCTGAAAACTGTTCCAGCGAATCCGGCAGCGCGTCTGCCTCGTCGAGGATTTCCACGAGGCGCTCGGCGACCATGGCGTCGGAGGGGCGCACTTCCTTGCGCCACGGACGGCGGTCTTTCAGCACGCCGGACCGCTCGACGATCTCGGCGACGTGTTCTTCCTGCCGGTATGCCATGACATGCACGCCGGAGACACCCGCCATCTCCTTAACCTCCTGCATGATCTCGATGCAGATGTTGGCACCTTCCTTCTTCTGGTCCTGCGCGCCTTCCAGCCGCTCGATGATCGAATCCGGAATGTGGATGCCGGGAACGTTGGTGCGGATCCAGCGCGCGGTGCGGGCCGACGCCAGCGGGCCGACGCCGACGAGGATGAAGCATTTCTCGTCGAGGCCGAGGTCCCGCACCTTGTCTAGATAGGACTTCAGCATCGGAACGTCGAAACAATACTGACTCTGGACGAACTGCGCACCCGCGGCGATCTTCTTCATCAGCCGGTAGGGACGGAACTCATAAGGCGGCGCGAAGGGGTTGATGGCCCCGCCCAGAAAGACACGCGGCGGCACCGTCAGCTTGCGGCCGGAGAGGAATTTCGCCTCATCGCGCATGGTGCGGATCGTTTCCAGAAGCGACATGCAGTCGAAGTCGAAGACAGGCTTCGCGCCCGGCTGATCGCCGGCCTGCACGCCGTCACCGGTCAGGCACAGGATGTTGGCAACGCCCATGGCGGATGCGCCCAGCACGTCTCCCTGGATGGCGATGCGGTTCCGGTCCCGGCAGGAAATCTGCATGATCGGCGCGTAGCCCATGCGCGTCAGCAGCGCGCAGATGCCGACCGACGACATGTGGCAGTTGGCACCGGACCCGTCCGTCGCGTTGAGGCCGTCGACCCAGCCCTCGAAGATCTGGGCGCGCTCGTAGACCTCTTCCGGGTCGGCGGAATCGGGCGGGTTCAGTTCGGCGGTCACGGCAAACTCGCCGCGCCGCAGGATGCGCTCCAACCGCCCGCGCGAGGAATGGCCCGGCAGGTCCGGCAGCGGTGCTTCCGGGTTGCCCGGGATCACATCATCGGGGTTGAGACCTGCGCTCATGCCACGTCCTCCGCCTTTTCGCGTTCGGCAGCCTTCTGGGCGGTGACGCGCAACCAGGACGAGGTGTTCCACAGCGCATTGTCGACGGGCTTCTGCACGTCGAAGATGGCATCGCCGCCCTTCATGCGCCGCGAACCCTCCCACGCCTGCACCCAGACGCAGGGCATGTCCGGCTCGACCTCGCAGTGGCCGTTGGCACGCACGCCGCCGCAGGGCCCGTTGCGCAGGCCCTTGGGGCAATTCATCGGACAGGACATGCCGGTCGACGACAGCGCGCACTGGCCGCACATGCGGCAATCGAACAGGAACTTCTTGGAGACGCGCTCGATGGCCTTCACCGGCGGTTCGGCGCGCTTGTAGCCAACCGCCTTCCAGAACCAATGCAGGCCGAGAAGTGCATCGGCGAAGCGGGAGTAGAACCACTCCAGCAGGCGCGAATTGCGCACCGACCACAGGCGGATCGTGTAGGCGGAGCGGGCGCGGCGAACGCGCGAGACGCCCGCCGGCTCGTAGGCGGTCTGTGTTGTCTTGGCGGCCATGTCAGCGGTTCCAACCGTCGGCGGCGACGAGCCGCTTGATGGTTTCGCGGTCGTACTCGGCATCCAGTGCGTCGTGCGCGGACTGCGCCTCGGCTTCCAGATCGTCGCCAACCTCTTCCGCGTCGCCCTTGCGCCACTCGGCGAGATAGGCGTCGGAGTCCTTTGCGCCGACGCGCATGGCACAGGCGTCGATCGCCACGCCGAAGCGTTCGGGCAGCTCGCGCTTGGCATTGGTGCGCCCCTTTCGGACGATCACCTGCGCGGGGATATCGCGCCAGTAAAGAACGATGCGTTGCGCCATCGGCCCAGTCTCATGCGGGAAAGCGTTGCTGATCTCGCCAAATGATGAACCAGCGCCGCCGGTTCGTTGTCTTTGAGACGACAGCGTGTGCCGCGAATGCGACGCTCTGGCGGCAGCGCGTCACGGCGGGGATTGACCGGGCTGGCAAACTTGTTCCATCACCCAGCCTCGCGCACGACGCGGGCGCAGGAGAACGTGACATGGCCGACCTCGCACAACTGCTGGAAGACAAGGGCGTGCTGCTCGCCGACGGCGCGACAGGCACCAATCTCTTCGAGATGGGACTGACCTCCGGCGACGCACCGGAGATGTGGCTGGAAGAACATCCCGACCGCATTCGCGAGCTGCATCGCCGCTTCGTCGAGGCCGGGTCCGACATCATCCTGACCAACACCTTCGGCTGCAACGCGCGCCGCCTGATGCTGCACAACATGCAGGACCAGGTTTACACGCTGAACAAGAAGGGCGCCGAACTCGCCCGCGTGGAAGCCGAAGCCGTGGACCGCCCGATTGTCGTCGCCGGCTCCGTCGGCCCAACGGGCGACCTGTTCGCGCCGCTTGGCCCTCTCACCGAGGAGCAGGCGGTCGAGGTCTTCAAGGAGCAGATCGACGGCCTGAAGGCCGGCGGCATCGACGTGGTGTGGATCGAGACCATGTCGGCTGCGGAGGAAATCCGCGCCGCCGTCACCGCGGCGATTGCCCACGACATGCCCTACGTCTTCACCGCAAGCTTCGACACGGCGGGCCGCACGATGATGGGGATCAAGCCGGAAGGGCTGGTGGAACTCGCAAACTCCTTCGAGCGCAAGCCGATTGCCATCGGCGCGAATTGCGGCGTCGGCGCGTCCGACCTGCTGGTCAGCGTGCTGTCCATGGAAGCGGCGAAGAGCGGCATCGCGCCGATGATCGTCGCCAAGGCCAATTGCGGCATTCCTCAGGTGAAGGGCGACAAGGTGGAATATACCGGCACGCCGGACCTGATGGCGCGCTATGCCCACATGGCGATCGATTCCGGTGCGCGGATTGTCGGCGGCTGCTGCGGCACGGCGGTCGAACACCTCAAGGCCATGCGCGAGGCGCTCGACAGCCACACCGCAGGTGATCGCCCGACGCAGGATGCCGTCATCAGCGAAATCGGGCCATTGCAGGCACCGCCCAACGAGGGTGCGGAAGCAGCCGGCAAAGCGCGGCGCGCGCGGCGCCGCCGGAGCTGACCACCTGCCTAGCCTCCTGCCACCGGCTCGACGCCGCGGGCGCGGATGAAGGCTGCCATGTGGAAGCGCCGCTGCACCTCGCCGTAGCGGTAGTCCCGTCCAACCGGGCAGGCATCGCGCGCGCGGCAACCGACGAGATGGCAGTCACGGCTTTCCGGCGCCGCGAGATGGCCCGCGCAGGTCGCCAGATCATATCCATCGGCCGAAAACGCGCCGGCGGGGCAGCCGCTCAGGCATGGCTTGTCCGCGCACGTCTCGCAAGGCGATGGTTGCGGATCAGGCGCGGCAAATCCAAGCGGCATCGCGTAGACCAGCGCCGCGCGGTAGGCGTGCCACAGGCCGTAGTCCGGGTGAATGAAGATGCCGACGGGCGACGGATGCACAGGTTCAGCCGCCTGCGCCCAGCGCTGGAACGGCTGCCACGGCGGTTCGAACGGGTAGATCGCCCGCGCGCCGGACGCATCAGCCAGTGGCGTCACGATTTCGCGGGTCCAGGCATCCAACGGGTCAGCGAATGCCGGGCGCGCCGGATCGGCGGCCATCCACGCGCTGAAGGCATTCCAGAAGCTGCCGCCCGCTGCCCCGATCAGCGCAATCGCGCGGGGTCGTTGCCCGCCCGGTGCTTCGGGAAACAGGTCACGCTCGCTCTCCCCAATATCGAAGCCGCCACGCAGGATCAGCCCGCTTTGGCGAAGTGCGGATTCGATGTCGCGGAGCGGGCTTTGCGCCACCTCAGGCTTCGTCCATCACGAAATGCAGCCTGTCGAATGTCGCGCGCCAGTCTGCGACCTCCTCGGCCAGTCCGCCGGGATCGTTCGCTTTCAATGCCCGCATCACAAGATCGGCAAGGCGCGGCATGTCGCCCACTTCCATGCCCCAGCGGGCCAGTTCCGGCGTGCCGATGCGCAACCCGTTCATGTCCCCCTCGACGGGGGCCAGCGGCAGGCCGATGCCGCAGGCGAGGAAGCCCGCCTTGCGCAAGGTCTTGGAGGCCGCCTGCCCGCCGCCGAACCGGACGGCATCCACCGCGAACTGGTGCGAGGACGTGGCCCCGCGCGATGTCGTGAAGACCGGCAGGCCGGCGTCTTCCATCGCCTTTGCCAGAGATGACGCAAGGTCCAGCATCCGCGTGGCATAGGCCTCGCCGTGCTCGCGCCAGTCCAGCATGGTGATGGCCAGTGCCGCGACACGACCCGCATCGAAATTCGCGGTCATGCCGGGAAAGGCGATGGCGTCCAGCTTCTCGGCAAGGCCCGCGTCACTGGTGACGATCAGCCCACCAGCCGGCCCGCCAAGGCTCTTGTAGGTGCTCATAGTAATGAGGTCGGCACCCTCGGCCAGCGGATTGGGCCAGGCGCGCCCGGCAATGATCCCGCACTGGTGGGCGGCATCGAACAGCACCCGCGCGCCGACCTCGTCGGCAATCGCGCGAATGTCGGCAACGGGGTGCGCAAACAGGTTGAGGCTGCCGCCGATGGTGATGAGCTTGGGCGAGACCTTGCGAGCCAGATCGCGCAAGCCCTCGAGATCGACCGTGTAGCCGTCGGCGTTGACCGGTGCGTGGTGGATGTCCAGCCCGTAGAGCCCGGCGCAGCCTGCCAGATGGTGGGTGACGTGACCGCCGATGGAGGCCGACGGCGCGATGATCGCGTCACCGGGCGAACAGATCGCCATGAAGGCGTAGAGGTTGCACATCGCACCGGAGAAGACGCGCACTTCGGCATATTGCGCGCCGAAGACCTCGGCGCAGAGTTCGGCGGCGATGACCTCGATTTCCTCGATCGCCTCCAGCCCCATCTCGTACTTGTCGCCGGGATAGCCGAGCGAGGGGCGCGAGCCCATGCCCGCCGAGAGCATCGCCTCGGCGCGCGGGTTCATGGTGTTGGTGGCCGGGTTGAGGTTGAAGCAGCGCTGCTCGTGGATGCGGCGGTTGTCAGCGGCAAGCTCTTCCAGCCGCGCGCCAATGGCCCGGCTGGTCGCGCTCGCGGTCTGCGTGGCATAGGCCTGGACCACGTCCTCGCAATTGTCCGGCACCCAGCCGCGCCGCGCCAGTTTCGTCATTGCCTGCCCTTCCCGCCGAATTGAATCTCGCGGGCGACTTCACCAGAACCGGGCGTGCCGGGCAATCGCGGCGGCAAGGTAGCCGCCGCTAGTTCTCCCGCTTGCCCTTCAGACCGAAGGCTTCCCGCATCCCACGGCTACGTACCGAAGCCGCTGACGAGACCGGGTCCTTCGCTCCGCTTCAGGCAAAGGCGTCAGGCATCTCCGCCTTGCGCCGGTTAATGTAGTCGTTCAGCGCCTCGTCGACGCCGAGGTCGATCTCGGGGGCCTCGTACTCGTTCAGCCAGCGCTTGTAGAGCTTGTTGGCGCGCTCCTCGATGCGCAGGCTGCCTTCGGCTTCCCACTGCTCGAAGGACGCGTTGTCAGCCAGCGGCGAGCGGTAGAAGGCATTCTCGAAGTTCGCCTGCGTGTGGGCGCAGCCCAGATAGTGGTTGCCGGGGCCGACTTCCTCGATGGCGGACATGGCCTGCCCGTTCTCGGTGAGGTCGATGCCCTCGGAGAAGCGCTGGAACATGGCGAGCTGGTCGCAGTCCATGACGAACTTTTCATACGAACTGACGAGGCCGCCTTCGAGCCAGCCGGCCGAGTGCAGCACAAAGTTCGTGCCGGCCATCAGCGTCGGCCACATGGTCTGCACGCTCTCGTAGGCGGCCTGCGCGTCCGGCGTCTTGGAGGCGCACAGCGAGCCGCCGGAGCGGAACGGCACGTTGAGGCGGCGGGCGAGCGCGGCTGCACCGTAGAGCACCAGCGCCGGTTCCGGCGTGCCGAAGGTCGGCGCGCCCGTCTGCATCGAGATCGAGCTTGCGAAGGTGCCGAAGACGACCGGTGCGCCCGGGCGGCAAAGCTGGGTGAACGCCATGCCGACACTGGCTTCCGCCAGAACCTGCGTCAGCGTGCCGGCGACCGTGACCGGGCTCATGGCACCGGCGAGGATGAACGGCGAAATGACGGTGGCCTGTCCGGCGCGGGCATAGACCTTGAGCGCACCGAGCATGGTGTCGTCGAAGGTCATGGGCGAGTTGGCGTTGATGAGCGAGATCGTGACGCAGTTGTTCTGCACGAAGTCGTCGCCGAACATCAGCCCTGCGAGGTTGACCGTGTCCTGCGCGCGCTCGGGATGCGTGACCGAACCCATGTAGGGTTTGTCGGACAGGCGCATGTGCGCATAGAGCATGTCGAGGTGGCGCTTGTTCACCGGCACGTCGACCGGCTCGCAGACGGTGCCGCCGGAATGGTGCATCGCGGGCGCCATGTAGGCGAGCTTCACGAGGTTCTGGAAATCCTCGATGGTCGCGTAGCGGCGGCCCTCGTCGAGATTGGAGATGAAGGGCGGGCCGTAGACCGGTGCGAAGACCGTGTTGTTGCCGCCGATTTCCACGTTGCGCGCCGGGTTGCGGGCGTACTGGGTGAACTGGGCGGGCGCGGTCTTCAGCAGGTCGCGCACGAGGCCCTTGGGAAAGCGCACGCGCTCGCCCTGCACGTCAGCGCCCGCATCGCGCCACATCTGGAGCGCTTCCGGATCGTCGCGGAACTCGATGCCGATCTCTTCGAGGATCTTGTCGCAGTTGGCCTCGATGATCTCCATGCCCTCCTCGGTGAGGACGTTGAACACGCCGATCTTGCGGTCGATGAAGGGCATCGAGACGCCAGCGCCCCGGCTCTGCCGCTTGGCCCGGCGGGCTTCCGCGCCGCCGCTACCGCGCCGTCCGCGGCGCCCTGCGCCGGCTTCTGCCGTATCGGTCATCTCGTCACTCATCGCCGTTGGCTCCGTAAAACCTTTTTCGACAGCAAGCGCCGCGCCTGCCGTCATCTGGGGGAAGCGTATCTCCGGGTTGAGGCGTATTTCGTCGCGCTCGCGACGGCGGATATGCTGGCCGCGACACGAACGACAGGTGGCGATGTCGCAAAAAAGCAGTGTTGCGTCGCGGCGGGATCACTCCGAGAATGGATGGAAAGCATTATTTCCACACTGAAAATCCGGGATGGCGAGAATCCGGGATAGGGCAGTGATTGCAAAAGAGGTGACGCCGCGGCCATGATTGCCCAGCGCACCGCAGCCAGACGGTGAATCAGAGATGTCAGACGACGATATCGTCCTGTCGGAACTGCCCGACGACGAACTCGTGCAGCAGATGCACGACGACCTTTACGACGGCCTCAAGGAAGAGATCGAGGAAGGCGTCAATATTCTGCTGGAACGCAAGTGGGCGCCCTACGACGTGCTGACCAAGGCACTGGTCGAGGGGATGCGGATCGTCGGTGAGGATTTTCGCGACGGCATTCTCTTCGTTCCGGAGGTGCTGCTCAGCGCCAATGCCATGAAGTCCGGCATGTCGATCCTGCGGCCGCTGCTGGTGGAAACCGGCGCACCGAAGGTCGGCAAGATGGTCATCGGCACCGTAAAGGGCGACATTCACGACATCGGCAAGAACCTCGTGTCGATGATGATGGAAGGCGCGGGCTTCGAGGTGATCGATCTGGGCATCAACAACCCGGTCGAGGCGTACCTGGAAGCGCTCGAAGAGCACCAGCCGGACATTCTCGGCATGTCAGCGCTGCTGACCACGACCATGCCCTACATGAAGGTCGTCATCGACACGATGAAGGAAAAGGGCATTCGCGACGACTACGTGGTTCTCGTCGGCGGTGCGCCGCTGAACGAGGAATTCGGCAAGGCCGTCGGTGCCGACGCCTATTGCCGCGATGCCGCCGTGGCCGTGGAAACCGCGAAGTCGCTGGTGGAGCGCCGCCACAACCGCGGGCCTGCATGATTTCGCTTTTCAAGTGATAAGCCTGAAACGATCAAGGGCGCGGCCATCACTGGCCGCGCCCTTTTTCCTTGGGTCGTTATCTGGGCGTCGTGGCGCGTCAGGCCGCGACGGAGGCAGCACGCACGCGCTGGGCGGCCGCCTCGATCTGCGTCGTGGAACTGGAGATGCCCTGCAGGCTCTCGGCAATGACGCCGACCACGTCGGAACAGGTCTGCATGTTGCCGGAGATTTCCCGCGTCACGGTGAGCTGCTCGGTGACGGCTGCCGTGATCGAACCAGTGATTTCGCTGATCTGTTCGATGACCCCCTTGATCTGGTCGATCGAGGTCACCGCGTTGTCGGTGGAGGTCTGCATGCCCGCGATCTGCTTGCTGATCTCCTCGGTCGCCTTGGAGGTCTGGCTGGCCAGCCCCTTCACTTCCGATGCGACAACCGCGAATCCGCGACCGGCTTCACCGGCACGTGCCGCCTCGATGGTGGCGTTGAGCGCCAGCAGGTTGGTCTGGTCGGCGACGTTCTGGATGAGTTCGACGACCTGGCCGATGTTCTGGGCGCTGTTGTTCAGACCCGTCATGATCTCGGTGGAGGCGAGCGCATTCTCGACGGCCCGGTTGGAGACTTCCGCTGCCGTGGTGAGCTGACGGTTGATCTCCTCGATCGAGGCGACGAGCTCTTCGGTGGCGGCGGCCGTCGACTGGACGTTGGTGGCGGCGTCGTTGGAGGCATCGACGGCCGAATTGGCCTTGCCCATGGTCTCGGTGACCGACTGGTCGACTTCACCCAGCACCGCCTCGAACTCGACCTGCATGCGTTCGCGCTTCTGGCGCTCCAGCACTTCCTCGGTCGTATCGGTGGCGAACTTGATGACCTTGAAGGGCTTGCCTTCGGAATCGAAGATCGGGTTGTAGGAAGCCTGAATCCAGACGTCCCTGTCCTCGCGGCCCTTGCGGTGGAATTCGCCGGTCTGGAACTGGCCACTGCGCAGTTTTGCCCAGAACTCCTTGTATTCCGGGGACGTCGCTTCAGCCTTGTCGACGAACATGGAGTGGTGGCGCCCGACGATGTCGTCGAGGCGGAAGCCCATCACCTTGCGGAAATTCTCGTTGGCATCGAGAACGACACCGTCGAGATCGAAGTGGATCACGGCCTGCGAGCGGTTGATGGCGTCGATCTGGCCTTCATATTCCGCGTTTCGCTTCTTGCGCTCGGTGATGTCGGTTGCGAACTTGACGACCTTCACCGGCTCGCCGCTGGCGCCGAGGACCGGGTTGTAGGTTGCCTGAATCCAGATGTCGCTGCCGTTGCGGGCAATGCGGCGATATTCGCCGGACTGGAATTCGCCGTCACGCAGCGCCTTCCAGAACATCTTGTATTCGTTGCTCTCGCGCTCCTCGGCGTTCACGAACATGCGGTGATGCTTGCCGACGATATCGTCGAGCGAATAGCCCAGCGTCTTCAGGAAGTTCTCGTTGGCGGTGAGGATCTTGCCTTCCAGGTCGAACTCGATGACCGCCTGCGACCGGCTGATCGCCTTGATCTGCCCCTCGTGCTCGGCGTTCTTCTGCTTCGTCTCGGTGATGTCGGAGGCAAACTTCACGACGCTGACGGGCTTGCCGTCTGCATCCATGACCGGGTTGTAGGAGGCCTGGATCCAGATCTCGTTGCCGTCCTTGCCGATGCGGCGGAACTCGCCCGACTTGAACTCGCCGGCGCGCAGCGATTCCCAGAATGCCTTGTAGGCTTCCGACCGGCGCTCCTTGTCGTCCACGAACATCGAGTGATGCTGGCCGACGATCTCTTCGCGCTTGTAGCCGACGGTTGCAAGGAAGTTGCGATTGGCGTCGAGGATGTTGCCTTCAAGGTCGAAGCGGATCACGGCCTGCGAACGGTCGATTGCCTTCACCTGGCTTTCCACCTCGGCGGAATGCTTCTTCGTCGCGGTCACGTCGGAGGCTATCTTGACCACCTTCACGACCTTGCCGCCCTGCCCCACGACCGGGTTGTAGGAGGCCTGGATCCAGATCTCCTTGCCGCCCTTGCCGACTCGGCGGAATTCGCCGGCCATGAACTCGCCCTCTGCGAGCTTGTTCCAGAAAGCTGCGTATTCCGGATTGGACGCTTCCGCGGGATCGACGAACATGCGGTGGTGCTTGCCGGCAATCTCCTCGAGCTCGTAGCCGAGCGCGTCGAGGAAATTCCGGTTGGCATTCACGATCGTGCCGTCGGGATGAAATTCAATGAGTGCCTGAGAACGCGAAAATGCGTCGAGCGTGGCGGTGGCGTCGGCGTTGCGACCCAATCCGAACATGGCGCTTTCCTTCTGAAATCTGCCGGTAACTGACAAGCCTAAGTATTTATAGGGTTTTCTAATGAACCATTAAGCAAGGCGGGCAAATCGGCCAATTCGAATACCGACTCGATATTTTTTTCTCACGTCGCATAAAAATGCCCTGTGAAACCGCGAAAATATGCCGGCTTGGATATTTTTCGCGGTCGATGAAGCTGCCGAACCGGCCAACAACGCAGAAAAAACCAACAAATTGTGCTATGCGAATACAATGAAACCGAGACCTGAACCGGTGCGCATCATTGCCTGCGGGATGATTGCGCGGGAAACGCTGGCGGTGATGGAGTCCCTGAAGCTCGATCACCTGTCGCTGGCGTGCCTGCCGGCGGACTTCCATCACCACCCGGAACGCATTGCGCCCGCCGTTGACGAGGCGATCACCAAGGCGCGCGCGGACGGCTATGAGCGCATCTTCATCGGCTATGCGGATTGTGGCACCGGGGGCGACCTCGACAAGGTGTGCGAACGCCACGGGGTGGAGCGCATCGCCGGGCCGCACTGCTTCGCGTTCTACCAAGGCATGGAGAAATTCGCCGCGCTCGAGGATCGTGACATGACCGCGTTCTACATGACCGATTTCCTCGCCCGCCAGTTCGAGGCGTTCCTGGTCAAGCCGCTCGGGCTCGACCGGCACCCGGAACTGCGGGAGATGTATTTCGGGAACTACGAGACGCTGGTCTATCTCGCCCAGACGGACGATCCGGACCTGACGGAAAAGGCAAAGGACGCCGCCAAATTCCTCGGGCTTGCCTTCGAACGCAGGCTCACCGGGTATGGCGACCTGACCTCAGCGCTGGCCGTTGCCGCGTCCGTCTGAGGCGGACGCTCTCAACACTCGACGATGTTGACCGCGAGGCCGCCCTGGGCGGTTTCCTTGTACTTGTCCTGCATGTCGCGGCCCGTCTGGTGCATGGTGTGGATCACCTTGTCGAGCGAGACGACGTGGATGCCGTCACCGCGCAGTGCCAGCCGCGAGGCGTTGATCGCCTTCACCGCACCCATGGTGTTGCGCTCGATGCAGGGCACCTGCACCAGCCCGCCGATGGGATCGCAGGTGAGGCCCAGATTGTGCTCCATGCCGATCTCGGCGGCATTCTCGATCTGCTCGTTAGTGCCGCCCATGACGGCGCACAGGCCGGCTGCGGCCATGGAGCAGGCAACGCCCACCTCGCCCTGGCAGCCGACCTCGGCTGCGGAGATCGAAGCGTTCATCTTGTACAGCGAGCCGATGGCGGCCGCCGTCAGCATGAAGGTGACGACGCCCTCGTCGGTCGCGTCTTCCACGAAACGGCGGTAGTAGCGCAGCACGGCGGGGATGATGCCGGCGGCACCGTTGGTCGGTGCGGTGACGACGCGCCCGCCTGCGGCGTTCTCCTCGTTCACGGCGAGCGCGTAGAGGCTGACCCAGTCGAGAATGGTCAGGCCGCCGGACTTGCAGCGTTCGGGCTTGTCCTGAAGCTCGCGGTAGAGCGCGTGGCTGCGGCGGCGCACGTTCAGCCCGCCGGGCAGGATGCCGTCGGTGTGGCAGCCCCGGTCGATGCACTGGTCCATCACGGCGGCGATCTCGAAGATGCCGGTACGGATATCATCGTCGGCGCGCCAGGCACGCTCGTTGGCATACATGATCTCGGCGATGGTCAGTTTTTCCTGCTCGCCGATTTCCAGAAGCTTCTTTGCGGAGCGAAACGGATAGGGAAGCTGGACGTTGCCGGTCGCCGGGGCATCCGCCTCGAACTCCTCCAGCGTCGCGACGAACCCGCCACCGACCGAGAAGAACGTCTGCTCGTGCAGCCGCTCGCCGTCAGCATCGAAGGCCTGGAACCGCATCCCGTTGGAATGCTGGGTCAGGCGGTCGGAGAAGTTGAAGACGAGGTCCGTTTCCTCGTTGAAGTCGATGACATGGGTGCCGCCAAGGTTCAGCGCACCTGTCTCGCGAATGTCGTTCACGAGCACAGGAATGGCATCGGAATCGACCTTCTCCGGCGCGTGCCCTGTCAGGCCGACGAGCACGGCGACATCCGTCGCGTGCCCCTTGCCCGTCAGTGCCAGCGAGCCGAAGAGATCGGTCTTCACCCGCGCGATCCTGCCGGTGAGGTTCAGCGTGTCCAGTTCCTGGGTGAACAGGACCGCTGCCTTCATGGGGCCAACGGTGTGGGAGCTGGATGGCCCCACACCGATCTTGAAGAGATCGAAGAGGCTCGTGACCATCTGCTCAGGCGCTTTCGGTGAATTCGGCCATGGCGTCGAGAAGCCATTCAGCCATGTGGCGTGCGAACGATGCCCGCACGTAGAGGCGGAAGGTTTCCGGCTCGCCGGAGAGCTTTTCCAGGAACAGCTGCGTGTGCGCCATCAGGGTGCCGGCGACACGGCCAACGGGGAACGCATCCGGGTGCAGGTCCAGCCGGCAGCCCTTTTCCAGTACGTCGCGGGCACGGGGACCGGACAGTTCGATGACCGTGCGGTTGCCGGTGAGGTCGACGACCGCCGACGACACCGTCTCCAGCCCGCTTTCCAGCTTTGACAAGAGATCGGAGTCTTCCGCATCGGGCGCAACAACGAGCCATTCATCCGGGCCGAGCCAGAGAATGCTTGTGTCGCCCGCGCTTGACACCGAACAGGCATCCTCGGGCAGCGCCACCCCGGTGGCAGACTTCACCGCCTTGGAAAAGACGCTGTCGCCGGCCTTGCCGCGCAGGCCGATCTGGATCGTGAACGGCTTCTCGGTAATTGCAACGCTCTTGCCGGACGACAGGGCAACCAGCCGGTGGCCCATCGGCTCCAGCGGGCTCAGGCGCACGTCGCGCGCGCGGTGCGCTTCATAGGCGTGGGACTCAGCCATCGCGGCGGGCTCCTTCCTTGTCGTAGAAGACCGGATCGACAATGCGCATGGCAATGGTTCGATCGTTCAACGGCGCGTAGATCGTGTCGCCCATGCGCTCGCGGCCACGCTTGACCACGGCGAGCGCGAAGGACCGGCCCATCGCGTCGGACCAGTAGCTCGACGTGACGTGGCCGAGCATCGGGATCGGCGAACGGCTGCCGCGACCGTAGATCGGCGCGCCGTCGAGGCCGGGCGGATCGAAATGCTTCACGTCCGACAGCTTCACGGCGCTGTCGACCAGCTGCGCGCCTTCGGGCACGACGTAGCTTGAATCCTCCGGCAGCAGGCCGACGAGATGCTTGCGGTCGTCGCGCTCGGTATCGGGGCGGCTCAGCGAGCGCTTGCCGATGAAGTCCGGCTTCTTCTTGGAGACGATCCAGTTCATGCCGAGATCGATCGGGGTCATGGTGCCGTCGGTTTCCTGGCCGACGATGATGAAGCCCTTCTCGGCGCGCAACACGTGCATCGTCTCGGTGCCGTATGGCGTGATGCCGAAATCACGGCCCGCTTCCATCAGCGATTCCCACAGCGCGCGGCCGTGATACCAGGCGACCGAGATTTCGAAGGACAGTTCGCCGGTGAACGATATGCGGAAGATGCGTGCCGGCAGGCCCGCAACCTCGCCCTCGCGGTAGGTCATGAACGGGAAGGTTTCAGGGTCGAGTTCGACATCGGTGAGGCGTTCCAGCGTCGCACGGGCCTTGGGGCCGGAGACGGTGACGGTCGCCCATTGCTCGGTGACAGAGGTCAGGTAGACGTCGAGGTCGGGCCATTCGGTCTGGAGGTAGTCTTCCAGGTTCTGGAACACCGCCGCCGCGCCGCCAGTCGTGGTGGTGGCGAGGAAGCGGTCCTCGGCGATGCGGGTCACGGTGCCGTCGTCATAGACCATGCCGTCTTCCTTCAGCATCAGCCCGTAGCGCACGGAGCCGACCTTCAGGTTCAACATCATGTTGGTGTAGACGCGGTCGAGGAATTCGCCGGCATCCTTGCCGCTGACGTCAATCTTGCCGAGCGTGGAGGCATCCAGCAACGTCACAGCCGTGCGCGCCGCGCGGCACTCGCGCGCCACCGCCTCGTGCATCGTCTCGCCATCCCGCGGGTAGTACCAGGGGCGCTTCCACTGGCCGACATTCTCGAATTCCGCGCCGTGGGACACGTGCCAGTCGTGGATGTTGGTGACGCGCACCGGGTCCAGCATGTCACCGGCATCGCGGCCGGCCAGCGCGCCGAAGGTCACCGGCGTGTAGGGCGGGCGGAACGTGGTGGTGCCGGTCTCCTCGATGGTTCGGCCGGTCAGTTCTGCGAGGATCGCAAGGCCGTTGATGTTGCCAAGCTTGCCCTGGTCGGTGCCAAACCCGGTCAGCGTGTAGCGCTTCATGTGCTCGACATTGTCGAAGCCCTCGCGCACAGCGAGCGCGATGTCGGCAGCGCCGGTGTCGTTCTGGTAGTCGACGAAGAACTTCGCCTTCACGCGGTTGATCGGCTTGCCGCAGGGCAGCAGCCAGGCCGGTTCCACGTTGCCGTTCTCGATGTCGCCGGTCACCTGCACGGGCGCGGGGGCCTCACCCGCCGCGAAGCCGGAGGCAATGGCCGCGTTGCGGCCTGCCGCGATGCCAGCATCCATTGCGGCTGACAGCGCGAAGTCGCCAGCCGACCCGCCGACGCAGGTCACGCCCTTGCGCTCGGCGGCGGGCATGAAGGTCATGCGCTCATTGTCGAAGCGCAGTTTGCCGCCGACGTGGCAGTAAAGATGAACAGCTGCCGAGTAGCCGCCGGAGACGATGAGCCCGTCGCAGTCGATGCGACGTGCCTCGCCGTCGAGAACCGTGCCGTCTTCCTGGACGGGGCCGATCTTCACCGCCTTGATGTGCTTCTTGCCGACGACCTCGGTGACGGTCGCACCGGTGATGACATCGACACCACTCGCCTTCATCTCCGACAGCAGCTCTTCGCCGACCGACTTGCGCGTATCGGCGACCACGACTTCGGCCTTGTTCGCGACGAAGGCGCGGGCAGTCTCGTAGGCCCAGTCATTGTTGGTGATGATGACGGGCTTGACGCAGGGCAGCACGCCGTAGCGGTTCATGTAGGTGAGCGCGGCGCTGGCAAGCATCGTGCCGGGCCGGTCGTTGTCGGCGAAGACGAGCGGGCGCTCGTGCGACCCTGCCGCGACGATCACTTCCTTCGCCCGGATGTGCCAGACGCGCATGCGCGGGTTGGCGACCGAAGACGGCGTCAGGTCGTCGATGCGCTGCTCGATGGCAACAAGATAGTTCTGGTCGTAGAGACCGGCGACGGTCGTCCGCTTGAGCAGGCGAACCGCGTCGTGGCTCTCCAGCTCGCTGACGGTATCGGCGACCCAGTCGGCAGCGGGCTTGCCGTCAATGTCGCGGTCGAGCGTCAGCAGCGATCCGCCGAAGGCGGCCTGCTCGTCGGCAAGGATCACGCGAGCACCGGTCGCGGCGGCTGCACGCGCGGCTGACAGGCCAGCGGCACCGCCGCCAACCACCATCACGTCGCAGTGGACATGCTTGTGATCGTAGACGTCCGGGTCCGGCTCGGTCGGCGCCTTGCCGAAGCCTGCGGCGCGCCGGATCATCGGCTCGGCCACCTTGTCCCAGAACTTCTGGCTCGGCATGAATGTCTTGTAATAGAAGCCCGCCGTCATGAACGGCGAGAGCAGCGAGTTGACCGACCCGACGTCGTTTTCCACCGACGGGAAGACGTTGACGCTGGCAGCCTCCAGCCCCTCGTAGAGCGGGATCTGCGTGGCCTTGATGTTGGGCTCGGTGCGCGCGCCCTTGGCGAGCTGGACCATGGCGTTCGGCTCATCGGAGCCGGCGGTCATGATGCCGCGCGGGCGGTGATACTTCATCGAACGCGCAACGAGGTGCACGCCATTGGCAATCAGGGCCGAGGCGAGCGTGTCGCCTTCAAAGCCGCGATACGACTTGCCGTTGAACTTGAACCAGAGCGGGCGGGACCGATCGATCCGGCCGCCACTGGACAGACGCTTGGAGCCGGTCATTCGCCGCTCTCCTTCTTCGCGGGCGTTGCGCGCTTGCGCGTGGCCGGCTTCTTCGCGGCAGGTTTGCTGGTTGCGCTCTTCTTCGCAGCCGGCTTCTTGGCTGCGGCAGGCTTTGCCGCCGCCTTCGCCGCAGCAGGCTTGCGCTTCGCGGCCGGTTTCTTCTCGGATTTCGCCGGTGCAGCCGCTGCCTGGCTCGGCGCATCGGGCTTCGCGGCGCCGATCTCGTAGACCGCGTAAATCTCGTGGCTGGCGGTGTTGCGCAGCACGTTGAAGAAGCGGCGGCAGCCGTGGGTGTGGACCCAGCGTTCGCGGAAGGCGCCCTTGGCGTTTTCACGCATGAACAGGAACTGCGCCCATTCCTCGTCGCTCAGCGCCTGCGGGTTTTCGGGCCGCGCGATGTGCGCTTCGCCGCCATAGGAAAATTCGGTCTCGGGCCGTTCCCCGCAATAGGGGCATTGGATCAGAAACATATCTCGTCCCCCTAGTGCGCGACGCCGGCCGCGCCGTGCTCGTCAACGAGAGCGCCGGACACGAAACGGTCGAGGTTGAAGGCTGCGTTCAGCGGATGCGGTTCGCCCTTGGCGAGCGTGTAGGCGAAAACCCAGCCGGAACCGGGCGTTGCCTTGAAGCCGCCGGTGCCCCAGCCGCAATTGATGAAGAAGTTCTCCACCGGCGTCCTGGAGATGATCGCCGAGGCGTCCGGCGTCGTGTCCACGATGCCGCCCCAGGAGCGCATCATGCGCAGGCGCGAGAAAATCGGAAACAGTTCGCAAAGCGCGCCCATCTGGCCTTCGATGATGTGGAAGGAGCCGCGCTGGGCGTAGGAATTGTAGGCGTCGATGCCCGCGCCGATGACCAGCTCGCCCTTGTCGGACTGGCTGACATAGACGTGCACCGCGTTCGACATGACGACGCAAGGATGCACCGGCTTGATCGGCTCGGAGACCAGCGCCTGCAGCGGGTGGCTCGTCAGCGGCACGCGGAAACCGGCCATGTCGCAAATGACCGACGTGTGGCCCGCCGCGACCGACCCGACCTTCTTGGCACCGATGAAGCCCTTGGTCGTCTCGACGCCGATAATGCGGCCGTTCTCCGTCCGCAGGCCGGTGACTTCGCAGTTCTGGATGATGTCGACACCGCGATCGTCCGCGCCGCGGGCAAAGCCCCAGGCGACCGCATCGTGGCGGGCGACACCGGCGCGCTTCTGCAGCGTTGCGCCCATGACCGGGTAGCGCGCGTCCTTGGAGATATCGATGATCGGGCAGAAGGCCTTCACCTCGTCCGGCTCCAGCCACTCCGCGTCAACGCCGTTCAGCTTGTTCGCGTAGACGCGGCGCCTGGATTCGCGAACGTCATGCAGGTTGTGCGCGAGGTTCATCACGCCGCGCTGGCTCATCATGATGTTGTAGTTGAGGTCCTGCGACAGGCGCTCGAAGAGCTGCAGCGACTTTTCATACAGATGCGCGCTCTCGTCGAACAGGTAGTTGGAGCGCACGATGGTCGTGTTGCGCCCGGTGTTGCCGCCACCGATCCAGCCCTTTTCCAGCACCGCAACGTTGGTGATGCCGTGCTCCTTGGCGAGATAGTAGGCCGTGGCAAGGCCATGTCCGCCGCCGCCGATGATGACGACGTCGTATTCCGGCTTCGGCTGCGGACTGCGCCACTGGCGCGGCCAGTCCTCGTGATGGCTGAACGCGTTGCGCGCCAGCGAAAATGCGGAAAATCGTTTCATCGGATGCCTGACAATGCCTCCCCTCGCACTGACCGTGCGGTGCCATTCGGGCCGTCTGCGATACTCTCGCCAATCCCGCAAATTGCGCGTAGGATCAAACGGACATCGTAATCGTACATAAGCGACATTGCGTCGCTGACGACCCGAAAGCGCAGCCTAGAGGCAGAGTTTGACGGAAATTCAGCAGTCAAGAGTCGACAAGTCTGTGCAGTCTCCCCGCGAGCTGTCGGTCGGCTTTCTCTTGCTGAGCAATTTCACGCTGACCCCCTTCGCGACCTTCATCGACGCCCTGCGGCTGGCCGCCGACGAGGCCGACCTCTCACGCCCCATCCGTTGCAGCTGGTCGGTGCTGTCCTCCCAGCGCCGGGCGATGCGGGCTAGCTGCGGCATCGAGATCTACCCGGAAGAAGGCCTCGGCGACCCGGCCCGCTTCGACTATATCGTCGTCGTGGGCGGATTGCTGCACAAGGGCGAGCAGGCGGATTCCGCGACGCTGGAATTCCTGCGGGATGCGGCCCGCAAGAACGTCACGGTCGTCGGGCTTTGCACTGCCGTGATGACGCTCATCCGCGCCGGCATCATGACCGGCCACCGCTGCTGCGTCAGCTGGTTCCACTACCAGGACCTTGTCGAGGAATTTCCGGAAATCACCGCCATCGCCGACCAGGTCTTCGTGGTCGATCGGCGGCGCATCACGTGTGCGGGCGGGGCCGGTGCGCTCGATGTCGCGGCCTGGATCATCGAGAAGCACTTCGGGCGCGCGATGGCCCAGAAGTGCCTGCACATCCTGCTGGTGGACCAGGCGCGCCCGCCCAACGCCGCCCAGCCGCATCCGCCGGGTTCGGAACACGTGCGCGACCCGCGCGTGCGCCGCGCGATCCTGATGATGGAGCAGACCATGGCCTCGCCCGTCACCATGCGGGAACTGGCCAACCGGCTGAATATCACCACCCGGCATCTTGAGCGGCTGTTTCAATCCGAGGTTGGTGTGTCGCCGCAGGAATATTACCGGCTGCACCGGCTGCGCTTCGGGCGCTTCCTGTTGCTGACAACGGAACGGCGCATCAGCGACATCGCGCTGGAATGCGGGTTCTCGGATGCCTCGCACTTCACGCGCGCCTTCCGCGACACGTTCGATGCGACCCCGAGCAGCGTGCGCGGGTCCAACGACCCCGAGCACTCGGTGGAGATAGACGCCCGCATCTCGCAGACGTCCGCCTGAATTCACGAAAGACTACTTGCGAACGACGCGTGCGATGCCCGCCGTCAGGCAGGCTGCCAGCGCGACCTTGGTGAGATCACCCAGCACGAACGGGTACAGGCCCCAATCGAGGATCGGCTTGTCCCAGCCAAACAGCGTGCCGAGCCACAACAGGCCGAGCGCGAACATCACCGCGACGGAGGCGAGCATCGCACCGCCGACGAGGAACACGTTGCGCGTGCCGATGCGCTCCACCAGCCAGCCGGTCATCACGGCGGCAACGAGGAAGCCGAGCAGGTAACCGCCCGTCGGGCCCATCATGTAGGCAATGCCGATGCCCTTTTCCGGAGTGCCGGTGAAGACCGGCATGCCCATCGCGCCCTGCGCGAGGTAGAGCGCGACAGTCGCGCCGCCGAGACGCCAGCCATAGGCGGCGCCGATGAGCAGGACGACCATGCCCTGCAGCGTCATCTCGACGGGATAGAACGGCACCTTGATCTTGGCTGAGATCCACAGCGCCAGCGCGCCGAGGACGGCGAGCGCCACGTTCTGGACGATGGCGGCGGAACCTTCGCGCGCGCCGAAGACGCGGGTGGCGAGGGTGGGTGCGGAACCGGTGATCATGGGACGTGTCTCCACTTGAAGCGGTCGGGAAGTTCGATTGGCGCTAGTTATCGCGATAGCGAAGCCATGCGCAAGCACGAAGGGCTCCGCCTTGCGTCGCACGCCCAATGCGCATGGCAGGGTCGATTGGACGACGTTTGCGGAACTTGCCATAAGCCGGAGATGGTCCGGAACGCGGGCTTTTGGCGAGGGAGCAAGGCTTGGCCAACGATCAAGACAAGACCAGTGCGGGCGCGAGCAGCAAGCCGAAAGGCTCGCCGCGCTTCGACCTCGCCTTCCAGCCGGAATACGGGACAACCGTGCCGGTGGCGACCGACGTTTTGCGAATCGTCTGCGAAAACCCCTCCCCCTTCACCTTCAAGGGAACCGGCACGTTCATCGTGACCGGCGGTCCGGGCAGCCGCGAGGCCGCCGTCATCGATCCCGGCCCCATCGACGAGAAGCATCTCGGCGCGATTCTTGGCGCGCTCGACGGCTACACGCTGACGCACATCCTCGTCACGCACACCCACCACGACCATTCGCCGCTGGCGCAGGCCCTGAAGGAAGCGACGGGCGCGCCGATCACCGGTTGCGCCGCGTGGTCGCCCCGCCAGAGCGCAGGCGGCGAGGTGAAGCGCGGTCTGGATGCGGCCAACGACGCGGACTATACGCCGGACGAAACCATGAGCGACGGCGACACCATCGGCATCGGTGGGCGCGTCCTCACGGCCATCGCCACGCCGGGGCACGCCGCCAACCACCTCGCCTTCTCGCTCGATGACGAGGTGCTGTTTCCCGGCGACCACGTGATGGGCTGGTCGACGACCGTCATCGCGCCGCCGGACGGGCACATGCGCTCCTACATGGAGTCGCTGGAGAAGATCCTGGCGCGCGAGGAGGCCCACTACCTGCCCTCGCATGGCGGAGAGATCCGCAACCCGCACCGCTACGTGCGCGGCCTCATCACCCACCGCAAGCAGCGCGAGACGCAGATCGTCAAGCGGCTGAAGGAGGGCGACACGACGATTTCCCAGATGGTGCCGAAGCTCTACCCCGAACTCGACGCCAAGCTTCACTTCGCGGCCGCGCTCTCAGTTCGCGCCCATATCGACGACCTGATCGAGCGCGGCATCGCCGAGCGCATCGACGGCGACGACGCCTACCGGCTGGTCCAGGGATTTAAGCGCCGGGAACGCTGAGGCGGGTCGCAAGCTCGGTGAGGAAATTGTCGATCAGCTTGGCGTTGTAGCCAAGGTCATGCTTGCCGAAGCGCGAGCGCGCGCGCATGTCGATCACCGTGTTGTCGCCCTCGTAGGAAATCCGGATCGAGACATCGTTGGGAAAGCCGAAGACCGGCGAATGAACCAGCGCCTCGACGCCGCCGCTCAACCCGTCCTGCGGCGCGTGCGAATCCAGCACCAGCCAGTCCATGCTCTCGACGATATCGAGCACGACCTCGTAGACGTTCGGTGGCGGCACGACCGCGCGCAGCGGCACGATCTGCGGATAGGCGATGCGCTGAACGGCGACGAGTTCCTCGTTGTAGCGAACGGGATTTGACAAAGCCGGGCGCTGCGCCTGCGCCGCCGGCATGGCGGGCGGGTCGCGCGGGTCGGTCGTCACGTCGGTGATCATCGGCTTGTCGATATAGGCAACGCCGGCCCAGGCCGGCAGCGCCAGCACGCAGAGCGCGTAGATGACGCCGACGCCGGCATCGCCAAGGCCCCGCCAGCCGTAGCTCCACACCGTGACGATGGTCGCGATCGCCATGGCAAGCGCCAGCAACGCAAGGATGGTCGCAAGGCCGATCGAGCCGATCAGCGTCGGCGTGTCGAGGTGGCCGAAGCGGTGCATCAGCCCTGCGATGATGACGACGGGAATCGACAGCGCACCGAGCCGGCGCGCCCAGATGCCGGCTGCCGACACGCGGCCCGCGTCGTGCTCGATGGCACGACGGTCCATGATGTCGATGATCGTCTCGTCGCTCATGCCGCTCTAGCAGTCAAACGCCTGCAACCCCGGAACGCCGAACGGCCAGTCGCCAAGCCTAGTCTTGCGGAAAGGCGTAGTCGCGGAACTGATCGCGTAGCGTGGTCTTCTGAATTTTCCCCGTTGCGGTGTGCGGTATTTCATCCACGAAAGCAACCGCATCCGGCAGCCACCACTTGGCGACCTTGCCGCGCATGAAATCGATGATCGCGTCGCCGGAGACATCCTTGCCCTCCTTGGCGACGATCACCAGCAGCGGCCGCTCGTCCCACTTGGGATGGGCGATGCCGATGACGGCGGCTTCCGCAACGTCCGGATGGCCGACCGCGATGTTTTCAAGGTCGATGGAGGAAATCCACTCGCCGCCGGACTTGATGACGTCCTTGGAGCGGTCGGTGATGCGCATGTAGCCCTCGGCGTCCATGGTGGCGACGTCGGAGGTGTCGAAGTAGCCATCGGCATCGAGGATCTCGCCGCCCTCGCCCTTGAAGTAGGAGGAGGTGACGGCCGGTCCGCGCACCTTGAGCCGGCCGTATGTCTTGTCGTCCCACGGCTGCGGGTTGCCGGCATCGTCGGTGATCTTCATTTCCACCGTGAAGGGCGGGTGGCCCTGCTTTTCCTGTATGTCGAGCAGTACATCACCGGTCAGCCCCGCATAGGCGGGTTTCAGCGTGCACAGCGAACCGAGCGGGCTCATCTCCGTCATGCCCCAGGCATGGATGACCTCGACGCCGTAATTGTCCTGGAATTTCCTGGTCATGGAACGCGGGCAGGCCGAACCGCCGATCACCACCTTCTTCAACGTCGAGAGTTTCGCGCCGGTTTCCTCAAGGTGCTGGAGCAGCATCAGCCAGACGGTCGGCACGGCGGCGGTGAAGGTCACCCCTTCGCTTTCCAGAAGCTCGTGGATGGCGGGGCCATCCATCCGCGCGCCCGGCATCACGCATTTCGCGCCGACCATGGGCGTGGAAAATGCGAGCGACCAGCCGTTGGCATGGAACATCGGGACGACCGGCATCACCACATCGCGACTGGAAATGCCCATCATGTCCATCTGCACCGCAGCCATGGAATGCAGCACGTTGGAGCGGTGAGTGTAGACGACGCCCTTCGGGTTGCCGGTGGTGCCGGAGGTGTAGCACATCCCGGCGGCGGCTTTTTCGTCAACCTCCTTCCAGGCGTAGTCGCCGGTGAATTCGGCGATCCAGCCCTCGTAGGCGACGGCGTTCTTCAGGCTCGTTTCGGGCATGTGCTCGCCATCGGTCAGGATGACGAAGCGCTCGATGGTCGTCAGCTTGTTGGCGATCTTTTCCAGCAGCGGCAGGAAGGTAAGATCGGCAAACATCACGCGGTCTTCGGCGTGGTTCACGATGTAGATGATCTGGTCGGGGAACAGGCGCGGATTGACCGTGTGGTAGACCGCGCCGCAGCCGACGATCCCGTACCAGACCTCCAGATGCCGCCAGGTGTTCCAGGCGAGCGTCCCGACGCGGTCACCGGGCTTGATGCCGTGGGCTTCCAGTGCCTGCGCGGTGCGCATCGCGTTGCGGCGGGCCTGCGAATAGGTGGTGCGATGGATGGCGCCTTCCACGGACCGGGTGACGATCTCGCGGCTGCCATGAAACGTGGCGGCGTGGTCGATGATCCGGTGACAGCGCAGCGGCCAGTCCTGCATCAGCCCGAGCATGATGTTTTCCCTCATCCCTTGGCCGGGACTTTTGCGTCCCGTCGGGCCCGCTTTGGCGCAGGCTCCGTTCTTGTTTCCAGGGAGAAAGATTCGCACGCCCGGCGCGCATTGCAAGCGCCTGTTGGGAGCCATGCGCAAAGGCGCTTTCGTTTTTGCGCGCGCCAGCCTACGAATCGATGAAACCACGGCCAAAAACGGGAGCCTTCCATGCCGCAGCTGTCCAACCTGGCGATGCGCGATATCGAGACCGTCCTCCACCCCTACACAAACCTTGCCACGCACCGCGAAACCGGGCCGCTGTCGCTGGAGCGCGCGGAGGGCGTTCGGGTCTACGATTCAAGCGGCAAGAGCTACATCGAGGGCATGGCGGGGCTTTGGTGCACGTCGCTTGGCTACGGCAACGAAGAACTGATCGAGGCGGCGAGCGATCAGATGCGCAAGCTGTCCTTCACGCACATCTTCGGCGGCAAGAGCCATGACCCGGCGATCGCGCTGGCGGAAAAGCTCAAGGAGATTTCGCCGGTTCCGGTCTCCAAGGTGTTCTTCGTCGGCTCGGGTTCGGAAGCCAACGACACGCAGGTGAAGTTCGTCTGGTACATGAACAACGCCCTCGGCCGCCCGGCCAAGAAGAAGATCATCTCGCGCAAGCGCGGCTACCACGGCGTGACGATCGCCTCGGCAAGCCTCACCGGCCTGCCCGCGAACCACACCGATTTCGACCTGCCGATTGCCAACATCATGCACACGTCCTGCCCGCACTACTATCGCGAGGGCCACGAGGGCGAGAGCGAGGACGAATTCGCGACCCGCATGGCGAGCGAGCTGGAGGAGATGATCACCCGGGAGGGGCCGGATACGGTCGCCGCCTTCATCGCCGAGCCGGTGATGGGTGCGGGCGGCGTCATCGTTCCCCCCGAGACCTATTTCGCAAAGATCCAGGCGGTGCTCGACAAATACGACGTGATGATGATCGCCGACGAGGTGATCTGCGGCTTCGGGCGCACCGGCGAGATGTTCGGCACGCAGACCTTCGGCATGAAGCCGGACACCATCTCCGTCGCCAAGGCGCTGTCGTCGGCCTACCAGCCCATCGGCGCGGTGATGATCAGCGACGAGATGTACGAGGCGATGGTGGAAGCCAGCCGCAAGATCGGCATTTTCGGCCACGGCTTCACCTATTCCGCGCACCCGGTCGCTTCCGCCGTGGCGCTCAAGACGCTGGAAATCTACGAGCGCGACAACATCGTCGGCATCGCAAGGGCGCGCACCCCGCAGTTCCAGAACCGCCTGAACAAACTCGCCGACCATCCATTGGTGGGCCAGGCGCGCGGCGTCGGACTGATCGGCGCCATCGAGATCGTCAGCGACAAGGAGAGCCGCAAGCAGTTCGATCCGAAGGCCGGCGTCGCCGCCAGGATCGTGAAGTTCTGCGAGGAAGACGGCCTCATCCTCCGCAACCTATACGGGGATTGCGTCGCACTTTGTCCGCCGATCATCATTGACGAAGCGGATACGGACGAGATGTTCGACATTCTCGAGCGCGCGCTCGACAAGGCACAGGCCGTGGTGGAACACGAGGGCCTGCGCACCTGAACCAGGAGCAGGATTTCTCATGATCGGCACCATTGTCGGACTTGCCGCGGCCGGGGTCGTCGGTGCCACGGGATACGCGTTCCTGGTCGAGCCGGGGATCCGGCTGGTCGTGCGCAAGGACACCTTCTCCGTGCCGCGCTGGCCCACCTCCCACGGCGAACTGACCATCGCCGTGCTCACCGACTTCCACATCTGCGACCCGTGGATGTCGGTGTCGCGGCTGAAGCGAATCGTGAAGCGCACCAACGCGCTGGGTGCCGACATCATCCTGCTGCTGGGCGATTACGAGCCGTGCTACCTGCCGCGGCTTTCGAAGCGCATCGCGCCGGAAAAGTGGATCCACGCGCTGGATGAGCTTTCCGCGCCGCTCGGCGTCCACACGATCATGGGCAACCACGACTGGTGGGACTACCCCGAAGACGTGCGACAGGCGCTGCTCTCCTCCAATATCAATCTGCTGGAAAATGACGCCGTGAAAATCGAGCGCGACGGCGGCGACTTCTGGGTCGGCGGTCTTGCCAGCATGGATGTGAGCAGCGAGGGCGAGTTCGCCAGCGTGCGCGAGGACGATCTGCCCGCCACGATGGCGAAGATCACCGACGAGGATCCCATCATCATGATGGTTCACGAGCCGGACATCTTCCCGGAGGTCGAACCGCGAATCGCGCTGACGCTCGCCGGTCACACCCACGGCGGCCAAGTGAGACTCCCGATCATCGGCAACCCGATGCTGCCGCGCCGCTACCGCGAGAAATACGGCTACGGGACGGTGGTGGAGGATGAGCGCCACATGCTGGTTTCTGGCGGCCTCGGGTGCACCTATCTGCCGCTTCGACTCGGTGTCCCGCCGGAGATCAACCTGGTGACCGTGACCGCCGCCTGACATATTCAGAACCAGATATGCGTATGCGCATTGGCCTCATGTCACAAATTCGCAACAAGCGATTTGAAAAGAACTGAACACTGGCCGCGTCGGGAGCAATTAACTTTTCACCAACCATGTTGGGGTGCACTGTTGATTCATCCGAGGGCGTTGCCTCGGATTTGACGAATTCGGGGCGCACCTCGCGGCCTGAAAGGCCGACGGCCGATGCGACGACGACTTATGCTGCCGCACCAGGCGCGCCGACCTTAGTGGTCAAGGCAAGCAAGCGAGACAGGCAAAAGCCTGTCAGGAGTCGAGAGATGGCTGAGTTTCAGCAACCGGAAGATCCGCGCCAGAACGAGGCGCTTGAATCCAAGTTTCACGAAGTTGGCATTTCCGCAGTGACGGCAGCGGCATCCTACTGCCCGTCCCTGAAGGCGAAGTCGGCCCGGCGGACCTACAACCCGCAATTCAGCTCGGTGATGGACACCGACTGATCCACTGCCGGACCAGCCGGCGCTTCAAGCCGGCTCTCCACGCAGTAGCGATATGGCAATCGCCGTCATTGTCACGGCGATGAGCACGTCCAGCGCGCGCCAGGCCATCGGCTTGGCAAACAGCGGCGCAAGCAGGCGTGCGCCATATCCAAGACCAGCGAACCAGACGAACGACGCGAGCGAGCCGCCTGCCCAGAAGGCCAGGCGGGCCGTTCCGCCCTGCTCGACCGACGCGATGCCAAACAGCACCACGGTGTCGAGGTAGACGTGCGGGTTGGCCCAGGTGAACAGCAGCGCGGCGGTGACGGCCCCAGCAAGCGTCGGCTTTGAGTCGGCGCGCGGGCGCAGCGCGTCCGGCATCGTCGCGCGCTTCAGGGCCAGTCCCGCATAGACCAGCAGGAACGCAGCCCCGCCCCAGGTGGCAACCGTGATGAGCGTTTCGGACTGGCGCACCAGTTCCCCCAGGCCCAGCACCCCCGCCGCGATCAGCAGCGCATCCGACACGGCACAGATGAGCACCACCGGCGTGACGTATTCGCGCAGGATGCCCTGGCGCAGCACGAAGGCATTCTGCGCACCAATGGCAATGATGAGCGTCAGTCCGAGGGCAAAGCCGACGAGAACCGCCGTGACGTCGTCGACGCTCACTGGCGGAAGTCCGCAGCCGACAGGCTGGCAACTTCTCCGGAGGCCAGCGGCACTGTGAGGCGCGCGCCGGAGACGCTGAAATCTCCCACGGCGCGGTCGGCGAGTTCGGCGTGCGCGACCACGGTCACGGAATCCGCGCTGACGGTGACCGCCATGAGGTTTTCGCGCGACTGGTCCGGAATCACGAGTTCGGCCTTGCCGTCGCCGGTCACGTCGATCATCGCCGACAGCGCAAGAGCGCGTGAGCCGATGACGTGGTTGGAAAAGCCGCCGAGTTCGCCCTGCTTGCGCAGGCCTTCTTCGCCCAGTTCCCAGACCTGCAATGCGCCGCCGATATGCGGCGTGCGGACGGCGGCGATCTCAAGCTGTCCGTCGCCGTCGAAATCGTGGATGGCGGCGATGTTCAGCCAGCGGTTGCGCAGGCCGATATCATCGCTGGCTGCGACCTGACGGAAGGTTTCACCGCGTAGACCGTAGACGGCGACAGCCGCCCCGCCCGACAGGCTGGAACGGATGGTGATGACCTCGTTGCGCCCGTCCCCGTCGAGATCGGCGATGCGCGGTGTCAGGTCCTCGAAGACATGGCGGGCGTCGAGTTCCATCTCCATCACGGTACCGTCGCGCAGGCGCACGGCGAGCGCGCCTGCCTCGATCGCGTCACCCAGCACGCCGTGGCCATAGCGGCGCGTCGGCGCGGTGTACCAGGCCTCAGCGATGTCGCCGGAGACGGACGTCGCCTTGCCGCCATCCGGCAGGCCGATGTGCTCGGCCCATGCAGGCAATGCGAGCGCGGCGAACGCCACGACACATGCGATCAGACGTGCTGGCCGCCATTGATGTGGATTTCGGCTCCGGTGACGTAGGACGCGGTTTCGGTGCATAGGGCATAGATGATCTTGGCGACTTCGTCCGGTTTGCCCAGACGGCGCAGGGGAATTTGCTCGACGATCTTTTCGGTGCCGGGGCTGAGGATCGAGGTGTCGATCTCGCCGGGCGCAATCGCATTGACGCGAACGCCCAGCGGCCCGAAATCGTTCGCCATTTCCCGGGTCAGCGAGGCAAGTGCCGCCTTGGAGGTGGCGTAGGCGGCGCCTGCGAACGGGTGCACGCTGGAGCCGGCGATCGAGGTGACGTTGACCACCGCGCCCTTGGCTGCCTGCAGCTCGTCGAGGAGGCCGCGCGCCAGCATCACCGGGCCGAAGAAGTTCACCTGGAACACCTTGAGCCAGTCAGCGACCGGCATGTCCATCGCGCCAAGCCGCTTGCCGCCTTCGCCCTTCGGGGAGATGGCCGCGTTGTTGACGAGCGCGTTGAGCTGGCCGCCGTCCTGCTTCAGGCGTTCCTTCATCTCGGCGATCCCGTCACTGGTATTCTCGATGTCGCCAAGGTCGATCTGGATGTGATCCTCGGGGCCGGCATCCCACGGGCAGTTTTCCGGGAACGCGTGGCGTGAGCAGGTGATGACCCGCCAGCCGGCGCTCGAAAACCGCTTCACCGTGGCATGACCGATGCCGCGGCTGGCCCCGGTCAGGATCAGGGTGCGTCTTGGTCCGTCATAACTCGGCATCTGTTTGCCTCAGGGGTAAAGCCGCGTGGCCGACCAGGGCTGGCCGGACGCCTTGCGGGAAAACTTGACGCGGTCGTGCAGCCGGAACGGCTTGTCGCGCCAGAACTCGATCTCGACCGGCTCGATGCGGAAACCCGACCAGTGCGGCGGGCGGTCGATCTCGCCGACATTGAATTTTGCCGTCCACTCCGCCACCGACTTCTCCAGTGCGAAGCGGCTCTCGAGCGGGCGCGACTGGCTCGAAGCCCATGCCCCGATCCGGCTGCCGCGCGGACGCGAGGCGAAATACTCGTCCGCCTCCTGCGGCGACACGGGCGTCACGTTGCCGCGCACACGCACCTGGCGGCGCAGCGACTTCCAGTGCATCACGAAGGCTGCCTTCGGGGCCGCGGCAAGTTCGTCGCCCTTGGCGCTTTCAAGGTTGGTGTAGAAGACGAAGCCGTCCGCGTCCCATCCCTTCAGCAGCACCATGCGCACGTTGGGCAGTCCGTCGGGATCAACGGTCGACAGCGCCATGGCGTTGGGGTCGTTCGGCTCGCTCTTCTGGGCTTCGGCAAACCATTCCGCGAATTGGGCAAATGGGTCCAATCCCGCGTCGGGGTCACCATCCATTAACTGATCTTCGATGATACTGGACATCTAGAGTACCCGGTCTGTGCAGACGGATCCGACAGCGCCGCAGATTTTGCCGCGGCGCGTTCTACGGAATCGCGAACAGGTCGGAAGGTAGTTGCGTTGAGTCAGGTGGAAAGCCCGAACATGTTCAGTGGCACGATATACAGAAGCTCCGTTGCGATGGCGAGGGCCGTCGCCGCAGGGGCACTGTGCATCGCGGTCGCCGCGTGTTCGCTGCCGATGAACCGCTTCTCGCTCAGCCAGTCCACCGGATCAATCATCCCCTCCGCCAGCAATTCCACCGCCGTCGAGGCGCCGTTCCTGGTGTCGTTCGTCGGCAATGACGCGTGGCCTTCGCTCAAGGCAGCGTTGATCACCGCGCTGATCGACCGCGAGGATGGCGAACGCGTCAACTGGAAGGGTGGCAATGTCAGCTCCGGCACCGTGACGCCGATCGGCACGCTGACTGCCGGCGACGGCCGCCGCTGCCGCCGCATCGCGGTCACGGCCAAGTCCGGCCGGGGCGCGGATGAAATCCTCTCCGAGGCCTGCCCGATCGGCACCAACGGCTGGTCCGTCACCCCGCTGTGATGCGCCGCTGAGCAGCCCGAAAGGGTTGCATTTTTCGCAGGCAATACCGACATATGACCCAAAGACGTGCGCCGGCATCCGCCGCGCGCGCCTCACTCATTGATTTTGCAAACAGGTGGCGACGAATAGCGCATCATGGCAACGCGCGATCCATATACCGTTCTGGGCGTGTCCAAGTCCGCAAGCACCGCTGACGTGAAGTCGGCGTTCCGCAAGCTTGCGAAGAAGTTCCATCCCGACGCGAACAAGGACGACCCGAAGGCGCAGGAGCGCTTCTCGGAGGTGAACACCGCCTACGAGATGCTGTCCGACACCGAAAAGCGCGCGCAGTTCGACCGTGGCGAGATCGATGCCGACGGCAACCCCAAATTTGCAGGCTTCGATCCGCGACAGGCCGGCGGCGGCGGTGGACGCTCGCAGCGCGGCTTCGCGTTCCGCTCCGGCCCGGGTGGCAGCGCGGAGTTCGATGCCCACGACCTGTTCGGCGACATCCTCGGCGCATTTGCCGGCGGGCGCAGGCCCGGCCCCGGCGGCATGGGTGGAGGCATGGGCGGCGGCTTTTCCGCCGACCCGTCCGCTGCCCCGAGCGCACCGGAACTGAAAGCCGACGCTCCGGTCACGCTGGAAGAGCTGGCAGGCGGCGGCAAGGTCCGTGTCATGCTGCCCGACGGACGCACGCTCGACGTGACGATCCCCGCAGGATCGCGCACGGGCAGCGAATTGCGGCTGAAGGGCCAAGGCGCGCCCGACCCCCTCACCGGGCAGCGCGGCGACGTGCGACTGACGATTCGGCTCAAGAACCACCCGCACTTGAAGGTCGACGGCGATGACCTGCGGCTGGAACAGTCCGTGCCGCTGGCCGATGCCGTCCTGGGCGGCAAGGTGCGCATCAAGACGCTTACCGGGCAGGCCAATCTCACCGTTCCCAAGGGCACGAATGGCGGCAAGGTGCTGCGCCTGAAGGGCAAGGGCCTGCCGAAAAAGGCCGGTGGGAACGGCGACCTTCTCGTCGTGCTGAACATCCAGCTTCCCGAAAACGATGCCGAACTGGAAGCCCTGATGGAGCAGCGCCGGGCCAAGGCCTGAGGCGCAGACGCAGGGGTGTCATGTCCCGGCCCAAGTCTTGAGGCTGGCAGCGGGCTTGTATATGACTGGCTTTCCATCAGCCTCGCGTTCGACGAAAGCCTCCGACATGACAGACAGTTCCAACTCCACTGCCGGATTGATGCGGGGCAAGCGTGGCCTGATCATGGGCGTGGCGAACAACCGCTCCATCGCCTACGGGATTGCCAAGGCCTGCGCCGATGCGGGCGCCGAGCTGGCCTTCACCTACCAGGGCGATGCGCTGAAGAAGCGCGTCGAACCGCTGGCCGAGGAACTTGGCGGCATCGTCGTCGGTCATTGCGACGTTACCGACGACTCCTCCATGGACGCGGTCTTCGCCGAAGTCGAGAAGCAGTGGGGCAAGTTCGACTTTCTCGTCCATGCCATCGCGTTCTCCGACAAGGACCAGCTGACCGGGCGCTACGTCGATACGACGGCTGACAACTTCTCCAAGTCGCTGCTGATTTCCTGCTTCTCCTTCACGGCCATCGCGCAGCGCGCGGAAAAGCTGATGAACGAGGGCGGCAGCTTGCTGACCCTGACCTATTACGGCGCCGAGAAGGTCATGCCCCACTACAACGTCATGGGTGTTGCCAAAGCAGCGCTTGAGGCAAGCGTGCGCTACCTCGCCGTGGACCTCGGCGGCAACGGCATCCGCGTCAACGCGATCTCCGCCGGGCCGATCAAGACACTGGCGGCGTCCGGCATCGGCGACTTCCGCTACATCCTGAAATGGAACGAGTACAACTCGGCGCTGAAGCGCACCGTGACGATCGACGAGGTTGGCTCATCCGCGCTCTATCTGCTCAGCGACCTGAGCCGTGGCGTGACCGGCGAAGTCCACCATGTCGACAGCGGCTATCACGTCGTCGGCATGAAGGCGGTCGACGCGCCAGACATTTCAACCGTTTGACCGGAGGGCGGCTGCGTGGCTGAGACCAACAGGACCGCCCGGCTATCGTCGCGCCCGACGGGCATGCTCCAGCGCGACAACTTCGAGATTGCCAGCGAAGAGCTGCCCGAACCCGGCGACGGCGAATTCCGCGTCCGCATCTCCCACATCTCGCTCGACCCGGCCATGCGCGGCTGGGTGAACGACGCCAAGTCTTACGTGCCGCCGGTTGGCATCGGCGAGGTGATGCGCGCCATCGCGGTGGGGACGGTGGAAGCGTCCCGCAATTCGAAATTCGCCGATGGCGACACGGTGACCGGTCTCTTCGGCGTGCAGGAATACGCCGTGTCCGACGGGTCCGGCGTCATCAAGGTCGATACCTCCAAGGCCCCGCCCGAACGCTGGATCGGCGGACTGGGGATGCCCGGCATGACCGCCTATTTCGGTCTCACCGAGATCGCGGTGCCCAACGAGGGCGAGACGGTCGTCGTGTCAGCGGCGTCCGGCGCGGTCGGCTCCATCGTCGGGCAGATCGCCAGGATCAAGGGATGCCGCGCGGTCGGGATCGCGGGCGGCGCGGAGAAGTGCGCCTACGTCACCGATGAACTCGGCTTCGACGCCTGCGTCGACTACAAGGCCGACGACCTGCGCGGGCAATTGTCCGCCGCCTGCCCGGACGGCATCGACGTGCTGTTTGAAAATGTCGGCGGCGAGATCCACGACACCTGCCTGTCGCTGATGAACTTTCGAGGGCGCGTCGCCATCTGCGGGATGATCTCCGCCTACAACGCGACCGAGCCGGTGCCGGGGCCGTACAATTACCGTTCCATCCTGGTGAACCGGCTCAACGTGCGCGGCTTCATCGTCTTCGACTTCATCTCGCAATATCCGCAAGCCGCCAAGCAGCTCGGCGAATGGCACGGCGCGGGCAAGCTGAAGATCCGCGAAGACGTGCGCGAAGGCGGCATCGACGCCTTCCCCGACGTGCTGAACCTCCTCTACACGAGTGGCAATTTCGGCAAGCTGGTTCTCAAGGTCTGATGCGCGACGACGGACCCCGCGCCGCGCCACCCTTTCGCGTACCCGAAATCCGGGTTCCGCTGATCGCGATCCGCCACGGCCAGACCGACTGGAATGCCGAAGGCCGGTTGCAGGGCCAGCGCGACATCCCGCTGAACGAGACCGGCCGCGCGCAGGCGCGCCGCAACGGCGAGACGCTGCGCACGCATCTGCCCGACGAGAGCGGCTGGGACTTCGTCTCCAGTCCGCTGGGCCGCACGCAGGAGACCATGCGCATCGTGCGCGAGGCCATGGGCCTTGATCCGCAGGCCTATTCGCTGGAGCCGCGCATCGCGGAAGCGACCTTCGGTGATCTCGAAGGCTGGACGATGGACGAGCTGAAGGCGAAGAACCGCCCGGCGCACCGCGCCCGCAAGGCCGACCGCTGGGGCTTCGTGCCGCCGAACGGCGAAAGCTACGTGATGCTGGCGGAGCGCGTGACCGACTGGCTTGAAAGCCTGACGCAGCCGACGGTCGCCGTGTGTCACGGGGGTGTAATCCGGATCTTCCGTGCGATGCTGGAAGGCGACCACCCGAGCCTGTTCAACGGGCCGCCGACGCAGGACCGGATCTACGTCATCGAAGGCGGCGAGGGACGGTGGGTCTGACACCCACCGCCCGAATTTTCTCTGGTCTTCAGTTCGACTTGCCGTGGCCGGAATGGTCCATGGACTCGTGGCCCTCGGCGTCGTGGTTCATGGTGCCGTATCCCATCTTCCCATGGTCATGCTCCATGCCGCCCGGCTCCTTCGCGCCGATCTTGTCGACGGAGAATTCCACCTCGACATCGCCGGCCTTCTCGAAGGTCAGCGTCACCTTGCGCTTCTCTCCTTCGACAAGCTGCTCGCTCAGCCCCATGAACATGACGTGCAGGCCGCCGGGCTTGAGCTCGACCGTCTCGCCGGCAGGCACCTCGATGCCGCCCTCGACCGGGCGCATGACCATGGTGCCACCATCGGTCTTCATCTCGTGAAACTCGACCTTGTCGGCAAATGTCGCGCTGCCGGAAACGAGCCGGTCGGCCTCGGTGCCGTTGTTGGTGACGGTGAGATAGCCGCCGCCGACCTTGGCGGCACCCGGCGTGGCGCGCGCCCAGGGGTGGTCGATGTGCAAATCACCGAGCTTGTATTCGTGCGCCGAGACCAACGGCAGGCTGGCGGCGAGCGCGATGAAAGTGAAAGCGAAGGTCAGGGCAAGCGTGCGGATGCCGCTCATGCGGCAAGACATGATGCGCGTCATGGCATCGTCCTTTCAGTCTGAATTTCGTCAAAGCCGCCGGTCATCCGGCAGCGCAAATGTCAGGCTGAGAGGACAGGCGGCGCGCGAACCCGCGCGCCGGGAAAGGCTGCCGGGCGCACCGCGATCTGGCTTGTCGCCACGTAGGCGACCGACAAGAAATCGGTCGGCACACAATGCGTGGCTTCGGGTGCACTGGCGAGGCCCGGCGACGCGATCAGGTTGCAGAAGTCGCAATGGCCGCGCGACAGCTGGATCGGCGCGCCGTCAGGCGAGAACCCGAGGCAAAGTTCGGCCAGTGTCTGGAAATCCGCGCGGTCGCCCTGCGATGCCGCAGCACCCAGCCGGAAGCCCTGCGCGTTGACGAGCGCTGCCAGCAGGAAGGCCAATGCCGCCCAAAGGGCGAGCCGTCTGTTGCGGATCGGGTTCATTGCGGAGCGCAAGATATGGCCATCGCCACGGCTTGAAAAGCGGCCAATCGCCAAAGCGCCATTTTGCCACAAGCTGCGGGCAACATTGCAGTCCGGCTCGCTTGCCTGTTCAATCAGGTCTGCGCCAATCTCTCGCGAGGAGCAATTACGATGTTCAGACCTGCCATAGCTGCTGCCTTCGTGACCGCCTTCCTCGCAACCCCTGCCATGGCCGAGGAGTGCGCCGGGAAGGTCGCCCGGCTGATGGTGGAATGGACCGAGTTCCGCGAACCGACCGTCTCGAAGATGGAGGTCGTGACCGAGGGACAGGGCAAGACGCACAGCGAGTTCGCGCAATCGGCCTGGGACCACTACCTCTACAAGCCGACGGAGCCTGCCGGCGGGCCGTGGTACCTGACCCATGACGGCACCATGTACCAGTCCACCGACGAAGGTGGGTCGTGGGTCGCGCTGCATTCCTTCGACAAGCAGGACACCCGCGAGAAGAATATCGCGTCGGTCGAGGCGCAGGCGCAGACGGTGGAGAACGCCGTGTGCGGCGAGGAAACGCTCGATGGCGTCGCCCACGAGACGCTGGAGGCCGACACCCATATGAGCGAACCGACCGAGGTGCACACCCACGCGAAGTACTGGGTGAACAAGGAAACCGGGTTCGTCTCCAAGTCGATCATCACCATGCAGCAGCCCGGTTTCCAGAGCACCACGACGCAAGTCGCGTCTCCTGCCCCGGACCTCACCCTGCCCTTGCCGGAATAGCGCAGCGCGGCATGTTTGACGCGCGCCCTGCCCTCACCTAGAACCGGCCATCCCTCAAGGGCGCAGCAAGAGTTCCATGTCCCACAATTCGTTCGGCCATCTGTTCCGCATCACGACGTTCGGCGAAAGCCACGGGGCCGCGCTCGGCTGCGTGATCGACGGGTGCCCGCCCGGCATTGCGCTGAGCGTGGACGAAATTCAGGCCGATCTCGACCGGCGCAAGCCCGGCCAGTCGCGCTTCACCACGCAGCGGCGCGAGGCCGACGAGGTGGAAATCCTCTCCGGCGTGTTCGAGGACGAGCGCACCAACGGACAGGTCACCACCGGCACGCCCATCGGGCTGCTGATCCGCAACACGGACCAGCGCTCCAAGGACTATTCCGGGATTCGCGACAGCTACCGCCCCGGTCATGCCGACATGACCTACGACGCCAAGTACGGCGTGCGCGACTATCGCGGCGGGGGCCGGTCTTCCGCGCGCGAAACGGCCGCCCGCGTGGCGGCTGGCGCCATCGCCCGCAAGGTGGTGCCGGGCGTCAAGGTGCGCGCCGCGCTGGTGCAGATGGGCCCGCACAAGATTAACCGCGACAACTGGAACTGGGACGAGGTTTCCAACAACCCGTTCTTCTGCCCGGACGCCAGGGCGGCGGAACTCTGGGCCGACTATCTCGACGGCATCCGCAAGGCGGGTTCTTCCATCGGCGCGGTGATCGAGGTGGTGGCCGAAGGCGTGCCCGAAGGTCTCGGCGCGCCGGTCTACGGCAAGCTCGACCAGGATATCGCCTCGGCAATGATGTCCATCAACGCGGTGAAGGGCGTTGAGATCGGCGCGGGCTTCGCATCGGCCGAACTAACGGGCGAAGAAAACGCCGACGAGATGCGTGCCAGCAATGAAGGTCGCCCGCATTTCCTGTCGAACCATGCCGGCGGCATCCTCGGCGGCATTTCGAGCGGACAGCCGATCGTCGCGCGCTTCGCGGTGAAGCCGACTTCGTCCATCCTGACGCCGCGCAAGTCCGTCACGTCCTCTGGCGAAGAGACGGACGTTGTGACCAAGGGCCGCCACGACCCCTGTGTCGGTATCCGCGCGGTTCCTGTCGGCGAGGCGATGCTGGCCATCGTGCTGGCCGACCACTATCTGCGTCACCGTGGCCAGACGGGCCGGGTGTAGAAGAAAGCATTCCATGACCAGCGACCAGACGCGCGTAGCCGAAGCCATCCGCGCCTTCGAGGCCGGGGAAATCGTCGTCGTGACCGATGACGATGACCGTGAGAACGAAGGCGATCTCGTCATTTCCGCGAGCCTTTGCACGCCGGAGAAGATGGCGTTCATCATCCGCCATACCTGCGGCATCGTGTGCACGCCCATGACGCGGGCCGACGCCAAGCGCCTGAAGCTGGATGCGATGGTGGCCGACAACGATTCCCCGCACGGCACCGCATTCACCGTCACCATCGACTACCGCCATGGCACGACCACCGGCATCTCGGCGGAAGACCGCACGGCGACCGCCCGCGCACTCGCCAACGGCAATTGCGGCGCGGAGGACTTCGTGCGCCCGGGCCACATCTTCCCGCTGGTCGCCAAGGAAGGCGGCGTGCTGATGCGTTCCGGCCATACGGAGGCCGCCGTCGACCTGTGCACGCTGGCGGGCCTGCCGCCGGTCGGCGTCATCTGCGAACTGGTCAACGACGACGGCACCGTGAAGAAGGGTCCGGACGTCTTCGCCTTTGCCGAGGAACACGGGCTGAAGCTGCTCTCGGTCGCCGACCTCATTGCCTATCGCCAGCGCACCGAGCGGCTGGTGGAGCGGGTCGCGGAAAGCAAGGTGGAAACCTTCGCCGGGCCCGCAACCGCTATCACCTACGCCACGCCGTGGGACCCGATGCAGCACCTCGCCATCGTCTATGGCGATATCCGCGACGGCAATGACGTGCCAGTGCGCCTGCACCTTGAATCCGTGGTGGAAGACGTCTTCGAAGGCTCCGACCTGCGCCGCATCGTCGAGCGCATCGCCGAAGGCGGACGCGGCGTCGTGATCTACCTGCGGGAAGGCTCTGTCGGCGTGTCGCGCAGCTCCGACCGCCCGCGCCCGCCGGTTGGCGAGGAAGACCACGGGTCTGCCTCGCTGCGCTCCGACCAGTGGCGCGAGATCGGGCTTGGCGCGCAGATCCTCAACGATCTCGGCGTCAGCACGATCCGGCTCATCACCAGCCGCGAGCGACACTATGTCGGCCTGTCGGGCTACGGCATCGACATCACCGCCACCGACATCATCTGAAGCCTCAGATCGGCAGCGCGGTGGTCTTCTTCACGGTGCGCAGGGTCAGCGTCGACTGGACGCGGGTGACGCCGGGAAGCTGGGTCAGCGTTTCGGTGTGGATGCGTTCAAGGTCGTCCGCATCGCGGTAGACGACACGGACGAGGAAATCCGACTGTCCGGCCAGCAAGTGGCATTCGAGGATTTCCGGCACGCGGGCGACAGCGCGCTCGAAGGCATCGAGCGCCGCCCTGCCCTGCTGCTCCAGCGAGATGTGCACGAAAGCCGTTCCGGGCAGGCCGCAGGCACGCTGGTCGAGGATCGCGGCGTAACCGCCGATCAGTCCCTTTTCCTCCAAGGCGCGCACCCGTCGCAGGCAGGCGGACTGGGACAGGCCGACACGCTCGGCGAGGTCGGAATTGCTGATGCGGCCATCCTTCTGAAGCGCGAGAAGAATCGCACGATCCACCGTGTCGAGACGGACTTGCGCAAGTTTCATCCGCTTTGCCCCCTTGCACGCAATTGCCTGCGAATATCGTGATCCACGCGCGCGAGTTTGCAAACAGATTTCGTGCGCCATTTGTCATGGTGGAGCCACACCAAGCCCGAATGGGCCACCAGAGGAGAATTCCAGATGCTTGTCGGCGTGCCGAAGGAAACCAAGAACCACGAATACCGGGTCGGCCTCGTGCCTTCGAGCGTCGCAGAACTCGTCCACAACGGGCACGAGGTCATCATCGAGACGGAAGCCGGCACCGGTTGCGGGCAGACGGATGCCGACTACCAGGCCGCCGGGGCGCGGATCGTCAACTCCGCCGACGAGATCTGGTCGCAGGCCGAGATGGTGGTGAAGGTGAAGGAGCCGCTCGACTTCGAGCGCAAGAAGCTGAACCCCGACCAGATCCTCTTCACCTACCTGCATCTCGCCCCCGACGAGGAGCAGACGCAGGACCTGATCGAGTCCGGCGCGATCTGCATCGCCTATGAAACCGTGACCGCTCCCAATGGCTCGCTGCCGCTGCTCTCGCCCATGTCGGAAGTCGCAGGCCGCATGGCGACGCAGGTCGCGGCACGCTGCCTCGAGAAGGAAATCGGCGGGCGCGGCGTGCTGCTCGGTGGCGTGCCGGGTGTGCCGGCGGGCGATGTGGTCATTCTCGGCGGCGGCATGGCGGGCACCAACGCAGCCCTCATCGCGCTCGGCATGGGCGCGACGGTGACCATCGTCGACCGCTCTGCCGACGTGCTGCGCCGCGCGGTGACGACATTCGGCACCGCCATCCGCACGGTGTTTTCCACGCGCGATGCAATCTACCGGCTGGTGACAGGGGCGGACGCCGTCATCTCCACCGTGCTGGTTCCGGGTGCGGAAACGCCGAAGCTGCTGACCGCCGACATGGTGCGCGACATGAAGTCGGGCGCCTGCATCGTCGATGTCGCCATCGACCAGGGCGGCTCGTCGGAGACCAGCAAGCCGACCTCGCATTCCGACCCGACCTACATCGTCGACGACGTGGTGCATTACTGCGTGACGAACATGCCGGGCGCCGTTGCGCGCACCTCCACCTTCGCGCTGAACAACGTCACCCTTCCCTTCACGCTGGCGATTGCCAATCACGGCTACCGCCGCGCGCTCGGCCTCGACCCGCACTTGCGCGCCGGGCTGAACGTCCACAAGGGCCACGTGACCTACAAGGCCGTCGCAGACGCGCAGGGGCTGGACTACGTGCCGGCGGAAGCCGAACTGAAGCTCTGATCAGGCCTCGTCCGGCTTGCGATAGACCGAGACCTTCGACAGGAAGGCGGGCACGTGCCGCACCGGCTCCAGCCCACCTTCAGCGAAGATCGCGTCGAGATCGTCGCGGATGTAGTTGTCGTAGTAGGGCTCGTGGAAGCGACCGGGGAAGCTCTCCAGGATGCGGTCGTAACCGTGCGTGTCGCCGATCTGAAGCGAATCCATGAAGACGAGAATGCCGCCGGGCTTGAGGATGCGGGCGAACTCCGCGCCCGCGATGCGGCGCACCTTCTGCGGCAGTTCGTGGAACAGGTAGACCGAGGTGACGATGTCCTGGCTCGCGTCGGGCAGCGGGATCTGCTCGGCATTGCCCATGGCGAGGCGCACCGGATAGCGCCGCTCGAGATGGCGACGCGCCTCGCGCAGGTACGCCTCCGACAGGTCGATGCCCGTCAGCTTCATGCGCGGATAGGCTTCGCGGATCGTGCGCAGGAAGCGGCCGGTTCCGCAGGCGATGTCGGCAAGCGCGATCTCGCGCTGGTCGCGGTCTGCGACGTGGTGGGCAATCGGCACCAGCGCCTGCCGACGCATGGCATTGCCGGTTCCGGCAAACAGCGATTCCACCTGCGCGTCGTAAAGGCGGGCGGAATGGTCCGTCAGGTAACCGTCCGTCTGATAATGGAAATTCTGCAGGTAGTAGCGCGGCAGGCCGGCACCCTCGCCGGTTTCCTGCGCCTTGCGCCAGACCTCCTGCCCGTCCTTCGCCTTGCGTCGGCGGTTGGCATCGGGAAGGTCGCGGAACAGCGCGCGGGTCTGCGCGATCAGTTGTGTGAACCCGCCATCAGCATCGCGCGGCATTGGGTATAAGCCAGCCTCGGCATTGGCGAGATCGCGTTCGAACAGGGCGCGCAGCCCCGGCATCAGCGAACGCGCGCCGCGCGCCATCTGTCCGCCGGTCGGCTCGCTCGGCAGCGGGGTTTCGGCGCGCTTGGTCTCCTCACCCGGATCGGCATCGTCGTCGCCGGACTCGACCGCGCGTGCCGTCAGCAGGCGCTGGCTCGTGTACCAGCCAACGCGCGTTGCCTGGCGCGCCGCATAGGCACCGCGCATCACTGCGCGGGCAAGCGATACGCGGCGCTTGCCGCGCCGGCCGTCTTCACGGGTCTCGGTCATCGATTGCGCGCTCCGTCTCAAGTACCCATCGCCCCACCGTCCTGAAACGATAGGTCAGGCGGGATGCGAGGTCGAGGCAGCTGCGGCGATGAGCCGCTCGCGGTTTCCATCACCGCCGGCAATCGGTGCATCGCAGGTGGCGACAACACGCCAGCCGGCTTCGACGATCGCGCGGCACACAGCATCAAAAGCGGCATCCACGTCGGCATCGGCGCGCACGATGCCGCCCTTGCCGATCCCGTCACGCCCGACCTCGAATTGCGGCTTGAACAGGAAGACGCCGCGCGCGCCGGGTCCCGCCAGTGCCAGCACCGCTGGCAGGATCAGCGTCAGCGAGATGAACGACACGTCCACGGCAACAAAATCAGGCGGCCAGGGCAGGTCGCCGGGTTCCAGATCGCGGGCGTTGATGCCCTCCATGACGCCGACGCGCGGATCATCGCGAAGCTCGGCCACCAGTTGGTCCCGGCCAACGTCGAGCGCGAGCACGTTGCTTGCGGCACGCTCCAGCAGCACCTGCGTGAAGCCGCCGGTGGACGCGCCGACATCGAGCGCCCGTACACCGGTGACGTCGAACGCCGCCGCTTCCAGCCCGGCGATGAGCTTCAGCGCGGAGCGCGAGACATAGGATGACGCGTCGTCTTCCAACGCCAGCTTCGCATCCGCCGGCACCTTGCGTGACGGCTTCGTCTCGACCCGGCCATCGACGCTGACGCAGCCGCGCAGCACCTGGTCGCGCGCCCGCGAACGGGACGGCGACAGGCCCGCCGCGACAAGCGCCTCGTCCAGCCTGAGATAGCGTTCGCGCTCGCCCATGAAAAAGCCCGCCCTCAAGGTCCGAAGGCGGGCTATAGCAAGTTGTGAGGCGCGTTGGCTATTTGGAAAGGCGCAAGTTGGACAGGTCGACCGCGATGGTGCGGAAGGCCAGCTTGAGTTCTTCGTTGCTGGGGCTGTCGAAATAAAGGTTCGGTGTGGTCGCGCAGGCCCGGAAGATGTCCTGTAGCGTATTGTCGTTCAGCTGGAACGTGATCGTGTAGATGCGGACGCCCTTTGCCTTGATGGATGCGCAGAGCTTTTCGACCTTGGCATTGACCTTCTGCACGGCCGACCAAGTGCTGGTCGTTCCCAGATTTCCCACTGACATATAGCCGTATCCGTTGTAGTCGGACTTGTTGTGGGTGTTCTGGCTGACGACGACGTTTTCACCGTCGGTCAGCAATATCAGCGCCTTCTCGACTTCTTCATCGTCATACTCGACACCTTCGGTGAACGGTGCTTCCGGCGACAGAACCCGCCAGCCCCAGGCGAGACCGAGCGCGATATTCGTGCCGGATGAACCCCAGGAGGTCATCAGGTTTGTGTCGGCGCGCAGCACCTCGACATTGTTTGTCAGCGGGCGCAACGGCTGCGGGCAAGACTTGTTCGGGCCGCGAGTGTTGGGTGCGGTTTCGTCTATGGACGGGCGAGACCCGGTGTACTTGTGGGTATGGCTCTGGCGATACTCGGACGTGCCCCAGACGCCGTCCGGCAAGTAGTTGTTCGAATAGCCCCAGCCGTAGTCCGGCTCGTCCGGCCACAGATAGGGCACCCACAGGGTATCCTTCTTGCCCGGATGAGGCGTGGTGTCGCTGGTGTCGTAAGGCTCGGCACGTGCTTCCACGCAGCCCTTCCACTCCACGCCCTTCATGGTCGCGTAGAGCGCGAAATGATTGGTGGGGCCAGTGTGCGGATCGAAGTTGATGCCGTTGCTCTGCGCTTCTCCGTTCTTGTCGATCCAGGCCGTCTTGAAGCCGTCCGCCTTGATGTTCACCGACGTGACGAAGGGGACCATTCCGACCTTGACCATCTCTTCGGAGTTCTTGCCGGCAAACAGGATGTCGAGAAGGTCGTGGGTGGCTTCGCGAAGGGCCTGTATCTTTCCGCCCGACCCCATGGAGCCGGTGTTGTCGAGCACGAGTGCGACCTCGACCTTCTTGTTTTCGCGGGTCACTTCGCTCGTCACCGTCACTGTCATTTCGGTCATCTTGACGATGCCGAGAACCGCCGTCTCGATGGTTGCGCTCAGCGTCGCATCGACGGTGGAGACCGTCTGGTGAAAGTCGGCGATCTTCCAGTCCAGCACCTTGCCATTGCTGACCAGCACGTCGCCGACATAGTTCTTGACGTAGGCCTTGGCCACGTCATCCGGGCCGGCAGGCGAGCGGGCAAGCGACAGCAGCGCGGAATCAAGCGCTGTCGAGAGTTCCGCCTTGGTCGCGATGGCGCGGGAGAAATCGATTGCCGCGCCGCCGATGGCGAATGCCGGCAATGACAGCAGCCCGGTCATGATCGCGACGTTGCCGCGCTGGTCCATGCGGAAGCGGCGGCAAAAATTCTGCAGGGTGGATTTCAGCGGCGCGAGCATGGCCGACTTGTCCTCATGAGGGTTGTTCATGAGGACGACCATGGCAGCCAGATTGGAAGGCCACGCTAAATCAATTCATCGACTTTTAAGGAAGCCGAAGAATCTGCCATTGCGCAGAAAAGCGCCCACCACCACGTGTCGGGCGATGTGCGTCAAGCCGTGCGGTTGGCGCTCGCGGCGTCGGTGCGGCCCAATGCGCCGAGCACGGTGGTGACGATGCCCGTCGCATCCAGACCGGCCTCTGCCACCATGGCTGCGGGCGAGCCGTGGTCGATGAAGCTGTCCGGCAGGCACAGCGGGCGGAACCGAAGACCGGAATCGAACACGCCTTCCCTGGCCAGCAATTCCATGACGCTGGAGGCAAAGCCGCCGGACGCACCCTCCTCGACCGTCACCAGCACTTCGTGCTCGCGGGCGAGCCGCAGGATGAGGTCGTTGTCGAGCGGCTTGGCGAAGCGGGCATCCGCCACGGTTGCCGACAACCCGTAGCCGGCCAGTTCGTCGGCGGCTTCCATGGCCGCGGCCAGACGCGTGCCGAGTGAGAGAATGGCGACCGAGGTGCCCTCGCGAAGGATGCGGCCACGACCGACTTCCAGCGGCTGCGGATCGACGGGAATTTCAACGCCCACGCCCTCGCCGCGCGGATAGCGGAAGGCACTGGGGCGATCGTCAATGGCAACGCTGGTGGAAACCATGCGCGCAAGTTCCGCCTCGTCCGACGGAGCCATGATGACGAAATCCGGCAGGCAGCTCAGGTAGGCAATGTCGTAAGCGCCTGCGTGCGTGGGACCATCCGCACCGACGAGACCGGCGCGGTCGATGGCAAACCGCACGGGCAGCTTCTGAATCGCCACGTCATGCACGACCTGGTCGTAACCGCGCTGCAGGAAGGTCGAGTAGATCGCGGCGAAGGGCTTGTAGCCCTCGCACGAAAGCCCTGCGGCAAAGGTCACCGCGTGCTGCTCGGCGATGCCGACATCGAAAGTACGGTCGGGGAACTTGTCGCCGAAGATATCCAGCCCGGTGCCGGACGGCATGGCCGCCGTGACCGCGACGATCCTGTCGTCCTTCTCCGCCTGCTGGACGAGTTGCTGGGCGAAGACCTTGGTGTAGGCCGGGGCATTCGGGCGGTTCTTGGCCTGCTCGCCCGTGACGACATTGAACTTGGCAACGCCGTGATACTTGTCGGCGGACTTCTCCGCCGGCGCGTATCCCTTGCCCTTCTCGGTCACGACGTGAACGAGGATCGGCCCGTCGTTGCAGGCCTTCACGTTCTTCAGGATGGGCAGAAGGTGGTCGAGATTGTGCCCGTCGATGGGGCCGACATAGTAAAAGCCCATCTCCTCGAACAGCGTGCCCCCGGTGAAGTAGGTGCGGGCATGCTCGACCGCGCGGGTAATCGCGCGGTCCCAGGTCTTGGGCAGGCGCGCGGTCAATTGCTTGGCGGCGTCGCGAAGCGTCAGGTAGGTGCGCCCGGAGACGAGCCGCGCGAGATACGCGCTCATGGCACCGACCGGCGGTGCAATCGACATGTCGTTGTCGTTGAGGATGACGATCAGGCGCTCGTGGCGCGCGCCGGCATTGTTCATCGCCTCGTAGGCCATGCCTGCCGACATCGCGCCATCGCCGATCACGGCGACGACGTGGTTGTCACGGCCGGCCAGGTCACGCGCCACCGCAAAGCCGAGGCCCGCGGAAATCGAGGTCGAGGAATGCGCCGCGCCGAACGGGTCGTATTCGCTCTCGGCGCGCTTGGTGAAACCCGACAGGCCGCCTGGCTGGCGCAACGTGCGGATACGGTCACGACGGCCTGTCAGAATCTTGTGCGGATAGCACTGGTGGCCAACGTCCCAGATCACCTTGTCGTCGGGCGTGTCGAACAGGTAGTGCAGCGCAACCGTCAGCTCGACAACGCCGAGCCCCGCGCCCAGATGGCCGCCGGTCACCGACACCGCGTCGATTGTTTCCTGGCGAAGTTCCTCCGCCAGCTGCGGCAGCTGCGACTCATCCAGCTTGCGCAGGTCCTGAGGTGTCTGAACCTGATCGAGCAGCGGGGTTTTCGATGACGCGGTCACGTTTATACGGCTGTCCTGTACTGGCGGGAGCCTGCACCCTGACAGGCTCGCTTCACCTTGTGAAGTATGCGCGGAACGGGCGAATTCAGGTTGCCGAAGCATCCTTCCGCTTGCCGCGTTTCCTCTCTCTAGATGGTGTTTCCGGCAAATCTGGGAAGGCCAAGACCAATGGAACCGATTGCCGCATGAAAATGTCGGTTTCCTCCCAGCGATATTCCCAGAAATTCCGCTTTACGCGCTCGGCCACCGGGTCCGGCCCGGCGACGGTGAGGAAATAGTCCCACGGGTGCGGCTGGTCGTTGGCAAAGATCGTCTGGAAGTGCATCCGGAAGTAGTTCATCGAGAAGCGCGCATAGGTGTCGGCGGCCAGCGTGTCGCGCAGCGAGAGCCAGCGCACCACAGGGTTGGCGCGGGCATCGTCATCGGCAAGGCCCGCCGCAACGCCGGGGTCGTCCTCGAAATAGTTGATCATGTCCTGCCGGCCCTGAATCTCGATCCACAGCAGGTCGCGGTTCTCGGCAATTATGCGCACCGCTTCGCGCCGGGCTTCGGCAGCCGGGTGAAGCGTCGATGTGTTGAGGCAGGAACCGAGCGTGATGAGCGTGATCGGCGCACCCTTGCGGAACGCCTCCGCGTCGCGCTTGAGAGCGCGCGCCGTCGCCTCCACGATCATCATCGTGCCGTAGCTGTGGCCGATCAGCAGCGTCTCGTCGACATCGTCCTTGCGCACGGCATCCAGCACGTAACCGGCAAAGGCCTCGCAGCGCGCCTCCATGTCCGGGCGCTTTCCGACCGCGAAGTCACGGCAGAAGGTCCACAGGTCGGCCAGATGCTGGATGAAGGTGAACCGCGTGAACCACGCCCCGCCCGCGATTACCGCGAGGAAGCAGGCGAGTGCCGCCACAATGCGCAGCGGCGCGGAGAGAGGCAGCAGCTCCCATGCCGACCACGCGCCGAAGCCTGCCAGCAGGATGATCCCGGCGATGGCGAAGACCGGGTAGAGCCAAAGGATCAGCGTGCGGTGGAACGTGCGCGCCATCGCCAGCATCGCGCCGCTGAACAGGTAGTCGAAGAAGGTCGCGAAGCTGCGCGCCGCGCGTTCAGGAAACCAGCGCGCGAAATCTTCCGCGACGATATCGTCCCAGCGCAGCTGGATGTAGTCGGCCTGCGTGCGCCAGGCTTCCCCGTTGAGTTCGCCTTCCAGCGTCAGCGTCCAGCTCGACGTTTCGCCGTCCGCGGCATGCACCAACGGCGACAGCTCGAAGGAGAGTGGGCGCTCCTTGCAGTAGCGTTCGGCCTCGCGTTCCAGCAGGCCGTAGACCGCGCCCTCGGGCGGACGCGGGTCGTAGCCGCAGCAATAGACCACCCGGCGGCGCGCGACGGGGCCGCGATGGCGGCGGATGCCCGGATCGATGGGCTGCTCGCCCGAAGTGCGCAACGAACGCGCGTTACCCATTGGAGGAAGTTCCCTGGCGCACGGTTACGGCGCGCTTGCCATAGAACGAGCCTACTCGACGTCGAGCGGCTCGGTGCCCTTCGCCTGCCCGTCAGCACCGACCGTGATCTTCTCGATCTTCGCCTCGGCCTGCTTGAGCAGCTTGTCGCAATGACGGCGCAGCGCTTCGCCGCGCTCGTAGATGCGGATGGATTTCTCCAGCGGAACCTGCCCCTTTTCGAGTTCGCCGACGATGCGCTCAAGCTCCTTGAGCGCATCCTCGAAGCTCATCGCGGAGACGTCCGCGGGGGTCTCGCCTTGTTCCTGCGCCATGCGTGCAGTCTCCCGTCCCGTTGCCGCTCTAGCTGCCCATCAGCGCGCGCACGTGCGCGGCGACCGACAGCGACAGGCCCATGAGGTCATACCCGCCCTCGAGCACCGACACCACCCGGCCTTCGCACTGTTCGTCGGCGTAGTCCATCAGCTTGCGGGTTACCCAGGCGAAATCCTCTTCCGTCAGGTTGATGTTGGCGAGCGGGTCGCGCTCATGGGCATCGAAACCGGCGGAGATGATGATGAGGTCCGGCTTGTGCTTCTTCAGCGCGGGCAGGATGCGCACCTCCATCGCGTCCTTGAAGGCGACGCCATCGTCGCCGGGCTGAAGCGGCGCATTGCAGATGTTGCCGCAGCCAGTTTCGTTGGCAGCACCCGTGCCGGGGAACAGCGGCATCTGGTGGGTGGAGGCGTAGAACATCTCCGGGCGGTTCCAGAAGATGTCCTGCGTGCCGTTGCCGTGGTGGACGTCGAAATCGATCACAGCAACGCGCTCCGCGCCGTGCTTGTCGCGGGCGTGGAGGGCTGCGATCGCCGCGCTGTTGAACAGGCAGAAGCCCATGGCACGGGCTTCCTCGGCGTGATGGCCGGGCGGGCGCATGGCGCAGAAGGCGTTGTCCACCTTGCCGGTCATCACCTCGTCGACGGCGTAGGTCGCGGCACCCACCGCACGCATCACCGCTTCCCACGTGCCGGGGCTCATGGCGGTGTCGGCATCGATCCGCACCATGCCCTCACTGGGGGCGGCCTGTTCCAACGCGCGGATATATTCCTGCGGGTGGGCCTCGGCGATGGCGTCGAACTCGCCCATGGGCGCCTGTTCGCGCAGCAGCGGCTGGAAGACCTCGGCCTCCATCGCGCGCTCGATGGCGCGCAGGCGGTCGGGGCGTTCGGGATGGCCTTCCGGCACGAGGTGTTCGAGGCCGCAAGGATGGGACAGGTAAAGGGTGGACAAGGCTGAAACGTCTTTCTGTTCGAGGACTTTGTTCGGTCAGTATCTTGATCGTCAGGCGAGCAATGCAGCCTTTGCGGATTTCAGCGAGGCGGCCCCGCCGGTGATGGATGTCAGCAGCCCGGCGGTCGCGGGCATGAGGTTCTCGGCAAAGAAGCGCGCGGTCGCCGCATGGGCTTCGGACGAGCCGTTGGCGCGCAATGCGCCGGCTGCCATGTGCGTTCCGCCTGCTGCCAGGCCGAACAGTTCCAGATAGGGCGTTGCGCCCGCAAGGGCTGCATCCGGGTCTTGCGGCAGCGTCTCGAGCAACCAGCGCGTCGCCTCGCGCAAGTGCGCGATGCTGTCGCCCAGCCGTTCGGCTGTCGCGCCCAGGTCCGGCGAATTGGATGCGCGCACCGCATCGGCCAGCTCGTCGAGTTCGTCCATGAAGGCTTCCACCGCAGCCCCGCCGGACTGGGTGATCTTGCGGGTCACGAGGTCGATGGCCTGCACGCCGTTGGTGCCCTCGTAGATCTGGGCGATGCGGGCATCGCGCAGGTGCTGTGCCGCGCCGGTTTCCTCGATGTAGCCCATGCCGCCGTGGACCTGAACGCCGATGGACGCGACCTCGGTCCCGATATCGGTGGAGAAGGCCTTGGCGACGGGGGTGAGCAGGTTCGCGCGTTCGAGCGCCGCCTTGCGCGCAGCGTCATCCCCGCCGGACTTGGACCGGTCGATTGCATTGGCCGTGAGATAGCAGATGGCGCGCGCGGCATGGGTCAGCCCGCGCATGGTCATCAGGTTTCGCTGCACGTCCGGGTGCTCAATGATCGCGACGGTTTCCAGCGTTCCCATGCCGGGCTTGCGGCCCTGCCGGCGCTCCTGCGCGTAGGCCAGCGCCTGCTGGTAGGCGCGCTCGGCAATCGCCACGCCCTGAATGCCGACGTGAAGGCGGGCGTTGTTCATCATCGTGAACATGCAATTGAGGCCGCGATTTTCCTCGCCCAGCAGCCAGCCGGTCGCGCCGCCATTCTCGCCGAAGGCCATGGTGCAGGTGGCGGAGCCGTGAATGCCAAGCTTGTGCTCCAGCCCGATGCAGCGCACGTCGTTGCGCTCGCCCGGGGTCCCGTCCTCGGCCGGAATGAACTTCGGAACGAGGAACAGTGAAATGCCGCGCGTGCCTTCCGGCGCGTCGGGCAGGCGCGCCAGCACGAGGTGGACGATGTTGTCCGTCAGGTCGTGCTCGCCATAGGTGATGTAGATCTTGGTGCCGGTGATGGCGTAGGTGCCGTCGCCGTTCGGCACGGCCCTGGCGCGCAGCAGGGCGAGGTCGGTGCCGGCCTGCGGCTCGGTCAGGTTCATCGTGCCGGTCCACTCGCCCGAGACGAGCTTCGGCAAGTAGAGCGACTGCAACTCGTCCGAGCCGTGTTCGGTGACGGCTTCCACGGCACCCGCCGTCAGCACCGTGCCGATGCCGAAGGCCATGGAGGCTGCGTTCCACATGTCCTGCACGGCAACGGCGAGCGAGACCGGCAGGCCCTGACCGCCATGGTCGGCCGGTCCGGGCAGCGCGCCCCAGCCCCCTTCCACCCAGCGCTGGTAGGCATCCCTCCAGCCGTCCGGCAGCGTCACCGCATCACCGGAGAGGCTCGCGCCCTCGATGTCGCCGGAGCGGTTCAGCGGGGCGATCACGTCGGTTGCGAAGCGGCCCGCCTCTTCCAGCACGGCTTCGCCGAGGTCGGCGCTCAGGTCTTCATAGGCGCCGCTGTCGATCAGCTCGCCGAGACCAGCAATGGCATTCAGCGTGTGGGAAATGTCGGAAACCGGTGCGCGAAAAGACATCTTGCCTCCCCTTTCTGCCGCCAAATCGCTTGCCCGCGGGCGTCGAGGCCAGTAGGCGTTCGGGCAGGTTCGAAACGGACTCTATCGCCCGCCGGAACAGGTTGGAACACCCGATCCCCGAATGCGAGACATTCGCCGACAATGACCGCACCGCGCATCCTGCCAGCGAACGACCGTGAGGCCATCGCGCTTGCCGCCGATGCGCTGCGCGCGGGCGACCTCGTCGCCTTCCCGACCGAGACAGTCTACGGGCTGGGAGCGGATGCAGGCGACCCCCGCGCCGTGGCAAAGGTCTATGCCGCCAAGGGCCGACCAAGCTTCAACCCGCTGATTTCGCACTTCGCCGATACCGCTTCAGCGCAAGCGCACGGCGCATTCGGCGACGCCGCGATGAGGCTCGCCGACGCCTTCTGGCCGGGGCCGCTGACGCTGGTCGTATCGCGCAATCAGGCATCCAACATCAGCGACCTCGCCTGCGCCGGGCTCGAGACGGTTGCGCTTCGCGTGCCCAAGGGCGCGGACGCGCACGCGCTGCTGGCGGCCTTCGGCGGGCCGGTGGTCGCACCGTCCGCCAACCGCTCTGGCTACGTGAGCGCGACCACCGCGCAGCACGTGGCGGGCGACCTCGGGGAGGCGGTCGCGATCGTGCTCGACGGTGGACCGACAGGCATCGGCATCGAATCCACCATCGTCGACTGTTCGGGCGAGCGCGCGCGCATCCTGCGGTCGGGCGCCATCACCCGCGAACAGGTTCGCGAGGTTCTGGGCGAACTGCTGTCGGACGATGACGCGCACGACGGCGAGATCGCCGCGCCGGGGATGATGGCGTCGCACTACGCGCCGTCGGTTCCGGTCCGGCTCGACGCGCGCAGTATCCTGGCTGGCGAGGCTGCCATCCTGTTTGGTGGCACCGAACCGTCAGGCCTCGAGAACGCGGCACACGTCGCCAATCTCTCAACCTCCGGTGACCTGATCGAAGCCGCCGCAAATCTCTTCACCGTGCTGCGCGACCTCGACGCGGCAGGCGCGCGCGCCATTGCCGTTGCACCGATCCCGCAGACAGGGCTTGGCGAAGCGATCAACGACCGCTTGCGCCGCGCGGCGGCCCCGCGCGATAGTGGGTCTTGAAGTCAGCCACGGCGCGCGCGTGACGCGCGCCATTCCAAGCGAACGCGGCAGAACCTCATGAACCAGTCAGCACACAGCGCGCCTTCGGGCGCAAGTGCATTGCTTTCCCGTATCGCTTCCATCGTCGGGGCGGCGAACGTCCTGACCGATCAGGCCGACATGGCCGCGCACATGACCGAGCCGCGCGACAAGTATCACGGCAAGTCGCTGGGCGTGGTGCTGCCGGGCGACACGCAGGAGGTTTCGCAGGTGGTGCGGATGGCTGCGGAAGCCGGCATCGCCATCGTGCCGCAGGGCGGCAATACCGGTCTCGTCGGCGGGCAGATCCCCTCCGAAGCGGGGCACGAGCTGGTGATCTCGCTGAGGCGGCTGAACCGCATTCGCGCCATCGACACCTCCAGCAACACCATGACCGTGGAAGCCGGCTGCGTGCTGGAGACGGTGCAGAACGCCGCCGACGATGCGGACCGGCTGTTTCCGCTGTCGCTCGCCTCGGAAGGTTCCTGCACCATCGGCGGCAACATCGCCTCCAATGCCGGAGGCACGGCGGTGCTCGCCTATGGCAACACGCGCGAACTGGTGCTGGGGCTTGAAGTGGTGCTGGCCGACGGGCGCATCTGGGAGGGCCTGCGCTCGCTGCGTAAGGACAACACCGGCTACGACCTGAAGGACCTGTTCATCGGCAGCGAAGGCACGCTCGGCATCGTCACGGCGGCTGTCGTGAAGCTGTTCCCCAAGCCGCGCACGCGCTCGACCGCCATGGTCGCGCTGCACACGCTGGCCGACGCCATGTGGCTGCTCGACATCGCGCGCTCGACCGTTGGCCCGGCGCTGACGGCATTCGAGTTCATGCCGCGCATCGGGCTGGATTTCATCCTCACCCACGCACCTTCCACCCGCGATCCCTTCGGCGAGGACCACCCCTGGTACGTGCTGATGGAGTTTTCCTCCGGCACCGAGGACGCACTCGACGATGTGCTGGAACAGGTGCTGGCGGAAGCCTACGAGGCCGGCCACGTGCTTGATGCGATTCCCGCGAAGTCCGAGAGCGAGGCGAAGGATTTCTGGCAGCTGCGGATGCTGCTATCGGAGGTGCAGCGGCAGGAAGGCGGATCGATCAAGCACGACGTCGCCGTGCCGGTCGCCAAGGTCCCGCAATTCGTGCGCGAAGCCAGCGACGCGGTGACCGAGCTGGTGCCGGGTTGCCGCCCGGTGCCCTTCGGCCATCTCGGCGACGGCAACGTTCATTTCAACGTGTCGCAGCCGGTGGGCGGCGACAAGGCGGCGTTCCTCGCGCAGTGGGATGCTGTTTCCGAGAAGGTCCACGCAATCGTCCTCGACATGGGCGGGACGATCTCCGCCGAACACGGCATCGGGCGCATGAAGCGCGAGATGTTGGCGCGCACCAAGAGCGCGGTGGAAATGGACCTGATGCGCAAGATCAAGTCGGTGCTGGACCCCGACGGCATCCTCAACCCGGGCAAGGTTCTGTGAGCAAAACGACGATGAACGAGACCGAACTTGCGATCCGCGAGATGCGGACGGATGAAACCGATAGTGTTGCGGAGCTATGGAAGGCCTGCGGGCTGACGCGGCCGTGGAACGATCCGGGGCAGGACATCGACCTTGCCATGAGGGGCCAGGAATCCACCTTGCTCGTCGGCGAGGCGGACGGGCGGATTGCCGCCAGTGTCATGGTCGGTCACGACGGGCATCGCGGGACGGTCTACTATGTCAGCGTCCACCCGGACTTTCGCGGGCGCGGCTTCGGGCGGCAGGTGATGGATGCAGCGGAAGGCTGGCTCATGGCGCGCGGCATCTGGAAGCTGAACCTGCTGATCCGCACCGAGAACACGCAGGTCGAGGCGTTCTATTCCGCGCTCGGCTACGACGTGGAGCCGCGCACCGCCATGGCGAAATGGCTGGACCCTTCAAAGAACCCGGCCAACGCGCGCTAAAGCATCAGAACAGCGACATCTGGCCGTCGCCGGCCTTTGGTTTCTTCTTTGCAGACGGCTTTTCCTTGTCCGTCGCTGCAGGCGTCTGCTCGTCGGCCAACGGCACGACGAGGCTCTCGTCGTCATTGGCGACGGAGTTCACCCGCGTGGAAACCGGGAAGGCGCGGAAGTAGTCCTCCGGTGCCGCCTTCAGCAGGTCGGAGATGTCGTCGCCCGAGGTTTCGTCACAGTGCAGCCAGCGGGCGCGGTCTTCCTTCTCGATGACCACGGGCATGCGATGATGCAGCGGTGTCAGCGTCTCGTTGGCGGCAGTCGTCAGGATCGCCGCGCTTTCCAGTTCGTTGCCCTGCGCGTCCATCCAGGTTTCCCAAAGCCCGGCGAATGCGAAGACCTGCGCGTCGGGCCGCTGGATCAGGTAGGGCTGCTTCTTGCCGTTCTCCGCCTTCTGCCATTCGTAGAACCCGTCGGCGGGGATCAGGCAGCGGCGGCGGCGCATGGCGGTGCGGAACGCCGGCTTGTTCGCCGCTTCTTCCGAGCGCGCGTTGATGAGGGTCGGGAAGTCCTTGATATCCTTCACCCACGGCGGCAGCAGCCCCCAGCGCACCAGCGCGAATTCCGGGCTGGCCCTGTCACCGGCATCTTCGCGCACGATCGGGATGGGCTGGGTCGGCGCGATGTTGTAGCGCGGCGGAAAGTTCGGCTGCGCGGCATATCCGAACGTGTCGCGCACTTCCTCCGGCGAGGTTCGCAGCAGATATCGACCACACATGCGCGGCTCCTGACGAAACGTAAAACGAGCGAATTCTGTTTTCGGTTTAATAGAATTTAAGCCATCAGGCCTCTAATGGGAGGACAACCGGAGCGCGAAGACAAATTTCTGGGGTCGTGTATGCCTGCCGAGCCGTTCGAGGGAGTAGAAGGGGTCCATCCCGAAACCGGGTTGGCGACCGATTACCTCAATCACTACAACGAGATCGTCATGCTGCTCGAGCTCGTCTCCGACATGCCCGAGTGCATCGAGGACGCGTCCGACTGGCAGCCGAAATCCTATGTCGATCACTTCCGCGGCTCCGGGTTGGCAATCGCGGACGGGGTGATTGCCGCCTACGAGGCCTCTCCCGCACGCTACCGCGATGCGTTTCTCGCCTCCACGCGCGAACTCGATCTCATCATCGCGCCGGCCATCGGCGAAATCGCGCGACTGTATGAAAACGGCTCGGAAGAGGCCGCCGTCAGTCTCACCGAAACGACTCTCGATGCAGCCCGCGGCATCCTTGGCCAGCTCAACGGCATCATCCACGGCCATCTGACGATTGCCGATATCGCCATCTCCGACGACACCGAAGGCGCGCAGGCCCTCGTCGACGCAATGTTTTGACGAAAATAACGGCATCGCCCACGCGATGAAGCGCGTATAAGCGGATCATGGGCGATATCATCAGCTTTCCATCGAAACCCGGCATCATCGCCGCTGCATCCATCTGCGTCTTCCACGCCAATCTCGTGCTTCTGGTGAAGCGCGCCAAGCCGCCGTTCCTGTGGAGCCTGCCGGGCGGGCGCATCGAGGCGGGCGAGCGGGCAGAGGAAGCCGCCCTGCGCGAGCTTTCCGAGGAAACCGGCGTCGTGGCGACCATCGTCGGCGCGGGGATGGAAATCGACTTCAAGACGGAAAGTGGGGAGCTCTACAAGATCTCGAATTTCGCCGCGCGCTACGTGTCCGGCGAGGCCCATGCCATGAGCGATGCCGCAGAAGTTGCCTGGGAAAAGCCGTTCGACCTCGACCGCTATCCGCTGACTCCACGCGCGCTGGAAGTGATCGCGCATGCCCGCAAGATGGTTGGCGCCGGGTAGCCCCGGGTCAGTTGGCTGCCAAATCGTTTGCGGGCGGCGGTGTCTGCGTGATCCGTCCGGGTTCGACGGGCGGGAAGATCAGTTGCCAGACCGTCCCGTTCTCCGATTCCACATGCAGGTCGCCGCGCAGCTGCTCGGTAAGGGCGCGGACGATCCGCGTGCCCGACCCCTTGCCATCACCGGCTTCGGAGAACCCGGCGCCATTGTCGGCGACGTGGACTTCCAGCTTGTCGACGCCGTTCTTCTTCAGGCGGACATGCACCTCGCCGCTGTCGCTGCCTGAAAAGGCGTGCTTGATCGAGTTGGTGACAAGCTCGTTGACCAGCAGGCACAGGGGCGTCGCGTCGTCGATGTGGAGGGGATGGGGCGTGAGGTCGCGAATGATCTTCACGTTGGGCGGCAGGATCGAGGATTCAATGATCCCGCAGAGCTGCTCGACCACCTGGGCTGCATCGACGCGGTCGATCTGCTGGTTGCGGTCGAGCATCTGGTGGACCAGCGCCATGGCCATGGTGCGCGATTCAAGCTGCTTCAGCGCATCGCGCGTTTCTTCGCTGACGGCGGAATTGGCGCGAAGCCGGATCAGCGCCGAGAGAATCGACAGGTTGTTCTTGACCCGGTGGACCAGTTCGCGATGCAGCTTCTGCTGGCCTGTCAGGGCCTCGTCGAGCTTGGCCTCCATGCGCATGTGGTGGGCGAGCTGCTCATTCAACTCTCGCACAAGCTTGCGGTGTTCCTCGAACGCATGGGTGTGGCTCTCGTCACCGACGATGGCGACCATCGGCGGCTTGCCGTCGCGGCGATAGCCCCGCCCACGCCAGCGCATCTTCACGCCGTCATGGCCGCCACCCTTTCGGGTCAGCGCGAAGGGCTGCCACGTGCTGCCGCCAGCACAATGACCGATGATCTCAAGAACCCGCTCGCGCGATTCAGACCACAGGTCAGGAAACTTCTCCTCGCCACGGATGATGAGCTTCCGCGCGCGGGCATTGGCGAACATTATTTCGCCGTCGACCGACATCGAGATCGATTCGGCTGGATGGGTTTCCAGAATTTCGTCGCAAAGTTCCATGGACATCGCATCAACCACTGCGAAGTTACTTCGGAACGCGGTAGAATTCGCGCTCATCTACCTCAACATTTTGCTCAGGCTTTAAATAGACCACGATCCGGCATTGCTTGTGACCGGTTGCGATCGTGTGGTCGAGACTGACGCGGGCGTATCCGAGATTGTCGGCGGCGATCCGGCCGAAGACGTTGGAGGTCATCTGGCAAAGCGATTCGCGGCCATTGGCCATCTCGCCGAAGGGGCAGGCTCGATTGCCGACGACGATCTTCTCGGAATCGAGTTCGATGATGTAGAAGTCGCCGCCGATGCGGCCCTTCAGGTCGACGAAGACTTGCGCGACCTGCTTGGCGTCGAGTTCGCTGACGTGCATCGCCTCGCGGTACTGCTCGTCGATCCACTTCCCCATCGCGCTGCCGACCACCGCAATATAGCCGGAGGCGTTTTCCATGCCGACGACGTCCTGCAATGTCCCGCTGAGCTCGCGCAGCAGCTTTCGCAAAAACAGGTCCTTGTTGAGAGGCACGTCGTGCTTCCCGATGTCGCCAGTCATGCGTCCCTCCTCGCTTGCGTCGTAAGGCTGCAAGTGTCGATTGCCGGGCAGCGCATTCACGCCTGCTGCCCATTATCGCCGTATTCTGCGGCGCTATTAAGTTTGCTGGTAGCCGGACGAAATCACGCGACGCCATCCGACCATGCAGCCATTGAACACGCAACTTCTTGTTGAATCCAAGACCACAACATCGTTTTGACGCATGACAGGTGATCGCCACCACGACCCTGCCATCTTGTGGCGGTTATGCTAGAGAGCGCCGCAACAGCTGAATTGCATTCCCACAGGTTCGACGACAACGGCATGTTCCAGACAACGACCCGCACCAAGGCACTGGCTGCCTTCGCACTTGCCGCCGCGCTCATGGCCGGCGCCGCGCCGGCCTCCGCCCAGTCGGAAGCCTCGATCCGGCCGGGCCTGAAGGAACAGACGGCGCCCTATGACGACCAGATGGCGCGGCTTTCGGAACTGCTCGGCGCGATTCACTACCTGCGCAACCTGTGCGGCGCGGAAGACGGCAAAAAGTGGCGCGACCTGATGCAGGCGCTGCTGGAAGCGGAAAACCCGAGCGTGGGGCGCCGCGCGCGTTTCACGGACGGCTTCAATCGCGGCTACCGCGGCTACGAGCGCACGCACTCGGAGTGCACGGACGCGTCCAAGCTGCTGGCTGACCGGTTCGTGCGCGAAGGCACCCGCATCTCCAACCAGATCGCGACCCGTTATGGCAACTGAGCGGCATAGCGTTGCGGTGGCTGCTGCACTGATCGCGGCTGGCATCTCGCTCGCGGCTGCGCCCAGCGTTGCAGCGACGGACACCAACACTGTGCGCACCGTGCCGATCCAGCCACCGGAGCAGCCGGTGGACGAACAGCAACAAGAAGACGGCTCGACCCTCGCCGACATGGGCAACCTGCCGGAGGTCTCCAAGGATATCTCGAAGCTTCCCGAAGCGGTTCAGCGGATGCGCGCGGAAATTCTCGAAGCAGCCCGCAGCGGCGATATCTCGCGCATGCAGGTTCCCATCGACCAGAGCGAACTCCCGCCGGCGATGGGCCAGAACACCGAGACCGACATCGTCGGCTTCCTGCGCAGCCTTGCTGGCGACGAGAACGGGCGCGAGATCCTCGCGATCATCGTGGAGATTCTCGAAAGCGGCTATGCGCACGTCGAACCGGGCACGGACCGGGAGGCCTATGTGTGGCCCTACTTCGCGGCCCTGCCCTTCGACGCGCTGACGCCGGAACAGGAAGTCGACCTGTTCAAGGTCATCACCGCCGCCGACCGCGACGACATGGCGAGCCACGCCGGGCAGTACACGTTCTACCGGCTCGGCATCGGGCCGGACGGCACGTGGTACTTCCTGCTGTCGGGCGACTAGTTTATTTAATAATTGGAGGCTCTTGCAGAAGACTCGATTGCATTACGGGAAATTTAAGGCCTAGTTCCCCGATCAATTTCTCTATCATTGGCAGGTACCACGATGGAGAGTTTGGTGAAATAACGACTTTCTCGATCATAATATTTATATCGCATGGAATTAATCTTCCTGCGCGTGGCAGATTTACATTTTCGTTGATATTCTCGTACCTTAATGTTTCCTCGTTCCACACACTGCCTTGTAGTGGATCATGAAAATTTTCATTGTCCCAATAAACTATTCTGACTTCCTGCTCGAATGAATAACTGCTCCGTTTTACCGTTAGATTTGAAAATATATTTTCGGACCCAACTTGGAATGTTCCAGGCGTCCAGTATTTAACCGCACCAACGTGCAGATCATCGGATGCGTCGTCCAACGAATGAGTCAACCTTCCTCCTGTAGTGATTACCGCTACTCCATCACCGGGCGAGGCATAAATTTTCCACATCGCAATGGATTCGTGCTGAGCTGCATGCCAAGAATTTACATAAAACTGACGCCTACTAAACCTCTTAAATAGACACATTTGCTCTTCGAGGCGGTACCAATTTTTAAAAATCTCGGCCTTCGAAGGAAACTCACTAGCATAAAGAAACTCGATTTGATCTCGTATTTTCTTCGGCAAATCATCAATGCTATTCCAGATTCTGTGAGGGAAATAGTATGCATCTGGCAACCCCTCATACGGATCATCTGCTGCAAGAACCTCTGCGTTTGATAACCATAGATTTTTTGAAATAACGAGATCTAGAAATTTGGGTATATCCATATAGCGCCACAAGCGATCAGTTACATTGGGTCGCTCAAAACACTTGTGGCTGACTACTGGCAATTTTGCTACCGGGCGTTGTTACAGGGTCTCGAGGAACTCGATGGGCTTGCCGAGCGAGGCGTTGACCAGCTCGCCGTCCCACATCACCTGGTTGCCGCGAATGATCGTCCCCACCGGCCAGCCGGTGACCGTCTCGCCGTGATAGGGCGTCCACTTGGATTTCGACGCGATCCACGAATTGGTGATCTTCTCCGAACGCTTCATGTCGACGACCGTGAAGTCGGCATCGTAGCCGGCGGCGATGCGTCCCTTTCGCGCGATGTTGAATATGCGCGAGGGGCCGTGGCTTGTCAGGTCGACGAAGCGCTGCAGCGACAGCTTGCCGTTGTTGACGTGGTTCAGCATCGTCGGCACCAGCGTCTGCACGCCGGTCATGCCCGACGGCGTTTCCGGGTAGGTGCCGCCCTTCTCCTCAAGCGTGTGGGGCGCATGGTCGGAGCCGAGCACGTCCACCGTGCCGTCGAACAGACCCTGCCAGATGCGCTCCTGGTGGGCGGCATCGCGCACGGGCGGGTTCATCTGCGCGCGGGTGCCCAAGCGCTGGTAGCAGCCCGGCGCGACCAGCGTCAGGTGGTGCGGGGTGACCTCGACGGTCGCCACGTCCTTGTTGGCGCGCAGCACGTCCATTTCCGGTCCGGTCGAGATGTGCAGCACGTGGATGCGCTTGCCGAGCTTGCGCGCCAGCGCCACCAACCGCTCCGTCGCCATCAGGGCTGCCAGCGGGTCACGCCAGACCGGGTGGCTCGACGGGTCACCGGCCACGCGGTGGGCCTTGCGGTCACGCAGGCGCGGCTCGTCCTCGGCGTGGAAGGCAGCGCGGCGGGAAATCTTCGACAGGATCATCTCGATGCCGGGATCGTCCTCGACCAGCAGATTGCCGGTGGAGGAGCCTATGAAGACCTTCACGCCGCAGCAGCCCGGCAGGCGTTCGAGGTCCGGCAGGTCGATGGCATTCTGGTGCGTGCCGCCGATGAAGAAGGCGTGGTCGCAGTGCATCCGGTTGCGGGCGCGCGACAGCTTGTCCGACAGCGCCTCGGCGGTGACCGTCTGCGGATTGGTGTTCGGCATTTCGAAGACACCGGTCACGCCACCCATGACGGCGGCGCGCGAGCCGGTTTCGAGGTCTTCCTTGTGGTCGAGGCCCGGCTCACGGAAGTGCACCTGCGTGTCGATGACACCGGGCAGGATGTGCAGACCCTTGCAGTCGATCACCTTGCCGGCCTGGTCGGCCTGGAACGAGCCGAGATCGATGATGCGGCCGTCGCGCACGCCGATGTCGCGGCGGGCGGTGCCGTCCTGGTTGACCACCGTGCCGCCCTTGAGGATCAGATCGAACGTCTCTGCCATAGTCGCCTTTCGCATTGCCGGGTTGCTGCGCCCGGCGCTTGCCGCGCGCAGCCTTGGCGCATACCTATGCCATGAAGCCGTCGCGAACCAGACCTTCATGAGACGACAGCACAGGGGACACACGCCACACGCATGACAGACAGCCAGACCATACGCCTCGGCGACCGGGCCATCCTGCGCGTTGCAGGGCCTGACGCGCGCCACCTCCTGCAAGGGCTGCTGACCTGCGAGATCGACGCGCTGGAGCCGGCTGCGCCTGCCCACGGGGCGCTGCTGACACCGCAGGGCAAGATCCTGTTCGAGGCCATCGTCCACGCGGAAGGCGAAGACAGCATCCTGCTCGACACGTGCGCCGAGCTTGCCGACGATTTCGCCAAGCGGCTGACCTTCTACAAGCTGCGCGCCAAGGCGACGATCGAGCGCGCCGACGAGCTGTGTGCCGTTGCGCTGCCGGGCGGCGTGGCCGAGGGGCTGGCACCCGATCCGCGCCTGTTCACGCTGGGCCATCGCGGCATCGTTGAGCTGACGCAGGCCGAAACCCTGAGCGACGATATCGCGCCCTATCACGCCCACCGCATCCACGAAGGCATCGCGGAACTGGGCGCGGATTTCGTGACAGGCGACGTGTTTCCGCACGAGGCGAATTTCGACCACTACGCCGGTGTCTCGTTCTCGAAGGGCTGTTTCGTCGGACAGGAAGTCGTCTCCCGGATGCAGCACCGCGGCACCGCGCGCAAACGCTTCGTCTCCGTCGCGATCGATGGCACCGCGCCCGCGATGGGCAGCGATGTGAAGGCCGATGAGAAGAGCGTCGGCACCATGGGCTCTGCTTCTGCTGCGCAGGGCCTTGCGCTGTTGCGCCTCGACCGCATCAACAAGGCGGAAAGCGTCGGCGACGCGCTGACATGCGAGGGCGCGACCCTGACCCCGAGCGTGCCGGAGTGGATGGCGCAGGCGCTGGCCAAGAGCGGAGAGACGGCATGAGCGGGCGCAAGGCAGCCGCAAATTCCCAGCGCGCTTGGCAGCGGATGCTGTCCGGCCGCCGGCTCGACCTGCTCGACCCTTCGCCGCTCGACGTCGAAGTCGCCGACATCGCCCACGGCCTTGCCCGCGTGGCGCGCTGGAACGGGCAGACGGTCGGCGACCATGCCTATTCGGTGGCGCAGCACTCGTTGCTGGTGGAGGACATCGTCGGGCGGCTGGAGCCGCAGGCGGGCATGCAGCTACGCCTCGCTGCTTTGTTTCACGATGCGCCGGAATACGTCATCGGCGACATGATCAGCCCGTTCAAGGCGGTCATCGGCGACAATTACAAGGCAGTGGAAAGCAGGCTCCAGCAGGCCATTCACATTCGCCTGTCGCTGCCGGGCACCTTGCCCGCCGACTGGAAGAAACTCATCAAGCGGGCAGACCAGGTCGCGGCCTTTCTTGAGGCAACGCAGCTGGCCGGTTTCGAGCGCGCTGACGCGGAACGCTACTTCGGGCGTCCCGGCCCCATCGGCGGCGCGCATCTTGAAGACCTGTTCCGGCTGTCTCCCGATGCGGCCCAGCAGGCGCAATCGCAGTTCCTTTCGCGCGCCAGCGAGTTGGGCGCGGATGCCGAACCGGTCGAGATGGCAAAGGCAGGTGCCCAATGAACAAGACACCACCCGCCATCCATGTCTGCTCGCTCTCGCGCCTGCATGAAACAGTCAGCAACAGCGGCGCGTCGCACATCGTGACGCTCATCAATGCCGGCACGCCGGTCGAGCGGCCCGCGCATATCGCCGAGGACCGGCACCTGTTTCTAGGCTTAAACGACATCGTTTCGCCGCTGGACGGCATGACTTTGCCCGGGGCGGAACACGTGGAACGGCTGATCGACTTCGCGCAGGGCTGGGACCGGTCCGCGCCGATGGTCGTGCATTGCTGGGCGGGCATCAGCCGGTCGACGGCAGGCGGCTTCATCGCGGCCTGCGCGCTCAATCCGCACCGCGACCCGGACGAGATCGCCAAGACGCTGCGCAAGGCTGCACCAAGCGCGACACCGAACGCGCTGCTCGTCGACCTCGCAGACCAGATCCTTGAACGCGGCGGCGCGATGAGCGAGGCCATCCGTTCGATTGGTCGCGGCCAGTCTGCCTTCGAGGGCGAGCCGTTCGTCCTCGAACTGCACGACGCGCCCGACGAGGAGAGCAACACGTGAGCGCCAACCGTTCCTTCGGCGTCGTTGCGCGCGAAGACCTTCTGGCCAGTGACGGGCTGACGTTTCTCACCCGCATCATGGAGGGCGACCTGCCCTCACCGCCCATCTTCGAGACGATGGGCTTTGCCTTCACGCAGCTGGAGAAGGGTCGCTGCGTGGTGCGCGGCGAACCGGGCGTGCGGTTCTACAATCCAAGCTCGCAGGTGCATGGCGGGTTCGCGCTGGCGATCCTCGATACCGCGCTCGGCTGCGCCATCCACACCATGCTGGTGGCGGGCGAAGGCTACACGACGCTGGAAATCAAGACGAACATGGTGCGCGGCATGACCGCCGAAACCGGCCTCGTTCACGCGGAAGGCAAGGTCCTGCACCGCGGACGCACCACGGCGACGTCGGAGGGCAAGCTCACCGACGCCAACGGCAAGCTGATCGCCCACGCCACCACAACCTGCATGATCTTCCCGCCGCAATAGGCTCGCGGCGGACTGTCTCGTTCAGGTGTTTCAGGAAATCTCGACGACCACGCGACCGCGCGTCTTGCCGGCGATGATGTCCTCGCCTGCCTGCATCAGGTCGCCAAGGCCAATGGTGGTCGACATCTTGTCGAGGGCATCCTTGTCGAGCTGGCTGGTCAGAAGCTCGTAGGCACGGGCGCGCTTTTCACGCGGGGCCATGACCGAGTCGATGCCGAGCAGCGAGACGCCGCGCAGGATGAAGGGCGCGACAGTCGCCGGCAGGTCCATGCCCTGCGCCAGGCCACAGGCCGCGACGCAGCCGCCATACTTGGTCTGGGCGAGCACGTTCGCCAGTGTGTGGCTGCCGACGGAATCGACACCGCCGGCCCAGCGCTCCTTGCCGAGCGGGCGGCCCGGCTCGGAGAGTTCGTTGCGGTCGACGATGTCGCTCGCACCCAGCGACTTCAGGTAGTCCGCCTCGCTGGCGCGGCCGGTGGAGGCCAGCACCTCAAAGCCGAGCTTCGCCAGCAGGCTGACGGCCGTGGAGCCGACGCCGCCGGCAGCGCCCGTGACGATGGCCGGACCCTTGGCCGGTGCCGCGCCATTGTCCGAGATCGCCAGCACGCAGAGCGCAGCGGTATAGCCCGCGGTTCCGATGGCCATGGCCTGCGCATTGGTCAGGCTGTCGGGACAAGGGATCAGCCAGTCGCCCTTCACCCGCGCCTTGCCAGCGAAGCCGCCGTGATGGGTTTCGCCGACGCCCCAGCCGTTGAGGATGACGCGGTCGCCGGGCTTGAACTCGGGATTGTCGGAGGCTTCCACCTCGCCGGCGAAGTCGATGCCGGGGATCAGCGGCCAGGTGCGCACGATGGGCGCCTTGCCCGTCAGCGCGAGGCCGTCCTTGTAGTTGAGGGTGGAGTGCGTGACGCGAACGGTCACGTCGCCGTCCATAAGGTCGCTGTCGGACAGGGTCGTCAGTTCGGCCTTCTGACCCTTCTCACCTTCTTTCGAAATGAGGATCGCGGGAAATTCGCCCATGGTTCTTGCCTCCCGGCTTTCGATGTCATTGCCGACATCCCTACCGCGCGGCGCGGGTCATGCACAATGCTGCATCCGTCGAGGTGCCGTGGCGGTTCGCTGCCCTATCTGACCTGTGCGGGGCCGGGTACGGGACACGATCAACGAGGGAGATTGACTGCGATGTGCACGATTGATGGATGTGGCGCGCACAAGGACATGCCGCCGATTGACGTTTCTCAAACCGACCGCAGGGCGTTCCTGGCCGGGCTCGCCAGCCTGCCGCTGGCGACGGTGCTGGCTTATCCCGACCTTGCGCACGCGCAGGCCGAACGCACCGAAGCGCTCGTCGTCGGCGGCGCGGACGGTGCGACCGCGAGCGGCGTCATTGCCATGCCCGAGACGCTGCCGGCGCCTGCGGTGGTGCTGATCCACGAGTGGTGGGGCCTCAACGACCAGATCAAGTCGGTCGCGGTCGAACTGGCGAAGATGGGCTACATCGCCTACGCGATCGATCTCTACGGCGGGCAGGTTGCCTCGACGCCGGAAGAAGCGCGCACGCTGACACAGGGCGTTGATGCGGGCACCGCGCGCCAGCAACTGGTGACAGCCATCGAGCATCTCAAGAAGCACAAGGACAGCACCGGCAAGGTCGCGACCATGGGCTGGTGCTTTGGCGGCGGCTGGTCGCTCAATGCGTCCGTCGCGACGCCGGTCGATGCCACGGTGATCTATTATGGGCGGGTGACGAAGCCTGCCGACGAACTGGAGAACCTCGAAGGCCCGGTGCTCGGGCATTTCGGCACGCAGGACGGCAACATCAACGAAGAGATGGTCGAAGGCTTCGAGGCGGAGATGGAAAAGGCCGGCAAGGCCGACATACTGACCGTGCACTGGTATGACGCCGACCACGCCTTTGCAAACCCGACAGGCGCACGCTACGACGCGGAGGACGCGAGCCTCGCGTGGGAGCGCACCAGCGAATTCCTCGCCGCGAACCTGAAAGGCTGAACGCTCAGGCGGCTTCCTTGAGGCGGGCGACAGGCGCGTCGCTGATCGGCCAGTGGATCAGCGCCGCTGCCAGCCCGAGCACGACCGAGAGCCACCAGACTACGTCATAGGACCCCGTCTGGTCATACAGGCGGCCGCCGAGCCAGACGCCGAGGAACGAGCCGAACTGGTGGTTGAGGAAGACCAGCCCCCAGAGCAGGCCCATCCAGCGCGGACCGAACATCGACACCACGATGCCCGAGGTCGGCGGCACGGTGGACAGCCACAGCACGCCCATGACCGACGAGAAGATCAGCACGCTCGGTACCGAGACGGGCACCATCAGGAAGACGAGGAAGGCCAACGCGCGCAGCAGGTAGATACCCGCCAGCATCTTGGGGCGCGAGTGCGAGCCGGACAGCACGCCGGCGCCGTATGACCCGATGATGTTGAACAGGCCGATGAGCGCGATCGACCACGCGCCCCACTTCGCGGCGAGGCCGAGGTCGACGATGTAGGCCGGCAGGTGCGCGTTGATGAAGGCGACCTGGAAGCCGCACACGAAGAACCCGACCAGCAGCAGCACGTAGGAGCGTTCGCGCAGGGCCTCGCGCACGGCTTCGCGCAGGGACTGATCCGGCATGTCCAGCGTCGCCTTTTCGTTCTTGCCCGCCAGAACAGGCGCCAGCGCGAGGACCGTCATCAGCATGGCGGCGGTCAGCACCAGCGCGAGTTGCCAGCCGTAGGCGGAGATGAAGCCCTGGCTGATGGGCGCAAACAGGAACTGGCCAAGCGAGCCGCCAGCGGTGGCGATGCCGAAGCCGACCTGCCGCTTTTCCGGCGGCAGCAGGCGCGAGAATGCCGTGATGACGATGCCGAAGGAACAGGCGCCGATGGCGGCGCCCATCATGATGCCGGCGGAGAGATGTAGCAGGAACGGTGCGTCGGCCTGCGACATGAGCAGGAGCGCGGCGACATAGGTGACCGCACCGCCGAGGATCACGCGGGTGGTGCCGTACTTATCGGCGATGCCGCCAACGATGGGCTGCGAGATGCCCCAGACGAGGTTCTGCAGCGCGAGCGCCAGGGCGAAGGTCTCCCGCGACCAGCCGAACTCGTCGGTCATCGGCGGCAGGAACAGGCCCATCGAGGTTCGCGGGCCGTTGGTCAGGATGGAGATGAGAACACCCGCCAGGATGATCATCTGCGCGCTGCGCCAGGCCGGGCGCGCCGAAGGCTGAGAGGTGCTCATGTCGTTGTGTCTCCGCATCCCGGCCAGGTCCGGGCGCGACAACCATAGACGGGTCGTTTCACATCGAGAAACAGCGTTATCGAATAGGTTGCATCAGGAAAACTCATGGAGCGCGCATTGCGCATCCGAAATCCTGATCGTGTCAGGCAGTTATTTCGACCTCTTCGGCGGGCTCCACCGCCAGCCGGTAGAGGTGCCACGTGGCGTGGCCGAGGATCGGCAGCACGACCACCATCCCGATGAACATCGGCAGGGTCGCAACCAGCAACAGGCACACGACGATGAAGGCCCAGCCGAGCATGGCGACCGGGTTCTTCACCACCGTCTGCACCGAGGTGACCATTGCCGTGATGAAATCGACCTCCCGGTCGAGCAGGATCGGGAAGGAGATCACGGAGATGGAAAACAGGATCAGCGACAGAACCGCGCCGACCACATGCCCGACGACCAGGAACATCAGCCCCGGCCCCGTCGTGAACACCGTGTGCAGGAAGCCGGCGAAGGTGTCGATGGGTTCAAAGCCGAGGAACAGCGCCAGCAACAGGCGGATCTGGTACATCCACATGATGAAGAAGAAGAGCACCACGAAGGACATGAAGCCGATCTCGCGGCTGCGCTGGTCGTAAATGACGAGCAGGACGTCCTTCACGACCAGCGGCTCGCCCGCCTCCAGCCTTCGCGAAATCTCGTAGAGGCCGACAGCGGCAAAGGGGCCGAGCAGCACGAAGCCGGTGGCGAGCGGATAGCTGATCCACGGCATCTCCAGCAGGGTCGCCGTCAGCAACACCGCAATGCCGCCAAGCGCATAGATCGCGCCGAACATGAGGCTCATCGCAGGTGCCTTGCGGAAGTCGGCCATGCCCTTGCCGGCGGCTGCGATCACGTCCGAAAACGTGAAGCTGCGCACCTTGGGCGGCGGTCGGTAGCCTTCCGGCAGCCTGGTGATGTCGGTTGCATCATTCATCGTTTCTCTCCCTCGATGCGATGGAACATGGCCAGCGTCCATTCGCATTGACGTGACGCAATCGCCGGGCCTGCGCTCAAAGCGGTTTGACCTTGCCCGCATTGGCTGCGAGAAGCGTCAGACTGTGTCAACGGTCACAAGGGGGCGGCCGACATGGACGAAATGCTCGCAGATTTCATGCGCAAGCTGTTTGCCGAGTACGGGCTGCAAGCTGAGGAAAAGGCCGGTTGGGTGCTGCCGGACGGGGTGTTTCCCGCGCTGCGCGCGCACTGGCTGGAAAGCGACACCGGCAACGGCATCGGCACGCTGACGGTGGAAGCCACGCTCTCCGGTGGCGAAATCATCGAGGAAACCTATGCCGGCGTGGGCACGGAGACGACCGGCTGCATGGACGCGCTGAAGAACTTCGTCGCCGGGCCGTTCCACGTGCTGCTGTCGGGCCTGTGGGACGTTCAGACGCCGGAAGTGGACCGCTCGATCTGCGATTTCGACGCGGGCCGGTTCATCCTGCATTCCACCGAGCCGGTCTATCGCGGCCCGGCGCAAGGTGCCGACATCGCACCACCCGGCGCACTCGAACTGCTGGAAGAAGCACTCATTCGCAAGGAGCTGTCGGAGCAGGAGCACTGGGTCAGCGCGATCCACTGCAACACCGGCAAGGGCGAGGCACACACGCACGCGATCCTCGACAACCAGCCGTGGCCGGAGGGGAGCGAAGCCTTTGCCGCCGCCGGATGGCAGGAAACCCCCTACTTCTACACGGTGAGGGGGTTTCTGCTGTTCACGCCGGAAACTGCGGCCGATGCGGACCTGGAAGACGAAGCCTGAGGCTTCAGGTCAGATCCACTTGCGAACCTGGTAGAAGATGTGGCGACCGATCTTGTCACGCTTGACCATGCCACGCACCCAGCGCGGGTGAACGTAGTCGGCGTGGTAGTGCGTGGAGTCGTTGACCTTGTCGTCGAAGGCCTTGCCGCTCATCACGTCGCGGGCAAAGGTCATTGCCTTTTCCCATGAATTCTTGTCGCGGACCTTGTCGGGGATGCGGTCGCAGGCGAACGAGAACTGGCAGCGGTTGCGCCAGTGCTTGTTCTGGTAGACGACCCCGCAAACCGAGTCCGGGTAGTAGCTGGAGCGCACGCGGTTGGTGACCACCTGCGCGACGGCGATCTGGCCGGGGTCCGGCTCGCCGCGGGCTTCAAAGTAGACGGCTGTGGCCAGGCAGTTCAGCTCCTGGACATAGCGATTCACGTCATAGCCGGGGTCGGAGGGAAGCCGATCGTCAAACAGGGTCGGCAGGGCTTCCTCGCCGTAGAGGAATTCCAGGCCAAGCGAGGCAAGAACCATGGCACCGCGCCGCTCTTCTGTTGGCGCGGTGAAGGAAAGACGCTGGCCGGCAAGCTCGCTCGGATCGATGAGCTGCGGCGCGTTGCGCAGGATGCCGCCGCCATCGGGAGACATGCGCAGCGTGGTGCCGACGGGCGGACGGCTCATCTGCAGGTCGCTCTTGACCACGCGGTTGACGCTGTCTTCCGGATTATTCGGCGCCTTTGGGAGCGCGCCGGTCATCATGGCATCGGACGGATCCACGCCAAGCATCTCGTGACCGTTGGATACGCCGAGCGTGCCGGCCCCTGCAGACGCGGAAGATGATTTGAAGGGAAGTGCCACCTTGGCCGTGTACTCTGCGCCGTTGGGCGCTGCCACCAGTGACGTGCGCCAGCGATCCTTGTTGACGATTTCCTTCGTCAACATCGCGGCGGCGTCCTGATAGGCGGCTTCGCCCGTCGTGACCAGAAGACCGATGACTGCGAATACGACCGCACGTAGGCGGTACCCGATGCGCCCCCTGCGCGGCGGCATGCGAAACGTCTTACGCAACTCAAACACCACTTATTTCAAGCATCGCCAAAACCCCGAACGCGGGCGGCGAAAGCGCTGATACCCGACGGACCCCCCGTCGCATGACCATTTCGCCGCAAAAGCGTTGATGGTGAATTAACGATAAAAAAAGTCAGGAAATTGGCAGGCAAGAGGTGAAGTGTTTTCTAGGTAAATCAATGGTTTACCGGTCGAGAAATTTCACAAGCCTTCTCAGTGCCTCAAAGGGCTTTCTCGCATCAGCCGAAGCGATTTCTGTCACGACGCGGTTCAGGCCCGCCCGTCCGTGGCGCGATTTGACGAAGTCGCGCATGAAGGCGCGGGCCTGGTCCTGACGCCTTTGAGCGAGATGCCGGTCCTCGTCCAGCCACGCGCGGTGACTGCTGATTGCAGCCAGAAGATCGTCGATGCCCTCGCCGCTGGCAGCCGACAGCGCGACCACCGGAACCTTCCAGTCGGCGATGCCGGTTGCCACGAGGCCGAGCGCGCCTTCCACGTCGGCGCGCGCACGGCGGGCGGCCGCTCCCATGTCGGATTTCGTGACGGCGATCACGTCGGGCAGTTCCATGATGCCGGCCTTCATGAACTGAAGACTGTCGCCTGAACCCGGCTGCACGCACAGGACCAGCGTGTCAGCAATCAGGCCAATGTCGGCTTCTGATTGCCCGATGCCGACGGTTTCCACGATCACCCGGTCGTAGACCGCGCGCATGAGAAGCGCGGCTGCAACGGAATGGTCCGACAGGCCGCCGAGCCGGTCGCGGGCGGCAAGCGAGCGCACGAAGGCCTTGTCGTCGTCGGGAGCCGTGCGAATGCGCGTGCGGTCACCCAACAGCGCCCCACCGGTGATCTGCGAGGACGGATCGACGGCAATGACGCCGACACTCAGGCCCGCCTTGCGCCAGCTGGTGAGCAGTTCACCCGTCAGCGTCGACTTGCCGACGCCGGGCGGCCCGGTCAGGCCGATGACAATGCCGGTCGGGTCGGCGATTGCCGCATCCAGCAGGTCAGCGGTTTCGGCATCCGGTGCACCGGCCGGGTCCAGCCCGCGCTCAAGCGCGGTCAGCGCGCGCGCAACCGCCTGCTTGCCGCCGGTCCGCAGCGCGGCGAGATGGTCCGCACCGCTGCTCACCGCACGCGGCCCTCGACCCTTAGTCCGTCGAGCCGGCATCGCCGGCAATCGCGGCCTGCGCTGCCGCAAGGCGTGCAATCGGCACGCGGTAGGGCGAGCAGGAGACATAAGTGAGACCAACCTCGTGGCAGAAGCGCACCGAGGCCGGATCGCCGCCATGCTCGCCGCAGATGCCGAGCTTGATGTCGGGACGCACGGCACGACCGCGCTCGCAACCGATGGACACCAGTTCGCCAACGCCACCGGTGTCGATGGAAATGAACGGGTCGGCCTCCAGCAGGCCTTTTTCCACGTAGGTGCCGAGGAAGCTCGCCGCATCGTCACGCGAGATGCCGAAGGCGGTCTGCGTCAGGTCGTTGGTGCCAAAGGAGAAGAACTCCGCGCTTTCGGCGATTTCGCCGGCGCGCAGGCAGGCGCGGGGAAGCTCGATCATGGTACCGGTCTGGTACTCGATCTCGACGCCCTTGTCTGCGCGGACCTTGTCGGCCACCGCGTCGATACGCTCCTTCAGCAGGTCGAATTCCGCCTTGGTGGCGATGAGCGGGATCATGACTTCCGGCGTCACCGGCTGGCCGGTCTTCTTCGCGGCTTCGGCTGCGGCCTCGAAGATTGCCTGCGCCTGCATCTCGTAGATTTCAGGGTAGGAGATGCCGAGGCGGCAACCGCGATGGCCAAGCATCGGGTTCAGTTCCTTCAGCAGTTCGACCCGCGCCGTCACCTTGTCGACATCGGCGCCGAGACCTTCGGCCACTTCCGCGATTTCCTCCGCATCGTGGGGGAGGAACTCGTGCAGCGGGGGGTCCAGCAGTCGGATCGTCACGGGCAGGCCGGCCATGATCTCGAACAGCTCGATGAAGTCCTCGCGCTGCATCGGCAGCAGCTTGTCGAGCGCCTTGCGGCGGCCCGCTTCGTCGTCTGCCAGGATCATCTGGCGCACGGAGGTGATGCGGTCGCCGTCGAAGAACATGTGCTCGGTGCGCGACAGGCCGATGCCCTCGGCACCGAACTCGCGCGCGGCGCGGGCATCGAGCGGGGTCTCGGCATTGGCGCGCACGCCCAGCACGCGGCGGGAATCGGCCCATTCCATGATCTGTCCGAAATCGCCGGAAAGTTCCGGCTGGAGCATGTTCACGCGGCCTTCCAGCACCTGCCCCGTGGAGCCGTCCACGGTGATGATGTCGCCTTCCTTGAAGATGCGGCCGGCGGCCAGCATCTCGCCCTTGGCGTAGTTGATGCGCAGCATCCCGGCACCAGACACGCAGGGCTTGCCCATGCCGCGCGCGACAACGGCCGCGTGGCTCGTCATGCCGCCGCGCGTCGTGAGGATGCCTTCTGCGGCATGCATGCCGTGAATGTCTTCCGGGCTGGTTTCCACGCGCACGAGGATGACCGCGCGCCCTTCCGCCTTCAGCCGCTCGGCATCATCGGAATTGAACACGATCTCGCCCTGCGCCGCGCCGGGTGAGGCCGGCAGGCCGTTGGCGATGATGGTGCGCGGGGCGTCGGGGTCGATCATCGGGTGCAGAAGCTGGTCGAGCGCGCCGGCATCGATGCGCAGCACGGCTTCATCTTGCGTGATGAGGCCTTCGGCGGCCATGTCCACGGCGATCTTGAGGGCTGCCTTTGTGGTGCGCTTTCCCGACCGGGTCTGCAGCATCCACAGCTTGCCCTGCTCGACGGTGAATTCGAGGTCCTGCATGTCGCGATAGTGGTTTTCGAGCTGGTCGCAGATGCCGACAAACTCCGAGAATGTCTCCGGCATGGCCCTTTCAAGCGATGCCTTGTCTGAGCCTGCAGCCTCGCGGGCTGCTTCCGTCAGGTCCTGCGGGGTGCGGATACCTGCGACGACATCCTCGCCCTGCGCATTGATGAGGAACTCGCCATAGAGCGCCTTCTCACCAGTGGAGGGGTTTCGGGTGAAGGCAACGCCAGTTGCGGAATCCTCGCCCATGTTGCCGAAGACCATGGCCTGCACGTTGACCGCCGTGCCCCACGTCGCCGGGATTTCATGCAGGCGGCGATAGGTGATGGCGCGCTGGTTCATCCAGGAGCCGAACACCGCGCCGATGGCGCCCCAGAGCTGCTCGTTCACGTCCAGCGGGAAGGACGAGCCAAGCTCCTCCTCGACGCGCACCTTGAAGGCGGCGACGATGTGTTCCCAGTCGTCGGCACCGAGATCGGTGTCCAGCGTCAGCGACCGCTCTTCCTTGTAGAGCTCGAGGATCTCCTCGAAATTGTGATGCTCCACGCCGAGCACCACGTCGGAATACATCTGGATGAAGCGGCGGTAGCTGTCATAGGCGAAACGCCGGTCGCCGGAGTTCTTCGCGAGCGCCTCGACCGTCTCGTCGTTGAGGCCAAGATTGAGGACCGTGTCCATCATGCCCGGCATGGAGGCGCGCGCGCCGGAGCGCACGGAGACCAAAAGCGGGTTCTCGGTGTCGCCGAAACCCTTTCCGGTGATCTCGCCGATGCGGCTCACCGCGGCGGCCGCCTGCTCGCGCAGGTCGGCGGGGTAGCTCTCGGCGTTGTCGTAATAGTAGTTGCAGACCTCGGTCGTGATCGTGAATCCCGGCGGCACCGGCAGGCCCAGGCTCGACATTTCGGCAAGGTTGGCACCCTTGCCGCCGAGCAGGTTCTTCATGCCGGCTTCGCCCTCGGCGGACCTGCCGCCGAATGAATAGACCCATTGCGTCATGTCACACGTCCCTGAAGCGTCTCGCGCAGTCTTCTTTGCCTTCGCGGAACAGGACTCATGCTGCAACCGCGAAGAGTGAGGCTTCATCGCGCAAACGCGCCCGCGATGCAATGCGTCAAGCTGTTTAGGGACAATGCGTTTGTGGAAGACCTCGCGCGCAGTGCAGCGTACGCGCGCGGAACAGCGCGCCGCGCAGGCTCATCGCCGTGCGCGATTCAGGGAAACGTTGCGTCGTGTTTGAAGCGCAGAAGCGCTAGCCGGCAACCTTGTCGAAGACGGCAACCCTGTCCATCGTGCCGCGGATGGCGGCGAGCAGCTTCAGCCGGTTGACGCGAACGTCAGCATCCTCGGCATTCACCGTCACGTCGTCGAAGAAGGTATCGACGGGCGCGCGCAGCTTCGACAGCGCCGTCATGGCGTCGGCGAAGTCCTCGCGCTCCAGCGCCATGTCAACTTCGCCGCGCGCTGTCTCCAGCGCGTCGAACAGGGCGCGCTCCTCCTGCACCGCGAAGCGGTCGGGATCGGGCGTTGCCGGGTAGGTGGTGTCGTCCTTCTTTTCCTCGATGCGCAGGATGTTGGCGGCGCGCTTGTAGGCCGCCATCAGGTTCGCGCCGTCATCGGTGTCGAGAAACGCGCCCAGCGCCTCGACCCGGCGGGTGACCATGAGAAGATCGTCCTGATCGGGAAGCGCGAAGACAGCATCCACCAGGTCGTGCCGCGCGCCCTCGTCGCGAAGCTGGACCTTCAGGCGGTCCGCGAAGAAGGAGAGGAGATCGCTAATGAGCCTATCGAAGAAAATGAACTTTTCGCTGTATTTTGTTCGTTTCTCGGCATCTCGATAGGGAAATTCATTATTATCAAATTCAATCTTCAAATATAATGGCGCGTACATTTCTTTGGTGCGCCCAGCAACCATTTCTTCTATTTCTTTAGAAACTCGTTCGGCTTCTTTACGATCAAAATAGATAATAGATTTCTCTTTGCTTACCGCATAATTCCGGAGCTTCAGCGATTTTTCAATCAGTTTCTGGATTAAACCATCTTCGTTAAAGAAAAAATTGAATATCGGGTGATCTCTAACCGCTATCAGCGTATCGGCCAGATCGTAAAAGTGCGAATCCCGCGCAGTTCGCAATTCAATTTCACGCAATTTGTCGATGGGTTGATAGATGTCTAAATCGCTCATCTTGATGATTTGATTTAAAGCCGCATCTAACAGCCACCCCAACTCTATCCGAAGCCCGTTTCCGAGCACCAACCGAATAACGCCGAGCGCCGCACGGCGCAGCGCATAAGGGTCCTTGCTGCCGGTCGGCTTCTCGTCGATGGCCCAGAAGCCGACGAGCGTGTCGAGCTTGTCAGCAAGCGCAACCGCAATGGAGACTGAGTTGGACGGCACCGTGTCGGACGGACCCTGCGGCTTGTAGTGTTCCTCGATTGCCGCTGCGACGTCCGCGTCCTCACCTTGGGCCAGCGCGTAGTAGCGGCCCATCAGGCCCTGAAGCTCGGGGAATTCTCCGACCATTTCGGTGACCAGATCGGCCTTGGCGAGGCGGGCGGCGCGCTCGGCCCTGTCCGGGTCCGCGCCGACGACGGGGGCCAGTTCCTTGGCCAGCGCTGCGATGCGCTCGACGCGTTCGGCCTGCGTGCCAAGCTTCTCGTGATAGACGATGCCGGCGAGCTTCTCGGCATGGGTCGCGAGCGGTGTCGCGAGGTCCGTCTCCCAGAAGAACTTCGCATCCGACAGGCGGGCCGCGATGACGCGCTCGTTGCCGGCGGTGATCTTCTCGCCGCCGTCCGCCGCCTCGATATTGGCAACCGCGATGAACCGGTTGGCAAGCTTGCCCGTTGCCGGGTCCGTGAGCACGAAGCATTTCTGGTTGGCGCGGATGGTTGCGCGGATCGCCTCGTCCGGCACGTCGAGAAAGCTTTCGTCGAAGGTGCCCATCAGCGGCACCGGCCACTCGACCAGCCCGGCGACCTCGTTCACCAGCCCCTCGTCCTCGACCAGTTCCATGCCCTGCGCGAACGCCAGCGTCTTGGCATCGGCGCGGATCATGTCGGCGCGGCGTTCCGGGTCGAGCACGACCTTGGCCGCCTCCAGCTTGGAGACGTAGTCATCGAACCGGCGCACGGTGATCTCGCCCGGTGCCATGAAGCGGTGGCCGCGCGTCGTGTCGCCGGAGTTGATCCCGTCGACCTCGAAGGATACGACCTCCGGTTCCTCGGTCTCGGGACCGAAGGTGCACAGGATCGAGTGCAACGGGCGCACCCAGCGCAGGGAGCCGGACCCCCAGCGCATGGATTTTGGCCAGGGGAACTTGCGGATCAAGTCCGGCACGATCTCGGCGATGATCGCGGTTGCGTCGCGGCCCTGCTTGCTGGTGCGCGCCACGTAGAACGCGCCCTTCTTGGGGTCCTCGACCGTCTCGGCTTCCTCGATGCTGGAAAGGCCGGCTGCCTTCAGGAAGCCTGCCAGCGCCTGTTCCGGTGCGCCGACGCGGGGGCCCTTGCGCTCTCCCAGCGTGTCCGGGCTCTTCACCGGGACGCCGACGACGGACAGCGTCAGCCGGCGCGGCGTGGCGAAGGCGCGGGCGGCCTCGTAGGTCAGCCCGGCATTGACCATGGCATCGGTGACGAGCTTCTTCAGATCGTCGGACGCGCGCTTTTGCATGCGCGCGGGAATTTCTTCGGAGAAGAGTTCAAGCAGAAGGTCTGGCATGGGGTTCGCGGCGGTTCACGGATGATTGGGCACGGCGTATCGCGCGCGGGCTGCCATGTCCAGCACCGCCGGCTGTTCGCGGCGCGTGTGGCCGTTTCGCCATAGTCGCAGAAAAACCGGACCTAGCGGAAAGCATTCGCCCGTGAATCACGGCCGGTCAGTTGTTTTGTTACCCCGTGCGACTTAGACCTGATGCAATTCCATTTGCGCGGGGCGCGCGCACGAACACCCAGGGGGCTCGGGGTTCCATGAAATCAATCAATGCGAAGATCGCGGCAGGCGCAGTTGGCGCGGCACTTCTGTGCGGCACGGCCAATGCTGACGACCGCTTCACCGGCACGGCCCACGACTGGTCCGGCCATTTCATCGGCATCCAGGGCGGCGGCGCCTGGGGCGATAGCGAAAGCGTCGGTTCGGCGTCGACCGGGACCTACGGCATCGACGGCGGCTTTATCGGCTGGACCTCCGGCGCCAACTGGCAAAACGGTGCCTGGGTCTGGGGCTATGAAAGCGATACGTCCTTCGGCGATATCAGCGGAGAAGTGGGCGGCTGCGCTCCGGCGAACTGCTATGCCCAGGTGAACTGGTTCTCGACCATTCGCGGGCGCATCGGCTACGCCACCGGCATGTTCCTGTTCTATGGCACGGCGGGCCTTGCCTATGGCGAGGTCCAGTCCGGTGTCCTTGGTACTGGCAGCCTTGGCGAGTCGGATGATATCAGCGCCGGGCTTGCCATCGGTGCCGGTGTCGAGATGGCGTTCGACCAGAACTGGTCGGCCAAGATCGAGTATCTGCACATCGATCTGGGCGACAATGTCAGCCCCGGAGTTCCTACCGCAGTTACCACCGACTTCGACGACATCCACCTCGTGCGCGTCGGCCTGAAGCGGAAGTTCGACTTGTGGGGCCTGATCACCAACAGGTAAGGGCTGCCGGCAAGCACCCGGACATTTTCAAGCGGCGCCCGAACGGGCGCCGTTTTCGTTTCAGCGCCCGGCGGAGAAAAGGGTTGTGAAGAAGCCCGCGACAAAGCCGAGGAAGCTGATGTTGCCGCCCGCTGTTCCTTGCTCCGGCGGCTGGCGGTAGCACTCCTCATAGAGGCGCGGACTGCACGGGATGTCGTACTGGATGCGGCTCGGTTCACCGAGTTCGCTCGGCCCCTCACCGATGCCGCTGGAAGACGCGGACGGGCCTGCGGGAACCGCAAGTCCAGTGCCGTGCCAGACGCATGCTATCGAGAGCGAAAGAGCGATAACCCGCGCGTGACGGCGAAGTTCTTTCCGGATCGTCATGCTGCCCCCCTCAAACGGCAGTTGTCTGACGTAACGGAAAGCACACTCGCACATGAGTTAATAAATGTTAACCCTTCCCGGTTCGCTGTTGCCGAGACTACCAGCCGCCACCGCCGCCACCACCACCACCGCCGCCGGAAAAACCGCCGCCGCCGGAACCTGAAGAGGACGAGGGGGCAGGCGTTGCGCTGGCGATGGATGACCCGATGGCCGCCGCCATGCCGCCGGCTGCGCGCGAAAGGGTTCCCGCGTTCCACGCATTGCCGCGATAGAAGCCGGGCCTGTAGGTGCGGTCGGTCTTGCCGGCCTCGGTCAGCGCTTCCTCGAAAGCGTGCGACCACTGCTTCTCGACACCAAGCCCGATGGCGAAGGGCAGATGCGTCTCGTAGACCTGCGGGGTGATGCGTGGCGCGCCGGCCATGTTCATACGTTCAGCCTCTGCGACGGAGAGATAGAGCCGGTAGCCTTCGATCTCCTCGGCAAGGCGCTGGCCGTCCTCCGTGGGGGCCGGCATCAGGTAGGCGAAGGTAACGATTGCCGCGATGGTGAGATAAGCGAGCAGCGGCACCAGCGTGACCCATCCGCCCGGCGTCAGCAGCACCATCAGCAGCGGTACGGTTGCGAAGGGGATCGAGAACAGCAGCATGAATATTGCGCCGGTGAGGCTGCCCTCGCCCGCGATGCCGAGAATGCGCGTCAGCGCGACAGAAAAGATCGTCAGTCCGACGCCGCCGAATGCCATGGCGAAGATCGTCGGTATCAGCACCGTTTCCGGCGGGCGGTCGACGATGAGGAAGAACACCGCTGCGAACACCAGCATGATGAAGGCGACGATCACGTAGCGCCGGTTGGTCGTGTAGTAGACGTCCGCATAGCTCCTCTCGATGGCCGAGCGGAAGCGCGTGATGGCGTTGCGGATCGTCTTCGCGTTTTCCTTCTTGAACTCGCGTTCGCTCAACTGGCCGAGCAACGCATTGGACAGCGCGCGCTCGTCATCGGTCATGGGCTGGCGCGACCCCGGACGCGACTTGACCTTCATGTGCTTGCCGGTCTCGTCAATGATGATCCGGCCCTTGACCGCCAGCGCAGTCAGCGCGGCGACGAAGGCTTTCGATGCGCCCGAGCGGAAGCCCTTCCGGAAGCCCCGAAAGTAGAGATAGCTGACAGCCCCCGGCGACAGGCCGCGCGGCGCCCCGAAGCGGGGAATGACCGCCCGGCGCGGCGGATCGCGCCCAACGCGCGCCCAGTGGTGGAGCAGGTAGCCGAAGATCAGCGGCACGGCGGCCAGGAACGTGAACAACCCGAGATTGTCCCATATCTTGCGGAAGAGCGCCTGGTTCGGTGTCACGTCCGGCACGAAGCCCTTCGGGAAGGCGACGGCAACCGTCAGCCCCTCGCCGCTACTGAGCCGGCGGGTCGTCTCGATGGTGATGGCGCGCCCCGACTGGGCGATGACTTCCGCGTCGCGCTCGGTGGAACCGCGCGGGCCGGTATAGGCCGCCCATTGCAGCACCTCGGCATCTGGCGGCAGCGTCACGCGGGCCCGCGCCAGCCGGATCGGGAACGCCCAGGCATTGCCGGTGACGTTCCAGTAGACCTCGTCGAAATCCTCGAAATGGCGAAGCTGGCGCTCGGTGCGGTAGGTCAGCTCGTAGGTGTGGATGCCACGCGAAACGAAGAAGTTCTCGTTGCCGATATAGATGCGCACGCCGCCGCCCATGGACTGGGTGTGGTACGGCTCGTCCACGCCGTCCCGCTTGACGCTCAGCACCTCGAAGGGCCGAGTCTCCAGCAGGCCGTTGTCCTCGTCGTAGTAGCGGGTCGGGAAGTCGCGGTAGATGCCGCGCTTCACCTGGATGTGCTGGGCATTGACGGTGATGAGTTCGGTGACCGTCAGCGCGCCGTCTTCATCCACCGAGATGCGCGATTCAAACAGCGTGATCTCTTCCGCACCCTGTGCCGCGAGCGGCAGGGTGTGCGCGGCAAGGAAAGTCGCGATCAGGCAGAGCGTGGCGAGCAGGCGTTGCATGGCGGGAGATCCGCTATTTCAGCTGAAGCTGACCTTGGGGACTTCCCGGTCGGTTGCTTCCTCGATCTCGAAATACTCGCGCTTTTCAAAGCCAAACTGGCCGGCAATGAGGTTCGACGGGAACTGCTCGATCATCACGTTCAGTTCGCGCACAGTGCCGTTGTAGTAGCGCCGGGCCATCTCCAGCTTGTTCTCGGTGTCTTCCAGCGCATCCTGGAAATCGATGAAGTTCTGGCTGGCCTTCAGGTCGGGGTAGTTTTCCGCCACCGCCAGAAGCCTGCCAAGTGCGCCCGACAGCATGTTTTCCACCTTGGCGCGCTCGGCGACGTTGTCGTCCGGCACGGCCTGCGCGCGGGTGCGCAGTTCGGTGACTTCGCGCAGGGTGTCCTGCTCGTGGGACATGTAACCCTTCACCGATTCCAGCAGGTTGGGGATCAGGTCGGCGCGTCGCTTGAGCTGCACGTCGATGCCGCTCCAGCCCTCGTTGGCCATCTGCCGCTTCTTCACCAGCGTGTTGTAGAGGACGATCGCGTAGAGAACGGCCGCGGCGATGACGGCAAGAAGGATGAGCATGGTCATTCAGGTTCCCCGGATGCTGCCAGCAGGCGGACAAAGCGTCTTCACGCGCACCGCCTCAAATCAGTGCGGCACAGTATTGGAAAACAGATTGATGGTCACCACGCCAGCAATGATGAGGCCAAGGCCGATGATCGCGGCCGTGTCCAGCCGCTCGCCGAACCAGATCGTTCCGATGATGGTGATGAGCACGATGCCCAGACCCGACCAGATCGCGTAGGCGATGCCGACATTCATCTGCCGCACGACAATGGCGAGAAAGAAGAACGCGACCGCATAGGCCACGACGACGATCACCGAGGGACCAAGCCGGGTGAAGACGTCGGATGCCTTGAGCGCGCTGGTGCCGATCACTTCGGCTGCGATGGCGACCGCGAGATAGAGGTAGATCATGGCCGAAGCTCGCGGGTTGCAGTCATTGGGCCGAACCGTCAGCCCTTACGTAAATCTCGAAACTTTCCTTGTCGATCTGATTGACCGTTTCGAGCAGCACGTATTGCGAGGCGATTGCCGCCTTGATCTCGGCCAGCTCCGCCTCGTCGGCGAACTGGATGAGTTCGTAGTCGGAGCCCATCGTGTGGAGGACGATAACGGAGGCTTCGCCGGAGCGAATATACGCGAGGCGGTCGGCAGCATCCTGCTTCCACATGTCGTGTCGGAAGCCGGAGGTCGGAATCGGTTCGCGCTGCCGCAGCGCATCGTAGAACAGCGCGTCGATGGGCGACATGATGAAGGCGTCGCCGGGATGTTCCTGCGCGACTGCTTCCACGCGTTCGATCTGCGCACGCCATGGCACGTTGTTCGGGCTGGAGCCCTGCGGATACTGGAACTGCTGCTGGTTGCGGAATTCCATGACGAACCCCGCCGCTGCAAAACAGATCAGGAAGGCGGACAGGCCGGCACTGGTGAAAAACGCGGCGTCCTTCCACCACGCATCCTGTCGGCGGAGGGCGTTGGAAACGAAGGCGGCGGCAATGATGACGGCGTACGGCCCAGCGCAGGAAGAGAACAGTTCCATGTTGGAGCGGCCGCACCAGTAGGCCAGCAATCCGAGCCCCAGAAGCGCCGACAGGAAAAGTGCTTCCCAGCCTTCGCCGAACGGCTTGTGAACCGCAGCCCAGAAGCCGGCGATGATCGTGCCCGCGAACAACGGAAACACGAGGATGATGGGTGAGTACCATTCGCGGATCGGATGCGTGCCGAAGCCCAGGCCTTGGTTGGTGAACAGGCTCGTGTAGCGGGTGATCTCGTCGAGTTCCGGCACCGCGCCGTACCGCAGCAGGAGGTAGACGGCAGCCAGTCCGAGCGCGAGCGCTCCGCCCAGGATCGCTACGGGCAGGTCGCGCATGATTCGGCGGCGCAGGGCATCCCAACCGGCCTGATCGGCAACCACAGACACCCAGAACACCGCTGTGAAGGCGACAAGGGTAATCAGGCCGGATTCCAGGTTCCACAACGGGCCGAGTGCGAAAATGCCGGTCCACACGGCCAGTCCCGGCGGCGTGAGCCGCGACAGGCGCCCCTTTACCAGAACAAGGCAGATCAGGATGATGGGAAATGCGAACCGCAGGAAGAACAGCTGCGGATAGGGATCTTCCGGCCACCGCGGGTTCACGAAATAGGTGATGTAGATCAGCGCCAGGAACGCCGTCAGCCGGATCGGCAACGTGTGCGCGACGCGCTCGATCAGCCCATAGCAGGCGAGCATGTAGGCTGCCGTGACCGCAGAGTAGAGCATCGAGAACGAGAGCGTCGACACCCCGAAGAGCATGAAATACGGCTCGAGGAAATGCGGGAACATGCCGTAGAGGCTGCGCGTGGTGACGCCGATCTCGGCCCCGTGAAGAACCTGTGCAATCGGGTGAAGCAGCGGCTCCAGGTGATAGGAATAGATGATCCAGTCCGCGTTCGAGACGATCGTGAAACTGGACACGTAGAGGCCCACCGCAACCACCGCGATCCAGCCCAGGATCCGGTTGGAAAGGCGCTCCTTGAAGATGAGATAGCCGGCCGACAGCGCGATGGCCGATGTGGCGACATTGGTGAACGTGAAGCGTTCCCGTGACACATTGTCGAACGGGGCGAACGTGTTTCGGACGGTCTTCGTCGTGACATCGAGCCATTCGATCGTGAAGAAGATCGCGATCAGGCCGGCGGCGGCGGCCAAGTCCGTGAGCAGCGACGATTTCCCGCTGAGGAATTTCCACGGCTGCTCCCTGGCAGCGAAGGCCACGGCGACGAGCGAGACAATGCCGCAGAACGAGACGTAGACGAGATAGTCGATGCGCTCGGAGGGATCGTTCGGTGCCATACCGAATGCGCCGACAATGGACGCACGCAGGGCGCTGGTGTCGAACGAAACGGTCGCGACCTGCCACAGCACGCCCAGGGCGAGCGCCGTCAGCGCAACAACGAAGGCAACGGCCCATGCAATGCGGCGTGTGAAGTCGACTTCGGTGATTGGATGGATCTATCGCCGCGGTTGATGTGGACTTATCGACCGTATCACACGGCCTGCAGGTTGGTGCCCCTTCAACCGGGAACCGATTCAGGCCGCCGCGGCCCCGCCTGCGTCCGTCTGCACGAAGGCTTCTCCGCAAGCCTTGGACAATTCACGCACCCGCAGGATGTAGCTCTGGCGCTCGGTCACGGAGATGACGCCGCGCGCATCCAGCAAGTTGAAGACGTGGCTTGCCTTGATGCACTGGTCGTAGGCTGGCAGCACGCACTTGTGCAGTGCGCCGTCTGCCTCCCTGCCCTGCTCCAGCAGCGCCTTGCACTCGGCCTCGGCGTCGCGGAAGTGGGTGAACAGCATTTCGGTGTTGGCGTACTCGAAGTTGTGGCGGGAATATTCCTGCTCGGCCTGCAGGAAGACGTCGCCATAGGTGACTTTCTCTTCGCCATCGCGGCCGTTGAAGTTCAGGTCGTAGACGTTGTCGACGCCCTGAACGTACATGGCGAGGCGCTCCAGACCGTAGGTCAGTTCGCCGGAGACGGGGTGGCAGTCCTGCCCGCAGACCTGCTGGAAGTAGGTGAACTGGCTCACCTCCATGCCGTCGCACCAAACTTCCCAGCCGAGGCCCCAGGCACCCAGCGTCGGGCTTTCCCAGTCATCCTCCACGAAGCGGATGTCGTGGTTGGCGGAATCGATGCCGATGGCCGACAGGCTGTCGAGGTAGAGCTGCTGCAGGTCCGGGGGCGAAGGCTTCAGGATCACCTGATACTGGTAGTAGTGCTGAAGCCGGTTGGGGTTCTCGCCGTAGCGCCCGTCCTTGGGGCGGCGGGAGGGCTGCACGTAGGCCGCCTTCCAGTGCTTCGGCCCCAGCGAGCGCAGCGTGGTTGCCGGATGGAACGTGCCGGCGCCGACTTCCATGTCGTAGGGCTGGAGCACAACGCAGCCCTTGTCGGCCCAGTAGCGCGACAGCGTCAGCATCAGCCCCTGGAAGGAGCGGGTCGGGTCCATGTGGTCGGGCGTGGTCATGTCGGCGGCGTTCCTGGGCGGCATCTATCGCGGCTTGAAGACGGGTTGCGCCGCGTTGTGGAAGAGGCGCGCCGAAGCGTCAAGTGCCGGAACCGCTCAGCGTTCGTCGCGGGGCCGATAGACCCCGTCCTCGTCGCGCTGCAGTTCGACGGGAACCTGCTTGCGGGAGCGGCGCGTCTTTTCCAGTTCGCCGGAGACGCGCTTTTTCTCCGAGGCGATCCAGCGCCACGCCACGAACGCGCCGAGCGCGATGATGATTGTCCACGGATTGAACATCGCCGGAGAATGCCTTCCTTCGTCTTCAAAGGCCATAGCGGGCCCACATCTCGCGCGCTTCCGCCGCATCGATCAGGCCGTTGGCGGCGGCGTGCGCCATTTCGCTCCCCGACCCGCCGAACGAGGGTGCACGACCGAAGCCGAACAGCCCGCGCCGCTGGCTGGAAACGAGCGGCGTGACGACCTTCTCGCCGAATTCCTCTCGCAGCACCGAGCGAAGGTCGCCTATGCGGTCGACGAGGCCAAGAGCCATGCCCTGGCGGCCCGTCCAGAACTCGCCGGAGAACAGCATGTCTCCCTCGCCGCGCAGCTTCTCGCGTCGGCGGGACTTCACGACCTCGATGAAGGTGTCGTGGATGTCCTGCTGGATGGATTTCAGCCGCTCGATGTCTTCCTGCTTTTCCGGCTGGAAGGGGTCAAACATGAACTTCTTCTTGCCGGCGGTGTGGACGCGGCGCTCGATGCCGAGCTTGTCGATGGCTTCCACGAAGCCGAAGCTCGCCGCCACCACGCCGATGGAGCCGACGATGGAAGACGGATCGGCAATGATCTCGTCACCGGCAACGGCGATGAAGTAGCCGCCGGATGCGGCCACGTCCTCGACGAATACATAGACCTTCTTGTCGTTTTCCTCCGCCAGCTGGCGGATGCGCTTGAAGATCAGGTTCGACTGGACGGGCGAACCGCCGGGCGAGGATATGGAAATCGCGACCGCTGCCGCCTTCTTATAGGCGAACAGCTTCTTGAGCGGCCCGGCGACGGAAGCCATGGACAGCGCCTGCTGAAACGGCGACTGGCGCACCCCGATGGGGCCAACGAGCCGCAAGACGGGCACGATGGGCGCATTCGAGGACAGGGGGCCGGGAAGAAGGGCGCGCAAACGCTCCAGTGCCATGAATTCACCTTGGGTTTCTGCGGGTTCGCAAGAATAAGCGGGGAGAGGCTTATTTGGTTCCGCTGAAGGCCCGCGACAAGGTGGCTACAGCGCGGCGGGACGGCGCAGCACGGCTTCGACCTGGGGCAGGAAGGTTTCCCCCTCCGCCCCATGCAGCGTGATGGCGGGGGCAAGGTTCAGCGGCGCCTTGCTGCCCTTGAGGCCGCGCACCAGCACGCGAATGGCCGGAAGGCCGGGGCGCGGATGGATCGGCGTCACCGCCACGTTGCCGAAGCGCCCCTCGAACGCGCTCAGGATGGCCGGAAGCGCATCGGCCCGGTGAACGAACGTGACGCTGCCGCCCTTGCGCAGGGCGCCGGCGGCGAAGGACGCCCAGCGCTCCAGCGACGCCTCGAGCGAGGCACCGGCGAGATGCGCCGCGCGACGATTTTCGTCCGGCGTGGCGCGGGTCTGCCCGTCCTGAAAGAAGGGCGGGTTGGCGATGACGTGGTCGATGCTGCCTTGCCGCAGGCCGGCTGCCTCCACGCCGCCGGGAGAATCGAGATCGAAGCAGACAGTGGTGACACGCTCCGAGAACCCGTTTGCGCTCGCATTGCGGGCGGCGAGGTCAAGCATGGCGGCATCCCGATCCAGAAACACCGCGCTCGCGGCCTCGACCCGCGCCAGCACGCACAGTCCCGCTGCCCCTGCCCCGGAGCCGAGATCCAGCACGGTTTCGCCGGGCGCGACGGGTGCGCTCGCCGCGAGAAGCACAGCATCGAGACCGGAGCGGTGACCGCGGCGTGGCTGTGTCAGCGTCAGCGCGCCGCCGAGAAAGGCATCGTCGGTGGTTTCGCCTTCAAAGCCGCTCATACCGGCTTGCCGCCCTTGTGCGGCAGCAGGTGTCCGAGATCGGCATCGTTCAGGATGCGGGCGGCCTGGTCACGACTGTCCTCGTCCACCAGGACGCGGCGCGGGATGACTCCGATCGAGCCTTCGAGGATCGACATGTTCTCGTCCATCACGAGATGGGGGATGCCCGCCTCGCGCAGAAGCGCACCGATATAACTCAGCGCGACGATGTCGTTGGTTCGGAGCAATTCCACCATGAAACACGCATTCTATTGCGGCTGGTTGCCGCGCCGGTGCGGCAAACCTATTGTGCTGGACATATAAACCGATACACACAATCGCAGAAACCACGGAAAGGTCTCGCCTCCTTGGCCCAGGCAGCACACACACTGTCACAGCAGTCCGCACCACGCATCGAACCGCTCATGGAGACGGTGAAAGACGGCATGGGCGCGGTCAACGACATGATCCTGTCGCGCACCGGCTCGGACGTGGACCTGATCCCGGAACTGGCGAACCACCTGATCGATTCCGGCGGCAAGCGCCTGCGCCCGATGCTGACGCTGGCGACCGCGCAGGCCTATGGCAACCGGTCCGACGCGCGCATCCTGCTGGCGGCCTCCGTCGAGTTCATGCACACTGCCACCCTGCTGCACGACGACGTGGTCGACGAGAGCGACCTGCGTCGCGGCAAGCCTGCCGCGCGCATGGTGTGGGGCAATCAGGCAAGCGTACTCGTGGGCGATTTCCTGCTCGGGCAGGCCTTCAAGATGATGGTTGAAGCCGGTTCCATGGACTCTCTCGACGTGCTGTCTACGGCGTCGGCCGTGATCGCGGAGGGCGAGGTGATGCAGCTTGTCACCGCGCAGAACCTTGCGACCACCGAGGAAGACTATCTCAAGGTGATCGACGCCAAGACCGCCGCGCTGTTTGCAGCAGCTGCCGAAGTCGGTCCAATCCTTGGGAAAGCGGGCGACGACGCCCGCAAGGCGATGCGGGATTTCGGACGCGCGCTGGGCGTCGCGTTCCAGCTCGTGGACGATGCACTTGATTATTCCGGCTCGCAGGCAGCCCTTGGCAAGAATGTCGGTGACGACCTGCGTGAGGGAAAGATCACCCTGCCGGTGATCGTCAGCTACCAGCGTGGCAACGACGAGGACCGCGCCTTCTGGACGCGCTGCCTGCGCGACCGCGACGTGGCCGATGCCGACTTGGCTCACGCAATTTCGCTGATGGAGCGCCACGGCGCGATTGCCGAGACGCTGTCGCGGGCACGTCACTACGCGCAGGAAGCCAAGACCGCGCTGGCTGCCGCACCCGATTGTGCGGAGCGCGAGGCGATGATGGAAGCGGTCGATTTCGCGGTCGCCCGCGCCACGTGAACGCGGCCTAGCCGAGCGTTACAGCTTTCACCCACCAGCCGGGCTGGATTTCAGCGAGCTTCACCGCCGCGTGGCGGGCGGCGCGCAGATCATCGAACAACCCGAAGCACGTCGCGCCGGACCCGGACATGCGCGCCGGGGCGGCACCGCTTGCTTCCAGTGCCGCGAGGCAGTCTGCAATCTGCGGACAAATCTCGATGGCTGCTTTCTGAAGGTCGTTGCGCCCGCAGGCGATCGCATCGCGCACGGTCGCGCCATCGAGCGCCTCGAAGGCCTGCGGATTGCGCGGCTTTCCCGGTTCCAGTCCGAGTGCGGTGAAGACCTTTGACGTCGGCACTGGCACGCGCGGATTGACCAGCACGGCGAACATTTCCGGGAAGCCCTCGATGGGCGTGATGGTTTCGCCGATGCCGGTGACAAGGCTCGCCACGCTCTCGACGCAGACGGGCACGTCCGCGCCAATGCTGAGTGCGGCCTGCGCCAGTTTCGGATCGTCGGGGTCGGCTTGGGCTGCTGCAACGATCAGGCGAAGGGCTGCGGCGGCATCCGCCGAGCCGCCACCGATGCCGGCTGCAACGGGGAGATGCTTGTCCAGCACGAAGCGGCCCGCGCGCGTCAGGCCGAGATGCTCGGCTGCCGCGCGTGCTGCCCGCAGGACGAGGTTGTCCGGCCCGACGACGCCGGGGTCCGTGGGGCCTGATTTCGCGTGAACGTCCAGCACCGTCACGCCGCCGGGGAACAGCGTCAGCGTGTCGGCGGCGTCGGCAAAGGCAACGATGCTTTCCAGCTCGTGGTAGCCGTCCTCGCGGCGCCCAAGCACGTGCAGGCACAGGTTCACCTTGGCGCAGGCGCGCGTTCTCAGCGCACCCGCGGGGAGCGGTTCGTCGATGTCCAAGGGCTTACTCGGTGACTTGCGCCGCTGCCTGTTGCTCGTTGTCTTCCTGCAGGCCGTTGTTCAGCTTCTCGCGCAGGTTGTCGAGCAGGTCGGCGTCTTCCGGCTTCAGGTCGATGGCATGCTGCCACTGGAAGTAGGCTTCGAAGCGCCGCCCGACCTGCCAGTAGGCATCGCCGAGGTGATCGTGGATGATCGGCTCCTCGGGGCGAAGTTCGATGGCGCGTTCCAGCGTCTTCACCGATTCCTCGTAACGCGCCAGCCGGTAGTAGGCCCAGCCGAGACTGTCGACGATATCACCGTCCTTGGGGCGCAGTTCGACGGCGCGCTTCACGAGCTTGAGCGCCTCGTCGAGGTTCTTGCCCTGATCGATCCAGGTGTAGCCGAGATAGTTCAGGACATGCGGCTGTTCCGGGTTCAGTTCCAGCGCCTTCTTGAAGTCGCCCTCGGCCAGCGGCCACTGCTTGGCGCGCTCGCGCACCATGCCGCGGTAGTAGAACAGGTACCAGTCGACGTTGCGCACCTTGTCCAGCGTCGCGATGGCCCGCGAATAGGCCCGCGCCGCGTCGGCATAGCGCTTCTTGTCATGCAGGACGGACGCCCGCGCCACGAAGACCTCGCGCGTCGGCGAGGCGATGGCGAGCGAATCGAGGATCTCGAGCGAATCCTTGGTCTGGCCGACCTCATCGAGAACGCGCGCCTTGGAGACCTGCGAGTTCACGTAATAGGGCGAGTCCACAGGCATGCGGTCGAGCACGGAGATGGCGGACTGGTACTGGTCGACGGCATCGTAATAGCCGGCAAGGCCGATCAGCGGCAGCGGCGCTTTGGGGTCGAGCAGCAGCGCCATCTGGTAGAACATGACGGCCATCTCGTCGCCGGGATCGCGGCCGAGCGCTGCGCCGATGGAATAGATCGTCTCGGCGGCACCGGCCTGCGGGGTCTTCGCCGTGAACGGTGTCGGGCGCTTGCCGGCAATGGCCTTGTAGGTGCGGCGGATGATGGAGTGGCCGGGGGCGCGCTCTTCGAAGGCGTCGGCGTATTCGCGCGCCTTGCCGAAATCGCCGTTCTTGCAATGGACGCGGGCGAGCGCCTCGACGACGCGCACGTTGATAGCGGGCGAATCGTAGGCGCGCTCGTAGGCCGCGAGCGCCTGCTTGTTGTCGCCGGCGGCCTCCGCCAACATGCCGATGGTGTAGTCCTTGATCCGGCGGATATCGCCGTTGTTCAGGTCATCCATCTCGGCGGCGATGCGGATGCCCTCGGCGTTGCGTCCCGCGCCGATCTCGGCCCATGCCTGGATGAAGGTGCCGGTGATCTTGGCGAGCGGGTTTTCGAACTGGCCGTCCATCAGCTTGCCGACCTGCGCATACTTGCGGGCGCGCAGCGCATCGGCTGCAACCGCGATGCGGGCCAGCCGATTGCCGGCATCGGCCTTGAGAAGGTCGCGGGCGCGGTCGACGGCAACCTCGAATTCACCGGCGCCAAGCGCTGCGACGAACGCCTGATCGAGCAGGCTCATGTCTTCCGGGCTCTGGTCGAGGGCTGCGCCAAGGAACAGCGCGGCGGCTTCCTTGTCGCGCTGCTGGACCGCGAAGCGGCCGGCGAGATAATTGCCGACGAAGGACTGGGTCGGGGCGGCTTTTTCCGTGACGCGAATCTCGGCGAGGACGGGCTGGGTGACCATGCAGGCGAGAAGCCCCACCGCCACCGTGTTCTTCATCTTGCGTCCGAACGCCGAAATCGTCCTATGCCTGCCAATGCCTGCCATGACCACCTTCGCTTGCGTTTGAGATACGATTCGACCACCCCTGAGCCGAATTCGCGAGCAAATCACCGTGTCAGCATGGCTGAATTGCGGCATTCGGGCAATGCGCAGGACAGTTTGACGCGGTCACGTCAATAAGATTTGCCAACAGAACTGCAACAAACGTTAGCGAAAGTCCGGCTTGAGGCACAGATTGTTGCGCCTCACGCCCCGATCACATGTTCGGGTAGTTGGGTCCGCCGCCGCCTTCGGGGACCGTCCAGACGATGTTCTGGTTGGGATCCTTGATGTCGCACGTCTTGCAGTGGACGCAGTTCTGCGCGTTGATCTGGAAGCGCGGTTCGCCGCCCTCCTCCACCCATTCGTAGACGCCCGCGGGGCAGTACAGGTTCGACGGTCCGTCGAAAACGCCAAGCTCGCTGCGCTTCTGCAGCTCCATGTCGAGAACCTTTAGGTGGGCCGGCTGGGCCTCCTCGTGGTTGGTGGCCGACAGGAAGACCGACGACAGCTTGTCGAAGGTCAGCACGCCATCGGGCTTCGGATAGTCGATTTCCTTCGCCTTGTCGGCGGGCTTCAGCGTCTCGAAGTCGCGCTTGCCGTGACCCATCGTGCCGAAGAACGAGAAGCCAAGCGTGTTGGTCCACATGTCGAGACCGCCGAGCACGACGCCCGCCGCCGTGCCGAACTTCGACCAGAGCGGCTTCACGTTGCGGACCTTCTTCAGGTCCTTGCCGATGTCGCTCGTGCGCCAGCTTTCCTCGTAGCCTGAAATCTCGTCATGGGCGCGGCCGGCGGCCAGCGCGTCGGCGACGTGGTCCGCCGCCATCATGCCCGACAGCACCGCATTGTGGCTGCCCTTGATGCGCGGCACGTTGACGAAGCCGGCCGAGCAGCCGATCAGCGCGCCGCCGGGGAAGGTCAGTTTCGGCACCGACTGGTAGCCGCCCTCGGTGATGGCGCGCGCACCGTAGGACACGCGCTTGGCGCCCTCGAAGGTGTCGGCGATCAGCGGGTGCGTCTTGAAGCGCTGGAATTCCTGGAACGGCGACAGGTGCGGGTTGGTGTAGTTGAGATGCACCACGAAGCCGACGGCGACCTGGTTGTCCTCCAGGTGGTAGAGGAACGAGCCGCCACCGGTGGAGCCGTCCAGCGGCCAGCCGAACGAGTGCTGCACGAGGCCCGGTTTGTGCTTTTCCGGGGCGACCTCCCACAGCTCCTTCAGGCCGATGCCGAATTTTGGCGGCTCGCGGCCTTCGTCCAGCGCGAACTTGGAAATCAGCATCTTTGCGAGCGAGCCGCGCACGCCCTCGCCGATCAGCGTGTATTTCGCGCGGAGTTCCATGCCGCGCATGAAGTTGGCGGTGGGCTGGCCGTCCTTGCCGATACCCATGTCGCCCGTGGCGACGCCGACGACATTGCCCGCATCGTCATAAAGAACCTCGGCTGCGGCGAAGCCCGGGTAGATTTCAACGCCGAGCGCTTCCGCCTTTTCCGCCAGCCAGCGGCAGACATTGCCAAGGCTGACGACGAAATTGCCGTGGTTGTTCATCAGCGGCGGCATCATGAAATTCGGCAGGCGCATGCCGCCCGCCGGGCCGAGATAGAGGAAGCGGTCTTCGGTCACTTCCGTCTTGAAGGGGTGGCCCTCCTCCTCGCGCCAGCCCGGCAGCAGCCTGTCGATGCCGGTCGGATCGACCACCGCGCCCGACAGGATGTGCGCGCCGACCTCGGAGCCCTTCTCCAGCACGACGACGGAAATCTCCTCGCCGCGCTCTGCCGCAAGCTGCTTGAGACGGATCGCGGCGGAAAGCCCCGCAGGGCCGGCACCGACGATCACGCAATCGAATTCCATCGCCTCGCGTTCGGGCAGTTCGGCTTCGCTCATGGTCGGTTCTCTCCGGTTCGGTTCGGCGTTCACACGTGCCTGCATCTTGTTTCGCGGTGCAGCGTGGCCAAGTCAAGGAATGCCCGCTACGACAAAAGCTGGCATCGCGGCGCGCGCGAATTGCGACACGCGCCCGCAACGATTGCCGCTTCGCCTGCGGCGAAATACGTTCTGGTATCGACATTTCAGGCCCGAGCGCGCACCACTGGAACGCTCTCAGCCGCGAGCCTGAGCCGCGAACAGACAGGACAGATGCACACCGTGACCGACGCCCGCACTGCGGCAGCCGCGATCCTGGCCTACCACGACGAACTCGGCATCGAGGGCGACGTGGCGGACATGGGCGTGGACCGGTTTGCGGAGGGCGAAGCTGCGACGATCGCGCGCGAGCCGGCCTCGCACGTGCACGCGGCAGCCGCCGCCGAGCACGAAGGCGTCGTCGCAGCCCCTGCGCAGGATGACGGCGAGAGCGCGCAGGAGATCGCGGCGCGGGCTGAGACGCTGGATGAATTGCGGGCGGCGCTGGAGACCTATCGCGGCTGTTCGCTCCACAAGACGGCGACCAACCTGTGCTTTGCCAGCGGCAACCCGGCCGCCAAGCTGATGTTCGTGGGCGAGGCGCCAGGCCGCGAGGAGGACCTGCAGGGCGAGCCTTTCGTCGGGCGCGCGGGCCAACTTCTCGACAAGATGCTCGCCGCGATCGGTCAGGACCGCACCACCTGCTACATCGCCAACGTCATCTACTGGCGCCCGCCGGGGAACCGGAACCCGAACCCGGAAGAGCTTCTCGCCTGCAAGCCGTTCATCCGCCGCCAGATCGAGTTGGTCGATCCGGACGTGCTGGTCTTCCTCGGCGGCGTTTCGGCCAAGGAGATGCTGGAGACGACGCAGGGCATCCTGAAGCTGCGCGGGCGCTGGCGCGACTTCGACACGGGCAAGCGCACCATTCCGGCCATCGCCACGCTGCACCCGGCCTACCTGCTGCGCCAGCCGGCGCAGAAGAAGCTCGCGTGGAAGGACCTGCGCGCCATCCGCGACAAGCTCACTGCCGTGCACAACGACCAAGAGACCAAATGACCGACCGCATCGACGAGAGCCGCCCCTTCATCCCCGTTTCCTTCGCCGTGCTGACGGTTTCGGACACGCGCAGCCTGGAAGAGGACCGCTCTGGCGCGACGCTCGCCGCGCGCATCGAGGAGGCCGGCCACCACCTCGCCGACCGCGACATCGTCACCGACGATACCGACCGGATTGCCCGGCAGGTTCGCGCCTGGGTGGACTGCGAGACGGTCGATGCCGTCATCACCACCGGCGGCACCGGCTTCACCGGGCGCGACGTGACGCCGGAGGCCATCGAACCGCTGTTCGACAAGCACATGGACGGCTTCTCCGCCCTGTTCCACGCGATCTCGCGGGAGAAGATCGGCACCTCGACGATCCAGAGCCGCGCCACGGCGGGGCTGATCGGCACGACCTTCGTCTTCGTGCTGCCCGGCTCACCCGGCGCCTGCAAGGACGCCTGGGACGGCATCCTCAAGCCGCAGTTCGACTACCGCCACATGCCCTGCAATTTCGTGGAGATCATGCCGCGGCTTGATGAGCATTTGAAAAGGGGGAAGTTGCGGGAGGGGGCTGATGATTAGAGAGAGAACTCTCTTCGTTCTTGGGGCAGGCGCCAGTGCCGAGCTAGATATGCCACTCGGGTTGGACTTAATAAAATTGATTTCCGAAACCGCTCTCGCGGTACATGGGAATAAGAAACATTCACGCCATTTGTCGTTGTTTAAGAATCTGAGCGTTTCTTTTAACGATGATAGGGAGGAGCTAAATTGCCTGAAGGATGCTGCTCACTTTATTTATAAGCATATATACCTAGCTAGCTCGATTGATAATTTTATCGAAATTCATAAAGATAATGAATATATTAAACATATGGGTAAATTTGCTATCGCCGATTCAATTCTTTTGAAAGAGCAGGAATCTTCTGTATATAGAAATACCCAATTGAGCACGGGTGAAGTTTATTTTCCGAAACTCTCGAACAGCTGGTATGTCCAATTTTTTCGCTTATTGTTTGATGGAGCTACTAAAAATAATATTGCAGAAATTCTTGAATCTTTATCTTTTATTATTTTTAACTATGATAGGATCTTTGAATATTTGTTACTTAGGTCACTTATTCAAACATTCGGGTTTAACTATGAGGAATCTTGGGAAATTGTTGACCGTCTTGATATCATTCACCCGTTTGGAACGGTGGGCAAAATTCCTAAGCTCGAAGGAAAACAATATCAAGACGATTTCGTTGGATTTGGAGTTACAGTCGAGAGTGGTTTAAACGTTTTCAAGGCCTCTCAGAGAATAAAAACATATGGTGAAAGGCTTGATAGTAATTTTATCTCTACTCAGATTACCCCTCTTATAGATAAATGTGAAACATTGATATTTTTAGGATCTGCGTTTCATAGGCAAAATTTGGATATTTTGTATCTAAGCAATAGCAAAAATCCTAAGCAAATTTACTCCACTGGGGCTGACGTTTATCCGCAGCAGGTTGACAATCTATCGAAGCGTATTATGAAAAATTTTTTGCAGAGGGAGCCAGTTGAGAAATATTTGTCACGAATAATTGTCGAGCCTGAATCTCGGTGTAAGGATTTTTTCCACAAACATTGGCGTAATTTTAGCCAGTAGCGCGCCGTCCGGTTGTGATAGGAGTCATAATGAGTATTCATTACTATCGCTTATGTTCGACTTCGTACGCCTTCAAGAGACAAGTCTGTCACACCCGCACCTCCCCTTCCTCATCCCCATCCCAGTAGTGAATGCGGTCGGCATCGACGCGGATGAGGATCAGGCCGGGCGTGTCGATCCCGTCCTTGAACCAGTACTCCAGGTCCGGCACCCAGTGCTCCTCCAGCGTGGCGCGGTCCCTGGTCAGGCTCGCCTGCCCCTGCACGTGAACCATCGCGCCGGGTTTGCCGAGAAAGCCCATCAGCCCGCCTGACCCCTGGAAGGACAGCCCGACGCGGTTGTCGCGCTGAATGTCGCGGATCTTGCGGGTGTCCTCGAAGCTGTAGAACCAGCTCTGGCCGCGATATTCCACGTCGCCATTGTTGCTCATCGGGCGGGCGGCGATGCGTCCATCGTCGCTGTGGGTCTCCATCATGCAGAAGTCGATCTTCGCCATGATCTCGGCGACGTCCTTCACGGTCTTGGCTGCCATCTCTCGTCTCCTCGGCGTGGGGCTGCTACCTGTGCCAGCACCAACGCGCGAACAGGCCCGGCGGTTGCCGCGCAGCGTGGCAGCGGCCAAAGTTTCGTTCGCTGCGGAAAGAAGACGGTTGAAAAGGAAGAAGTCGAATGCAGAAACGCAAGTTGGGCGCGAACGGGCCCGAAATCAGCGCCATCGGTTACGGCGCCATGTCGTTTTCGGACATGTACGGGCCGACCAACGAGGCGGAGAGCCACGCGATCCTCGATGCCTGCCGCGACATGGGCGTGACCCATCTCGACACGGCGAACATCTACGGGATGGGCAAGTCGGAAAGCGCCATCGGCAGCTACCTCGCCAAGAACCCGGGCGCGCGGGACGAATTCGTCATCGCGACGAAGGCGACGATCACCCGCGACAAGGACGGCAACCGCACCTTCGACAATTCCGCCGAGCACCTCGAACAGGAACTCGATAAGTCGCTTGAGCGGCTGGGGGTGGATTGCGTCGACCTGTTCTACGCGCACCGGCGCGACCCGCGCCTGACGCCGGAGGAGACCGCCGCCAATCTCGGCCGCATGGTCGAGAAGGGCAAGGCGCGCGCCATCGGCCTGTCGGAGATTTCGCCCGTCACCCTGCGCCGCGCGATGGCCGCCTACCCGGTCGCCGCCGTGCAGTCGGAATACTCGCTGTCGACGCGCTTCCCCGATCTCGGCCTCGTGCAGGCCTGCGCGGAACTCGGCGTCGCGATGGTCGCGTTCTCGCCGGTGGGCCGCTCGCTGCTGACCGACAGCCCCATCCCCAAGGAGCGCGTGCCGGACCTGCCGTTTTTGGCGGAGAACCCGCGCTTCATGGAGCCGAACCTGTCGGAGAACCTGCGGATCACCGAGGGCTTTCGCGCACTGGCGCGCGAGATGGGCACGTCTGCTGCCGCGCTCGCCAATGCCTGGCTGCTGACGCGCGGCGACCACGTCATCCCGATCCCCGGCACCCGCTCAGTGAAGCACCTGAAGGAATGCGTCGCGGCGGCGGACCTCGAACTCTCCGCTGACGACCTTGCGCGGATCGAGGCGGTGCTGCCCGTCGGGTGGGCACATGGAGACCGCTATTCGGATGCGCAGTGGATCGGCCCGGAGCGCTACTGCTGAGAACGGGTTTCAGCCGTCCACGTCATCCAGTTGGTCGGCAAAACCGACGCAGCCCTTAGGCAGGGTTTTGAGCGTGTCGGCCATTGCGTGTTCGGTGGACCAGCGCACACCCTGAAAGATGTGCGGCGGGCGCAAGCCCCCGCACAGGCCCACGCACCAGTAGCCGCCATCGCCCGAGGGACCCAGCACCGCGCCGTGCCGCTCGGCAAGGCGGAACGCGCGGTCGATATGGGCGCGGGTCATGGCGGGAATGTCGGCCCCGGTGATCAGGACCGTTTCGTCCGGGAAGTTCGCGAAAACGCGGGCCATGCGCGCGCCGAGGTCGCCGCCCCCTTGTGCGATGCGCGCACCCGGCGGCAGCATGGGCGACAGGAGCGCGGTATCCGGCGCGACGGCCATGGCGGTTTGCCAGCGCGGGTCGGCGGAGAGAGCGCGCAGCAAGCGGTCCAGCGTGACGCGCTGGAACATGGTCGCCGGCACGGTGCCGATGGATGCCGCCAGCCGCGACTTCACGCGGCCCATGCGTGGCTCCTTCGCCATGATGACGAGGCGGCGTTCGCGGCCCAACATGGAAGTGATCAGCCGTAGATGCGGGAGATGACGCGCGGCGGCACGCGGAAATAGTAGAGTGCGAGGCAGCCGAGATTGCGCAGGGAGCGGCGGACATAGCCGTTCTCGCGGTAGCGCTCGGCACTGGTCACCGCACCGGAGCGCAGCATGACGAGGCGCGAGCGCCCGATGCGGCGCACGAGGTCCACATCCTCCATCAGCGGCAGTTCGCGGTAGCCGCCGAGGCTTTCATACATGCGGCGCGGCATCAGCAGGCCCTGGTCGCCATAGGGCAGCGCGAAGAGCGCGCAGCGCAGCGACACCATCCGCTCCAGCCAGCGTGCCGCGAAGCCGAAATCGTCCAGCCGGAACGAGAAGGTCGCCGCCTGCTCACGACCGCGCATCTGGCTCGTCTCGATGAAGGACTTCACCTCGTGGTGCCAGCCGTCTTCCAGCACCGTGTCGGCGTGCAGGAACATCAGCCAGTCGCCACGGCGCGCGGCACCGGCCCCGGCTGCCAGTTGCTGGCCGCGCCCGCGCTCGCAGGTCACGAGTTCGCAGCCCATCTCGTCGGCAATGCGCGGACCCATATCCGTCGATCCGCCATCGGCGATCACCACTTCGGCAACCATTCCGTCCGCAGCCGCGTTGACGAGTGCAGAGAGGCACGCGCCCAGGGTGCGTTCGGCATTCAGTGTCGGGATGACGATGCTCAGCATGTCGAACTTATAGCATGTTGCGTCGCAGCACCGGCAAGCCCGCCGCCACGAAACTGTTTGTATAGCGTTTATGTTCCTGTTATGTTCTCGTTCCAACGAGATGGAATCGCAATGAGCGCAAGGCAATCCCTTTCCGGCCTCCCCCCGGCCGACGCAGACCGCACCGCCGCCGGCACCCGTGGCACCACTTCCCCCGGCGGTTCCAGCCCGGCGGCGGGCGGGCCTGCCGCACGGATCGAGCCCCACCTGCGCCGCGGGCGCGGCAGCGGGACCAATGCGTCCGGTCGCTACGAGCGGTTCCGGCTGGAAAGCTTCGATGACGGCTGGGAGAGCCTTGCCGAGTTGCCCGGCGTGAAGACGCAGGTGACGACCGAGACCCCGCGCAAGATCATCACCCGCAACCAGTCGCCCGACATTTCCTTCGACCGGTCGATCAACCCGTATCGCGGCTGCGAGCACGGCTGCTCGTATTGCTTCGCGCGCCCGACGCACGCCTATATGGGCCTGTCGCCGGGGCTGGATTTCGAAACCAAGCTGTTCGCCAAGCCGAACGCGGCAGAACTGCTGGAAACCGAACTGGCGGCAGAAGGCTACGAGCCGCGCACCATCGCCATGGGCACCAACACCGACCCCTACCAGCCCATCGAGCGGACGCACCGCATCACGCGCAAGGTCCTGCAGGTGCTGGCGCGGCACAACCACCCCGTCGGCATCGTCACCAAGAACCACCTGGTAACCCGCGACATCGATATCCTCGGGCCGATGGCGGAGAAGGGTCTGGCCAAGGTGGCGCTGTCGATCACCACCATGGACCGCGAGCTTGCCCGCAACATGGAGCCGCGTGCATCCACCCCGCAACGACGGCTGGAGGCTATCCTGCGGCTGACGGAGGCCGGTATTCCGACGACGGTCATGGTCGCGCCGGTCATTCCGGGGCTCAACGACAGCGAGATCGAGTCGATCTTGGCGGCAGCCTCCGCCGCCGGTGCGCGCGAGGCCGGGTACGTCATGCTGCGTCTGCCGCTTGAGGTGCGCGACCTGTTCGTCGACTGGCTCAATTGCAACGTGCCGGACCGCGCGGGCAAGGTCATGTCGCTGGTCAGGCAGATGCGCGGCGGCAAGGACTACGACGCCGATTTCGGCAGCCGGATGCGCGGCACCGGACCGGTCGCATGGTCCATCGGACGGCGCTTCGAGATCGCGACGGACAGGAACAAGATGAACCGGGAGCGGGTGAGCCTGCGCACGGACCTGTTCGAGAAGCCATTGAAGCGCGGGGCGCAGCTGGCGCTGTTCTGATCGGCTTTTGCCGATCCCGAAAAGAGCGCTGATCTTGAAAATCGAAAGCGAGTCTGGCCCAGTGCGGGGATGACCGCACCTGCCCGCACTGGCGATTTCTTCCGTGATATCCGGCGCGAATGCGACCCGGTGCCGGAACTTTGCGCGCAGACGGCCGGCGTGGATGAAGCCGGTCGCGGTCCCATCGCAGGCCCGGTGGTGACGGCGGCCGTCATCCTCGACCCCGATTGCGTGCCGGACGGCCTCGACGATTCCAAGGTCCTGACAGCCGAACGCCGCGAAGAGCTTTTCAAGCAGATCATGGCCTGCGCGACGGTGAGCGTGTGCGCCGCCTCACCGCGCCGGATCGCGGTCCTGAACATTCGCGGCGCGACCCTGTGGGCGATGAACCGGGCTGTCTCGGGCCTAAACCGCGCCCCGCGCACCATCCTCGTCGACGGGCGCGACCAGTTGCCCGGTCGCGAGAGTGTGTCCATCGCCATCATCAAGGGCGATGCGCGCCACGCCGCCATCTCGGCGGCCTCCATCGTCGCCAAGGTCGCCCGCGACAGGCTGATGACGCGGGCCGAGCGCGCCTTTCCGGGCTACGGCTTCGACCGGCACATGGGCTACGGCACGCCGGCCCACATGGACGCGCTGACGCGGCTCGGTCCTTGCGCGCTCCACCGCGAAACCTTCGCCCCCGTCGCGGCGCTGGTTGCGGCGCGTCGCGGTTAATCACCGCTTTACCACAACCATTTACCCTGTCGGGCAGTACCTGTTTTGTATTGCGTAAGGGTCAGTTGTTCATGCGTTCGCTCTCCAAGGCGAAGGCTGGCGGTCCGTCTTCGGATTGCGGCCTTCATCCCGCCCTCGACACGTTCCTCGACAAGATTCACGTGGGCGATTGCATCGCCGAGATGGCGAAGATGCCGGAAAAATCGGTGGATCTCGTCTTCGCCGATCCGCCCTACTACCTTCAACTCGACGGCGCGCTGCACCGGCCGGACAATTCCAAGGTCGATGCTGTGGACGACGACTGGGACAAGTTTTCCAGCTTCGAGCACTACGACGCCTTCACGCGCGCCTGGCTGCTGGCCTGCCGCCGCGTGCTGAAGCCCACCGGCACGCTGTGGGTGATCGGCTCCTATCACAACATCTTCCGCGTCGGCGCGAGCCTGCAGGACCTGGGCTTCTGGGTGCTGAATGACATCGTGTGGCGCAAATCGAACCCGATGCCGAACTTTCGTGGCATGCGCTTCACCAATGCCCACGAGACGATGATCTGGGCGTCGCGCGATGCCAATGCCAAGGGCTACACCTTCAACTACGAAGCGATGAAGGAACTGAATGACGGGGTGCAGATGCGCTCCGACTGGCTGTTCCCGCTGTGCACTGGCGGCGAACGCCTGAAGGACGAGGACGGCAACAAGGCACACCCGACGCAGAAGCCCGAGGCTCTGCTGGCGCGCGTGCTGATGGCTTCCACCAAGCCCGGCGACGTGGTGCTCGACCCGTTCTTCGGCACCGGTACGACGGGTGCGGTGGCCAAGAAGCTTGGCCGCCACTTCATCGGGCTGGAGCGCGAGAAGGCCTATGCCAAGGTCGCCAACAAGCGCATCGCCGAGATCGAGCCGCATGATGCAAGCTCGCTTCAAATGACCGCTGGCAAGCGCGCCGAACCGCGCGTGGCCTTCGGGTCGCTGATCGAGAACGGGCTGGTGACGCCGGGCATGACGCTGAGCGACGCCAAGGGCCGCCACGCGGCGATGGTTCGCATCGATGGCACGCTGGACGTCAACGGCTTCACCGGGTCGATCCACAAGACCGGTGCCCACGTTCAAGGTCTGGAAGCGTGCAACGGCTGGACGTTCTGGCACTTTGAGCAGGGCGGCAAGCGCCTGCCGATCGACGCGCTGCGCAGCGAATTCCGCTCCCGAGCGAAAGCCGCTTAGAGGACTATTCCACGCCAGCGTGGGCCAGCACCTTGCGCATCACCGTGGGAAACGCCTCGCGGTGCATGTCGCCGGGTGCGACCCAGCGCATGCCATCGGGCGCGGGCGTGCTTTCAGGAACGCTCGCGGCATAGACGTCCAGTTCCAGCTGAAAATGCGTGAAGCCGTGGCGCACCGGGCCGGTGAGCTTGCGCCATGTCGCATCGATTGGCGCATGGGCGAGACCGGCTTCCGGCTTGAAGCCTTGCGTCCATTCACTGCCCGGCACCTCGCTCATTCCTGCCAGCAGGCCCTTTCGGGGCCTTGAGCGCACCAGCAGCGCCCCGTCCGGTCTGCTCGCGACGAAGGCCGCGCCGCGCCGGGTGGGCCGCTCCGCCTTCGGTGCCTTGCGCGGCAGGGTTTCGGCAATCCCAAGTCGGAAGCCCTCGCAATTCTCATTCAGCGGACAGAGCACGCAGGCCGGTCGCTTCGGCGTGCAGATCGTCGCGCCGAGATCCATCAGCGCCTGCGCCACGCAGCCGGGACGCTCGGTCCCGTTGAAGGCCTGTGCGGCCTCGCGCAGCACTTTCTTGGAACCCGGCAGCGGCTCTTCGATGGCGAAATAGCGCGCGGTGACGCGCTCGATGTTGCCATCCAGCGGGACGGTTGGGTGATCGAAGGCAATCGCCGCGATGGCCGATGCCGTGTACGGCCCGATGCCCGGCAGGTCCGACAGGCCTTCGGGCGTTTCTGGGAATTTGCCACCGGTCGCGGCCAGCACCTTGGAGGCTGCGTGCAGGTTGCGCGCGCGCGAGTAATAGCCAAGCCCCGCCCACTGGGAGAGCACGTCCTGCTCCGGTGCGGCAGCCAAAGCGGCGACATCGCCCCAGCGCGCGACGAAGGCCTCGAAATAGCCCTTCACCGCCTGCACCGTCGTTTGCTGCAGCATGATCTCGCTGAGCCAGATGCGATACGGGTCCGGCGTCTTGCCCGGCGGTACGCGCCACGGCAGAACCCGCGCATGGCGGTCGTACCAGGCGAGCAGGTCGGCGCGGGCTTTTGTGGCGGGTTCGGGCATCGGCGGGATACGGGTGCGGGCCACGGTCGGATTTGGTAGGATTCGCAAGTGGCGCAACGCGCGCCATTCGCTTCAGATAGCAGGGCCATGAGCAGGAACGAGAGCGGCAACGTCAAGAAGAAGCTCGGCGTGCGCGCCGTGGGGCAGATCGTGCCCGGCCTCGTCGCGCCGTCCGCCCGCAAGTTCGGCTTCGCCTCCTCGGACCTCATCGCCCAGTGGAGCGTCATCGTTGGCGAGGACATTGCCGAGATCTGCGCGCCCGACCGCATCCAGTGGCCCCGGCAGGCACCCGACCCGGAGGACGGTTCGGCCAAGGCGGCAGCGACCCTGCACCTGCGCGTTCCCCCCGAACACGTGCTGCGGGCAAGCCACGAGACCACGCTGGTGGCGGAACGCGTCAACGCATTCTTCGGCTACAAAGCCATCGAGAAGGTGGTCGTGCACCGGCGCGAAACCGCAGCCAGCGAGCCGGAGGGCGACGCCCTGCCCCGGCAGCCGGAGCACCGGGAGAAGGTCAGCGGGTTTTCCGACGAGGGCCTGAGCGATGCCTTGTCGGAACTGGGCGGGTTCGTGCGGCAGGCCGACGACTGACGCAATCGTGTTCGCCCTGTCGCAACAACGCCCCAATTCCTGCTATATCCCCATCAAATGGACCGCCGCGCGCCAGCGCGGCTTCGAACACGGAAAGACATTCGCATGGATCGCAGGACCCTGATCATCGGCGGCGCCGTCGTCATCGCAGCAGCAGCCGCAGGCGGCTACTACTTCACCACCCAGGCGCAGTCCCCCGCGACGGGCGGCGGCACCGCGTCCGACCAGCTGGCCGTGGCCGGCCCGCTCGGCGACCGCGCCCTTGGCGAGGAAAGTGCACCGGTGACGATCTACGAGTACGCCTCGTTCACCTGCGGGCACTGCCGCGATTTCCACGACAACACCTATCCCACGATCAAGGAAGAATACATCGACACCGGCAAGGTGCGCTTCGTCTTCCGCGAGTTCCCGCTCGATCCCGTCGCGACGCTCGCTTCGATGATCGCGCGCTGCACCGACGAGAACCGCTACTATCCCTTCGTGGATGCCCTGTTCGAGCTGCAGCGCAGCTGGATCGCCGACGATCCGGTCGCCGGCCTGCAGCGCGTCGCCAAACAGGCGGGTTTTTCACAGGAGAGATTCGACGCGTGCCGGGAGAATCAGTCACTGCTGGACGGGGTCAACTGGGTGAAGGAACGCGCGTCCACCGAATTTGGCGTGGACTCGACGCCGACCTTCTTCATCAACGGGGAAAAAGTCAGTGGGAACCTGCCCATCGACGAATTCCGTTCAAAGATCGACGCGGCACTTAACGCTTCCTGATGAAACGGGCGGCGTGCGCATCCGTGCGCGCCGCTTTTGCCTGACAATGCGGGGCGACGGGCGATGAAGTTCGACCGGCTCCGCATCGTTGGCTTCAAGACCTTCGTCGATCCGACCGAGGTCCCGATCCTGTCGGGGCTGACCGGCATCGTCGGGCCGAATGGCTGCGGCAAGTCCAACCTCGTCGAGGCCATGCGCTGGGCGATGGGCGAGAACTCCCACAAGAGCCTTCGCGGCTCGGGGATGGACGACGTCATCTTCTCCGGTTCGGGCACGCGGCCTTCACGCAACACGGCGGAAGTGAGCCTGCTGCTCGACAATTCCGACCGCCTCGCACCGGCGCAGTTCAACGATTCCGACCAGCTTGAAATTTCCCGGCGCATCGAGCGCGAGGCTGGCTCCGCCTACCGCATCAACGGCAAGGACGTGCGCGCCCGCGACGTGCAAATCCTGTTTGCCGATGCTGCGACCGGCGCGCATTCGCCTGCCCTCGTGCGGCAGGGGCAGATCGGCGAACTGATCGCCGCCAAGCCCGCGCAGCGCCGCCGCATTCTCGAGGATGCCGCTGGCATCGCGGGTCTCCACGCCCGCCGCCACGAGGCGGAACTGCGGCTGCGGGCAGCTGAGTCCAATCTTGAACGCCTCGACGACGTCATTTCGCAGATCGCCAGCCAGCTGGAATCGCTGAAGCGGCAGGCCCGCCAAGCCAACCGCTACCGCGTGCTGTCGGGTGAGATCCGCAAGGTGGAAGCCAGCGTCCTTCACCTGCGCTGGGCCGATGCGCGCGACGAGATCACCCGCCACGGGAAGGCGCAGGAAGAGGCGGTGCGCGCCGTTGGCGAGCGCATGAAGGCAGCAGCAGTGGCGGAAACCGCCCGCGCCGACGCGCAAAACGCACTGCCGCAGCTTCGCGAGAACGAGGCAAAGGCAGCCGCCATCCTGCGGCACGTCACGCTGATGCGCGACCAGTTGCAGGAAGAGGCCGACCGCGCGGCGGCCCGCCAGGGCGAACTGGAACAGCGCATCGTCGAAATTCGCCGCGACCGCGAGCGCGAGGCCTCCGCCATTTCCGATGCGGGTGAAGCGCTGGAGCGGCTCGGCACGGAAGCCGAGGGCCTGAAGGCGCAGGAGCCGCAGACCGGCGATGGCGGCGAAGCCCTGCGCGAGGCGGAGACGCGCACCGAGGCGCAATTGCGCGAACTGGAAGCGGAACTCTCGCAGCTTCAGGCCGATGCCGCCGACCTCACCGCGCGGCGCGAGCAGCTTGAACGCGTGATCCGCACCGAAAGCGAGCGGCTGACGCGGCTTGCCGGGCAGATCGGCGATATCGAGGCCGAAACCAACACGCTCAACGAGAAGCAGGCGCGCGCTGCCAGCGAGGCGGGCAATCCGGCGGAGGCCGTGGAACAGGCCCGCGCCGCGCTGGAAGCCAGCGAGCGCGCCGCCGAGGAAGCGACTGCCGCCGTGACGGCTGCACAAGAGCGTGAGCGCAATGCAGCCGAACCGGTGCGCGAGATCGAGCAGTCGATCCGTTCGCTGGATGCGGAGAAGCGCACGCTCGACAAGATCCTCGCCGTTGACGGTGCCGACCTGTTTGCACCGGTGATCGATTCGGTCTCCGCCGCGCCGGGCTACGAGACGGCGCTTGGCGCTGCCATGGGCGACGACCTGTCGGTGCCTGCGGACGAAGGCGCGGTCATCCACTGGCGGCAGGTTGCGCCGGGTGAAACCGACCCGGCCCTGCCGGATGGGTGCGAGCCGCTGAGCAAGCACGTGCGCGGTCCGGCGGTGCTGGCGCGCCGGCTGAGCCAGATCGGCGTCGTCGATGCAGACAACGGGCCTGCCATGCAGAAGCTGCTCAAGCCCGGCCAGCGACTCGTCAGCCGCGCGGGCGACCTGTGGCGCTGGGATGGCTACACGGCAGCGGCTGAAGCCAAGACGCCAGCGGCGGTGCGGCTGGAACAGCAGAACCGGCTGGCGGAACTCGCCGACGAGATCACCTCGGCAAGCGCGAAACTGGACGATGCCAAGGCCGAGGCGCAGGAAGCCTCCAGCGCACTGGCGCAAGCGCGCGCCGCGGAAGAAGAAGCCCGCCGCACCCGGCGCAGCACGCAGAGCGCGCTGAGCGACGCGCAGGAAGCGCTCGCCAAGGCCGAGCGCGCAGCCGCGCAGGACGTGGCACGGCTCTCGGCGCTGGCGGAAGCGCAGGTACGGATCAATTCCAGCATCGCCGAATCGGAAACCGCCAAGAAATCCGCCATCGATGCGCTGACCGGCTTCGAGGACGACGAGGCCCTGCAAGGGCGCATCACGACGCTAAAAGAACGGGTGAACGACGCGCGCGGCAAATATGCCGAGGCGCGGGCCGCGGCCCAGAGCCATGCCCGCGAAACCGCCATGCGGGCGCAGCGCCTTGCTGCCATCGAGCGCGAAAGCGCCCAGTGGACCAAGCGGCGCGACGATGCCAATGCCCAGAACGAGGCGCTGGTGAAACGGGCCGAGGAACTCTCCGCCGAGCGCGACGAACTCGCCCGCATCCCCGAGGAAATCAAGTCAAAGCGCGACCGGCTGAATGTCGAGATCGGCGAGAGCGAAGGCAAGCGGCGCGGTGCCGCCGACGCCCTGGCCGAAGCCGAAAGCGTGCTGCGCGAGGCCGACCGGGGCGTGCGCGAAGCCGATGCCGCCGTGGCGGAGGCGCGCGAGGCGCAGGCTCGCGGCGAAGCAACGCTGGAAGGATTGCGGCAGCGGCTTGCCGACATCGAGGAGCACATCCTCGAAACACTGGAATGTGCACCGTCAGAGGTCTTCGCCATGACCGGCTACGGGCCGGACGACACGCTGCCCGAGCGCGGCCAGCTGGAACGCACGTTGGAACAGCTCAAGCGCGACCGCGACCGGCTCGGCGCGGTCAACCTGCGCGCCGAGATTGAATCCGAGGAAGCCCAGAAGGAACATGACGGGCTGGTCTCGGAAAAGGCCGACCTGGAACAGGCCATCGCCCGGCTGCGGCAGGGAATCGCCAGTCTCAACAAGGAAGGCCGCGAACGCCTGCTCGCCTCCTTCTCCACGGTGAACAACCATTTCCAGAGGCTGTTCACGACATTATTCGGCGGCGGCACGGCGGAATTGAAGCTCGAGGGCTCCGACGATCCGCTGGAAGCGGGGCTTGAAATCATCGCGCGCCCGCCGGGCAAGCGGCCGCAGGTCCTCACCCTGCTTTCGGGCGGCGAGCAGGCGCTGACGGCGACCGCGCTCATCTTCGCGGTGTTCCTGACGAATCCCTCGCCGATCTGCGTGCTGGACGAGGTTGACGCGCCGCTGGACGATGCAAACGTGGAGCGCTTCTGCGACCTGATGGAAGAGATGGTCCGCTCCACCGAGACCCGATTCCTGCTCATCACCCACAACCCGATCACGATGGCCCGGATGGACCGGCTTTTCGGCGTCACAATGGGCGAGCGCGGGGTCAGCCAGCTGGTTTCGGTGGACCTTTCGGAAGCCGAACAGCTTCGCGAAGCGGGATAAGGATTTGGGTCCTGTGCGCCCATGCCGCACAACGGCGGTGCAAAAACAGGCATTTATTCAAAGGTTTCATAGACTTAGGTCCATTGTGGCGGTTCTTGACACCGTCCAGACCGCTCTTTATGTTGCGCGCGGTTTCAGGGGGGCGAGGGACCACTAGGACCCTTTCCCGAGCAAGCGTCGCAGATCACGGTTAGAATGTGGTCGGGCGGTTGCATCAGCGCAAAGCGCAGGGCCAGACCGAAGCGCGATGCCAGAGCAGACGAACGAGCGCGACAGCGCAGGCCGCACCGGTGGAGACGACCGTCTCGACAGGCTCGGCGAAGCACTGTCCAAGGCGAAGGGCAAATCCAGCCCGGAACCCAAGGGGCGCGGATCGTCGGCCAGCGGCTTCGGTCAAGCGCTGCGCATGAGTTCGGAATTCGTTGCCGGCATTCTCGTCGGTGCGGGGCTCGGGTGGCTGATCGACCGCGTGTTCGACACGGCTCCGTGGGGGCTGATCGTCTTCCTGATGCTTGGGTTCGGTGCGGGGATTCTCAACATTCTTCGCGCAGCCAAACTCGTCGATGACCCGGCTTCGCGGCTCAACGAGCCGCCGGAAAAGGGCGAATGAATATGAGGGTGAGCGGGCAGACCGTTCCTCCGACGCGAACAGGGGCTTGAGGGCGCGTGGCCAACGATCCGATCCACCAGTTCCAGATCCAGAAAATCGTTCCGATCGAGGTCGGCGACCTGGACCTGTCGTTCACGAACTCGGCACTGTTCATGGTGGCGACCGTGGCCGTGACGACTGCCTTCTTCATGCTGGCGACCTCCGGGCGCGGCATGGTGCCGACGCGGCTCCAGTCCATTGCCGAGATGTCCTACGAATTCATCGCCAGCATGTTGCGAGACGCGGCCGGCAGCCAGGGCCTGCGCTTCTTCCCGTTGGTGTTCTCGCTGTTCATGTTCATCCTCGTGGCGAACCTGCTCGGCATGTTCCCCTACTTCTTCACGGTCACCAGCCACATCATCGTGACGTTCGCGCTCGCGATGGTCGTGATCCTGACCGTGGTAATCTACGGCTTCTACAAGCACGGTCTCGGCTTCCTGAAGCTGTTTGTGCCCGATGGCGTTCCCGCACTCCTGATCCCGCTGGTGACGATGATCGAGGTCATCTCGTTCCTGTCGCGCCCGATCAGCCTTTCGGTGCGTCTGTTCGCCAACATGCTGGCCGGTCACATCACGCTGAAGGTCTTCGCGGGCTTCATCGTGTCGCTGAGCACGGCGGGCGCGGTCGGCATCGTCGGTTCGATCCTGCCGCTGGCCATGACGGTCGGCCTGACGGCGCTGGAATTCCTGGTCGCGTTCCTGCAGGCCTATGTGTTTGCGGTGCTGACCTGCATGTATCTCAACGACGCGCTGCACCCGAGCCACTAGGCGGGGCGGCGAGACGACTTTCACCGGCGCCGGTTGCGGCGTCATCTCGAAACAGCGGTTACCAACCAACACGGTTCATTCGTCAAGGAGCAACAAAATGGAAGCGGAAGCAGCAAAGTACATCGGTGCCGGCATCGCATGCCTCGGCATGGGCGGCGCGGGCATCGGCCTGGGCCAGATCTTCGGCAACTACCTGGCGGGCGCACTGCGCAACCCGTCGGCTGCTGACGGCCAGTTCGGCCGCCTGATCTTCGGCTTCGCCGTCACGGAAGCGCTGGGCATCTTCTCGCTGCTCGTCGCGCTCATCCTGCTGTTCGTCTAATCGGCGAATTCGACACCGGCTCCGGCGCGCCCCATCAAACGGGCGTGCGCCGGACCTGATTCCAGCGACTCGCCGCCCGGCACCAGCCGTGCGGGAGAGACGTGCATGAAATCCAGCAACGGTTGGCCGAGATGGCGAGCGATTACATTCAACTGACCCAGACCGACGAACCGGCCGCGGGCGAAGCCCTGCCGCCGGCAGGCGAGCCGCAGGTGGGCGAAGCCGGCCACGGCGAAGGCGACACGCACACCGCCGTCGGCACCGCCGCGGACCACGGTGGCGAACACGGGGCAACCTTCCCGCCGTTCGACAGCTCGACCTTCGCCTCCCAGCTTGTCTGGCTGGCGATCACGTTCGGCCTGTTCTACTACCTGATGTCGAAGATGGTGCTGCCGCGCATCGCGCAGACTCTCGAGCAGCGTCACGACCGCATTGCCAGCGACCTGGCGGAAGCCGAGCGCCTCAAGTCCGAGACGGACGAGGCGATCGCAGCCTACGAGCAGTCGCTTGCCGAGGCGCGCCAGCGCGCCAACGAGATCGCCAAATCCACGCGAGACCGTGTCCAGTCGTCCATCGATGCCGAGCGCACCGAGGCGGAGGACGCGCTTGCGACGCGGATGCAGGAAGCCGAGGCGCGAATCGCCGAGGTGAAGGCGCAGGCGATGAGCAATGTCGACGAGATCGCGACCGAAGCTGCGGCAGAGATCGTCTCGGCACTTGGCGGCGGCAAGGCCACCAAGGCGGAACTGAGCAAGACCGTCGCGGACGTTCGCGCTTAGGCGCCGGATAAGGACAGCACCATGGATGCAACATTCTGGGCACTGATCGGCCTCATCATCTTCCTCGGCATCGTGATCTATGTCCGCGTGCCGGGCCAGATCACCTCGGCGCTCGACAAGCGCGCTGTGCGCATCGCCGACGAGCTTGAGGAAGCCCGCAAGCTTCGCGAGGAGGCGCAGGCGCTCCTGGCCGAGTATCAGCGCAAGCAGCGCGATGCGGAGAAGGAAGCAGCCGACATCGTGTCCGCCGCTGAATCCAACGCAGCGCGCATGGCCGAGGAAGCCAAGCAGGCGGTCGAGGAACTCATCACCCGCCGCCAGAAGATGGCCGAGACGAAGATCGCGCAGGCCGAGGCACAGGCCGTCCAGGACGTGCGTTCGGTTGCCGCCGAAGTTGCCGTTGCAGCGGCCGAGAAGATCCTCGCCGACAAGATGACCGGTACGGCTGCCAACAAGCAGATCACCGACTCCATCTCCGAGATCAAGGCACGGCTCCAGTAAGGACGCCGACCATCGACAAGTTTGAAAAGGCCCCGGTTGAAACACCGGGGCCTTTTTCGTTTCCGCCTTCTCTATTCGGCCGCTTCCTGCGCCGGTTCCGGCGGCGTCCACTTGAGGCGCGGGTTGCGGGCGGCCTGCGTCTCGTCGAGGCGGCGGCGCGGCGCGTAGTAGGGCGCGCCGGAGAAGCGCCCGGTCTTGCCTGCCTTCGCGGCCGAGACGAGGTCGCGCATGGTGGCGATGAACAGATCGAGACTGGCCTTGGATTCCGATTCGGTCGGCTCGATCAGCATCGCGCCATGCACCACCAGCGGGAAATACATCGTCATCGGGTGGTAGCCCTCGTCAATCATCGCCTTGGCGAAGTCGAGGGTCGAGACGCCGGTATCCTTCAGGAAGGAATCGTCGAACAGCACTTCGTGCATGCAGACCTGGTTGCCGAAGGGCTGGGTCATCACGTCGGAGAGTTTCGTGCGCACGTAGTTGGCGTTGAGCACGGCATCCTCGGAGGCCTGCCGCATGCCGTCCGAACCATGCGCCAGCATGTAGGACAGCGCGCGCACGAACATGCCCATCTGCCCGTGGAAGGCGGTCATGCGGCCAAAGGGCTTGGCCTCGTCCTTCGTGTGTTCGACGAGACCGAACAGGTCTTCCGCCCGGCTGACGAAGGGGACCGGCGCGAAGGGTGCCAGCGCTTCCGACAGCACCACCGGGCCTGCGCCCGGCCCGCCACCGCCATGAGGCGTGGAGAACGTCTTGTGCAGGTTGATGTGCATGGCGTCGATGCCGAGGTCGCCGGGACGCGCCTTGCCGACGATGGCGTTGAAGTTCGCACCGTCGCAATAGAAGTAGGCCCCTGCCTCGTGCACCGCGTCGGCGATCTCGATCACGTCGCGCTCGAACAGCCCGCAGGTGTTGGGGTTGGTGAGCATGATGCCGGCGACCGTGTCATCCAGCAGTTCCCTCACCGATGCCGGATCGACGGTGCCGTCCTTGCGGGCGGGGATGGCCTTCACGGAGTAGCCAAGCAGGGCTGCGGTCGCCGGGTTGGTGCCGTGGGCGGATTCCGGCACCAGCACCACGGTGCGCGTGTCACCTTCGCCGCGTGATTCCAGCGCTGCCTTGATCGCCATCATCCCGCACAGTTCGCCATGCGCGCCGGCCTTGGGGCTCATGGCAACGGCCGCCATGCCGGTCATGGTCTTCAGCCATTCAGCGAGCGTGTCGATCAGTTCGATCGCGCCCTGAACGGTGGAGACCGGCTGCAACGGGTGCACGTCGGCAAAACCGGGCAGCCGCGCCATCTTCTCGTTGAGGCGCGGGTTGTGCTTCATCGTGCAGGAGCCGAGCGGATAGAGCCCCATGTCGATGGCGTAGTTCTTCTGCGACAGCCGCACATAGTGGCGCATGGCCTCCGGCTCGCTCAGGGCCGGCAGTCCGGCCTTCTGCTTTCGCTTCAGCTTGCCGAGCCGGGACCTGACTTCAGGGGCTGGCGGAATGTCGACGCCGCAATTGTCCGTCTGACCGATCTCGAAGAGCAATGGCTCCTCGATCATCAGCGCGGCATTGCCGGTGTAGGTGTCGGGCGCGCTGCTGTCGCCCTGCGTCGGGGCAGAGGGGCGTCCCTGGTTGTTCATGCTCATCCCAGCACCTCGCTCAGTGCGACCGTGTAGGCGACACGGTCGGCATCGGTGTTGACCTCGGTGGCGGCGACGAGGATCACGTCGTCCAGCCCGGCATTCGGGTCGATGCGCGAATAGGGCACCCCGCCCAGCACGTTGCGCAATGCAAGCTGCTCGATCACCTGCGCGGCGTCACGCGGCACCCGAATCGCGAACTCGTTGAAGAAGGTCTCGGAAAGGACCTCGACACCGTTCACCCCGTCCAGCGCATCGGCAAGCTGTACCGCGTTTGCGTGGTTCAACTCGGCAAGGCGCGTCAGCCCGAGATCGCCCATGAGTGACAGGTGGATGGTAAAGGCGAGGCAGCAAAGGCCCGAATTGGTGCAGATGTTGGACGTCGCCTTGTCGCGGCGGATGTGCTGTTCGCGGGTCGAGAGCGTCAGCACGTAGCCGCGCCGCCCTTCCGCATCCACCGTCTCGCCGCACAAGCGGCCCGGCATCTGCCGCACGTATTTCTGGCGCGTGGCGAACAGGCCGACATACGGCCCGCCGAAGTTCAGCCCGTTGCCAATGCCCTGCCCTTCGCCGACGACGATGTCGGCACCCATCTCGCCGGGCGGCTGGATCAGGCCGAGGCTGACGACTTCCGTAAACACCGCGATCAGCAATGCGCCGTGCTCGTGCGCCTTCTCAGCGATAGGGGTCAGGTCCGTCAGGTTGCCGAAGACGCCGGGCGTCTGCACGACGACGCAGGAGACCGTGTCGTCGATCTGCGAGAGGATATCCTCGGCCCCCGCCGGGTCGGCGGGCAGCGCCACGACCTCGTCGCCGGCCATGCGCGAGACCGTTTCCACCACGTCGCGGTAGTGCGGGTGCAGCGAGCCGGACAGCACCGCCTTGTTGCGGCGGGTGACGCGGTGCGCCATCAGCACGGCCTCGGCGGTGCCGGTGGAGCCGTCGTACATGGAGGCGTTGGCCACATCCATGCCGGTGAGGCGCGCGACCTGCGTCTGGAATTCGAACAGGTATTGCAGCGTGCCCTGCGTGATTTCCGGTTGGTACGGCGTGTAGGAGGTCAGGAATTCCGAGCGCTGGATCAGGTGATCGACACTTGCGGGCACGTGGTGGCGATAGGCCCCGGCGCCGACGAAGAAGGGGACGGAGCCGGCGGCGACGTTCTTCGCCGACATGGCGCCGAGCAGTCGCTCGACCTCCAGTTCGCCCTTGGTGCGCGGCAGGTCCAGCAGGTCGTCGAGGCGTGCCTTCTTCGGGATCGTGTCAAACAGCGCGTCGATCGAATCGACGCCCACATCGGCCAGCATCTCGGCCCGGTCGGCATCGGTCAGCGGCAGGTAGCGCATCGGCTGGCTTCCTTCAGGTTCTCGGTTCGAGCCAGATATCGGTCTTCACGGAATTGGCGATGAAGCACGCCTCGTGCGCATCGTGGTGCAGGGCGTGGAGCTTGGCGGCATCCGGCGCGTCACCCTCGAAGGTCGCCTTGGGGCGCAAGGTGACCGAGGTGATGGCGATTCTGCCCTCACCGTTCTTCTTCATCTCGCCGTCGGCATTGTCCTCGTAAGCCGTGACGACGAAGCCCGCGCGGCGCGCGAGATCGAGAAACCACAGCATGTGGCAGCTCGACAGGCTGGCGACGAAGGCTTCTTCCGGGTCGACCGCATCCTCGCGCGACTTCGGCACCGGCACGACGCTGGGTGAAGACGACGCCGGAACCTCGACGCCGCCGTCGAAAGACCAGGTGTGGCCGCGCGAATAGTCGTTGGAGGCGAAGTCCGCGCCCTCCAGCGCCCAGCGGATCCCGGCGGTGTAGATATGCGCCACGCGCTACTCCTGCTCTTCGACGAACTTCTTGTAGGCATCCTCGTCCATCAGCTCGTCGAGCTGGGACTTGTCGGACATCTTGATCTTCATGAACCACCCATTGCCCTGCGGATCGTCGTTCACGGTGGAGGGCGCTTCGCCGAGCGCGTCGTTCACGGCGCTGACTTCGCCGGTCAGGGGCGCATAAACCTCGCTGGCGGCCTTCACCGATTCCACCACCGCGGCCTCGCCGCCGGCGGTCACGCTGCGGCCCACGTCCGGCAGCTCGACATAGACGACATCGCCAAGCTGTGACTGGGCGAAATCGGTGATGCCGACCGTCGCCTCATCGCCTTCGACACGCACCCACTCATGGTCCTTGGTGAAACGCAGCATTGCTCAACCCCTCGAGTTTTCGTTGATCTTTGAAATTATCCGCGGTGGAAACCGGGCGGCACGAAGGGCAGCTTCACCACCCTCGCCGGCTGGGCCTTGCCGCGCACCATCAGTTGCAATGGCGTGTCCGGCTTGGCGAAGGTCGTCTTGACGTAGCCCATGGCGACGGGGCCGCCGACGGTCGGCCCGAAGCCGCCGCTGGTGACGGTGCCGATCTCGTTGCCGTTCTCGTCGGCAATGACGGTGCCCTCGCGGGCCGGCGCGCGCCCCTCCGGCAAGATGCCGACGCGTTTGCGCGACGGGCCGTCCTGCAATTCGCGGTAGATGCGCTGGAAGCCGGGAAACCCGCCCTCCTCGCGGCGGCGCTTTCCAATGGACCACGTGAGACCCGCTTCAACCGGGGAGGTCGTCTCGTCGATGTCGTGGCCATACAGGCAGAGGCCCGCCTCCAGACGCAGCGTGTCACGCGCGCCAAGGCCGACCGGAATCACCGCATCGGATGCCGCGAGCGCGGCCCAGACCGCCTCGGCATCGCGCCCGGCGGTTGAAATCTCGTAGCCGTCCTCGCCGGTGTAGCCGGAGCGGGAGACATGGATGTCGATGCCGTCGAACTTGGCAGGCCGCGCGTCCATGAAGGCCATGTCGGCAGCGCCCGGCACATGGGCGCTCAGGACTTCGGCCGCCTTTGGCCCCTGCAGCGCGATCAGTCCGCGCCCCTCCAGCGGGTCGAGCCGCACGCCGCCGGTGAGGTTGGCCTCGATATGGGCGTAGTCGCCCGCCTTGCAGGCCGCGTTCACCACGAGGAACAGCGTGCCGTCATCCTCAGACGATGCGCCACGGGTCACCATCAGGTCGTCGATGATGCCGCCATCGGTATTGAGTAACTGGGTGTAGCGCTGGTGGCCGGGATCGAGCCTGCGGATGCCCGCGGGCACGAGGGCTTCGAGCGCGGAGGCGACGGTCTTGTGGCTGCCGTTCTCGGCGCGCAGCACCGCCTGGCCCATGTGGGACACGTCGAACAGGCCGGCGCTTTCGCGCGTTGCCTTGTGTTCGGCCATGATGCCCGTTTCGTACTGCACCGGCATGTCGTAGCCGGCAAACGGCACCATGCGCGCGCCAAGCGCGACGTGGACTGCGTGAAGCGGTGTCTTGAGAAGATCGCCGCCGTCGGTTGCCCCTGCCATAGGGTTCTCCCGTTCCGTTGCTTCAAGGCCATGCGCGAACCGGCGCAGATGCGCGCTGGCCCAGCACCCCCTCTGTCACGGAACCTGAGAGAATTCGCTCGACCGGCAGAACGCCGGCTGCTTACCCCCGTCGGTGAATCGGGCGCGCCCGATTGCTTTCCAGAGGCCGTATGATCCAGCGGTCCTTTTGCCTGAGCGTTTCCGGGGCGGTTGCGCCTTCGGCCCTGACCCGAAGGTCAGCGTCTCCCGCAGGATAATTATCGGCGGAGAAGATCATATGCCCGCGAAAGGGCTAGTCAACCTGAGTCGTGCGATCAGCCGCCCTGGCCGTCGAAACCGACATAGAGCAGGTAGCGGGTGACATCGGCACCGGCGGGTATTGTCAGGCCCGGCGTCTGCTGGACCATCACGTAATCCGCGCTCGTCTGGCCCGGCCCGATGGTGACGGACTGGGTGAACAGGTCACCCCACATCGGCGCTTCCCCACGAGCGACAAAGGCGACGCGCAGGGGCAACGAATAGGTGCCCTCGCCGCCACGCGGCCCAATGACCACGCGACCGGAGACACCGAACTTGATGGAGACGATCTCGTCGCCCGACCAGGTGCACTCGCGGGCGATCTTCATGATCGAGCCCTGATAGCGAATGAATTCCGGGTCGCCGTCGGCACCGCGCTCGTAGACACGCAGCGTCTGCGTCCCGTCGCGGATGACGGCGCGCGGGCAGCCGCGTGCATCTTCCAGTTCGGCACGTTTCGGGATCGGATCGCTGGAGGAGGTGGAATTGAGGTTCAGCCGCTGCGCGAGGTTGCTGCTGGCATTGCTGATGCCCTGGGCCGGCGGGCTGGAACAGGCGGCAAGCAGGCCGAACAGTGCGCAGGCAAGGCCTGCGGCACCAAGACGGGGTGCATTGGAACGAAAAGATTTGGAAAAGCTACGCATGAACGCCCGACAGTCTCCAAGTTGCGCTTCTTCTGTCGCTTCGCTCGCGCGGTGAACGCGCGCTCGTGGCGTTGCTGTGCGCGCTTATCCCGGCGAGAAAATGGCGCGCTTGCGATCCAGTTTCCCGGCGGTGCTTGACAGCGCAACGCTCGGCGACACTATACCCCCGACATTCGCTCGCGAATGCGCCGCCGACTATACCAGTCCGCGTCGCTTCCCGATAAGGCGATGCAGCGACAGCGTTAACCGCTGCCGCCCCGCCTGCCAAGCCCGGACACCGAATGACCGACCGCAAACCCCTGAAGCTGCTGTTGTGCTCGCCGCGCGGATTCTGCGCCGGCGTCGACCGCGCCATCCGCATTGTGGAGCTGACGCTGAAGCGTTTCGGGCCACCGGTCTACGTGCGCCACGAGATCGTCCACAACCGGTTCGTGGTCGAAAATCTCAAGGCCAAGGGCGCGGTCTTCGTGGAGGAACTCGACCAGATTCCCGATACGCAGGCCCCGGTGATCTTCTCCGCCCACGGCGTGCCGAAATCGGTTCCGGCGGAAGCCTCCGACCGCAACATGTTCTTCCTGGATGCGACCTGCCCGCTGGTTTCCAAGGTCCACAAGGAAGCGATGGTGCATGAAAAGTACGGTCGCGAGATCGTGCTGATCGGCCATGCGGGGCATCCGGAAGTGGTCGGCACGATGGGGCAGCTTCCGCCCGGGACCATCCACCTGGTGGAGACGGTTGCGGATGCGGAGGCGTTCACGCCGAACAACCCGGAAAACATCGCCTACCTGACGCAGACGACCCTTTCGGTGGACGATACCGCCGAGATCGTCGCGGTGCTGTCGCGCCGGTTCCCGGCCATTGCGCCGCCGCACAAGGAAGACATCTGCTACGCCACCACAAACCGGCAGGAATCGGTGAAGGCCGTTGCGCCGCTGGCAGACGCGATGATCGTCGTCGGCGCGCCGAACAGCTCCAACTCGCAGCGACTGGTGGAAGTGGCGCTGAAGGCTGGATGCAAGCACGCACAACTGGTGCAGCGGGCCAGTGACATCGACTGGTCGATCTTCGACGCGGCCGACACGATCGGGCTGACAGCGGGTGCCAGCGCACCGGAAGTCCTCGTCGACGAGGTCATCAATGCCTTCGGCGAACGCCGCAAGCTCGACCTCGAAACCATTTCCACCGCTGACGAAGACGTCATCTTCAATCTCCCGCGCGCCCTGCGCGAAGCCGCCGAGTAGCGCCTTGGCCGTCTACACCGACGTTTCCGACGAAGAGGTTTCCGCTTTCGTCGCGGCCTACGACATTGGCGGGCTACTATCGTTCAAGGGCATCGCGGAAGGGGTGGAGAATTCCAACTTCCTGCTGCGCACGGACCGCGACCAGTTCATCCTCACGCTCTATGAAAAGCGCGTGGCGGAAGCCGACCTGCCGTATTTCCTCGGCCTGATGGAGCATCTCGCCCAGCGCGGTATCCGCTGCCCGCAGCCGATCCACGCCCATGACGGCGCCATGCTGCGCAAGCTGGCGGGGCGTCCCGCAGCGCTGATCGAGTTCCTGGAAGGCATGTGGGTGCGCCGCCCGCGCACCGAGCATTGCCGCGAACTGGGCACGATGCTGGCCAAGCTGCACTTGGCTGGCGCGGACTATTCCGGCAACCGCGAGAACGCGCTGTCGGTCTCCGGCTGGCGACCGATCTTCGAGGATGCCCGCGCACGCGCCGACAGCGTGTCGCCGGGGCTTGCAAGCGAGATGGACGAGGCGCTCGGCGAGCTTGAGGCCCACTGGCCGGACGGGTTGCCGAGCGGCGTGATTCACGCGGACCTGTTTCCAGACAACGTGTTCTTCATCGGCGAACAGCTTTCGGGCTTCATCGACTTCTATTTCGCCTGCAACGATGCCTTCGCCTACGACGTCGCGATCTGCCTGAACGCGTGGTGCTTCGAGCCGGATCTGTCCTTCAACGTCACCAAGGCACGGGCCCTGATGACGGCTTACGCAAACGTCAGGCCGTTTACGCAAGCGGAAGTCGAGGCGCTGCCTGTTTTGGCGCGCGGCGCTTCCATGCGCTTCCTCGTCACGCGGCTGTACGACTGGCTGAACACGCCTCCCGGCGCGATGGTGCAGCCCAAGGACCCGATGGAATACCTGCGCAAGCTGCGCTTCCATCGCGGCGTGGACGATGCATCTCAATACGGACTGGAGGCATGAGCGACCAGCAGAAGGTCAGCGTCTACACCGATGGCGCCTGCTCCGGGAATCCCGGACCGGGCGGCTGGGGTGCGCTTCTCGTCTACAACGGCACCGAGAAGGAGCTGTGCGGCGGCGAAGCGGAGACGACCAACAACCGCATGGAACTGACCGCGGCCATCATGGCGCTGGAGGCCATGAAGCGGCCGGTCACGGTGGACCTGTTCACGGACTCCTCCTACGTGCGCAACGGCATCACACAGTGGCTGCGCGGCTGGAAGGCGCGCGGCTGGAAGACCGCCGACAAGAAGCCGGTGAAGAACGTCGATCTCTGGCAGCGGCTTGAAGAGGCGATCCACCGCCACGACGTGGACTGGCACTGGGTGAAGGGCCATGCGGGGCACCCGGAAAACGAGCGCGCCGACCAGCTAGCCAACGAGGGCATGGCCCCGTTCAAGCCTAAGAAAAAGAAGCCTGTAAAACCCGCATGAGCGCAGCCCAGCCGGGCAAAGCCTTGAGGACGCCGCGCCGATGACCCGTCATGTCGCCTTGCTGAGAGCGGTGAACGTCGGCGGGACCGGCAAGCTGCCCATGCCGGACCTCAAGGCCATGTGCGAGGACGCGGGCCTTGAAAACGTGCGCGCCTATATCGCCAGCGGAAACGTCGTCTTCGACACGAAGTTGAGCGCCGCCAAGGCGCGCGACGCGCTGGAAACGCGCCTCGAGGCTTATGCCGGCAAGCGGGTCGATGTCTTCATCCGCACCGCTGCCGACATGGCGCGCATCCTGAAAGACAACCCGTTCCCTGACGAAGAGCCGAAATACACGACGGCGATCTTCCTCGACGAGGCGCCGAAGCAGGCGTGGCTGGACGAGGCGAAGGGCTGCAAGGATGCGGTGATGAAGCTGGGGCAGCACGAGATCTACGTGCACTACCCCAGCGGGATGGGGCGTTCGAAGCTGAAAATTCCGGCGGCCGAACGCGGCACGGCGCGCAACTTGAACACGGTCGCGAAGCTTGCCGGGATGGCCGCCGGGGACTGAGCCCTAAAGCTGCGCCAGCAGCGTTTCGGCGCTGGAGGCTTCAGCCTTGCCGGGGGATTCCTCGATGTTGAGCTTCTTCACGACGCCGTCGTCGACCACCATCGAGTAGCGCTTGGAGCGGGTGCCCATGCCGGCGCCGGACATGTCGATGTCGAGGCCGAGCGCCTTGGTGAACTCGGCATTGCCGTCAGACAGCATCGTCACTTTCCCGTCCGCCTCGCCGATATGCGACCAGGCGTGCAGCACGTCGGCATCGTTCACCGACACGCAGGCGATCTCGTCGATGCCATGGGCATGGAAAGTTTCGGCGTTGTTCACGAAGCCCGGCAGGTGCGCCTTGGAGCATGTGCCGGTGAAGGCACCGGGAACGCCGAACAACACGACCTTGCGGCCACCAAAGACATCATCCGTGCTGCGCTTTTCGCGCCCGTTTTCGGTCTTCACGAAAAACTGCGCCTGCGGCAAACGGTCACCAACTGCGATCATGTGGAAGGTCCTCCCCCAAATTGGCGGCCGCACAGGGGCCGCATCCTGCACCAGCACATATGGCGGCGCGGGAGAATGTCAGGTGGGGCGTTGTGAAATTCAGCGCGCGGTGAGTTCGACGGTCTCTTCCCACGCGCCATCGGGACCAAGCGCCGTGACCGTCAGTTTCACGCCGTCGAGGTCTGCCGCGTCGGGGATTCCACCGGTCGGCAGCGACAGGGTCACCGTGCCGTCGTTCGTGGCGGCCTCCGGGGCTGGGAGGTACCAGTCTTCCGGACCTTCGACGAAGACCCGCTCAGGGCTGGTGCCGGACACAAGTTCGATCTCGATGGGGTCCTGCCGCGTCTTGCCGGGGCGCGCCACGGCGATATTCGTGCCGGACATGGTGCGTTCCGGCACTTTGGCGAGCGATGCCTCGACCTCGACCCGGCCACGCGGGCTGGCGCCACCGGACAGGTCGAGCGTGACGGTCGCCTCCTCGGGCACGCAGATGTCGCTGCACACGGCGTAGCTCAGCGCCAGGTCCAGCTTCGGCGGCGTGTCGCCCGTCGTGCGAATCTCGATGGGCAGCACCACGTCGCCCTTGTAGCCGATGGAGGTGAGACCCGAATCCACGAACCGGACGGGGGTGGGCCAATGCACCTCAACCGAGGCGACACCGTCCGAGGGTGTCCAGTCGAAGATCGGCGGCACGCCGGTTTCGCCCGGTGAGCGCCAATAGGTCTTCCACCCGTCCTTGAGGTCGATCTCCAGCCCCGCGCGCCACACGCCTGGCTCCGGGTTGCCGGCGTTGATGAGGCGCACGCGGGCATAGCCGCCCTGCGACCAGTCGGACGCGGAGTCGGCCACGGCTACGGTTGAAACGAGCGCCAGCGCGGCGGCGGCGAGAAAGGGCTTTGCGATTGTCATGGCACGATGAATAGGGCCGCCAATCGCGGCTTTCCAGTGACAGCGAAACACAAGCGCGTGTGGCGCGCGCGATCAGGCATCGGCTTTCACGTTCTCACGCAGCCACGCGCACACTTCCTCTCCGGCGGCCTCGCCCTTTGCGATGATGTCGGCAACCTGGAAGAAGTCGAACATCGTCATGTTGCGGATGTCGGGATAGACGACAAGCGCGGGCACATGTGCCGCGTAGCGGGCCTGCGCTATGGCGCGCATCATAATCTGCGCCGAGCCGATCAGCGCCGTGATGGGTGGTGGCACCTCGCCGGGCACCGCGTTGGGGAGCGTCACGACGTCGGACGCGATGACCGGGTCGCCGCAACGCCCAGCCACTTCGTGCGGTGTCGGGTTGACGATGCCCCCGTCGAGCAGCACGCGCTCGCCATCGACCACGCCGCGCATGACCGGCGGAAACGCGATGCTGGCGGCGATTGCCGAGAGCAGCGGGCCTTTCTCGAAGACCACTTCGTTGCCGGTGGTGAAATCAACCGCCACCGCCTTGAACGGGATGGGCAGGTCCTCGATGCGCGGCGGCAGGTCCTCTGGCAGGAAGGCTTCCAGCAGCAGCTTGGGGTCGAGCGCGCCGGACTTGGTGAAGCTGATCGACAACAGCCGCCCGCGCCCGCGCACCTTCATCAGCCGCGACATGACGTCAGAGCGCTTGGCGAACATCGCGATGCACTGTTCGCGGACATCGCTCGCCTTCATGCCGCTGGCATAGAGCGCGCCGATGAGTGCGCCCATGGACGTGCCGGCGATGCAGGACGGCGTGACGCCGCAATCGTCGAACGCCTCGCAGACGGGGATATGCGCAAAGCCCCGCGCGCCACCGCCCGACAGCGCCAGCGCAACGCCCTTGCTCATGCTCCTGCCCCGGCGCGTTGCGCCCAGTGCCATCCGGACTTGGCCAGCGGCCCGACCTGCCGCGCCATCGCGGCGGCATTGGCGTTGGCTGCCGTCCCGTCGCGCACGCGGCCAACGATTCCTTGCAGGATCGCGGCAAGGCGGAAGAAGTTGTAGGCAAAATAGGCGTCCAGATCGGGGATGCCGTCGCGGCCCGTGCGCGCGCAATAGGCGGCGACGTAGTCCTCCAGCGACGGGATGCCGAGGCGTTCCAGGTCGTGGCCGACGAGACTGCCGGTGCCGGAGCCGTCATCGGTGGGCGGCATCACCCACTGCATCAGGTGATAGGTGAAATCGGCAAGCGGATCGCCCAGCGTCGACAGTTCCCAGTCGAGCACGGCGACGACGCGCGGCGCGTCGGGTGCAAGGATGAGGTTATCGAGCCGATAGTCACCGTGGACGAGCCGCGCCGGGCCGCTTTCTGGCAGGTTGTCCGGCAGCCAGTCCATCAGCGCGTCCATCTCGGGCACGTTCTCGGTGCGCGAGGCGACATAGTTCTTCGACCAGCGCGCGACCTGCCGGGCGAGGTAATTGTCCGGCTTGCCGAAATCGCCAAGGCCAATTTCATGCGGGTCGAAGCCGTGCAGCTTGGCGATGGTGTCGTTCATCGCGTCGTAGACCGCCGCGCGCTCGCCTGCCTCCATGCCGGGGCAATGCGGCTCCCAGACGACGCGCCCGTCCACCTTGTCCATGAGGTAGAACGCAGTGCCGACGACGTTCTCGTCCTCACACAGGAACCAGGCCTTCGGAACCGGGAAGCCCTGCGTGTGCAGCGCGGCGATGACGCGGTATTCGCGGTCGACGGCGTGAGCGGACGGCAGCAGGTTGCCCGGCGGCTTCTTGCGCAGCACGTAGGTGCGCGCCGGCGTTTCCACCACGTATGTCGGGTTGGACTGGCCGCCCTTGAACTGGGACAGGCGGATCGGCCCGGCAAAGCCCTCGACGCGGTCGGCGAGATAGGCTTCCAGTTCCTGCACGTCGATCTCGAAGCCCCTGGCGACGGCGCGCGTGCCGCTGAAGGCCTCCTGCCGGTCCAGCTTGTCGTCACTCATGCGCTGAAAAACTCCATCAATGCATCGAGGGTCGCATCCGGGTTTTCTTCCGCAAGGAAATGCCCGCTGTCGATGGCATGGCCGCGCACATCCTCGGCCCACTGCCGCCAGATGTTGAGCAAGGCATCATCGCCGCCGCCAGCAGGAATTCCGCTCTCGCCCCAGATGGCCAGCAGCGGGACTGAAATGCGCTTGCCCTGCTCGCGGTCCTTGCGGTCCGCTGCCATGTCGTAGGTCGCGCCCGCGCGATAATCCTCGCACATGGCGTGGATGCGCTCGGGAACATCATAGCCCGCGCGGTAGTGCGCCATGGCGGCGGCGTCGAACGCCTCCAGCGACTTCGTTCCGGTCCAGCTTGCCAGCGTCATGTCGAGGTAGGCGACCGCGCTCGGCACGATGAGCGTTTCAGGCAGCGGATAGGGCTGCGCGAGGAAAGGCCAGTGGTAGGTCTTGATGGATTCCCGCCAACCGAACGACTCCCACTGCGCCAGCGTCGGCACGATGTCGAGCAGCGCGATGCGTTCCACGCGGCCGGGATGATCCAGCGCCAGCCGGTAGGCGACACGCCCGCCACGATCATGACCGGCGATGGAAAACCGCGCGTGGCCAAGCTTTTCCATCAGTGCGACGACATCGCGCGCCAGCGCGCGCTTGGACATGGTTTCATGGTCGTCGGCAGCCTCGGGGAGCGAACTCCAGCCGTAGCCGCGCATGTCCGGGATCACGAGGCTGAAATGCTCGGCCAGTTTTGGTGCGATTCTGTGCCAGCAGACATGGGTCTGCGGGTAGCCGTGCAGCAGCACGAGCGGAGGCCCTTCGCCACCGGTGCGGCAGAAGATGCGCGCCTCGCCGGTTTCAACGTAAGCGCTGTCGAAGCCCGGAAACAGGTCAGCCAAGTCGTCGTTTTCTTCGCTCAACGCTTGCTCTTCTCGCGTTCGATTTCGCGCCAGCCGATATCGGTGCGGTTGAAGCCGCCCGGCCAGTGGATTTTCCCGACCCCAGCATAGGCCTTCGCGGCGGCCTCGGTCACGTCCTTGCCAAGCCCGGTGACGCAGAGCACGCGCCCGCCGGTGGCAACGAGATCCTCCCCGTTTCGCGCGGTGCCGGCGTGGAAGACAATGGCCTCGTCCTCGTCGATCGCCTCGACGCCTTCGATCTTCGAACCCTTCTCGTAGGAACCGGGATAGCCGTTCGCGGCCATGACGACGGTGAGCGCCGTATCGTCGCGCCAGTTCGCCGTCACGCCGTCGAGTTCGCCCTTGGCCACGGCAAGCAGGATCTCCAGCAGGTCGCTGTCGAGCCGCGCCATCAGCACCTGGCATTCCGGGTCGCCAAAGCGGATGTTGTACTCGATCAGCTTCGGGCCTTCGTCGGAGAGGATCAGCCCGGCATACAGCACGCCGGCAAACGGCATGCCTTCCGCCGCCATGCCCTTCACGGTCGGCTCGACGATGCGTTGAATCGCTTTATTCACGAGGTCCGGCGTCATGACCGGGGCCGGCGAATAGGCCCCCATTCCGCCGGTGTTTGGGCCTTCATCGCCATCGAACGCGCGCTTGTGGTCCTGCGCGGTGGCAAGCGGCAGGATCGACGTCCCGTCGCTGAGCACGAAGAAACTTGCCTCCTCGCCGACGAGACATTCCTCGATGACGACCTCGCCGCCACCGGCCATGCAGTCGTCCAGCGCGGTCAGCGCCTCGCCCACGGTGGTCGCGACCGTCACGCCCTTGCCGGCGGCCAGCCCGTCCGCCTTGATGACGATGGGGGCGCCTTCCTGCTCGACCCAGGCGCGCGCATCGCTGATATCGTTGAAGTGACGGTAGCGGGCGGTGGGGATGTTGTGGCGATCACACAGGCTCTTGGTGAAGGCCTTGGAGCCTTCAAGCTGGGCGGCTTCCCTCGAGGGGCCGAACACCGGGATACCGGCCGCACGCAGGTCATCCGCAAGGCCCGCAACAAGCGGAGCCTCCGGGCCGACCACGACGAGGCCGATGCTCATCATCTTGCAGAAATTCTCGACCGATGCGTGGTCGCTCACGTCGACCGTCACGCACTCGGCAACGGCTGCAATTCCCGCGTTGCCCGGCGCACAGAACAGCTTGCCCAGCATAGGGCTTTTGGCAATCGCCCAGGCCAGCGCGTGCTCACGCCCGCCGCCCCCGATCAACAACACATCGATGGCTGCCATATGCGATTTGCTCCTGCTGACTTGTCCGTGCGATCTCTGGCAGGTCATGTAGCATCGAAACCGGGATTCGGTCACCAATCGCAACCGATTCAACCAGGATTTGAGGACTCGCCGTGCCCGCACCCATCAGCAACCTGCCCGAATTCTCCGTTTCGGAGATTTCGCAGGCGATCAAGCGCACGATGGAGGACACCTTCGGCCACGTGCGGCTGCGGGGGGAGATTTCCGGCTTTCGCGGGCCGCATTCTTCCGGCCACTGCTACTTCTCGCTGAAGGACCAGAATTCCAAGATCGACGCCATCGTGTGGCGCGGCAGCTACCGCAAGATGGAGCGCTGGCTGGAAGAAGGGCTGGAGGTCATCGCCACGGGCAAGGTGACCACCTACCCGGCGAAATCCGGATACCAGATCGTCATCGATTCCATTGAGCCGGCCGGTGTTGGTGCGCTGCTGGCGCAGCTTGAGGAGCGCCGCAAGAAACTTGCCGCGGAAGGGCTGTTCGATGCCGAGCGCAAGCGCGCCCTGCCCTACCTGCCGCGCGTGATCGGCGTCGTCACGTCGCCGACAGGCGCGGTCATCCGCGACATCCTCCACCGCATCGCGGACCGCTTCCCGGTTCGGGTGCTGGTCTGGCCGGTGCGGGTGCAGGGCGAAGGTGCGGCGGAAGAGGTCGCGCGTGGCATCGCCGGCATGAACGCGCTTGCCGAGACCGACGGCGCGGGCGAGCGGTTGCGGCCCGACATCCTCATCGTCGCGCGTGGCGGCGGCAGCCTTGAGGACCTGTGGGCCTTCAACGAGGAAGTGGTGGTGCGCGCAGCCGCAGGCAGTGCCATACCGCTCATCTCGGCGGTCGGCCACGAGACGGACACCACGCTGATCGACTTCGCGTCCGACCGGCGCGCGCCGACGCCGACGGCGGCAGCCGAAATGGCGGTGCCGGTGCGCGCGGAGCTTCTTGCCAATATCGACGACCGCGCGGCGCGGTTGCGGCGGTGTTCGGTACAGATGCTGGAACAGCGGCGCGCCAACGTGCTCGGCCTTGCGCGCGGATTGCCGAAGCTTGAAGACCTGCTCGCCATTCCCCGCCAGCGGCTCGATACCGCAAGCACGCAGCTTCCTGCCGCGACCCGGCGATTGCTGCGCGAGCGGATGCAGGCGGTCACGGCACTGTCGCGCGCCATGCCGCGGCTCGACCGCATCACGCAACTGCCGACGCGCCATTTCGCGGAAGTGTCGGCCCAGTTCGCGCGCGCCCAGAGCGTCTACCTGCGTCAGCAGCGGCAGGGCTTCACCGCCTGCGCTACGCGGCTTTCGCCCGTCAGCGTGCGACGCGGGATCGAGCGCGGCAGCGAACGGCTGAACAACGCGACGGGCCGGTTTGCGCGCGCAGCACGGCGCGAGGACGAGGTGCGGCGTGCGCGCCTCGACCAGGTGTCGAGCCTGCTCGCGACGCTGAGCCACCGGGCCACTCTGGAGCGCGGGTTCGCGCTGGTGCGCGACCTGAACGGCGACCTCGTACGCGGTGCGGACGCCGCCGCTAAGGCCAGGCGCATCGCCATCGAATTCGCGGATGGATCGGTCACGGCGGACGTCGCTGGCACCACAGACACGCCGCCGACGCCCAAGGCCAGGCCGAAGCCTGCGAGCCGTGCGGTGCCGCCACGCGGCGGACAAGGCAGCCTGTTCGACTGATTTTGGAAACTGGCAATGCAACGGCGTGACGTTTAAGATCGCGCCGCAATGGCCAAGAGGACACACGCGTGAACCGCATGGAAAACCCGAAGCCGGGAAGCGAAGCCCAGCTCCGTTACACCGACAGCGACTACCAGGTGCTGAAATCCGGTGAGTTCGTGCGTTGTGCGGTGACCGGCATGGCCATCCCGCTCGATGAACTTCGCTACTGGAGCGGCGAGCGGCAGGAAGCCTATGTCGATGCCAAGGCTGCCAGCGAGCGCGAGAAGTCCGTTCGCGGCAACTGACGGCCTTGCGGCTTCAGGCCTGCGGCGCGGTCTCCTCCTTCGGAGCGAAGTTCGCGCGAAGCGATTTCAGCAACTTGTCGAGATTGTGCGCTCCGGTCCGGTCGAACCCGACCGTGATCGGGAGAACCTGCGTCTGCGCGGCAAGGCGCGCGATGACCGGCTCCTCGCTCGCCTGAAAGCGGATCGCGTCCTTCTCAGTCGTGACGAGGACCGCATCGCGCTTGTCAGCCAGCGCCAGCAGGTCTTCCGCATCGCGAAGGCTGTAGACGTGGTGGTCGGGGAAGACGCGCGTCTCGACGACGTCCAGTTCCAGCCCGCTTAATGTCGCGAAGAACTTCTCCGGCAGGCCGATGCCAGCGAATGCCACCAACCGTTTGCCGCGCAGGTTGGCGACGGCGTGAGGCTCGGCCTGGATATGCCCGCGCATGGCCACCAGTCCGCGCCGCTCCCCCATGCGCAGGTGGGGATCGGCGTCTTTCGCCTCACCAATGACGATCATGCCGCCTGCCCGGCCAAGCTGGCGGGACAGGTCGGCGCGCAAGGGACCGGCGGGGAAAACAAGGCCATTGCCGAGCCCTGCGCGGGCATCGACCACGACGATGGAGAGGTCCTTGGCAAGCGTCGGGTTCTGGAAGCCGTCATCCATCACGACCACGTCGCAGCCGGCATCGATGAGCGCCTGCGCACCGGCAGGCCGGTCCGGCGAACAGACCGTTTTTGCGTGACGCGCGAGCAGCAACGGTTCGTCGCCAAAGCTGGCAGACGCACCTTTCGGGTCGACCATCACCGGCTTGACGATGCGCGCGCCGTAACCGCGCGACAGGAAGCCCGGCGTGCATCCGTCGCTCTTCAGCCTGCGGGCAATCTCAATCGCCACAGGCGTCTTGCCGGCGCCGCCCAGCGTGAGATTGCCGACGCACAGGACCGGCACCAGCGGGCGCTGCGGAATTGTAACGAGGTGACGAAGCTCACCGGCCCAGCCATAGAGCAGGCCCAGCGGCGAGAGCATGTGTGCGGCCAGGTTCGGCTTCTTCAGGTTCCAGAATGCCGGTGGCTGCACGCGCGCTACCCCTGTTGCTGCGGCGGTTGCTCGCCTTTCGGCGCAAGGACTGCACGCAGCATCGGGCCGATGGCCTTGAAGGTTGCGTCCAGCGCGCCGGAATAAGGCGCCAGCGCCGTTTGCGCGGCATTGGCGCGCAGCTGTGCCTTCTGGCGATTGTCGATCAACTGGCCCATGGCCTGCGCTAGCTGGATCGCACCGGTGACGGTTTCCGCGCCGCCGCCCATGTCGAGCGCGCCGTAGACCTCGTTGAAGTTGCCCACGTGCGGGCCGTGCACGACAGCACAGCCGAGCTTGGTTGGCTCGATGGGGTTCTGCCCTCCGTGGCGCACCATGGAGCCGCCCATGAAGCAGGCCGGCACCGTGCGAAACACCAGACCCAGTTCGCCGATGGTATCGAAGATGTAGAACGTGGCGTCGCGGCGCGGCTGCGGTTCCTTGGAGCGCAGCTGGACCGAGTGGCCACGCGCGGTCAGCATGTTGGCGATCTCCGGCCCGCGTTCGGGATGGCGCGGCGCGATGATCGTGACAAGGCGCTGGCGGCGCGCACTGAGTTCCTTGTGCGCTTCCTCGACGATTTCCTCTTCACCGGGATGGGTACTGATCGCCGCCCAGCGCGGGCGCGCAGCAAAGGCTGCCCGGAACATCGCGAGTTCGGACGGGTCTGCCGGCGGCGCGGGCACATCGAACTTGATGTTGCCGGACTGGATGACGTTGCGCGCGCCAAGTTCGCGCAGCCGGTCCGCATCGCCCGCCGACTGCGCCAGCACCACGCGGAAGCAGGAGAGAAGCGCGCCGATGGAATTGGGGAAGCGCTGCCAGCGCGAGAACGAACGCGGTGACATGCGGGCATTCACCAGCGCCATGTGCGCACCGGCGCGGGCTGCCGTCGTCAGCATGTTCGGCCAGAGTTCGGATTCGGCGAAGAACACCAGCTGCGGCCGCCAGTGTGACAGGAACCGGTTGACGAAGACCGGCATGTCGATGGGCACATACTGGTGGATGGCGCGGGCGGGAAGACTGCGCTCCACGATGCGTGCCGAGGTCACCGTGGTCGTCGTCACCAGAATGTTCAGATCGGGGAACGTGTCATGCAGCCTGCGGATCAGCGGCAGCATGGAGACTGATTCACCGACGCTCGCCGCATGGGCCCACAGGAGCGGACCCTTGGGCCGCGAGACCCCCGCCATGCCGAAGCGCTCACCTCGCCGGGAGGGATCTTCCTTGCCGCGCTTGGTGCGCCAGGTGACGATCAGCCCGGCCAGCGGGGTCAGGATGCGCGTCAGCAGGCGATAGAGCCCGAGCAGCTTTCCCGATGGCCTGCGGCGCTTCTTGCTCATGCCTCACCTGCGGCCAGTTGGTAGGCGCGTTCCGTCGCCGCGTTCAGTTCGAGTTCGACGAGCTGCCGCTTTTCCTCGAGCGTCTCGTCGTCGCAGTTCTTCGGCACGTGGATGGCCGGGCGACCGGCAATCGCGATGCGGCTGAACGGCAGGTTGATGACCGATCTGTCCCAGTTGCTGAGGTGGCGATGGCGGCTCGTCGTAATCGCGACGGGAATGATCGGCCGCCCGGAATGGCTTGCCAGCCGCACGATGCCAGGTCCCGCGACGCGGCTGACCTTCGGTACGTCGGCGGTCAGGGCGATGATGGTTCCCTGCTCCAGACGCGTCAGCATCTCACGAAACGCCGGCACGCCGCCCTTGCGGTGGATCGAGCGGTCGTGCGAGCCGGAACCGCGCACCGTGCCGATGCCGAGCTTGTGGGCGGCGATGGCGTTGATCTCTCCGTCGCGGTGGCGCGAAATCAGCGCGTCCACCTTGTAGTCCAGCCGGCGCACGAAGGGGGCCATGAAATGTTCGCCGTGCCACATGGCGAAGATGAACGGCACCTCGTCGACCATGTTGTCATAGAGGTCCGGCGGGTCGATCACGTAGCGACTGGTGACATGGACGAGGCGCAGGTAGTTGGCGACGGCACTGCCCGCCAAGTTCTGGAAGGCCGCCGAGCGGCCCAGCTTCTTGAGCATTCCGGCCATGGCGCCTACTCGCCCGCGAGGCGAGTGGCGGTTTCGTCATCTGCGAGTTCCACCGGCTCGAGTTCGCCGAACTGCTTTTCGTAGAGACGGCGATACAGCCCGCCGCGCGCCAGCAGGTCTTCGTGCTTGCCGCTGTCGACGATGCGGCCGTCTTCCAGCACGTAGATGATGTCGGCTTTCTTCACCGTGGAGAGGCGATGCGCGATCATGATGACGGTGCGGTCGTCGACCATGTTGTCGAGCGCGAACTGGAGCTTGGATTCCGCCTCGCTGTCGAGCGAGGACGTCGGTTCGTCCAGCAGCAGGATCGGCGCATCGCGCAGCATGGCGCGGGCGAAGGAAATGCGCTGCTTCTGCCCCCCGGACAGGCGGTTGCCGGACTCGCCGACGCGCGTCTCGTAGCCTTCCGGCATTTCCATGATGAACTCGTGCGCGGCGGCCATGCGGGCGGCATTCTCGATGCCCTCGCGCGTCACATCGTCCGTGCCGTAGCTGATATTGGCCGCGATGGTGTCGTCGAAGAGGAACGGATCCTGGGTGACGAGGGCTGAAGCCGCGCGGACGCTGGCAACGGTCGCGTTGTTGACGTTCTCGCCATCGATCAGGATTTCACCGGCAGATGGCTGGTAGAAGCGCAGGATGAGGTTGAGGACCGTGCTCTTGCCCGCGCCCGAGGGACCTACAAGCGCCACCTTCTGCTTGGGCGGAATGTCGATGTCGAAATCCTTCAGCACCAGCGTCGAGGCGTTGTAGCCGAAGGAGACCTTCTCGAAGCGGATCGCGCCGTCACTGACCTTCAGCGGCGCGGCGTCGTCCCCGTCGCGGATCTCGGCCATCTGGTCGATCACCGCGAACACGCGGGACGCTGCGGCAACGCCGACCTGGAAGGTGGTCTGAAGCTGCGCCAGCGCCTTCAGTGGTTGATAGAGCAGCATGGCGGCGGTGATGAAGCCCATGAACTCGCCCGGCGTCATCGTGCCGGTGATGCCCCGGTATCCGCCGTAGAAGATGGCCGCCGCGATGCCGATGCCCGACAGGGCCTCGGTGATGGGGCCGGAGGCCGCGCTGACGCGGCGCGCCTGCATGGCGAATTCCACCGTGCGGTCGATCACCTCGCGCACGCGATTGGTCTCGGCGTCCTCGCGCCCATAAGCCTTCACCACGCGAATGCCGCTCAGCGCCTGCTGTATGAACGACGTCAGGTCGCCGTTTTCCTGGAAGACGCGGGTCGAGGAGCGGATCATCTTCTTGCGCTGCTTGCCCATTTGCCGGAAGGCAAACGGCAGGCCGATGGCCGCGGCAAAGGTCAGCACCCAGTCCATGTAGAACATGGCGGCGATCAGGAAGACGCATTTCAGCAGGTTCTTGCCGATACCCACGATGGTGACACCGGCTGCCGCCTGGACTGCGCCGACATCGCCCAGCACGGACGCAGTGAAGCGACCTGTATGGGTGCGCTGGATCCAGGACAGGTCGGCATGCATCAGCGCGTGGAACATCTTCTCGCGCAGGGATGCCGTAATGCGCTGGCCGATAAATTCCTCGCTGATCGCGGAAACGTACTCGGCAAGTGCCTTCACGCAGACAACCACGATTACCAGCACGGGCAGGTAATAGAGGCTGTTCATGTTCTTCGCGACGACGATCTGGTCGGACGTGAGCTGCATCAGGAAGGGCAGCGCACCCGTCGCCGCAGCGACACCCGCCATGGCGCCGAAGGACATGAACAGGTAGTTGCGCATGGGCAGCAGGTGGTCGCGCACCATCCGGCGAATGACCACACCGGCTGACAACGGCGCCACGGTGAGCGTGTCGTCGCCCCGTGTCCGCTCGTTCTTCTCGCGGAATATCCTGCTGTTTAACGACGCGTTTTTCATTGTTCGCAGGTTTTAGAGAAGTGTGAGCCCTGCGTCACGCACGGTTTTCGCGCGCACGACGTTTTCAGGACGGTGAAAACCGTTTGCCGGACGCAGTCTAGGAGCGAGTCGTGTCCGTTTCGGGGTCAAGCAAGCGGTGCACGTGAACGATGAAATACCGCACGTGGGCGTTGTCCACGCTGCGCTGTGCAGCGCCCTTCCAAGCGTCGTAGGCAGCGGCGTAGCTCGGGTACATCCCAACAACCTCAACCTCGTCGAGGTTGCGAAAGGTCGTGCCCTTCAGGTTTTCCAGCTCGCCACCGATCACGATGTGCAGAAGCTGGTCTGATTTTGATTCGGCGTCACTCGACATGGCTCTTCAATCTCCTGTCCTGTCAGGCATCGGCATTTTGATCGAACGCGGCGCGCATCGCCGCATGCAGCGGCGGGCCAGCCGCGATGATGGGCGGCACGCGGGGCGTGGCCTTGTTGAATACCGGCAATGCGCCATCGAGATGCGTCACGCAGCCACCGGCTTCTTCCACGATAAGCCCTGCGGCAGCCACGTCCCATTCGTGGGCATGGCCGGCGGATACAGTCGCGTCGACCTCGCCGCAGGCCGTCAGCGCGAAACGGTAGGCAAGCGAGGGGCAGTACCGGTGCCGGAGCGAACCCGACACTTCGCCGAGCGGTTCGACCGCGCGCTTGGCGGCACAGATGCGCGCGCCGGACAGTTCGCCTGCGCTGGTGACGGAAATCGGCTTGTCGTTGCAGCGCGCACCGCCGCCGCGCACGGCGGCAAACATCTCGCCGCGCATCGGATTGTGGACGATGGCCGCGACGCTGCGGCCCTCCTCCACGACAGCGGCGCAGATCGTCCATTCATCCGAGCGCTTGATGAAGCCGCGCGTGCCGTCGATCGGATCGACCACGAAAACGCGGCGGCATTCGAGCCTTGCGTGGTCGTTGACGGATTCCTCCGACAGCCAGCCATAGGCCGGGCGGGCGGCGGAGAGCTGCTCCAGCAAGTAGGCATCGACCGCCATGTCGGCCTCGGTGACCGGAGAATCGCCTTCCTTGAGCCAGTGGCGCGCCCCGTTGCGGAAGTAACGCAGCGCGATCTCGCCGGCGGCCTCGACGGCGCGCGTCAGCAGCGCCAGGTCTTCGACGTAGTTGCTGTCTGCCTTCTCGGGGCTAGCGTCCGGCAATCGTCATTCCTTCGACAAGGATGGTCGGTGCGTTGGTGGCGTTGCGATATTCGAGATCATTGGCGGGAACGAGGCGGGCGAACATGTCCATCAGGTTGCCGGCAATGGTGATCTCGGCGACCGGCTCGCCCAGCTTGCCGTCGCGGATGCGGAAGCCAGCCGCGCCACGGCTGTAGTCGCCGGTCACGGTGTTGGCGCCGCGACCGATCAGCTCGGTGACGTAGATGCCGTGCTTGACGCCGGCGATCAGGGCGTCCGGCGCTTCGGTGCCGGGCAGCATGGCAAGGTTCGTGCTCGACGGTGACGGTGCGGAACCGATGCCACGCGCGGCATGGCCGGTTGTCTTGAGCTTGAGTTCGCGCGCCGTGGAGAGGTCCAGCAGCCAGCTCTTCAGCACACCGTCCTCCACGAGCGTGCGCGGCGCAGTGACGATTCCGTCCCCGTCGAAGGGGCGCGAGGCAAGGCCGCGATGGCGCAGCGGGTCATCAACGATGACGACGCCCGGCGAAAAGATGCGCTCGCCCATGCGCGATTTCAGCATCGAGGTGCCGCGCGCGATGGCCGCACCGTTGACCGCGCCGGCAAGGTGCGAAACCAGCGTTGCCGCCACGCGCGGATCAAACACCACGTCGCCGCGCCCGGTTTCCATCTTGTCGGGGTTGAGGCGCTCGACCGCACGCTCGCCCGCGCGCTTGCCGATCTCGACTGCAGAGCGAAGATCGCCGCGATGAAGCGCGCTGGCATAGTCGTAGTCGCGCTGCATCCCCGTCCCCTCGCCCGCAATGGCGCTGACGGACACGCCGTGGCGCGACCGCAGGTAGCCGCCGGCGAAGCCGTTGGAGGAGACAAGCACGACGCCGCCAAGCCCGGTGCTGGCGCTGGCGCCGCCCGACTTCTTTACGCCGTCCACCGCAAGACATGCATCTTCGGCTTCCAGTGCCACCTCCCGCAGGGTGTCGATCTCCACCTCGGTGGTGTCGAGCAGGTCGAGCTCTTCTTCCGAGATGCCGGTGAGCGAGGCATCGGCGATGCCCGCGTAATCGTCTTCGGGCGCGATGCGCGCCATGGCAACCGCGCGTTCGGCAAGTTCCTGGAAACCCCCGACGTCCACCGCGCTGGTGGAGACGATGGCCGAGCGCTTGCCGACGAAGACGCGCAGACCGAGATCGTCGCTCTCGGAATGCTCGATCTCCTCGACCTTGCCGCCGCGCACTTCCACTCCGCGCGAGACCCCGCGCACGGCGACCGCGTCGGCGCTGTCGGCACCGGCGGCACGGGCCGCCTGCACCAGATCGGCGGCAGATTCACGAAGCGGGGAGATATCGAGAAGATCGCTCATGCGGCGGGCAGCGTCCTGACGGCGTGATGTGATCGATTGCGTGTCTCGCCTGAATATGGATCACGCGTTGATTTCGCAAGTGCACACGAGGGCTGGTTAACGCTTAACCTTCCCGGAATTGACCAGTTTTTTACCGAGCTGCTTAAGCCGATCCCAATGCCGGGATGGTTTGATGTTCCTCGATCCGGCGGCCACAAAAAAACAAATCGGACCGCGACAACGGAGAGGCAAAATGAGGCGTCAAACGCTTTTCAGCGGGCTCGATCCCGCATGGTCGGCCGAAGATATCCGGCTCGACCCGACCCAGCTTCCGGCCCGCATCGCCGCCAATGGCGAGGCGGTGCCGGGACGCAGGTCACCGGTTGCTGTCATCGACAACGATTCCGTGACGCTGGCGCAAGCTGCTAACGGCCCGTTCCTGAAGGTGCCGCTCAAGAGCTACCAGTCGGTTCTGCTGGCCGACAACGCGTCGGGCGACGGCAAGCCGGGTATCGTGCTCTTTCACGAGAACAGCGAATTCAACGTGCCGCTGTGCATCGCCAACGATGCCGACGAGTTGCAGGACGCTTGGCAGGCCTGGGGCGAGGCGCTTGGCCGCCCGCTGGCCCGTGACGGAGAGGATGCCGGTTCCCGGCGCCCCACCGCGCAGCTTGGCGGTCTGACGGTATCGCGGCCGCGTGCGCGGCGCGCCAACACGTTCTTCGCCGCGCGGCGTCCGAAGTTCCTCGCCAAGCGCGACTTGGGTAGCGCGGAGAACATCCGCATCCATGCCCCGGAAGCGGAAATCATCGCCCGCGACTAGGCGACGTCCGGTTCAACCATGCACGGCGCGCAGGTCCTCCGGGGCCTGCTCGCGGTCGTCCATCGTGTAGTCGCGCAGAACCTGCGCGACGCGGATGCGATACTTCGCGAAATGCTTGTTGCGGCCGGCCGTCTGCGCCAGCCGGTGCTCAGCGACCTTGCGCCAGCGCTGCACAGACTCCTCGTCGCGCCAGAACGACAGCGACAGGTAGCGCCCCGGCGTCAGCACCGCCTCGAACCTCTCGACCGAAATGAACCCGTCGAAATCGGCCAGCAGGGGCTTGAGTTCGCCTGCAAGGTCGAAATAGGCCCCGGCGTGGCCTTCATGCGGTTCGACTTCGAAAATGATCGCGATCATGTGGACGGTCCTCCCGTATCGGGCCGGAGCCGTTAACCGCGCCGGCGCTCGATACGATCGATAAACCAGCCGATCAGCTTGCGCCACACCTCGTCCTTGCCCGCGACATCCTCCACCCCGTGATCGAGGTTGGGGTTGTCGTTGACCTCGATGACGAAGACGCCGTCGGGCGTTTCCTTGATGTCGACGCCGTAGAACCCGTTGCCGATGAGGCAGGCCGCGCGCACGCCGGTTTCCAGCACGGCGGCTGGTGCCTCGTGCAGCGGAAAGGACTTGAACGAGCCTTCGACGGGTTTGCCTGAACGATCGTGATTGACGATCTGCCAGTGCTTCTTGGCCATCATGTACTGGCAGGCAAAGAGCGGCTCCCCGCCCAGCACGCCGATGCGCCAGTCGAAGCTGGTGGGCATGAACTTCTGCGCGATCAGCAAGTCGGTCTGCTTGAACCAGTCGGCTGCAAGGGCTTCGAACTCCTCGCGGTTCTCCGCCTTCTTCACCCCGCGCGAAAACGACCCGTCCGGGATCTTCACCACCACCGGATAGCCAAGTTCGGCTTCGGCGGCGGCGATGTCGGCGGCAGAGGCCAGCATGACGCTCTGCGGCATGGCGATGCCCGCCGATTCCATCAGTTCCTTGAGGTAGAGCTTGTTGGTGCAGCGGATCATCGACACCGGGTCATCAATGACCGGAATGCCCTCCTGGCGCGCACGCTGGGCGAAGCGGAACGTATGGTCGCGGATGCTGGTCGTCTCGCGGATGAACAGCGCGTCGTATTCGCACAGGCGCGGCAGGTCCTTCTTGGTGACGAGGTCGATTTCCACGTCCATCTTTTCGGCAACGCGCGCGAGATGCTTGAGTGAAGCCTTTGAGGACGGCGGCAGCACCTCGTTGGGGTCATGCAGCACGGCGAAGGTGAAGCGCGGCGGGGCCTTCTGCCTTGTATCGCGCCAGTCACGGCGGGTGTAGCGGTCAAGCGCTTCGCAGAAGAATGCGCGCTCCTCCTTCGCCAGCTTGTTGATCGGCAACGGGCGCATGCGCTCGATGCGCGTCCACTCGCCTGCCTCGAAGGTCACCTCGATGATCGGCGCGCGGAACCAGTCGAAGACGAGGCGCCCGAAGCGCTCCCATTGCGGCTCGCGGCATTCGCCGAAGCACAGCAACACCCGCTCAGGCGCAGACCCGTGCTTGCGCGCCAGAGAGTTGAGCACGTCTTCGAGTTCGGGAATCGCGTTCTCGTAGGCCTTGCGCGTCGACAGGTCGAGCATGGTCTCGACGGTCGGTATGATGCGGTGGCGACGCGCCTCGCCCAGCAGCGAGGCGTAGTAGCCGCGCCCCTGGTAGGCGAAGCTGCGCGACAGGTTGATGATCTTGGCACGGTCACCGCGAAACAAGTGCGGCCTGCCGAGATAATCCTTGGTGGAGACCACCTTGTGCGGGGTCTCTGCGTTGGGGAAGTCTTTTTCGACATCGACGAGGATCAGCCAACCGGCCATCTCAACTTTCTCTCCTCAGGATGACCGCCGCGCTCAGCCGGCTCTTGCCGAAGCGCGCCATGCGGTCGAATTCTGCAAACGGGATCGGCAGATTGGCCGCATCCGAAAAGGTTTCGCCGCGCTTGTCCTCGATCCACGGGTCGTGAACGAAGATGTGCTTGTCCTGCGCGGCGTAGGCGAAGACCCAGTGTGGCACCTTCTTGCCGAACATGCGGTAGCCGGAGATCAGCACGATGGCCGTTGCGCCACCTGCAATCTCGGCCGCGAGGTCGCTCACGCTCACCGCCTGCTGGCGCACGAGGATGCCCTCCTGCTCGATACGGTTGCGGAAATCCTCCTGCACAACCTTCATCACCTTGCGCTTGTCCGGATGGCGCACGGTGTCGAGGAACAGGCTGCCGGGCCGTGACACCCAGACCTCCGGCTCAAGGCCGGATTCATGCGCCTGCAAGGCCAGTCCATACGGTCCGCAGCCGCCAAGCCCGGATGCCATGTAGATCATGGTGGCGGCGCGCCAAGTGCGGATTTCCTCGGCAATCGTCGGGCGAAAGGCCGGATCGAAGGCGGCCCGCGCCATCAGGATACAGGCCGCGCCGCAGGTGAAATCCGTCTGCTGTTCATAGAAGCGCGGGGCCTTGGGCGGGTTCTCGGCGCGCAGGATGCGTTCAAAGCGCAGCGCGGTCGCGTGGTCGCCGTAATAATCCTCGTGCTGGCCGAACTGCCGGTAGCCGTGCGCGCGATATCCGCGGATCGCGGTTTCGTTGTCCTCGCGCACTTCCAGCCGCATGACGAAACGTCCGGCCTGGAAGGCAGCACTCTCGGCGCGCTTGAGAAGCTCCAGGCCGATGCCAACACCGCGAAAGCGCTGCTCCACGGCGATGGAATAGAGCCGCGCCAGCGCGGTGCCCTCGCGGTACAGGTTGAGCGCGTAACCGGCCAGTTCGCCGCCTGCAATCGCCACGATCATCTGCGCCGTGGGTGATTTCAGGAACTGGCGGAAGGAGCGCTGCGAGATGCGGTCGGTCTCGAAGCAAAGCTTTTCCAGCGCCACAAGCGCCTCGAGGTCAACGAGACGGGCGTCACGGTATTCGATTGTGGAAGAGAGCGCTTGATCCATGGCGGGCGCCTCCAGCGCCCAACGCGACAATCAACAATCGCGATACGCCTGAATTTACCCCCGCGCAATAAAAATTCACAGGGTCAGCCGGCAAGCCCCGCAGCAACGAGCCCTGCGAAAAGTATCCAGCCAAAATGTCGGTTGGAGCGGAACAGCATCAGGCAGCGCGAGCCATCATCGATGCGCAGTGTTGCGACCTGCCAGCCCATGTGGGTGGCCGCCCCGGCCAGACCCGCGAAGGCAGGCCATGCAAGGTCGGCCATCCAGAAGGCCGCGCCCCAGAAGGCAATCGCCACGACGTAGAACGCGCCGATCCCGCGGTGGGAATTCTCGGCAAACAGGCGCGCGGTGGAGCGCACGCCGATGATCGCATCGTCGCGCCGGTCCTGGTGGGCGTAGATCGTGTCGTAGCCGATGGTCCATGCGATACCGCCGAGCCACAGCAGCAGCGGCGGCCAGCCGAAGGCTGCAAAGACCGCCGTCCAGCCGAGGAACGCGCCCCAGTTGAAGGCAAGGCCCAGCACGAATTGCGGCCAGGAGGTGATGCGCTTCATGAAGGGGTAGACAGCCACCACGGCGAGCGAGGCGATGCCAAGCGCGATGGTGTAGGCGTTGAACTGGACGAGGACGAGAAGCCCGACGAGGCTCTGCGCGACAGCAAAGGCCAGCGCCTGCTTCACGCTGACCGCGCCCGACGGGATCGGGCGCATGCGCGTTCGCTCGACGCCCGCGTCGATCTCACGGTCGACGATGTCGTTGTAGGTGCAGCCGGCACCGCGCATGGCGATGGCGCCGACCATGAACAGAACGAGATGCCACAGGTTCGGCATGCCCGCCGGCGGGTTCGCCGCTGCCATCGCAGCCGACCACCAGCACGGCCACATCAGCAACCACCAGCCAATCGGCCTGTCCCACCTGGCAAGGCGCGCGTAGGGCTTGAGCCAGTCGGGTGCGTAGTGGGTCACCCAATGGCCGCGCACGGCATCGGCAGGCGTCAGGTTATCGGTTGGGGTGGCGGTCAAGAGCAGGCTCGTGGGTGTGATAGAATTTCCGCTACGTCATCCTTTCGTCGGATGCGGCGCGCTATCCGGTCACGGTTAGCGAAACGTTAAGAACGTCGTGGGACCTTCTAGCAGTCGAGCAATCCATACACCAAGGGGACAGGATGTCCACGACCGTACAAGGTGGAGCTGCGGCCGCAGAGTCAGGCCATGGCGAAACCAACGATCTCACGCGCAAGTTCGGTGAACTGGCGCAGACACTGAGCGAATTCGGCCTCGACATGGCCGAAGTCGCAGGAATCATCACCCAGGCCGCCGGCCAGACCCACTCGTTGAACGACGATTTCCAAGACGTATCGGAAACGGCGGCCAACGCGCGGACCATGACGGGCATGATCCGGGACGCGGTGACCGAGTCCTCCACCATTGCCGAGCAGACCAGCGAAACCGCTGCGATGTCGCGCGACCGGATGCAGCAGGCGAAGAGCGAAATCGCCTCGCTGGTCGATGCCGTCGGCAAGATCACCCAACAGCTTCACGGCTTGAAGGGCGCGCTGGAAAGCGTGCGCGACGTGTCCGGCACCATCGATGCAATTGCCAGGCAGACCAACCTGCTGGCGCTCAACGCCACCATCGAGGCGGCGCGCGCAGGCGAAGCGGGCAAGGGCTTCGCGGTCGTTGCCGGCGAGGTGAAGGCGCTCGCAAGCCAGACCTCCACGGCGACGCAGAAGATCGAGGCGACGCTGAAGGAACTGGACGGCGAAGCACATGCGCTGATCGAGCATGGCGAATCCGCCGTGAAATTCGTTGAATCCGTACGTGCGTCCACAACCGATCTCGACGACGTGGTCGCCGATGTCGGGGCGGCCATGAGCCAGATCGCGGAATCCTCCCGCCAGGTCCAGGACGGGATCGAGGGGATCGACAGCTCCACTTCGATGCTGGCCGAGCGGATCGGCGGCATGAACGGCGTCGTGTCCGGTTTCGTGGACGCGCTGGGTTCGGCGTCGGAACGCATCACCGCGACGGTGGACCGGTCGGATGCCATGATCGGTAATGTCGCGCTTAGCGACGCCGACACGGCGGACACACCGATGATCCGCGCCGTGATTGACATGGCGCAACAGGTTTCGGCCGCCTTCGAACTGGCCATTGCGGAAGGCGATACGACGCTGGACGACCTGTTCGACCGCGACTACCAGCCGATCGCCGGCAGCGATCCGCAGCAGGTTTCTACGCGTGGCCTCGCGACTACCGATGCGGTGCTGCCGGAAATCCAGGAGCCGGCGCTGGACTTGAGCGAACACGTCGTGTTCTGCGCGGCGGTGGACGTGAACGGCTACCTGCCGACGCACAACAAGAAGTTCTCGCAGCCCCAGAGCGATGATCCGGTCTGGAACATGGGAAATTGCCGCAACCGCCGCATCTTCAACGACCGGGTCGGCCTGCGCGCAGGGCAGAACACCGCGCCCTACCTGCTGCAGACCTATCGGCGCGACATGGGTGGCGGCAACTTCGTGCTGATGAAGGACGTGTCGGCCCCCATCATGGTCAACGGACAGCACTGGGGCGGGCTGCGGCTGGCCTACAAGCCAAGCTGAACAGGCTCGCCCTCCCGGCCTACCGTCGGACGCAGGAAACCACCTGCAATTCGGCGTAGCTGCCGCGCGGCCTGTCGTTCCACTCGATGTTGCAGGCGAGATTGCGGGCGTTCGCGTCGTTGAGGAGCCGGTCGATCTCCGCGTAGAGCGGGTTGTCCTTCCACAGGCAGGCCCAGCCGCGATAGGCGCGCGGCACGGCCGGTTGCGTCTGGATGCAGATGCCGCGCCCGTCGGCGCGCGAATTATAGTGCAGGCGCAGGATTGCGGCATTGTCGATGCCCGCTGATGCATTGGGCCGGTCATCGCCACCGCCGCCCGGCTGGCCGCCGGGTTGCCCGCCTGAATCCTGTTTGTAGCCGGAGACACAGCACTGGTTGTCGGCCTTCAGCCAGATGGCTTCCTTCAGCCGGCACTGGTTGACGCCTTCGATATAGGTCCAGCCGACGCAGCGGTCGTCGTTGTCGCAGCGGCGGCGGCAGGCCTGCCAGCGCTCGCGCTGGAGGGTCAGCACCTCGGCATCCGGCCCGAAGAAGATGGTGCCCTGCTCCTGCGCTGTGACCGGCTGCGGCAGTGCCGCCACGCCCAGCAGGAACGCTGCCACCTGAAATATCCGCCACACCATCGCCCGCGCCTCCCGATTTGCTTGTTTCATACAAGCCTGCTCGGGCGGGCGCGCCGCGTCAACGCGGTTGCGGAACCTGAGCCGTCAAAATCACGTCAGCCGCTTGCTCATGAAGCGGCTGCCACGATCGATGAAGCCGTCGCGCAGGTAGATCTCCATCGCCGGATTGTCGCCCATCACTTCCAGATGGATGGCAAGGAAGCCGTTCTCGCGCGACCAGTCGTAAAGCTCCTGCAACACGCGCTTGCCGAGTCCGCGCCCGCGCGCTTCCGGCACCAGCCAGACTTCATCGAGGATCGTGTCGCGGCCCCCGAACTCGATGCTGAAGCCGTGGCACAGCACGGCGTAGCCAATGGGGGCGCCTGCCTCCTCCTGCCCGATCATGAAGGCAGCACCGTAGGAGGCATCGTCGATGAGCGTCGCAAGGGCTTCGCGCACCGGGTTCTCCAACGGGTGACCATCTTCGATGTTAAAGCGTTCGACCATGTCGACGAGCGTATCGAGGTCGCTTGCCTGGGCGAGGCGCAGCAGGCTTGAATTATCAGGCGTCATGGGTCAGAGGTCCGGCAATGAAATCGCGCGACACTAACACTTCCGACAGCGGACACGACACCGGATCCGGGCGGCATGTCCCGCGGCTCTATCTCGACGCGCCGCTGCGCGCCGGCGAACAGATTGCGCTGGAGAAATCGCAGGCGCACCGACTCGTGACGGTCATGCGGCGCAGGGAAGGCGACAATGTCATCGTCTTCAACGGACGCGACGGGGAATTCGAGACGACGCTTTCCAACGTGACGAAGAAGGCCGCCCGCCTAGATATCACCGGCCTGCTGCGCAGCCAGGGCGAACCGCAACAGCTGACGCTGGCCTTCGCTCCGCTGAAACACGCTCGGCTCGACTATGTCGCGCAGAAGGCCGCCGAGCTCGGCGTGGCCGCCATCCAGCCTGTCATCACCGCGCACACCAATTCACCGCGCTTCAACGCCGATAAGTTTCGGGCCAACGTCATCGAGGGTACCGAGCAGTGCGGCGTTCTGTGGGTGGCAGACGTGCGTGAACCGCTGCCGCTGGCAAAATTCCTGCAATCGGTGCCCGGCAACGAAACGCTCGTCCATTGCGACGAGGCCGCGCCCGTCGCGAACCCCGTGGTCGCCCTGCGCAATGTTGCCATGCCCGTCACCGTGCTGATCGGGCCGGAGGGTGGATTCTCGGGCGATGAGCGCGCCGCGCTCCGCGATCATCCCCGCGCGCGCGCGGTGTCGCTCGGCCCTCGCATCATGCGGGCGGACACCGCGGCAGTGGCCGCCCTCAGCCTCGTGCAGACGATCTGCGGCGACTGGCGCAAAGGCTCTTCCAGCGAGTGACTTGTTTTTTGGAAGTGACTTCCAATCTAATGCCACGCGGAGACCTTCGGGCGGTACGCCGGTCCTTGTGCGATCGGTTGAGTGCGGCTAACGAAGGCGCGACGAATGTGAACGGAGACGGGCATGGCGCGTGATACCGACGACCTGACGCCGATAGAATCGCGCGATGACCTGATTTCGGAGCTGTCCGCCGGCTGCAAGCCGCGCGAGGCGTTCCGCATCGGCACCGAACACGAGAAGTTCGGCTTCCGCCTGATGGACAAGAGCCCCGTCGAGTATGATGGCGAATTCGGCATACGTGCCTTGCTTGAAAACATGCAGGCGGTGCTGCGCTGGGAGCCGATCCTCGATGAAGGCCGCATCATCGGCCTGACCGACCCCATCGGCGGCGGTGCCATTTCGCTGGAGCCGGGCGGGCAGTTCGAATTGTCCGGTGCGCCGCTGCAATCCATCCATCAGACGTGTCGCGAGGTGCATTCGCATCTGGCGCAGGTGCGCGAAGCGGCCGACCGCCTCGGCATCGGGTTCCTCGGCCTCGGCGCCTCGCCGAAATGGACGCTGGCGGAAACACCGCAGATGCCCAAGAGCCGCTACAAGATCATGACGGCCTACATGCCCAAGGTGGGTACCAAGGGCCTCGACATGATGTACCGAACCTGCACGGTGCAGGTGAACCTCGATTTCTCCAGCGAAGCCGACATGGTGCGCAAGATGCGCGTCGGACTGGCGCTGCAGCCGATCGCGACCGCCCTGTTCGCCAATTCGCCGTTCCTGAACGGTGAGCCGACCGAGTTCCTCTCCTACCGCAGCGAAGTGTGGCGCGACACCGACAACGACCGCGCAGGCATGCTGCCCTTCGCCTTCGAGGACGGGTTCGGGTTCGAGCGCTACGTCGACTATGCCCTTGATGTGCCGATGTATTTCGTCAAGCGCGGTACGACCTACCACGATGTTTCGGGCCAGTCGTTCCGCGACCTGCTCGACGGCAAGCTCCCAGGCCTGCCGGGCGAGAAGGCGATGCGCTCTGACTGGGTCAACCACCTCTCGACGATCTTCCCGGAAGTGCGCCTCAAGCGCTTCCTGGAAATGCGCGGTGCGGACGGCAGCCCGTGGCGCGGGATCTGCGCCCTGCCCGCGCTGTTCGTTGGCCTGCTCTACGACGAGACCGCGCTGGATGCCGCAAGCGACCTGATTGCCGACTGGACGGCGGAGGAGCGGCAGGCCCTGCGCGATGCTGTTCCGCGCACGGCGCTGAAGACGCCGTTCCGCAACACCAATGTGCAGGAAATTTCGAAAGAGGTCGTCGAGATCGCGCGGCAGGGGTTACAGCGCCGCGCCTTCGGGCACGGTGGCGAGGTCGACGAGACGCGCTTCATCGAGCCGCTGGTGGAGATCGCCGAGACCGGCGTCACCAATGCCGAACGCCTGCTCAAGGCCTATCACGGCGAATGGCGCGGCAATATCGACCGTGTCTTCATCGAGGAAGCCTACTAGGCGAGGCTCCCGCCGCTCACCTTCAATCAGGCAACGTTGGCCGTCGGCATCAGGTTGTTGAGCCGGCGTTCAATGTGCTCGGCCAGCGCGTTGTGCACCGGCTGGCTGGCATGCTTGGAGCGGATCATCGCGATCTCGCACACCGGCAATGACGGGAAGCCGTCGGCCTGCGTGAGAATGCGCGCATCCGACCGGACGGCTGACTCCGGCAGCACGGAAATCGCAAGGCCTGCCGCGACCGCGCCATTGATCGCGGCAGCGCTGGACGAGGTGTAGGTGACGCGCCAGTCGCGGCCTGCTCGGTTCAGCGCATCGGTGGCGTGGTGACGCCAGATGCAGTGCTCGCCGCCAAGCGCCAGAGGGATCGGGTCCTGCTGCGCGGCAGCCATGGATTCAGACGCGACCCAGTGCAGCGGCTCGCGGCGCACGATGGTGCCGCCGGTATCGGCAAAGGTGACGATGCCGAGGTCCAGTTCACCGGAGCGCACCTTCTTGGCCACGAGGTTCGAGGAGTGGCAGTCGACGAAGACTTCCACGGACGGGTGCGTGCGGTTGAACGCTGCCAGCACGCGCGGCAGCAGGCGGTCGGCATAATCGTCGGGAACGCCGAGCGTCACCGTCCCGGTCATTTCTTCGTTGGAGATGGCGCCGAGCGCGGCTTCGTTGAGCGCCATGATCTTCTGCGCGTACGAGACGAGCGTGCGGCCTTCCGTCGTCAGCCCGATCTCGCGCCCGGTGCGCGTGAACAGCGAACAGCCGACGCGCTCCTCGAGCTTCTTGATCTGCATGGAGACCGCGGACTGGGTGCGATGCACTTCCTCGGCGGCGCGCGTGAAGCTGCAGGTTTCCGCAACGGCGAGGAAGGTTCGAAGCTGGTCGTGATCGAGGGGGATCATGGTCACCTCACTCATCAATTAAACTGATGCTTGGAATAAATAACATTCGTTGGACGAATGCAAGACGAGGGTCCATCTTCCAACCTGTCCCGAGCGGACACCTCTCAGGTACCGGGCGAACAGCAGCACGACCGGTACTGGCCTAGACCCGGACGCACATCCCCTCATCCAACCGTGCGTCCGGGATGGCCGGGGAGGCAGCCGTATCTCGGAGACCATGAAAGGAGACCGGACAATGACCAATGCAACTTTTGAATGCACCACCGGGGGCCGTGCCCCTTCCCGTAGCGCCAGCCTCTACGAACTTGCCGGACTTGCCGGACTTGCCGTCCGCCCGTTTGCGGCCATTGCCGGCTTCTACCGCCGGCGTGCCATGCTGAGCCGGCTTGCCGAACTCGACGACCGGATGCTGTGCGACATCGGCCTGCAGCGCTTCGACCTGCAGGATGCCGCAACGCTTTCTTCCGGCGAGGACGCCACGCGGTTCCTGCGCGGACGTGCCATCGAACGGCGCCAGAACGAAGCGCGTTACATCAGCGGCACCAGGCACAAGGCATCCTGAGCCTGATGCGGAAGCGACGACCCTACCGCGAAAGCGGCGATCATGATCAAGGGCCCGGGACATGCCGTCCGCGGGCCCTTTTTCTTGGTTCGTGCGTCTGATGTCTGGTCAGGCCGTCTGGGCGATGTTCGGCTTGTCGCCAACCTGAAGGAAGTCGGCCACCTGTTCCGGTGTCATGGCCTTGGCGAACAGGAAGCCCTGGCCCATGTCGCAGCCGATGGATTTCAGCGTATCGAGCTGGTCCTGGTCCTCGATCCCCTCGGCGGTGGTCTGGATGTTCAGACCCTTGCCAAGGCCGACGATCGCCTTGACGATCTTCATCTGCTTTTCGTTGTCTCGGAACGTGGAAATGAAGCCCCGGTCGATTTTGATCTTGTCGAACTCGTAGTGAGACAGCTGGGCGAGGCTGGAATAGCCGGTGCCGAAATCGTCGAGCGCCACGCGGATACCGGCGAGGTGAAGATCCTCGATGATCGATTTCGCCGCTTCCGGTTCGCTGACCAGCGCGCTTTCGGTGATCTCGATTTCCAGCCGGTGTGGCGGGAGGCCCGTTTCGCCAAGGATCTGCACCACGCGCAGGCCCAGCAGGTGATCGTTGAGCTGGGTCGGCGACAGGTTGAAAGACAGCATCAGGTGGGAGGGCCACTTGCGCGCGTCCTGGCAGGCGCGGCGCAGGATCTGTTCGGACAGGTCGACGATCAGCCCCATGTCCTCGGCAAGCTCGATGAACTCGCTCGGCGGAATGCTCTTGCCCGAATCGTCGGTCCAGCGGGCCAGCGCTTCGAACCCGCAGACCTTGCCGGTGCTCAAGTCCATCAACGGCTGGTAATGGGGAACGATGCTCTCGTCCTCGACCGCCTTGCGCAGGGCAAGCTCGGTTTCGGCGCGCTTGATGAGCAGGTCGGCCATGTGCGGTTCGAACAGGCTTACCGCGTTTCGGCCCCGGCGCTTGGCGACATACATCGCGGTGTCCGCGCGGCGGACGACGTCGTTCAGGCTCGCATCGCTTTTCTCGGTGACCGCAAGGCCGATGGACGCACCGACTTCCACCTGGAAGCCCGAGACGTTGGCCGGCTGGCTCAGTTCGCGCGCCAGCGAGACGCCAAACGCCATAAGGTCCGTCGGCGCGCGTTCCAGCAGGATGACGAACTCGTCACCGCCCATACGGATGATTTCGGCCTTCGGGCAGGCATTGGCGAGGCGCGAGGCGATCATGCACAGCAGCTCGTCGCCGCCGTGGTGGCCAAGCAGGTCGTTGACCTTCTTGAAGCCGTCGAGATCGATCGCCGCGGCAAAGGCAATGGAGCGGCGGCGGTCCGGGTCGGCGCAGAATTCCTCGAGATAGTGGCGGTTGGGAAGCCCGGTCAGGGAATCGTGGCGGGCGATCCAGGCGGCGCGGCCCTCGGCCTTGTCGCGAAGGCGCATCTGCTCGCGCATGTCGAGGACGCGGCGCCAAGCATAAATGAAGCCGGCGATGCCCACGATGTTCATCACGAAGACGAACTCGTCGAGTTCCCATTCCTCGTGGAGATACATGAACGCGTTGAATCTTTCGGCGAGATCAAGCGCATGCGAAATCGCAGCGAGAATGATCGCACCAGCGCACAGGATCAGCGCATCGGAGACAGCCGATTTCTTCAGCGCGCCCGAAGTTCTTTCGGACCAGGACATCCGTCCCCCCTAAATCATTTGATTGGGGAGAGTGGTACCGCACAAGCATTGAGTAGCCGTTAACTTCCCTAACGGCAAATTAACGCGGTCGTACAGCCTATTTCCGCGAGGTAAATTGCTCGAAGATGCGATGCATGGCCTCTGTATTGGCGTCCTGGGTCTTGCGTCCCGCGGTGAACAGCGCGTCGATGATCTCGGAGGGGTCGAACGCACCGGCGCCCGTACCGCCCTTGGGCATGGCGGCTCCGGCGAAGTTCTTCATCATGTTCTGGTACATGTCGGCAAGCGGGTTGCCGCTCGAACCGCCACCGGTCATGCCCGCACTCATCATCTGTTCCATCATCTGCTGGAACGGGTTGGAGGCGGCACTCTGGCGCGCCAGCCCGCCCATCATCATGGACGCGACGACGGGCAGCATCTGGCGGAGGATGTCGGCGCCCAGGCCGGTCATGGCTGCGGCCTGGTCGGCCACGGCGCGGCTGACGTCCTTGGAGCCGAACAGCTGGCCGAGCACATCGTTGCCCTTCTCGCGCATTTCCTCGGTCGAGGCTTCCTCGGGCTTTTCGAAGAATTTCTCGTAGTTGGCGGAGCCCATCTGCTTGAAGAAGGACTGCATCGTGTCGAGGGAATCGATCTGCCGCTTCATGCCCTCGTTGAAGGCCGGCATGAGCGCCTCGACGGCCTTCTGGGTCTGATCGGTCTGCAGGCCGAACTGGCGCGCAAGCTTGTCCATCGCCGCGCCGTTGTGAGCCTGAGTGAGCATGTCGAACATATTGAACATCGGAGCGCCTGGACCTTTCTCGCTGCGCCGCCAAGTGGCGCGCTTTTGGTCAGCCTGCCGCGCTTGCAGGCCCGATGTCAATTTGATGTCACCTTGCCGGTCGGTCACCCGAGGCGGCGCGCTACGTGCCGCCCAAAAGGAAAAGGCACCGATGGTTGCCCATCGATGCCTTCAAAACCCCCGTCCTGTATCCCGGCCCGCCTAAAGCAAGGACGGAAACAAAACGAAATGGTCTGGATTACTTCCAGTCAGCAGACTGCTGAACGGACGCCGGAGCTTCAACGGAAGCGACCGGAGCATAACCCTTCGCAACAACCGGCTCTTTGTGGTGCCAGTTGCAAGCAGACAGAGCGAGCGAAGCAACTGCAACGCCAGCAATGATGAAAAGACGATTCGTCATAATTGGGTACCCCCAGAGGTGAACCGAAACGAGTCGGAAGTTATCGACGGGTGCCGGGTCGTGCAACACCGGAAACGACCCAAAAACCGGCTGACGGCCTGAATCGATCCTTTTCGGAAAGCGCGATGCAATTGTGCAACACAGCGGGGGTCGAAACCTTAGGGAATCCGGTGCTCGGCATGTCGAAAATTAAGAAACGGGTAAGTATTTCGCGACAGGTCCGGCTGCAAATCCCGATCGATTCACCAGATGCATCGAACATGTCGGGGAATCGGTGAGGTCAGGCCGCCTGCGTGCCGCCGACCGTGATTCGATCGATCCGCATGCTGGGCTGGCCGACGCCGACGGGAACGCCCTGCCCGTTCTTGCCGCAGGTGCCGATGCCGGGATCAAGCGCCATGTCGTTTCCGACCATGGGAACGCGCATCAGCGCGTCCGGGCCATTGCCGATGAGCATCGCGCCCTTCACGGGCCGGGTCATCTTGCCGTCCTCGATGAGGTAGGCCTCGGTGCACTGGAACACGAACTTGCCCGACGTGATGTCGACCTGTCCGCCGCCGAACGAGGCGGCATAGAGCCCGTTCTTCACCGAGGCGAGGATCTCTGCCGGGTCGTGCTTGCCCGCCATCATGTAGGTGTTGGTCATGCGTGGCATGGGAATGTGCGCGTAGGACTGGCGGCGGCCGTTGCCGGTGGACTTCGTCCCCATCAGGCGCGCGTTCTGCCGGTCCTGCATGTAGCCGACGAGGCGTCCGTCCTCGATCAGCGTGGTACAGGAAGACGCTGTGCCCTCGTCGTCGATGGTGATGGAACCGCGCAGGTTCGGCAGCGTGCCGTCATCGACGATGGTGATGCCCCTGGAGGCCACCTGCTCGCCCATGAGACCGGCAAAGGCGCTTTCGCCGCGCCGGTTGAAATCGCCTTCCAGCCCGTGGCCGACAGCCTCGTGCAGGAGTACGCCGGGCCAGCCCGGCCCAAGCACCACGTCGAGTTCGCCAGCGGGCGCATGAACGGCCCGCAGGTTGACCTCGGCCTGGCGCACAGCCTCGTCGGCGAGCGCTTTCCACGAATCCGGCGTGATGAAGGTCTCGTAGCCGCAGCGCCCGCCAATGCCGTGTGAGCCGGTTTCCTGCCGGTCCCCCTCGCCTGCTACGACGGACACGTTGAGCCGCACGAGCGGCCGCACGTCGCGGAAGACCGAGCCATCGGGCCGGACGATCTCGACCACCTGCCAGCTTCCCGCCAGCGAGGCCGTGACCTGCCGCACCTTGTCCGACTTGGCGCGCGCGTAGGCGTCAATTTCCTTCAGCAGCGCGACCTTGTCCTTGAAGTCGGGCGCGCCGAGCGGATTGACGTCGTCGTAGAGCTTGACGTTGGAACCCTGCGGGGGCGCTGCAAATGTGCCGGAATGGCCGGCGCGCACTGCGCCTGCGGCCTCGCCGAGACGGCGGATCGCGCTTTCGGAAATGTCGGAGGAATGCGCGTAGCCGGCGCTGTCGCCTGCCACCGCGCGCAGGCCGATGCCTTGCGAGGTATCAAAATTCGCGACCTTCAGCCGTCCGTTGTCGAAGGCGAGCGACTCGCTCTGCTTGTACTCGACGAAGAGTTCACCGTCGTCGGCGCCCTGGAGCGCATCGGCCACGAGGGCGCGCGCACGCTCGGTGGAGATGCCGGCGGAATCAAGCGGGGACGGTGGTACGGACACGAAACCTCCGGTGAAAAACGAGGACTTACTGGCTCAGCTTGTCGACGCCGGTGCCGAAGCCGTTCAGGGACACGGGGATGCCGATTCCCTCTTCCGGCGTCTGGAAGATTATAAAGAGCGCGTTCTTGCCGCTCTTGAACTTATTCAGCAGTTCGGGATCGAAAAACACTTCTGCCACGCAGCCCGTGGGCTGGCAGCGGGCATAGGCAGTATGACCGATCTTCTGCTCGTCGATGATGAGGCCAAGGCCTGCGGGCAGCAACACGCCGAGCGGGGCAAGCACGCGCAGGATGACGTCCTTGCCGTCAGCGGTCTGCAGGACCACCACGGTGAGCCCGACATTCTGGCGGTCCTCGGCGGTGACGCTCTGCACCAGCGCACACTGTTCCGATGGTGCGCCGGGCGGCGTGTCGCAGCGATACTGCCAGTCGCCGATGGTTTCCTTCAGCAGGCCCTGCGCCGATGCCTCAGAAGGCCCGGCCAGAACGGCGATTGCCAGCAGCAGGGCAGGCACGCAACGCCCGATCCCCGTCAAAGCGCCCGAACGAATAAGGTATGATCGCATCTTCAATCCGGAAATGCCGGCGGAGCCGCACAGCGCAGAACACGCACGCGCCCAGCCGTTGGAACGTGGATCGAGCGGTACCAGATGCCCCGACGATGTCAAGAATCCGGCACGGCCGCGAAACAAGCCGATGCCAAGGATGTGGGGCCGCTTTATGGCGAACGCTTGCGGCAAAGCGCCTGTGTCAGTTTGTCCAAGAGTAAAACCAGCACCTTTGGGGTAGATCAAACTTGCGGGGAATCGTGCCTTTGTGGTTTTTAGCGGCCACGGCGGCACACCGTCCGCGACGCTGCGAGGCCTGTGGCGATCCGACGAGTCGGATCTGGCAGACTGGAAGAGAGACAGCGGCGCTCGGCGGTTCGCTTCAATCAAGATCAAGAGGGTGCCTGAGGCGAGGCACACTGGGGATATACAAGATGATGCAACGCTTTTCGTTCTTGACCGGACCGAGCGCCCGCGCGCTCGCCGCACTGGTGGCTGTCGTGGCCGCCGTGGCGACCTTCGGCGGCGCGGCCCATGCCGCCCAGCCCGAACCATGGCAGCTCGGCCTTCAGCCCGCGGCTTCGCCGGTGATGGATTTCATCAGCTGGTTCCACAACTACATCCTGGTCATCATCACGGTGATCACGCTGTTCGTTCTGGGACTGCTGATCTACGTGATGGTCCGTTTCAACGAGCGCGCCAACCCGGAGCCCTCCAAGACAACCCACAACACGCTGATCGAAGTCGTGTGGACGCTGGTGCCGGTGCTGATCCTGGCGGCCATCGCGATTCCCTCGTTTCGCCTGCTATATTTCGAACAGACGATTCCCGAGCCGGACCTGACCATCAAGGTAACCGGCTACCAGTGGTACTGGTCCTACGAGTACCCCGACCAGGACGAGATGTCGTTCGACTCGCTGCTGCTGCGCGGTGACGACCTTCCCGCCGACAAGCCGCGCCTGCTGGCCGTGGACAACGAAGTCGTCGTCCCCGTCGGCAAGAACGTGAAAATCCTCGTGACCGGTGCCGACGTTATTCACAACTGGGCGATGCCGGCCTTCGGCATCAAGATCGACGCCATTCCCGGCCGCCTGAACCAGGCCTGGTTCCGTGCCGATGAACCCGGCGTCTACTACGGCCAGTGCTCGGAGCTTTGCGGCCGCGACCATGCCTTCATGCCGATCGCGGTTCGCGCCGTGCCGGAAGAGGAATTCACCGCTTGGGTGGAACAGGCCAAGGCCCAGTTCGGCGCCGTCGAGACACCTGTGAAGGTTGCCGAGCCGGCCAAGCCGGAACCCGAGGCAACCTCAGCCCGCGAGCTGGCTGACGCACGCAGCGCCAACTGAACAGACAATTCGCTGGCGCCGCTTCAGTGACGGCGCCGCGCAGACAAGAATTCAACAAGGGGTTAGCACAATGGCTTACGGAGCAGCTGCAGCCGACCACGGTACGCCGACCGGCTGGACCCGCTGGGTCTATTCCACCAACCACAAGGACATCGGTACGCTGTACCTGATCTTCGCGCTGTGCACGGGCGTGCTCGGCGGCCTTCTGTCGATCGGCATGCGCGCCGAGCTGCAGGAGCCGGGGATGCAGATCTTCGGCGACCCGCACATGTTCAACGTGTTCACCACCGCGCACGGCCTGATCATGATCTTCTTCATGGTCATGCCCGCCCTGATCGGCGGTTTCGGCAACTGGTTCGTCCCGATCATGATCGGTGCGCCGGACATGGCCTTCCCGCGGATGAACAACATCTCGTTCTGGCTGCTGCCGCCGGCGATCCTGCTGCTCATCATCTCGATGTTCGTCGAGGGACCTCCCGGCGCCAACGGCGTGGGTGGCGGCTGGACGATCTACCCGCCGCTTTCCACCTCCGGCCAGCCCGGACCGGCAATGGATTTCGCGATCCTGTCGCTGCACATCGCCGGTGCCTCGTCGATCCTGGGCGCCATCAACTTCATCACCACCATCTTCAACATGCGCGCGCCGGGCATGACCCTGCACAAGATGCCGCTGTTTGCATGGTCGGTGCTGATCACCGCGTTCCTGCTGCTGCTGTCGCTTCCGGTCCTGGCCGGCGGCATCACCATGCTGCTGACGGACCGCAACTTCGGCACGACGTTCTTCGACGCGGCCGGCGGCGGTGACCCGATCCTCTACCAGCACCTGTTCTGGTTCTTCGGCCACCCGGAAGTGTACATCCTGATCCTGCCGGGCTTCGGCATCATCAGCCACGTGATCTCGACCTTCTCGCGCAAGCCGATCTTCGGCTATCTCGGCATGGCCTATGCCATGGTCGCCATCGGCGTCGTCGGCTTCATCGTGTGGGCGCACCACATGTACACCGTCGGCCTGTCGACAACGACACAGGCCTACTTCGTGGCGGCCACGATGGTCATCGCGGTGCCGACCGGCGTGAAGATCTTCTCGTGGATCGCCACCATGTGGGGCGGCTCGATCTCCTTCCGCACCCCGATGCTGTGGGCGATCGGCTTCATCTTCCTGTTCACGCTTGGCGGCGTGACGGGCGTGGTTCTGGCCAACGCCGGCATGGACCGCTCGCTGCACGACACCTACTACGTGGTGGCGCACTTCCACTACGTGCTGTCGCTGGGCGCGGTCTTCGCCATCTTCTCGGGCTGGTACTACTGGTTCCCGAAGATGACCGGCTACATGTACTCGGAGTTCATCGGCAAGCTGCACTTCTGGGTGACGTTCATCGGCGTCAACCTGATCTTCTTCCCGCAGCACTTCCTCGGCCTCGCCGGCATGCCGCGCCGCTACGCGGACTACCCCGATGCCCTGGCCGGCTGGAACTACGTGTCGTCCATCGGCTCGTACATCTCCGGCATCGCCGTACTGATCTTCTTCTACGGCATCTTCAACGCCTTCGCGCGAAAGCAGAAGGTCGGTGAGAACCCGTGGGGCGTGGGCGCGACCACCCTGGAGTGGACGCTGACGTCGCCCCCGCCGTTCCACCAGTTCGAGACGCTGCCGCGCATCAAGTAAGGCACGTCACTCGGCACCATCGATCCTGCGGGCGGGGCCAGCGCCCCGCCCGCAACGCCACCTGAAGACCTCAAAGACCTGACGAGCAAAGACCCGACGAGATTTTACGGTGAGGCAACGCAGAGCGCCGGCGCAAAGCCAGGACGCACCGAACGCCTCCCGACACTGAACCCAGAACCGATCACGCATCACGGACACCGCAATGAGCGACCGGACCCTTGAAATGACGACGGCAGACGCCGGCATCCGCACTTCGGGCGGCAATGCGTCTGTGGGCGACTTCGTGCAGCTTCTCAAGCCGCGCGTGATGTCGCTGGTGATCTTCACCGCCCTGGTCGGCATGGTCGCCGCCCCCGGAGGCCTGCATCCTGTTCTTGCCGCGACCGCGCTGCTTTGCATCGCGATTGGCGCGGGCGCATCCGGCGCCCTGAACATGTGGTACGACGCCGACATCGACGCTGTCATGGGCCGCACCCGCCTGCGCCCGGTGCCGCGCGGCGCTGTCTCGCCGCAGGAAGCGCTGAGCTTCGGGCTGATCCTGTCGGCCTTTTCGGTGCTGACGCTCGGCCTGCTGGTCAACTGGACTGCCGCGGCGCTGCTCGGCTTCACCATCTTCTTCTACGCCGTCGTCTACACGATGTGGCTGAAGCGCTCGACACCGCAGAACATCGTCATCGGCGGTGCGGCCGGTGCTTTCCCGCCCATGATCGGCTGGGCCGCCGTGACCGGCGGCGTGTCGGTGGAGAGCATCGTGCTCTTCCTCATCATCTTCTTCTGGACCCCGCCTCACTTCTGGGCGCTGGCGCTCTACAAGAGCGGCGACTACGCGAAGGCCGGCGTGCCGATGCTGCCCGTGGTGGCGGGCGAGGAAACGACCCGCAAGCAGGTCCTGCTGTACTCGTTCATCCTGGCACCGCTCGGCCTGGCGCCGGCTGCGGTCGGCCTTGGCGGCGCGCTCTATCTTGGCGTTTCGACGGTGCTTGGCGCGCTGTTCTTGGCGCTCGCCTTCAAGGTGCGCACCGGCACCGGCGAAGTGGCCGCGCGCCGGCTGTTCGCCTTCTCGATCCTCTACCTGTTCCTGCTGTTTGCGCTGCTGCTGGCCGAGCCGATGATGGGCATCGCGCCGTTCAACTCGCTGATCCACGGTGTGCTGTGAGCATGAGCGAGAGCGAGAACAAGACCGATGCGTCGGCTGAGCCGTCTGAGCTGGCTGAGCCGAAAGACGGCTTCACGCCGGACGAAGCCTTCCGCAAGAAGCGCCGCTCGCGCAACATCGCGATCGCGCTGACGCTGGTGGGCATGATGATCCTTTTCTACGTGGTCACCATCGTGAAGATGACCGCGAATTACGGCAGCTGACAGGGACCGACGGACCGTGGCGAACGACAACCAGACCACCAAGGCAAAGGGCGGCTCCAACGCGCGCACTGCGCTGGTGTGCGCGAGCGTCGTTGCGATCATGACCGGCGCGGCGTTTGCCGCCGTCCCGCTCTACGACCTGTTCTGCCGCACGACCGGCTTCGGCGGCACCACGCAGCGTGCGGAAGCCTCGTCGGGCCAGGTTCTCGACCAGACAATTTCTGTGCGCTTCGACGCGAACGTGTCCAACGATCTCAACTGGGCGTTCCGTCCCGAAAAACGCGAGACGCGCGTGAAGGTCGGCGAGAACGCGCTGATGATCTACGTCGCGCGCAACGACGACGACCGCGAGACGACGGGATCGGCATCGTTCAATGTCACACCGCCGGCTGCCGGCCAGTATTTCGTGAAGGTGGAATGCTTCTGCTTCACCGAGCAGACGCTTGCCGCCGGCGAACAGGTCGACATGCCCGTCGCCTATTACATCGACCCTGCCATCGTGGATGATCCCGACATGACAGGACTTCCGGAAATCACGCTGTCCTACACGTTTTTTCCGACCGAAAAGGAAGATAGCCCTTCGGTATCGCAGGCTCCGGCAACACTGCCGAAGCTTGATCGCGTGCCGCAGGGCGGCTAGAGCAGAACGACGCAATTGCCGGCGTGCGGGGCGCGCCGGACTGGGGGAGAAAACCAAACATGGCTCACGCTCAGAACCACGACTACCATCTCGTCGATCCAAGCCCGTGGCCCTTCGTGGGCGCCGTGTCGGCTTTCCTGATGGCTGTCGGCACGATCACCTACCTGCATGGCGGCAGCGCCCTCCTCCCGATTCCGGGCCTGCTCGGCGTCCTCTACACCATGTTCATGTGGTGGCGTGACGTCGTGCGCGAGGCCGAAGTCCAGGGTCACCACACCAAGGTCGTCCAGATCCACCTGCGCTACGGCATGATCATGTTCATCGCCTCCGAGGTGATGTTCTTCGTGGCCTGGTTCTGGGCCTATTTCGATGCCGCGCTCTATGCCGACGAGGCCATCCAGGTCCTGCGCACCGAGCACACCGGTGGCGTGTGGCCGCCGGAAGGCATCGCCACGTTCGACCCCTGGCACCTGCCGCTGATCAACACCCTGATCCTGTTGACCTCGGGCACCACCGTCACCTGGGCGCACCACGCGCTGCTGCACGGCGACCGCAACGGCCTGAAGTGGGGCCTGATCCTGACGGTCGCGCTGGGCGCGCTGTTCACCTGCGTGCAGGTTTACGAATATGCCCACGCCGCGTTCGGTTTCTCCGACAACATCTACGGCGCGACCTTCTTCATGGCGACGGGCTTCCACGGCTTCCACGTGCTTATCGGCACGATCTTCCTGCTCGTGTGTCTGGTTCGCGCGCTGAAGGGTCACTTCACGCCGACGCACCATTTCGGCTTCGAGGCAGCTGCCTGGTACTGGCACTTCGTCGACGTCGTCTGGCTGTTCCTGTTCATCTGCATCTACGTCTGGGGTGCAGGTACGCCGGCGGCACACTGACGCCACAAGGCACGGTACACTTGATGAAAGGGGCGGCGTTGCCGCCCTTTTCTGCTTTCAGAGCGCAACTTTCGGAAGAGTTCCATGTCGCACGGCCACCACGATCTCGGACATAACCCCGGCAGCGGTGGCATGAGCGGGCGCTGCCCGCAATGCGGGCGCGGAAAGATGTTCGATGGCTATCTCACCGTGAAGGATCGCTGCGAGGTCTGCGGGCTGGACTATTCCTTCGCCGACTCCGGTGACGGCCCTGCTGTGTTCGTCATCCTGATCGTCGGCTTCGTCATCGTCGGCCTCGCGCTGTTCGTGGAGATCGCCTACCAGCCGCCCTACTGGGTGCACGCGGTACTCTGGCTGCCTTTGCTGCTGGTGCTGGGGCTTGGCCTGCTGCGCATGCTCAAGGGCTGGATGATCGCCCAGCAATATCGCCACAAGGCCGCTGAAGGCCGTCTCGACAAGGATTGATCTTGACCGCTGCCGCCACGTCTCCGCGCAAGGCCATCGTCATTGCCAGCATCTTCACGCTGGTGGGCGTCGCGTTCACCTGTGCGCTGGCTTTCTGGCAACTGGAACGCCTGGACTGGAAGCGCGGCGTGATCGAGAAGATCGAGACGCGCCGCACGGCGGAACCCGTCGATCTCGATGCCCTGCACGGTGCCATGCAGGCAGGCGAGGACCTGGAATACGCGCGCGTGCGCCTCACGGGCCATTTCGACCACGGAAGTGAAATCCGCATCTACACCAGCGGTCCGCAGGGACCCGGCTGGAACCTCGTCACCCGCTTCACGACGAAGGCACGCGAAGAGGTCTTCGTCAATCGTGGCTACGTGCCCGACGCCCTGCTTGAGGAAGCCGCGCGTCCGGAAGGCACGGTCACCGTGACCGGCCTGCTGCGGCCCTACAACCGGCGTGGGACATTCACGCCCGACAACGACCCAGACGCAAACGCCTGGTACTGGTACGAGTACGAGGCGATGCAGACGAAGGCCTACGAAACGTGGGAGCAGCGCAACGGGCTCATCCTGTTCCCCTACGTGGTCGAGCAGGAGCCTCGCGGCGACGGGTTCCCGGCGGGTGGAGCCACCCGAATCGAAATTCCGAACAACCATTTTCAGTACGCGCTGACATGGTTCGGCCTTGCCGCCGCCCTGCTTGGCGTTTACCTCGTCTGGCTACGGCAACAACTGCGCGCGTAATCACGATTTTCTTTGATGCTCAAAGCGGTTAGCTTTGCACGCTGCGGACAGACGGAGGCCAGGACGGTACCGTGCAATATGTGAGTACACGCGGGGAAGCGCCGGCGCTCGGCTTTGCCGATGTTCTGCTGGCGGGCCTTGCCCGTGACGGCGGACTCTATGTCCCGGAAACCTATCCCCAGCTCGGCCAGGACCAGATCTCTGCCTTCGCGACCATGCCCTATTCGGACGTGGCGGAGGCGGTGATCTCGCCCTACACCGGCGGTGACATCGCCGCTGGCCCGCTGCGCGAGATGATCCGCGATGCCTATGCCACCTTCCGCCACCCGGCGGTGGTGCCGCTCGTGCAGCTCGGCGCCGGACAATGGCTGCTGGAGCTGTTCCACGGGCCGACGCTCGCCTTCAAGGACGTCGCCATGCAGCTGCTGGCGCGGATGATGGACCACGTGCTGGCCGAGCGCGACCAGCGCGCAACCATCGTCGGTGCCACCTCCGGCGACACAGGCGGCGCGGCCATCGAGGCGTTCCGCGGGCGCGAGCGCACCGACATCTTCATCCTGTTTCCCACGGGCCGCGTGTCCGACGTGCAGCGCAAGCAGATGACAACGGTGCAGGATGCCAACGTCCATGCGCTATCCATCGACGGCAGCTTCGATGATTGCCAGCGCATCGTGAAATCGATGTTCGTCAATTCGCAGTTCCGCGACCGGGTCGCCCTGTCGGGCGTCAACTCCATCAACTGGGGCCGGATCGTTGCGCAGGCGGTCTACTATTTCAGCACGGCGGCCATCCTCGGCGCGCCGCACCGTCCGGTCAGCTTCTGCGTGCCGACCGGGAATTTCGGCGACGTTCTGGCCGGCTATGTCGCCAAGCGTATGGGCCTGCCGGTGGACAAGCTGGTGGTCGCGACCAACGTCAACGACATCCTCAAGCGCGCCTTCGATACGGGCCGCTACGAGGTGCGCGACGTGGTTCACACCGCAAGCCCCAGCATGGACATCCAGGTGTCCAGCAACTTCGAACGCCTGCTGTTTGAGGAAACCGGCCGCGACGCAGCCGAGGTGCGCTCGATGATGGCGGGCCAGGCGCAGTCGGGCATGTTCACCATTCCCCAGGGCGCGCTGTCCGCGATCCGCCGCGACTTCGATTCCGCACGTTGCAGCGAGCAGGAAACCGCCGATACGCAGGCCTCCACGCTTGCAGTCTGCGGTTACCTTGCAGACCCCCACACGGCGGTCGGTCTGGCGAGCGCGCGCTCGCGTTCGGGCGGGTCACCGATGGTGACGCTTTCGACCGCCCACCCTGCGAAGTTCCCCGATGCCACGCAGGCGGCGACCGGCGTGCGGCCGCAGCTTCCCGAATGGCTGAGCGATCTCAACACCCGGCCGGAATGGTCGACGCCGCTTCCCGCCGATTCAGCCGCCGTCGAAGCCCACATCCTTCGGCACGCCCGCGCGGCACAGGAGACGGCATGAACGACCGCATTCGACTGACGACCCTCGACAACGGCATTCGTGTTGTCACCGAGACCATGCCCCACCTGGAGACCGCCTCGCTCGGCATCTGGGTGAAGACCGGCGCGCGCAACGAGGCCGCCGCCGAACACGGCATCTCGCATCTGCTGGAACACATGGCCTTCAAAGGCACCGCGCGGCGCAATGCCATGCAGATCGCCGAGGAAATCGAGCAGGTTGGCGGCGACCTCAACGCCATGACCGGTTACGAGACGACCGCCTACTACGTGCGGATGCTGGCCGACGACGTGCCGCTCGGCCTCGACATTCTCGCCGACATCCTCACCGGCTCGACCTTCGACGCGACCGAACTGAAGCGCGAGCAGAACGTGATCGTGCAGGAAATCGGCGCCGCGCATGACACGCCCGACGACATCGTCCACGACCTGTTTCAGGAAGCTGCCTTCGACGGGCAGACGCTCGGTCGCCCGATCCTCGGCACGCCGGACACCGTGCGCGGGTTCTCGCGAGACGGCCTGCAGACCTATCTCGACACCCACTACCGTGGGCCTGAGATGGTTGTCGCGGCAGCCGGCAAGGTCGATCACGATGCCATCGTGGCGCAGGCGGCAGAGGTTCTCGCCGCGATCCCCGGTGACGCGGGACCGGTGGCGGAGCCCGGATCGTTCACCGGCGGCGAGCGGCGCGATGTGCGCGACCTTGACCAGGCCAACATCGTGCTGGGCTTCCCGGCGCCGGCCATCGACGACGACGATTTCTACATCGGCCGCGTGGCCTCCGGCGTGCTCGGCGGCGGCATGTCCTCGCGGCTGTTCCAGGAAGTGCGCGAGACGCGCGGCCTGTGCTATTCGATCTATGCCTTCTCGATGGCCTTCAAGGATGCCGGCGTACTCGCCGTGGGCGCAGCCACCGGCAAGGATGATCTCGACGAACTGGTCAACGTGACGGTCGATGAACTGGGCCGCGCGACGGCGGACGTGGACGACCGCGAAACCGAACGCGCCCGGATGCAGCTCAAGGCCTCCATCCTGATGAGCCAGGAGAGCCCGTCGAGCCGCGCGGGCCAGCTTGCCCGCCAGCTGCTGATGCTGGGGCGGCTGGTGCCGACGTCTGATATCGTCAAGCGGATCGAGGCGGTGAGCGCGAGCGACGTGCGCGCCTTCTTGGGCCGCTCGCTGGCCAACCGGCCTGCGCTTTCGGCTGTCGGCCCGGTAAGCAAGCTTGCGGGCATCGACGACCTGGCGGCACGACTTGGAGCAAGCCGCGCGGCCTGACGGCAAGACGCGGCGCAAACGGGGAGACATCGACGGTCCATGGCGTTCCTGCGTTCGACCAGCAGCGAGACCGGCCCGCTTGTATTCGCGGAAGGTATCCGGCTGCGCACGCCGCAGATCGCCGACTACGGCGCGTGGGCGGAACTGCGTGCGCGCAGCCGCAAGTTTCTCGTGCCTTGGGAACCCCTCTGGCCTGCCGACGACCTGACGAAACCCGCCTTCCGACGGCGCATCCGCCGCTACGCGCAGGAAATCCGTGACGACCACTCCTACCCATTCTTCGCCTTCAGCGAAGAGACCGGTGAGTTGCTAGGCGGCATCACGCTGGGCAACGTGCGCCGGGGCGTGACGCAGGCCGCATCGATTGGGTACTGGATCGGCGAGCCACACGCGCGGCAGGGCCACATGAGCCGCGTCGTACCTGCCATCGTGGCGTTTGCCTTCGAACGGCTGCGGCTGCACCGGGTGGAGGCGGCATGCCTGCCGAGCAATGCAGCCTCCACGCGGCTGCTGGAGAAGTCCGGCTTCACGCAGGAGGGTTACGCCCGACAGTACCTGTGTATAAATGGCGACTGGCAGGACCACCTGCTCTACGCAATGATTCACAACGATCCGCGCCCCGTGGCGCGGTAACGTTTTCGCCGGCGGAGTACAGCGTTTGCCCGGGAGCATGCATTTCATCCAGCGCCAATCGGCGAGACCGCTTCACGCGGTCTTGCAGATGCTGGCTGCGTGGCTTGTGGCGCTGGTCTGGCTGGCGGCCCCGGCCCATGCACTCGACACGATCAACGTGCGCCCGGAAGCTCAGGCCATCGACCTGACCGCGAGCCTCGACGAGTGGCCCCGCCACGGTGAGCGCATCCAGATTTCCACCGCGCCCGGCACGGACGGCATCGTGCGCCGCATCGAGGTGCGTGCCACCGAACCGGGGCGCAGCACCTCGTGGGTCGTCTTCGCGCTCGGCAACAGTTCTGACGAACAGTTGGACCGCATCCTCGTTGCGCCGCACTTCCGGCTGGCAGGCTCGGGCACGTTCCAGCCCGACCTCGGCAGTTCGCGCATCACCGCCATCACGCCGAGCCAGGGGTTCCGCCCCGACCGGCAGGAAGCGCCCGACGCGGACATCTTCCTCATCACGCTCGATCCCGGCTCGGTCGTCACCTATGTGGTGGAACTGACCGGCGACCGCCTGCCCCAGCTGCGCCTGTGGGAAGAACAGGCCTACAAGGACAAGGCCAATTCGCTGACGCTCTACCAGGGCATGGTGCTTGGCATTTCCGGCCTTCTGGCGCTGTTTCTCACCATTCTATTCGTGGTGCGCGGAACGATGATGTTCCCGGCCGCCGCAGCGCTCGCATGGGCGGTTCTGGCCTATCTGTGCATCGATTTCGGCTTCTGGCACAAACTGTTCTCGGCCACCCGCGCCGATGACCAGGTGTTCCGCGCAGGCGCGGAAGCGATCATTGCCGGGTCGCTGGTGCTGTTTTACTTCGTCTATCTCGGCTTCGGGCGCTGGCGCCTGCGCCTGCTCACGGGCGTTGTTGTGTGGTGCGGCATCGTCGCGCTGATCCTCGCGCTGGCGGCAATCGATCCCTCATCGGCGGCAGGCCTGTCGCGCATGATCCTCGCTGCTGCCGGCCTGGCCGGTCTCGTGATCGTGCTGCTGCTTTCGTTGCGCGGGTATGACCGCGCAATACTGCTCATACCGACATGGCTGCTGCTGGGTGCATGGCTCTTCGGGGCCTGGCTGGTGGTGACCGGCCGTATCCAGAACGATCTCGCCGCGCCCGCGCTCAATGGCGGCCTCGTCATGGTGGTGCTGCTGCTCGGCCTCACCGTCATGCAGCACGCCTTTGCCGGCGTCACGATTGGCTCGGGCTTCATGCCCGACCTGCAGCGCAAGGCGCTCGCCCTGATCGGGGCGGGCGACTACGTCTTCGACTGGGACGTGGCGCGCGACCGGCTGTTCGTCGGCAGCGAGATCGCCGACCGCCTCGGCATTCCGCCGGAGCAACTCGTCGGCTCGATCCGCAAGTGGCATGACGTGTTGCACGCCGCCGATCGGGACCGGTTCCGCGCGACGCTGGAAACGGTCGTCGAACTTCGCCGTGGCCGCGTTCAGCAGGACGTGCGCCTGCGCTCCGCCGACGGGCACTACCTGTGGGTGCGCACCAAGCTGCGGCCGATCCTTGGCGCGGACGGCGAAATCCAGCGCATCGTCGGCACCCTGACGGACGTCACGGATTCCAAGACGTCGGAAGAGCGGATGCTGCACGACGCGGTGCACGACAACCTCACCGGCCTGCCCAACCGCGAGCTGTTCCTCGACCGCCTGGACGTGGTGATGATGCGGGCGCGCGAGAGCGACGGGTCGAAACCGACCGTCTTCGTCATCGACATCGACAAGTTCCGCCAGATCAACGATTCCATCGGCATCGCCGGGGGAGACGGCGTGCTGCTGACACTGGCGCGCCGCCTGCAACGCCTGCTCAAGCCGCAGGACACGCTGGCCCGGCTTTCCGGCGACCAGTTCGGGCTGATCCTGGTTTCCGAAACCGAACAGGCGCGCGTCGAAGCGCTGGCCGAAGGCGTGCGCAAGGCCGTCCGCGCGCCGATGAGCTTCGCCGAAAAGGAACTGTTCCTGACCGCGACCATCGGCATCGCCAAGTTCGACGGTTCCAAGCGCCGCCGCGAGGAACTGCTGGAAGATGCCGAAATCGCGATGTTCTACGCCAAGCGACTGGGACCGGACCGCACGGAAAGCTACCGCCCGATCATGCGCTCATCCGGCGTGGACCGGCTGTCGCTCTCCAGCGAGTTGCGCCGCTCCATCCAGGCCGGCGAGATCGACATGGTCTACCAGCCGATCGTGCGGCTGTCGGACAAACGCATCGCCGGTTTCGAGGCGCTGGCGCGCTGGGACCATCCGCGCTTCGGGCGGTTGAACCCGCAGGAGTTCATCGAGATTGCCGAGGAAAACGGGCTGATCGTCGAGATCGGCCTGCTGGCAATGGACAAGGCCGCGCACCAGCTCACCATCTGGCAGAAGACGGTCGGCGAGGACCGCGACATCTTCGCAAGCGTGAACATGTCCTCCAAGCAGTTGCTGCGCAACGACCTCATCAACGACGTGAAGTCGGTGCTGACGCGCAACGGCCTTCAGGGGGGATCACTGAAGCTGGAACTGACCGAATCCATCGTCATGGAAAACCCGGAGCACGCCGCCAAGATCCTCGCCAAGGTGCGCGAGACGGGTGCGGGCCTCGCGCTCGACGATTTCGGCACGGGCTATTCCTCGCTCAGCTACCTCCAGCGTTTCCCCTTCGACACGGTGAAGATCGACAAATCCTTCGTGCGCCAGAACGGTTCCGGCGCGCGTCCCGTGATCCTGCGCTCCATCGTCGCGCTGGCGCATGACCTCGGCATGGACGTGGTTGCGGAAGGTGCTGAATCCGACCGCGACGCGGCAGAGCTTGCGGCGCTCGGGTGCGAGTTTGCACAGGGCTATTACTTCGGTCGGCCGATGTCGGCGGACGAAGCGCACCGCCTGCTGACCTACAACACCAACACCAAGCAGCAGGCCAAGGCACAGGCCAAGCAGGCGTCCGCAGCGCGGGCCTGAACAGGACCGCATCCAGCACACGCGGCCTCAGGCGTGACCGGCCTCGCTCGACAGGTGTTCGGGGCTGATGCCGATCTTGGCGAGCGCCATCTCGTACTTGTCTTCCAGCTTCGAGCCAAAGATCAGTTCGCGGTCAGCCTCGCAATGCAGCCAGCCGTTGGCCTGCACCTCGCTTTCCAGCTGCCCTGCCCCCCAGCCGGCATAGCCGAGCGCCATGAACTTGGTGCGCGGGCCGTTGCCGCTGGCAATCGCCTTGAGAATATCGAGCGTTGCGGTCAGCGAAACGCCCGGCTCGATCTGAAGGGTCGAGTTGTTGTTGTGGTAGTCGGGCGAATGCAGCACGAAGCCGCGCCCGGATTCTACCGGCCCGCCGGCATGGACCTTGATGCCGCGCACGCCGGGGTCCGAGAGGCGCTCATGGCCCTCGGGCAGCACTTCGAGCTGCTGAAGCAGTTCGGGGAAGGAAATATCCTCGGCCAGCTGGTCGACGCGAAGCCCCATCGCGCCGTCGGCTGAGTGGGCGCAGATGAGAATCACGGAACGGGCGAACCGCGGGTCCGGCATGCCGGGCATCGCGACGAGCATGCGCCCGTGCAACGACCCGCGTTCAGAAGATCTGATGTTGCCGATATCCATACCATCAATGGTATCGGCGCGCGGCATCTTCGCAAGCCCAGGAACAGCGCGATTATCGTCGCTTGGCAAAAAACGTCTTCAACAATTGCGCAGATTCGCACTCGGCGAAGCCGGAATAGACCTCCGGCGCGTGATGGCAGGTCGGCTGGCCGTAGAAGCGCGGTCCATGCTCGACCCCGCCGCCTTTCGGGTCGCTCGCTGCAAAGTAGAGCCGCCGGATGCGGGCAAACGAGATGGCGGCTGCACAGAGCGCGCAGGGTTCGAGCGTCACGTAGAGATCGCAATCCGGCAGCCTTTCGGAGGCAAGGTAAGCGCAGGCGGCACGGATCGCCAGCACCTCGGCATGGGCGGTCGGGTCCCGGTCGCGCAAGGTGCGGTTGTGGGCGCGCGCGATGATTTCCCGTCCCCGCACGATGACGCAGCCGACAGGCACTTCGTCAGCATCGGCTGCCAGCCGCGCCTCGATCAGCGCCTCGTCCATGTAGCGTGACTGCATTGTGCTTCTCGCGCCTGCGGAAATGCTCTATCAACACCGCCCATGCCCAGCGATCAATCCCGCAACACCTCGAAGTCCTTCCGTGGCACCCGCATCGCCAAGGCGATTGCCGATGCCGGCGTCGCCTCGCGCCGCGATGCCGAGGCGATGATTCTCGCCGGGCGCGTGACGCTCAACGGCGAAGTTCAGCGCTCCCCCGCGATCAACGTGACGCGGCAGGACTCGATTCTTGTCGACGGCAAGCCGTTGCCAAGGCCGGACCGGACCCGACTTTGGCTCTATCACAAGCCGCAGGGATTGGTGACGACGGCGCGTGACCCGGAGAACCGGCCGACCGTTTTCCAGGCGATGCCGAAGGACATGCCGCGCGTCATCTCCGTGGGGCGGCTCGACATCAACACCGAAGGGCTGCTGCTGCTGACCAATGACGGTGGCCTTGCCCGCGCGCTGGAACTGCCCTCCACCGGCTGGCTGCGCCGCTACCGCGTGCGCGCCTTCGGCAGCATAGAGCAGAAGCGGCTGGACGACCTTGCCCAGGGCATCACCATCAAGGGCGAACGCTTCGGGCCGATCGACGCGGAACTGGAGCGCGTCCAGGGCGGCAACACGTGGATCACACTAACTTTCGCGGAAGGCAAGAACCGCGAAGTGAAGCGCGTGCTCGGCGCGCTCGGCCTCAAGGTCAACCGGCTGATCCGCACCGACTATGGTCCCTTCACGCTGGGCGACCTTGAGCGCGGCACGGCGGTTGAAGTGAGCCGGGCCGATATTCTCGCCGCGACCGAACCGCTACGCACCGGCAAGGGACCGGTTCGCCTGCGCGGCGGCGGCGGGAAGGACGACGACAAGAGCAAGGACAAAGACACGGACAAGGACGCCAAGCGTGAAGGCTGGGCCAAGCCGAAGCCGAAAACCGACGTGAAGCGCGGGAGCAAGCGGTCCAATCCGCCAGCTTCCGGCAAGCCGCCTGTGGCCAAGCCCGGCCGCAAGACCAACGCACCAGCCGGCAAGCCTTCGGCGTCGGATGCAACGTCCCGGCCTGCGCGTCCGCCGCGCGACGCCGGCAAGAAATCCTTCGACAACAAGGGACCCGGCAGCAAGGGACCCAGCGGTAGCAAGCCGGCAAACAGGCCCGGAAACAAGGGTCCCGGAGCCAAGGGTCCCGGAGCCAAGGGATTTGGCGGCAAGCCACGCGGAGGACGCGGTGCGGGTCGTCGGGGGTAAGTTCAAGGGCAAGGCACTCGCCGCACCAACCTCCAACACCATCCGCCCGACATCGGACCGGCTACGCGAGGCGGTGTTCAATATTCTCGAACATGCCCACGATGACGTGGTGGATGGCGCGCGCGTGCTCGATCTCTTCGCAGGAACCGGCGCGCTCGGCATCGAGGCGCTGTCGCGCGGGGCGCGGTCGGCACTGTTCGTGGACGATGGGCTGGAAGCGCGCGGGCTGATCCGCCGCAACCTGGAGAGCCTCGGCATCATGGGCCTTGCGCGCATTTCCAAGCGCGACGTGGCGCATCTCGGACCTGCCAACGCGCAGGGCGGCTTCACCCTCGCCTTCGCCGACCCGCCCTACAACAAGGGCCTTGGCACCAAGGCGCTCAACGCGCTCGCCAACGGCCAATGGCTGGCGGACGGCGCGCTCGTCGTGGTGGAGGAAGCCAAGGGTGCAGAGATGTCCGTGCCCGACACTTTCGAGGCGCTTGAAACGCGCGCCTATGGCGACACGCAGGTGACGTTCCTGCGCTTCACGGCCTAAACGCTTCGCGCGCAGCACCCATGCAGGACCATAGGATGTACCCGGCACCGTCTCGTGTTATGCGTACCGAACGGTACGGTACGGTAATGGAGGATCGCATGATGATGACGGAAGAACGCCTGCGCGAACTTTACGGCGAGCCGACCCCGAGGGCGGCCGTAAAGGTCATCCATTCACTGGATGAGCATTGCCGCTCTCTTATCGCCAACTCGACCTTCCTCGTCCTGGCAACGTCTGACGGCAAGGACCTCGATGCCTCGCCCAAGGGCGACCCGGCCGGGTTCGTCGTGGTCGAGGACGACACGCACCTGCTGCTGCCCGACAGGCCCGGCAACAACCGCGTGGACGGCATGTTGAACCTGCTGCGCCATCCCAAGGTGGCGCTGCTGTTCATGATCCCGACCGTGACCGAGACGCTGCGCGTGAACGGGACGGCGACGATCCACGAAGACGCGGAGCTGTGCGAGCGCTGCGCGCTGAACGGGCGAAGCCCGAAGACTGTCCTGCGGATCGAGGTGGAAGAGGTGTTCCTGCATTGCGGCAAGGCGCCGATGCGGGCCGGGCTGTGGAAGCCGGAGACGTGGCCGACAGAGCGCCCCGTCCCGACGCTGAACGAGATCATCCGCGACCACGGCAAGATCGATGTAGGCGCCACGGATCAGGAGAGCGTCGAGGCGCACTACCGCAACACGCTCTACTGAGACGCGTCAGCGCCGGGCGAAAAGCTTTTCGAGGTCAGCGAGGCTGAGGGTCACGAAGGTCGGGCGGCCGTGATTGCACTGGCTGGCGTTGGGCGTCGCCTCGATATCGCGCAGCAGCGCGTTCATCTCCTCCGGGCGGAGGCGACGGCCGGCGCGCACCGAGCCGTAGCAGGCCATGGTGGCCGCCACGTGGTTCAGCCGCTCCTCCAGCCGCGTGGAAGCGTCCATCTCGGCGAGATCGTCGGCGATATCCTTGACCAGCCCGGCGATGTTGCCCTTGCTCAGCATGGCCGGCACCTCGCGCACGCAGACGGAGCCGGGGCCGAAATCCTCCACCACCAGTCCGAGCCGTTCGAGGTCGCCGGCACGGTCAAGCAGGCGCTGCGCGTCTGACGGGTCGAGGTCGACGACTTCCGGCACCAGCAGTGCCTGGCGGGCGACGCCATCGCGGGCGAGGCTCTCCTTCATGCGCTCGTAGACGAGACGCTCGTGGGCGGCGTGCTGGTCGACGATCACCACGCCGTCGCGCGTCTGCGCCACGATATAGGTTTCGTGAAACTGCGCGCGCGCGGCACCCAGCGGGCGCGACAGGTCGGCCTCGACCGGCTCTGTGGCATCGGCCCGCGCATCCGCCGAGGGTGCAAAGAGACCAGCCAGTGACGACCGCTGATCGGGCGTCATGGGCGGAGCTTGTGCCGGAGTGGTTGGCGACTGCTCCCAGCCGTGCGACGGCTCGCCAAAGCCTGCAAAGCTGCCGGTGACCGGCGCATGGGCCTGGGTTTGGGCCGACGAGGCCCCTGCTGCCAGCGCCATGGCCGCGAGGCGTTCGCCCATGTCCTGCGCGGCGGTCTGCGGCGCGGCATCGGCGAACGTGCGCCGCAGGGCAGAGACCACCAGCCCGCGCACGAGGCCGGGATCGCGGAAGCGCACTTCCGCCTTGGCCGGATGGACGTTCACATCCACCTCGCGCGGCGACAGCGACACGAACAGGCACACGAAGGGGAAGCGGTCGCGGGCCATGACATCCATGTAGCCCGCCCGGATCGCGGAGATGAGCTGTCGGTCGCGCACGGGGCGGCCATTCACGAACAGGAACTGCCAACGCGCGGACCCCTTGTGATAGGTCGGCAGGCCCGCAAGGCCGGTGATGCGGACCCCTTCGCGCTCGGCGTCGATGGCAACGGAATTGTCGGCAAACTCCGCCCCCAGCACGCGGGCGATGCGGGCGGCAAGATCCGGCTCGGCCTGCGGCGGTGCATCGAGCAACGTGCGCCCATCGGACGACAGCGAGAAGCCGATGCCGGGATGCGCCAGCGCAAGGCGGCGCACGACATCCGCCACGGCCTGCGTCTCGGCAGTCACGCTTTTCAGGAATTTCAGCCGCGCGGGAATGGAGGCAAAGAGGTCGCGCACCTCGACCACCGTGCCGCAGGTGAGGGCGGCGGGCTTGGGGCCACTCTTGCGGCCGTTGTCGATCTGGATCGTGTTGGCGTCGGCACCGCTGGTGCGCGAGGTGATCGTCAGCCGCGACACAGACCCAATGGAAGGGAGCGCCTCGCCGCGAAAGCCCAGCGTCTCGATTTCCAGCAGGTCGTCGCTGCCGAGCTTGGAGGTGGCGTGACGCTCAACAGCAAGTTCGATGTCGCCCTCGCCCATGCCGCAGCCATCATCGATGATGCGGATGAGGCTGCGCCCGCCATCGGCAATGGCGATGTCGATGCGGCTCGCGCCGGAATCCAGCGCATTCTCCACCAGTTCCTTCACCGCGCTTGCAGGCCGTTCCACCACCTCGCCTGCGGCGATGCGGTCGACCAGTGTATCGGGAAGGCGGCGGACAGCCATCGTCAGCCCGCCTTGACCTTGGCGAGATATTCCTTGGCCAGCACCTTGCCCTCTTCAACGGCGGGCTGGTCGAAGGCATCGACCCGCAGGAGCTTTGCGGCGAGGATCGTCTCCAGCATGAAGTGCATCATCAGCGCACCGATGGCCTTCGCATCCACTGTTTCCAGCGTGATGCGGCGCACCAGCCGGGTGCCCTTGACCAGCGTATCCGCCGTGGCGCGCTGCTGCGACCACACGAAGTCGCCCACGGTGCGGCCTGCCGCATCGAAGCCGACCGCATCGGCCTGCGCCTGGCTGAACCGTGCGCCCTTGCCGGCGCATTTCACCATCACGAACGTCACCAGCTTGTCGTTCGGGCCATCGAGATAGAGCTGCAACTGCGAGTGCTGGTCGACCGGGCCAACGGCTGCCACCGGCGTCATGCCGCGGCCGCGCTTGCCGAGGCTTTCGGCCCAGAGCTGCACCCACCAGCGGGTGAAGCGCTCCAGCCTGTCGGAATAGGCCATCAGCACGTTGACCGGCGCGCGGTTGGTGCGCGCCAGCGCCACCGCGACACTTGCGCCGACGGCGGGGGCGTAGTCGCGCGGGGATGCGCCATCCAGCGCCGGCTGCAGCACGGCGGCAGCACCCTCGCGCACGGCCTTCGGATCAAGCCCCATCAGGGCTGCGGGCACGAGGCCGACATTGGAGAGCGCCGCGTAGCGCCCGCCGAGGCCGAGAACGTGCTCGTCCACCGTCGCGTCGTATTCGCCGAGCAGCGTGCGCAGCGCGTTCTTGCCGCCTTCTTCAATGGGCTCGGAGAGGCCGCGCATATGGTCGGCAACGGCGAGGTCCGCCGCCTTGAGCGCCTCGATGGCGACCGTGGTCTGGATCAGGGTTTCGCCGGTGCCGCCAGACTTGGAGACGGAGAGAAACTTCGTCTTGTCTAGCGGCAGGGCGGCAAGTGCCGCGTCCAGCGTCAGCGGGTCGAGATTGTCGAGAAAGTGCAGTTCGGGCTTCGCCGCCGGGATGCCCGGCAGGTGCCAGCCGGCAACCTGCGCCAGCGCCTGCCCGCCGAGGCTGGAGCCGCCGGTACCCAAGACCACCACATGGTCGGTGCCGTCTCGCAGCCAGTCCGCCGTTGCGGCGATGGCCTCGAAATCATCATCCTTGGCGGGAACGTCGAGCAGCGGCAGCGCGTGCTCGGCAGCGGTCTCGCGCAGCCATGCGATCGCGTCCTCGGCCTGCTTCAGCGTCCGGTCGAGGGCTTCCTGCGACAGGCCGGGCGGGCCGATCGTGTCGTCCATGACGCCCGAAATATCATGTTTGAAAGGGTACGAAATCTTCCCTGCCCTCCGTCTGTGCCCCAGCCGGGCAAAAGGAAAGCCGCAACGCCTTGCCGCGCGCGGCTTTCCGTCTGTTTCAGACGTTAGACAATTTACCGATTCGCTGCATCAGCCACCGGATTTGATGGTCGGGCGGCCAACGGCGACAAAGAACAGGTCGCCATTGCCGAGCAGGCGTGTTGCGGCGCGCTGCACGTCTTCCATCGTCACGGCCTCGATCATGTCGTTGCGCTTGTCGAAATAGTCGGCGCCAAGCTCTTCCAGCTGGAGCTGGACGAGCTGGCCGGCGATCTTGTCGCCGGTGTCGAAGCGCAGGGCATAGGAGCCCTTGAGAAAGGCCTTGGCCTGGGCAAGTTCGTCTTCGGTCGGGCCATCCTCCACCATGCGCGCGACTTCCGAGCGCACGAGGTCAACGGCCTCCTGCGCGCGTTCCGCGCCGGTGCCGAGCCCGCCGACGAACAGGCCGGCATGGTCGAGCGGGTAGAGATAGGAATAGACCGAGTAGACCAGCCCGCGCTTTTCACGCACTTCCTCGTAAAGGCGCGAGGAGAACGAGCCGCCGCCGAGGATGTGGTTCAGCACGTAGGCGGGGATGAAATCCGGGTCGTCACGCAGCAAGCCGGGGCGACCGAACTGGATGGAGGTCTGCGGCACGTCGAGTTCGGCAAGCTGCAGGAAGGCATTGTCCGGCAGCACGGCATCGGGGATCGGCTTCAGCTGCGCATTGTGCGGCAGGCCGCCGAAGACGCTGTCGATCTTCTCGGCCAGCGTGTCCTTGTCGATGGCGCCCACGACACCGACGACGAGGTTGTCGCGGGCGAAGTTGCGGTCGCGGAAAGCGCGCAGGTCCTCAACGCTGATCGCGCCGACACTCGCCAGCGTCCCGTCGACCGGCTGGCCATAGGGGTGGTTGCCGAAGACGGCATTGCCCCATGTGCGTGACAGGATCGTGCCGGGGTCCGTTTCCTCGTCGCGCAGGCCGCTGAGCAGCTGTTCGCGCATCCGCTGGAAGGCATCATCGTCGAAGCGCGGCTCGTTGATCGCCAGCCGCAGCATCTCGAAGGCCTCGTCACGGGTTTCCACCAGCGTGCGGAACTCGCCGTAATAGGCGTCGCGCCCGGCATTGAAGCTCATTCGCATGGCGAGCAGTTCTTCGCGCTCCTGGAATTCGCGGGCATCCAGCGTGCCGGCGCCCTCATCCATCATCACGGTCAGGAAGTTCGACACGCCGGGCTTGCCGGACGGGTCCTGGGCCGCGCCGCCACGCCAGGCGAAATTGACGGTGATGAGCGGGACGGTGTTTTCCTCGACCAGCCAGACCTGGATACCGCCGGGGGTCTGGAAGCGCTGGATCTCGACGGCTTGCGCGGGGAGCGCCAGCAGGCCGCCTGCCAGCACTGTGGCAAGGGCGAATGTACGCATGAGCGTTGTGGGCAGGTTCATTCGGAACTCCGCTTGTTCGATGCGCCGGTCAGGACCGGCTGGCTGCGGGAGCCGGCACGAGATAGCCGGTCGCGGCGCTGTTCTTGTCGAGATACTTGCGGCCGACGGCGAGGATCTCCTCGGCGGTAACGGCGCGGATGCGGTCGGGCCAGCCGAGCACGCGCTCGACGCTGCCACCTGTCGTGAGTGCGACGCCGAAGACACGCGCCAGCGACTGCTGGCTGTCCTGCGCATAGACGCTGGAGGCAATGACCGAGCGCTTTACGCGCTTCAGCGTCTCCTCGTCGATCTCGCTGTCGAGGAAGGCCGCAATCTCGCTGTCGATGGAGGCTTCCAGCTTTTCCAGCGACACGCCGGGGACCGGCGTTGCGTAGATCATCATCTCGCTGTCATCGAGGGCCGACCCGCGATAGTAGCCGCCCACCGACGTTGCGATCTTCTCTTCCACGACGAGGCGCTGGTAGAGCACGCTCGTCGACCCGCCGGCCAGCAGGTCGGCGAAGAGGTCGAGGGCTTCCGGCTCGGCATCGAGACCGCGATCCAGCGCGGTGGTGGAACTCGGCACCACGTAGGTCCGCGTCAGCGCCGGCTGTTTCACCAGCGGGCTTTCCAGCCGCACCATTCGGTGGCCGCGATGCTCCGGCTCTTCCGGGCGTTCGCGGGCGGGCGGCTCGGCGCGGCGCTCCAGCTTGCCATAGGTCTCCCTGGCGAGTTGCAGCACTTCCTGCGCATCGACGTCACCGGCGACGATCAGGATCGCGTTGTTGGGCGTGTAATAGCGGTCGTAATAGGAGATCGCGTCATCGAGGGTCAGGTCCTCGATCTCGTTCATCCACCCGATGACCGGACGGCCATAAGGATGCTCGAACCAGAGCGCGGCCGACAGCGCCTCGCCAAGCTGGGCGCTGGGGCTGTTGTCGATGCGGCTCTTGCGCTCCTCGATGACCACGTTGCGCTCCGGCGCGACCACATTCTCGGTCAGGACGAGGTTTTCCATCCGGTCGGCCTCAAGGCGCATCATTTCTGGCAGATGCTCCTTGGAGACGCGCTGGAAATACGCAGTGTAGTCGGACGAGGTGAAGGCGTTCTCCTGCCCGCCGACGGAGGCGACGAACTTGGAGAAGGCCCCATTCGGATTGTCAGGCGTGCCCTTGAACATGAGGTGTTCGAGGAAGTGGGCGATCCCTGCGCGACCTATCGGCTCGTCCGCGGCACCAACCTTGTACCAGACCATGTGGGTGACGACCGGCGCGCGCCGGTCCGGGATGACGACGACTTCCATGCCGTTGTCGAGGGTGAAGGTTTCGACGTCCGCCACGAAAGCCTGTGCGCTGCGCGGGCTGAGCGCTGCGATGGCAAGAAGCATGACGGGCAAGGCGGCGCGCAGCCACCGGAGAGTGGGGGAGATGTATCTCATCAGACCGGGATCATTCTCGCTGCTGGGAAGAACACGCACAGCAGCATACAGGCGGCCACGAAGGCCCGCCAATGAAGGATCGGTAATGTTGATGTGAGGCGCTTGGCCGCGCAGGGGTGGCTCGGTTGCCCCGCGAGCGGGACCCAGATGCCGCCCGGGCGGGGTCTTAGAAGCCGAGGCGCTGGAAGATGCCGCGGCGCGGCTTGCTGGCTTCCGCTTCCTGCGACTCGGTGACCACCTGGCCGTTGTCGTCGGCGACCGCCTTGCGGTAGCCGGACGGCGGCTCGGTCAGCTTGCGGCGCTCCGGCTCGGCGGTCAGATCCGGCTCCTTGCGCTTGCCACGACGAAGCTGGAACGGCGACAGGATGCCGACCGAACGGACTTCGTTGCCGCTGAGAGCGGTACTGGAGCCGCCCTCGGGGCCGGACCCGGTGTCACGCGCCCACTGGTCGAGTTCATTTCGCGACAGGGCGCGGGTGCGGTCTTCGGTGGCGGCCTGCTTGCGCAGGTATTCCACGCGTTCTTCTTCCTGCTTGGCGCGGCGCTCGTCCGGGTCATCCGGCCACTGCTCGCCAAGAGCAAGTTCTTCCTTCGGGGTCTGCAGTTCGTTCTGCGGCGGCATCACCAGCGGCGAACGCGGATCGTAGTCGATGCGCGGCTGCGGGCGCGGGCGCAGGCCGATTGCGACCATCGGGTCGCCCCGCATGACGGAGCGGTCACGCTGGAAGCTGGCGACCTCGGAGCCGCTGGAACAGGCGGTGGCAGCCAGCGCAAAAACGCTGACCGCTCCGGCGAGCGCAATGCGATGCGCGGCGCGGACGCGTCCGATTCGAACTTCTCGCTGAATGCTCATGTCCCGTACCCGTTGCCAGTGCAAACAACACCGGCTCTGACGCTCAACGCGGTCCAACCGGACCATGTGCGCTTGCGTACTGACCCCAAACGTAGCGGCTGTCTAGTGCCGGAGTTTGGCGCGAATGTGTCCGGCAGCGCGATTGCGGCGGCATAGCCGCCTCGCAAAACTCACGTCTTGCCGTAGTCCCCGAAGACCGAGTCATACAGCAGGAGCAGCACCCCGGCAACGATCGCGGCATCGGCAAGGTTAAACACGTACCACGAGAAGCCACCCCAGAAGAGATGCGCGAAATCGGCCACTGCTCCATAGAGGATGCGGTCGAGGCCGTTGGCAAGAGCGCCGCCAATGATGAGCGCAATGGCCGTAACGAGCCGCGCGGTCTCGACGCGCGCCGCCCACAGCCACAAGGCGACGGCAGCAATGAGCGAGAGAACCACCAGCCCCCAGCGGGCCAGTTCGCCGTAATCCTGCAGCATCCCGTAGGAAATGCCGGGGTTCCAGACCATCGTCAGGTCGAAAAACGGCAGCAGCGGGATCGTACCGCGCCGGGGCAGGTCGAGACCGAACAGCACCCACGTCTTCAGCGCCTGGTCGAGCACGAAGACCACCACCACGATCCACGCGGCGAGGCGCGATTGCGCGCCCCACCAGCGTGATTGCGTCTCGTGTGTGGCCTGCTGCTCCACCAGTGTCAGCCGCCGAGGTTCGCTTCGGCGCGTTCGTGCATCGCCTTGGCGTCGCGCGCGCTGATGTCGGGGAAGTCGGGATCGGTGCCGATGTCGCCAGTGATCTTCCACGAGCGGGCGCACTTGCGCCCTTGCGCGCGCGCGAAGACGACCGAGACGCCGTCGACCTCGTCCAGACGGAAGGCATCCGCCGGTCCCTCGCCCGCGATCATCTCGATGTCTGAGGTGATGCAGATATCGGCCATGTCGACGCTCTGGACTGCGGCCCAGAGATTGGCGTCGGCAACATGGACCTTCGGCGCGGCTTCAAGGCTCGAGCCGATGGTCTTGGCGGCACGCTCAAGCTCCAACGCGCCGGTGACGACACGGCGCACGGTGCGCACCTTGCGCCACTTGGCGGCGAGGTCCTCGTTCTTCCAGTCCGGATTGGCGCGGTGCATGAGCTCGAAATGGACCGAACCGGTTTCCGACGGGTGCCGCGACAGCCATGCCTCTTCCATGGTGAAGGGAAGCAGCGGGGCCAGCCACGTGCACATGCAGTCGAAGACCTTGTCGAGCACCGTCAGGCAGGCTCGGCGGCGCGTGGACGAGATCGGGTCGCAGTAGAGCGCGTCCTTGCGCACGTCGAAATAGAAGGCCGACAGCTCAAGGATCGAGAAGTTGAACAGCGCCTGCGTGATGCGACGGAAATCGAATGCGCGGTAGGCGTCCTGAACCACCGTGTCGAGTTCCGTCAGCCGGTGCAGCACGTAGCGCTCCAGCTCCGGCATGTCGGCGAAATCGACGTCCTCCTCGGGCTTGTGGTGCGCGAGGTTGCCCAGCATCCAGCGCATGGTGTTGCGCAGCTTGCGGTAGGAATCGACGTTCGACTTGACGATTTCCGGCCCGATGCGCTGGTCGTCGGCATAGTCGGTCGTGGACACCCACATGCGCAGGATGTCGGCGCCATACTGCTTCACGATGTCCTGCGGCGCGGTGACGTTGCCGAGCGACTTCGACATCTTGCGGCCTTCCTCGTCCATGGTGAAGCCATGGGTGATGACCGCGTCATAGGGCGCGCGCCCGCGCGTGCCGCAGCTTTCCAGCAGCGAGGAATGGAACCAGCCGCGATGCTGGTCGGTGCCTTCGAGGTAGACGTCGGCGGGCCACTTCATGTCGTCGCGCTCTTCCAGCACGAAGGCATGGGTCGAACCGGATTCGAACCACACGTCGAGAATGTCGTCGACCTTCTCCCAGTCGTCCGGGTTGGCGACGAGGCCATCGAGGAAGCGCTCCTTCGCGCCATCCTTGAACCAGGCGTCCGCGCCTTCCGCCGTGAAGGTGTCGACGATGCGCTTGCCCAGTTCTTCCGACCCGTTGAAGCCCGCATTGGGGATGACTTCGCCGCTCTGCTTGTTGACGAACACGCTGATCGGCACGCCCCAGGCGCGCTGACGCGAGATGACCCAATCCGGGCGCTGCTCGATCATGGCGTTGAGGCGCGTCTTGCCGCCGCCCGGAACGAAGCGCGTGTCGGAGATCGCCTTCAGCGCGCGGTCGCGCAGGGTGCCGGTGACGCCGTCCATCGCCTCGAAATCGGCATCCATCGCGATGAACCATTGCGGCGTGTTGCGGAAGATGACCGGCTTCTTGGAGCGCCAGGAGTGCGGATAGGTGTGCTTCAGGCGGCCACGCGCGAACAGGCGGTCCGCCTCGATCAGCGCCTTGATGACGACCTCGTTGGCCTTGCCCTTGTCGCCCTTGTCGGTGATGACCTGCTCGCCTTCGAAGCCCGGCGCGTCGGAGGTGAAGGCACCGTCCGCGCCGACCGTGTAGGGGATCGTGGTGTCGATGCCGCGCGCTTCCAGATCGCGCTTGGCGTCCATCCAGGCTTCAAAGTCCTCTCGGCCGTGGCCGGGGGCGGTGTGCACGAATCCGGTACCGGCATCGTCGGTCACGTGGTCGCCTTCCAGCAGCGGCACGTCGAACTCGTAACCCTTGCCGCGCAGCGGGTGGGCGCAGGTAACGGAGGCAAGCTCGTCGGCGGTCACGTCGCGGACGCGGTTGAACGTCAGCTTGGCCTTCTCGAAGCACTCGGCGGCGAGCGTGTCGGCAAAGACCAGCTTTTCGCCAGCCTGCGGGCCGAAGTCGTTTTCCGAGCCGGTCACTTCATACAGGCCGTAGCCGACGCGCTTGGAATAGCAGATCGCCCGGTTGCCCGGCATGGTCCACGGCGTCGTCGTCCAGATGACGATGAAGGCATCCGAAAGGTCCTGTGGCCCGGCAACGACCGGGAATTTCACCCACACGGTATCGGACTGGTAGTCCTGGTACTCGACCTCGGCTTCCGCCAGCGCGGTGCGTTCCACCACCGACCACATCACCGGCTTGGAGCCGCGATAGAGCAGCCCGTTCAAGGCGAACTTCATCAGCTCACCGGCGATCAGTGCCTCGGAGCGCAGGTCCATGGTCGCGTAGCGCTTGTCCCAATCGCCCTCGACGCCGAGCCGCTTGAACTCTTCCGCCTGCACGTCCATCCAGTGCTGGGCGAAGGCGCGGCATTCGGCGCGGAATTCGTTGATCGGCACCGCGTCCTTGTCCTTGCCCTTGGCGCGGTACTGTTCCTCGACCTTCCACTCGATCGGCAGGCCGTGGCAGTCCCAGCCCGGCACGTAGTGGCTGTTGTAGCCAAGCATCTGGAAGGAGCGGGAGATGATGTCCTTCAGGATCTTGTTGAGCGCGTGGCCGATATGCAGGTTGCCATTCGCATAGGGCGGGCCGTCGTGAAGGATGAACTTCTCGCGGTCCTTCGACTGCTCACGCAGCTTGCCGAACACGTCGAGCTTCTCCCAGCGCGCAAGCCATTCCGGCTCGGCCTTGGGCAGCCCGGCACGCATCGGGAATTCGGTCGCGGGAAGGAACAGGGTCTTTGAATAGTCGCGCTGGCTGTCAGCCGCAGCGTTGTCGGTCTCAGTCGTCATCGGGATCCGCCGTTTGGTGGGGTTCTGAATTTCTGCTGGAGAAACACACGGTTGCCGGTCTTTTCCGGCATCCATGCGGGATCGTTCCCGGCCCCGGCCGGTTCAGGCCGTGACCGGGCCGATAATTCGCAGGGAATTCAGGCCCGTCAGCAACATGGGCGCCGTTCTATCAGGGGTTCGGGGCCGGATAAAGCCCGTGGGCGCTCAAGCCGCAGCTTCGCGCTTGGCGCGGCGAGAAAGCTGTTCCTCGCGCCACGAGACGTAAAGGCCCGAGGCGATGATGAGCACGATGCCAGTCACGGTCCAGATGTCGGGAATATCGCCGAACGCGACCCAGCCAACGATGGCTGCGGAAAACATCTCAAGGTAGCCGATGGGGGCCATGGCAGAAGCCGGGGCACGTTCCAGTGCCTTAATGACCAGGAAATGGCCGGACGTGGCGACCACGCCAATGCCGACGAAGTGAACCCAATGCTCCGCACGCAGCGGGCGGAAGGCGAGCGCCTCGAACCCCAGCGCCTGCGCCACGACCAGAACGATTGCCAGAAACAGCGCGCCGAAGGCGGCCGTCTGGAAATTCGTGGACCATGCATCGGCCCGGCCCGCCAGCTGGCGCGTCACAATCATGTAGGAGGCAAAGCACGCCGCGGCGCAGAGCGGCAGCACGGCTGCGATGCCGAAGATTCCGGAACCGGGGCGAATGACGATCATTGCGCCAGCAAACCCGCACAGCACCGCGCCCCAGCGGCGGATGCCGACCTGCTCGCGCAGCAGCAGCGCGGAAATGGCAGTGACGAGCAGTGGCGACACGAAGAAGATCGCCAGCGCATCGGCCAGCGGCATGTGGTTGAGGGCGCCGAAGAAGAAGCACGTCGCGCCGCCGATCAGCATGCCGCGCATCGCCTGCAGGCCGAAGGGGCTGGGCTTCAGCGCGCCAAGGCCCACGAACCACAACGCCAGCGGCAATGTGAAGACGATCTGCGCAATGAAACGCATCATGCCGATCTGGATCGGGCCGTAGGCGGCGCCGAGATATTTCGCCAGAGCGTCCATGATCGGCAGCAGGCTGACACCGATCGCCATGAGCACGATGCCGCCGCCGGCGCGGTTGTGCGCCATTGTCGGGACGGGCGCGACGGGGGCCGGATTGACGGGAACGCGGCGGCGCATCGCGGTCAGGCCAGTTTCAGGTCGCGCAGGGCGCGGGCCATGGCGAAATCGGACACGGGATCATCGGACTTGAGCCTGGCGACAATGTCGCGCGCGGCATCGGCATCGGCATCCATCTGGCGGACGAGGTCGTCGACGCTGTCGAACTTCGCCTCGCCGCGCAGAAACGCGAGCGGGGTGACAGCGATGGTCTTGCCGTAGAGATCGCCGGAGAAGTCAAAAAAGTAACTCTCGAAGAGCGGCGCGCCGTTGTCGAATTGCGGGCGCACGCCGAAGCTCGCGACGCCGCCGACATGTTCGCCGTCGATGAGCGCGCGCACGGCATAGACGCCCTGCCGCAGCCCGCAATCTTTCTCCAGCGCCATGTTGGCGGTCGGGTAGCCGAGGTCGCGGCCACGCTTCTCGCCATGTACCACCTCGGCCTCGAAGAACCACCGGTAGCCAAGCACGTTGGCGGCTGCGTCAATATCGCCCTCGCCCAGTTGCTTGCGCACCGCGCTGGATGAAAAGACGAGATCGCCCGCCCCTTCCGGCCCGACGGCGATGACCTCGAATTTCTTGGCAAGGCCGAAGTCGCGCAGCATGGCGACATCGCCTTCGCGGCCCTTGCCGAAGCGGAAATCCTGGCCCACCACCACGGCGGACACGTCGAGCAACCCGACCAGCAGGTCATCGACGAACTGCTCGGCTGTCTTGGCGGCGAAGTCACGGTCGAAGCCCGCGATGACAACTCCGTCGACGCCGGCGGCCTGAAGCAGCTTCAGCTTCACCGGCTCCGGCGCGAGACGGAAGAGAGCGCTATCTGGCTGGAAGACGGTGCGCGGGTGCGGCTCGAAGGTCATGACGCCGCAGGCGGCCTCGTTGGCCTTGGCGAATTCGCAGGCCTTCGCGATCACAGCCTGGTGGCCGCGATGGACGCCGTCGAAATTGCCGATGGCAATAGCGCCGCCAGCCAGCTTGCCGGCATATTGCCCGTCGCGGACAACGTGAAGCGGTTCGGCAGGCTGCATGCTGGCCCTTGAATGCGGCGGCGATGGAGCGCGGCGGCTTGAGCGCGGCGCGCTGCGCGTGTGACTGCGGTGACGCGGCCCTGAATATCAGGCCGGCTTGTTCTTGCTAGGAACCAGCACGGTCGCCTCCCCGTCAAGTACGGTCTTGGCATCGACGACGCATTCGCAGGCGAGCTGCACGCGATTTTTCTCCGCGTCGAGTTCCTTCACTTCGACATAGGCCCGGATCACGTCACCGATGCGAACGGGCGCGCGAAAATGCAAAGACTGTTCCAGGTAGATCGCGCCCGGCCCCGGCAGCTTGGTACCAAGCAGCGCGGAAATGAGGCTCGCGGTATACAGGCCGTGGGCAATGCGCCCGCGAAACGGGGTGCGGGCGGCAAAGTGATCGGACAGGTGGACGGGGTTGGTGTCGCCGGACAACTGGGCAAAGCCGACCACGTCATTGGACATGACCGTCTTCAGCAGGTCCGCGGACATGCCGACCTCCAGATCCTCGAAGTAATAGCCAAGTCCCGTTGGTCGCGCCGTCATGCCCCAAGCCCTTCAATCTTTACCGTTGGTTCACGCTAAGCACACGCATCCGGCTTGATCCATAAGGCTTTGGGCCTAGCGGCCGCAGGAAGCCTTGCGGGTTAACCTTTTTTTCGCTCGTGGCCCCTAAGACTTGCCCCTGATGTTTGTACACGGCTTGCCCTGTAACGCCCTGGGGGGTTTTGGCGGGGGTGCCTCTTCAACGGAGCAAGATATGGCTGTTGATCTCACGATGCCGATCCTCGTCGTCGACGATTACAAGACGATGATCCGGATCATCCGGAACCTGCTGAAGCAGCTTGGCTTCAACGACGTGGACGAAGCGTCCGACGGCACCGAAGCACTGCAGAAGATGCAGGGCCGCAAGTACGGCCTGGTCATCTCCGACTGGAACATGGAGCCGATGACCGGCTACGAACTGCTGAAGAACGTGCGCGGCGACGAAAAGCTGAACCGCACGCCCTTCATCATGGTCACGGCCGAGTCCAAGACCGAAAACGTCATCGCCGCCAAGAAGGCCGGCGTGAACAACTACATCGTGAAACCGTTCAACGCTGCGACGCTCAAAGCCAAGATCGACGCCGTTTTCGGCGAATAAGGCGGAACGGACAGGATGGGGCTCCCCAAGGACGCACGCCAGTCGCCCGCGCTCGATAGTGACATCGGGCGCCGGCTGGAAGCCGCCATGCGCGCATGCGACGAAGCCGCGCGCACGGTGCTCTCACAGATTGCCGAAGATATCTCTTCGCTTCATGCCGACCTGCAGGAGCTGGCTCCCCAGGAAATCACCGGTCAGCGAATTCCCGCTGCGGGTGAGGAACTGGAAGCCGTTGTTGCTGCAACCGAATCCGCCACGCACGAGATCATGCAGGCTGCCGAAGTCCTACTGGAATCCTGCGCGGAAGCGGACGGTGAATTTGCCAAGAAGGTCGAGGACAGCGCCACGCGCATCTTCGAGGCCTGCACATTCCAGGACATCACCGGCCAGCGCATCGGCAAGGTCATCAAGACGCTGAAGCTGATCGAGGATCGCCTGAACGCATCCGGCATCGTCCGGCTTGCAGAAGCCATCGGCGCGGAACGCGCCAAGGTGACGGGTGCTGTCTCCGACGATCCGCCGCTCGAAGGCCCTGCCCTTCGCGAGGCAGACGGCCTGAAGCAGACAGATATCGACAGCCTGCTCGACGAATTGTTCTGATCGCCAGCGGCCGTCAGGCCCAGCGCAGAATTTCCATCGCGTAATCCGGTCGCGCGCCTGCGGTTTCCGCAAGGCGCGCGATTGCGTTTTCATCGAGCGTTCCGTCCGCCAGCACGTCTCCGGCATGGATGCCCTGCGCGATGAAGAGCGTGGCCGCGCCTGCGGCATTCCCGCCAACGATATCGGTGCGCAGCGCATCCCCGATGGCAAGCGCACGCGAGGGATCGACAGCCTCACCGCAAATGTCCTTCGCGGCCTCGAACACCCGCTCGTAGACCGGCGCGCGCGGCTTGCCCGCCCACAACACGTCTCCGCCTGCCTGCTCGTAGCGCTCGGCAATGGCACCAGCGCAGTAGATCAGCTGGTCACCACGCTCGACCACAAGATCCGGGTTGGCGCAAACCATGCGCAGGTTGCGCGCGCGCATGCGCTCGATGAGTTCGTCGTAGTCTTCGGGCGTCTCGGTCTCGTCGTCGAACAGGCCGGTATTCAAAACGATGTCGGCTGCTTCCGGCACGCCCAGTTGCAGGTCGAGGCCTTCCAGCACGCCACGGTCCCGGTCAGGGCCGAGGTGATAGACGATGGCGGCGCCTGCATCGCGGATCGCCTCGCGCGCCAGATCGCCGGAGGTGACGATCGCATCGCGGGTGTCGAGGGGAACGTCAAGCTGGCGCAACATGTCGGCGACCGCCTCGTTGGGACGCGGCGCATTCGTCAGCAGGACAACCGTGCCGCCTTCGGCCCGGAAGCGTTGCAGCGCCTCGCAGGCCAGCGGCCAGGCGCGCAGACCGTTGTGGACGACGCCCCACACGTCACAGATCAACAGGTCGTATCGCCCGGCGATCGCGCCAAGGCCTTGGGGGAAAGCGGTCATGGAAAACGTCTCGAAATAACGAAAACCGGCGCGTGCGCGCCGAGGGATGAACTACTGGGCCGCCTGCATCGGCGTGCGCTCCTGCATGACGTCGGCCTTTACCGGGCGCGGTGGCGAGAACAGGTTGCCTTGCGCATATCGCACGTCATAGTCGATCAGGTCGACCACTTCGCTTTCGCGCTCGATGCGGCAGGCGATCAGGTCAATTCCGGACCGCGCCAGCAGGTCCGACAGGTCGGCTGGGTGAATGTCTGAGGCATAGCCACCATTGGCCTGAAGCAGCAGGCCTGAATCCGCCTTCACGAAGCGCACCCGGCGCTCCGACAGCCCGCGCCCGTCGATGGCGAGCCGCTGGACGTGATCGACGGAGAAGCGGAAGCCAAGCTCGGCAAGCTGCTCCAGCGTCGCCTGCTCGACCGGCCCCATGGTGTCGAATTCCTTCTGGGTGAACTCGAAGATGATCGAACCGGCCAGCGCCTTGTTGTGCTCGGCGAACTCCGCGTAGCGCGTGGAGAAGCGTTCGTCGTGCAAGGTCGTCTGCGAGACGTTGAGGAACAGGCCGACTTCGCGGTTCTTGCCGGAGAGGCGGCGCACCACCTGCACCGAACGCACGAAGACGGTGAAGTCGATGGCCGGCATCAGGTTCAGCAGGCGCGCAGTGGCGAGATAGTCCTCGGTCAGCATCAGGTCGCCGTCGTCAGTGCGTAGCCGCGCCAGCGCCTCGTAGTAGCGCACCTTGCGCTGGGGCAGCGTCACGATCGGCTGTAGATGCACCTCGATGCGCCCGGCCTCGACGGCCTCGCGCACCAGCGACTTCATTTCCTCGTCCGACGTTCCGGCAAAGGCTGCGGAGCGCGTCGGGGCTTTCGCCTTGGACTTGTCGACCACCGGGCGGGTCGCCTCGGCGATGTCGCGGTCAACGGCATCGGCCGTGTCGGCGGCAATGTCTGCGGGGGTGCGCTGGGTGACGGAGACCATCGTCAGCTGGTCCGACACGCGGGACAGTTCCTCGACGACCGGGGTCAGGCGTTCCTGCAAGGTGTCGTCGATGCGATGGGCCATCGCGACCTCGAGGTCGGCAATGCGCAGGCTCAGGCTCTCGATCTCGCGCAGCACCTTGCCGGAGGCGCCGCCGATATCGTCGATGCGGTTGGTTAGGGTGGAAGCATCCTTGCTGCGGGTCGCCATCAACTGGACGACGACGAGCACGAGGAAGACGCCGACGCCGATCCATGCGGCCTCGACCATGCCAAGGCCGGCGGAGGTATAAAGCACAGCCGAAAGCGATGCAGCGATGACGACTATCGACATGGCGACAAGCCAGGGCATGAACCGTGCCATGTTGGTGTCCCGAACCCCACCTGAATTGCCGGCGCTGCTGGCAAGAGCGTGCGCCGCGAATCGAGCCTCAGCCGCAATCTAGCGCACTTGGCTGCCGGACTGCACCCGCGCCACGAGTAAACCACGGCAGTCACAAGTGGAACAGGCGGTAACGAAAAACGCGTCAGGATGCGGCTCAGACAACCGTTTCTTTACCCTGTTTGGTCATTCTTTCAAAAGCACAACGCGAAAAGCCCGGAATTCAGCGGGTTGCGCATAATCGAGAGAAAGATCGCGGATGATTTCCGCTTCGCAAGCGAAAAATATGCGCCTCGCGCTGGTGACACTGGACCCGGCTATGGAACGCTGGATCGAGGCTGCCACCGCGCCTGCCTCAATCGACCTCATGACCGTGCGCCCGGCCGATATCGCCATGTTGCCGCGCCTGGAGGCCGATATCGTCCTCGTTCAGATCGAGGCCGGGCGTGAACGCGACCTGTTGCTGCTTGAAAAACTCGTCGAGCTCGGCACCAGCCCGGTGGCGCTTGCAGCGGGCGGATCGGTGAACCTTGCCGTTGATGCCATGCGCCGCGGCGCGAGCGACTTCATTCTCCAGCCCGCCAAGGCCGACACCCTCGTCCAGCGCCTGTTCAAGCGCCTCGGCGACAAGCCGAAAACCGTCCCGGCGGCGCGCAACCAGGCGGCACGTCCTGCCAGCGCCAGCGGCGAGATGCGCAATCCCTTCATCGGCGGCGCCCCGGGCATGGTCTCCCTCTACAAGCAGATCGCCCGCATCGCGCCGTCCAGCGCACCGGCCTTCATCACCGGCGAAAGCGGCACCGGCAAGGAACTGTGCGCCAGTGCCCTGCATGAAAATTCCGGCCGCGACCCGGAGCGGTTCGTCGCCATCAACTGTGCCGCCATCCCGCACGAACTGATGGAGAGCGAACTTTTCGGCCACGTGCGCGGTGCGTTTACCGGCGCCGGCGACGACAAGCCCGGCGCCATGCAGCTGGCCGACGGCGGCACGCTGTTCCTCGACGAAATTTGCGAGATGGACCTCTCGCTGCAGGCCAAGCTGCTGCGCGCGCTGCAAACCCGCGCGGTGAGACGGGTCGGCGCGACGGCGGACGAAGCCGTCAACGTGCGCATCGTGTGCGCCACGAACCGCAACCCGGAAACCGAGATGCGCGACGGGCGCTTCCGGCCGGACCTGTTCTACCGGCTGCACGTGCTGCCGCTGCACATTCCGCCGCTGCGCGAACGCGGCGACGACATCCTCACACTGGCGCGCGCCTTCCTGACGCGTTTTGCGCAAGAGGAAAACCGGCACTTCTCGGGCTTCTCGCCCCAGGCGGAACGGTTCCTGGCCTCCTACGACTGGCCCGGCAACGTGCGCCAGCTGGAAAACCTCGTGCACCGCATCGTCGTCATGCATGACGGGGAGACCGTGGCCGAGGACATGATCCCGCTGGCACTCGCCCATACCGGTGAAGGTGTTGCGGCATCGGCCCCTGCCCTGTATGACGCCACCCGCGCCGAACTTTCGCCCTTGCGGGTGGTCGGCGGATACGGCGGCGGACCGGCAAGCGGCCACATGCCGCAAATGGCATCGGACCCCATCGAGCCGTTCTGGATGCAGGAAAAGCGCATCATAGAACAGGCGCTCGAAGCCTGCGGCGGGCACGTGGGGCAGGCAGCAGCCGCGCTCGGAATCAGCGCCTCGACCATCTATCGCAAGAAGATGGCATGGGACGGCGAACCGGCGCTGAGCGCCTGACAACCGGCAGCGGACCGCCGTTTTAAGGCGCGTGACGCGTTAACCGGCCCGATCTTTTCCGATTGCAATCCCTTGACAGTTTGCGGCACCGATCTTACATCGGCGACCAGCTGTTAGCACTCACCTCAAGAGAGTGCTAATCAGTCTTCTCATCCGATTTCGGCTTATTTGACAGTTTCAGAGGAGACGTCTCCCATGCACTTCCGTCCCCTGCATGACCGCGTGGTGGTCAAGCGCACCGACGAAGACACCAAGACCGCCGGCGGCATCATCATTCCCGACACCGCCAAGGAAAAGCCCCAGCAGGGCGAAGTCGTGGCCGTCGGCCCGGGCGATCGTGACGAAAAGGGCGAGCGCATCGCACTCGACGTCAAGGTCGGCGACATCATCCTGTTCGGCAAGTGGTCGGGCACCGAGGTGAAGCTCGACGGTACCGAATTTCTCATCATGAAAGAGTCCGACATCATGGGTGTCGTTGAGGCGAAGAAGTCCGGCAAGAAGAAAGCCGCCTGACGCCACGCGACGAACAGCGCGGCGCATCAGCCGCCGCCTGACACGATTACGCGAACTTTCAAGTTGCGGAACACGCCGGCACATCCCTGATGGCCGCCAGCCGAAACCGCAAGTAACGCACGGAGACCAGTAACATGGCTGCGAAAGAAGTTAAATTCTCAACCGACGCGCGCGACCGCATGCTGCGCGGCGTCGACATCCTCGCCAACGCCGTCAAGGTGACGCTCGGCCCGAAGGGTCGTAACGTTGTCATCGACAAGTCGTTCGGCGCACCGCGCACCACCAAGGACGGCGTCACCGTCGCCAAGGAAATCGAGCTTGAAGACAAGTTCGAGAACATGGGCGCGCAGATGCTGCGCGAGGTTGCCTCCAAGACCAACGACATCGCCGGTGACGGCACCACGTCGGCAACCGTCCTGGCCCAGTCCATCGTCAAGGAAGGTGCCAAGGCCGTTGCCGCCGGCATGAACCCGATGGACCTGAAGCGTGGCGTCGATCTCGCCGTTGCCGAGGTCGTGGCCGAAATCCAGAAGAAGTCCACCAAGATCAAGACCTCCGAGGAAGTCGCGCAGGTCGGCACCATCTCCGCCAATGGCGAGAAGGAAATCGGCGACATGATCGCCAAGGCGATGCAGAAGGTCGGCAACGACGGCGTCATCACGGTTGAAGAAGCCAAGACCGCCGAGACCGAGCTGGAAGTCGTCGAAGGCATGCAGTTCGACCGCGGCTACCTGTCGCCGTACTTCATCACCAACGCCGACAAGATGATCTGCGAGCTGGAAGACCCGTACATCCTGCTGCACGAGAAGAAGCTCTCGAACCTGCAGGCCATGCTTCCGGTGCTCGAGTCCGTCGTGCAGTCCTCGCGCCCGCTGCTCATCATCGCAGAAGACGTCGAAGGCGAAGCGCTGGCGACCCTCGTCGTCAACAAGCTGCGCGGTGGCCTGAAGGTCGCTGCCGTCAAGGCTCCGGGCTTCGGCGATCGCCGCAAGGCCATGCTCGAAGACATCGCTGTCCTGACCGGCGGCACTGTCGTTTCCGAAGATCTCGGCATCAAGCTTGAGAGCGTCACGCTCGACATGCTCGGCCGCGCCAAGAAGGTGCAGATCACCAAGGAAGAGACCACGCTCGTCGACGGCAATGGTGCCAAGAAAGACATCGAAGGCCGCGTCGGCCAGATCCGTGCGCAGATCGAAGAGACCTCTTCGGACTACGACCGCGAGAAGCTGCAGGAACGCCTGGCGAAGCTCGCCGGCGGTGTTGCGGTCATCCGCGTGGGTGGCGTCACCGAGATCGAAGTGAAGGAAAAGAAGGACCGCGTCGACGATGCGCTGAACGCCACGCGTGCAGCCGTTGAAGAAGGTGTGGTTCCCGGCGGCGGCATCGCGCTGCTGCGTGCCTCCACCCAGATCAAGTCGAAGGGCGCCAACGAAGACCAGGAAGCCGGCATCAACATCGTTCGCCGTGCCCTGCAGGCTCCGATCCGCCAGATCGCCGAAAACGCCGGTGACGAAGGCTCCGTGGTCGTTGGCAAGGTTCTCGCAGAGAACAAGGCCAACTACGGCTACAACGCCCAGACCAGCGAATATGGCGACATGATCAAGATGGGCATCATCGACCCGGCGAAGGTCGTTCGCACTGCCCTTCAGGACGCAGCTTCGGTTGCCGGCCTGCTCATCACCACCGAGGCGATGGTTGCAGAGGTGCCGAAGAAGGATGGCGGCGCTCCGTCTATGCCGGGCGGTGGCATGGGTGGCATGGACTTCT
>NZ_JBJXCY010000001.1:0-353551 GCF_046159835.1 Tepidamorphus sp. 3E244 | reverse complement strand
CTAAGTCCACCTCCTTCGCAAGAGTTCGAAAGGGCGGCTTCGGCCGCCCTTTCTTTTTGCGTGGACGGGAAGTCCATACAGCCACCCATCTCTTTGGACGTGGCGGTCCGGCCTTTGGCCGGTCCGGCAGGTGGCATGGACTTCTAAGTCCACCTCCTTCGCAAGAGTTCGAAAGGGCGGCTTCGGCCGCCCTTTCTTTTTGCGTGGACGGGAAGTCCATACAGCCACCCATCTCTTTGGACGTGGCGGTCCGGCCTTTGGCCGGTCCGGCAGGTGGCATGGACTTCTGAGTCCAACCCCTTCGCGAGAGTTCGAAAGGGCGGCTTCGGCTGCCCTTTCTTTTTGCGCGGACGGCTCGTAACAAACCGCAGAAATCCGGGCCGTTTGGAGGTTGTTAAAAAAATCTTGCACCCGGCCTGAACCAAATCGGCAGATGCGGCGTTTCTTCGGTGCACCCCGCGGCGAACATGCCCCCTCAGTTTCGCCGACCCGCGCGGCCCCGCCTCCAGCTAAACCGCGCCAGAACCGGCTGACTTTCCCCCGAGTCAGCCGGTTTTCTCTTTTCTGCTCCCCCACACGCTGCCACGCCTGTTCCCTTCCCGAGCGGCGCACCTATTTCTGCTCCCGTGGCGCGCCGGACAGCTTCGCGCGCCCATCTTCAGACATATCGCAGCGGGGACAGCTGGATGATTACGCTTAAAATCAACGGTGAAGAAGCATCCGTGGATGCCGAACCGGAAACGCCACTCCTGTGGGTGATCCGCGACGAGTTGAAGCTGACCGGCACGAAGTTCGGGTGCGGGCTTGCCCAGTGTGGCGCCTGCACAGTGCATGTGGATGGCACGCCGACGCGCTCCTGCCAGACCTTCGTCGGCGACGTGGAAGGCGCGGAGATCACCACCATCGAAGGCTCCGACAGCGCCGCCATGTCCGCGTTGCAGGCGGCCTGGATCGAGATGGACGTTCCGCAGTGCGGCTACTGCCAGTCCGGGCAGCTGATGTCGGCGGCAGCACTCCTCACCGAGACGCCGAAGCCCAGCGACGAAGACATCGATAGCGCGATGGACGGCAACCTGTGCCGCTGCGCCACCTATGCCCGCATCCGTGCCGCAATACACCGCGCAGCCGACCTGATGGAAGCCTGAGGGGGCGACACATGAACAAGCACATCATGCAGAATTTTCGCCGCGCCACGCAAAGCTCGCGCCGCAGCTTCCTGAAGCTGACGCTCGGAACCGGGGCGGGCCTCGTCATCGGCGCGCACTTGCCCGCGCCGGCTGCCGCTGCCACCGAAAACGGAGCCACGTGGTTCAACCCGTTCGTGGCGATCAATCCCGATTCCACGGTCACGGTGTTCATCAAACATCTCGACAAGGGACAGGGCGTCTATACCGGCCTCGCGACGCTGGTGGCGGAAGAGCTCAATGCCGCCCACGACCAGATCCGACCGCAATTCGCGCCCGCCGATGCCTCGCTCTATGCCAACCTCGCGTGGGGCAACATCCAGGGGACGGGCGGGTCCAGCGCCATTGCCAACTCCTTCGAGCAGTACCGCCGCGCCGGTGCCTATGCCCGCGACATGATGCTGGCGGCTGCCGGCAAGCAGTGGGGCGTGCCGGTCGCCGAAGTGCGTATCGAGAACGGCATCATCTCCCATCCCGGCGGTATGCAGGCGACCTTCGGCGAGATGGCCGAACCGGCGACCAAGCAGCCGGTGCCGGACTATTCCGTCCTCAAGGACCCGAAGGACTTCCGATACATCGGCAAGGAGTTCAAGCGGCTCGACACACCGGCAAAGTCCAACGGCACCGCAATCTACACGCAGGACCTGCACCTCGACGGGATGATGACCGCCGTCATCGCGCATCCGCCGAAATTCGGCGCGACGGTGAAAGCCGTCGATGACGCCGCCGCGCTAGAGGTGAAGGGTGTCGATGCCGTCGTGCACGTGCCGCACGGCGTCGCCGTGATCGCCAGCAGCATGTGGGCCGCCATCCAGGGCCGCGAGGCACTCGAGATCGCGTGGGACGAAACCGAGGCCGAGACGCGCGGCAGCGAGGAACTTGCCGCCGCCTACCGCGCGGCTATGGACGGTGAAGGCACCGTCCTGCGGGACGATGAAGGCGTGGCCGATGCCCTCACCGGTGCCGCGACCATCATTGAGCGGGAATACGTGTTCCCGTTCCTCGCCCACGCGGCGATGGAGCCGATGAACGCCATCGTGCAGGTCGGCGAAGACGGGGCGACGCTGTGGACCGGTTCGCAGATCCAGACCGTCGATCAGGGCGCGGTTGCCGCGACGCTCGGGCTGACACCCGACAAGGTGCGTGTCGAAACCCTCTTCGCGGGCGGGTCTTTCGGGCGGCGCGCGCTGCCGACCTCGCAGCAGAACGTCGAGGCCGCCGAGATCGCCAAGGCACACGGCAAGGGCGTGCCGGTGAAGCTCGTCTATACCCGCGAGGATGACATGCGCGGCGGCTACTACCGCCCGATGGTCATCCACCGGGTGCGTGCCGGGCTTGACGGCGATGGCAACATCGTCGGCTGGGACCACAAGATCGCCAGCCAGTCCATCCTGCGTGGCACCAGCTTTGAAGGCATGATGCAGGGCGGCCCGGACTTCACCATGATGGAAGGCGCCCACCCCAATTATTACGGCGTGCCGCGCGCGCGGTTCGAGCTGTTCGAGGTCGAATCCGGCGTGCCGGTCCTGTGGTGGCGCTCGGTTGGCCACACCCACACGGCCTACGTGATGGAGACGATGATCGACGAACTGGCGATGGCCGCGGGCAAGGACCCGGTCGCGTTCCGCCTGTCGCTGCTCAAGGCCGGCGCGCGCGAACGCGGCGTGCTGGAACTCGCCGCCGAGAAGGCCGGGTGGGACAGCGCGCCCGCCGAAGGGCGCTTCCGCGGCGTCGCCGTCCACAAGAGCTTCGACACCTACGTGGCGCAGGTTGCGGAAATCTCAGTCACTGACGGCACGCTCAAGGTCGAAAAGGTCGTCTGCGCCGTCGATTGCGGGCTGGCAGTCAACCCGGACATCATCGCCGCCCAGATGCAGGGCGGCATCGGCATGGGCCTTGGCGCTGCGATGCGCGAGAAGATCACGGTGAGCGGCGGTGAGATGCAGGACGGGAACTTCGACACCTACCTGCCGCTTCGCATGAGCGACATGCCGCAGGTCGAGGTGCACATCCTGCCGTCCACCGCCGACCCGACGGGCGTCGGTGAGCCGGGCCTGCCGCCCATCGCGCCGGCTGTCGCCAATGCGTTTGCGGCATCGGGCGGTGAGCGCATCACCACCCTGCCCTTCGCCGATCACGGGATCGTCTGACGTGCTTGAATGATTTGGCGCTGAGCGCGCGTGCAGCTTAGACTGGGTGCGGGAGGTCCACCCGATGCGATACCTGAGCAGCCTGATTTTCGGGCTTGCCGTGTTCTGCACGGCGGCCACCGCACGCGCGCAAGGGCAGTTGCCCGATAGCGAAGAACCGATCAGCCAATGCCTGGCAATCGCGCGGGGGCTAGGCGGCGTGCAATACGCATCCCTCACCCCGGTCGCGATGGAGCCGGGTGACGTCACCATCACCTTTGTCGGCCATTCGACCTTCCGCATCGAGACAGCGGGGGGCGTGGTGATCGCCACCGATTTCGACGGGCGTACCGGCGAGGGCCGCACCCCGGACGTGGTGACCATGAACCGGGCGCATCACACCCACTACACGCTGAGCCCGGACCCGGCCATCCCGCATGTCCTGCGCGGCTGGGGCGAAGGCGGCGAGCCCGCGCGCCATCGCATGAAGCTCGAGGACGTCTATATCCGCAACGTGACGACGGATATTCGCGGCGGGTTCGAGGTCGGTGCCATGGCCGACGGCAATTCGATCTTCATTTTCGAGGTTGCGGGCCTGTGCATCGGCCATCTTGGCCACCTCCACCACGAACTGTCCGCCTCCCAGCGCGCCAAGATCGGGCGGCTCGACGTGGTGATGGTGCCGGTGGACGGCAGCTACACCATGGCGCAGGGCGAGATGATCGGCGTGCTGCAGGACTTGCGTGCAAGCATCGTGCTGCCCATGCACTTCTTTGGGTCCTACACGCTCGAACGGTTCGTCGAGGGCATGAAGGACGGCTTTCGCGTCGAATACAGCGACACGCCCACCATCACCGTGTCGCTGCGCGACCTTCCCGATACGCCGGCCGTCATCGTGCTGCCGGGCTACTAGCATTCCAGGACATTTCCCCATGAGCGAAGAACACAAGGCCGGTGGCTACACCTATGCCCACGAGGCCGCCGAGCCGGGCAACCCGCTGACGCTGATCCTGCTGCACGGAACGGGGGGAGACCACACGTCCTTCATCGGGCTTGGCCGGCTGGTTGCGCCGGGTGCGGAACTGATCGCGCTGAAGGGCGACGTGGACGAGAACGGCAACCTGCGTTTCTTCCGTCGCACCGGCGAAGGCATCTACGACATGGATGACCTGAAGCTGCGCACCTACCGCGTGGCCGATGCCATCGACACGCTGCTGGAGAAGCACGGTCGCGCGCGGGAAAACGCGATCGCGATCGGCTATTCCAACGGTGCGAACCTGATCGGCAACCTGCTCTATGCCGAACCGGACCGGATCAACGCCGCCGTGCTGATGCACCCGCTGCTGCCCTACGAGCCGGAGGGCGAACGCGCGCTCGGCAACAAGCCCGTGCTCATCACATATGGGCGGCGCGACCCCATCGTGCCCACAGACCACGTGCAGGAGATCGTACAGCGGCTGCGCCAGCGCGGCGGCAAGGTGTCCGCGCAACTGCTGGAAGCCGGCCACGAGGTGCGCGAACCGGAACTTACCGCGATCCGCAACTGGATCGAGAGCGTTCGCGACGATCCCGACGACGACTAAACTTTTTCCTTTGCGCCAAAGGTTTTGCTGCCCTAGGGTCAGTTCCATTGCCTGGGGGAACTGGACGCTTGATTGTCGCGCGGAGCCGAATGCTCAAGGCGGTGTTTGCCACTGCCACGCTTGCGCCGTGCGCGCTCGCGCAGCCATCGGCTGCGCAGGACCCGCGCTTCGAAATCTTCTCGGGCGCAGAACTTTCCGTCACCAGCCGCTTTCTGTATTCCGGCGTCATCGTCGCGCCCTTCGGCGGGCTGGACACGCCGGGTCTGCGGCTGCGCGCCTATGGCGGTGCGGGCGACTACAAGCTTGATGACGGGACATGGGTAGCAAAGCAGGCCGGCCACGCGCTGATCGGTTGGGCGCACTGGTGGGGCAATCATGGCCTCACGCTGTATGCCGGGATATCGGGCGAGCATCACGATGCCGCCCCCACCCAGAGCAAGCACGGCACCGAACTCGGCGCTTCGGTTCTGGCGGAAGGCTGGTGGCGGGTTGCACCGGACACAATCCTGTCGGCGTCCGCCGGCTATACCGATGTTTACGAGAACGTATCGGGCCGGATCGGCGTCACCCATGCGCTGAACGAACGCTGGGGGCTGATCGGCGAGGTTCGCGGCGGGGACGATATCGACGGAGCGTACTGGGCGGCAGGCGCCGGCGTCACCGCGCACTACCGCGGCTATGACGCCGCACTTGTGGCAGGCCTTTCCGGCGATGAAGACGATTCAGGCTTTTCGCTGCGCGCGCAGTTTTCCACCCGGCGCTAGGGCTACTTAACTTAACCCAGCGTTCCCTGCATCGCGACGATGCGCTGGTGCGCCTGCTCGATGCGGCCGCGCGAAATGCGCCCGTCATCCACCGCAGCCTTCACCGTCGCAATCATGCGAGCGGGCAGGTTCTCGTCCGGCTTGGCGGAATTCGACAGCATGATGATGTCGTTGCCTGCCGCGATGGCGCGAACCACCGCCTCGTCCAGCGCGTAGCGCTTGCGGATCGCGCCCATGTCGAGATCGTCGGTGATGACGATGCCGCGATAGCCGAGATTGCCGCGCAGCACGCCCTCGATGGCGCGCTGGGACAGGGTCACCGGCTCGTCGGCCTCGCCCACGAAACCGCTGTGGTAGAGGTGCGCCGTCATGATGGCGTCCGCCTCGCCGGCGAGATCCGCGAAGGGCTGCAACTCGGCCTGCGACCACGTCTGGGAAATGTCGACGAAGCCGTCATGGCTGTCGCCGCGCGAAGAGCCGTGGCCGGGGAAGTGCTTCAGCGCGCAGGCGACGCCCTTGCCGTGATGGCCCTTCAGGAATGCCCGGGCATAGGTGGTGACCGTCTGCGCATCGCGGCCCCAGGCGCGACCCCACTTGCCGACGACCGGGTTGGCCGGGTCCACCTCGAGATCAACGACGGGCGCGAGGTTGAAGTTGAACCCCGCCGCGCGCACTTCGGACGCCATGGATGCATAGAGCGCCTGCGCCTGCTTCGGCGACATGGAGGCCGCCACCTCGCGGGCGCGCGGGATCGAGCGGTAGCCGAGCTTGCTGCCGAGGCGCTGCACCGCGCCGCCTTCCTGATCGAGCGATATCAGCGCCTTGGTGCCGGAATTTGCTTCCGCGAACATCTTGGCAAGGCCCTCGACGCCGGACTTCGACTTGAAATTGTGCCCGAGGAACACGACGCCGCCGGCTTCGCCCGCGCCGACCTGGCGCGCAAGACGCTGCGCCCACGCGGCGGAGCGGTCGGCCCCGAGGAAACCCAGCATCAGCATCGAGCCGATGAGCGGGGCGAGACCGGCTGCGGCGCGCGCGACATGGGGCGCACCGAGGGTACCTGTCGCCAGCGTTGCCACCGAGGCCGTGAGGCCGAGGGCAAAGCTCCGGCGGGACGGGCGGATGGTCGAAGACATGGCGTTCTCGCTTGCGTTGGGCCGGACGTCAGCCCGACAGGCCGATCCGCGTGCCGATCCTTGCGATCAGCGGGTTCTCGGCGGTGAAGACATAGTCGCGCCCGCGCACGGAAACGTGGCGCGCGCCCTGCGCCTTGAGCAGGCGCACGAGCCGCCAGACATCGTCGGCAGCGCATTCGTAGACCACAACACCGTCATTGGGCGGCAACATGGCATCGATGCCGAGTTCGTCGCTCACCTGCGTCTGCGCGCTTTGGGCACTGCGCGAGAAGGCGAAGACGGCGCGCACTTCACGCGTGGTGCGGGCGTGTTCTTCCGCCGCGACGCGGTCGAGGATCTCGGTCAGCGCGGCCTTTGTGCTGTCGGACCAGCTGGCGGTTAGCGAAGCGACGAGATTGGCCTCGCTCGCCAGCATGACGCCGTCGCTCAGGACCTTCAGCGCGTTGGCGGCCAGCGTCGCGCCGGTGGTGGTGATGTCGACGATGAGGTCGGCGGCACCCGATGCCGGTGCGCCCTCGGTCGCGCCGAGGCTTTCCACGATGCGGTAGTCGGTCACGCCATTCGCGGCAAAATGCGCGCGCGTCAGGTTCACGTATTTCGTGGCGACCCGAAGCCTGCGGCCATGGCGGGCGCGGAAGCTCTGCGCCACGTCGGCGAGGTCCGCCATGTTGTCGACGTCGATCCAGACCTGCGGCACCGCCACGACGACGCGCGCGTGGCCGAAGCCGAGCGGCGTGACGAAGGCGATCTTGTCGTCGGCGTCAGTGATGTTCTCGCGGATCAGGTCTTCGCCGGTGACGCCGAGATGCACGTTGCCACGCGCCAGCTCCCCGGCAATCTCGGAAGCCGAAAGAAACAGCACTTCCGCATAGTCCACGCCGGCGATGCGGCCGCGATAGTCCCGCACACCGCGCGCGCGGGTGAAGACGAGGCCGGAGCGGCGGAAGAACGCGTCGGCGTTTTCCTGCAGGCGGCCCTTGGAGGGGACCGCGAGAATGAGGGTATCGCTCACCGGGAACCTCCTGCCGCGAAGGCGCGGTCGATCCAGATCGCGCAGCCAACGCCGGGCACCGGCTGGGGCGCGCCGAGCAGTTCCAGTAGCGCGTCGTAGCGCCCACCGGCCACAACCGGGCCTGCGGCGATGTTCGGCGCGGACGCCTCGAACACGAAGCCGCTGTAGTAGTCGAGCCGGCGCCCGAAGCTTGCGGAGAAGCGGATATTGGCCGCATCAATGCCGACCTGGCTCATGGCATCGAGCCGCGCCGCAAAGGCTTCCAACGCGGGGGCCGCGTCGATATCGGCTTCCTCGGCGAGCGTGGAAATCTCCGCCATCGCGTCTTCCGGCAGGGCGTCGATATCCATGAAGCGGGTGATGAGTTCGCGGGTGCCGTCGTCCAGCGCATTGCCGCCCGACAGGCTCGCGCGTTCGATCAGCCGCTCGGCGATCTCATCGGCGCTGCGTCCGCCGACGGACGCGATGCCGGCGATGTCCACCATCTCGGAGACGAGCGAGCGGGCCGCCTGCGGATCGAGGCGGGCCAGCGCGCTGGCATAGGCAGCACTCCCGGCCGCTTCCTCGCCGGCGTTCTTCAACATGCCCTTCACACCGCCCTCGGTGCCGAAGGCGGAGCGCAGACGCCGCTGCCATGCGGCAGGCACGTCGAGCGCCGCGACGAAGCCGAGCAGCAGCGTCGGGTCACCGATCTTCAAGGTCAGGTTCTGCGCGCCAAGGCCGCGTGCCGCGGTGACGCCAAGCGCAACGATGCGCGCGTCGGCTGCGGCATAGTCCTCGGTGCCGAAGCTTTCGATGCCGGCCTGCATGAACTCGTCGGGCTCATCGGAGCCGGGACGGTGACGGAAGACCGGGCCGAGATAGCAGTAGTCGGCAGCGCGCAGCGGGTCGCCGGTGCCGAGGTGATGGCGGCTGACGGGGATCGTCATGTCCGGGCGCAGACACAGTTCGCGGCCTGCCGGGTCCTGCACCTGGAACAGGCGGCGGCGCAGTTCCTCGCCCGACAAGTCGAGGAAGACTTCCGCCGGCTGCAGGATCGGCGGATCGACACGGTCGAAGCCACCCTCTTCCAGCGTGCGCATCATGCCGGTCAGCGCGTTGGAGCGTTCCAGCGACATGCTCATGCCCCTCCCACTTCGCCGACGCCGTGCGCCGACAGGACCTTGCGCACCTCGACGACGAGGTCCTCGCGGCGCACCTCGATCTGGGCGGCGAGCGAGGCTTCCTTGTAGGCATCGTGGTCGGTCACGTCTTTCGCGATTTCGGCACCCTTCACGAGGTCCTTGATGAGGACGACGCCGTTTTCACGTTCCGCGCTGCCCTGGATGACGACGCAAGGGGAGCCGCGACGGTCGGCATAATCGAGCTGCTTGCCGAATTGCTTCGGGTTGCCGAGGAACAGTTCGGCGCGGATGCCGGCGCCGCGCAGCTCGGCGACCATCGCCTGGTAATTGGCGATCTGGTCCTTGTCCATGACGGTGACGACGACGGGGCCAGCGGCCTGCGCCTCGTCCAGCTTGCCGAGCGCTGCAAGTGCGGCCTGCAGGCGGCTGACACCAAGCGAGAAGCCGGTGGCCGGAACCGGCTGGCCCATGAAGCGCGCGACGAGACCGTCATAGCGGCCACCGCCTGCGACGGAGCCGTAGCGGGCCTTCTCGCCCTTCTCGTTGACCGTCTCGAAGGTCAATTCGGTCTCGAAGACCGGGCCGGTGTAATATTCAAGGCCGCGCACGACAGAGGGATCGATCAGGATTTGGTCATCCGAATACCCAGACGCTCGGACGAGCGCGGAAATTTCCTCAAGCTCATTGATACCTGCGCTGAGGAGGTCGTTCTTCTCTCCTGCCCGCGAAGCGACCAAACGAAGTGTGTGAATTGCGGACTCAGATGTAACAGCACGCGTCTCTATCGTGCCTTCATCCTCGAAACGCATCGTTTCCGTTGGACGCTTAGCTGCTTCCTCGTCAGAAATAACGTCTGCAAGGACGGCGCGCCCCAAGCAATCGAGTACCGCATCAATCTGAAATTCAGTGAGTTGGGCACCCTTTGTGAAGTCGCCGCTCTCGTCCTTGCGGCCTTCGCCCAGCAACTGGTGCACGCCCTCGATGCCAATTCGGTCCAGCTTGTCCATCGCCCGCAAGACCGTCAGCCTCTTTCCAGAGCTTTCCGCGCCATCGAGGCCTATGGCCAAAAGTAAACCGTCGAGCACCTTGCGGTTGTTGACGCGCACGACATACTGGCCGGAGAGGCCCAGCGCTTCCATCACGTCGGCCATCATCATGCAAATTTCGGCATCGGCCGCGACGGAGGCCGCGCCGACCGTGTCGGCATCGAACTGCATGAACTGGCGGAAGCGGCCCGGTCCCGGCTTTTCATTGCGGAAGACATAGCCCTGCCGGTAGCTGCGGTAGGGCTTGGGGAGGGTTTCGTAATTCTGCGCCACGTAGCGCGCCAGCGGCGCGGTCAGGTCGTAGCGCAGGCTCATCCACTGCTCGTCGTCGTCCTGCAGCGAGAACACGCCCTCATTGGGCCGGTCGGTGTCTGGAAGGAACTTGCCGAGTGCCTCGGTATATTCGAACATCGGCGTCTCGACGGGGTCGAAACCGTATCGCTCGAAGACCTCGCGCACCTTGTCCAGCATCGCGCGCGAAACGAGAAGATCGTTCGCGGTGCGATCGACAAATCCGCGTGGCAGGCGCGCGGCAACGCGTCGTTGTTTCTTGGCGCCGCTCATGGCTGGCTCGTCGCTTCTTGCTGCTGTGACCGGTGAAAAACGATTGCCGCGCCGCCCGCGTTTGCAGGTGGCCGACATGCCGGGCAGTGGTTAGACGAGATGGGCCGTGCGGGCAAGTGCGCGGGGAACTTGTGTGCGCCGTGCGCGCGCAGGCCTAGTCGAACAGGGCGTCGATATCGTCCTGGCTGACGCGGCTCTCGTCGTCGGGCAGCGCGGGGCCATTCAGCAGCGATTCCTGCTCGTCCTTCACCGGCTGGGCGTCTGGCGCGACATCGGCGAAGGCGTCCAGCCCGCCCCAAATGCCCATCATCCGGTTCACCCGGTCCTCGATGAAGTGCAGCGTCTTCACGACCTTGGTGATGCGCTGGCCGGTGAGGTCCTGGAAGTTGCAGGCCTCGAAGATCTGGACGATCTGGTCCTGGATATCGCTGACCAGTTCGACGTTGGCGCCGCGCTTCAGCATGGCGCGCAGGTCGCCGGCATGGTTGTCGATAATTTCAGCAGACGCGAGGATGGTTTCGGTCGCGTTTTCCGTCCCCGACACGATGGCGTCGAGTTCGTCGGTCACACGGTTCATGCCGTCGCCCTGGAAGGAGCCGGTATGCAGCGTGGCCAGTTCCTTCTTGGTGCTCATGATTGCCTTCTGGATCTCGTCCAGTTCGACCTTGAGCTTGCGCGCTTCCGCCATCTGGTCGCGCATGTCGGTGGAAATGACGTCGTTGACCTGTTCCACCGTGCCGGTGACGGCCTTGCGCACGCTTTCGATCAGGGAGACGAGTTCGTCGTGGCGGTTCTGGGCCAGGCGGTCGACGGGAACCGCCGCTACTTCACCCTGCTCAATGCGAAACCGTTTGATAGCCGCAGCCAAGACCGCCTCCCAAAATCCCGAAATCAATGCCGAAATATTGCATCCGGGCCTTAACGCCGCGTTGACGACATCGCGCTGCGCCTTACCTCATTTCGCATCGTCATGGTGCCGGGCACGGGGTCCGGAGGCGGGGGCCGAAAAGCGATCAAAGTCGCGAGCCATCCGCAGGCGATCGAGGGAGGACAACCCGATGACTATGAATAGACGCGAAATCATGTCTGCGGCTGCTCTGACTGTCGCCGCTTCCAGCCTGCCGCTCGGACTTTCCATGGGTGAGGCACGCGCCGACAACCACGCCATGGCAGGCGGCAAACCCGCCGGCGTCTTCAAATACCAGATCGGCGACATCGAGTGCATCGCGCTGAACGACGGCGTTGCCAACTTCCCGCTGCCGGACGGCTTCGTGAAGAACGCGCCCATCGAGGACGTGCAGGCAGCGCTTGCGCGCGCACTGATGGACCCGGCGACCATGAGCATCCCGTTCACCGCGATGGTGGTGAAGGCAGGCGACAAGACGACGCTCATCGACACCGGCAACGGACCGGGCGCTGGCGAAACGCGCGGCAAGCTGTTCTCCAACCTCGAGGCTGCCGGCATCGATCCGGCTTCCATCGACACGGTGGTGATTTCGCATTTCCACGGCGACCACATCGGCGGGCTGATCGACGACATGAACGCCAAGGCGTTCCCGAATGCCGAACTGGTGATCCCCGAGGGCGAGGCCGCCTTCTGGCTCGATGACGGCAACATGTCGAGCGCGCCGGAAGGCATGAAGCCGAGCTTCGAGAAGGCGCGCACGAATATCGGCGCCTACAAGGACGCCACTCGCCAGATCAACGACGGCGACGAAGCGGTCCCCGGCATCACGGCGGTCGGTGCGTTCGGCCACACGCCCGGCCACCTCGCGTTCCGCATCGCGTCGGGCGACAAGCAGATGCTGGTGCTGTCGGACACGACCAACCACCCGGCGCTGTTCGTGCGCCACCCGGACTGGCACGTGCGCTTCGACATGGACCCGGACAAGGCGGCAGAGACGCGCAAGCGCATGTTGGACATGGCAGCCGAAGACGACATGCTCGTCGCGGGCTACCACTTCCCGTTCCCGGCCACCGGGCACATTGTGAAGGACGGCGACGGCTACCAGCTGGCGCTGGCCGCCTGGCAGCCGCAGCTTTAAGCAGCAGCTTTCGCATAGCCTTGAGACATCCCACCGGGCGGCCCCCACGGGCTGCCCGGTGCGCCACGATCAGCTGCACACCAATTGTTAAGGTAAAAAGCGTGCAAACGCCGCCTTTACCTACCGTCAACCCTGAAACAACGTGAAACGATAAAGTAACTCGCGCATTTACCATTAAAAGCGCGGGCGCACTTAAGCTTTGGGTCAACGTGATCGGGGGATCAGTTCCGTGTCTATCGGTTGCGCAATCAATGACGGGGGCGTTCGTCTCCGGCACTTGAAGTCACGAATTGGAGTAATGCGTATCGTGTTCAAGCGTGTTTTCGTTCTCGCCCTGCTCGGGGCGGCTCTTGGCGGCTTGCCGAAGCAAGCCAGCGCCAATGACGGGCCGTTTCCGATGCTGATGAATTCGCTGTTCGGGTCCGATGGGTCCCGGGCCGCAACCCGCGGCGCGCCGCGCATGTATCAGCCGCGCCGCCAGGCTGCGCCGCTGTCTCGCGGTTATGGCCGTTCCGCAGCGCCCATGCAGCGCCAGCAGCGACAGGCTGCACCCGGCACCTACAGTCGCAGCTTCAACCCGCGGTTTGAACGCCGGGTGGTGTCCTACAATACGGGCGAGAAGCCCGGCACCATCGTGATCGACAAGTCCGCGAAGTACCTCTACCTCGTGCAGGGTGGCGGCAAGGCGATCCGCTACGGCATCGGCGTTGGCCGCCCCGGCTTCCAGTGGACCGGAACGCACCGCATCACCCGCAAGGCCGAGTGGCCGGGCTGGACGCCGCCGCCGGAGATGCGCAAGCGCCAGCCGTGGCTGCCCACGCACATGGAAGGCGGTCCCGCCAACCCGCTGGGCGCACGCGCGCTCTACATCGGGTCCACGCTCTACCGCGTGCACGGCACCAACGAGCCGTGGACCATCGGGCAGGAGATTTCGTCCGGTTGCATCCGCCTGCGCAACGAGGACATCGTCCACCTCTACAGCCAAGTCAAAGTCGGCGCGAAGATCAAGGTCTACTAGACGCCGACAGAACCGAAACCAACTCGAAAGGCCGCGGCGCCGCCGCGGCCTTTTTTCGTGTCTGCGCGCGGACGATCAGCGGTCCTTGCGCGCCCGCATCCGCGTCACCTTGTAGACCGCGCCGTTGCGGTCGTAGGTGGTCCATTCGCCGACCTGCTCGCCATCTTCAAAATGGCCGGACCGCAGCTTCGTGCCGTCCTTGCGGAACCATTCCCAGTAGCCGGTCGGCACGTCGCCGATGACCTGGCCGCGCGCCCACAAGCTGCCGTCCCTGTGGGTCTTCTCAAAGGGTTCGGGGTCGGACATCGGGTCTTTCCTCAGCGCGTTGGCAGCGGGATGAACTCGCTTTCGCCGGGCACCGTGTCGAAGCGGGCCTGCCGCCAGTCTTCCTTGGCCTGCTCGATCCGCTCCTTCGAGCTTGAGACGAAATTCCACCAGATGTAGCGCGGGCCGTCCATCGGCTCGCCACCGACGATGACGAAGCGCGCGTCGGACTTCGCACGCACGGTGATGTCGTCGCCGGGATTGAACACCAGAAGCTGCGCCGGGCCGAAGCTGTCGCCGGTCTTGCGCGGCTCGGTGCCGGTGCGCTCGGAATGAACGATGCCCTTGCCCGCCGTCATCAGGTTCACCGCGCCCGGCTCGATGGTCAGCTCCGTGCCGAGGCTGTCGCGGTGCACGATGGAGCCGTCGAACAGGTAGGTCAGCGTCGCCAGGCCGATATGGGGGTGCGGGCGCACGTCGATGCCCTCGCCCAGCACGAATTCAGCCGGGCCCATCTGGTCGAAGAAGATAAACGGGCCGACCATCTGCTTCTTGCCGGATGGCAGCGCACGGCGAACGGAAAAGCCGCCGAGGTCACGTGCTCGCGGCACGATGACCGTTTCGATGAGATCACTTGCTTTCTTGTCGCCCGGCAGCGGGTCGGGGCAGGGTTGCCAGCTCATGGTGTGTCTCCCGTTGTTGCTGCCCGGCCATATATGGATCCGGCGGGACGCAATGAACAGTTCGCCCGAGAACGCGTTGTTGCTGAATCAGCAATGGTTCTCGCAGCGCTGAGGAAAAATGTTCAGGAATTGCGAACGCCGCCGACGAGACATTGTCATCTCGATGCGCTATTGTTGCTGCCGACAGCACAAATACATCGCGAAGGGCAGCATCCCGGGCAACGGGTCATGCGATGCCTTGGCTCGTCCCTCGCCGCGAACTGGCGCAATTGCGTCGCGCAGCGAGCATCGGAACGAGCCTTCTTGCGTCAATAACTGGAAGGAACGGATCTTTGGAAGGTGAGGCAATCTTCATGGAAGACACGATTGGCGGACGCATCACGCGCGCTCGCAACGCGCAGGGGCTGACAGTCGCGCAACTGGCTCGCCGGCTGGGCTTGCGCACCACGACGTTGAGCCACTGGGAAAACGACCGCGCGGAACCGCGCCCGAACCGCCTGCTGATGCTGGCCGGCGTTCTCGCCGTCAGCCCGACATGGCTGCTGACCGGTCAGGGCACGGCGCCGACCGAGGTCACCGACGACACGAATGCACGGCTGTTGAAGCAGGAACTTTCGCGCCTGCGCGACGATGCCAACTCGCTGGTGGAGCGCCTCGACCGCGCCATCGAGCGCCTCGGCGTCTGAGGCTTCAGGCCTCATCGTCTTGAAGTACCAGTGATTTCCGGGCCGGTGATGCCGGCCCGTTCCCCTACTGCGCGGCGGCCGGGATTTCGAGACGGATGCCAGCCGCAGCGAGCGCTTCCGGCATTGGCCCGCCATGGGCATGGTCGATCAGTTCCACGGTGTGAACGATCGGGATGCCGGTGCCCGACCCGATCTGCGCCATGCAGCCGATATTGCCGGTTGCGATGAGATCAGGCTGCAGCCGCTCGATATTGGCGACCTTCCGGTCGCGGAGCCGTTCGGCAATCTTCGGCTGGAGAATGTTGTAGGTCCCCGCCGAACCGCAGCAGATGTGGCCTTCCGGCACATCCTTCACCGTCAACCCGGTCTTGCGCAGCAGCGTCTTGGGCGCTTCGCGGATCTGCTGTCCGTGCTGCATCGAGCAGGCGGAATGGTAGGCGACCACGGCGTTCAGCGGGTTGGATGGCGCGGGCAATTCCAGCGTTTCGAGATACTCGGTCACGTCCTTCGCCAGCGCCGACACGCGCGCGGCCTTTTCCGCGTATGCCGCGTCGTGGCGCAGCATGAAGCCGTAGTCCTTGATGGTGGTGCCGCAGCCGGACGCGGTGATGATGATCGAATCCAGCCCGCCGTTCTCGATTTCCGCTGTCCACGCATCGACATTGGCGCGGGCGAAATCGAGCGCGTCATCCGTCTTGCCCATGTGGTGGACGAGCGCACCGCAGCACCCCTCGCCCGCCGCCTGAACGACTTCCACACCCAGACGCGTGAGCAGACGCACGGTGGCGGCATTGATCGCCGGGTTCAGGACCGGCTGCGCACACCCCTGCAGGATGGCGACGCGGCTTTTCCGCGTGCCCTCGGCCTCGAACCGCGCCGCGCCTTCATGTGAGGAGCGAGCGGGCAGCCTTGCCGGGGCCAGCGAAAGCATGGCCGCGAAGCGCTCCATGCCGGGGATTGCACGCAGCAGCGGCACAAGCGGCTTGCCGTAGAACGCCCCGAGCAGCGACATGCGGAACCGGCCCGGATAGGGCAGCACCGCCGCCAGCAGGTTGCGCATTGCGCGGTCGTGCCAGGGCCGTTGATAAGTTTCCTCGACATGGTGGCGGGCATGGTCGACGAGGTGCATGTAGTGCACGCCGGAGGGGCATGTCGTCATGCAGGACAGGCACGAGAGGCAACGGTCGATATGCTTGACCACGTCGGCATTGGCCGGCTTACCGTTCTCCAGCATGTCCTTGATGAGGTAGATGCGCCCACGCGGGGAATCCAGTTCATCGCCCAGCAGCAGGTAGGTCGGACAGGTCGCGGTGCAGAAGCCGCAATGGACGCAGGTGCGCAGGATCTTTTCGGATTCCGCGACGTCCGGGTTTTCGAGCTGGGTCTCGGTGAAATTCGTCTTCATGCGTCAGGCGTGCTCCGCCGCGCCGGCATACATGCGGCCCGGGTTGAGGATACGGTCGGGGTCGAAGGCGTGGCGCATGGCCTCGCTGAGAGCGGCAACCGGTGCTGGCTGCGGCTGGAACACGTCGATTGCGGCGCGAACGGTCTCGGGCGCACGGATCAGCGTGGCGTGGCCGCTGCCTGCGAGCGCGCCGCGAAGCGCGGATGCGCCCGCGTCACCGTCTGACGGCATCGCCGCCCAGACGAGGCCACCGCCCCAGTCGAGCATCGCGCGGCCACCAGCGCCTTCCGCCGCATCGACGATATCCGGCCCGCGCGAGGGCGCCACGGAAACGCGCCACAGTGCCGTTTCTTCGCCGGCAAACAGTTCGACATCGCGCACCGCCTGCCAAGCGGCGGTCGAGGCCGTCGCGTCGAGCCGGTCCGGTGTGCCATGGGCTGCAAGCAGCAATTTCAACTGGCCGAAACGATAGGTCATCTGTTCGCCGAAGCCCTCGATTCGCAGCAGCGTGCGGGCGGGCGAACCGGATGACGCCGGCAAGTGCGCCGCGCCGCTGACCTCGAACGGGCTGCCGAGTGCTGCCGACATGCAGGTGACGGCAGCGTGCGCATCAAGCCCTTCGAAGGCGAGCGTCGTCTCGGTTTCGGGCTGCGGCAGCACCTTGAACGTCACTTCAGTGAGAACGCCGAGCGTCCCCCAGGAGCCGGTCGAGAATTTCACCAGGTCGTAGCCGGTGACGTTCTTCATCACCCGGCCACCCGATTTGATGGCCTCGCCGCGCCCGGTGACCATGCGCACGCCGATCAGCGCGTCGCGGGCGGAGCCTGCAAAGATGCGTCGCGGGCCGGAGAGGTTGGCCGCAGCCAGCGCGCCGATGGTGGGCGTACCGTCGCTCTTCAAAAGGACGCGCCAGTCCGGCGGCTCGAATGCAAGACGCTGGCGGTTCTCGGCCAGCGTCGCCTCGATTTCGGCAAGCGGCGTGCCGGCCCCGGCGCGGATCACAAGTTCGCTTGGCTCGTAAAGCGTGACGCCGGTGAGGTTTCTCGTCGTGAGGCTCGCCGCCGTCTGCATCGGGCGACCGACAGAGCGCTTGGTCCCGCCGCCGAGGATTTCGAGCGGCTCGGATTTCCGGCGCGCAGCCTGCACCGCCGCGACGACCTCGTCCTCGGTTTCCGGTGCAAGAAGCCCCTCGCCTGTCACGGTCGCAGCCGTCACGAGGAAAGCCGCCCTTCGAGCGGGAAGACCTTGGCGGGGTTCAGCAGCCAGCCCGGATCGAAGACCGATTTCAGCCGCTGCTGCTGGTGCAGGTCGGTCTGGTTGAACTGGTCGAGCATCAGGTCGCGCTTTTCGACGCCGACGCCATGCTCGCCGGTCAGGCAACCACCGACCTCGACGCACAGGCGCATGATCTCCGCGCCCGCCTTCTCGGCCTTTTCCAGCTCGCCCGGCTTGTTGATGTCGTAGAGAACGAGCGGGTGCAGGTTGCCGTCGCCGGCGTGGAAGATGTTGGCGACCTTCAATCCGTGGCTCTCGCAGATCTGTCCGATCTTCACCAGCACCTCCGGCAGGCGGCCGGTCGGGATGGTGCCGTCCATGCACAGGTAGTCGGCGATGCGGCCCATCGCGCCGAAGGCGGACTTGCGGCCCTTCCAGATGGCGAGGCTCTCGGCCTCGCTCTTGGCGACGCGCGGGTTGTCGCAGCCATGCCGCGCGGCCACCTCGACGATGCGCGCGATCATTGCCTTGATCTCTTCCTCCGAGCCCTCGACCTCGACGATGAGCAGGGCTTCCACGTCCAGCGGGTAGCCGGCATTGGCGAAGGATTCGCAGACCTTGATGGCGGGCTTGTCCATGTATTCGATGGCGACGGGGATGATGCCGGTGCCGATGATGTCGGCGACACAGGCACCGGCCGCCTCGGGACTGTTGAACCCGAACAGGACCGGTCGCGCGCCCTCGGCTTGGCGCAGAATGTGCACGGTCGCCTCGGTGACAACGCCGAACTGGCCTTCCGAACCGCAGATGAGGCCGAGCAGGTCGTAGCCCGCGGCATCGAGATGCTGGCCGCCGATATCGACGACCGTGCCGTCCATCAGCACCATCTTCACGCCCAGCAGGTTGTTGGTCGTGACGCCATATTTCAGGCAGTGCGCACCGCCGGAATTCATCGCGATGTTGCCGCCAATGGTGCAGGCAAGCTGGCTCGAGGGGTCCGGCGCATAGAAGAACTGCTCGTGCGCGACCGCCTGCGAGATTGCGATGTTGGTGATGCCCGCCTGCACGGTCGCGACGCGGTCGGCGAAGTTCATGTCGAGGACGGATGCCATGCGCGACACGCCGAGAACAACGGCGTCCTCGCTCGGCAGCGCTCCGCCGGCAAGCGAGGTGCCCGCGCCGCGCGCGATGACCGGAATGCCCTCTGCGTTGAGGTATTTCAGGACGTCGCTGACTTCTTCCGTCGTGGCCGGAAGCACGACGGCCAATGGCATGGCGCGGTAGGCGGTGAGCGCGTCGGTCTCGTAGGCGCGGCGCTCGTCCTCGGAGACGATCAGACCCTCGTCACCCACGATCGCGCGCAGCCGCGCAGCAACCTCGTCGCGACGTGCGACGATGGCCGGATCCGGATCGGGCATGGCGATGAACGACATGGACTGCCTCCCTCACAAATCACAGGCGTTTCCTACCTGCCATTGTGTGGCACATGCCGCACGCATCCAAGTGAGAATTGTCAAAACGGTGTACCAGCCAGTACCCACCAGTTTCGATAATCGCTTGGGATTGTTTCCCACAGGTTCATAATGCTATGGTATACCACATACAACAAAAGAAACATGCGTTATGGGGACGAAATGACCAATCTCACCGACATGGAAATTTTCTCGCGTGTCGTGACCGCTGGCTCCATGTCTGCGGCGGGACGCGAGATGGCACTTTCACCGGCGGTCGTGTCGAAGCGCATCCGCCGCCTCGAGGAACGTCTCGGCACGCGGCTGCTCCAGCGCACCACGCGCCAGATCGCGCTGACCGAGGAAGGCCAGGGCTACTACGAGCGCGTGGTGGCGATCCTCGCCTCCATTGATGAAGCGGAATCCTACGTCTCGCGGCGCAACCAGCGCCCGCGCGGCACGCTCAAGGTCTCCGCCCCGACATCGTTCGGGCGTATCCACATTGCGCCCTATATCAACCGGTTCATGCAGCAGAACCCGGACCTGAACCTGAGCCTGATGCTGTCGGACGATTTCGTCGACATCGTCGGTGAAGGCTTCGACATGGCGATCCGCATCGCGGAGCTTGAGAATTCAAGCCTGATCGCCCGCCGCCTGGCGGACAACCACCGCGTCATTTGCGCCGCGCCGGAATACCTCAAGAAGCACGGCACGCCGACGACCATCGACGATCTGACGGGCCACAACTGCCTGTTTGCCACGCACCAGGACAACTGGCGTCTGGAGGGTCCGGACGGCCCGTTCATGCAGCGGGTGACAGGCAACATGCAGACCAACTCCAGTGAAGTTGTCCGCGAATGGCTGATTGCCGGTCTCGGCATCGCGCTACGTTCGACATGGGACGTCGGGCCGCAGCTTGAGGACGGGTCGCTGCAGGTGATCCTGCCGCAGTATCGCGCCTCGCACCGCGTCGGCGTCTACGCCGTGTACCCGAGCCGCCGCTTCCTGCCGGTGAAGGTGCGCGCGTTCATCGACTTCCTCGCCGAGCTCTACGGCCCGGAGCCGTACTGGGACCGCGGGTTGAACCTGGACGGCCTGAACGAGAAGCAGGCCATCTCGGCCTGAGGGCACGCAACACGAACGACATGGCAGGCGGGGGGTTTCTCCCGCCGCCAAAGCCGATTAGTCTTCGCTCCGATCCTCGAAGTTGCGGCCCATTTGCGAGGAAAGCGGCATGACCAAATCGACTCTCCGAAACATTTTCATGGCAGGCGCATTCGTGCTTGCGGGTGCGGCTTCCGCACATGCGGACGGCGATGCCCAGCGCGGGCAGGAAGTCTTTGCCAAGTGCTCGCTGTGCCACGAGATCGGAGATGGCGCGGCCAATCGCGTCGGCCCGCAGTTGAACGGGGTTGTCGGCTCTGCTGCCGCATCCCGGTCCGGGTTCGAGTACTCGCGCGCGCTGAACGAGGCGCGCCGCAACGGGCTGACATGGACGCGGGAAAACCTGCACGCCTATCTGGCCAATCCGCGCGCATTCCTCACCGGCGGCCGCATGGCGTTCGCCGGCCTGCACGACGAGCAGGAGCGCGAAGACATCATCGCCTACCTGGCAACCTTCGAGTAGGCGGCGAGGCGGCGCGCTTTCAGCCCTCGTGCTCGGAATGGCTGGCGCGGATGCGCCGCACGATCATCCACACAACCAGCAGGACGACCGGCACCGCGAGCGCGGTGACAAGCGGTGACGAGAGCCACGGCACCGACTTTTCCGCACCCTTGGCGACATACCCGATCAGCCCGACCACGTAGTAGCTGACGGCTGCGACCGAAAGTCCTTCGACCGTCTGCTGCAGGCGAAGCTGCTGGCGGGCACGGCGGTTCATCGTTTCCAGAAGGTCGCGGTTCTGGCTTTCCAGTTCCACGTCGACGCGGGCGCGCAGCAAGGTCGCCGCGCGCGACAGCTTGCCCGACAGGTCCTCGATGCGGCCGGAAATGGATTCGCAGGTGCGCATCGCGGGCGCCAGACGGCGGCCAAGGAACGCGCCGATGGTCGGGCCGTCCGGTTCGGCGGATTCTTCCAGCGCGCGCAGCCGCGCCTCCACGATCCGCGAATAGGCGTTGACCGCGCTGAAGCGGTAGGAGGTTTCCGCAGAGAGTGCCTCCACGTCGGTGGCGAGTGCCGCCAGCGTGTCGAGCAGCGCACGGTTGGCTTCCAGCCCCGACGCCGTCTGCATCTCGACGGTGACCTTGGCGAGGTCTTCCTCGATGCGGCTGACCTTGCCCGACACCTTGTGCGCCAGCGGCAGGCCAAGCAGCGCGAGACTGCGATAGGTCTCGATCTCCAGCAGCCGCTGGATCAGGGCGCCGGCATAGACCGGCGGCATGTCGGTCGCCTCGATGAAGAAGCGCACGAAGCCCGCGGCATCGGGCTTCATGTCCGTCCAAACGCGCGCCCGCGCCCCGACGCGCGACACGCACAGCGACCCGAAGTCGAAGGCGTCTTCCATGTCCTGCCCCGGCGCCTCGCGCAGGGACACGCGCACCGCCGCGATGAGCTTGCCCGGCAGGCCTTCCAGCACCTCGCGGACCTGGGGCGGCGGCGGGTCGCCGAAGGCCATCACGCCCTTGTCCGTCTGGGAAAAGCTCCAGGTGGTGAACTCGGTGTGCGCCTCCCAGCGGATGACCACCCCGCTCATGGTGATACGGTGGTGGCGCGCGTTGCCGGGCAGCGGGGCGAGTCCGCGCAGCGACAGCAGGTTCTGCAGGGCGTCGCGATGGGCGTCAGCTTCCGCCGAGGTCGTCATCAGTGCGAAGTGGAATATCTGGCGCGGGGCCTCTTCCGGGTGGAAGGGCCGAGCGTGCAACTCGGACAGCACGTGTGCGCGGTCCTCGTGCGCGGGGAAGACCCGCTCCACCATGAAGGCGTCACCAGCGGATTTGCGCCCGCCGGCCTTTGTCGTCTTGCGTGCCACGTTCCGCACAGCCCCCGAAATTGCTCAAGAGCGAAGCGTCAGCCAACCCGCGGAGCGAATCAACCGCGTTGCGGCTGATCGCCCAGAGGCGCGTTGCCGCAGGTCACATCAGCAGTTTCATCGGCAACCACAGCACGATTGCCGGGAACACGATGCACAGGGCCAGGCCACCGAGCTGGAGAAGAACGAACGGAATGATGCCCTTGTAGATGTGCTGGATCGTTACCTGCGGCGGCGCGACACCCTTCATGTAGAACAGCGCGAAGCCAAATGGCGGCGTCAGGAAGCTGGTCTGCAGGTTCACCGAGACGAGGATCGTGAACCAGATCAGCGCTACCTCGCTGATACCCTCGAAGCCCGCAAGGTGGGTGCCGAAATCGAGCTTGCTGACGACCGGGCCGAAGACCGGCAGGACGATGAGCGTGATCTCGATCCAGTCGAAGAAGAAGCCAAGCACGAAGATCATTCCCATCAGCACGAAGAGGATGCCCCACGAGCCGACGCCCATGTGGAGGATGAACTCGTCGATCAGCGCCTCGCCGCCGAGGAAGCGGAACATCAGCGAAAAGCACGTCGCGCCGACGAAGATGCCGAACAGCATGCCGGTGGTGAGGGCCGAGCGTTCGCACACCTCGCGCAGCACGGCGAAGGACAGCTGCCGGTTGAAGATCGCCAGCAATGTCGCGCCGACCGCGCCGACACCGGCGGCTTCCGTCGGCGTCGCGATGCCGGCGAAGATCGAGCCGAGCACCATGGTGATCAGCAGCACCGGCGGCACGAAGCTGCGCACGATCATCAGCCAGAACTCGCCGCGCGTCTTCGGCCCGATATCGTCGGGCAACGGCGGGGCAAGCGACGGATTGGTCGCGCAGCGGATCAGGATGTATCCGCTGTAGAGCGCCGACAGCAGCAGGCCGGGAATGATCGCCGCAACAAAGACCGTGCCCACGGGAATCGACATCAGGTCCGACATGATGACGAGCATGATCGAGGGCGGAATGAGAATGCCCAGCGTTCCCGACGAGGCGATGGTGCCCGTTGCCAGCGGCAGCGAGTAGTTGCGCTCGATCATCACCGGCAGGGCGAGCAGCGTCATCATGACGACCGAGGCCCCGATGATGCCGGTGGTCGCCGCCATGATGGTGCCCATCAGCGTGACCGAGAGCGCCAGCCCGCCGGGTACACGCCGGGTCAGGACCTGCAGGCAGTTGAGCAGGTCCTTCGCAACGCCGGATTTCTCCAGCATCGTGCCCATGTAGATGAACATGGGGATGGCGACGAGGACCGGGTTTTCCATCGTGCCGCCGAAGATGCGGTTGGGCAGGATGGCGAGCCGGGCCATGTTGAAGGCGCCGAGTTCCTGCGCGAGGAACGCGAAGCCCAGCCCGATGCCACCGAGGATGAAGGCGACGGGGAAGCCGGTGAACAGCATCGTCCCCAGCGCGAAGAACATCAGAAGCGGCAGTGCCTCGACGAAGGTCATGGGGTGCTCCCGTCAGGCTGGATCTCTTCCTCGATGGGTCTGAGGTCGGCGTGGTGGGTCATGGCGTATTCATCCACCTCCGGCCGCAGTTCCTTCGGGCCGAACAGGTACACCATGCATTTGAAGGCAGCCGACAGACCGGCCATGAAGAGGAACGTGAAGCCGATCGGCATCATGCCCTTGATGATCCAGCGATGGGTCAGACCGGTCTGGGCAGACGACACTTCCGAAATCTTCCAGGAGCGTTCGGCGAACGTGTAGCCGAACTTCACGATCAGGAACGAGTAGGTCAGCAGGAACAGGCATACGCCGAGCAGTTCCATCCAGACGCGTGCGTTGTTCGACATGCGGTCGCGCACCAGCTCGATGCGCACATGGGCGTCCTTCACGTAGGCATAGCCCAGGCACAGCAGGAACAGCGTGGCGTGCAGGTGCCACTCCAGTTCCTGGAGCTTGTTGGAATCAAGGAAGAAGACCGAGGTGACGAAGTCGTTGTCCCACTCGATGATCTTTCGCTGGGAAATGTCGTAGAAGATGATGATCATCATTGGCACGAAGAGCCACGCGGCCACGCGCCCGACGCCGACGACGATGCGGTCGAGGTCGCGGGTGGTGTCGACGACGTAACGTGGCCAGCCTTCCGCACCCATGCGGGCGAACACCATGTAGAGCGCGATGATGATGAAAGCCGCGGCCAGCGCCACGAGCTCGGAATTGCCGCGCCAGAAGCCGCGCGGATTGACGCCCGCATAATCCTTCAGGAACTGGCCGAACCCGTCCGAGGATGTCAGGAATGTCGCCGCCACCGCGACCAGCGCGATGATGACGAGGGCGCCGCGCGCGCGCAGCACGCCTGCCGCCAGAATACAAAGCAGCGCCACGCCAAGCAGTATGTTTGCCAGTGGATGCGCGACCAGCAGCGACGCCACGGTCAGCACAAGGCCGGCAACCGCCAGGATGTTTGCCATTGAGCCGTTTCCCCCCGCGAGCGGAAGACGGGAAACCCGCCGTTACCGCACTCCGAAACGACCCCGCGTCAGCCGGTTGAGACCGACGCGGGGCCAGAGCATCAAGTTGTCAGGGCCGGGCCTATTTCAGGTACCCGAGGTCCTTCCAGAGCTTGTACTTCTCGCGGAATGCCGACAGCGATTCCCAGACCTTGGTGAAGCTGGGGTTGGCTGCCTTTTCCTCTTCCACGACCTCGAGCCAGGTGGTGTTGAGGGTGTCGAGCATTTCCTGGGGCCAGGAGTGGATGTTCACGCCCTTTTCCTGAAGCTCTTCCAGCGCGGAGAACTGGATCGCCTCACCTTCGGCCAGGCCATAGGCAAAGTTGGCTTCGCAGGCCGTCTCGATCATCGCCCTGGTGCTGTCGTCCAGCGCGTTCCACTCGTCGAGATTGATCATCAGTTCGAACATGGTCGACTGCTGATGCCAGCCAGGGAAGTAGTAGTGCTTGGCGACCTGGTAGAAGCCGAGCTTCAGGTCGATGGCCGGCATGGAGAACTCGGTGGCGTCGATCGTGCCGAGTTCGAGAGCCGGGAAGATGTCACCGCCAGCAAGCAGCTGGGTGGAGACATCGAGCTTCTGCATCACCTTCGCGCCGAGGCCGAAGAAGCGCATCTTGAGGCCCTTCAGATCATCGACGGAGTTGATTTCCTTGCGGAACCAGCCGGACGCTTCCGGCGCGATGACGCCGCAGATGACCGAGTGGATATTGTACTGGTGGTAGATCTCGTCGAACAGCTCCTTGCCGCCGCCGAATTTGAACCACGCATAGTATTCACCCGCCGAGGGGCCGAACGGCACGGCGGCGAAGAGAGCGAGCGAGGTGTCCTTGCCCGTCCAATAGCCGGGTGTGGACCAGCCGGCCTGCACCGCGCCGGACGACACCGCGTCGAACGTTTCGAGTGCCGGCACGATGGCGCCGGGCTCCTGGAACTTGATGTTCACTTCGCCATCGGACATCGCGGACAGGCGGTCGGAGACGACCTTGCCCATGGTGCCAAGCTGGGTGAGCGAGGAAGCGTAGGTCGACTGCATATCCCAGTCGATGGCAGTCGCGGCACTTGCCGCACCACCTGCCCCAAGAGCAAGGGACATCGATACCACGGATGTGGCGAGAAGTTTCTTCATGGTTTTCCTCCCGACGCCGGTGCGGTTTGTTGGCCAACCGCCTGACCGGCTTGATCGCCAGTTTCCCGAAACGGAATTTCGCGGCCACACGACACGTGCGCGCCGCCCGGATACGATCCATTTCAAGCCATTCCGATTTTCCGAAGCCGGACGTGTTCCCCGTTTTTGAGCTTTTTTGGCCCGGCATCAGCAAACCGACGCCAAAACACTACAGTCCACTTTCCGTATGCGCAATGTATGCATTGTTGGAAGGGCGCCAACCCGTCGCCGTGCTTGAGGTTTTGCGGCGAGCGTGGGATCAATTGGGCCCGAGACGAGTGAACGGTTGAGCGAAATGGCCAGGCGCAAGAGCGCAGCACGTATCCCGAAATCCGCAGAAATCGAGGACGGCGCCAGCGGTTTTGCCGCCGGAGACAGCGTGGCGCTGTTCGTCACCTGCCTTGTCGACCTGTTCCGCCCCAGCGTCGGCTTTGCCACCGCGAAGCTGGTGGAGGATGCCGGAGGACGCGTCGAGGTTCCGGCGAAACAGACCTGCTGCGGGCAGCCGGCCTTCAATTCCGGCGACCGCCACACCGCGCGCGAAATCGCCCGGCAGGTTGTCGCCGCCTTCGAGCACTACGACCACGTCGTCGTGCCGTCCGGCTCGTGCGGGGGCATGATCAAGAAGCACTACCCGGAACTGCTGTCGGATGATCCGCAGTGGGCACCGCGCGCAGACGCGCTGTCGGCAAAGACTCACGAGCTGGTGTCGTTCCTGCACGACGTCGCGGACATGCGCGAGAGCGCGCCCTACGAGAAAACCATCACCTACCACGACTCCTGCTCGGGCCTGCGCGAACTCGATATCAAGCGCCAGCCGCGCCGCCTGCTGGAAAATGCCGGCGTGAAGATTGCCGAGATGAAGGATTCCGAAGTCTGCTGCGGGTTCGGCGGCACCTTCTGCGTGAAGTACCCCGACATTTCCAACACGATGGTCGCCAAGAAGGCCTCCAACATCGCAGCAACCGGGGCCGAGACCCTGTGCGCGGGCGACATGGGCTGCCTGATGAACATGGCGGGCAAGCTCAAGCGCGAAGGCCTGAAGGTCGAGGTTCGCCATATTGCCGAAGTGCTTGCGGGCATGACCGACGACCCCCCGATTGCCGGCACCGACGACGAGAACTGGGAGCCGTCGTGAACTTCGGCCGCGGCATCGAGCGGAGCATGGCGATGAGCGACGCCACGTGGGCGCGCCATGCCAACCCGCTGAGCGTGTGGACGCGCGTGCCTGTGCTGCCGGCGCTGCTGCTGGCGCTCTACAGCTACTGGTGGATCGGCCTGTGGTGCCTCATCCCCACGGGATTGCTGATCGCGTGGACATTCATCAACCCGCGCGCCTTTCCACCACCGATGAACCACGACAACTGGGCTTCGCGGGCGACCTTCGGGGAGCGCGTCTGGCTCAACCGGGAGGCAATCCCGATTCCCGTCCACCACGAAGCGGCAGCGCGCATTCTGACGGCGCTTTCATCGCTCGGCCTGCCGTTCGCGATCTACGGTCTCATCGTGCGCGAGCCTTGGGCGGTTGTGGCGGGCTGCGCGATCTCCATGGCCGCGAAACTCTGGTTCTGCGACCGGATGGTGTGGCTCTACCAGGACATGAAATCCAAGAGCCCGGCCTATGAGGGCTGGCTCAACCGGCAAGCGGCCGGGCACTGACGAGGACGCGATGCAGATCACATCGACCAGCTTCAAGGACAATGCGCGCGGCGCGATGGCGGATGCCGACCTGCAGCGCGCGCTCGGCAATGTCGAGAAGGGCTTCATCGAGAAGCGCGCCAAGGCCGTCGCCAAGCTGCCGGAATTCGACGACCTGCGCGACAGTGCGCGCGACATCAAGAACCACACGCTGGCTCATCTCGACCTCTACCTCGAACGCTACGAGGAGCGCGTCACCGCGGCGGGCGGCAAGGTGCACTGGGCGGCAGATGCGGAAGAGGCGCGCAACGTCGTCCTCGACATCTGCAAGTCGGTGAACGCCAAGCGCGTGACCAAGGGCAAGAGCATGATTTCGGAGGAAATTGCGCTCAACCCGGCGCTGGAGGCCAACGGCCAGGAAGTCGTCGAAACGGATCTCGGCGAATACATCATCCAGCTTCGCGGCGAGCATCCAAGCCACATCATCGCGCCGGCCGTCCACGTTAACCGCGACCAGGTGGAGGCCGATTTCCGCCGTGTCCACACATCGCTTCCCGCCGACCGCAAGCTGGAAGAGCCGGAGACGCTGCTGGCGGAAGCGCGCGGCATCCTGCGCGAGAAATTCCTGACATCGGATGTCGGCATCACGGGTGCAAACTTCCTGGTGGCCGAGACAGGCACCTCGATCATCGTCACCAACGAGGGCAACGGCGATTTGACGCAGATCCTGCCGCGCGTCCACATCGTGCTGGCTTCGCTGGAAAAGGTCGTGCCGACGCTGGAAGACGTGAGCCAGATCCTGCGCGTGCTGGCGCGCTCTGCCACGGGGCAGGAGTTCTCGGTCTACACCACGCTCTCCACCGGCCCGAAGCGAGCGGAGGACCCCGATGGCCCGGACGAGTACCACGTCATCCTGCTCGACAACGGGCGCTCGGCGATGCTCGGCTCGGAGTTCCAGGACATGCTGCGCTGCATCCGCTGCGGCGCGTGCATGAACCACTGTCCGGTCTACCACGCCGTCGGCGGCCATGCTTATGGCTGGGTCTATCCCGGTCCGATGGGTTCGGTGCTGACGCCATCGCTGATCGGCGTCGACAAGGGCGGGCAACTTCCCAATGCCTCGACCTTCTGCGGGCGCTGCGAAAGCGTCTGCCCGATGCGCATTCCACTGCCGAAGATGATGCGGCACTGGCGCGAGCGCGAGTTCGAACGCCACCTGTCGCCGGCAACACAGCGCTGGGGCCTGAAGGCTTGGGCCTATGCCGCGCGCCGGCCGCGTCTCTACAGGTTCATGACCGGGATCGGCATGCGCGCCATGTCGTTCGCCGGACGCAAGACGGGCGCACTGAAGTGGTGGCCGCTGGCTGGCGGCTGGACCAAGTATCGCGACCTGCCCGCGCCGCAGGGCAAGACGTTCCAGCAACAGTGGGCGGACAAGCAGCGCGCCGCGAAGGGAGCCGCGCGATGAACAGCCGCGAGACGATCCTCGCCACGGTGCGCCGCTCGCTTCACGCGCAGCCCGGCGACAAGACACGGCTTGCGAGCGTCGAGAACCGGATCAATTCTGCGCCGCGCGGCCTTATCCCCGCGCGCGGACAATTGCCGGACGACAAGCGCATCAAGCTGTTTGCCAAGATGCTGGAAGACGTCAGCGCCACGGTTGAGCGGCTATCGGAGCCGAACGACCTGCCGGAGCGGGTGGCGGACTTCCTCAAGAGCCACAACCTGCCGCCGCAGATCGTGCGCGGTGAGGACGACCTTCTCTCCGGGCTGCCGTGGGACAAGGCGTCCACCGTCGACGTCAAGATCGGTCCGGCGGACGGCACCGAGGCCGTCGGCCTGTCGCGCGCCTTCGGCGGCGTCGCGGAGACCGGCACGCTGATGCTGGCGTCCGGCCCCTCGAACCCGACGACGATCAACTTCCTGCCCGAGACCCACATCATCGCCATCCGGGCGGAGGACATTGCTGGAGACTACGAGACGGTCTTCGCGCGGCTTCGCGAGACCTTTGGCAAGGGCGAGATGCCGCGCACGTTCAACCTGGTGACGGGCGCATCGCGGTCCGCCGACATTGAGCAGACGCTGCTACTGGGCGCGCATGGCCCGCGCAAGCTGCACGTGATGATCCTGGGCTAGTTCGCGCTATCGGAGAAATCGGTTAGGATCGGCCCCGACTTCGCCAACCCATGGAGGTTGCTGTGCCGATCGACCGACGCATCTTTAGTGCTGCCGCCCTGGCGCTTGCAGCCGCGCCGCTTCTGCCACGCGACGCAAGCGCGGCCACAGTCGGGGACAACGGGCTTCACACGCAGCCCTTCTTTCTCGACACTTTCCTCGACCTTGGCGAGGACCTCGCCGAGGCGCAGGCCGAGGGCAAGGGACTTGCTGTCTTCTTCGAACAGCGCGGCTGCCCCTACTGCAAGGAAATGCACGAGGTGAACCTGTCGAGCCAGAAGGTGCTCGATACGATCCTGCCGCATTTCAATTTCGTCCAGCTCGATATCTGGGGTTCGCGCGAGGTCACCGACTTCGACGGCGAAGCCATAGAGGAACGCGAGCTGGCGCAGCGCTGGGGCGTCAATTTCACGCCGACGATTTCCTTCTTTGCTGAGGATACGCAAGCCGACGGCACCCAGGGCGGGCGGATGCTGGAGGCCGCGCGGATGCCCGGCTACTTCAAGCCGTTCCACTTCGTGTCGATGTTCGAGTTCGTGGCAGGCGGCCAACACAAGGACATGAGCTTCCAGCGCTTCCTGCAGGACAAGTTCGCCGACTACGAAACGCGCGGCGAAAAGCCCGACGTCTGGTAGCCACGGGAGACCCGGAGATGGACGCACCCGCAACATCCGCCACGGGCCTGCAGAACCGCGTCACCCCGTTCGGAGACATTATCGGTACGCCAGCGCGCGGCGCCATGATGGGCAATCGCGGCGGACGCTTCCACCACCCCGAAACACGGCAGCTTTCCGCCCGCCGCTGGGCCAGCAAGCGGTGGATATGTTGCCGGCTTGATTTCAAGGATCGCCAGCGCACCGTGTGGGGCGACGGCTATACCGAACTGTTCTTCCACGACGAGGCCAGCGCATTGGCCGCCGGACACAGGCCCTGCTTCGAGTGCCGGCGGCACGAGGCGGTGAAATTCGCGGACGCGGTGCGCCGCGCATTCGGGCTCACCGCCACGCCGGATGCCGGGTGGATGGACGAGCGGCTACATGCAGAGCGGCTTGTCCCGCCGCGGGAGCGCCGCACCGTTGTGCCGGAAAGCCGCCTGCCGGACGGGACCGTCGTTGCGTCTGCAGACCGTGCCTTCGTCATCTCCGGTGGCGAAGCCTATCCGTGGCTGGATTTCGGCTGGGGGCCTCAACCGGTGTCGCCAGCACTGCTGTCTGACCTGCGGCTTGTCACACCGCCGCTGGCGCTCGGCGCGCTCGATGCCGGTTACCGGCCCTTGCTACGCACCGCGACCGGCTGACCGGCAAACCGACGCCACGCCCGCCCATCGATCGCCGCCAGCCCCAGCCCGATCAGCGCCATGCCGGCGAGGTCGCTCGGCGCGAGCCGCTCGCCCAGTACCGCCGCGCCGAGCAGGATCGCCGTGACCGGCACCAGCAGCGTCACCAGCATGACGTTGGTCGCGCCCGAGGACCGCAGGATCGAAAAGAACAGGATGTAAGCGATGCCCGTCGACACGATGCCGAGCAGCGTGACGGCGCCGATCACCTCGATGCCCGGGACCGGCAGCGTCCACGGCTGGTCGATGATGAAAACGACCGGCAGCATGATGAGGCTGGAGGCCGTCACCTGCCCTGCCGCGCTGGCAACGGGCGCATCGCCCTTGAACCTGCGCCCGAAGACACCTGCAAAACCGTAGCTCAGAGCCGCACCGAGGCAGGCGACCTGGGCGGCGATATTGTTGCCGATCTCGCTCAGCGCATCGAGACCCACAAGCACCGCGACACCCGCGATGCCGAGCGCGACACCGGCCGCCTTGCCGCCGGTGATGCGTTCGTCCGCCGTGAAGACGTGCGCGACAATGACCGCGAAGACCGGCGTCGTCGCGTTGAGGATGGAGGCAAGTCCCGCGCCGATCTGCGTCTGGCCGTAGAACAGCAGCGAGAAGGGAATGACGTTGTTGAGGACCGCCATGCCCGCATAGGCGGGCCAGCGCGCCGACGCCACGAAGGCGATGCCGCGCAGCCGCAACACCAGGTGCAGCGTCAGCGCCGCAAGCACGACCCGGCACAGCACCACCGTGAAGGGTGGCAGTTCGGACACCGCCACCTTGGCGAAGAAGAACGCCCCGCCCCAGATGACGGAAAGCAACACAAGCAAGGTCCAGTTGCGCATCGACATGGCTGTCTGCCCGGTAGTGTCGTATGGCGACGGTGTCGATCTGTCTGGCATCGGCTGGCACTTCACGTCCGTGTTTTGGCAAGCACTCCAATAGCTGCACCGACGCGAACCAACCACCCGATTCTCGCATGTCGTCCCTGTCGCGGCGGCCCTTGCGCTTGCCGCCGCCAGCATGCTCCAAATTGCGAGGACCAAGTCACGAGGCGCGGAATGTTCACCGAGAGCGAAGACGTTTCCATGATCCGCGAGACGGCGCGGCGCATCGCGCGCGAGCGCCTTGAACCGGTGGCGGCTGCGCTCGACCGCGGCGAGAGCCGCGATGCCTTTCTCGACAACCTGAAGCTGCTGGCGGAAAACGGCTTCATGTCGCTGAACGTCTCGGAGGAATACGGCGGAACGAACGCGGGCACCGCCGCCTTTGCTGCCACGACCGAAGAACTCGGCCGGGCCTGCGCCTCGACCGGGGTGACGACCAGCGTCACCAATCTCGTCGGCGAGGTCATCCAGGCCTGCGGCAGTGCGGCGCAGAAGCAGGCGCACTTGCCCAAGCTTGCCGATGGCACCTATCCGGCAGGCGCGTTCTGCCTGACGGAATCCGGTGCCGGCTCCGATCCGTCCGCCATGAAGGCGCGGGCTCAGAAGAGCGGCAACGGCTGGGTGCTGAACGGCGTAAAGCTCTACATCACCAGCGCCAGCTATGCCGGCATCTTCGTCGTGTGGGCGGTGACCGACCCGGACGCGCCGAAGGGCAAGGGCATCTCCTGCTTCCTGGTGGAAGCGGGGACGCCGGGCATGAGCGTTGGCACGCCTGAGCGCAAGATGGGACAGACCGGGTCTGCCACCTGCGAAGTGCGATTCGACGATTGCCGCATTCCGGCAGACGCCATCATGGGCGCGGAGAATGACGGGTTCCGCATCGCGGTTGCAGAACTGGCTGGCGGGCGCATCGGCATTGCCGGGCTTGCGCTCGGCATCGCGCGCGCGGCGATGGAAGCGGCCATCGCCTACGTGAAGGAGCGCGAGCAGTTCGGGCGGAAGATCGCCGACATGCAGGGCATCCAGTGGGCCATCGCGGACCGGGAAACGGAACTTGAGGCCGCCAGCCTGCTGATTGCCAAGGCCGCCCACCTGAAGGATGCCGGGCAGCCGTTCGCGCAGGCCGCATCCATGGCCAAGCTCTACGCCAGCGAAGCCGCGCAGCGGGCAACCTACACCGCCCTGCAACTGCATGGCGGCGCGGGCTACATCGCCGACCTGCCGCTTGAACGATACGCGCGCGATGCCCGCATCACGACGATCTACGAGGGCACCTCGGAGGTGCAGCGCCTCATCATCGCCCGCAACATTCTCGCGGCGGCCTGACGCGTGACCGACGTTCTTTTCGTCACCCTGCCCTTCTTCGCCGTCTGTGCGCTGGGCTACCTGGCGGTGCGGTCCGGCTTCATGGCGGAGGAAGCCGTCAGCCACCTCAACCTGTTTGCCTTCTATTTCGCGATGCCGGCGCTCATCGCCGGTGCGCTGGCGCGACAGGACATTTTCGCCATCGTGGACGGACGGATATTCCTGGGCTGGCTGATCGCCGGCATCGCCATCTTCGCAATCGGCTTCTTCGTGCTACCGCTGGTGCGCAAGGGGGCGGCAGCCGGCGAGTGCGCGCTGGCAGGTCAGGCCTCGTCCGTCGGCAATATCGGCTTTCTCGGCATTCCGCTGGGCATCACGGCCTTCGGGGATGCCTTTATCGGGCCTCTGGTCGCCGCACTGCTCGTCGACCTCATCGTGCTGATCCCGCTGTCGCTCGGGATCCTCGAACGCCACAAGAACGAAACAGAGCGCGCAAGCGCGTTCGATACGGCGCGCAGCGTCGTCTTCAACCCGTTCATCATCGCCATCATGACCGGCGTCATCCTGTCGGTCAGCGGCATCGGCATGCCGGTCTGGCTGGACGGGTTCGCAAGTTTCCTCGGCGGCGCTGCAAGCCCGGTTGCGCTGTTCGCGCTCGGCGCGTCACTCGCCACCAAACAGGCTGCGGGATCGAAAAGCTCCATCGCGCTGCTAACCACGTTGAAGCTTGCCGTTCACCCGCTGCTGATATTCGGGATTTTGTTGCTGCTTGGCGCACCACAGGGCGCTGCCGCGATCACGGTGCTGATCGCGGCCATGCCGGTTGCGGGAAATGTCTTCGTCATTGCCGAACGTTACGGCGTGTTCGTGCGCCCCGTGTCGGCCGCCGTTCTCATCTCGACCGTGCTTTCGGTCGCCAGCGTCTCAGCGGTGCTCGCCTGGGCGCTGCAACAGCAGGGCTGAGCGGCCTATAGCTCGTCAACCGTCACCACCTGGAAGGTGTGCAGCTCGCCGTCCTCGTCCTTGATGGACACGTAGTCTCCGACATTGAAGGTGTGCGCGCCGAAGCGGTACCCGGCCTCGTCGTCATCGTCGCCGTCGATATCGTAGGTGAAGGCCCAGCTGCCGCCGGGACGATGCACCAGGTGGCCGACGTCATCGGGCTCACCTTCCCAGAAACGGCGCACGCGGCACTGGTCGCGGTGTTTCTTCCAGCCGTCCGCATCGATGTGGCCGTCTTCAGAAAGCGGGGCGACGAACTCGTAGCCATGCTGCGAACTGCCACCGGGATAGTCGTGGTTTCGCGCCAGGTTCAGGCGGACTTGGCTCAATCGCGAATTCGTCATGGTCACTCCCTTCAGGATGCGTGGCACGTGCCGTGTTCGAACCGTCGCAACGCGCTGGCGCGCAGGCCGGTTCCCCGTCGCGTCCCGACAGGTCGTGGAGAGCAAGAGCCATATCGCATGCACAGCATATCATCGCGGCAGATAAGCTGAAAATGGTGCCGGGTTGCTTGATCCTGCGCAAAGCCATCGGCGCGGCGCGACCTGGCCAAGCAGTGTTATAGTCGGCGGCGAATCTGGCGCGCTGGCGGGCGCGCTCACACGTTACCAGGGGGCAAGCGTGCCGAAATTTGCGGCCAACCTATCCATGCTGTTCAATGAACTGCCATTCAAGGCGCGGTTTTCTGCGGCCCGCATGGCCGGGTTCCGGGCGGTCGAATTCCTGTTTCCCTACGCGCAGGATGCCGGGCTGCTGCTCACCGAAATCGAGACGCACGGGCTGAAGGTCGTGCTGTTCAACCTGCCGCCCGGCGACTGGGAAGCCGGCGAGCGCGGCATCGCGGCCATTCCGGGGAGGGAAGTGGATTTCGAGCGCTCGGTCTCGGCTGCAATCGAGTACGCCAAGGTGCTCGACTGCAAGCAGTTGCACGCCATGGCCGGCATCATGTCGCCGATGATCGATCCAGACATCGCCATGTCTGTCTACATGCGCAACCTCTCGCAAGCCGCCAGCGAGTTGAAGCTGCACGACATCACGCTGCTGATCGAACCGATCAACCATCGCGACATGCCCGGCTATTTCCTGTCGCGCACACAGCAGGCCCGGCGGGTGATCGAGGCCATCGACGCCGACAACTTGAAACTCCAGTTCGACGTCTATCACCGGCAAATGATGGAGGGGAACCTGATCCACGGGATCAACAACAACCTCGACATCATCTCCCACATTCAGATCGCCAACCCGCCGCAGCGCCTCGATCCGAGCGCCGGGGAGATCAACTTCCCCTACCTGTTCCAGATGCTGGACGGCATGGGCTACGAGGGCTGGATCGGCTGCGAGTACAAGCCGCTGACGACGACCAAGGAGAGCCTCGACTGGTTCGAGCCCTACAGGCGCTGAAGCGCCGCGGCGGGTCGGGAAGGACTGAAGGGGGAAATGGTACCGCCTCCCCGGATCGAACGGGGGACCTCTAGATCCACAATCTAGCGCTCTAACCTACTGAGCTAAGGCGGCACGGTTTCATCGGCAGGCCTCAGGCCCGCGAGGGCTTCCCTCTACAATCTTTCAGGGGCGCAAATCAAGCGGGTGCGCGTCGCTTAAGCCCGAACCCGACACCGATCCGGTGCACACAATAAAATACCCGGACGCGTGGGGCGCGTCCGGGCTTGTTTGTCATCGGCGGGGATGAACCCCGCCAGACGGTCAACCGATCAGTTGACGGTCTTGACCTGTTCCATCGCCTTGGCGGCGCTGTCCTTGGCCGGCTTCGAGCAGGCTTCCATCGCCTTCTGGCTCTTGGACTGCAGATCCTTGGCCTGCGAGGTCAGCGTTTCGAACTGCTTGCGCGCGAACTCGGACTGAATCTCGACGGCCTCGGCGACGGTCTTCACGCCGAACATCTTCTCGGCCAGGTCGAACGTGGCATTCATGTTCGTCTTGGCGTTGGTGAGCATCTGCTTGTTGAGGTCATTGGCGTGCTTGGAGGTCGCGGAAAACGTGTCCTCGAGCACTTCGGTGGCCTCTTCGGCAGAGAGCTTGGCGCGGTCGTAGGCAACCTTCGCCTGGGAAACGGCCTTCTCGGCCATCTCGCGGAACGCGGTGGGCATTTCCATCGCGTCCATGTCGAACTTGGGCATGTCGAACTTCGGCATCTCGAACATCGGGAAGCTCGGAGTTTCGACGGTCACTTTTGCCTTCTGGGTCATATCTGTCTCCTTGGTGGTCCGCGTCGTGGTCGTGTTCGGTTCGGAAAGGCCGCGTGGCGCTGCCAGCGCCTGTCGCGCTCATCCGTCCGACACTTAACAATTTAGGTCATGTTATTGTGCATTGCAACATAAATATTGCGCTGCACAATAATCTAGGCGAGTCAATCATTTAGGTGAGGCACCCCCTTTTCGGCGCTTAACCAAGACGTAAATGAATCCTTACCGAGGCGTGCCGGTGGTGGACGAAAAAAGCCCACAGGGCCTATAGTCGCCCCTGTCAGGCGAGCCGTTTGCGGCGGTGCGTCAAAACCGGTCGGGGGGGCCGAGGCCGGAATCTTGTGTTTTCGAGTTTGCGCGCGACTGCGGGAAGCGGCAGTGACGCGTGCGCTGATACAGTTTGGAGTTCACGGCCCATGTCGATCATCGACATCCTGTCCGGTCTTGGCGAGACTTCGCCGATCAGCGACCTGTTCTTTGCCGACAGCCCGGCCTTCCTGGTCGGCGGCGAGGACGGATCGATCGTGATCGCCAACCCCTCCGCTGCAGCATTCCTGCGCGCGCACAACGTGAGTGCGCTCGTGGATGGAAAGACGTCGCTGCGCGGCCCGGCCAAGGCGCGGCTGGAAGAGCTCGCCTCGGCGGAAGACCTGAGCGGGTCGGCGCGCATCGAGATGCTGCGCTTCTTCGTCGGCTCCCGCGCCGTGACCCTGCCCTTCATGTGCCAGCGCGTGAGCGCGCCCGCGCCGCAGCCCAACGTCTATGCCATGGCCGCAGCCGCGCCGGGCAGCGAGCTGACGATTGCCGACAAGGCAGCGATTGCATTCGACGACGATCCGCGCCCCGTCGTCCTGTTCGACAAGAACGGCGAGCGGCTCTATGCCAACCCGTCCGCCCGCAGCGAGGATATCGCCGGGCACGACGAACTGCGCGCAGCGGACGGACTGTTCACGCTGACACTGGAAGACGGTGACCTGGAACTGTTCGCCGCGCCGCAAGGCGCGTCGCTGGCTTCAGCCCCGGAACCCGAGCCCGAGCCGGAACCCGAACCCGCGCCGGAACCGCGCATCGAGGACCTGCCCGCACGCCAGGAAAAGGGCATGTCGTCCATCGCCGGTGCCGCGCGCAAGGTTGTTGCCGGACTCGGTTTCGGATCGGCCGCGAGCAGCGCCAGCACCCCTGACGCGCGCCCTGCGGCACCTGTCGCGGCTCCGCCTGAACGCGCCGAGCTGACTGCCAGTGCCGACGCCGCCACTGAGGATGAAATTGACGCGCGCGAAGACGACGCGCGCGACGCAATTGCCGTGGCGCAGCCCGGCACGCGCTTCCGCTTCACGCTGGATTCCGAGGCCCGGATCAAGTCGACCGATCCCGACATTTCCGAAACCGGACTTGCCGGCGGCGACGGCGACAGCCTCGACGACCTGCTGACCGGGGACCTGGCAAGCTTCGTCGATGCCATCGAGCACCGCGACACGTTCAACGCCGTGCAGGTTCTGTGGCAGGCGCAGGACGGTGGCGCGCCCGTTCACGTCGAGATCGCTGGCCTGCCGCTGCTGGACGGGTCCGGCGGATACGAGGGGCTTCGCGGCTTTGCCGTGATCGGTGAACGTGCATCCGACTGGCAAGAAGACGAGACCGCCGAACCGTTCGACACCGGGACCGCTGCCATCACGGGCGCAGGGGTTGCCGCCAGTGCTGGCGTTCTGGGCGCAGACGAAGGCGAGATCGAGAAGATCGAGGCGTCCGAAGACACGGCCACGGACGCCGGGGACGTGACGCCACCCTCCGAGACAACTGCGTCCGAGGTCGATGACATGCCGGCAGACGATGCGCCGATGGCCAGTGTCACCGAAGATGATGACAGCGTCGAGGAAGCCTCGATCGAAAGCGACGACGATGTCGACGGCGACGTCGACAGAGTCTCGGATGCAGACGAGACCACGGAGACGAACGACGCGCCGGTCGCGGACGAGACCGACGACGCCCCCTCCCTGTTGCCGCTGGTTGCCGGTGGCGCCGGCGCGGTTGCAGCCGGGCTCAACATGGACCGGTCCGAAGACCTGCCGCGCCGCACGACACCGGCTACCCCGGACCGCCTCGACGACAACGACCAGCGCGCCTTTGCGCAGATCGCCGAGCGGCTGAACGGCCGCGTGCCGCCGGAAGACACATCCGTTGCCGACAGCGAACCGGCACCAGCCATCGACGATGAAAACGACGATGACATCTTCGAAGACGTGCTGACGCTCGCAGTGGATGAAGACGCGCAAGATGCCGACGAGGAGCCGACCGGGACGGACAATGTCGCGCGCATAGGCCGGTCCTACGAGTCCCTTGAAGGGTTCAGTCCGGACGCCGACAGCGCGTCGGACGACAACGACACCACGCCGGAAACACCCAGCGAGGCGGTTTCCAACGCAGCCATCGCTGCTGGCAGCCTTGCCGGTGCCGCTGCCGGCAACCGGCTTGCACGCGGGCGCGCCGAGGATGCCAATGACTTCGTCACGCTGATCGAGCGGCTGCCCTTCGGGCTGATGTTCCTGCGAGACGAGAAGCCGCTTTATGCCAACCGCGCGATGCTCGACCTGTTCGGCTATGCCGACCTGGACGACCTTGAGATTGCCGGCGGCATCCACACGCTGTTCGAGAGCCTTGCGGACACCCGCCAGCCGGGGAAGCGGATGCTTGCGGGCATCACCCGCGACGGGCTGCCCATCGAGCTCGACGCGCGCCTGCAACTTGCGCCGTGGATCGACGGACCTGCCCTGCTGCTGACGGCGCGCGAACGCCTCAGCTCCGACAGCGAGTCCCGCATCGCGGACCTTGAGTCCGAGCTTGTCGAACTGAAGGACATCCTGGACACCGCGACCGATGGCGTCGTGCTGTTCGACGAGGACGGCGACATCATCTCCATGAACCGTTCGGCGGAAGCCCTGTTCGGTCTGGACGGACGGGAAATTCGCGGCGCGCATTTCGCCACGCTCTTTGAGGAGAGCGAGCGCGATACCATCGAGGAGTATCTCGACGGGCTGCTGGAAAACGGCGTCGCCAGCGTTCTCAACGACGGGCGCAAGATCCACGGCGTGGAAAAGGGCGGCGGCCACATTCCGCTGTTCCTCACCATCGGCCACGTGGGCATCGGCGAGCGCCAGAAATTCTGCGCCGTCCTGCGCGACATCACCCAGTGGACGGACGGCAACGAGACCGGGCCCGAAACCGAGAGCGAGGCTGAAACGCCCGCCGCGCCGGATGCCGGCGACAAGAGCCATTCCGACGTGCTGGCCAAGGTCAGCCACGAGGTGCGCACGCCGCTCAACGCCATTGTCGGTTTCGCCGATGTGATGCTCGACGAGCAGTACGGCCCGCTCGGCAATGACCGCTACCGGGACTACGCCAAGGACATCAAGGCTAGCGGTGAACACATCATGAGCCTGCTGAACGACTACCTGGACCTGTCCAAGGCCGAGACCGGCATGATGGACATGGACTTTTCCCAGGTGCAGCTCAACGATGTTGTCGAGCAATGCGTGGCGATCATGCAGGGGCAGGCGAACCGCGAGCGCGTGATCCTGCGCACCAGCCTTGCCGCGAACCTGCCGGCGATTGTCGCCGACATCCGCTCGATCCGGCAGATCCTGCTGAACCTCATTTCCAACGCTGTGAAGTTCACGCCGGCGTCCGGCCAGATCATCGTCTCGACCGTCTACACCGAGACCGGCGAAGTGCACCTTAAGGTACGCGACACCGGCCCGGGCATGTCGGCTGAAGATATCGCCACCGCGATGCAGCCCTATCGCAAGCCGGCAAGCCAGCGCGAAGGCGGCGGTTCCGGCATCGGCCTGCCGCTCACCAAGGCGCTGGCGGAAGCCAACCGCGCAGTCTTCTCGCTGGAGAGCCGGACCGACGGCGGCACTTTGGCGCAGGTGGCGTTTCCCTCGACCCGGGTTCTGGCAGAGTAACCACGAGACAATGAGCCGGTAACAATCGGCTCGTTTGCCATTACTTTTGTGTATGACCGATTTTTACTGATGATATCCAAGTATAGACAGTGTTTAGAACGATTCTAAACACGACTGGCGCGGCTTATATTCGAACGATTCCAATCTATACATCGATTTGGTCTTGACGGGCGGGGGCAATGCGGCATTATCCGCCCAGCGATCACGCATCGCTCAATTCATTCCTGTGGTGGTGGGGCCTTGAACCCCATTGATTGGAGGAAACCATGAAAATCCACACCGCGCGGCGGGCTTTTGCCGTCGCAGCTATCTCTGCCGTCTCCTTCGCCTTTCTTGCCGATGCCGCGCCTGCCAGCGCAGCTGAGGAAGTGAATATCTATTCCTACCGCGAGCCGCAGCTCATCAAGCCACTGCTCGATGCGTTCACCGAAGAGACCGGCATCCAGACCAACGCCGTCTACATCGAGAAGGGCCTCGTGGCCCGCATGGAAGCGGAAGGCGAGAATTCGCCGGCCGATGTGATCCTGACGGTCGATATCGGCCGCCTCGACGAGGCCGAGCAGGCCGGCGTTACCCAGTCGATCGACGACGAGACGATCAATTCCAACATCCCGGCGGAATTCCGCGACCCGGATGGCAACTGGTTTGCGCTGACGACGCGCGGCCGTGTCGTCTATGCCTCGCGCGAGCGGGTCGAGCAGGATTCCATCACCTACGAGGAGCTTGCCGACCCGAAGTGGAAGGGCAAGATCTGCATCCGTTCCGGCCAGCACTCCTACAATATCGGCCTGTTCGCCTCGATGGTCGCCCACCTTGGAGAAGAGAAGGCCGAGGAATGGCTCGCCGGCGTGCGTGACAACCTCGCCCGCAAGCCCAACGGCAACGACCGCGCGCAGGCCAAGGGCATCTATTCCGGCGAGTGCGACATCGGCATCGGCAACACCTATTACGTCGGCCGCATGATGACGAACGAGAAGGAGCCGGAGCAGCAGGACTGGGCCAAGGCCATCAAGGTTCTGTTCCCCAACAACGACGACCGTGGCACCCACGTGAACGTGTCGGGCATGGCGATGGCCAAGAACGCGCCGAACCGCGAAAGCGCGCTCAAGCTGATGCAGTTCCTCTCCAGCGAGGAAGCCCAGCAGGTCTATGCCGAGCAGGTCTACGAGTACCCGGTGAAGCCGGGCGTCGCGCCGAGCGATCTCGTCGCCTCCTGGGGCGAGATCAAGCCGGACTCCCTGTCGCTGTCGGAGATTGCCGAGAAGCGCAAGGTTGCCTCGGAGCTGGTCGACAAGGTCGGCTTCGACAACGGCCCGGCCTCCTGAGGCTGATCCAGACAACGCAACAACCTGCCGGGGCGCATCCATGCGCCCCGGTTTGCATTTGAAGCCATGGCAAACACGACCCGCGCACTTCTCGGACCCCGCCCGGCGCTGACACTGGCTGCCGGGGTTCTGGTCGCGCTCGCCGCGATGCCGATCGTGGCGATCTTCGTGCTTGCCGTGATGGGCGACGGCGAAGGCACGTTGCCGCACCTTCTCGAAACGGTCCTGCCGCGCGCGGTGCGCACCACGGTGCTGCTCATGGCGGGTGTCGGCCTGCTCTCCGCCACGCTTGGCGTCGGCGCGGCATGGCTTGTCAGCACCTGCCGCTTTCCGGGCCGCCGCGTGCTGGAAGTCGCGCTGGTGCTGCCGCTGGCGATGCCGCTCTACATCACCGCCTTCGCCTATATCGAATTCTTCGATTTCACCGGTCCGCTGCAGACCGCGATCCGCGCCGTCGGCGGCTACACGAGCGTGCGCGACTACTGGTCGCCGGACATTCGCACGCTGCCCGGTGCCGTGCTCATCATGTCGGCGGCGCTGTATCCTTACGTTTACCTGACTACGCGCATCGTGTTCCTGATGCAGTCCTCCGGCGTGCTGAACGCCGCGCGCACGCTGGGCCGCACGCCGCTTGGCACGTTCTTCGGCGTGGCGCTGCCGCTGGCGCGCCCGGCCATCGTCGCGGGCGTGACGCTGGCCATGATGGAGTGCCTCAACGACATCGGCGCGGTGGAACTGCTCGGCGTGAAGACGCTGACCTTCACCATCTTCGACACGTGGCTCAACCGCGGCAGCCTTGCCGGGGCAGCGCAGATTTCCGCGATCATGCTGGTGATCGTGGCCGCGCTTGTCGTCACCGAGCGCGTGGCGCGCGCAAGGCGCCGGTTCGATACAAGCGCGCGCAACGTGGAGCCGACGCGGCGGGTGAAGCTGATCGGATTGCGCGCCTGGGGGGCCACCGCGGCCTGCACGCTTCCCGTCTTCCTCGGCTTTCTCCTGCCCGGCTGGATCCTGATCGACTTCGCCTCGCGGCGGCTGTCGGACCTTGGTTCGCCGGTGCTCCACGCAGCGCTTGGGAACTCGCTGGTCCTGTCGCTGGCAACGGCCTTCGTCGCAGTCGGCACGGCACTGCTGCTCGCCTATGCCGGGCGGCTGTCCGCATCACCCGTCGCGGCCATGTTGGGGCGGATCGCGGTGCTCGGCTACGCGGTGCCCGGAACGGTGCTGGCCATCGGCGTGCTGGTGCCCCTCGCCGGATTCGACAACTGGCTCGACGGGCAGATGCGCCAGTGGTTCGGGCTTGCCACCGGCCTGCTGCTGACGGGATCGGGTGCAGCCATCGTCTATGCCTGCACCGTGCGCTTCCTGGCCGTTTCGTTCGGGACCGTGGAAGCGGGCCTTGGCAAGATCTCGCCGCACATGGACATGGCCGCGCGCACGCTTGGCCGCACCATGGGCGAGACGCTGCGCGAAGTGCACGCGCCATTGATGCGAAAGTGCGTGGCAACCGCCGGGCTACTCGTCTTCGTGGACACGCTGAAGGAGCTGTCGGCAACCGTGCTGCTGCGGCCCTTCAACTTCGATACGCTGGCAACGCTCGTCTACCAGACGACCGTGCGCGGCGCGTTCGAGGATGCCGCCCTGCCTGCGCTCACCATCGTGGCGGCGGGGCTGGTGCCGGTCATCCTGCTGGTTGGCCGCTCGGAGAGCCGCGACCTCGTGCACGGCACGCCGGAAACCGGCGAGCGGGGCGCGGCGCGGGCCTGATCAGGCCTTCAACGCCGCGATGTCGCGGTAAAGCTCCAGCGCATCCGGGTTGGCAAGCGCTTCCTTGTTCTTCACCTCGCGGCCATGCACCACGTCACGCACCGCAAGCTCGGTGATCTTGCCGGACTTGGTGCGCGGAATGTCGGCGACCGCGACGATGCGGGCCGGGACGTGGCGCGGCGAAGCGCCCTCACGTATGCGCTTGCGGATCGATGCCTGCAGCGCGTCGTCGAGTTCAATGCCGTCTGCCATCCGCACGAACAGCACGACGCGCACATCGTCTTCCCACTGCTGACCGATGGCGAGGGCTTCCTGCACCTCCTCCATCTGCTCGACCTGGGCGTAGATTTCGGCGGTGCCGATGCGCACGCCTCCGGGATTGAGCGTGGCGTCCGAGCGGCCATGAATGATCATGCCGCCATGTTCGGTCCACTCGGCGAAGTCGCCGTGGCACCACACCCCGTCGAAGCGGTCGAAATAGGCGGAGCGGTACTTCTCCCCGTCGGGGTCGTTGAAGAAGCCGATGGGCATGGAAGGGAACGCGCGGGTGCAGACCAGTTCGCCCTTGCCCTCGCGCATGGGCTTGCCGTCCTCGTCCCAGACCTCGACCGCCATGGCGAGCATCGCGCCCTGGATTTCGCCGATATGGACCGGGCTGATCGGGTTGCCGCCGACGAAGCAGGCGACGATGTCCGTGCCGCCGGAAATCGAGGCGAGCTGCAGGCCCGGCTTGATCCCCTCGCCGACGAAGACGAAACCCTCCGGCGACAGCGGCGAGCCGGTCGACGTCATCAGGCGCAGGCTGGACAGCTTGTGGGTTTCGACGGGGCGCAATTCCGCCTTGCGCACCGAATCGATGAACTTCGCCGAGGTGCCGAACAGCGTCATGTCCTCGGCGTCGGCATAGTCGAACAGGATGTTGCCGTCCGGGTGGAAGGGCGAGCCGTCATAGAGCAGCAGCGTCGCGCCGGCCGCCAGGCCGCTGACGAGCCAGTTCCACATCATCCAGCCACAGGTGGTGAAGTAGAACACCCGGTCGCCGGGGCGCACGTCGCACTGGAGGCGATGCTCCTTCACGTGCTGGAGCAGCGTGCCGCCGGCGGAATGCACGATGCATTTCGGGATGCCGGTCGTGCCGCTGGAAAACAGGATGTAGAGCGGGTGCTCCGGCGGGAGCCGGTTGAACTCCGGAGCGCTCGCCTTGAACGGTTCGATGAAGGCAGACAGGCTCTTGCCGCCCTTGAGCGCGCCCGCCACCGCATCGGACTGTTCGAGATAATCGACGATCACGACCGCGTTCAGGGTTGAGAGGCTGTCGACGATCTCGACGAGTTTGCCCTTCACTTCGATGCGCTTGCCCGCATACCAGTACCCGTCACACGCGATCAGCACCTTCGGTTCGATCTGGCCGAAACGATCGAGAACGCCGCGCGTGCCGAAATCCGGCGAGCAGGATGACCAGACCGCCCCAATGGACGCCGTCGCCAGCATCCCGGCAATGGTCTCGGGCATGTTCGGCATCATGGCGGCAACGCGGTCGCCCTGTCCGACGCCAGCCGCCTTCAGGGCCTGCTGGAGCCGGGACACGAGATCGGACAGTTCGCCCCAGCTCATGCGGCGGCGCACCTTGTCCTCACCCCAGAAGACCAGCGCATCGCGGCTCGCATCGCCATTCCTGGCAGGCGCCAGCAGGTTCTCGGCGAAATTCAGTTTCGCGCCCGGGAAGAACACGGCGCCGGGCATGGTGTCCTCGGCGATGACCCGGTCACCGGCATCCCCCACCACGCCGCAGGATTTCCACAGGTGCGACCAGAAAGCTTCGCGGTTCTCGACACTCCACTTGTGGAAGTCGGCATAACCGTCGAACGTGGCACCGGTTTCACCTTCGATTTCGCGCATGAATTGCGCAAGCCGGGTTTGCCCGGCCGTTTCCGGGTTGGGCGTCCACAGGGGCTTGTCGGTCATGGCGTGGCCTTCGGCAGGAATGGGTCAGAAATACCAGCCTTCGTCATGCCACAGGTCACGGTGATGTTCCAATGCGACGAACGCGGGCCAAGCCTGCCACTGTTTCAATCCCACCCTTCGCACCCTATAGTCCGTAAAACCGTCGAAACCGGCCAACTCAAATGAAACGCTTTCTCGCGATCGCTGCTGCCATCGTCATCGTTGCGGCGATTGCCTTGACCATATTGCCGTGGCTGGTGCCGGACAGCACCGTCCGCAACATGGCCGTGGAGCGAATCGAAACGATCACCGGCCTGCGCGTGACGTCCGCTGGCGATGCGAGCATCCGCTTCCTGCCGCAGCCGCAGGTCACCGTCGACGACATCCGCCTGAGCCTGCCCGGCGAGAACGATACGCTTGCCGCAGTTGACCGCATCCTCGGTCGGTTCAGCCTGTTCGGCTTCTTCATTCGCGATACGCCAATCGACGGCCTGACGCTGGTGCGCCCGCGCATCGGGGTTCCAACCGCGCCCGACAGCGCCGGCGACTGGGTGCCTGAACGCTCCGGCCTGATCCGCACGCTCTACGACGCCCTCAGCCGCAACCCGGCTCCGGGCACCGCGCCGGTGCTCAACACCGGCCAGCCCGCGACGGGACCCGTGCGCATCGTCGATGGATCGGTGACGTTGCTCGGGCCGGATGGAAAGCCCGTCAGCGCCTATACCCAGATCGAACTTGCAGCCAACTGGACCCGGCTCGGCACCCCGCTGACCGGCAGCCTCGCCTTCGTCTGGAAGGGCAAGGTGGTGGAGATCGACGGACGCGTCGACAACCCCGCGCAAATGCTCGCGGGAACCGCGACCCCCATCGAGGTGGACGTGGTGACCGCGCAGGGCAACCTGGCCGTACGCGGTGCGGCATCGGTCGGGGAAGCACTCCAGGTGGACGGGACGCTGGCCATCGAGTCCGCCGCGTTCGACCAGGCGCTCGCCTGGCTCGGCTATGGCAACGGCGATGCGCCGGGCCTCGACAGGCTCTCCATGCAGGGGCAGATGCGCCTCGTCGGCGACACCGCCAACCTGACCAATCTCAATCTATCGCTCGACGGCAATACGGGCACCGGCGGGCTGACCGTCCGTGCGACCCAGAGCCTGATCGAGGTGGACGGCACGCTTGCGCTCGACACCCTGAATTTCGACCGTTACCTGCGCGCGCCTGCGGTGATCGAGGACGATGGCGGCAGCGGTGACAACGTGGCTGCGGTGCCGCTGCCCGAGTTCGGCTCGCTGACCGGCATCGATGTCGACCTGCGGCTTTCTGCAGCGCAGGTGACGGGCGCCAACATCACGTTTGGCCAGACGGCAGCGAGCCTCGTCGTGCGCGACGGCACCATCGACCTCGGCATCGCGGAAGCCGCGTACCGGCGCGGCATGGTCAACGGCAACCTCAAGATCACCCCTATCGCCAACACGCTGAACGTACAGGCCCAGATCGGCATGCGGCAGGTGTCGGTCACCTCCCTGTTCGAGGGCGGGCAGATGATCGGGCTGGAGGGCGACGTGAACGGTTCCATCGCGCTCGAAGGGCGCGGGCACACCGTCGAGCAGCTGGTCCGCTCGCTGCGCGGTGACGGGCGCATGGAGATCAAGAACGGGTTCCTGCGCGGCCTCGACGTGGAAGCCATCGTGCAGGCCATGACGAGCAAGGACTACAATTCCATCGGCATCCGTCCCGGGCTCAAGACGCCGTTCGAGGCGCTGACGGTTGATCTCGTGACGCAGAACGGCGTGACGCGGACCCGTAAGCTGGAACTGTCCGGCCAGCGCTTCCTCGCCACGGCAGACGGCGAAATCGACCTGCTCAGCGAGTATGTGCAGGGGCTGGGGCAAGTGCGCTTCTGGCCGCAGGGCCGCCCGAAACCACTGGCTGACGGGTCGATGCCGCCCGACCAGCAGATGTTCGAGATCGGTTTCCGGGTCGACGGGCCGCTGGATGCGCCGGCCATCCTGCCGCTGGTGCCGCTGCTCAAGCAGGGCAATGTGGGCCTGCCGAACGACGGCTAGGCCCGGCGTCTTTTCCGGATCGATCTGGAACGGCTCACTGTGCCTTGGCGGCAGCTTCGGCGCGCTTGCGCTCAAGCTCCTGCCGCTTCGAAACCAGCGATGCGGTGACCACGCCAATCGTCACCAGCGCGATGAGGATGGTGCAGACGGCGTTGATTTCCGGCGTCACGCCGAGACGAACCTGACTGTAGATCTTCATCGGCAGCGTGGTCGCGCCGGGGCCGGTGGTGAAGCTCGCGATGACGAGATCATCCAGCGACAGCGTGAAGGCCAGCATCCAGCCCGACACGACCGCCGGCAGGATGATGGGCAGCGTCACCACGAAGAATGTCTTGGCCGGCGGACAGCCGAGATCCATCGCCGCTTCCTCGACGCTTGAGTCGAACGAGACGAGCCGCGACTGCACGACCACCGCCACGAAGCACATGGAAAACGTGATGTGGGCGATGGCCACCGTCCAGAACCCACGGTCGAAATTGATCGCAACAAACAGCAGCAGCAGCGACAGGCCAGTGATGACTTCCGGCATGACGAGCGGCGCATAGACCATGCCGGAAAACAGTGTGCGCCCGTGGAAGCGGCCGAAGCGCACCAGCGTGATGGCCGCCAGCGTGCCGAGGACCGTCGCAACCGTGGCCGACACAAACGCGACGCGCGCGGTGACCCAGGCTGCATCCATCAGGCCCTGGTTGTTGAACAGTTCGCTGTACCACTTGGTCGAGAACCCGCCCCACACCGTCACCAGCCGGCTCTCGTTGAACGAGAAGATGATAAGGATGACGATCGGCAGGTAGAGGAAGGCGAACCCCAGCACGATCGAGGTGATGTTGAACCAGCTGACGCCCCTGTTCATCAGCCCGCCTCCCGTTCCTGCGCCCGTTGCTGGGCGCGCTGGAAGAGCACGATGGGCACGATCAGGAGCCCCAGCAGGATGACGGCGACGGCGGACGATACCGGCCAGTCGCGGTTGGAGAAGAACTCCGTCCACAGCGTCTTGCCGATCATCAGGGTGCCAGACCCTCCGAGCAGGTCGGGGATCACGAATTCGCCAACGGCTGGAATGAAGACGAGGAAGCAGCCTGCGATGACTCCGGGCAGCGACAGCGGGAAGGTGATGACCCAGAACGCCTTCAGCGGATGGCAGCCCAAGTCTTCGGCAGCTTCCAGCAGCGACCCATCCATCTTCTCCAGCGCGGCATAGAGCGGCAGCACCATGAACGGCAGGTAGGAATAGACGATGCCGATATAGACCGCCGTCGTGGTGTTGAGGATGCGCACCTGTTCATCGCCCGACAGGATGCCCAGCGCCTGCAAGGTGACGGTGAGCAGGCCCTCGGGCTTGAGGATGCCGATCCACGCGTAGACGCGGATCAGGAACGAGGTCCAGAACGGCAGGATCACCAACATCAGCAATGTCGGGCGCCAGTGGGTCGGCGCGCGTGCCATGCCATAAGCAATCGGGTAGCCGACCAGCAAGGTGATGAAGGTCGAGACACCCGCGATCCACAGGCTTGAGAGATAGGAGCGGATGTAGAGATCGTCCTGCGTCAACCATTCGTAGTTGTCGAAGCTCAGCGCCGCGAAGGCGCGCTTCAACCCTTCCCAGCCGTCGGCAAGGGAAAAGGTCGGAATGTACGGCGGCATGGCCACCGCGACCTGCGAGAACGATATCTTCAGGACAATGAGGAAGGGAACGAAGAAGAAGACGAGCAGCCACAGGTAGGGGACCAGGATCACCAACCAGCGTCTGTTTCCATCCTTGGTGCCGGCCATGTCGCGCGCCTCAGCTCAGCAGCACGACGGCACCATCGGGCGAAAACGACAGCCATGCGTCGTCTTCCCAGGTGATGGGCCGTTCGATGAGGCGGGTGGAGTTGGCCTGGAGCGCCTTGACGATATCGCCGCTCGGCAGCTTCAAGTGATAGGTCGAGACGTCACCGAGATAGGCGATGTCCCAGACCTCGCCGCGCATGACGTTGCTGGAGCCTTCCGGCGGCTGGCCGAGACCGATGCGCACCTTTTCCGGGCGCACCGCGATCCACGCATCGTCGCCGGACTTGGCCTCGATGTCCTGGTTCACGCGCATGGCGCCGGCCTCAGTATCCACCGTGACGGTGCCGCCGGAATTTGACGCGACCTTGCCCTGGATGATGTTGATGTCACCAACGAAGTCCGCGACGTAGCGCGACTTGGGATATTCGTACATTTCGGCGGGCGTTGAGATCTGCACGACGCGCCCGTGATCCATGACCGCGATGCGGTCGGAAACGGTCATTGCTTCTTCCTGGTCGTGGGTCACGATCATGAAGGTGAGGCCCAGCTCCTGCTGCAGGTCGATGAGTTCGAACTGGGTCTGCTCGCGCAGCTTCTTGTCGAGCGCGCCGAGCGGTTCATCCAGAAGCAGGACCTTGGGGCGCTTGGCAATGGAGCGGGCGAGCGCCACGCGCTGGCGCTGGCCGCCGGAAAGCTGATGGGGCTTGCGGGTCTTGAACTGCTCCAGCTTCACCAGCTTGAGCATCTCGTCGACGCGGTCGGCGATCTCGCCCTTGGGCATCTTGTCCTGCTTGAGGCCGAAGGCGATGTTGTCGGCGACATTCATGTGCGGAAACAGCGCGTAGGACTGGAACATCATGTTCACGGGCCGCTTGTAGGGCGGCACGGTGGAGACGTCCTGCCCGTCGAGCAGGATGCGCCCGCTCGTGGGTGTCTCGAAGCCCGCCAGCATCCGCAGCAAAGTCGTCTTGCCGCAGCCGGAGGGGCCGAGCAGCGAGAAGAACTCGCGCTCGTAGATGCCCAGCGTCTGGCCGTCGACGGCGGTGAAATCGCCGAAACGCTTGGTCACGTTCTCATAGAGAATGAAGGGCTTCTTGTCGGGGTCTTCCCACGGCGCAAAGGTGCGCCGCACCGGCCCGAATGCCTTCTTGGACGAGGCTGCGGGCTTTGCCGCGCCTGCCGCTGGAGCCGGTTCGCCGCCGGTCCCGGAAATATCAGCCATCCCCTCAACCCCCGTTGGGCGGGCTCGAGCATCGGAAGCGAGCCTGCCCGGAATGGAACTGCCCGGCCGCATGTGCGCGACCGGGCGTGTCGTTCACAAGCGCGATCAGGCGCCCGACTTCACCTTGGTCCACAGGCGCGTGACGGTGCGCTGTTCCTTCGGACCGTAGGGGGTCGTGGTGTAGAGGTTGGCGGTCGCCTCCTCGGAGGGGTAGATCGCCGGATCGTTGATCACGTCGTCGTTCAGCATCTCCTGAGAGGCCTTGTTGCCGTTGGCGTAGTAGACGTAGTTGGACGCCTTCGCCATGACATCGGGACGCATGATGTAGTTCAGGAATTCATGGGCTTCCTCGACGTTCTTGGCGTCGGCGGGAATGGCCATCATGTCGAACCACATCAGCGCGCCTTCCTTCGGGATGGCATATTCGACGGTCACGCCATTGTCGGCCTCGGCGGCACGGTCACGCGCCTGCAGCACGTCGCCAGACCAGCCCACCGCCACGCAGATGTCGCCGTTGGCGAGCGCGTTGATGTATTCGGAGGAGTGGAACTTCTGGACGTAGGGCCGGATGTCCATGAGGACCTTCTCGGCCTTGGCGATGACTTCCGGGTCCTTGGAATCGGGATCTTCGCCGATGTAGTTCAGCGCGGCCGGAATCATCTCGACTGGCGCGTCAAGGAAGTGCACGCCGCAGGAGGCGAGCTTTTCCATGTTGGCGGGATCAAGCACCAGCGACCAGCTGTTGACCGGGGCGTCCTCGCCGAGGGCTTCCTTCACCTTCTCGACATTGTAGCCGATGCCGGTGGTGCCCCACATGTAGTTGATCGCGTACTCGTTCTGCGGATCGTACTTCTTCGTGCGCTCCTCGATGGCGTCCCACATGTTGTCGCGATTGGAGAGCTTCGAGTCGTCGAGCTTCTGGAAGACGCCGGCCTGGATCTGGCGAGCCAGGAAGGTGCCCGACGGCACGACGACGTCATAGCCGGTGGAGCCGGCCAGCAGCTTGGTTTCGAGAACCTCGTTGGAGTCGAACACGTCGTAGACGACCTTGATGCCGGTCTCTTCGGTGAACTCGGTGAGGATTTCCTCGTCGATGTAATCGGACCAGTTGAATACGTTGACGACACGCTCCTGCGCGGTCGCGGCGACGGCGGAAACGCCGAGCGCAAGCGCGGAAACGGTCAGAATTGTCTTGATGCGGTTCATTCCATTCTCCTCTGTGTCCGGCGGCGCGATTCTGGGGCGGATTTGCCGTCGCCCTCGCCGGTTATGGATCAAAAGACGCCATGCCCACGAGTTAAGCAGGGACCGAGCCTCTCGTGCAATGGTAATCCTCTACATGGCGGGTTTGACGCCTGTGTCTACAGGTAGGTTTCGTGTTCGAGGCGCGAAATGCGCTCGTCGAACACGGCCTGCTCCGCCTTCTTGATCTCCGCGAAGATGTGCCGGAAATCGGCACCCAGAGCGTCGGCCACGAAGCTTGACGCCTCAAAGGCCTCGACGGCCTCTTCCATGTAGTCGGTTAGCTCCGCACCCTTGGTATCGCCCTCGTAGGCATTGCCGACGATGGGCTCCGGCGGCTCGATGCCTTCCTCGATCCCGTGCAGGATTCCGGCCAGCAGCGCGGCTGCCACGAGGTGGGGATGGGCGTCGGCACCGGAGATGCGGTGTTCGAGACGGCGCGCCTTGCCGCTCCCGGAGGGAATGCGCACCGCGACCGAGCGGTTGTTCTCGCCCCACGCGACGCGCGTCGGCGCGTAGCTGCCCGGTGCAAGGCGGCGATAGCCATTGAAGGTGTTCACGAAGACGGCGAGCGCATCGGTCATGGAGGCGAGTGTGCCGCCGACCGCGTTGCGCAGCAGTGTTTCGCCACGCTTGGGGTCGGCGAAGACGTTGTTGCCGTTTTCGTCCTCGAGGCTGACATGCACGTGCATGCCGTTGCCCGGCCAGTGCTGGAAGGGCTTGGACATGAACGAAGCCCGATGGCCGTGGCGGCGCGCGATGCCGGCGATCATCCGGCGCAGAAGCAGCGCCTCGTCGGCCGCAAGCATGGCATCAGCCCGGTGCAGCAGGTTGATCTCGAACTGGCCGGGGCCTGCTTCGGAAATGATGGTGTCCATCGGCAGCCCCTGAATGGCGGCTGCATCGTTGATATCGGCGAAATAGTCCTCAAGGCCCGACAGGGTGTTGATGGAATACATCTGCTGGCGCTCAGGCCCGGCCATCGGCCCGATATGGGGCAGCGGGCTCTGCATGGCGTCGGCCTCGAAATCAGGCTTCAGCAGATAGAATTCGAGTTCGAACGCGCAGACCGGATTCAGGCCCTTCTCGCGAAAGCGCGCCAGCACCTTTTCGAGCACGTGGCGCGGGTCGGCATACCACGGCGTGCCGTCGCCCTCGTACATGCTCATCAGGAGTTGGGCTGCCGGGCGCTTCGACCACGTCACGCGCTTCAGGCTGCCGGGCACAGCGAGGCACTTGCCATCGAGGTCGCCGGTTTCGATGTGCAGGTCGGTTTCGGGAACCTCGCGGCCCCAGATGTCGAGACCAAAGATGGAAAGCGGCAACGGCACGCCGTCGCCGAACGCCTTGCGGGCTAGGTCCGGCGGGCCCCACTTGCCGCGCAGGATGCCGTTTGTGTCGGGCACCAGCATCTGCACCGTCTCGATATCGGGGTTCTCGGCGAAGAAGGCATCCGCCTCGTTCATGTCGCGGCTGAGCGGAACGTGTTTCATGTCGGGGTGAGCCTGAAATTGATGATCGCCGATCATATGGGCGCGACCGTCGGCTGTCATCTTTCGCAAGCGCGAAGAGGTAAACGCACGCGGTTTGCGGAAGCTCGCGCCATCGGCTAGCTTGGCGCACACATCAGGGCAGGATTCCGCCCTGCGCCCCGGCCCTCGCGGCTGCGCGGTGCGGGCTTTTGCGGACTTCGCCCATCCCGACAACCCCAGACCGGCACGGTACGCTTGGCTACGGATGACGCCACGAGCAAAGAACTGACGATTTCCATTCGATCCGACCGCGGAGTCGCGACCGTCGACGAGGCCCGCGCCTGGCTTCGGGCGCGCCGAACCTCCGAGGTGGAATGCATCGTGCCGGACCAGTCCGGCGTCGCGCGCGGCAAGCTGATGCCGGTGTCGAAGTTCTTCTCCTCCGACGGCATGAACATGCCGCAGTCGATCTTCTACCAGACGATTTCGGGCGACTACCCGGAATTGAACGACATCGCGACCATCGACCCGGCGGACGGCGACTACGTCTTCAAGCCGGATTTCTCGACGCTGACGATGGTGCCGTGGGAAACCGATCCGACGGCGCAGATCATCCATGATGCGTTCCACCGCGACGGGCGTGCCGTCGACATCGCGCCGCGGCAGGTGCTGCGCAAGGTGGTGAAGCTGTTCGAAGGCCGCGGGTGGAAGCCGATCGTCGCGCCGGAGATCGAGTTCTACCTCGTGAAGCCGAACACCGATCCGGACTATCCACTGGAGCCGCCGGTCGGCCGCTCCGGGCGGCCGGAGGTCGGGCGCAAGTCGTTCTCGATCAGTGCGGTCAACGAGTTCGATCCGCTGTTCGACGACATCTACCGGTTCTCCGAAGCGCAGGGGCTGGAGATCGACACCCTCATCCACGAAGAGGGCGCCGCGCAGATGGAGATCAACCTGCGTCACGGCGAGCCGATCCCCCTCGCCGACCAGGTCTTCACCTTCAAGCGCACGATCCGCGAAGCCGCGCTGATGCACGACGTCTATGCGACGTTCATGGCCAAACCGATCGCCAGCGAGCCGGGATCGGCCATGCACATCCACCAGTCCGTGGTGGACATGGAGAACGGCCGCAACATCTTCTCGACCGAAGAGGGCAACCCCTCGGAGGAGTTCTTCGCATTCATCGCAGGGCAACAGAAGTACCTGCCTCAGGTGATGTGCGTGCTGGCGCCCTACGTGAACTCCTACCGGCGGCTGGCGCGCGGTTCGACCGCGCCGATCAACACTCACTGGGGTTACGACAACCGCACGGTCGGCATCCGCATCCCGCCGTCGAACGCGGCAGCCCGTCGCGTGGAAAACCGCATCCCCTCCTCCGACGCCAATCCCTATCTCGCCATTGCCGCCTCGCTGGCTGCGGGCCTTCTGGGGATCGAGGAAGGGCTGGCACCGGCCGAGCCGATTTCGGGCAGCGCGCGCGAACTGCCGCACGACCTGCCGCGCGGCCTGCACGATGCGGTCGAACTGTTCAACGCGTGCGACCCGATCCGCGAGATGCTGGGCGAGAATTTCGTGACCGTCTACAGCGAGATCAAGCGCGAGGAACTGGAGACGTTCATGCGGGTCATCAGCCCGTGGGAACGCGAATACCTTCTGCTCAACGTCTAACGGCTACCGGGACCAGAACCGATGAACCTTGCCGCGAACCTGTCAACCGAGGACCTTCAGAACCTCGACACCGCACACCACCTGCACCCCTTCACGGACTATGCCGCGCTCGCCAAGGAAGGCAGCCGCGTCATCACCAAGGCGGACGGGTGCTACCTTTGGGATTCCAACGGCAACCGCTATCTCGACGGGATGGCGGGCCTGTGGTGCATGCAGGTCGGCTACGGGCGGCACGAGATTGCAGATGCCGTGCACCGGCAGATGCTGGAACTGCCCTACTACAACACCTTCTTCAAGACGACACATCCGCCTGCGGTGGCGCTGTCGCAGAAGCTTGCGGAGCTGACGCCCGAGGGCCTCGACCACGTGTTCTTCGCGGGCTCGGGGTCGGAAGCCAACGACACCGTGATGCGCATGGTGCGCTACTACTGGGCGCGCGCCGGAAAGCCGGAGAAGCAGGTCATCATCGGGCGCAAGTTCGGCTACCACGGCTCGACGGTCGCCGCTGCCGCGATGGGCGGCATGGGCGGAATGCACGAGCAGGCCGGGATGATCCCCGGCGTCCATCACATCACCCCGCCCTACTGGTTCGACATCGGCCGCGCGCAGGGCATGAGCCCGGAAGAGTTCGGCCGGGCAGCCGCGCACGAGCTTGAAAAGGCCATCGACGAAATCGGCGAAGACAAGGTCGCCGCCTTCATCGCCGAGCCGATCCAGGGCGCCGGCGGCGTCATCATCCCGCCGGAAAGCTACTGGCCGGAGGTGAAGCGCATCCTCGCAGAGCGCGACATCCTGTTCATCGCGGACGAGGTGATCTGCGGCTTCGGGCGCACCGGCGAATGGTTCGGGTCCGACTATTACGGGCTGAAGCCCGACCTGATGCCGATGGCCAAGGGCATGTCGTCCGGCTACCTGCCGATCTCCGCCGTCATGGTGTCGGGCAAGGTGCTCGAGCATCTTGTGGGCGAGGGCGGCGAGTTTTACCACGGCTATACCTATTCCGGTCACCCGGCCTCGTGTGCCGCAGCGCTTGCCAATATCGAGATCCTGCAGCGCGAGAAGATCGTCGAGCGCGTGAAATCGGTCGCCGCTCCTGCGCTCCAGAAGGCCTGGTTTGCGCTGGAGGACCACCCGCTGGTGGGGGAGGCGCGCATGGTCGGCCTCGTCGGTGCGCTGGAACTGGTGCCGGACAAGTCCGACATGTCGAAGCGCTTCGCACCAGTGGGCGAAATCGGCACGCTGTGCCGCGACATCTCGTTCCGAAACGGCCTCGTCATGCGCGCCGTGCGCGATGCGATGATCATCTCGCCGCCGCTGGTCATCTCCGAAGACGAGATTGCAGAACTGGCGCGGCTCGTGCGCAAGACGCTGGATGACACCCACGCGGAACTGAAGTCACGCGGGATGGTGGCCTGACATCCCATGCCGCAGCCAAGCGGGTATCCGTCCGGGTCCTACTACGCAGCGACCGCGAACCCGTTCGAGGCTTGCGCGCCGCTAACCGGTGACATGCGCGCGGATGTCTGCGTCATCGGTGGCGGTTACGCGGGCCTGTCGGCAGCACTTCATCTCGCCGAAAAGGGGTTCGCCGTGACGCTGCTGGAAGCCGAGCGCATCGGCTGGGGCGCATCGGGCCGCAACGGTGGACAGCTTCACCCCGGCATGCGGCGCGACCAGGCGACGCTTGAAGCTTCCGTCGGCAAGGAACACGCGCGCAGGCTGTGGGACCTCGGCGAAGATGCGCGCCACCTCGTGGGCAACCTGATCGACCGCCACCGCATCGACTGTGCCTACACGCCCGGCCTCATCCACGGCATTCACAAGCCGGCCTATGTCGACGAGTACCGCCGCGACGTCGAGCACCTGCGCGAGACCTACGGCTACGACCTGATCTCGCTCCTCAAGAAGAGCGAGCTGGAAGCAAAGGTCGGCGCGAAGGGCTATCACGGCGGCACGCTGGACATGGGCGGCGGGCACCTGCACCCGCTCAATTTCGCGCTCGGCATCGCGGGCGCGGCGCAGCGCGCCGGAGCGAGCCTCCACGAGCAAAGCCGCGTGACGAAAATCGAACGCGGGCGCAAGGTGCGAGTCGAGACCGAGGGCGGCAGCGTGACGGCGGATTTCTGCGTCGTCGCCTGCAACGGCTACCTCGACCGGCTGCTGCCGGAGGTCGCGCGGCGCGTGCTGCCGATCAACAACTTCATCGCGACCACCAAGCCGCTGAGCGACGAGATGGCGCGCAGCCTGATCCGCGACCGGGAGGCCGTCTCCGATTCCCGTTTCGTCGTCTATTACTACCGCCTGACGCCGGACAACCGGATGCTGTTCGGCGGGGGTGAATCCTATTCTTCGCAGTTCCCGAGCGACATCGCAGGCTTCGTGCACCCGCACATGACGAGCGTCTATCCGCAACTGGAAGGCGTGGAGATCGACCACGCATGGGGCGGCACGCTCGCCATCACCATGAAGCGGATGCCCTATATCGACCGGCTGGATGCGAACCTCTACACGCTCGGCGGGTTCTCGGGACAGGGCGTGGGCATCGCGCCGCTTTCAGGGCAACTGGTGGCGGAAGCCATCGGCGGGCAGATGGAACGCTTCGACGTGTTCTCCACGCTGAAGACGCCGGAATTTCCCGGCGGGACCATGCTGCGCCGGCCGATCATGGCGCTGGCGCTGATGTGGTTTGCGCTACGCGACCGCCTGCCCTTCTGAGGCCTTCGCCGCCACCCGGCGCTTCAGGTCGCGGGCCGCAAACGCATAGCCGCCGTCATCCCCATCCACGAAGTGCACGTGCTCGTGCTGCTCCAGGCTGAAGACGAGGCAGGTCATTAGCGCCGCATCTGTCCGGTGGATGCCGTGCACGAGTTCGCCCGCCGCATGGCGTGTGGCGAGGTGGTCTTCCAGCGCATCGGCCTGCAATTTCGAGACGTCGAGCACCATGCGCAGGTGGCCGTCATACTTGCGGAAATCGGTGTTGGTGCGCAGTTCCGGAAGGTACTTCTCCGGGTCGTAGGCCCCGATCTTGAGGCCGGTGACCTGCGCGATGCCCTGGATGATGCTTTCGCCCAGCAGCCGCAGGTAGCGCGGAATGGTACCGGCGCGCCCGGCCGTCGCTCTCGCCTCCATCCACAGCGCACGCGGTGGAAACCGGAATTTCAGAGATGCCTTGGTGACCGGGGTCACGGACACCGACGGCGATTCCAGAATACGCTCAAGCGCTTCCAGCACCTCATCCAGAACCTTGGCGCGGTCGGCATTGGTGTCGGCGAGCGGGCGCACGATCACGTTCATCATCACGCCCGATTGCGTTTCGAGCGGTTCCCAGCGGCAGGACAGGCCCTCAAGGTCGGGCGGTTCGTCGTCCGGCGCGGAGACGGCGAAGGCTGTCTCGGTTTCGTCCTTCAGGATCACATCGGCCATGTCGAGGCCGTCGCCTGCGAACATGGCGAGATGATTGCCGGGGCTCAGTTCGTACTTGCGCACCGAAAGGTCCGCACCGCGACGGCGCAGCTCCGAGACGGGGATCGCGTTCGCGCGCAGCTTCAGGCCAAAGGTTTCCGGGGCGTTGTTGGCCAGTCGCGCCAGAGCCGTGCGCGCGTCGTCGGCCAGTTGCGGCGGCACGATCACCATGCCGCCGTCACCGCCAAACGTGTAGGGGAGATCGGTTTCGCCGCAGGCATTGAGGATCGCGGTGATCGTCGCCGCGCCAAGCATGTTGACGTCCTTGTAGCGGCCTTCGGCGATGGCCGCCGTCGATCCGACCACATCGGACACCAGCACCACCCAGTCACCGGGCAGCGCAACATAGTCCTCCAGATCGACGATATCGTCGAAATCCGTGAACCATGGCAGATCGGCGTAGAAGCTGTCCCCGGCCGGCGCACTGCCGGTCAATTCTGATTTTTCCATCCAGTGCTGGAAATGGGGAGAAGGTCGGCTGCGAACAAGCGCGCGGTCAGCCTTTTGCTCTTCTGCTCGCTGCAATGTGATCGAGGATCGGATCCAGCGCGGTGCCGGGCATGTTCAGCGCCCAGCCGCCATCGACCGGGATAACCGCGCCGGTGAGGTAGCTCGCAAAGTCCGAGCCGAGATACATGCACAGGTTCGCGACGTCGCGCGGGATGCCGACGCGCTTCATGGGCACGCTCTTACGGACCTCCTCCATCGCCTCGGGCGTCGGCGCGAGGCGGGACATGCCTTCCGTGCCGTCGATGGGACCGGGAATGACCGAATTGATGCGGATGCCTTCCTCGCCCCATTCGAGCGCCAGCGTCTTCGTGATCATGTCGACGCCGGCCTTGGCGGCACAGACATGCACCTGCCCCGTCATGGCGACCACGGCCTGCGGCGCGGAAATGTTGACGATGGACGCACCCGGCTTGCGCAGGTGCTGGTAGGCGGCTGTCATCACGTGGTGGGTGCCGAGGAGGTCGATCTCCATGACGGCGCGAAAGCCATTCGAGGAAAGGTCGTTGGCGCGCGCGGGGAAGTTCCCTGCGGCCCCGGAAACCAGCACGTCGATCTCGCCGAAGGTTTCGGCGGCCCTGGCGAAAGCGGCAGTCACGGCATCCACGTCGCGCACATCGGCGATTGCGCCCTCAGCCTTCGCGCCGAGATTCTGCAACTTGGCGACCGCAGCCTCGACCTTTTCGGGCCGGCGCGAGAACACGAAGACATTGGCGCCGGCTTCGGCAAAGGCTTCCGCGATGCCGAGATTGATGCCGCTGGTCCCGCCCGCCACGAAAACCGTCTTGCCTGCGTAATCGAACATGGTGTGCTTCCCCGGATGTGTTGCCGCTTGCCGCTGCTTGGCTCATTGTGGCCGAGCCGCCGCGCCGCGTCGATGGGAATGCCGGGCGTGGTTCAATCCGGAGTTTCGCGTGCCCTCCCTCATCCGATCCGTGCTGGTAGCCATTGCCGTGCTCGCGTCAATTCCGGGCGCGCGGGCCGAACCGCTGACCGTTCTCGCCGCCGCCAGCATGCGCGACGCGATGAACGAGATCGGAACTGCCTTCACCGCCGAAACGGGCCGGGACGTGCGGTTCTCCTTCGCGGCTTCTTCGGCGTTGGCGCGCCAGATCGCGGCAGGGGCGCCGGCGGACATTTACGTCTCCGCCAGTTCAGGCTGGATGGACTACCTGGAAACCGAGAACAGGATCGCCGCCGGCACGCGCCGCACCATCGCGGGCAACCGGCTCGTCATCATCGCACCGTCAGGGGCGCTTCGCGGGCAGATTTCAGGCGCGGCGCCGGACTTCGACGCACTTCTGGGCGAACGCGGGCGGCTCGCCATCGGCGACCCGGACCATGTGCCCGCCGGCATCTATGCCCGGCAGGCGCTGGAAGCGTGGGGTGTCTGGGACGCGGTCGAGCCGCGCCTTGCCCGCGCCGACGACGTGCGTGCCGCAGTGACGCTGGTCGCGCGCGGGGAAACGCCACTCGGCATATCCTACGCGACCGATGCCGCGCTGCTGGAGCAGGTCTCCGTCGTCGCCGTCATCCCCGACAATCTCCATGACGCGATCGTCTACCCGGCGGGCGTGGTCGCGGGGCATGAAGAGGCCGGACAACCGTTCATGAATTTCCTCGGCAGCGAGGCGGCGCAGGCGATCCTTCAGCGCTTCGGCTTTTCTGTAGAGTGAGGCCATGACGTTCGCCCTGTCGGAAACGGAGTTGCAGGCCCTGCTGCTGAGCCTGAAGGTCTCGGCGGCGGCGGTTGCATTCGCGCTCCCACTGGCGGTCGCAACCGCGCTGCTGCTGACGCGTTCGTTTCCCGGCCGCGCGGTGCTGGACGCGGTGGTACACCTGCCCATCGTGCTGCCGCCGGTGGTCGTGGGCTACCTGCTGCTCATCACGCTCGGATTGAACGCGCCGCTGGGACGGTTCCTCGATGAAACCCTCGGACTGCGCTTCATGTTCTCGTGGACGGGTGCGGCGCTGGCAGCCGGGCTCATCACGTTTCCCTTTCAGGTGCGCGCGATCCGGCTGGCGCTGGAGGCCATCGACCCCGGGCTGATGCAGGCAGCAGAGACGCTCGGCGCTGGCCCGCTCGACCGGTTCGTATCGGTGACGCTGCCGCTCGCGGCACCGGGCATCCTGGCCGGTGCGGTCACGGCTTACGCCGCAAGTCTTGGCGAGTTCGGCGCGATCATCACCTTCGTCTCCAACATTCCCGGCGAGACGCGGACGCTTCCGCTTGCGATCTACACGGCGATCCAGACACCGGGCGGCGAGGCGGCAGCAGCGCGGCTGGTGGCGCTGTCGGTGCTGCTGGCATTTGCCGGGCTGATCGGGTCGGAACTGGCCGCGCGCCGGGTGAAGAGGCTGACAGGCTCGTGAGCATCGACGTCTCCTACCAGCACGGCTTCAACGCCTTTGATCTCGACATCGGCTTTGCCGTCGACCAGCCGGGCATCACCGCGCTGTTCGGCCCCTCGGGCAGCGGGAAGTCGACAACGATCAACGTCATCGCGGGGTTGCTGAAACCGCGCAGCGGGACGGTGCGCCTCAACGGCGAAGCCGTACTGGACACCGCGACCCGCACGAACGTCGCGGCCCGCAAGCGGCAGATCGGCTACGTCTTCCAGGATTCGCGGCTGTTCCCGCACCTGAATGTGCAGCGCAATCTCGATTTCGGTGCGAAGCGCGCCCGCGACCCGCTGGGCCGTGCCGCGCGTGGGCAGGTGATCGAGATGCTGGGGCTTGGCGAGCTGACCGCGCGCATGCCCCGGCAGCTTTCCGGGGGCGAGCGCCAGCGCGTCGCGCTCGGACGTGCGCTGCTGAAGAACCCCTCCGTGCTGTTGCTGGACGAGCCGATGGCCTCGCTCGATTCCGCCCGCAAGGCGGGCATCATGCCCTACCTCGAACGGCTGCGGGACGAGGCGCGCATCCCGATCCTGTTCGTCAGCCATTCCATCGACGAGGTCACGCGGCTCTCCAACGATATCGTCGTGATCGACAAGGGTCGCGTCGCGGCAAGCGGACCGGTGGACGAAATCATGGCCCGCCTCGACCTCTTTCCCCTGACCGGTCGCTTCGAAGCGGGGGCGGTGCTGGAAGGCACCGTCGCGGCGCACCTCGATGACGCCGAGATGTCCCAGATCGACGTCGGCGGAAATTCCTTCCTCGTGCCGCGCGTGCGCGAGGAGATCGGCGCACCGCTGCGGCTGCGCGTGCGCGCCCGCGATGTGATGCTGGCGAGCGAGAAACCGGGCGCGATCAGCGCCAACAACGTGCTTGCCTGCACCATCGCTGCGCTGCGCGAGGACAAGGGACCCTATGTCGACGTACGGCTCGATTGCGCCGGCACGGCGCTGCTGGCGCGCATCACCAAGCTTTCGCGTGACCGGCTGTCGATCCGGGAAGGGGCGCCGGTCTGGGCCGTCATCAAGTCGCTGAGCGTGGAACGCACACCGGCGCGCGGCGCGAAAGCCAGCTAGGAACCACCACCGCTAGCCGCGCCCGTGCGGCGCGTCCCAGTCCATGTCCGGGCCGATGGGCACGATCCCGCTCGGGTTCACCGACTCGTGGCTGCGGTAGTAATGCAGCTTGGCGTGTTCGAGGTTGGTGGTCTCGGCGATACCCGGCTGCTGGTACAGGTCGCGGGCATAGGGCCACAGGTTGGGATAGTCGGTGAGGCGGCGCAGGTGGCACTTGAAGTGGCAGTTGTAGACCGCATCAAACCGGAACAGGGTCGGGAACAGCCGCCAGTCGGCCTCGGTTGTCTCGTCGCCGGTGAGATAACGTGACTTGCCGAGCTTCTCGTCGAGCCAGTCCATCGTCTCGAACAGCGGCTTCACGGCCTTTTCGTAAGCGTCCTGGCTCTTGGCGAAACCGGCCTTGTAAACGCCATTGTTCAGCGTGTCGTAGACGCGCTCGTTGATCGCGTCGATCTCGTCGCGCTTGTCGTCCGGCACGTAGTCACCGGGCTTCGCGCCGATTTCGTCGAAGGCGGAATTGAACATGCGGATGATGTCGGCGGATTCGTTGGAGACGATGGTGTCGCGCTGCTTGTCCCAGAGCACCGGGACCGTGACCTTGCCGGTATAGTCGGATTTCGCCGTCTGGTAGACCTCGCGCAAGTAGTCCGCGCCGTTGACGGTATCAGGAACAACGCCCGGCGCTTCTTTGAAGGTCCAGCCGTCGTCGCCCATGTACCAGTGGACGACCGACACCGGGATCATGTCTTCCAGGCCCTTCAGCTTGCGAAAAATGAGCGCGCGGTGCGCCCACGGACAGGCCCACGCAACGTAGAGGTGATAGCGGCCATCCTCGGCCTTGAAGCCGCCCACGCCGTCCGGTCCGGCCTCGCCGTCCTTCGTCACCCAATTGCGGAACACCGACTCATCGCGCTCGAACGCACCATCGTCGTTGGTGGGCGCGACTTCGCCCGTCTGCCATTCGCCGTCGACCAGCATGCCCATGTCATTCGTCTCCTTGTGTGCACGAGGAGAACAAGCACATGTCCCGTTCGTTCCGAAAGGAAAGCGGGTCGAACGCACTGTTGCGCGCGCGGCAACACCTCACTCGGGCTTGCGGCAACCGTCGATCAGCAGCGAGAGATTGAGCGGCGAAGTGACCTTGGCGGGCAGGTAGGGCGCGTGGCAGGCGGCAAGCTGCAGGTCGCCGGCAGGAAGCGATGCGGGGCGCTCAATGGTCGCGCCACCCTCGATCTCCTGGCGAGCGCATTCGCGGATGCCGTCGTCACCGGAAACGCAGGCTTCCATAACGACCGTCCTGCTGCACTGGTTGGTGATGCCGTCGTCGCCCGCGGTCACGCAGCCATCATCGCGCGCGAAGCGTTCCGGCTGGATGAACATTGCGGCAACCAGCCCGCACATCGGCACGAGCACGAGGAAGGCAAGCGCATAGACCCAGATGCGGACCCGGCCGCGACGCGTTGTGAAAACACCCATTAGAGACCCTTGAACACCGGATGGCGGAAGCCAGACTACCGGCGCGCGTGCACCGGCTCGTGTTCCGCGACTTTGCCCGGCAGTTGGGCGATTTCAAGGATCAATTTCCGCCGCACGGCTTCCGCGAAGGTTGCTTCGCTGTCAGCGGTGATGACGAAGGATCCCGCGCCGCCGATCAACTGCTGGGTGAAGGCGGCTTCCAGGTCGTAGTCGACCGGCCGCCCGGAGCAGTTGCGGCACAGGATGGCGAGGCCGTTGATGGTAATCCCTGCGGCAAGCACCTCGTCGCGCGCCAGCGCAATCGGCGGCCCGGACCAGTTGTTGGCACTGTCGGCTGACAAGTCGAGCACGCGGCGCAGGCCACGGTGATTGTTCTCCTCGATCAGCTTCTTGCCGAAGAGCAGCGCCGCGCCGATTGCGTTGCGGCCGAATGCGAGGCGCGGCTTGCCGCGCAGTTCGGCGGCGAAGGCTTCCGCGCTGGCCGCATCCGAGATGACCGCCCAGTCCGCCACCACCTGCTGCGAGGCGGAATCCGCCCACTCGACATAAGTGATCGCGATGCGCCCGTATCCGCCCTGCGCGATGGCCGAGAGCACCTGCGGGTGGGTGATGGCACTGGCATAGCCCTCGCGCTGGAACTGGATCTCGCGGTCGTCGATCGAGCCGGTCGCATCAGCGAGCAGCACGAGTTCGAGGTCGACGTCGTAGCCTTGCGCGGGAGCCGGTGTCGGCAGGCTTAGGCACACGAACAGCAAGGCGGCGAGGATGATGCGCATCGTCTCGTCTCCGGGTCAGGACCTGATGCCGGCAAGCGTAGCATCGCGGTTACCGGACGCAACGGCAGTCGTTGTCACATCACCGCGAGAACGAACCCCAGCGCGAGAACGAGCAGGAAAACCGTCTCGCCGACGACGATCATCGCCTGCCTCGGCCCGACGGCGAACATCTCCTTCAGCGAGGTCTTCACCCCGAGTGCGGCAATCGCCATCACCAGCAGCCAGCGCGAGGTATCCGACAGCACGTCACGCACCACGCCCGGCACGACGCCGAGGCTGTTGATGCCCATGAGGATGACGAAGCCGACGAGGAACCACGGCAGGCCGACCGTACCCTTCTCCCCACCCCTGCCCCGGTTGAAGGCGAGGATGACCAGCAGCACGATGGGCAGCAGCGCGACGCGTTGCAGCTTGGTGAGCGTGGCCATGTCGCCGGCCACATCCGAGACCGAGTAGCCCGCGCCGACGACCTGCGCGACATCGTGCACCGTCGCACCGATGAGAAACCCGGTCTGGTTGTCATCCAACCCGAGCGACTTGAACAGCACCGGATAGAGAACCATCGCCAGGGTCGAGAGCGTGGTGACGGCGACCACGGTGAAAAGGGTGTCGCGTTCGGAGCGTTTTTCGGGTGACAGAACAGAGGTGATCGCGAGCGCCGCCGAAGCGCCGCAGATCGCGACCGCGCCACCGGTCAGCAGGCCGAAGTCGATCGAACGTCCCGCAAGGCGCGAGATCACCAGCCCGGCGACGATGGTGCTGGCGACAAAGACCACGATGGCCGCGACCGGGACCCAACCGTGGCCGAGGATGTCGGCGGCAGACAGCCGGATACCGAGCAGCGCGACGCCGACGCGCAGGACGGTCCGAGCGGAAAAGTCGATGCCGACGGCGGTCTTCTCCTCGGTGGCGAGGAAGTTGAAAGCCATGCCGATCAGCAGCGCGAAGAGCATCTGCGGCGCGCCGTAATGCTCCGAGAGGAAGACGGCTGCGGCGGCAATCGTGACGGCTAGCAGCAGGCCGCCGGATTTTTCCCGCGCTGAAGCGACCAGCCGTTCGCGCCTGCTTTCCAAGTGCCTGCCCCTCATCGTTTCCCCGCCGAGCAGCATGCAGGTTCTTCACGCCGCAGCAATGCCTGCTAGTCTCTGGCAGCCATGCAAGAGAGGGGCTTTTGATGCGCGATGAATTCTTCCAACCGGTCTCGGGCTTCGACCTGCCGCGTTTCGCGGGCGTGCCGACCTTCATGCGCCTGCCGCACGTGCCGCTGGAGGATGAGCGCATCGGCGAGGTGGATATCGGGATCATAGGCGCGCCGTGGGACGGCGGCACCACCAACCGGCCCGGCCCGCGCCACGGACCGCGCCAGCTTCGCGACTACTCCACCATGATCCGCGCCCAGAACGGGGCCAGCTGGGTGCGCCCGTTCGAGCTTGTCAATTGCGCCGACCTCGGCGATGTCGGCCCGAACCCGGCGGACGTGATGGACAGTCTCGAGCGCTTCACGCGGTACTACACGAAAGTCCAGCAGGCCGGGATCGTGCCGCTGACCGCCGGCGGCGACCATTTGTGCTCGCTGCCGATCCTGCGCGGGCTGGCGGCCAATGGCTCCCTGGGCATGATCCATTTCGACAGCCACACGGACCTGTTCCACAGCTATTTCGACGGCTGCATGTACACCCACGGGACGCCGTTCCGCCGCGCTGTCGAGGAAGAGCTGATCGACCCGGAGCGCGTGGTGCAGATCGGCATTCGCGGCACGGCCTATGACAGCGAAGACCGCGACTTCGCGGAATCCGTCGGCATCCGGATCATCGCCATCGAGGAGTTCTTTGCGCGCGGCATCGAGGACGTGATGGCGGAAGCTCGCGAAATCGTCGGCGAGGGCAAGACCTACGTCTCCTACGACATCGATTTCGTGGACCCGGCCTTCGCGCCGGGCACCGGCACGCCGGAAGTCGGCGGACCGAACTCGTTCCAGGCACTTCAGGTGGTGCGCGAACTCGACGGCGTGAACATCGTCGGCGCGGACCTCGTGGAGGTCTCCCCACCCTTCGACCAGGCCGGAGGCACGGCTTGGCTCGGCGTCTCGATCATGTTCGAACTGCTCTGCGTCATGGCGAACAACATCGCGAAGCGGCGCTAGGCGCTCGCGTCTACTGCAGGATGTTTTCCCAGCCGCGCATCGACCAAAGGTGACAGAAGATCAGGTTGAGCACCCCGTTGGCGCGCAGGGTGAGGAAGATCTCGTCGGGCAGTTCCGACAGCTTTTTCTCGTCGACGATGGCGAAGCCCGAAATCTGGCTCGTCTCGCCGCTGGGAAGCGTCACCTTGGCTTGCCGGTCGACGAAAATGCCGGCATCGGCGATGCGTTTGAACAGCACGCCGGAGACCTGCATCTGCTCGTCGAACGAAAGACAGAAGCGCAGGATGTTGTCGGCGATCCGGGTCGGCTTTCCGCCTTCGTAGATGCGCTGGCCGTCGCTGCCCTTCAGGCATTCGGCTTCGAGATCGGCGGCCAGTGACAGCCGCCCGCTTTCCGGGCTTCCAACGAGAATGAACGGGTAGCGGCGCACGAGGGCCGGAACATAGTGACCCGGCAGCCAGGCCCCGTCCGGCCCGATGAAGGCGTTGTGCTCCGCGCGCGGGCCAGCCACCGCGTAGGCCGACCACACGCCGTTATGCTCGCCGAACACGATCGGGTAGTGCATCGCGGCCTGCGGCAATTCGGCGGCGGCAATCGCGACGGCATTCAAGTGGGCTGCGTGGCGATGATCGTTGAGCGGGCCGAGCGTCAGGTCGGCATGGTCGCGGTTGTTGAGAACCGTCACCTGTCCGTACATCGTCTTGCGCGCCGGCTCCTCCGCCGCCGCGCTTCCAGCCTTCTTCGCCATGCCGGATCACTCCCCGTCGTGAAACACCGGGAACCCGCCTGCCAGCTTGAACACGCGAATCCCCGCGCGCACCCTATCACGCGGCGCGTGGCATGGCAGACCGGGAGGCGTACCGCGAGCCTTAGAGCGTGTAGCTGGCGCGGCGGCCGACCGTCAGCCCGTTGACCTTCTCGATGATGGCGTCGGCGTCGATCCCGTAATGGTGGTAGAGATCGCCAATGGTGCCCGTCTGGCCAAAGTGCTCTACGCCGAGCGGGATCGTGCGGTGACCCCACACCGAGCCGAGCCATGACAGCGTCGCCGGGTGCCCATCGATGACGGTGATGACGCTGCAATGGGACGGCAGGTCGGCGAGCAAATGCTCGACATGGCTGACCGCATTGGTATTGCCGCGCGAGCGGGCGCGCTGGGCTGCCGTCCAGCCGGCATTGAGGCGGTCGGCGGACGTGATCGCAAGCACGCCGACATCGCGGCGCGACTGAGACAATTGCCCTGCCGCGCGGATCGCTTGCGGCGCGACAGCACCCTGGTAGGCAATCACGACCTCGCAGTTCGGCCCCGGCTTGCGCAGCCAGTAGCCGCCGTCGATGGAGCCTTGGCGGAAGTCGTCGTCGGCGCGCTTGCCCGGCTGCTCGATCGGGTTGGTCGTCAGGCGCAGGTAGACCGAGCCGCCCGTCTCGTCGCGCAGCCATGTGCGCTCGTCCGGGTCGCCCTCGCCGCTGCGCTGCATGTAGTCAAAGGCCCATTCCATGATGACGGCGAGTTCGTCGGCAAAGGCCGGCTCAAAAGCGGCCAGCCCGTCCTGGCTCATGCCGATGAGCGGCGTGCCGATGGACTGGTGCGCGCCGCCTTCCGGCGAGAGCGTCACGCCGGACGGGGTGCCGACGATCATGAAGCGGGCGTCCTGGTAGCAGGCGTAGTTCAGCGCATCGAGGCCACGGCACACGAAGGGATCGTAGACCGTGCCGATGGGGATGAGCCGCTTGCCGAACAGCGAATGCGAGAGGCCTGCCGCACCCAGCAGCAGGAACAGGTTCATCTCCGCGATACCGAGCTCGATGTGCTGGCCCTTGGGCGTGAACTCCCACTTGGCGGTTGAGGGAATGCGGTGCTCGATAAAGGCGTCCGCCATCTCGGCGCGGGCGAACAGCTTGCGCCGGTTGACCCAAGGCCCGAGGCTGGTGGTGCCGGTCACGTCCGGCGAGGTCGTGAGGATGCGGGCGGCAAGCTCGCCGTCGGACTTCGACAACTCGTCGAGGATCTTGCCGAAGGCCATCTGCGAGGAAATCTCGCGGTCGCTCGGTGCCGGCACCTGCGGCACCTTGAGGCGCGCATCGTCATAGCGGCGCGCGCCCTTGGAAAAGAACGGCGCCATCTCCATGAAGTCGCGCAGCGCGTCGACATCACCAACGCCGGCGAAAGGTTCCCACTCCTCGCCCTCGGCGACACCCATGTGCTTCTGCCAGTCGGCCATCTGGGCCTTGGTCATCAGGCCGCCGTGGTTGTCCTTGTGGCCGGCAATCGGCGTGCCCCAGCCCTTGATGGTGTAGGCGAGAAAGCAGGTCGGGCGGTCATGGTCGATCGCGGCGAAGACCTCCGACATGGTCTCCACGCAGTTGCCGCCGAGATTTTCCATGAGCGAGGCAAGCTCGCGGTCGCTGCGCCTGTCGATCAACGCGCTGACATCGCCCTGGTCGCCGAGGTCCTCCATCAGGCGTTCGCGCCACACCGCGCCGCCCATGTAGGTGAGCGCGGAATATTCCACGTTCGGGCACTGGTCGATCCATTCGCGCAGGCGCTCGCCGCCCGGCTCCTCGAAGGCGGCGCGCTGCAAGGCACCGTACTTGACCTTCACAACGTCCCACGAGAAAGCGCGGAAGATGTCCTCGATGCGCTCGAACAGACCCTCGCGGACGATGCCGTCGAGGGACTGGCGGTTGTAGTCGATGATCCACCAGCAATTGCGCAGGTCGTTCTTCCAGCCTTCCTGCAGCACCTCGTAGACGTTGCCCTCGTCGAGTTCGGCATCCCCGACGAGCGCGACCATGCGGCCAAGTTCGAGGTCGTCGCCCCAGCTCTTGGCGGCGACGAAATCCTGCACCATCGAGGCAAGCGCCGTGATACCGACGCCAAGCCCGACCGAGCCGGTGGAGAAATCGACGTCGCCGGCATCCTTCGTGCGGCTCGGGTAGGACTGCACGCCGCCGAAGCCGCGGAAGTTCTCCATGCGCTCGCGCGTCTGGTTGCCCATCATGTACTGCATGGCGTGGAAGATCGGACTGGCGTGCGGCTTCACGGCGACCCGGTCCTGCGGGCGCAGTGCGGTGAAGTAGAGCGCCGTCATGATCGACACCATGGAGGCGGAACTCGCCTGGTGGCCGCCGATCTTGATGCCGTCTTCCTTCTCGCGCAGGTGATTGGCGTTGTGGATCATCCAGTGGGACAGCCACAACAGCCGCTGCTCGATTGCTTTCAGGTGCCTTGTTTCTTCTTCCATCTGCGCGTCTCCCGTTCACGGGCATGAATATCGCATCACGCTTGGAGGTTACGTGCAATCTTGCTAGAGATTGGCAAGCGCGACGCTGATTTCCGGCGTGGTTTTGTCGAACCGTGATGAATTCAGGCGGCCGAGGCGCAATGCTGGACGAGATCGACCACAAAATCCTGTCGGAGCTTCAGCGCGACGCGCGTTTGTCCCATCAGGAGCTGTCCGAGAAGGTGGGGCTGTCGCCCTCTCCTTGCGCGCGGCGCATCCGCAAGCTGGAGGCGGACGGCTACATCACCGGCTACAGCGTGCAGGTTGATGCGGCAAAGCTCGGCTTCGGGGTCAACGTGTTCGTCTCCGTGCGCCTCGACCGGCAGGTGGACGACAGGCTGGTCGCCTTCGAGCGTGCCATCGCGGGCTATCCGGAGGTGTGCGACTGCTGGCTGATGACCGGCAGCTTCGACTACCTGCTGCGCGTCTCTGTGCGCGACCTTGAGGAGTTCGAGCGGTTCCTCACCGCGCGGCTGACGCGGATCGACGGTGTCGCCTCCATCGAGTCCTCCATTCCCATCCGGCAGGTGAAGTACCAGGCCGCGCGCCTCAGGTAGAGTTGTCCTTCTCGGATTTTCCGGAGCGCGCCTCGCGGGCGCAACGCTGCGAGCAGTAGAGCACCTGTTCCCAGCCCCGCTCCCACTTCTTGCGCCACGCGAACGGGCGCCCGCAGGTCTTGCAGGTCTTTGTGGGCAAGTCAGCCTTGCGGTGGGATTTTGCCATCAGGCAGGTCCGTTACCGGAAACGTCGCGCGACGCTCACAGCTTGCCTTCCGCCTCCAGCACCTTGCGGGCGGCGCGGAAGCACTCCAGCGCCTGCGGCACGCCGCAATAGATGCCGACAACGTGGATGATGGCGCGGATTTCCTCCGGGGTAACGCCGTTGTTCAGCGCGCCGCGGCAGTGCAGTTCCCACTCGTGCATCTTGCCGAGTGCGCCGATCATGGCGAGGTTCATCATCGAGCGGGTCTTGGGGTCGATGGCATCATCCCCCCAGCCGAAGCCCCAGCACCACTGGGTCATCGCCTCCTGAAACGGACGGGTGAAATCGTCCGCCGCGGCGAGGTTCTTCTCGACATATTCCGCGCCGAGCGTTGCCTTGCGCTGCTCCAGTCCCTTGCGAAACAGCTCTTCGTCCATGGTCGCCTCCCTGCGTGACACGCTCCGCCGGCCGAGCAAAACGTGCGCGCGCGAAGCGTGGCCAGACTAGAGCGGGACGCGGGCCTGCGAAACAGGCGAGACAGGCCTACTTCGCGTCGACGAAGGCGCGTTCGACCACGAAGGTGTTGGGGCGGGCGTTGCTGCCCTCCTCCAGCCCGAAGCGGATGCACAGGTCCTTGGTGTCGGCCAGCATCCGGCTCGAGCCGCAGATCATCGCGCGGTCGTGCTCCGGGTCGATGGCCTCCACGCCGACCGCCTTGGGGAAGGTGCCGGCTTCCATCAGGTCGGTGATGCGACCGGTCACGGCATGCGGCTCGCGCGTCAGCGAGGTGAAATGCACCAAGCGGCTTTCATCGGCGAGCTCACCGACGATGGGGTCCTCGCGCGTGCCGGCGACCACCTCGTGCCCGTAGGCCAGTTCGGCTGCCGTGCGGCAGGTGTGGGTGACGATCACCTGCTCGAACTTCTCGTAGGTTTCCGGGTCGCGGATGATCGAGGCAAAGGGCGCAAAGCCGGTGCCGGTCGAGAACAGGAACAGGCGCTTGCCGGGCAGCAGGGAATCGAGCGTCAACGTGCCCGTCGCCTTGGGGCGCAGCAGCACGGTGTCGCCTTCGGCGATCTTCTGGAGATGCTCTGTCAGCGGACCGTCCGGCACCTTGATCGAGTAGAACTCCAGTTCATCGTCCCAGGCCGGGCTTGCCACCGAGTAAGCGCGGAAGACCGGGCGCTCCGCATTGGGCAGGCCGATCATCGCGAACTCGCCGGAGCGGAAGCGGAAGCTCTGCGGGCGGGTTATGCGGAAGGAGAACAGGCTGTCCGTGTGGTGCGTGACGCGCGTCACCGTCTGCTCGTGGACGTTCGGGTTGGAGACGTAGACAGAAACCGGCGCAACGGGTTCCGGCTCCGGCGCGGCGACGGGCTTGCGCAGCCGGTCGCGGTAGGTCGGCTTGCCGGTCAGCGCTTTCAGCCAGTCGGATTCCGGTTGGCGATTGGCGAGGTCCTCGCCGATCTCGATCTCGTCGAAGCCGCAATCGAGCGCGTAGCGGAACTGGTCGGAGATGACGTGGCCCTGCGCGCGCAGTTTGCCGCGGTAGCCGAGGTTGCGCAGACGCTTGGCCAGCGAGAAGCCGCGCCCGTCGGCGAAGCTGTCGAAGCGCACGCGGATGGCATCGATCCGGTTGAAAGCCGGCGCAAGGCTTTCGGCTGCCGTGTCATTGGGCACGTCGAGCGCAACTGAGTCCTGCTGCGCATCGAGGTCCTCGAGCGGCAGGAAGGCGGTTTCGCCAAGCGGGGCAAACCCGGCTGAGGTGATGAGTGGCATCTGAACGGTCCTCGCAAACGTGTCTCAGGCGGCCTGCGCCTTGGAATTTTCCGGATAGAGCGCGGCCTTGAACGGGTCGGCACCGAGCCGGCGATAGGCCATGAGGAAGGTTTCCAGCGGGCCTTCGCGCAACTCCAGGTAGGCATCCACCAGCCGCTCGATGGCCGGCACCACCTCTTCGGCACCGAAGCCGCGACCGGCACGTTCGCCGATCTTGAAGGTCTCGGTGTGGTCGCCGCCGAGCGTGATCTGGTAGTTCTCGACGCCGTTCCGGTCGAGGCCGAGAATGCCGATATGTGCGACGTGATGGTGGCCGCAGGCATTGATGCAGCCGGAGATCTTGATCTTCATCTCGCCGATGGTTTTCGCCCGTTCCGGGTCACCAAAATGGCGCGCGATATCCTGCGCGATGGGAATGGAGCGGGCCGTTGCCAGCGCGCAGTAGTCCATGCCCGGGCAGGCGATGATGTCGCTGATGAGACCAACATTGGCGGTGGCAAGGCCGTGCCGCTCAAGCTCGGCATGGACCGTCGGCAGGTCGCGCAACCGGACATGGGGAAGCACCACGTTCTGCTCGTGGCTGATGCGGATCTCGTCATGCCCGAAGCGGCGGGCCAGATCGGCGATGACGCGCATCTGCTCTGCGGTGGCGTCTCCCGGCTCCGCACCGATGGCCTTGAGTGAGACAGTGACGATCCGATAGCCCGGCTTGCGGTGCTCGACGAGGTTCTGCTGCGCCCAGTCCCGGAACGCGCTGTCAGCCTCCATCGCCTTTTCATAAGCCGGGTCAGTGTCGCTTAAGCTCTCCCATTCCGGTGGCGCGAAGTAGCTTTCGATGCGCGCGATCTCGGCCGGGTCGGGCCGCACGGACGGGCCGCCGTGCTGCTCCACGAGATTGGTGAACTCCTGCTCGATTTCCTCGCGGATCGTCTCCAACCCGGTCTCGTGGACGAGGATCTTGATGCGCGCCTTGTACTTGTTGTCGCGGCGGCCGCGCAGGTTGTAGACGCGCAGGATCGCCTCGACATAGGGCAGCAGGTCGGCTTTCGGCAGGAATTCGCGCACCACCTTGCCTTCCATCGGCGTGCGGCCAAGCCCGCCGCCGACGATGACCTCGTAGCCCGGCTCGTCGTTCCCGCCGCGCACCATGCGCAAGCCGATATCGTGGGCGCGCGTCACGGCGCGGTCGTTCGGCGAGCCGGTGACGGCGATCTTGAACTTGCGCGGCAGGAAAGCGAATTCCGGGTGGTCGGTGGACCACTGGCGCAGCAGTTCGGCGGTCGGGCGCGGGTCCTCGATCTCGTCGGCGGCAGCACCGGCGAAATGATCCGCTGTCACGTTGCGGATGCAGTTGCCGGAGGTCTGGATGGCGTGCATGCCGACATCGGCCAGCGCTTCGAGAATGTCACCGGTGTCGCGCAGCTTGGGCCAGTTGTACTGGATGTTCTGGCGCGTGGTGAAGTGGCCGAAGCCACGGTCCCAACGCTCGGCGATCATCGCGAGCTGGTCCATCTGGCGGGCGTTCAGCGTGCCGTAGGGAATGGCCACCCGCAGCATGTAGGCATGCAGTTGCAGGTAGAGGCCGTTCTGCAGGCGCAGCGGCTTGAACTCGTCCTCGGTCAGCGCGCCGGAAATGCGCCGGTCCACCTGGGTGCGGAACTGGCGAACGCGGTTGCGCACGATGGCGTCGTCGAACTCGTCATAGCGGTACATGGCAAAAAGCCTTTCGGGTTCGTGCGTTTCAGGCGGCGCTGGCTTTGACCGGACCAACCGACGGCCCGACGATGCGCAGCCGCTCGCGAACATGCAGCGGTGCAGGGACGCCATCCTCGACCGCGACGGGGACGAGGTAGGGACCGACCGCGATGCCGGGCTGGGCCTCAGCACGTTTCAGCAGATCGTTCGCCGGCTCATCGTCGGCGACGACAGCGGCGTCGGAAATGTCGCGGCTCCAGCCATCCTGGGAAGTGAAATAGATGACGTCGCCGTCTAGCAAGTCGTTGGCGGAGACGATGCGGGGTGCGGACTTGCTCATGAATACGCGGCCTCCTGCACCGGCTCGACTGCGACCGCTTCCGGCGCGATGCGGGCAGCCGCCTCGCGCGGCTCCAGCCCGATGAAGATGATCGCCGGACCGCGAATGCCGGCTTCCGCCGTCGCCGTTTCGAGATTGCCGAGATTGGTCGCGACCGTCTTTTCCTCGGCGCGCGACACCTGCTCGATGACGGTGACCGGCGTTGCAGCGTCCGCGCCGTGCATCAGCAGGCGCGCCTGCACGAAGCGTGAGGCGCGCACGCCCATGTAGATCGCGGCGACCGAACCGGGACGCGCCAGCGCGCGCCAGTCGTGCTCGGCGAAACCGGCGACGTCCTGCCCCGTCAGAAACCGGAACTCGGAGTTGCGCTTGCGCTTGGTGAGCGAAGACCGAATGCGGGCAGCACCGGCGATGGCCGACGTGATGCCGGAGACGACCTCGAAGCCGATGCCGGCCTCGTCGAGTGCGTCCATCTCCTCGTCCAGCCGCCCGTAGATGGTCGGGTCACCGGACTTGAGCCGCACGACATGGGCACCGGAGGCCGCATGCTCGACCATCAGCGCGTTGATATCATCCTGCTTCCAGCTTTCGCCGCCGGGGATCTTGCCGACCTCGACAAAGACCGCCTCGCGGCGGGCAAGGTCGAGCACCTGCGGGGAGACGAGCCGGTCGTGGATCACCACGTCGGCCTCGCGCAGCACGCGCTGCGCCTTCACCGTCAGCAGGTCCGGGTCGCCAGGGCCGGCACCGACCAGCCAGACATAGCCGGACTTGCGTTTCCGTGCGCCGCTCATGTGCTCCCACAGCATGGCATCGAGCGCGACGCGCACGGCAGGCTCGCCGCCATGGGCCAGCGCCTCGGCGCCGGTGGAGTCGTAATATCGCTGCCAAAACTCGCGGCGCGGACGGCCATGCGGCAGGCTCTCGGCCTTGGTGCGAAACGCCTTGCCGATGCGCGCCAGCGTGCCGAGCGAGGCATCGAGTCGCGCTTCCAAATCCGCCTTGATGCGGCGGGCGAGGACGGGGGCCGCACCCTCGGTGCCGATGGCAATGGTGACGGGGTCGCGGTCGACGATGGCCGGGGTGATGAACTGACTGGCGTCGAGATTGTCGACCACGTTGACCAGCACGCCCGCGCCGTGGCCAAGGGCTGCGACACGCGCGTCCTCGACTTCGTCGTCATTGGCGCAGTAGAGCAGCCGCGCGCCGGTGACGTCGGCTGCTTCCAGCGCGCGGCCGGAGAACGAAACCTTGCCCTCGCCTGCCCATTGCAGCACCTGCTGCGCCGGGTCCGCGCCGTAAACGCGCACGGTCGCCTGCGTCTTGAGGATCAGCCGCAGCTTTGCGACCGCGGTTTCACCGGCGCCGGAAACGACGACCGTCTGGCCTTCGGTGTCGAGATAGATGGGGAAGTGACGCATCACGCATCCTCCTTCGCGTTCGGCTTGAGGACATCGCTCAGATCGACGGCGATGCCGGCCGCCGCCAGCAGGTTTGCGGCCTCGGTCGCGCGGCGGCGGAACTCTTCCCGGTCTGTCGCGGCGTCGCCGAGGTCGCGGCACAGGCCGGAGCCGAGCATCTGCCGGGTGAGGCGGAATGCGCCGGTGTCCTCGGTCGTGTCTGCGGCAGCGGCTTCCGTGACGACACCGCCGGCAACCGTCGCGCCGGTCAGCGCGTCGACGATCAGGATTGATCCGGTGCCAAGCCCTGCGTTGAATGTGTCGAGCGCGACAGGGCGCGCCAGCCGGGCGGAGACCACGGCGATATCATTGCTGGAGCAACCCTCAGCCGGCTTCTCGCTGATCGTCGCCAGGTCGAGGTGGGATGTGACGTCGAACTTCGACAGCGGCACCGTGTCGGTGCCCGTGCGCAGCAGGTAACCCGACGCCGGGTCATATGGCGTCTCGGACAGCCAGACGATGCGGGCGCCCACACGGTCGGCCAGCGTCGGCGCGTCGTCGGGCGCGGACAGCAGCGCGCCGCGCGAAATGTCGAGATCGCGGTCTGGCACGATGGTGACCGCCTGCCCGGCGGACGCAATCCGCAGGTCGCCGCCCATGGTGACGATGCGCGCCACCTTAGCCGAGCGGCCGGAAATCGCGTCGCGGAAGGCATCACCTTCCGCGATCTGGCCGCTGAGGATCGTCCCGGCCAGCCCACGAAAATCGCGGCCCTCGCGCAGCACGTACTGCACCGGGAAGCGCAGGGCTGAACGATCACGCTCCAGCTCGGCTTGGGGCACGCTCAGCACGTCGATCAGGCTCGGCCCGCCGAACCATGGCGTATGGGCTGAGCGCGAGACGATGTTGTCGCCGCCCTTCGCGCTGATCGGCACGGTCTCGACCTCGGTGAAGGCGAGCCCGCGCGCAACACCCTCGAAGTCGCGGGCGATCTGCTCGAAGCGCTCGCGCGACCAGTCGACGAGGTCCATCTTGTTGATGGCGACGACAACGCGGCGGATGCCGAATAGCGACAGGAGTGCGGCATGCCGGCGGGTCTGCGTCTTGATGCCGTGGCGCGCATCGACCAGCAGAACGGCGAGGTCGGCATGGGACGCGCCGCTCGCCATGTTGCGCGTGTACTGCTCGTGGCCGGGGCTGTCGATGATGACAATGCGGCGGTCATCCACGTCGAGATAGCGCCAGGCGATATCGATGGTGATGCCCTGCTCGCGCTCCGCCGTCAGCCCGTCGACCAGCCGCGAGAAATCCGGCTGGCCATCGGCCTGCAGGATGGTGGCGTGCTGGTCATCGAAGACGGCGGAACTGTCCCACAGCAGGCGGCCGATCAGCGTCGACTTGCCGTCGTCCACCGAGCCGCACATCAGCACGCGGACCTGTTCGGTCAGGGTGCGGGGAAGGAGCGGAGCCAGCGGGGCTTCCTGCTTCGCAAGTGCGGTCATCAGAAGTAGCCTTCCTGCTTCTTGCGTTCCATGGCGCCGGCCTCGTCGTGATCGATGATGCGGCCATGGCGTTCGGACAGGCGCGAGCCGAGGGTTTCGGCGATCACGCTTTCGAGATCTTCGGCGTCGGAGGGGACAGCGGCGGTCAGCGGCCAGCAGCCAAGTGTGCGGAACCGCACCTTGCGCGGAACGACCGTTTCGCCGGCTTCAAGTGTGATCCGGTCGTCGTCCACGACGAGCAGGTTGCCGCCGCGCTCGATTGTCGGTCGTACGTCGGCAAAATAGAGCGGCACCACGTCGAGGCGTTCACGCGCGATGTAGCGCCAGATGTCGGCCTCGGTCCAATTCGACAGCGGGAAGACGCGCGCCGTCTCGGCCTGCGCGAGGCGGGCATTGTAGAGCTGCCAGAGTTCCGGGCGCTGGCGGCGCGGGTCCCAGCGGTGTCCGGGGTTGCGGAACGAGAAGACACGCTCCTTGGCGCGGCTTCCGTCCTCGTCGCGGCGCGCACCGCCGATGGCACCGTCGAAGCCGTGCATGTCGAGCGCCTGCTTCAGCGCCTGCGTCTTCATCACGTCGGTGTAGACGGACGGCGCGAAGTCGAACGGGTTCACGTTGCGCTGGCGGCCGTCCTCGTTGGTGTGGACGATCAGGTCGAGGCCGAAATCGCGCGCCGAGCGATCACGGAACGCGATCATCTCGCGGAACTTCCACGTGGTGTCGACGTGCAGCAGCGGGAACGGCGGCTTGGCCGGGTAGAAAGCCTTGCGCGCCAGATGCAGCAGGACGGTCGAATCCTTGCCGATCGAGTAGAGCAGCACCGGCTTGCGGAACTGGGCTGCCGCCTCGCGGAAGATGTGGATTGCTTCCGCTTCCAGCAGGTCAAGTTGGTCGAGATGTCGGTTCATGCCGCCTGGCCTTTCGCGCGCGGACGGCTGTGCAGTCCGCATTCCTTGTGTTCCGCGTTTTCCCACCACCAGCGCCCGGCGCGGATGTCCTCGCCCGGCTCGATGGCGCGGGTGCAGGGCTGGCAGCCGATGGAGGGGAAACCGCGTGCGTGCAGCGGGTTGCGCGGCACGGCGTGTTCATCTGCATAGGCTTCGATGCGCTCCAGCGACCAGTCGCCCAGCGGGGAAATCTTAATGAGGCCGAGGTTCGTGTCGGCACTGGCGAGCGGCACTTCCGCGCGCGTCGTGGCCTGGCCGGAACGCAGACCGGTGATCCAGCCGGACGCGCCTTGCAGCGCGCGGTTGAGCGGGCGCACCTTGCGCACGTCGCAGCAGGCGCGGCGGGCTTCCAGCGAGTTGCGGAACCCGAAGATGCCGTCGCGCGCGACGAGCTGTTCCACGTCGTCGCTCTCGGGAAACACGACGCGGATCTGCCGCCCGTAGCGGGCCTCGCTCATGTCTAGCGTTTCCAGCGTCTCGGGAAAGTGTCGGCCGGTATCGAGCGTGAAGACGTCAACGTCCGCATCGGCGGCGGCAATGGCAGCCAGCACCACCTGGTCCTCGATACCGAGCGAGGTGGAGAATGCGACGCGGCCCGGAACGGCCTGCGCGATGTGGCGCAGGCGTGCGGGAAGAGCGTCGATCTCGCGCAATTCGGCGTCGAGTTGTCTCGCTGTATCGTGCAGCGCGGTTTCCATCTTGCTGTCCTTGGGGGCGGGTGCCGTTCAGAGGTTGCGGCCGGCAGGTGTCGCCAGCCGCCTTGCGATGGACGGGAATATAGGATTATTTCCCAAAACCGGGCTATATGCGCGAACAAATAGGAACGATATGCGAGGCTATCGCGACTACATCGGAACGTTGTTCTCTAAATTAGAGGTTTCTCAAAATGTCTGATGCACTGGACGGGCTGGATCGGAAAATCCTCTCCGAGCTTCAGCGCGACACAACGCAATCTCTCGAGGATTTGGCCGAAAAAGTGGGGTCTTCCAAGACACCGGTCTGGACTCGTATCCGGAAATTGCGTGAACGCGGCGTGATCCGCGCACAAGTGGCACTGCTGGACCCGGCGCATGTGGGGCTTGGTTGCTGCTTCTACGTGCTGATCCGCACCGCGCGGCACGATCCGGAATGGACCGAGCAGTTCCTGCAGGCGATCCGCCGGCGGCCGGAGGTGCAGGAGGCGCACCGCCTCGCCGGCGACATCGACTACATCGCCAAGGTCCGCGTCGCCGACCCGCAGGCCTATGATGCCTTCTACCGCTCGCTCGTCGCGGACGTTTCCATCTTCAACGTCACGTCGCTGCTCTCCATGGAAGAGCTGGTCTCGCGAACCGCGTTGCCGTTGGGCGAGAAGCCAAGCTCTAGGTAAATAATGCACCCGCACTATTCGGAAGCGAATCCGCAAATCCGGCGGCTGATTTTACGGGCAACTCGCGGCCCAATAGACATTCGTTTAGAGGCACACGTTCTATTTCATTGAACATATTGAGTTATACTCGATTTAAAGCAGCACCTTTGACGGTTAACCCACTATATGGTTTCATTGCTCGAAAATTCTAAGCCCCGACCCCGCCAATCGTTTAGGCTCACATCCTCATGAATAGAAACTATTTTGACTTTTTTCTATTTGCCGTTTTAAGTTCAGCTGTAGCTGTCATACTGCGGCTACCCAATTTAGAAGACTCATCAATATTTTTGGTTATAGTTATAGTCATTTCCCTACTTATAGTCCCTCGAATCATAGCTTTCACATCAAATTGGCGCGAGATCGGTGGCCCTTCGTATTACCTAGAGTTCCATCAACAAACCGGAACGCCTTGCATAGCACTGATAGCCCTTTGGCCCGCGTTTTGGAAAAAAACGATAATGGCCCGTGGCCGATCGTACTCCATTGAATGGAATGATCGCCATCCCTCGCTTCGACCACGCGGAAGGTGGGAGTCAGATCACGTGACCATCAAAGATAGAGGGGTTGGGGCAAAGCATTTTACATATTTTTACTATGGATTTGAAGAAACTGAAGATATGAAAAGCTACGAAGTTCCAGATGGGATGACAGATATGAAGATTTATGCCTCAAAATCTGGCGCTGGATTCTTTTTCAATAAGCTTGATACAGATTACACTGTTCACCGACATGACACGTTTGTTGTAGAAATAGAGCGTGATCAAATTACCTCACTATCGGCGTCAAGTGATGGAATGAAATTTCCTAAATTTGGCGATCTCAAAGACGCTGGATTTGATGCGTTTCGACAGAAAATATCAGATAATTTGATGAACCCAGCCGAATTAGAAAAATTAATTGGACGCCGCTCGTCAAGCAATCTCGCACTTCTTCTTGAGAAGGCGCAGCGGCTGGATCAATTTAGGGTTAAACCTGACAATATGCAAGTTTTTGATGAAATGAAGTCACGACTCGATCGTTGCGATGCGGTGTATTCTAAATTTCCGGTAGTTTCTTGTATAGTGAATCAATCAGGAAATAAATATTTCGGGGTAAATATTGAAAACGTCTCATTCCCGGCCGGGATATGCGCGGAGTCCGGCGCGTTAGCTAGCATGATTGCCGATTCAGGGGCCGCTCGAATCCAAAATGTATATCTTTATACGCCAAATGACGGCTCAAATATCGTCCCGTGCGGCGTATGCCTACAGAGATTGAGTCCTTACTCAAATTCGGAAACATCGGTCACTTGCTTTGCCGGCGATAGGATAAATTTCTCCGGAAAATTTACTGAGTTACTGACCGCAAAATTCTCGATGAACAGCTAAGTTAGTCGCCCGCAGATGTTGTAGGCCGCTTGCCTGCCTACATACCGATTAGCCCGAGCTCGTTAGAGTAATGGTGCCCAGGGGCGGGATCGAACCACCGACACTGCGATTTTCAGTCGCATGCTCTACCAACTGAGCTACCTGGGCATCCGGGCATCGAGGCGTGCGGGGGTATTTGTGCACGCGCGAGCAGGCCCGGTTTATAGATAAGCGGTTCTCACGTGTCCATAGGCCAGCGTGACAGTTTTTTGTCGCGACCGAAGGGTCGCGCAGGGCTCACCCCTCCCCCTCGCCGCCGAAGCCGTCGGGATCGGTTTCGCCGTCGCTGTCGTCCTCGACCGCGGGCACCGCATAGGCCCCACTGAACCAGCGGTTGAGGTCCACGTCGGCGCAGCGGCGCGAACAGAACGGGCGGTATTCGGCGACGCGCTGCTTGCCGCAGATCGGGCATTTCGGCACGGGCGCAGCCGTGTTGCCTGCGGTTGCAGGGTCGTTGTCGTTTGCAGCCATCGAGTGCCTTCCGGCTCGTCAGGAAATCTTCAGTGTGATGCCGCCATCAACAAGTAGTTCCACGCCGGTCACGTATCTGGCGTCGTCGCTGGCGAGGAACAGGGCCGCGTGCGCCACGTCCCATGCATCGCCCATGTGGCCCATGGGCACCTGCGCGTCGCGCGCCGCCCACATGGCCTCAATGTCGCCGTCGGCGTAGACCGAGGCAAGGGCCGCCGACTTTTCCACCATCGGCGTTTTCATCAGGCCCGGCAGGACGGCATTCACGCGAACCTTGCGCGCGGCATATTCGACGGCTGTCGTGCGGGTGAGGTGATTGAGGGCGGATTTCGACGCGTAGTAGGTCGCGTAGGGGACGCCGGTGTAGCGGATGCCGGCAATTGAGGAGATGTTGACGATGGAGCCGCCGCCATTTTCCACCATGATGGGGATGACGTGCTTCATGGTGAGGTAGGCGCCCTTCAGGTTGACGTCCATCACCCGGTCCCAATCGGCCTCGGGCAGTTCGACGACGCCGCCGACCTCGGCCAGCCCGACATTGTTGTCGAGAATGTCGATGCGGCCGAACTGCTTCATGGTGTCGGCGACCATGGCCTCGACGCTTTGCGCATCAGCCACGTCGCAACGCACCGCCATGGCGCTGCCGCCCTCGTCGCGGATCAGGGCTGCGGTCTCCTCGGCGGCTTCGAGATTGATGTCGGCGCAGCAAACCGCTGCCCCTTCGCGCGCGAACAGCGTCGCGGTCGCCTTGCCGTTGCCCCAGCCCGGCCCGATGGACCCAGCCCCGGCAACCAGCGCGATCTTTCCCTCAAGCCTGCCTGTCATGGTTCAGTCCTCCTCGCCGCGCGAACCGCGCACCAGCCGCGCGTCTGATGCGCGCAGTTCCGTTTTCAGGATCTTGCCGTAGTTGTTCTTCGGCAGGTCCTCCACGTGGACATAGTGCTTGGGGCGCTTGAAACGGGCAATGCGCGAGAGGCAGAGCGCGTCGAGATCGCCTTCATCCGCCTCGCCCACGACGTAGGCGACGACGACCTCGCCCCACTCGCCGTGGGGCCGCCCGATGACGGAAACCTCGCGCACGCCCGGATGGGTGAGCAGCACCTCCTCCACCTCGCGGGGATAGATGTTGGAGCCGCCGGAGATGATCATGTCCTTGGAACGGTCGCGCAGGGTGAGGAAACCGTCCTCGTCGAAGGAGCCGACATCGCCCGTGTGCAGCCAGCCGCCGCGCAGCGTCTCGGCGGTGGCATCGGGGTTGTTCCAGTAGCCGAGCATCACCGTCTCGCCGCGCACGACGATTTCGCCGGTTTCGCCGGCGGGCAGCGGGCGGTCGTCATCGTCGAAGACCTGGACCGAGACGACCGGGTTCACGTGGCCGGCCGAACCGATGCGCTCTTCCCAACGCGGGTGGGCCTTGTCGGCCACGATGTGCTTGGGGAGCAGCGTCGTCGTCATCGGCGTCTCGCCCTGCCCGTAGATCTGCGCGAAGACGGGGCCGAAGCGCTCGAGCGCGCTCTTCACGTCGCTCACATACATGGGCGCACCGCCCCAGATGACGGTGCGCAGGGCGTCCGGTGCGATCTCGACGCCGGATGACACCATCCGCTTGATCATGGTCGGTGCGGCGAACATCGAGGTGCGCTGCCAATGGCCGGTGAGGCTTGCGATCTCGTCCGGCTCGAAGCCGCCGGATTCCGGCACGATGTTGACGCCGAAGCGTGCCAAATGGGCCATGAGATACAGGCCCGAACCGTGGCTCATTGGGGCTGCATGCAAGATGCGGTCGCCGGGCTCAGTCGGGTCGACGTCGGTCAGGTAGGCCATGGTCATGGCCAGCAGGTTGCGATGGGAGAGCATCGCGCCCTTGGGCCGCCCGGTGGTGCCGGAGGTGTAGAACAGCCACGCCATTTCGTCGGGGCCTGCCAGCCACGGCTCGCTTGGGTCGCCGGCGAAGAGCGCCTCATAATCGGCGCTGCCGACCTCGATGACGCGTTCAAGGCCTTCGGGGGTTTCGGCGGCGATTGCCTGTGCCTGCTTGCGCGCGGCGAAGCAGACCTTCGTGCCGCTGTGGGCGACCATGTAGGCGAGTTCGGCCCCGTGCAGCTTGGAGTTGGCGGGCACGGCGGCGCAGCCTGCCCACCAGATGCCGTAGAGCAATTCGAGATATTGCGGGCAGTTCGGCGCGGCGACGAGGACGCGGTCGCCGGGCGCAAGCCCCGCCGCGCGCAGGCCCGAAGCCAGCTTGGCGGCGCGGGCCGCCAGCGTCCGGTAATCCTGGAAGACGGTCGTGCCATGGGCGACGGCGGGCCAGTCCGGGCAAGTGCCTGCGGAGCGTACGAGCCAGCGCGTCATGTCCATGGGGTCACCTCCGGGCGAAGACCTGTCCCGCGGTCATGTCCTAGACCGCGACCGATGCCCAGGCCATGCGGACCGGGTAGCCCGCGCCTTCCAGAAGCGAGGATGCTTCATAGAGCGGCAGGCCGACAACGCTGGTGTAGGAGCCGACCAACTTGATGACGAAGCTGCCCGCGATGCCCTGGATGGCATAGCCGCCGGCCTTGCCGCGCCATTCGCCCGAGCCGAGATAGCTGTCGATCTCCTCGCGCGAGAGGCGCTTGAAGCGCACCCGCGTTTCGGTGATGCGTTCACGCACGCTGCCGCCCGCGCGCCCGACGCACACGGCGGTATAGACGCGGTGCGAGCGCCCAGAGAGCAGCCGCAAACAGGCGCTTGCCTCTTCCAGCGCTTCCGCCTTGGGCAGAATGCGCCGGCCAACGGCAACGACCGTGTCGGATGCGAGGATCAGACTGCCATCGAGATCGGCTTCGCGCTTGACGGCCTGCGCGGCCACTTCAAGCTTGGTGCGGGCGAGACGGCGCGCGAGCGTGCGCGGCAACTCGCCCTTTTCCGGCGATTCGTCGATGGTCGTCGGCCGCAGGAAATCCGGATCGACCCCGATCTGCTGCAACAGGGCAAGGCGTCGCGGTGACGCGCTTGCCAGAATGAGTTTGGGGCGTCCGCTCATGGATACTGCGACCGGGTCTTCCTGTGATCTTCAACTGGCCCCAGGGGCCGGCGCTTACTTGAAGCGGTAGGTAATACGGCCCTTGGTGAGGTCGTAAGGCGTCATTTCAACGAGGACCTTGTCGCCCGCCAGCACGCGAATGCGGTTCTTGCGCATACGGCCTGCGGTGTGGGCGATGATCTCGTGATCGTTCTCAAGCTTCACGCGAAACGTCGCGTTGGGCAGCAGTTCAACGACCACGCCCGGGAATTCGAGCAATTCTTCTTTCGACATGCGTATCCGTTCTGATGACTGGAAAGTGGCGGGAACCTAACCGATCCCCGCGACAAAGTGAATGCCAAGGAATGGCAACGCGCACATGCGTTCAACCGTTCACGGCAAAGGTCGCGACCATACCCGAGGCCTGGTGCTCCAGCATGTGGCAATGAAGCATCCACTTGCCCGGATTATCGGCCACGAAGGCGACCCGCACGGACTGTTCCGGACCAACAAGAACGGTGTCGCGGAAGGCGATATCGGTGGCAGGCTTTCCGTCGCGGGTGAGGATGCGGAAATGGTGGCCGTGCATGTGCATGGCGTGGGGCCACGAGGTGCGATTGACCATGTCGATGGCGATGGTCTCGCCGCGCGCAGCCTCGAACAGGCGGTAGTCCATCTTGCCCACGCGGCCGTTGAACGCCCAGACATAACCTTTCTGCGCGATTTCCTGCAGGCTCATGCTCTCGCCGTCGAGGTTCGCCGTGGCAAGCCCGCCCATGGCCCCACCTTCCATGACGAGATCGACGACGCGGGCGTTGTCGGTATCCGGCTCGGTGCCGAAGCGCGGCAGGGAAAGCGTGTCGAGCGCCGGACGTTGCGAAGGCGCGCCATCGGACGGCTCCACCTTGAGTGTCGCTGCCGTGACGGGTTCGCCGGTCGAAACGTCCTGAATGGGGATGGTTTGCGCGCCCTCCGGCACGTCGAACACGAGGTCCTCGCGCTGGCCGGGACCAAGCAGCACCGGGTCTTGCGGCTTCGCAGCCTTGTCCAGCCCGTGCCCGTCGCGCGACAAAGCCACCGCGCCAAGCTTTTCGGTATCAATTTCGAAGATGCGGGCATTGGCGACATTGGCGACGCGCAGACGCACCCGCTCGCCGGCCTTGACCGGGAGAACAGGGCCGGACTGGCCATTCACCGTCATCCAGTTGCCGAGACGCCCGCCGTGGGCTGCATCGTGCAGGTTGCCGAAACTGGCAATGTCGATCTGGCCTTCTGCGTTGATGCGCCAGTCGTCAATGACAAGCAGCAGGTCACGGTCGACGTCGAGCGGCTTCGCCTCGTCGACGATCAGCATGCCGTAGAGCCCGCGCCCGACCTGCTGCGAGGAGCGCATGTGCGGGTGGTACCAGTAGGTGCCGGGATGGGTGAGTTCGAAATCGTAGTCGAAGCTTTCGCCGGGCTGCACCGGGTCCTGCGTCAGGCCGGGCACGCCATCCATGGCGTTGTCGATGCGGATGCCGTGCCAGTGGACCGAGGTCGGTTCCTCGATATCGTTCTGCAGGCGGATGCGCAGCCGCTCGCCGACGCGACCGCGCAGCAGCGGACCCGGCACCGCGCCGTCATAGGCCCAGACATCGGTTGCGCTGTAGTCGGCGGGCCGTTCCCGGTCGGCGCCGATCAGGTCGACGCTGGCGGCACTCGCCCGTAATGTCTGCATCGTCGGCGCGGCATGCACCAGCGGCGGCAGCGCGAGCAGGCCGATGCCCGCTCCGGCAACGTGGAAGAACCCGCGGCGAGAAAGGCCTGTTGTCACTGCTTTTTCATCCGGAACTTGGTGTGGCAGCTCTTGCAGCTCTCGCCGAGTTCGGCGAAGGCCGCCTGCAGCGTTGCGTCCTCGGTGCCGACGCGCGCCATCTCGGCCACGCGCGCGGCGCGGCGGGCCATCATGTCCGCCAGGTCGAGAAACTCCGCATTCTCCTGCCAGATTTCCGGCTTCGCCTCGCTCACCTCACTGGTGGAGCCTTCGGGAAACATCTTGGAGATCTCGGCGGCATGCACCGCGATCTGTTCGGCGTCGGCGGCGAGGCTTTCGGCGTTGCGCTCCTTGCCTCGGTCGATGGAGGCGCGCATCGATTTCATGCGCTCGGAGGTATCCTTCATCGCGTCCATGCGCTGCTTGACGACGCCTTTCGCGCCCTGGTGGGCGGACACGGTTCCGGCGGCAAACAGGGCGAGCGCGGCGGCGGCCAGCGTGAGAGTTCGGTTCATGTCGCTTGTCTCCTTTGGACGATCTTTGCGCGCGTCACATGCTGGCCGGCGGCTGCCAGCCGAAGCGCTGCTTGATGCGGGTCGTCAGTTGATCGCGGACACGCCGGTAAGCCGTCAGCCGCTGATCGCGCGTTCCCATTTCCATCGTGGGATCCTGTGTCGGCCAGTATTCAACGTCAATGTCCATGGTATGGGCAAGTTCCAGCGCATGGTGATGGGCTTCCGGCGACAGGGATATGATGAGGTCGAAGCCGGTGTCGTGCAGCTCATCGAAGGTCTTGGGCTGGTGGGACGAGATGTCCGCGCCGATCTCCTCCATCACCGATGTGGCGAAGGAATCCAGTTCGCCGTCATGGACACCCGCCGACTGCGTGTAGACCTTGAAGGGGAACAGCTGCTTCATGATGCCTTCGGCCATGGGGGAGCGGACCGAATTCATCGAGCAGGCGAACAGGACTGACGAGGGCAGCTTGTCCCCCACCGGCGACATCCGTCAGCCCTTCCAGTGCAACACGCAGATCAGCGTGAACAGCCGCCGCGCCGTGTTGTGATCGACATCGATCTTGCCATCGAGCCGGTCGCGCAGGATGCGCGATCCTTCGTCGTGCAGCCCGCGCCGGCCCATGTCGATGGCCTCGATCCGGCTGGGGCTCGCCTGGCGGATGGCCTCATAATAGCTCTCGCAGACGAGGAAATAGTCGCGGATGACCTTGCGCAGCGGAGTGAGCGACAGCACGAAGGTGGTGACAGCCTCGCCTTCGGGTGACGCGATATCCATTACGAGGCGCTGTTCCTGGATGGACAGCGACAGCGCGTAGGCTCCGCCCTCTATGCCATGCGGCTGGAAGCGGTTGTCCTCCAGCAGGTCGTAGATCGCGACGGCGCGTTCGTGGTCGATGTCGGGGGTCGAGCGGCGAATGGAGCTTTCGTCGAGATTGACCGCGACGAGGCAACCCTGCCCGCCCGTCTCCTGCGCCTGCTCCGAACTGTCAGCCATGACCGTCTCCCAGTATCCGGCAGCAACCCTTGCCGCCGGAATCTTCAAGCAGTCTATGACATTGCGCATCCCGCTTGGCAAAGCCAGCGCGGGCGCGGAACACGGTTGATTGACGGAATCAGGCGCCCGAGGCGGGCGCTGCATCGGCGGTGTCGTGCGTCGGCTGCTTGGCCGTCGCCCAGACCGGGCCGAGGTCCTTCATGCGGCACTCGATGCATTCGACATCAAGCCGAATGGCCGCCTCACCGGAGAAAACAAGCTCCACCATCCCGGCGGGGCCTTCGCCGGCCGGGACATAGCGAATGGCGAGCAGGTTCAGCACATCGGCTTCGCGGCCACGTTCGATGCCGCGCGAGCGCACGCCCAGGACGCGGTCGAAATGCAGGGCCGTGCGGCGGCGCTTGCGCTCGCGTTCGCCGCTGTCCCAGTCGTATCGATTGAGGATCGCGACGAAGGCGCGGCCCGAACGCTTGTAGGCAAGGTCCGTGGCACTGACCACGGCATCCTGCGTGTGCGCGGAAATGACTTCGAGGTCTTCGGCATCAAGCGCGGCAAGCGCGAGGCCGCCAGAGGATTTCTCATCCATCGGGTCTGGTCTTTCGGTCCGTTTGCGAGTTCCAGACAATGTCGGGTGGGGCGCGCCCGATTTCAAGCGCTGAGGCGCTCGATCTGCGCGCCGCAGTTCCCGAGCTTCTCCTCGATGCGCTCGAAGCCGCGGTCCAGGTGGTAGACGCGGTTGACCGTCGTCTGACCTTCAGCCGCCAGACCCGCGATGATGAGCGAGACGGAGGCGCGAAGGTCGGTCGCCATGACCGGGGCACCCTTCATCCGCTGAACGCCGGTGATCGTCGCGGTGTCACCATCGAGCTTGATGTCGGCACCGAGGCGGGCCAGCTCCTGCACATGCATGAAACGGTTTTCGAAGATCGACTCGGTTATGGTCGAGACGCCCTCGGCGCGAGTCATCAGAGCCATCAGCTGCGCCTGCAGGTCGGTTGGGAAGCCGGGATGCGGCGCGGTCTCGACATTGACCGGCTTGATGCCGTTGCCGTTGCGCGACACGCGGATGCCCTTGTCGGAAGCTTCCACCTTGGCACCGGCTTCTACCAGCACGTCGAGCGCGCTCTGAAGCAGGTCGGCGCGGGCGTTTTCCAGCATCACATCGCCGCCGGCCATGGCAACCGCCATGGCGTAGGTGCCGGTCTCGATGCGGTCGGGCAGCACCGTGTGGGTCGTGCCGTGCATGGTCTGCGCACCCTCGATGACGAGGGTGTTGGTGTCGATGCCCTCGATCTTCGCGCCCATAGCGGCGAGGCAGCGGGCAACGTCGCCGATTTCCGGCTCGCAGGCGGCGTTTTCCAGCACCGTCGTGCCCTTGGCCATGCTGGCGGCCATCAGCACGTTGTGCGTGGCACCGACGGAAACCTTGTCGAAATGGATCGTCGTACCGGTCAGTCCGTTGGGGGCGCTGGCATTCACGTAGCCGGAATCGAGCTCGATCTCCGCGCCGAGCTTCTCAAGGCCCATCAGGTGCATGTCGACTGGGCGCGTGCCAATCGCGCAGCCGCCGGGCAGCGACACGCGGGCCTTGCCGCAGCGCGCCAGCAGCGGGCCCAGTACCCAGAAGCTCGCGCGCATCTGGGAGACAAGTTCATAGGGCGCGGTGGTATCGACGATGTTGGCCGCGTTAAGGCGCATGGTGCGGGCATAGCCCTCGCCCTGGCCGGGACGCTTGCCGGCGATCGTCACGTCGATGCCGAGATTGTTCAGGATTTGCGCCAGCTTCTGGACGTCTGTCAGGCGCGGCACGTTTTCCAGCGTGAGGGTTTCCGGCGACAGGATCGACGCGATCATCAGCGGGAGGGCGGCGTTCTTGGCACCGGAGATGGGGATCGACCCATTCAGGCGGTTGCCGCCGGTTACGCGGATGGAATCCATGTCCGAAAATCCTTCAATTGTGCGGAAACGTGCAGCCCGGCATCGCCCCAAGCGCGCAGCTTTACTGGCCGCCCGTGGAGAAAACAAGGCAAGCGCGCGGTCAGGATGAACGCGGCGACGGCGGATCGGTTGCGTCCGGTGCGCCGTGCTCGTCAGCGGTTTCGTGGTCGGCGCGGCCGCGCTTCTGCGCCTTGCGGCGGCGCAGGTTGGCCTTCAGCGCGTTCGCAAGGCGCGTTTCGCGGGTGTTCGCGTCGGCGCCCTTCGCGGGCTTGCCGGAACCCGTCCCGCCATCATCGTTTGAACCTGCCAAGAGCGCATGCCCTCTCAAGCCGTGTCGCGTGCCTTGCGCGGCGGTCGCGACGCCCGGATCGCACCTGTAAACATCGCCGCGATCTTCGCTTGCACCTTGGCCAACCCTATGGCAGTTTCCGCGCGCCTTCGGCAAGTATTGCTTCGCCGAGCCGGTGGGCTGTTCCCCGATCGGTACCGCCGGACAGCGCCAGACCGCGCATCAAGCTGCTGTAGCTCAGGGGTAGAGCACTCCCTTGGTAAGGGAGAGGTCCAGAGTTCGAATCTCTGCAGCAGCACCATTTCCTGTTTCACAGCAGTTTCGCTTCGCTCAACGCCTCCAACGGGGCGGGCTTTCGCCCGGTCGGCCACTTGGCCTCCAGCCGGTGCGTGGCGGACCTTCTTTTCACCGGCAGCACCATTCCCTGTTTCACGGCCGTTTCGCTTCGCTCGACGCCTCCAACCAGGTGAGCTATCGCTTGCTCGACCGCTTGGCCTTCAAACGTCGGCAAATCTCGATCTGGATCGCGCCATTGCGACGTCGCGAGGCGTGCCCTCCCGCCGGACGCGCGCAAACACCCGCACCCGCCGAGACCCGGCGTTCTGCCGGGTCTCGCGGGTGGGTCACGTGGCCTCCTCGTGGCAACGCAATCTGTCGGCCTAGTGCTGGCGCGGCTCCTGCCGCATGGACTGGAAGTAGTCCTCCAGCATCTTGCGCAGTTCCGGATTGAGCTTCTTCCTGATTTCGGCGCGCGCCTTGGTCGTGTCTTCCCGGCGCAAACGGTCGACGCGTGTCTGCAGGATCATCTGCATCACCGCCCGCCGCGCGCGCTCGGTTGTCTGTCCGACGGAGGCGAGGATTTCCTGTTCCTGCCCCGTCATGGGTAGTGCTGTCGCCCGTTCGAGCAGTTCGTGCTCGTAGCTCTCGAGGCTTTCGGCAAATTCCTCGAGCGTGTCGGCTTCGACATTCAGTGTGGCTGGATCTTCAATACGCACGTCGTCCTCGATCAGGAAAAGGTCATCGCGGTTCTTGTATCGTTCGAATTCCTCGGATTCCTCCCGCGAGAGGATTCCAGGCGTAGAGCGTTCGGGCGGCCATACACCTCGCTTGACGAGGTGGGGATACAGCCGCCGCTCCTCTTGCGTGGGCGGTTTGGCAGCCGCTCCCGGCCCCGAGAACGCTGCGTTCTTCCGGGCCTTGCTGGGCATGATCAGGCAACCATCTGCTGGTGTTGCGGGGTGGCGCGCGGCGTGACCCGCATCTCCATCGGGGGCGGAATGATGGTGATGGCCGGGATCGGCGGAGGCGCCGTGACGTTGTTGCCGAGATCGACTTCGAAGGACGCCGCGATCTCGAGCGCGAACAGCTGCAGTTCGAGCAGTGCGAGCGACATGCCGACGCAGACACGCGGCCCCGAACCAAAGGGCATGTAGGCTGCGCCGGAGTGGTTCCGGGTGATGTCGAACTTCTCCGGCTCGGGCCAGTAGCGCGGGTTGCGCTGCATCTGCCACGGGCTGATGAGAAGCGAGGACCCGGCGGGCAGCTTGCGGCCGCCAAGCTCCATTTCCTGCTTGGTCTCGCGCGACAGCCAGTAAGCCGACGGGTAGAGGCGCAGGGTTTCCTTGACGAAGGCAAGGCTGGTCTTGGCCGAAGACAGGCGGCGCGGGTCGATTTCGCCGTTTGCATCGGTGAGGCCACGCGCTTCCTGCGCGATTTCCTCTGCCAGGTCCGGGAACTTGCCGAGGAAGTAGAGAACCCAGGAGGCCGCCGAACCGGACGTGTGGTGGCCGGCCAGCAGGTTCAGCAGGATTTCTTCCTGCATCGCCTTTTCGGACAGGTTCAGCTCTTCCAGCGCCGAGATGAGACTGTGGCGCTTGGCATTGCTGCGGGCCTTTTCGACCACGAATTCCATGGTCTTGTTGGCTTCCGAAAGCTTTGCCTTCTTGCGGCTGCGCACCCACGGCAGATCGGGAATGATCTTGAAGATCTGGGCGGCGAGATCGTCCTCGGCCAGGTGCAGCGCGTTGATGAGCGCGTTTTCATCGGCGGTGGTGAGCACGCCGTGACCAAAGAGAATGGTCGCGATGATGCGCACGGCGAGGGAGGCCGTGACCTGGTGGGCATCGAAGGAGCCCGACATCGCCATCTGTGCCGCGCACTGGCGGATGATGGCGGAGATTTCCGGGACGTATTCGCTGGTCACGCCGCGCGACATCTGCGCGTGCATCACGGCGCGGCGCTTGCGGTGTTCCTCGCCGCTGAGAACCATCGAGCTTTCGCCGATGATCTCGCGCAGCTTGTAGATCAGCCTGCCCTTGTCGATGACCGACTCGTCGGCCTTCATGATGGGGCGGACCAGGTCGGCATCGGAAACGAGGTAGACGTGCCCCGTGCCCATGGACAGACGCACCAGAGGTTCGGTGGCGTCGTTGCCGCGTTGAAGGAAGAATCCCAGCTGGTCACGCTGGAATGCGATCAAGTCCGACATTGGCAACTTCATCGATAATCTCCAGTTGTGCGATTTGGTCAGAGAAGGTGTCGAGCAGGATCGACCGCTGCTCACGGAAAGGGATTTCGCCCACGACGCACCGGATCGGCCGGCCGTGGGCCGTCTCTCCTATGGTGACGGCCCTCCCGTATCGTCGGGTCCGGATGCCGAGGCGGTTGAGAAAACGCTCGTGGTGCAGTTCAACCAGTGCGGGCAGGACGCGAATGTCGCGCATCTCCGCAAAGGCCATCATCGCCGCATAAAGGTGCGCCCCACCGACCGGTGACGTCGGTGAAACACCGAAGCGGCTGATTTCCCAGCTTTCCGAATCAGTCGGAAAATGGGCGCCGGGCGCCAGGTGGGAGAAAACGTCGCGTGCCAGATACGGCTTGGTGCAGGGGATGGCGCGGAAGCAGCCAAGCACCTGCCCGGAATGCATCAGTGCGCAATAGGTGGCCTGCTCATGATCGAACTGGTCTGTCTCCACACCGCGTGAAACGTTCAGAACCCAACCGAGATGGTCCACAAAAAGGGCCTTGCGAAAGCGCAAAATGGCCCAATAGAGGTCCGGATCATCCGATTTTCGGAAAATTATCGCCCTCAATCCGCCATTCATGTAAGTTGCTCGCTGTCCGAGTGCTGATGCCTAGAGCGTGGCAATTCGGTAGAGCATCTGGATATCCCCAGATTTGGGGAGTTCCCTCAAACTGGAGACTGGTGTGCGGTTGGAAGAAACCATCGCACGGGTGGAAGCCGCGCAGGGACTGGAAGAGCTGCATGGGATTTTGGACCGCTACATCCAGTCCATGGGGTTTGCCGAGTATTCCTTCATCGACAACAGCCGCTTCGGCGCAAATGACCCGCTCATCCTCAATTCGATCGAGGAGGACTTCGAGCGCGACTACCGCACAAACCAGTTCCTTGACGCCGACCCGTGCTTGCCGCTGGCTCGCACCCGCAACACACCGTTCACTTGGGGCGACATCGCCCTGCCCCAGAAAAAGGGCAACCGCCCGCCCAAGGCGCTCATGGTGATGGAAGCAGCCAGCGACTACGGCTACCGCAACGGCCTGGTGATCCCGTTTCACTACCGGGACCGGTTCGGCGCGTATTTCTCGTCAGTCTGCACGCTGTTCTGGAAGGACGAGCCGGCCGATTTCGACAGGCAGCTGGCCGAGTTCCGCCACGAGATCACACTGGTGCTGATCTATTGGGCGCAGCAGGTCATCGACATCTCCACCCGCACCGCCACCGGCAGCCGTTTGCGCAGCAACGGCGACACCAACCCGGCCGGGCCGCTGACGGAACGCGAGCAGGAAGTGCTGCTCTGGGCCGCCCAGGGCAAGACGAGCGAGGACACCGCCGTGATCCTCGGCATTTCGCGCGAAACGGTGGAAACCCACATCCGCGCGAGCATGGCCAAGCTGGATGCCGTCAACAAGACGCAGGCCGTGGTCAAGGCGATCTTCAACCGCTACATCATCCCGTAGGTCGCTCAAGGGCACGTGCGTGACGCGGGTCAAACCGCCGCATCCGGATCATGCCCGATTGATCGCATGACCCAATATTTGCGACACTGGGCCAACGACGCAGAGCCGGTGGCCCGGACGCCACCGAGTTCCAGCGCGAGCCGGGAGCAACGGATGCCTTTGGACTACGCACGCATATTTCGCGATGCGATCGATACCCTGCACGGCGAACAGCGCTACCGCGTGTTTCTCGACATCGAGCGAATCGCGGGCGCATTCCCGCATGCGCGCGCCCATGTGGACGGACGCGCACGCAACATCATCATCTGGTGCTCCAACGACTATCTCGGCATGGGCCAGCACCCGGAAGTGATTGCTGCGGCCCGGCAGGCGGTTGGTGCGCACGGCGTGGGCGCGGGCGGCACGCGCAACATTTCCGGCACCAACAGCGCCATAGTCGCGCTAGAGGACGAACTGGCGGACCTTCACGGCAAGACCGACGCGCTGGTCTTCACCTCCGGCTACATCTCCAACGAGGCGACCATCGCCACGGTCGGCAAATTGCTGCCGGATTGCCTGATCCTGTCGGATGAACTCAACCACGCCTCGATGATCGAGGGCGTGCGGCGCGCAGGCTGCGAGAAGGCGATCTTCCGCCACAACGACCTGCAGCACCTGGAAGAGCTGCTCAAGCGCGCCGATCCGGACCGGGCCAAGCTGATCGTGTTCGAGTCCGTCTATTCCATGGATGGTGACATCGCCCCGATCCACGCGATCTGCGACCTCGCCGGGCGCTACGGCGCGATGACCTATCTCGACGAGGTGCACGCGGTCGGCATGTACGGGCCGCGCGGCGGCGGCATCGCCGAGCGCGACGCGGCGATGGCGCGGGTCGATATCATCGAAGGTACGCTGGCCAAGGCCTTCGGGTGCCTCGGCGGCTACATCGCGGCAGACGGCGCGATCGTGGATGCAATTCGCTCTTATGCAGCCGGCTTTATTTTCACCACGGCGCTGCCCCCGGCGGTCGCGGCCGCGGCGAAAGCCTCCGTCGCGCACCTGAAGGCGAGCAACGCCGAGCGCGAGGCGCAGCAGCGGCAGGCGGCGCGCACGAAGCGCGCGCTGGCCGAGCGCGGAATCCCGGTCATTTCAAACGAGACCCACATTGTGCCGGTGCTGGTGGGCGACCCGCAAAAGGCAAAGGCTGCCAGCGACATGCTGCTCGACCGGTTCGGCCTCTACATCCAACCGATCAATTTCCCGACGGTGCCGCGCGGCACCGAACGCCTGCGCGTGACGCCGACGCCCTATCACAGCGACACGCTGATCGAGGAACTGGCCGAGGCGCTCGACGCTGTCTGGCGCACGCTCGACCTGCCGCGCACCAGCCGCACCGAGGCTGCCGAGTAGCGGCCACGCTCCAGCCAGAGGTCAGCGCCCATGCCCGAGAACAAGACGACGGCAACCGGCGCGGACGTTGACGCCTACATCCAGACCGTGGAGCCGGAGCGCCGCCGCGAGGAAGCGACGCTCCTCGACCAACTCTTTCGCGAGGTGACCGGGTTCGAGCCGCGCATGTGGGGTGCATCGATCATCGGCTACGGCGCCTATCACTACCGCTATGACAGCGGGCGGGAGGGGGACTTTCTGGCGACGGGCTTCTCGCCCCGCAAGGCGAAGCATTCCATCTACATCATGCCGGGCTACCAGGATTACAGCGCGATCCTTGCCCGCCTCGGCAAGCACAAGACCGGCAAGGCCTGTCTCTACGTGAACAAGCTGGCCGATATCGATCTCGACGTCCTGAAAGCGCTCGTGCGGGCCGGTCTCGCCGACCTCGACCGCATCTATGGCGTGCGCCCGACTTGAGCGCGATCACGCGCCGTCGGTATCCGCATCATGGTGGCGGCGCTGGTCTTCGGGCAGGTCGTCGTCGCGCAGGATGCGATGTGCGGCGCCGTCCAGATCGTCGAACTGCCCGCGCCGCAATGCCCACATGAAGGCCGCCAGCCCGAACAGGCCGAGCACCAGCGCTGCCGGGATCAGGATCAGCAGCGCGTTCACGGCCTGTCGCCTCCAAGGCGGGCGCGCAGCGCATTGGCGGTGACGATCAGCGAGGAGCCGGACATGGCGAGCGCGGCGATGAGCGGCGTGACGAACCCGGCCACCGCAATCGGCACCGCAACCAGGTTGTAGAGTGCGGCAAGCCAGAGGTTCTGGCTCATGATGGCGCGCGCCCGGCGTGACACGTTGAGCGCGGTGGCCACAGCGCCGAGGCCCTCGCCGGTGAAGACCGCGTCGGCTGCTGCCTGGCTCAGGTGAACCGCCGTGACCGGCGACATGGAGACGTTCGCCGCAGCCAGCGCGGGTGCATCGTTGAGGCCGTCGCCGACCATCATCACGTGTTTCCCCGCTTCGCGCAGCGCCTCCACATGAGCGATCTTCTGCGCCGGGTCCATGCCACCGCGCGCCCGCGCGATACCGAGATCCGCGGCCACGCGCTCTACGATGTCCTGCCGGTCACCGGAGACGATCTCGATCGCTAGCCCGTGCGCCTTCAGGCGGCGAATGGTGGCGACGGCATCGTCCCGCAATTCCTGCCCCACGCGGATCGGGGCGGGTGCCAGCCCATCGCGCGACAGCCAGATGAGCGAGGCCGCACCGGCGCCGGCAATCGCGTCGTCGCGGCTCTGCGCATCAACGCCGCAGAAGTCCGCGCTGCCGAGCCGCCATTGCACACCGTCGATCTCGCCCTGGATGCCGTTGCCCGCGACTTCACGGGCGCTCTCTAGCGGCGCAACTTTCGGCCAGGCGCGGTGGATGGCTCGCGCCAGCGGGTGTGCGCTGGCCGCCGCGAGGCGGGCGGCCCTGTGCAAGGTTTCCTCGTCCAGCACCTGCTCGGGAAGCAGCGTCGCGTCGGGTTTGGTCAGCGTGCCGGTCTTGTCGAAGACGATGGTGTCGACATCGGCCATGCGCTCCAGCGCGTCGCCGCCATTGAGCAGTATCCCTGCCTTGAACAGCCGCCCGGTTGCGGTGACCTGTACGGCGGGAACAGCGAGGCCGAGCGCGCAGGGGCACGTGATGATGAGGACGGCAATCGCCGTCATCAGCGCCTGCTCCCACCCGGCACCGACGAACATCCAGCCGGCGAATGTCAGCGCCGAGAGCGTGTGGACGACCGGCGCGTAGACGCCGGCGGCCCGGTCTGCCAGCGCGACGTAGCGGTTCTTCACCGCGAAGGCCTTCTCGATCAGCCGGTTCACGTCATCCAGAAGCGTGCCCTGCCCGGCAGCGGTGACGCGCACCGTCAGTTGCCCGCCCTGGTTCAGGGTGCCGGCATAGACCCGGTCACCGGCCGACACCGCAGCGTGAACCGTTTCGCCCGTTACGAAGGCTTGGTCGATTTCGGACGTGCCGCTTTCGACGACACCGTCCACGGCGATGCGGTCGCCGGGGCGCACCAGCACGAGGTTGCCGGGGTCGATGGCCGAAACAGGCAACTGCCGCGTGCTGCCGTCGGGTGCCAGCAGCAGCGCCGTCTCGGCACGCAGGGCTGCGAGGTTGGCGGCGAAGTCGCGGGTGCGGCGGCGCATGGTGTGGTCGAGGTAGCGCCCCACCAGCAGGAAGAAGAGCAGCATCACGGCGGAATCGAAATAGGCGTGATGGGCGTGGTTGAACGTTTGAACCAGCGACATGGAAACCGCCAGCAGCACGCCGAGCGAGATTGGCACGTCCATGTTCAGGCTGCGGGCGCGCAGTGCCGCGAGCGCGGACCGGAAGAACGGGCGGCCCGAGAAGGCAACGGTCGGCAACGCGATCAGCGCGGACAGCATATGAAACAGGTCGCGGGTTTCCGGCGTGATGTCGCTGACATTGCCCGACCAGACCGAGACCGACAGCAGCATGATGTTGGCGGCAGCAAAGCCCGCGACCGCGAGCGCGCGCAGCAGCATCCGCCCTTCGGCATCGGCGGCGGCTTCCAGCTTGCCAGGGTCGAAGGGGTAGGCCTTGAAACCGATGGCCGCCACGGCGGCGACGACACGTTCGGCGGACAGCGCCGCGACATCCCATTCCACCGCGAGACGCTTGCTCGTCAGGTTGACGCGAGCCCTGGTAATGCCGTCGACACCGGTCAGTCCGCGTTCGAGCTTTGCCATGCAGCCGGCGCAGCGCAGACCCTCCACGGCAAGGTCCATGTGCGCGGTGCCGGGGTCGATCTGCGTGACGAAGCCGGACAGTTCCACGCTGCCATCGAACATGCCGGGGGCCGGTTGCGCAGTCATGGCTCTAGCCCTTGATGAGGATCCGGTTGCGCGACTTGTAGAGGCGCACCTGCTCGCCGGACTGCGGGTCGATGCTTTCGCCGGTGATCTCGACCATCCACTGCCCGTCGATGATCTCCTCGACCGCACCACGGTAGATGCCCGCCTCGCGCTCAACCATGGTCACGACATGGTCGCCACCGTCGTCGGCGGGCCGCAGGAAGATCGCGGTGAAGGCGATGCCGCGCAGTGGCGCGCCGTCATGGTCGCGCGCAGACAGCGACAGCGAGGCACCAGCGCCGTTGCGCTCGATCTCGGTCGACACCTGCCAGCCGCGCTCGGCCTGGGCGGAGGCTTCCGCGCGGTCGCGTGCAAAGGTCTGGCCAGCCTTGTAGGCGCTGGTTTCCTCGATGCCGGAGAAGCTGGAAATAGCCAGCCAGAGGAACACGGCGTTAGCGGCGAAGATCACGGCGAAGAAGCCGATGACCCAGCCGAGCACGGCCCTGCCCGTCAGCTTGCGCGGTTCGTGGTTGCCGTTGCCCTCGATCATGTCTGCAATCGCCATCGTGGTTCTCGTCCCTGACGCGCCCTCAGCGGGCGGGTGCCTTGAAGTTGTCGTTCACGCTGTCGCGCTCGCCCGTCTTCACGTCCTCGATCATGAAGGTGATCGGGGTCGATTCATCCAGCTCCGTCCCGGCCGGCGCGTAGACCAGCAGTCGCACTTCCTGTGTCGTGTCGGGGCGCACGGAAACGATCGGGTGACCCTTGAGGTCCGGCGGGATGCCGACGGCTTCCACGCGCGCACCCTCGATGCCCTCGACCCAGATCGCGTAGTGGCGCTGGACCAGCTCCTTGTTGATGAGCCGCGCGGTGAAGCCGTTGCGGATCGAACCGTCCTGCAGCGTCACGAAGAGCGGGTTGCGGTCGTGGATGACCGCGATGCCCGCCGTGGTGCGATTGAACAGCGCAAAGGCCATGATCGCGGAGACCAGAACGATGATGCCCGCATAGATGATCGTGCGCGAGCGGATCGGCTTGTAGACCTCCGGCTCGCCCGCCTCCCGGTGAAGCCTGTTCATGTCGTTGTCGTAGGCGATCAGCCCACGCGGACGGCCGACCTTGTCCATCACCGTGTCGCAGGCATCGATGCACAAGCCGCACTGGATGCACTCCAGCTGCGCACCGTCGCGAATGTCGATGCCGGTGGGGCAGACTGCGACGCATTGCAGGCAGTCGATGCAATCTCCCGCGCGCTCGCCGAGCGCCTCGGCTTTCTGCGCCTGCTTCAGCGACATGCGCGGCTCGCCGCGGTCGGTGCGGTAGGTGACGTTGAGTGCCCACTCGTCGGTCAGCGCCGCCTGGATGCGCGGCCACGGGCACATGTAGGTGCAGACCTGCTCGCGCATGTGGCCGGCGAAGACGTAGGTCGTCGCCGTCAGGATGCCGATCCACAGGTAGGCGGAGAACGGCGCCGTGCCGGTCGCGAGGTTCTTCACCAGCGTCGGGGCGTCGGCGAAGTAGAGCACCCACGCGCCGCCGGTCCACCAGGCGATCAGCAGCCACAGCCCGTGCTTGGCGACACGCTCGCCGAGCTTGTGAAGCGACCAGCCTTCCTTGTCGAGCTTGATGCGATCGCGGCGGTCGCCTTCAACCAGCCGCTCGACGGCGTAGAACAGGTCCGTCCACACCGTCTGCGGGCACATGTAGCCGCACCACAGGCGTCCGGCGACGGCGTTCATCAGGAACAGCGCCATGGCCGCGAGGATCAGCAGGCCGGTGAGGTAATAGACCTCCTGCGGCCAGATCTCGATGAAGAAGAAGTAGAAGCGGCGGGCCGGAAAATCGATCAGAACCGCCTGGTCGGGTGCATTCGGGCCACGGTCCCAGCGCACGAATGGCAGCAGGTAGTAGACGCCCAGCGTCAGCGCCATGATCGTCCACTTGATGTTGCGGAACGTGCCGCTCACCGATTGCGGATAGACCTTCTTGCGCTTGGCGTAGAGCTGGATTTCGCTCCCGCCCTGTAGGTCTTGCGTGTCTGCTGGGGGCATCGGTTTCATTGCCATCCTGCCTTGGGGGATCAGCCGGATTTTTGCGAAGGGCGCCGCCGGGCGCGCACGTCCGGCGGCTGCATTTTATTAGTCGGCTTACTGGCCGCCGCCGAGGCTATGGACGAAGACGGCAAGCGACTTGATCGTCGCCTCGTCGAGACGCCCGTCCCAGGCCGGCATCATGCCGGCGCGGCCGTTGTGGACCGTCTCGATGACGGTCTGCACGTCGCCGCCATACAGCCAGATGTTGTCGGTCAAGTTCGGAGCGCCAAGTTCCTTCGTGCCCTTGGCGTCCTCGCCGTGGCAGGAGGCACAATTGTCCTCGAAGATGACCTTGCCTTCCTCGATATCTGCGCCTTCCACACCCTCGCCGCCAGACAGGGAGACCACGTAGCTGGCAACGTTGCGGACCTGCTCGCGATCGAGGATCTCGTCACGGCCGAAGGCAAGCATGTCGCCGACGCGGGTCTCGTCGTGGGCGGCACGGATGCCGAAGTGGATCGTGTGGCTGATCTCCTCCAGCGAGCCGCCCCAGATCCACTCGTCGTCGTTGAGGTTCGGGAAACCGGTGAAGCCCGTCGCACCGGTGCCGTGGCAGCCTGCGCAGTTGTCACCGAACGCGGCGCGACCGCTGGCCATGGCGAACTGGAGCATGTCGGGGCTCGACTTGATCGTCTCCAGGTCGGCATTGACGATGGCCTCGCCCTGGTCGGCGCGGGCCGACTGGAGGGCTGCAACCTCGTCCATCACGATCTCGCGCTGGGAGTGGTCGCGGATGCCGCGGGTGTAGTCGCTGATCAGCGGCCACGACGGCATCAGCACCCAGTAGACCACCGCCCAGATGCAGGTGGCATAGAACGTCAGTATCCACCACCGCGGCAGCGGGTTGTTGAGTTCCTTCAGACCGTCCCATTCGTGGCCGGTCGTCTCGACGCCGGAAATCGCGTCGACTTCCTTCTTGGCCATCTGATCAGTCCTTTCTCAGCGGAATCTGCGAGGCTTCGTCGAAGCGCTCCTTGTTGGAGGGCCACAGGGCGTAGACGACGACGGCGGCAAACAGCACGACGAAGTAGAGAAGCCCCCAGGTCTGCGCGAAGGCAGCAAGCGTGGTGTAGGTTTCCATCTGGTCCTCCTAGCGCAGGTTCACGTCGGCCTTGTCGTCGTAGAGATCGAAGTCCACGAGCGTGCCGAGCATCTGCAGGTAGGCGATGAGCGCATCCATTTCGGTGACCGTTGCCGGGTCGCCGTCGAAGTCACGCGCAACCGCCTTGGGGTAACGGGCCTCGAAGCCGTCGATATCGTCGGCGGCATCGGGGTTGGCCTGGGCGCGAAGGTCCGCGCGGGCGGCCTCCACCATTTCCTCGTCGTAAGGAACACCCAGCATCGCGTTCACCTTGAGGTGGTCGGCCATGTCGGCATCGTTCAGGCGGGTCGTCGCCAGGAACGGGTAGCCGGGCATGATCGAGGCCGGCGAGACCGAGCGCGGGTCGATCAGGTGCTGCTTGTGCCACTCGTCGGAGTACTTTCCGCCGACGCGTGCCAAGTCCGGACCGGTGCGCTTGGAGCCCCACTGGAAGGGATGGTCGTACATGCTTTCGGCTGCCAGCGAGTAGTGCCCGTAGCGCTCAACTTCATCGCGCAGGGTACGGATCATCTGGCTGTGGCAGAGGTAGCAGCCCTCGCGGATGTAGATGTTGCGACCGGCCAGCTCCAGCGGGGTGTAGGGCCGCATGCCCTCCACCTTTTCGATGGTGCTCTTCAGGTAGAAGTTCGGCACCAGCTCCACCAGGCCGCCGATGGCAACCGCGATGAGGATGCCGACGGTGAGGATGAGCGAGTTCTTCTCGAAGATGTAGTGATACTTGAACATGTCGCGTCCCCTATTCGGCGGGCGCCAGCGCAGGGCTGGCGGCGACGGGTTCCGCCTCGCCATGCTGCACGGTCATCCAGAGGTTGTAGGCCATGATCAGGGCACCCACGACGAACAGGGCGCCGCCAAGAGCACGGATCACGTAGAAGGGGTGCATGGATTCCACGGTCTCGATGAACGAGTACTCGAGGAAGCCGAGCGCGTTGTAGGCACGCCACATCAGGCCCTGCATGATGCCCGAGACCCACATCGCCGAGATGTACAGGACGATGCCGATGGTCGAGATCCAGAAGTGCCAGTTGACGAGCTTCAGGGAGTAGACGCCCTTGCGGTTCCACACCCACGGGATGAGGCAGTAAAGCGCGCCGAAGGAGATGTAGGCGACCCAGCCGAGCGCACCGGAATGCACGTGGCCGATGGTCCAGTCTGTGTAGTGCGACAGGGAGTTCACCGCGCGCACCGACATCAGCGGGCCTTCGAAGGTCGACATACCGTAGAAGGCGACCGACACCACCATCATGCGCAGCACCGGGTCGGTACGCAGCTTGTCCCACGCGCCCGACAGGGTCATCAGGCCGTTGATCATGCCACCCCAGGAGGGCATCCACAGCATGATGGAGAAGGTCATGCCCAGCGTCTGCGACCACTGCGGAAGCGCGGTGTAGTGCAGGTGGTGGGGACCGGCCCAGATGTACAGGAAGATTAGCGCCCAGAAGTGCACGATGGACAGCCGGTAGGAATAGACCGGGCGGTCAGCGCGCTTGGGGATGAAGTAGTACATGATGGCGAGGAAGCCGGCGGTGAGGAAGAAGCCCACCGCGTTGTGGCCGTACCACCACTGGGTCATGGCATCCTGCACGCCCGACCAGGCGATGTAGGACTTGGTGCCGAAGACCGAGACCGGCACCGTGGCGTTGTTGATCAGGTGCAGCATCGCGATGGTGACGATGAAGGCCAGGTAGAACCAGTTCGCCACGTAAATGTGCGGCTCGCGGCGCTTCCACAGCGTTGCCAGGAAGACCAGCAGGTAAGCGACCCAGACGACGGTCAGCCACAGGTCGGCGTACCATTCCGGCTCGGCGTATTCCTTGCTCTGCGTGACGCCGAGCAGGTAGCCGGTGCCCGCGATCAGGATGAACGCGTTGTAGCCGAGGATGACGAACCACGGGGCGACGTTGCCGGCGATGCGCGTCTGGCAGGTGCGCTGCACCACGTAGAAGGACGATGCCAGCAGGACGTTGCCGCCAAAGGCGAAGATGACCGCCGAGGTGTGCAGCGGGCGCAACCGGCCGAAATTCGTCCACGGCAGGTCGAAGTTCAGCGCCGGATAGGCAAGCTGCAACGCGATGATGAGCCCGACGGTAAAGCCCGCGATGCCCCAGAAGACCGCGAAGAAGCTGGCGAGCTTGATCGGACCGAGCTGGTAGTTCGGCAGGCCGTCGACCGTCTGGGCGACGTTCTCGTGGCGGTCGGAATAGGATTTGAAGATCGCGAAGATGCCGGCAAGCGACAAGGCCAGGCCGACCCAGGCGTGGAACGCCATGACAGGATCGGTGGTCTTTGCCGCAGCCAGGAAGCAGTAAAACGCGACCAGAGCGATCAGGGCGGCAAAGCCGCCTTCCTCGATCGTCAGCGATTTTGTGGCGACAGAAGCCATTGAGGAACACCCCCCGGGTTCATCCGAGAGCGCTCGAGACGAACGGAGGGATTCCGAGGGCCTCGGGCGCGGTTTGACGCGGGGAGACAAAGCGCATCCACGCGTCCGTGGTGTTGATTTCTATCAATCAGCCGGGGCACAAAAATCCGCGCAAATACGCGTCGGGAGCAGCACTTAAGGGGTTCTACTCAGGCCTTGCGCGATTGTGTCGCAGGCTTGTTCGGCCCCATGCGCAGAACGATGGGCAGGCAGATGCCGAGCCCCAGGAACCGGGCGACGTGGTGGATCGCCACATAGGCCGGGTCGAGGTGCAGCGCGAAGGCGAGAACGGCCATGGCTTCCGCCCCGCCGGGCGCAAAGGCCAGCATGCACTGGCCGAAGGGGATGGCGAGGTACCACGCCACGGCCGCCGAAAAACCCGCCGCGACGAGGGTTGCGAGAATCAGGTTCAGGAAACCCGCCCACATGGCGGAGCGGATGAACGGCCAGCCAAGCCCGGTGAACCGCGCGCCGATATTGGCACCCAGCACCAGCATCGCCGCGTTGAGCACGTAGACCGGCACGCGCGCGTCCGTCCAGCCGGTGCCGTGCGCGACCGCGCTGACGAGCATCGGACCGAACAACATGCCAGCCGGCACCCGCAACCGTTGGCAGGCAAACCCCACCGCGAGGCAGGCGACTGCGAGAATACCCAGATCGACCCACTCGGCATCGGGAACCGGGGGAATCACCACGCCCTGCTGCCCGCCGGCGGTCACGATGAGAGAAGGCAGGATCAGCACCAGCACCACCAGTCGCATGGACTGGACGACCGCGACGCGGCGTTCATCCACGCCGGTCTGCTCGGCAACCGCCAGCACGTAGGACAGCGCGCCGGGCATGGCGGCGAGCATCGCGGTCTGCCTGTCCCATCCGGGCAGGCGCGAGATGGCCGCGACCGAGACGATCACCATCATCGGCACGGCGAGCGCCAGCGCCAGCAGGCTGAGCGGCCATGTGCGCGCCAGTTCCAGCGATTCGGGCGTCACGCCGCTGCCCATGGAAATGCCGAGCACCACGAAGACGATGGGCCGCCACGAGAACGGGATCTTCATCGGCGCGCCGCAGATCGCCGCCAGCGCGCAGGCACCCATGGCGCCCGTCAGCCACGGCAGCGGCAGGCCGGCAAGCTGCGCGGCAAGCGAACCGACCACGCCGACGACGAGCGTCAGCGCAACCGCACGCCAGATGCGGTCCGGCGAAACCGGGTTTGCGAGGTCGTTCACGTCGCGAGTGTCCGCAACGCGGTTTGATCGGCGTCAATTCGGTCCGGGTGAAAGCGATGCAGAAGCGATGGCATGAAACACAACATGCTTGAAACTTACGCCAAGGCGCAGGTTCCGCGCTACACGTCCTACCCTACGGCTGCGCAGTTCGGCCCTTCGGTGGACGCAGACCTCGTGTCGCGCTGGGCGAGCGAACTCGCCGACGATGCGACCCTGAGCCTCTATCTCCACGTGCCGTTCTGCCGGTCGATGTGCTGGTATTGCGGGTGCCACACCAAGGCGACCCGCAAGGACGCGCCGCTGGTCTCCTATGCCCGCTCGCTGGAGCGCGAAGTCGCGACCGCCGGGCTGGCATTTGCCAATGGCCCCGCGGGGCCGCGCGAGGTGGTTTCGATCCACTGGGGCGGCGGCACACCGAGCCTGCTGCCGCGCGAATCCTTCCATGATGTGGTCGAGAGCATCCGCAGCAATTTCGCCATTGCCGAGAATGCCGAGCACGCGATGGAGCTTGATCCGCGCCTGATCGACCAGCCGCTCGTCGACAAGATCGCCTATGCCGGCATCAACCGGGTCAGCCTCGGTGTGCAGGACTTCACGCCGCGCGTGCAGTCGGCCATCGGACGGGTGCAGCCGTTCGAGCGGGTGGCCGGTGCCGTCAACGTGCTGAAGGCCAGCGGCCTGAAGGCCATGAACTTTGACCTGATCTACGGCCTGCCGCTGCAGACCAAGGCGGACCTGATCCGCACCATCGACCTGTCCGACAGCCTCGCGCCGGGCCGCATCGCGCTGTTCGGTTATGCCCACGTGCCGTGGTTCAAGTCGCACCAGCGCATGATCGACGACACCATGCTGCCGGACGCTTTGGAGCGCCTCGACATGGCGGAGGCCGCCGCCGAGCGGCTGGCGGTGCTTGGCTACGTGCGCATCGGCATCGACCATTTCGCGCGCGAGGACGATCCGCTGGCGCGCGCCGCGATCAACGGCACCTTGCGCCGCAACTTCCAGGGCTACACGACAGACCCGGCGGATGCGGTCATCGGGCTGGGCGCGTCGTCCATCTCGAGCTTCCCGCAGGGCTTCGCGCAGAACGACCCGGCTACCGCCCAATGGGCGAAGCGGGTGGACGCGGGCAGGTTCGCAACCGTGCGCGGGATCGCCACCACGGCGGAAGACCGGTTCCGCGCGAGCCTCATAGAGCAGCTGATGTGCGCGCTCACGGTCGACGTGGGCGCCGTCGCCCGCGCCAACAAGATGTGTACCGCATGGCTCGGTGACTGGCGCAATCGCATCGACGCGCTTGCCGCCGACGGACTGGCGGAGCGGCGCGGCGATGTCGTCACCGTCCGCGAGGATGCCCGCGCCTTCGCCCGCGTCGTGGCAGCCGTGTTCGACGCGCATCTCAAGCCGGCCAGGGGACGGCACTCGGTGGCGGTCTGAGGCACAAAAGAAAAGGGCCGTGCAGGCACGGCCCTGAAGGTGGACAGAGGAGAGGAGGAAAGACAGCTCAGCCGGCGAGCGCCTCGAGGCCCTCGCGGTCCGGCAGGTGGAACCAGTCGGCCTTGTCGAAGACGATCAGACCTTCCCGGCGAAGCGCGGACAGCGACCGGCTGACGGTTTCGATGGTGAGACCCAGATAGTCGGCCATCTCCTGCCGCGTCATCGGCAGGCGGACATGGCCGTTGGGTCGCGGCTTGCTGACGCTTTGCAGGTTGAGCAGGAAACCGGCAACCTTTTCCATCGCCGACTTGCGGCCCAGCGCGACGGCATGGTCGTGCAGGTTCGACACCTTGTTCTGGAGTTGCCGGCACATGCGGCAGATGTCGGCCGGCACCTGGGAGCAGTCGAGGCGGTGGAACACGTTGAGGCGGGTCGAGACCAGCGTCTCGGCGCTGCAATCGTAGTCGCCGGTGCAGGTCAGGCCGAACATGTCACCGGGGCCAAGAAGTTCGACCAGCTGGCGGCGGCCATCGGGCAGCACCTTGAACAGCATCACGGCCCCGTCGGTGATTTCGTAGCGGCGGGTGGCGGCGTCCCCCTCGGCGAAGATCAACTCGTGTTCGCGCACGATGATCGCCGTCGCCTCGCCGATCTTGGCCTGCGCATCGGCGCGCGCTGAGCGGCGCGGGGTGCGCGCGCAGGGTGCCTCGGTGTGTGTGATTGTCTCGGTGAACATGTCGCCTCCGGCCCATTTCCATCCTTGCGTGTTCCACAAGATTAGAAACGCAGAACCGGATGCGCGATTGGTTGCGTTACTTATGCGGGTTAGTGCGTAAAGCACTAGGAAGTTTACGTATTTTCGGTCAGGCGCCGTTGGTTTCGCCTGATTGCTGCAAGCCGGTCAGTAGCGTGTTGAGGGTTTCCGGCTCAAGGGGCTTGCGCAAGAGCGAGACGTCTTTCAACGTCGGCATTTCCCGCCGCAATGCAGACAGCGGGCTGCCGGTCATCACTACGATATGCGGCGGGTGCTGCAAGGATTTCAGCTGGGAAATCAGTTGGGTTCCGGAGATTCCGGGGAGGCCGAGATCGACGAGAACGGCGTCCTGCGGGGCCGGCTGGACATCGGCCAGAAACGCTTCGGCGGACTCGTAGGCGCTCGGGTCGAAGTCCATCTGCCGCAACAGCAACAGCATCGACTCACGCACAGCGCTATCGTCCTCGACGATAATAATCCGCACGAGCGGGCTCCTGGCCGGAAGAGGGCATGCAACGCGCGAAAAGCTTCTTGCGCACTGCCCATTCGGACAAGCCCGTCAAACTCCTGATAAGGGAAAGAACGGATAGGGAGCCGCTTGGTTCACGACCCCGACATGACGATTCGAACGAGGTCGGCGGCGTTGCGCGCGCCGAGCTTTTCCATGATGCGGGCGCGGTGCACCTCGATGGTGCGCGGGCTGATGCCGAGGTTGCGGCCTGCTTCCTTGTTGGAGGCACCGTCGGTGATCTGGCGCAGCACGTCGCGCTCGCGCGGGGTCAGGTTGTCGAAATGCTCGAGGTCGGGGCCTTCGCTCTCCGCGCCGCCATGACGCTGCAGCGCTTCGGCGACCCGCGTGACGACCGTCTCGGCGTCAAAGGGCTTTTCGATGAAGTCGAAGGCACCGAGCTTGATCGCGTTCACCGCGGTCGGGATATCGCCGCGCCCGGAAATGATGAAGATCGGGGTCGGAAAGTGCGGCGCGTCGATATCCTTGAGGATCTCCATGCCGGAGCGGCCCGGCATGTGGATATCGAGGATCACGCAGGAGGGCGGATTGGCGCGGGCCGCAGACAGGAAGTCGTCGCCGTTCTCGAAGCCGACAACGCTGTAGCCTTCCATCTTGAAGACGACGCCAAGCGCATCACGGATCGCCGGCTCGTCATCAACGATGAAGATTTCCTTGGTACTCGAACCCTGTCCGTCAGACTGCATCGGTTTGCCCCCCCTCCGCTTCGGTCCCGATTGCCGGCAGCATCAGGCGGAAGGATGCGCCTCTCCCCTCCGCCGCTGACCGGACAACCAGATCGCCCCCATGGCTCTGTGCGATTGTACGTGAAATTGCAAGACCAAGCCCGGTTCCCGTTGGCTTGCTCGTCGCAAATGCGCGGAACAGGTCCGGCAGCATCTTGGGCGAAACACCGGGGCCTGAATCGGTTACTTCCAGCATCACCCAGTCGCCTTCCTGCCACGTCTCCACGTCGATGACCTTGTCATCGGACTCCGCCAGCGCATCCAGCGCATTGCGGATCAGGTTGACGACGATCTGCTGGATCTGGATCGGATCGGCGCTGACATTCGACACCCACTGGGCGTGATTGCGGTTGAGCGTGACGTTGCGCGCCCGCGCGCCGATCATGGTGAAGGCGACGGCTTCATCGACCAGGTCGGACAGCGCGACATTGAGGCGCTCGGTCTCGCGCTTCTCCACGAATTGCCGCATCCGGCGGATGATCTTGCCGGCGCGGTTCGCCTCTTCCACGGCGCGGTCGATCACCTCCAGCATTTCGGCAGGGATCGTCGGCTCGCCGTCCTTGCGGCGGGCCTTGCGGGTCACCGCCTGCAGGTAGAGCATCAGCGCGGTCAGCGGCTGGTTGAGTTCATGCGCAATCGCCGAACCCATTTCATCCATGGCGTTGACGCGCGCCATGCGCACCAGCTGCGCCTGCACCGCATCGAGACGCTCTTCGGCTTCGACCTTCGGGCGCAGGTCGCGCAGGATGCCGATGAACTGGCGCCCGGCGGGGGTGCGCGATTCCCCGACCGACAGTTCGAGCGGAAAGACCTCGCCCTCCTTGTGGCGTCCATGGACCGCGCGGCCGATGCCGATGATCCGCTTCACACCGGTCTGCATGTAGGCATTGAGGTAGGAATCGTGATGGTCCGAATACATCGGCGGCATCAGCATGTTGACGTTCTGGCCGATGGCTTCGGCGGCGGTGTAGCCGAACAGTTTTTCGCAGGCCTTGTTGTAGAGCATCATGGTCCCGTGATCGTCGATCACGATGATGCCGTCGACGGCCGTGTCGAGCACGCTGTCGAGCCGTGCCTGGGATGTCAGGTTTGCCGATTCAGAGCCGCCGTCCATGCCCCGTCCTTGTGCGAAGTCCCGCGCGCGTGACGACCCTACGACATGCAGCCGCGCGCTAGAAGCCCGCAAGATTGTCGCACGGCCTACTGCGCCGCGATCCAGCGGTTGAGCCGGTCCATCGCCTCGCGCAGGCCGTCGCGACGGCGCACGAAGCAGATGCGCAGGAATCCCTTGCCCTCCACGCCGAAGGCACTGCCCGGCGCGATGCCGATGCCGGCTTCGTCCACCAGCCGCAGGCCCAGCTTGTCTGTGTCCTTGAAGCCGTCGATGGCGAAGAAACTGTAGAAGGCGCCTTCCGGCTCGGCGAAGCGGCATCGCCCGCTCTGGGCGAGGCCTTCCGACACGATCTGCCGCCCGGCGCGCGCATCCGCGATGACGCCTTCGGCAAACTCGTCGCCCTCGTGCAGCGCGGTGATTGCGGCGGTCTGCATGAAGCTCGCCACGCCGGAGATCGAGTACTGGATGATGTTCTCGGTCTCCAGCCCGATCGATTCCGGCCCCTCGATCCAGCCGATGCGCCAGCCCGTCATCGCCCAGTTCTTGGAGAACGTGTTGACGAAGAGCACCCGGTCTTCCGGTTCCACGAGATGGTGCAGCGAGGGGGCCAGCGGCCTGCCATGTGCGCCGAGCGTCTTCTGGTCGTAGACGAAACGCCCGTAGACCTCGTCGGCAACGATCCACAGGCCCCGCTCGCGGCAGAAGGCAAGCAGTTCCACCATGTCGGCCTGCGGCATCACCCATCCGGTCGGGTTAGACGGTGAATTGATGCAGATGGCGCGGGTGTGCTCGGTCACGGCGTCGAACACGCGCTGCAGGTCCAGCGACCAGCCTTCAGGCGAGAAGTCCATCGCCACCGGCACGGGGACGACGCCTGCCACCGAGCAGGCGGCCGGCAGGTTCGGCCAGGCGGGCGCGTGGTAGATCATCTCGTCGCCCGGGTCGGCACACAGGGTGATGACGGTCTGGATCGCGTGCATGCCCGACCCGGTGACGTAGAACCGCTCGGCCTGGTTTGGGGTGCCGTACAGCCACTTGCTGTATTCGCAAAGCGCCTGGCGCAGCGGAGGGATACCGCGCTGGTAGGTGTAGAACGTCTGGCCCTCGGCGAGCGCGCGCGAGGCCGCATCGCAGATGAAATCCGGAGTCGGGATATCGCCCTCGCCGGCCCACAGCGGGATGAGGCCCTGCCGGTCGAAGCCATAGTTCATGACCTCGACGATGCCGCTTTCCGGGGTGCCCGCGCCGCGCACGGACAGCCCCGCATGCGCGGTCTGCTCGCCTTGCCCGGTCATGCCTACTTCTGCTTCAGCAGGTCGCGGATTTCCTCCAGCAGCACCACGTCGCGCGGCGGCGGGGGTGCTTCCGGGCTGTCCTGCTGCTCGGCCTCGCGCTGGATCGAGTTCATGGCCTTGATGACCAGGAACAGCACCCAGGCGATGATCAGGAAGTTGATCACGACGGTGATGAAATTGCCGTAGGCGAGCGTCGCACCGGCTTCGCGGGCTGCTTCGAGATTGGTCTGCGGCGCACCGGCAAGCTGGATGAACATGTTGGAGAAATCGACGCCGCCCGTCAGAACGCCGATCACCGGCATGATGATGTCGTTGACCAGCGAATTGACGATCTTTGAGAAGGCACCGCCGATGACCACGCCGATGGCGAGATCGACCATGTTGCCCTTGACCGCGAATTCCTTGAATTCCTGAATGATGCTCATGTGCCCCTGACCCCTTTTCCTTGCCGCGAAAGGCAAGGTGCCCCGGCGACCTGACAGCACCATGACGTGCTGGGCAAAAGCTAGCCGGATTCATCCAACCCGCCAACAAATACCAGCACTGCGTCGAGCGCGGCTTTCGTCCAATGGGCAAGGCCGGCGCCACCCCGTCAGCGTGGACAGGTTCGAGCCGTTGTGGTGACGTGGCCGCCGGCCTGAAACGCCGCCGGGTGAGGCGGCTGAACCGGAGTTGCCATGCAGGGCTGGATCGTCGTCGTCATTGCGCTCGCCTATCTGGGTTTCCTGTTTGCCGTTGCGACCTACGGCGACAGGCTGGCCCAGCGCGGCGCATGGGGCCGTGGGCGGCCGCTGATCTACGCGCTGACCCTCGGCGTCTACTGCACGTCGTGGACCTTCTTCGGCAGCGTGGGCCTCGCCAGCCGGCAGGGCTGGGACTTCCTGACGATCTATATCGGCGCGGGCCTGATGATCGGCGCGGCCTTCGTGCTGGTGCGACGGATCGTGCGGCTGGCCAAGGCGCACAACATCACCTCCGTCGCCGACTTCATCGCCTCGCGCTATGGCAAGAGCCAGGGCGTCGCCGCAACAGTCGCCATGATCTGCATCATCGGCACGGTCCCCTACATCTCGCTGCAATTGAAGGCGATTTCGGAATCGTTGACGACCATCATCGGCCACACGGACGCCGGCGCCAGCGCAAGCCTCCCTGTCTTCGGCGACATCGCGCTCCTTGTCGCCGTCGTGCTCGCAGCGTTCGCGATCCTGTTCGGCACGCGCCACCTCGATGCGACCGAGCATCAGCACGGGCTGATGCTGGCGATTGCGGCTGAATCGGTCATCAAGCTCGTCGCCTTCCTCGCGGTCGGCCTCTACGTGACCTTCGTCATCTTCGACGGGCCGGGCAACCTCATGCAGGCGATCAATCTCAGCCCCGGCATCGCGGAACGCTTCACCCGCGCCCCTGCAGGCGGGCCGTGGCTGACGATGATCCTGCTCAGCTTCATGTGCGCGATCCTGCTGCCGCGCCAGTTCCACGTCGCGGTTGTGGAGAACAACTCCGAAGACGAGCTTCGCACCGCCGCCTGGTTGTTCCCGCTCTACCTCGTCGCCATCAACCTGTTCGTGGTGCCGATTGCCGCTGCCGGCCTCATCACCTTTGGCAGTTCGGGCTCGAACCCCGACATGTTCGTGGTCATGCTGCCGCTGCAAGCGGGTTCCCCGCTGCTGACCATTGTCGCCTTCCTCGGCGGGCTGTCGGCTGCAACCGCGATGGTGATCGTCGCCAGCGTCGCGCTCGCGATCATGGTCTGCAACGACCTCATTGCCCCGCTGCTGCTGCGGCGCGAGGAGCTGCAGCCGGACCAGCCGGCGCTCGGGCCGAAGCTGCTCAACATCCGTCGCGCGGCGATCTTCGTCCTGTTGCTGCTGTCCTATGCCTACTATCACGCGCTTGCCGGCAACGCGGCGCTGGCCTCCATCGGTCTCGTCTCCTTCGCGGCCATTGCGCAGCTGGCACCCGCCTTCTTCCTCGGCCTGATCTGGCGGGGCGCGACGTCGTGGGGCGCGATGGCCGGCATGGCGACCGGCATCGCCGTGTGGGCCTTCACCCTGCTCGTGCCGAACTTCGTGGATGCCGGGCTGATCTCGCCAGCGATCCTTGAAGACGGGCTGTTCGGGTTTGCCTTCCTGCGTCCGCAGCAACTTTTCGGTATCGAGTTCACCGCGCTGAGCCACGGCGTCTTCTGGAGCCTGCTGTTCAATTCCGCAGCCTTTGCGGGCGTCTCGCTGCTCGGCCAGCCGGAGGCCATCGAGCGGTTGCAGGCGAGCCAGTTCGTGCCCGAAGACCTGCGCCCCATGCCTCAGGGCATCCGCCTCTCGCGCACGCAGCTTCGCGTCGGCGAGATGGAGGCGACCATCGCGCGCTACCTCGGCGAGGAGCGCGCCCGCCGCCATATCGAGAGCTACGCCGCCGAACACGGACTGCAACTCGACCCGCAGACGGAAGCCGACGTGCATCTCGTGCGCCACGGCGAACGCATCCTGTCCAGCGCAATCGGGGCCGCGTCCGCCCGCGTTGCCTTCTCGCTGCTGCTGGAGCGCAACAACGCCGATTCCATTTCGGCGCGCCGGTTGCTGGATGATGCCTCGGCGGCCCTCCAGTATAACCGCGACCTGCTGCAATCGGCGCTCGACCACGTGCACCAGGGCATCGGCGTCTTCGACCGGGACCTGCGCCTGATCTGCTGGAACCGCCAATTCCGCACCGCGCTGGAACTGCCACCCGCCTTCGGCCTCGTCGGCACCACGCTCAACGACATCTATCGCCATGCGCTGGGCCAGACCGGCGCTGTCAGCGAGACGGTGCTGGACGAACGCCTGCGCGACAGCGTGCGCGGCAAGCCGTTCCAGATCCACCGCCCCTTCGGCGATGAAGTCATGGAACTGCGCCCCGACGCCATGCCCGATGGCGGGCTGGTGATCACCGTGTCCGATGTGAGCGAGCGGGTGCGCGTGGCGCAGGAACTGGCTGCTGCCAACGAAAGCCTTGAACAGCGCGTGGCCGAACGCACGCAGGCGCTGACGCGGCTGAACCGCGAACTGGAGCAGGCGCGCTCGGCCGCCGAAGTCGCCAATGCCGACAAGACGCGGTTTCTGGCGGCTGCCGGTCACGACATTCTCCAGCCGCTGAATGCCGCGCGTCTCTATGTCTCCAGCCTCGTCGAGCGGCGGATGCGACCCGAAGAACGGCGCATCGCGGAAAACATCGACGGGTCGTTGGAAGCGGTGGAGGAAATCCTCTCCGCGCTGCTGGACATTTCCCGGCTGGATGCCGGTGCCATGAAGCCGGAATACTCGGTCTTCCAGCTGGAAGAGATATTGAAGCCGCTTCGGATGGAATTCGCGGCGATGGCGCAGGAGAAGGACCTCGACCTGCGTATCCTGTCGTGCACGGCGTTCGTCCACAGCGACCGGCGCTTCGTGCGCCGCCTGCTGCAGAACCTGATTTCCAACGCGGTGAAATATACCCAGACCGGTCGCGTACTTGTCGGTTGCCGGCGCAAGGGCGATGAAATCATCATCCATGTTCACGACACCGGTGCCGGTATCCCCGTGCGCCAGCGCAGCGCGATCTTCAGCGAGTTCAAGCGGCTCGACGGTGCCGAGAAGATGGCGCGCGGGCTTGGCCTCGGCCTGTCCATTGTCGAGCGCATGGCGCGCGCGCTGAAGACCTCTGTCGAGCTGTGGTCGGTGCCGGGACAGGGGTCGACCTTCTCGATCAAGCTGCCGATGGCTGACGCGGTCGAGCAACCGGCACCGGACGTTCGGCAAGTGCGTCCGCGCCGGTCGATGACGCCGCTGTCGATCCTGTGCATCGACAACGAACCCAAGATCCTCGACGGGATGACGGCGCTGCTCGGCGGCTGGGGCTGCAACGTGCTGACCGCCGTTTCCGCCGAGAATGCGCTGGCGCAATTGCAGTCGAGGGCGCAGCCCCCGGACGTGCTGATCGTCGACTATCACCTGGACGAGGGAACGGGCCTGGATGCGGTCGGCACGCTGCGCGAGACGCTGAAAACCGATATCCCTGCGATCCTGCTCACGGCAGACCGTTCGCCGGAGGTGCGCGAACAGGCGCAGGCGCGCGAGGCCATCGTGCTGCACAAGCCGGTGAAGCCGGCGGCGCTGCGCGCGGTGCTGGCGCGCTACACCCGCCGGGAAGCGGCCGAATGATGATTCCGGGAGCCTAGGTCTTCACGTCGTCGAGCGCGAAGGCATCGCGCTGGAGCGCATCGATCCGGTTGACCATGATGACCGCCTGGGTGCGGCTGTCGGCCCCGAGCTTCTGCAGGATCGCGGAAACGTGCGCCTTCACGGTCGCCTCGGAGACATTGAGCTCGTAGGCGATCTGCTTGTTGAGCAGCCCCTCGCCCAGCATCATCAGAACGCGCACCTGCTGCGGGGTCAGCGTGGCCAGGCGCTGGGCAATATCGGCGAGTTCGGACTCATCTTCCGCCGCGAGGTCGATATCCTCCGGGAACCACTCGCCCCCGGCCAGCACGGTGGAGACCGCCTCGCGCATCTGCGAGACCTGCAGCGACTTGGAAATGAAACCCGACGCGCCGAAATCGGCGACGCGGCGCACGACCGCTGCATCGTCGCTCGCGGAAACGACGACGATAGGCACATCGGGAAAGCGGGCGCGCAGGTTCATCAGGCCGGAGAGGCCACGAACGCCCGGCATTGTCAGGTCGAGCAGGACGAGATCGGTTTCCGGGTTCGCGGTGAGTTGCTCCATGACCTCGTCGATGGAACCGGCCTCGCTCACTGCGCCGATGCCCGGCGCACCATCCTGCGGGGCTGCATTGAGAAGCGCCTGCCGCAAGGCGTCGCGAAACAGCGGATGATCGTCCGCTATGATCAGGTTTGCCCTGTTCGGCGCTGCCTCGTTCACGCGTTCACCCCTAATTCCTTGTGGCCGCCCGGCCTGCGCAACGTGCACATCGCAAGCGGCTTTTTCACTTCTTGTGCGCATAGCCTAGCGGAAATCACGACAGGTGCCACAAGTGCCTTTGCCGCGGCGCGCACAACCGAGCCATCACATTTGCCAGTCGCAATGCAACCGGACTTGATGTCCGGCTGAACGATTGCAAGAGCGTATTCCCCCGTCCCCGGCGCAAATTCCGCCAGGAGCCGCGCTGCGCGATGCGCTTTTTCTTGCTGTTCAGCACGACCGCACAGCTTTTGCAAAATCTACGCCCAACAGCGCAACCGCTCATTTCGGCCAATACGCGAGCACTTTCTCTCCCAATGCCCATCGGACTTTCACCAGTGCCGCCCCACAGGCGGCGAGTGCTTGGCGCAGACGACGGGAATTTGGACGCGAACCCCGACTTCAAAATTGTGCTTTCGCCGTTCTTGGCGAATTGAGCGGCGACGAAAACCGAATCTTAAAATCCGGAGCGGAAAATCGCCGCAATGAGCGAACAAACGCGTGTTCGCCACAGCACACTTCAAGGAGTGCCCCGATGCCTGAACTCGACGATCCGATCCTGATTGAATCCGGCGCCATTTTCGGTGCCGCCTGCCTCGCGCTGAGCTGGGCCATGCTCGGCCAGGGCGAAAGCATCGTTTTCGCCGCCAAGCTCGGCGGACTGCTGAGCCTCGGTTTCGCGGTCTGTTTCTGCGGTCGTGCGCTGCATCGCGGTGCGCTGTCCGGCCTTCCGTTCTGGCCGCAGGCGCCCTCGCGTGACGGCAACGAACTGGCGATGTCGCGCCCCGTGGCGCGCGCAGTCGATGCTGATGTCTGGTTTGCCCAGACCATGTCGGGGATGGCGACCTGCCTGCTGACGCTCGCAGTCATCCTGCCGATGGTTGGCGTGGCCTGATCGGCCACCGGCCGTATTTTTGCCACAAGGTCTGGAACCAAAGGCGGTCCACCACCATTTCCTAGGCAACACGCGCAAGGGAATGCACCGCAATGGAACGCCTTTCGTCACTCGCCCACTACTCGGTCAGCCGCGGCTACGGCTTCATCACGCTGACAATCGTCTGCATCGGTGTGGCGCTGAGCTTCGATCCCATCCTTGCCGCCAAGTGGACTGCCGTGCTGACGACTGCGCTGGCGGTCTACCTGATGTTCCGCGCGTGGTACGCCCCCAAGACCAACTACCAGCGTACCAAGCTGTGGCGCATGCTCTCCCGTGAGGAGCGCCCCGTCGCCGAACAGGCCCAGAAGCTGACCGGCAACGCGCTGAGCGATGCCTACATGCACTTCGCCCACAATGCCGCGAATGTCGCGGTGTGCCTGTGGGTCACGGCCATCGGCCTGCACTTGACGCTGCCCGCCGACTACATGCCCATCTGACGCGCGTCAGCCTTCCAAAGCTTAGACGCCTCGCTGGCACCGGTCTTTCACGTCCCCTGATACGTCAGCACGACTTGTCGCGTATGCGGCCGGTCGCGATGTTCGATCACGTAGACCCCCTGCCACGTACCCAGCAGCATCGCCCCGTCGCCAACCGGAATGTTGAGCGAGACATCCGTCACCATCGTGCGGATATGCGCCGGCATGTCGTCGGGTCCCTCCGTCGAGTGGCGATAGGCGCGCTCGCGTGGCGCGAAGGCATCCAGCGCGGTCACGAGATCGTCCTGGACGCTCGGATCGGCGTTTTCCTGGATCGTCAGGGTCGCAGACGTATGCCGGATGAAGACGTTCAACATCCCGTCGGCCACGCCCTCTTCGCGCAGCCATGCGGCGATCTCGCCGGTGATTTCGGTGAAGCCCTGCTCCGGCGTGCGTAGCGAGATAACCTGCCTCACCTGCCGCATGACGGCCCCGCTGCTTGCTGGTACAGATGAAGGCCCATCTTCGCACGTCTCCTGAAAGAAGCTTCCCGATGACAGATTCCGGCATAACCGTACCGGCCGAGGTCTTCGACCCGGCCAACATCTCCGCCGAGACGAAGGCGGTCAATGCCGGCATCCTCAAGGCGCTGTCCGCCCTGCCCGACATGTGGACATTTCCTCCTGCGGTGATCCGCGAACGGCGCGCGAAGGGCCTCGGCCCCTTTCCGCTTGCCCCGCGCTGCCCGCATGCAGTCGACCGCACTGTGCCGGGGCGCGGCGGCGAGGTTCCGGTGCGCATCATCGCGCCACGGACCCGTGAAAGCCGAGGTGTCTACCTGCACATCCACGGTGGCGGATGGGTGCTTGGCGCACCTGCGGAAAACGATCCGCGGCTGGAACGCATTGCCGAGAAAACCGGGCTGACCAGCGTCAGCGTCGACTACCGTCTCGCGCCGGAGAACCCCTACCCCGCCGGTCCGGACGACTGCGAGGACGTGGCGCTATGGCTGCTGAATGGCGGCCTTGCGGATCTGGGCGGCGGCAAACTCGCCATCGGCGGGGAATCGGCGGGCGCGCATCTGTCCGTGACGACGCTCATTCGTTTGCGTGACGGTCACGGGAGGCAGCCCTTCATCGCCGCCAACCTCGTCGCCGGGTGCTACGACCTGCGCGGCACGCCGAGCGTGCGGCGCTGGGGAACCGAAAAGCTGATCCTCAACACCCGCGACATCATGAAATTCTCGGAGAGTTTCGTGCAGGGCGAGCACACGACCGAGGACCCGGCCATCTCGCCTATGTTCGCCAGTCTCGAAGGGCTGTGCCCGGCGCTGTTTTCCATCGGCACGCGCGACCCGCTGCTCGACGACACGCTGATGATGGCGCCACTCTGGCTGGCAGCAGGCAACACCACGGAACTGGCGGTCTTCCCCGGCGGGGCGCACGTCTTTCAGGCGTTCGCGGGCAAACTCGCGCAGGAGAGCCTTTCGCGGATGGACGCGTTTCTCAACGCGGCGCTCGGCGACTGAGCCACGCGTCAGTTCGACGGTTCGCGGTTGGAAAAGTCGCGCTGCATTTCCTGCACCATGCCGATGAAGCGCTCGAACATGTGCCGGAAGGTGTCCATCATCCGGTCGATGTCTTCCTCGGTCGGCAGCTTCAGTTCATCTTCCTCGTCGGGCTTTGCCTCGCTGTCGGCGGGCTCGTCTTCCACCGGCGGCAAGTCGGCGCGCTTGGCCTGCGCGCGAAGCATGGCGTTTTCCTCCGACAGCCGGGTGATTTCCTCCAGCAGCGCGTCGCGGTCATCCGGCACCAGCTGGCAGGTGAACCCGCCGCCGCCATCGCGGCAAAGCGAGGCCTGCCCGGTGCGCTGATCGACACGGAACCAGCCGTTCTCGGTCTTGCGCAGCAGGTAGCGGCCATCGCCGTCCGGCGGCGTCGAGGATTGCGCCTGCGCGCCGGCAACAAGGGCCAGCGCGATGAGGCTCGCGGTCGTCAGGCGGGCGGTCATGCCAAAGGGCATCGATTGCGTGCTCCCGGTTTGAAATCTCTTCGAATGCTCAAGAACCAACGCGTAGCAACCCGCGCCGGTTTCGCAGTCCGTTCAAGGCTAATCGGCAATCGGGCCGTATCGTGACCTCAGGCAGCCTTGCTGACGCCGGCCTCTGGCGGGAAGCGGCCATAGAAGGTCTCGCCGTCCTTTGCCATGTCGAGCAGAAGCTGGTTCGGCTTGAAGCGCTCGCCATGCGCGCTCTCAAGTCGCTTGCACAGTTCCACGAAGGCTTTCGTGCCCATCATGTCGATATAGGAGAGCGTTCCGCCGGACCACGGCGCGAAGCCGAAGCCGAGGATGGAGCCGACATCAGCCTCGCGCACGTCCTCGACAACGCCTTCCTCGATGCAGCGGGCGGCTTCCAACGCCATGGTGACGAGAAGCCTGTCCTGCACATCCTGGATGGAAACCTCGGAAGCAGCCTTCTTTTCCGGCGCCATGTCGGCGAGGTCGGGCCAGAGATATTTCTTTCCCTTGTCGGGATAGTCGTAGAAGCCCTTGCCGGCTTTCCGGCCCAAGCGCCCGCGCTTGACGACCATCTCCTCCAGCAGCGTTTCCTGCCGCGGGTCGACGGCCTCCTTGCCGAGATCGTTCTTCGTCGCCTGCAGGATCTTCCAGGCGAGATCGACGGCGACCTCATCGGTCAGCGTCAGCGGGCCGACCGGCATCCCGGTCATGCGCGCGCCGTTCTCGATCATCGCGGGCGGAATACCCTCCATCACCATCAGGTGTGCTTCGAGCAGGTAGTTGCCGACGCAGCGGTTGGCATAGAAGCCGCGCACGTCGTTGACGACAATCGGCGTCTTGCGGATCGCGCGAATGTAGTCGAGCGCGACGGCGAGCGCCTTGTTGCCGGTGTTGTCGCCGAGGATGACCTCGACCAGCATCATGCGGTGCACGGGAGAGAAGAAGTGGATGCCGATGAACTGCTCGGGCCTGGCAAATGTCTCGCCCAGGCTGGTGATCGGCAGGGTGGACGTGTTGGAGGCGAGGATCGCATCCTCGCCCAGCACAGCCTCGACCTTCTGGATCACGTCGACCTTGACCTTGCGGTCCTCGAAGACCGCCTCGATGACGAGACCGCAGCCTTCCAGCGCGGCATAGTCGGTCGTTGCGGTGATGTGGGCCAGTGTTGCGTCCTTGGCGTCTTCCTTGATGCGGCCCTTGCGCAGCTGGTCAGTGAGCAGCTTTTCCGAATGCGCCTTGCCACGGTCGGCAGCCTCCTGCGACTGGTCGATAAGGACCACGTCCAGCCCCGCGCTGGCGGACACGTAGGCGATGCCAGCGCCCATGAAGCCCGCGCCGATAACGCCGATCTTGGTGAGTTTCGTCGGCTCAATACCGTCGGGTCGGCGCGCGCCCTTGTTGAGCGCCTGCATGGAGACGAAGAGCGAGCGGATCATCGCCGCCGCCTGCGGCGATTTCAGCACGTTGGCGAAATAGCGGGACTCGATGGTGAGCGCCGTGTCGAACGGCACCAGCGCGCCTTCGTAGACGCAGGAGAGGATGCCGCGCGCGCCGGGATAGTTGTCGTAGGTTTCCTTGCGGTAGAGCGCAATCGCGGGGGGAAAGGTCATCATGCCGGCGGCGGAATAGACCCGCGCCGGGTTCTTGAAGCCTTCGGCATCCCACGGCGCGACCGGCTTGCCGCCATCGCGTATCCAGGCCTTCGCGGTCTCGAGCAGCTCGTCGGCGGGGACCACCGTGTCGACCAGTCCCATGGCGTGAGCCTGCGCGGCGCGCAGCTCGCGGCCCTGCAGCAGGAACTGCAAGGCGTCGGCCGGCTGCACCATGCGCGCCACGCGCTGCGTGCCGCCCGCGCCCGGCAGGAGGCCGACCTTCACTTCCGGAAGGCCGAGTTTGAGCTTGTCGCTCTTGGCCGCGACGCGGTGGTGGCAGGCAAGGCAAAGCTCCAGCCCGCCGCCCAGCGCCGTGCCATTGATGGCGGCGGCAACCGGCTTCCCGCAGGTTTCCAGCGCGCGGTAGATCTGCGACAGGCGGCGCGACTCGGCAAACAGTCGGCGGTTGGCTTCCTGCTCGTCCTCGATGACACCGGCGCGGAACTGCTTCAGCAGCGCATCCAGCATGGTCAGGTCGGCACCGGCGCAGAAGGTTTCCTTGGCAGAGGTGAAGACCGCGCCGTTGATGGCCTCGTCGTCGCGCAGCTTCGCGACGATCTGCTCCAGTTCGTCCATCACGGACATGTCGATGACGTTCATCGACTTATCGGCCATGTCCCACGTGATGAGGGCGATGCCGTCGGCGTCGGTTTCGAATGTGAAGCTCTTCAGATCCATGGTCATGTCGTTGCCCTCACACGCGCTCGATGATGGTTGCGGTGCCCATGCCGGCACCGATGCACAGCGTCACCAGCGCGGTGTTGAGGTCGCGGCGTTCTAGTTCGTCCAGCACCGTGCCGAGGATCATCGCGCCGGTCGCACCCAGCGGATGGCCCATGGCGATGGCCCCGCCATTCACGTTCAGCTTGTCGGACGGGATGTCGAAATGCTGCTGGTAGCGCAGCACGACGGAGGCGAAGGCCTCGTTGATCTCGACGAGGTCCATGTCGGCCATGCTGAGACCGGTGCGCTTGAACAGCTTCTCGGTGACGTCGATCGGGCCGGTCAGCATCAGCGCCGGGTCGGAGCCGATATTGGCCCAAGCCCGGATTTTCGCGCGCGGCTTCAGACCGTGTGTCTTGCCCGCGTCCGCGTGGCCGATGAGCAGCGCTGCGGCGCCGTCCACGATGCCGGAGGAATTGCCCGCGTGGTGGACGTGCTTCATGCGCTCGACTTCCGGGTGCGCCTGAATCGCCACCGCGTCGAACCCGCCGAACTCGCCCATCTGCTCGAAGGATGCGTTCAGCTGGCCGAGCGACTGCATCGTCGTGTCGGGCCGCATGTGTTCGTCGCGGTCGAGGATGGTCAGCCCGTTCATGTCGGTGACGGGAATGACGGCATCCTTGAAGTAGCCCTTCTCCCAGGCTTCCGCCGCGCGCTTCTGGCTCTCGACCGCATAGGCGTCGCAATCGTCGCGGCTGAAGCCGTACTTGGTGGCGATCAGGTCCGCGGAGACGCCCTGCGGCATGAAGTAAGACGGCAAAGCGACCTGCGGATCGACCGGCCATGCACCGCCCGAGGCACCGATGCCGACGCGGCTCATGGATTCAACGCCGCCGGCGATGACGAGGTCGTGCTGGCCGGAGGTGATTTCGCCCGCGCCGAAGTTCACGGCATCGAGACCGGAGGCGCAGAAACGGTTGATCTGGATGCCGGGCACCGCGTCATCGTAGCCGGCGCGGAACACTGCCGCGCGGGCAATGTCGCCGCCGGCCTCGCCGACCGGGTCGACGCAGCCGAGCACCACGTCATCGACGATCTTGGTGTCCTCGATGCCGTTGCGCTCGCGCACCGCGCGCAAGGTCGTCGCGGCCAGTTCGACGGCTGTCACTTCGTGCAGCGAACCGTCCTTCTTGCCGCGCCCGCGCGGCGTGCGGACATGGTCGAAAATCAATGCGTCAGGCATGTTGTCCTCCCGGCGGTGTGCGCCGCCTGCTTGACCGGCCCGCTCACAGGCTGCGGCCGATCAGAACCTTCATGATCTCGTTTGTGCCGGCATAGATGCGCTGGACGCGGGCATCGCGGAACATGCGCGAGATCGGATATTCGTCCATGTAACCGTAGCCGCCGTGAAGCTGCAGGCAATCGTCCACGATCTTGCACTGCAGGTCCGTGACCCGGTACTTCGCCATGGACGCGGTGACGGTGTCGAGCGTGCCCGCGACGAGGCGCTCGATGCAATGGTCGACGAAGACGCGGGCAATCGTCGCTTCGGTCTTGGCCTCGGCCAGCGTGAAGCGGGTGTTCTGGAAGTCGATCACCGGCTGGCCGAAGGCCTTGCGGTCCTTGGTATAGGCAATCGTGAGTTCCAGCGCGCGCTCGATCATGGCGATTGCCTGGACCGCCACGAGCAGGCGCTCCTGCGGCAGTTCGGTCATCAGCTGTGCAAAGCCGCGACCTTCCTCGGTGCCGAGCAGGCTGTCAGCGGGAACCCGCACGCCGTCGAAGAACAGTTCCGACGTGTCGTTGCCCTTCAGGCCGACCTTTTCGAGGTTGCGTCCGCGCCGGAACCCTTCCACCTCGTCGGTTTCCACCACGAAGAGCGAGACACCCTTTGCGCCGGCGGACGGATCGGTCTTGGCGACGACAATGATGATGTTGGCGTGCTGGCCGTTGGTGATGAAGGTCTTCTGGCCGTCGATGATGTAGCCGTTGCCGTCCTTCTTCGCGGACGTGCGCACGCCCTGAAGGTCCGAGCCCGTTCCCGGCTCGGTCATGGCGATGGCGCCGATCAATTCGCCGCTCGCCATCCTCGGCAACCAGCGCTGCTTCTGCTCCTCGGTGCCGAAATGCAGGATGTAGGGGGCGACAATGGCCGAATGCAGCGCGATGCCGAAGCTGTCCAGCCCGACCTCGCCCAGCGCCTGCGTGATGACCGCTTCGTGAGCAAAGGTGCCGCCCGCGCCGCCATATTCCTCCGGCATCGCGGCGCAGAGCAGGCCGGCTGCACCGGTCTTCTCCCACGCCTCGCGCTCGACCATGCCGGCCTTTTCCCAGCCGTCCACCTTGTCGGCGAATTCGTCCTCGAAGAACCGGCGCGCAGCATCCGCGAGGATCGCGTGATCCTCGTTCATCCAGGCCGGGCGCGGGAGATCGAGTGCGGGCATGGTCAGTTAACTTCCAGCGCCCACACGCCACGTGGCGTCTCTCCGTCAGGCTTTAGCTTCCCCACTTTTCGAAGCTCCATAGCTGCCCACCGCATATCGTACTGCCAACGGAAGAACAGGTCGCCTAAACGCTCGAGTTCCTTGTTGTGATTTTGCCAAATGTGTTCGGCCACTCGCACGAGTTTGGCTGTACCGCCATGAAACCGAAGAGCCTCTAGCACCCAAGTTTTCAAGTCATCTTTTGTCGCCATCTCAGAACGCCTCGGCTGGCAGGGCCATCATGGTCTCGGACCCGGCCTCAATCCGTGCGACGTGGGCACGGGTTTCGGGCAAGATGCGCTCCATGAAGTAGCGCCCGGTGACGATCTTGGCCTTGAGCCAGTCAGCATCGCCCGCGCCGTCCGCGATCTTCTCGTGCGCCGTCCTGGCAATGAGCGCCCACATATATCCCAGCGCCACGAGGCCGAAGAGGTGCATGTAGTCGGTCGACCCGGCACCGGCATTGTCAGGTTTGGCCATCGCGTTCGCCATGAACCACATGGTCGCCCGCTCAAGGTCCTTGGCGGCTTCGCCCAACGGCTTTGCGAAGGCGGACAGGTTCTCGTCGTCGGCGTGTGTGGCGGCGAATTCCGAGACCTCCTTGAAGAAGGCCATCATGGCGCGGCCACCGTCGCGCGGCAGCTTGCGCCCCACGAGATCGAGCGCCTGGATACCGTTTGCGCCCTCGTAGATCTGCGCGATGCGCGCGTCGCGCACGAACTGCTCCATGCCCCACTCGGCGATGTAGCCGTGTCCGCCGAAGACCTGCTGGGCGGCAACCGTGTTGGCAAATCCGGTATCAGTCAGTACGCCCTTGATGACCGGCGTCAGCAGGCCGAGGTGATCCTCGGCAGCCTGCACGTGGGCCTCGTCGGCAGAGCCGCGGCTCACGTCCGCCTGCAGGGCCGTCCAGATGACAAGCGCGCGGGCGGCCTCGTTGAAGGCCTTCTGGTTCATCAGCATGCGGCGCACGTCCGGGTGGACGATGATCGGGTCGGCGGGCTTTTCGGCCTGCTTGTCGCCGGACAGCGCACGTCCCTGCAGCCGGTCGCGGGCATAAACGGCAGCGTTCTGGTAGGCGACTTCCGACTGGGCCAGCCCCTGGATGCCGACGCCGAGCCGCGCCTCGTTCATCATCGTGAACATGGCGCGCAGGCCCTTGTGGACATCACCAATCAGCCAGCCTGTCGCGCCGTCATAGTTCATGACGCAGGTGGCATTGCCGTGGATGCCCATCTTCTCTTCCAGCGCGCCGCAGGCGACCGCGTTGCGCTCTCCGGGTTCGCCGTTCTCGTCGGGCAGGAACTTGGGCACCACGAAGAGCGAGATGCCCTTCACCCCGTCCTCCGCACCCTCGATCCGGGCGAGGACAAGATGGACGATGTTGTCGGTGAGGTCGTGTTCGCCCGCCGAGATGAAGATTTTCGTTCCGGTGATGGAAAAGCTGCCGTCGTCGCGCGGCACGGCCTTGGTGCGAATCAACCCCAGATCCGTGCCGCAATGCGGCTCGGTCAGGTTCATGGTGCCGGACCACTCGCCGGATGCGAGCTTCGGCAGGTAGAGATTTTTCTGTTCGCCACTTCCGTGCTTGTCGATGGCCGCATAGGCACCGGCGGTGAGACCGGGATACATGCCAAAGGCCATGTTGGCGGAGGAAACGAACTCGTTGACGACCGCGCCAACGGTATAGGGAAGCCCCTGCCCGCCGTAATCCGTCGCGGCGATCAGGCCGGTCCAGCCGGCATCCGTCATCTGGGTATAGGCTGCCTTGAAGCCATCGGGAGTGGTGACGCTGCCGTCATCTGCACGGGTGCAGCCCTGCCGGTCGCCAACCTGGTTCAGCGGCTGGAGCACCTCTCCAGCGAACTTGCCAGCCTCTTCGAAGATCGCTTTCACAACATCCGGCGTCGCGTCGGCGAAACCGGGTAGATTTCCGTATCGCTCATAGCCGAAGACGTCGTTCAGCAGAAACAGCGCATCCTCGACAGGAGCGGTATAGGTCGGCATCGGCGTACTCCCCTTGCACCCTTCACAGGCACATGCAGCGCGCTGATCTTCAGCCAGCCTGCTTGCTGCGTTCCTTCAACATGCCATCGACAACATCACAGGTTCTCGTCAGATCGGAAATGGCGGTCTCGATGTCCAGTTTCTGGCGCTTGAGAACGTCAATCTGCTCGCGGAACTTGTCCAGCGAAACGCGAAGCTGCGTCTCCTGACCGTCCCGCAATTCATAAAGATTGAGCATCTCGCGGATTTCGTCGAGGTTGAATCCGACCCGCTTGCCCATGAGGGCGAGCTTGAGGCGGGCGCGGTCTCGCCGCGTGTAGATTCGCGTCTGGCCCGCGCGACGCGGGTTCAGCAAACCCTTCGATTCATAAAACCGAAGCGTCCGCAGCGTGACGTCGAATTCGCGTGCTAGGTCGCCGATCGTGAACGTGCTGGGCTCCTGCGACTTGTGCGCCCGAACACCCGATCCGCTATGGGATCGACCGAGGGACTGTGCCATCGTTTCCTCCATCGAGACCACAATCTTACGCTTGCGTCAATTAGTTCACAATTACGTGAACGTAAGCTCGCATACGCGCCTGTTGCGGTCGAAGTCAACGCGCCGAGGGGTGCATGTGTTCCACCACCCGGACGCGCCTGGATCAGCCACCAAATCCCGCTTAACTGTCCATTTACCATGAACGTTAATGATCTGCCTTGGCGCAGTAAGGCGTGTTGCATGCGCGGGCTCTGACGAATTCGGCCACGGAGCTCCGCACCCGCCGCGAGACACAAAGAGTAATCGGTATGGCCTACAGTTCGGCAAGGCAGAAGAATTTCAAGCGAGCGGCGCGTGCGGCGGCGCGGGAAGCCGGCCTTTCGCTTGAAGAATGGATCGACACGCTGTTCGACGACGAAGCCCTGGATGAGGCAGACGTGGACTTTTCCTCTGTCCGTCGCCCGGCCACCGACGATGCCACTGCCATGCGGCTGCTGTCGCACCGACTCGACTCAATCGAATCAATGCTGGAAGACACCGCCTCGCGCGGTGGCAAGGCGCGCGATGCCGAAGGCGACCGCCTCGTCCGCGACCTGCAAAGTGCAATGAACAGCGGCGGGCGCGGCGGACGCGGCCTCGCCGGCGGGCTTGCACGCGTGGTCGGCGAAGACCTGCCGATCAGCCGGAATGCCGCCTCCGACGCCATGAAGGAAATCGGCCGCCGGCTGGACCGCCTGTCGGCCAGCATGTCGGCGGCGCAGAAGCCCACCCATCAGACCGATCCCGGTGTTGCACGGCTGGAGCGCCGCCTCGACGACATTTCCCGGCAGCTGAAGTCCCGGCAGGAGCCGGCCAAGGGCGCACAGGGTGACGCCATCGCCTCCCAGACGAAGCGCCTGGAAGCCAAGCTCGAAGCGATGACGCGCAAGCTCGGCGAAGAGCCGCGCGCGGTGGCCCATGCCCGCCTCGCCTCGACGCCGAGTTCCAAGTTGGTTTCCGCCACCGACCCGGTGCTGACCAAGAAGATCGGCATGATCGACAATGCCGTGTCCCAGATTCTCAAGCGCCAGCGCGACCTCGACGCACAGCCCGCGCCGATTGCCACCGAAACCGACCGTGCCGAGGAAATCGGCAAGCTGCGCGGCGACATCGCCCAGCTTCAGGCCCGCGTTGAAAATGCCTCCGGCCAGATCAGCAGCGCCGTCGAACAGCGGCTTGAAAACCTGTCCGGCCAGCTCGACACCGCCACGCGCGGCGAGCTGATGGAGATCCGCAAGGAACTCCGCGACCTCGCCGGCAAGGTCGAACAGGGCACCAACACCAACATCTCGGCCCTGCGCGAGGCGCTGACCCGCATGGCGGCCATGAACAAGCCGGTCGACCTGGAGCCGCTGGAAACCCGGCTGCAGGAGGTCGCGACCGCTGTTTCCCATTCCAACGAGCGCGATGCGACCGCCGGGCTCGCCGCCAAGCTCGACGCACTGACGCAGCGTATCGAGGACATCGCGGCTGCCGCTGGATCGAACCCCTCCGCCACACAGGGGTTTGGCGCGATCGAGAGCCAGCTTGCCGAACTGGGCGGCGAAATCCGCGCCCGCGCCGAAGCCGGCCCGCAGGCGCTGAATTCCATCGCGATGCAGTTTGACAAGATGAACCATCGCCTGGACGAGCTGTCCTCCCACAACGACACGCAGGTTCTGGAATCGCTTCAGGCGCGCATCGACACCATCGCCGAGCAAATCTCGACCTTGTCGCCGGCAGGCGGCACGGACCCGGCCGTCTTCGACGCGATCCAGTCGCGCCTTGATGAAATCGCGGCCAAGCCCGGCGGCGGCGGCGGAAGCTGCGGCATGGATGCCGAGATCCTCGATGCCATGCTGGAGCGGTTCGCCGAACTCGCCGAGCGCATCGAAACCATCTCCGCCAACGGCAATGTCGGCGACTCGCCGCAGGCCCTGAACGAACTCGCCACGCAGGTGGCGCGTCTTGCGGAAATGCTGGAAGCCTCCGACAGGCTGCGTCCGTCGGGCACGAATATCGACCAGGCGATGGGCGAACTCGTTCGCCGCGTGGAGCAGGTGCGCACCAGCGCCATCGATGCCGCCCAGCATGCAGCGCAGGAAGTCGTGGCCGGCATGAGCCGGAACGGCGCCAACAGCGCCGACACGATGAGCATCAACAACCTGAAGCACGAGTTGAATGCGCTTCGCTCCGCGAGCGAGCAGTCCAACAGCCGCACCGAGCAGACGCTCGAGGTGATGCGCGACGTGCTGACGACAATCGTGGACCGGCTCGGCGATGCCGAGTCCGAAGAGGTGCAGGGCGTTGTTCGGCGCGCCGCCCCGGACACGATGTACGCCATTTCGCCGACGGCAGCCGCCGCGCTGGACGAAGAGCCGGACGTTGACGATTCCGACCTGTTCGAACCCGAGCAGGCCGCGCATACGCAGGATATGGCAGCGCTTGCCGCGCCGCGCCTCGACCTCGACGCCGAGCGCGCGGAGATCGCCGACGTGCTGGCCGCGCCGGCCGAGCGGATTTCCGACAGTTCCATGCGCGACGAGGCCGCAGATGCACCGCTGCCCGTCGACGCGCAGATGCCGATGGACCCGGAACTCGCCGACAGCGACGACGACGACGACGATTTCCCGATCGCGCCGCCGTCCGCCCTCGCCCCGCACGAGCCGACCCGCAAGCCGCGCCCCGACCCAATGCCGGCCTCCGAGCGGGCCAGCGACGCGGACCGGCAGGATTTCATCGCCGCCGCGCGCCGCGCTGCCCAGAAGGCCTCTGCTGAAGGTGATGGCCGCTCCATAACCGCCGGATCGAAGTCGAAGCCGAAGGCGCGCAAGTCCATCGTCATGATCTCGGCAGCCCTGATCCTCGTGGTCGGGTCGCTGAAGCTCTACAACATGATCTCGTCCGGCGACGAGACCGCCTCCGACGCCATGGTCGAGAGCAACGCGACGCCGATGCTCGACGCCGAACCCTCCGCGCTCGACGATGCTGCCCCGGAAGCCCTCGCCCCGGCGGAAGCCGAGCCGACGCAGCAGGTCGCACCGGACGAACCGGCGGCCAGCGACGAACGGTCTGCCACGACGCCCGCCGAGACAGGCATGACGGCTGCGCCCGTCGACACCGTCGAAGGTGGCGAGCCTGTCATGGACGAGCCGGCCGCTGCCGAGGAGGCACCGGAACCGGCTTCCGAGGATGCCGCCACGCCGTCCATGAGCCAGGCGCCGTCCCAGCAGCCGCGCGTCATCGACATGACCACCGGCTCCATCAACAAGGGTCCGCGTCTCGACAAACAGTCGACCGAGGACACCGTGAAGTCGCTTGAAGCGGCACTTACCGAGCTGCCCGCGGCCATCGGCCCGGACGGCCTGCGCCGCGCCGCCATCGAAGGCGATTCCGCCGCGCAGTTCGAGGTCGCCTCGCGCTACACGCAGGGCCGTGGCGTCGGACAGGACCTGAAGGCCGCTGCGGACTGGTACCAGCGCGCGGCCGCGCAGGGTCTTGCGCCGGCTCAGTATCGTCTCGGCAGCCTCTATGAGAAGGGCCACGGCGTGACCCGCGACGTCGCCATGGCCGAGATGTGGTACATGCGCGCCGCCGATCAGGGCAACCGCAAGGCCATGCACAACCTGGCCGTGCTGAACGCGCAGGGTGCCAAGGGCGAAGCCGATTTCGACGCCGCCGCCCGGTGGTTCCGCCAGGCTGCGGAGCACGGCCTGCGCGACAGCCAGTTCAACCTCGGCATCCTCTATTCGCGCGGGCTTGGCATCGAGGCCGACCAGAAGGAAGCCTACAAGTGGTTTGCCATCGCCGCCTCGCAGGGCGACGGCGAAGCCGGCACCAAGCGTGACGAAACCGCAAATGCGCTGCCGCCGGAAGATCTCGCGATCGCCAAGCGCATGGCCCGGACCTGGGAAGCGACCCCGCTAGTTGAGAGTGCCAACTTTGTGAAGGCATCCGGCTCCTGGGAAAGCGCTGCAATCGACGACGCGCTCGACCCGAAGATCGTGGTGCGCGCCGCGCAGACGATGCTGAACCAGCTTGGATACGAGGCCGGACCTTCGGACGGCGTGATGGGGCCGCGCACGCGCGACGCCATCAAGTCCTTCCAGACGGCGAACGGGATGATCCCGACCGGCATCGCGACACCGGACCTGTTGACCACGCTCAAGAAATCGACCGGCTGAGCAACCCCTGGACTGCGGGTGGCAACCGGGCAACACCGGCGCACCCGTTAAGGGGTCAACAGTCCTGTTTCCACTGCACGACTTGAACCTGTAGCCAAACAGGCGTTTATCGGTTGGGCAGGACCCTCCACACCTCGCACCCCCTCAAAAAGGGGCTGCGGGGCTTGACTGCATCAGCCGGATTCCAAGCGACCGATGGAAATCTACCTCCCAATCGCCGAAGTGACCGTCAACGCGCTGACGATCTTCGGCATGGGTGCGGCCGTCGGCGTGCTTGCGGGCATGTTCGGCATCGGCGGCGGCTTCCTCATCACGCCGCTGCTGATCTTCGCGGGTATCTCGCCTGCGGTCGCGGTGGCGACCGGCGCAAACCAGGTCATCGCATCGTCTGTCTCGGGCATGCTGGCGCATTGGCGGCGGAATGCGGTCGATCGTGACTTGGGACTGATCCTGCTCATTGGCGGCCTGATCGGTGCCGCCATCGGCGTCTACGCGTTCCGCATCCTGCGCCAGCTTGGCTATCTCGATACGGTCATTGCGCTCTTCTACGTGATCTTTCTCGGCATCATCGGCTCGCTGATGATGTTTGAAAGCATCCGCGCCATCGCCAACCGCAGGAAGGGCCGTCCGCTGTCCTTCCGCCGCTCGGGCCAGCACGGCTGGGCGGAGAAGCTGCCGCTCAAGATGCGCTTCAAGCGCTCCAAGCTCTACATCAGTATCTTCCCGGTGATGGGGCTCGGCGGGGCCGTCGGGCTGCTCTCGGCCATCATGGGTGTCGGCGGCGGGTTCATCATGGTCCCGGCGATGATCTACCTGCTGCGTGTGCCGACAAACGTCGTCATCGGCACCTCGCTGTTCCAGATCGTGTTCGTGGCCGGTGCCACCACGCTGATGCACGCCATCGCCAATGGCACCGTCGATGTGGTGCTGGCCATGCTGCTGATGACCGCGTCGGTTCTCGGCGCACAAATCGGCGTGCAGGCCGGACAGAAACTCAAGGCCGATGAATTGCGCGCCCTTCTGGCATTGCTGGTGCTGGCGGTCTGTGCGCGTCTCGTGCTGCGGCTGGTCGCGACACCGGAAGACCCGTTCTCGGTCACCTCCATCGCCGCGAGCCTTTTCGCATGAGCGCGTTCGTCAAATGTGCGCTCGCCGCGCTGGCGCTTGTCGCGACGCTGTTCGCGTCCGGCATGAACGGCGCGCGCGCCGAGGGTCTCGTTGCGGCACTGTCGCAGGAAACCGTCTTCATCCAGTCCAACTTCACCGGCGCATCGCTGACGCTGTTCGGCTCCATCGAGCGGGACGCGGCGACCGTCGGGCGCTCGGGGACCTACGATCTCGTCGTGGTGGTGCGCGGCCCGGACGCATGGCCGGTGGTGCGCCGAAAGGGACAGATCGCAGGTGTCTGGCTCAACCGCGACGCCGTGCGCTTCCAGGGTGTGCCGACCTACTATGCGATCCAGTCCAATCGGCCGTCTGCGGAAATCGCTGATGAAGCTGTGCTGCGACGCTACGAGATCGGCTTCACCAATCTCAACTTCCGCCCCGCCATGCAGGTCAGCGAAGAAGACCGGCTGAACTTTGCGTCGGCACTGGTGCGGCTGCGGCTCGGCAACGGATTGTTCTCGGAAGCCCCTTCCGGCGTCAGCTTCCTCAACGAGCAGGTCTTTTCAACGCGCATCCACCTGCCCTCCAACATCAGCACGGGGCCATACCGGATCGAGCTCTACCTGTTCCGCGATGCCGCGCTGCTGGCCCGAGAATCCCTGCATTTCGGCGTGCGAAAGACCGGCTTCGAAGCGCTCGTCTTCAACCTGTCGGAAAACAACCCGTATCTCTACGGCATCGCCTGCGTGCTGCTGGCCATCGCGCTTGGATGGCTCGCGGGCATGATGTTCCGCCAGAGCTGACCGACGGCCCTAGCGCCCATATCCGAGGCGTTTCCCCGACACGCGGTAGACCGCCCGATTACCCAGCATCCATGCGGCGAGGGTCTCGCGGTTGAACAGGTTGTCGAACGCGCGCTCGCGCAGGTTCAGCCCGCCCGTATAGGCCCCGAACGCCGGCAGGATCACCCGCTCCCCATCGCTTGCCGCGCAGCGGCGGCGCAGCCTGCGGCCGCGCACGGAGACGCTTGCCGCCGGATGCAGGTGACCTGCGACCTCGCCCCAGGACGCACCCGCCTTCGGCTCGTGGCGGAAGGTCAGCGGCCCGAGCGTCACGTCCTCGATGAACTCGCCGCCGACGCCTTCGGGCGGGGACGGATCGTGATTGCCCGCAACCCAGATCCAGCGCGTGCCATCCACCAGTTCGCACAGCTTGTCGCGCAGCACCTTCGGCAGGTTCGCGCTGACGCGGTCGTCGTGGAAACTGTCGCCAAGCGCAATGACGCTTGTGGGCCGGTAGCGCGCCATGACGCCGGCCAGCGCGGTGAGTGTCGTCAGCGTGTCGTAGGGCGGCACCAGCACCCCGCGCGAGGCGAGCGAAGCGCCCTTCTCGAAATGCAGGTCGGCGACGATCAGCATGCGCTGTGCGGGCCACCACACCGCGCCGGACGTGTCGACGTGCAACGCCTCGCCGCACAGCTCCAGCACGGCGGGTGCCTGCTCGCCTGCAGCGGCACGTCGGTCAAGCGCGGCTATCGTCACGGTGCACTGTCTCCCATGGCTTCGCGGATCAGGTCGTCGGTCGCTTCGGCAAGCAGGTCCTCGTTGGCTTCGCCCGCGATGAATTCGCGCCCGATGTCCAGCAGGACGGGCACGGCCAGCGGCGACACCCTGTCGAGCGACTTGTGCACGATTCGACCCTTGGTGCGCGACAGCATCGCGCCGAGGCGGCCGATGTCGAGCTGCCCGGTCTTGGCGTCGTTGCGGGTCGCCTGAAGCAGGATGTGGTCGGGCTCGTGCGTGCGCAAAACGTCGTAGATGAGGTCGGAGGAGACGGTCATCTGCCGGCCCGTCTTTTCCTTGCCCGGATGGCGGCGCTCGATCAGCCCGGCGATGGTCGCGCAGTTGCGGAAGGTGCGCTTGAAGAGCAGCGATTCATCCAGCCAAGCTTCCAGGTCGTCACCCAGCATGTCCTCGTCGAAGAGTTCCGCGAGCGGGATGCGGCTTGCCTCGATCATCAGCGAAAGGTCGCCCAGCCCCCACACTGCGAGTGCATACTCGCTGGCAACGAAGCCCATGGGCCTTGCGCCCATGCGCTCCAGCCGCCGGGTCAGCAGCATGCCCAGCGTCTGGTGGCAGAGCCTGCCGTCGAAGGGATAGGTGACGAGGTAGTTGCGCCCGGCACGCGGGAATGTCTCCACCAGCAACTGGTCCTGCGCCGGGTTGATGGAGCGCAGCGCTTGCAGACGAAGCCATTCGGCGACCTGCGGCCCCATCAGGTGCCACTGGCGCGGGTCGGCCACCATGTCGCGCACGCGCTCGGCGAGGTATGTCGAGAGCGGGAAACGCCCGCCCATGTAGGAGGGAATCTTGGGGTCGGTCGCAAAGGACTTCGACACGTAGACTTCGGTCTCGCGGATGCCGACGAAGCTCAAGACATGCCCGCCGAAAATGAAGGTGTCGCCGGGCTGGAGCTGGGAGACGAACCATTCCTCGATCTCGCCGAGCCACATGCCCCCGCGCGGGGTGCCGCGCCCGGATTTCACCATGCGCACTTTCAGCATGGGCTCCTCGACGATGGTGCCGACATTGAGCCTGTAGGTCTGCGCGACCTTGGGGTTGGCAGCACGCCACTTGCCATCATTGCGCTGGCGGATGCGGGCGTGGCGGTCGTAGGCGCGCAGCGAGTAGCCCCCGGTCGCGACGAACTCCACAGCCTTGTCAAAGGTGGTGCGGTCCAGCGCGGCATAGGGCGAGGCGGTGCGCACTTCCTCAAACAACTGGTCGGCATCGAATGCGGCGCCGACCGCGCAGCCGAGCACGTGCTGGCACAACACGTCGAGCGCGCCGGGGCCGAGCGGCGGGGTGTCCTGCGCGCCTTCAGCAAGGGCCGCGACCGCTGCACGGCACTCCATCACCTCGAACCGGTTGGAGGGGACGAGGACGGCGCGGGAGGGCTCATCCAGCCGGTGGTTGGCGCGGCCGATCCGCTGGGCGAGACGGCTCGCCCCCTTCGGCGCGCCGACGTGAATGACCTGGTCGACGTCGCCCCAGTCGATGCCGAGGTCGAGGGTGGAGGTGCACACCACCGCGCGCAGCGTGCCCGCCGCCATGGCGGCTTCCACCTTGCGCCGCTGGCCCGCATCCAGCGATCCGTGATGCAGCGCGATGGGCAGCACGTCGTCGTTCACCGCCCACAATTCCTGGAAGACCATCTCGGCCTGGCTGCGTGTGTTGACGAAGACCAGCGTCAACTGGTTCTCGCCAATCAGCCGGTAGATATCGCCCATGGCATAGCGGGAGGTGTGGCCTGACCACGGCACGCGCTCATCGGAGGCCAGAATGCTGACGTCCGGATGCGCACCGGGATCCGCAACGACGAGATCGGCCAGCGCTTCGGTATCGGGTGCCTGGGGCACGAGATAGCGGCGCAGGGCATCGGGGTGCGCCACAGTCGCCGACAGGCCGACGAGCCGCAAGCCGGGGCTGTAGGTGCGCAACCGCGCCAGGCCCAGCGCCAGCAGGTCGCCGCGCTTTGACGTGACGAGCGCATGCAGTTCGTCCAGCACGACGGTCTTCAGCGCGCCGAAAAGTTCCTCCGCCTCCTTGCTGGCGATCAGCAGCGCGAGCTGCTCCGGCGTGGTGAGCAGAATGTCCGGCGGGTCCGACTTCTGACGCTGGCGCTTGGCCCCGCCTGTGTCGCCGGTGCGCGTCTCGACGCGAATGTCGAGGCCCATCTCGGCGATGGGCATTTCGAGGTTGCGGGCAATGTCGACGGCCAGTGCCTTCAGCGGCGAGATGTAGAGCGTGTGCAGGCGCGACTTGCCGGCGCGCGCTTCCTTCAGCGCGGCAAGCGCGGCGGCGGTATCGCCCTCCGCCATCAGTTCGCGCATGGAGGAGATGGCCGGGGCATCGTTCAACTTCACTCGGCGTGCCTCGATATCGATCAGGCTCGGCAGGAACCCGGCCAACGTCTTGCCCGCGCCCGTCGGCGCGATCAGCAGGACGGAGGCCCCACGCTCGCGCGCGGCCAGCAGGTCCGTCTGGTGGCGGCGCGGCGACCAGCCGCGCGAGGCAAACCACTCGGCAAAGACGGGCGGCAATGCGGGCGCGGGAGATGTTTCCGATGTGTTCACGGTGGAGAGAGCTAGGCGAGCGAGAGCCGCACGTAAAGTGCGAAACTCGCCAAGGGGCTACGGCATTCCTATCTAAGCCAGCAAATCCAACCGCCTGAGTCCCGCGTTACACATGCCCATCCGCCCCGCCGACCTGCTGCACCCGACGCCCGCCGGGCTCTATTGCCCGCCGGGCGATTTTTATGTCGACCCGCTGCGCGGCGTGGAGCGGGCGGTGGTGACGCACGGCCATTCCGACCACGCCCGGCCCGGACACGCGAAGTGCCTCGCGACGCCGGAAACGCTCGCCATCATGGCCGCGCGCATGGGAGAGACCCACGCACAGGAAACGCAGGCGATCCAGTACGGCGAGTGCGTCTCCATCAACGGCGTGGACGTGTCGCTGGTGCCTGCGGGGCACGTGCTCGGATCGGCTCAGGTGGTGATCGACTGGAAGGGTCTGCGCATCGTTGTGTCCGGCGACTACAAGCGCGCCGCGGACCCGACCTGCACCGGCTACGAACTGGTGAAAGCCGACATTTTCGTCACCGAGGCGACCTTTGCCCTGCCCGTCTTCCGGCACCCGCCGCCGATGGGAGAAATGGAGAAGCTGCTGACCTCGCTGCGGCGATTTCCCGAGCGCACGCATCTCGTCGGGGCGTACTCGCTCGGCAAGGCGCAACGGGTCATCAAGCTGCTGCGCAACGCCGGCTATGACGAGCCGATCTTCATCCACGGCGCGCTGAAATCACTATGCGACCTCTACGTCGCGCACGGTGTGGACCTCGGCGACTTGCGACCCGCGACCATCGAGGACAAGTCGCGCGCGGCGAAGAACGACTTCGCCGGCAAGATCGTCGTCGCGCCGCCATCCGCGTTCGCGCAGACCTGGGCGCGGCGCTTTGCCGACCCGCTGGAAGGCTTCGCGTCGGGATGGATGCGCATCCGCCAGCGCGCCAAGCAGCGCGGCGTCGAACTGCCTCTGGTGATTTCCGACCATGCCGACTGGGACGAGCTTTGCGAGACGATCTGCGAAGTGGACCCGCAGGAGGTCTGGATCACCCACGGACGCGACGATGCATTGCAACGGTGGTGCGAGTTGAACGGCTACGCGGCCAAGCCGCTGGCGCTCGTCGGCTACGAGGACGAGGGCGATTGATGCGTGAACACCATCGCCGTGTTGTTCGCCGGCATCGCGATCGCCTCGTCCACCTTGAGACCGTGACGGGCGGCCTCGTCGGTCACGTCTGCCGTGTCGCGCAGGCCCCAGCGCTCGTCTCGGCTCTTCAGACTGTCGTCGAAGGCGCGGTTGGAGTCCGACACCCAATCGCCGTCGCGCCGGAAGCAGCCATAGACGAACATCAGCCCGCCGGGTGCGAGCAGCCGTTGGGCCCCGGCCAGCACGTTCCGCGTCACCTCCCCAGGCGAAATGTGCAGCAGGTTCACCGCGACGATCGCATCGAGCCTGCCGTCAATCTCCACCCCCCATACGGGCGAGGTCAGGTCGAGGCGGATCGGCTGGGCCAGATTTGGCAGAGCGGCCTCCGCGCGCCAGGCGGCGATGGAGGCAAGCGCGCCGTCGTCCACGTCGGAGGGCTGCCAGTGGATGCCGGGAAATTCGCGCGCGAACGCGACCGAATGCTGGCCGGTGCCGCTGGCAAGCTCCAGCGCGCGCGCCGGGCCGGACGTGATCCCGGCATCGCCGAACAGCCGCGCCAGTTCGCCGAGGATCGGTGCCTCGTTGCGCTGCGCCGATGGTGCGTTCAGCCGCGCGCCGCCCGACTGCTCGCGGATGATGAAGGGCTGGGGCTTGTTCGAATATTCGCTCATGGCTCCAATCCTTGGCAGCACGCGCGCCTGCGCACAAGCGGGCGGACTGCCTGATGCGCGCCTTCGCGAACCTCATCGAGCGGCTGATCCTGACGCCGCAGCGCAACGGCAAGCTTCGTCTGCTGGAGGACTATTTCCACCAGACGCCGGACCCGGACCGAGGCTTCGGGCTGGCGGCGCTGACCGGCACGCTGGACTTCCGCCATGCCAAGCCGGGGCTGGTGCGCGCGCTCGTGGAGGAGCGCGTCGACCCGATCCTTTTCAGGCTTTCCTATGACTATGTCGGCGACCTGTCGGAAGCCGTATCGCTGATCTGGCCGAAACCCGAGACGCGGCCCAACGACACCGACCCGCCGCTGGCCGACGTTGTCGCCATGCTGGACGAGGCGACCCGCGCCACCTTGCCCGGCATCGTCGCGACCATGCTCGACCGGCTGGACGAGACCGGGCGCTGGGCCTTTCTGAAGCTCATCACCGGTGGCTTGCGCGTCGGCGTCTCGGCGCGTCTTGCCAAGACCGCTTTGGCGCGCATGGGCGAGGTGCCGCTCGAAGACATCGAGGAAGTCTGGCACGGCCAGCTGCCGCCCTTCGAGCCGCTCTTTGCGTGGGTCGAGGGCAAGGGGCCGCGGCCCGAGAACGACGATCCGGCGCCGTTCCGCCCTGTCATGCTCGCCCAGCAGCTTGACGAGGCGGACCTCGAAACGCTCGATGCGACCGCCTATTCCGGCGAGTGGAAATGGGACGGCATCCGCGTGCAGGCGACAGCCGGGACCGACGCGGATGGGCGGCCGGTACGCCGGCTTTATTCGCGCACAGGCGACGACATTTCCGGCACCTTTCCGGACCTGCTGGAAGCGATGGATTTTGACGGCACCATCGACGGCGAACTGCTGGTGCTGCGCGGCGGCGCGGTGCAGCCCTTCAACGACCTGCAGAAGCGGCTCAACCGCAAGCAGGTGACGAAGAAGATGCTGAAGGATTCGCCCGCCCATATCCGTGCCTACGACCTGCTGATGGAGGCCGGCGAAGACCTGCGCGAACTGCCCTTCGCCGAGCGGCGCGCGCGACTGGAGCGTTTCGTCGAGGCTACCGGCTCGGACCGCATCGACCTGTCCGCCGTGATCGCGTTTGATGAATGGTCACAACTGGCCGCCGCCCGCGCCCAGCCGCAGGATGCCGGTGCGGGCCATGACGCGGACGCGGTCGAAGGCGTCATGCTGAAGCATGTCGACAGCCGCTACGAGGCCGGCCGCCCCAAGGGACCGTGGTTCAAGTGGAAGCGCGATCCCTTCACCATCGACGCGGTGATGCTCTACGCACAGCGCGGCCACGGGCGGCGCTCCTCGCTTTATTCCGACTACACGTTCGGGGTTTGGCGCGCGGGCGAGGACGGCGAGGAACTGGTGCCCGTCGGCAAGGCCTATTCCGGCTTTACCGACCAGGAACTGCGCAAGCTCGACAAGTATGTGCGTGACAACACCATCGAGCGGTTCGGGCCGGTGCGCTCTGTGCGCGCCAATGCCGAGACCGGGCTGGTGCTGGAAGTTGCCTTCGAAGGGCTGAACGAATCCACGCGGCACAAGTCCGGCATCGCGATGCGGTTTCCGCGCATCTCGCGCATCCGCTGGGACAAGCCCTCTCACGAAGCCGACCGGATCGAAACGCTGCAGGCGCTTTTGCCCCAGCGCAAGGCATGAGCCGAGCATTCCGGGCTAGCGTGTGAACGGCGCGAACCTTGCGCGCCTGCCACCGCTGGATACCGCCATGACCAATCCCCCCACCCCGGATGCCGGCCTGAAGCGCAGCCTCGGGCTGCCGCTGCTGATCTTCTACGGCGTCGGGGTGACCGTCGGAGCGGGCATCTTTGCGCTGATTGGCGAGATCACGCGGATCGCGGGCGATGCCGCGCCGATCTCCTTCCTGCTGGCCGGACTGATCGCACTTCTGACAGGGCTGTCCTACGCGGCTTTTGCCAGTGTCTATCCGCGCGCGGCGGGCGAAGCGGTGTTCGTGACGCTCGGTCTTGGCGCAATGACCGGACGCGTTGTCGGCCTTGCAATGGTCGTTACCGCGCTTTTGTCCAGCGCTGTCATTGCGCTCGCGTTCGCCGGTTATGTCGGAACGCTGGTTGCGCTGCCGCAACCGGTGCTCGCCTTCGGCATCGTCGTTCTGCTCGGGGCCATCGCCTGCTACGGGGTGCGCGAGAGCGTCGTCTTCGCCGCCGTGGTGACGGTCATCGAACTGTCTGCGCTTGTCGTCATCATCATCGCGGGCGCGCCGTTGCTGGCCGAGCCTTCAACCTACGTGACCGGCCTGACACCGCCGATGGATGCGGGCGGGTGGGCGGCGATCCTTTCGGGTGGTGTCATCGCGTTCTTCGCCTTCATCGGGTTTGAGGACATCGAGAACATGGCCGAGGAAACGGTCGATGCGCGCCGCGTGCTGCCGCGCGCGATCCTGTGGACGCTCGGCATCACCGTGGTCGTCTACGTTGCCGTTTCGCTCGTCGCCATGGCCATTCCCGATCGCGCCGGGCTGACCAGCAGCGAGGCGCCGCTGGCCTTCGTCTATTCCGCCGTCACCGGCTGGAGCCCGGCACCGATCTCGGCGGTCGCCGGCATCGCCATGACCAACGGCATCCTGGTGCAGATCATCATGGCTGCGCGCGTGCTCTACGGCATGTCGCGCGAGGGCCTGATCCACCCGTTGTTCGGCACCGTGCACCACAAGCTGCGAACCCCGGTCCGCGCGACGCTTGCGGTCGCAGCGGCCATCGCCGCGCTGACGCTCGGCTTTGAACTGGTGCGGCTAGCGCAAGCCACGAGCCTGGTGACGCTGGCGGTCTTCATGCTCGTCAACGTGTCGCTGGTGATCGTCGCCGGGCGAGCCGATGCGGCCGCCGCCCTCCGGCGGACGCGTCCGGTCGCAACCCTTGGTGCGCTCATCAGCGCAGGGCTGATCTGCTTCGAGATTTACGGATTGATCGCCTGAACGGCCAACTGCCTTGCGGCGGCCCCGATCGCGCTTTATCTGATCTGCATGAACAATCCCATCACCAGCTTCTTCGGCGGCCCGCCCATCTGGGTCCTGCTGCGCCTGATCCTGCTGTCGGTGATCGTCGGCCTCGTGCTGTCGGTGCTTGGCATCAGCCCCTACCTCATTGTGCGCGGCTTCCAGCGGCTCGCGGCCCAGATCTATGACATGGGCTTCGGCGCGATCCGGCTCGGGCTGGATTATTTCCTGATCGGCGCGATTATCGTGTTCCCGGTCTGGCTGGTGATGCGGCTGGTGAAATCGGGCAGCCGCAGCACCCACCGGGACTGATCCGGGGCCAAGGTGCTTTGACCGCACCCTCGTTGTGCGTCCGCTGAAAATCTTTGCATCCTGCTGAATAATCGGGCACTCAAGCGCGATGATGCACGGCCTGCTGAAGACGGGCCGGCAGGGAGCAATCGGGGGAACGCTCAATGATCGATAGCGGCGATACCGCGTGGATTCTAACATCCACGGCGCTGGTCCTGTTCATGACGATGCCGGGACTGGCGCTTTTCTATGCAGGACTGGTGCAGTCCCGGAACATCCTCTCCGTCTTGATGCAGTGCAGCGGAATTGCGTGTGCGGCGTCGCTCTTGTGGTTCGTCTGTGGTTACTCGCTGGCCTTCACGGAAGGCTCGCCGCTGCTGGGTGACCTGAGCAAGATGTTCCTGTTCGGCGTCCCGCGCGATGCAGCCAGCGGCACGATCCCGGAAAGCGCCTTCGCGATGTTCCAGATGACGTTCGCCGTCATCACCCCGGCGCTGATCGTCGGTGCCTTCGTGGAGCGCATCAAGTTTGCCGCCGTCATGCTGTTCTCTTCGCTCTGGCTGCTGGTCGTCTACGTGCCCGTCACCCACTGGGTGTGGGGCGGCGGCTGGCTTGCCGACATGGGCGTGATGGATTTCGCCGGCGGCATCGTCGTGCACGCGACGGCGGGCATCTCGGCCATCGTGATCGCGCTGGCGCTCGGCATCCGCAAGGGCTTTCCCGAAAGCGTCCAGCCGCCCCACGCACCGTGGATGGTGATGGTGGGCGCGGCCATGCTGTGGGTCGGCTGGTTCGGCTTCAACGGCGGCAGCGCGCTGGCCGCCAATGGCGACGCGGCCATGGCGATCCTCGCCACGCACCTGTCGGCGGCAACCGCATCACTGGTGTGGATGTTCATCGAGTGGAAGCGCTTCGGCAAGCCGAGCATGGTGGGCCTCGTAACCGGCACCATCGCCGGTCTTGCGACCGTGACCCCGGCTTCCGGCTTCGTCGGCCCGCTTGGCGGCGTGCTCCTCGGTCTGGCCGGCGGCATCATCTGCTACGTCGCCGTGGACATCGTGAAGTTCCGCCTGCGCATCGACGATTCCCTCGACGTGATGGCCGTTCACGGCGTCGGCGGCATCACCGGCACGCTGCTAACCGGCTTCCTCGCGCTCGACCTGTTCGGCGGCGTGGGCCTTGAAGGCGACGCCATGAGCCAGTTCGTCGTGCAGTTCATCGGCGTGGCTGCCGTCGTCGCATGGTCGGCGGCCGCAACCTTCGGGCTCGTCAAGCTGACGCAGATGATCACGGGCCTGCGCACCGACGAGGAAGCCGAGCTCCAGGGTCTCGACCTGACCGAGCACGGCGAAACCGGCTACCGGCTCTGAGCCGGATCAACCGACACATTCACGCCGAACCGACGAGGCGACAGACATGAAATACATCATCGCAATCATCCAGCCGCACCGTCTCGATGCCGTGCGCGAGGCGCTCACCCAGTTCGGGATTTCCGGGCTGACCGTAAGCGAAGTGAAGGGTTATGGCCGCCAAGGCGGGCATACCGAAATCTATCGCGGCGCGGAGTACAAGATCAGCTTTGTGCCGAAACTGAAGCTCGAAATCGCCGTGTCCGCGGACACGTCGGACAAGGCGGTCGAAGCGATCCGCAATGCCGCCGGAACCGGCAAGATCGGAGACGGCAAGATCTTCGTTCTCGACCTGCTGGAAGCGGTTCGGGTGCGCACCGGCGAGAGCGGAACCGACGCGCTTTAGGCAAGCGCGGCTTGCGAGACAGAACGCGATTGCAGGGCGGCCATTCGGCCGCCCTTGTTGCTTCGGCGGTCCGCGCTGACTACTGAAGCCAGCCGGTCGCCTTTTTCGCGGCCGGGTCATGCCGAGGGCGCCTTCGTGAAAGACCAGCCGACCGCACAGGAATTCGCCCGCCCGGACGTGGAAGCGCGGGTGAACCCGCGCGCGTTCGACGTCACCCATCGCTCGGTCTTTGCCATCGCGGTGCCGATGACGCTGGCGTTCCTGTCGACGCCCATCCTCGGCATCGTCGACACGACCGTCATCGGCCGGCTGGGGGATGCGGCCTTGCTCGGCGGCATCGCGGTCGGCGCGATCATCTTCGACCTGATCTTCACCACCTTCAATTGCCTGCGATCCTCCACCACCGGGCTGACCGCGCAGGCGCTTGGCGCGGACAACGAACGGGAGCTGCGCGCCGCGCTCTACCGTGCTGTGCTGATTGCCATCATCTGCGGCATCGTCGTCGTCATCCTGCAGGCACCGCTGCTGGCAGGGTCGCTGTGGTTCATGGGGGCGAGCGCCGACGTCTCGCAGGCGACATCGGACTATTTCAACATCCGGGTTCTGGGAACGCCGTTTGGGCTGGTGAACTACGCCATCCTCGGGTGGTTCCTGGGGCTTGGACGCGCGGGCACCGGCCTTGCGCTGCAAGGCGTGCTGAACCTCCTCAACATGGTGTTGAACATCATCTTCGTGATGGGGCTTGGCTGGGGCATCGCGGGCGTCGCGCTCGGCACCGTCATCGGCGAGGCGACGATCGCGCTGGTTGGCGCGGTGCTTGTCTGGCGCGAGCTAGGCGGGCGCTGGCGGGTCGAGAAGGCCGCCCTGCTTGACCCGGAGCGGCTGCTGGCGACGCTCATCGTCAACCGTGACATCATGATCCGCTCGTTCTCGCTGCTCTTCGTGTTCTGGCTATTCACGGCAGCGGGCGCGCGCAACGGCGACATCGCGCTCGGCGCGAATGCGGTGCTGATGAACTTCTTCCTGCTGGGTGGTTACTTCCTCGACGGGTTCGCCACGGCGGCTGAACAATTCGCAGGCCGCGCGCTCGGCGCACGCCATCGCCCGGCCTTCGAGCGTGCGGTGCGGCTCACCGTATTCTGGGGCTTCATTCTCGCCGGCAGCCTGTCGGCAATTCTCTTCGTGTTCGGCGGGGTCTTTGTCGACATTATGACGACCAACGAGGCCGTGCGCGAAGCTGCCCGCATCTTCCTGCCCTGGGCGGCGCTGACGCCGCTTGCCGGCGTGCTCGCGTTCCAGTTCGACGGGGTCTTCATCGGCGCGACATGGTCAGTCGAGATGCGCAACATGATGCTGGTATCGCTGGCGATCTACGTGGCGCTTTGGAAGATCGCGGAGCCTGCGATGGGAAACCACGGGCTGTGGCTGTCGCTCAACTGCTTCCTGCTGGCGCGCGGGCTGCTGCTGATCTGGCGGTACCCGAAGAAGCTCAATGCCGCCTTCCCGGACGTGTCTTCAGTCGAGCGGCCTGCTCGCCCAGTCGGCAACGCCTGACCCGACCGCATCGGTCACGCTGGCGTGCCCGTCCGCGCGGGCAAGGTCGGCCATCCCGTGCTTGATCTCGCCGATCAGCTGGAACCCGCCATAGACGAGCCCGGTGTAGATCTGCACCAGCGTCGCGCCGGCACGAACCTTCTCGTAGGCCGAGAGTGCATCGGTCACCCCGCCGACACCGATCATCGGCATGTCGGCCGGAATGCGCTGACGCATCCGCGCGAGCACCGCCGTGGACAGCGGAAAGAGCGGCTTGCCGGACAGGCCACCGGCCTCGGCTGCCGTGGGATCGCCTGCGACACCGGGCCGGGTGATGGTGGTGTTGGAGACGATCAGCGCGTCGGGCTTGCGCGCCGCGACTACGTCGGCGATCTCGTCCATCGCGGCCTCGTCGATATCCGGTGCGATCTTGAGCGCGACCGGCACGGTGCGTCCTACCTGTTCGGTGCGCTTGTCACGCGCGTCCAACACGCGGGCCAGCAGGTCGCCCAGTGTATCAGCGCGCTGCAGGTCGCGCAGCCCCGGTGTGTTGGGCGAGGAAACGTTGACGGTGAAATAGGAGGCGAGATCGGCGAAGGCCTCGATGCCCGCGACGTAGTCCGCCGCCTTGTCCTCGGTGTCCTTGTTGGCGCCGATATTCACGCCGACGACCCCGCCGCGCCGCCGCCGGGCAAGCAACCGCTCGCGCATGGCGTCGTGACCATTGTTGTTGAAGCCGAGCCGGTTGATGACGCCGCCAGCCTGCTTGATGCGGAAGACGCGCGGCTTCGGGTTGCCGGCCTGCTGGCGCGGCGTGACGGTGCCGCATTCGGCAAAGCCCAGCCCCATGGCGACCAGCGCATCGGGCACTACGCCGTTCTTGTCGAAGCCCGCCGCCATGCCGAGCGGATTGGGAAACTCGAGGTCCCACAGCCGCACGGCAAGGGCTGGATCATCCCCGCCGCGCTGGCGCGGGTGCAGGCCGAGGCGCAGGCCCTCTATGGCAAGTTCGTGCGCCCGCTCCGCATCGACCTGCTGCAGGAATGGCTGTGCTGCGCGCGCGATCCTCTCGAACATCACTTCACCTCGGCATTGGCGGCCATCAGGGACGCAAGTTCCATCAACGTCTCGCCGTCCACCTCCGGGTGGATGGGCAAGGTCTTCACCACGGCGGAAAACGGCAGGTCCGCGTAGAGATGCGGGTAGGCCTTGCCGCTTGAAGAGACCTCCCAGCGCATGTCCTCGTCCAGTGCGGACGTGTCGATGCATGCCAGCACGAGGTCGCTCTGCCCAGCGAAATGCTTCTCCAGCGTGCCCTCGACCTGGGCTGCCGAGGAGAAATGGATGAAGCCGTCGCGCGCATCGTCGGCGGAGCCGGCATAGCGGCCTGCGGCCTGCGCCTGCTCCCAGTCCTGCCGGTCGGAAATCTTGAAAACGAAACGCTGCATGGTCCCTCGGCTGTGCTGTGCGCGCGGACCCTATCCGCGCCAGCACGCATCAGGCAAGCACGGCAGCCGCGGTGCGATAGACTTGGCGGTAAATAGGTGATAATTCCTATTTTGGCTGAAGCGCGCCGCACCTGCACGCCAGCCGCCTAAGGACGCCATGCTGTCACACGAACAGGTCTGGGCCGCGATCGACGGCCTCGCCGCACGCAGCGGCTACAGCGCATCCGGGCTTGCCAAGGCCGCCGGACTGGACCCCACGACGTTCAACAAGTCGAAGCGATTCAAGGCCGACGGGCGGCCACGCTGGCCCAACACCGAAAGCATCGCGCGCATCCTCGCCGTCACAGGCGCCAACATGGGTGAGTTCATGTCCCTCGTCGCCACGGCCGGCCGCCTGCCGGACCAGAAGCCGATCCCGCTGATCGGCATGGCGGAGGCCGGTGCACGCGGCTTCTTCGACGATGGCGGCTTTCCCGTCGGCGCGGGCTGGGAGGAAGTCAGCCTGCCGGCGGTGAAGGACGACAACGCCTATGCACTGCGTGTCTCCGGGGATTCCATGATGCCGCTCTACCGCGACGGTGACGTACTGATCGTCTCGCCCGCCGAGAACGTGCACAAGGGCGACCGCGTCGTGGTGAAGACGCTGGAAGGCGAGGTGATGACCAAGCTGCTGGCGAAGAAGACGCCGAAGGACATCACGCTCAACTCGCTCAACTCGCTCAATCCCGATCATCCGCCGCGCGTGATCCCCGTCGGCGAGATCGACTGGATCGCGCGCATCATCTGGGCGAGCCAGTAAGGCTGAGGGCGGGCCCATGTCATTTAGACAACTCATGCTGGTCGCCGCGCTCCTCGCACTGTGTGTGCTGGCTGGCGCGCTGCTGTCGCTGCCGAGCGGCAACGAAAAGCGAAACGTCGGCGCACCCGCGTCTCCACCACCCGATGTTGCCGCCGCGCCCGAGCCCGAGCAGATCCCGCCGCCCGATCCCGTCTTCGAGGACATCGCGCCGGTGCGCAACATCTCCCCGCCGGACACGACACCCTGGCCGATGCCGGAAGGCCCGGTCGAGCGCATTCCCGCCGATCCGCTGCCGTTGCCGCCGCCCGAACCGCCGAAGCCCGACACGTTGCGCCGGGTGGTGGTGGAGGATGCCCGCACCCTCAAGACGCCGCGCCAGACCATCACCCTCGCCAATATTGAGACCCGATCGCCGGATGCCAAATGCACCGATCCGGACGGCTACAGCTGGCCCTGCGGGCAGGCCGCTATCACCGAATTGCGGATGCTCATTCGCGGGCGCGCGGTGGTCTGCGACCCGCTTCCCGATGATGCTGCCGAGACGACACCCCGGCGCTGCGACATGGGCAGTTTCGATATCGGCGAATGGATGGTGGAGCGCGGCTGGGCCGAGCCGGCGCCCGGCGCGCCGGAGGCTTACCGCAAGGCGCACGACCTCGCCGTGAACGAAAAGCGCGGGGCCTACGGGCGAGCGTGGGGCCGCGACTGACCGTCCCCCTGCCCTTGCTTGTGCGCGCTTCGGCCCTACCGTTCAGACCTGACACATTCCCGACCACAGGCAGGCAACAGACATGAGCGACGACAAGGTTTTCCTCATCACCGGCGCATCCACCGGCATTGGCGCGGAGACGGCGCGCGAGGCCGTGAAGGCTGGCTACAAGGTGGCGCTCGCGGCACGTTCCGTCGGCAAGCTGGCTGCTCTCGTGGATGAACTCGGCGGCAAGGAGACCGCGCTGGCGATCTCCTGCGACGTGACAAGCGTCGATGACCAGAAGCGCATGGTATCGGAAACGCTCGCCCAGTTCGGCCGCATCGACGTCGTCTTCGCCAATGCCGGCATCGGCGCCACCGCCATGGGCACCGAGCAGGGCGACCCGGGCAACTGGCGCGACATGATCCTCACCAATGTCTACGGCCTCGTTCTCACCGCGAAGGTCACCCTGCCCCACCTGAAAAAGAGCAAGGGCCACATCCTGCTGACCGGCTCGCGCGCCGGGCGCATCGCGCTGAAAGGCTCGGTCTATGGCGCGACGAAATGGGCCGTCACCGGCTACGGGCAGAACCTGCGCGAGGAAGTCGCGGGCACCGGCATCCGCGTGACACTGATCGAGCCGGGCATGGTCGACACGCCGTTCTTCGATGAGCGCAAGCCGCACGCGCTCAAGGCCATCGATGTCGCCAACGCGGTGATGTACGCTGCCTCACAGCCGCCGCATGTGGACGTGGCGGAGGTGCTGGTCATTCCGACACCGCAGGCCGAAGGCTGAGGCTTCAGAAGCCGCCGATGAAGATCACCGCCGCGCCGACCACCGCCAGCCCTGCCCGCATGGCGAGGTTGGCGCGGGTGATGATGGCGTAGGAAATCGCGGTGAGGCCGACGCCGGTCTTTACGAAGGCGGCAATGGCCAGCACCGGCGTTGCGGCAAAGCCGATCAGCGAGGGGTTGGCGATCATGGCAAGCGGGATGATGTACAGCCCCACGCCGAGCGCCATCGCGGTGCCCGCGACCTTGAGCCAGTTCTCCTGGACCATGCCAGCCGCGATGAACACCGCGCCGCAGACCGGCGGCGTAATGGTGGAGAGCAGCGCATACCAGAAGACGAACATGTGCACGGTCAGCGGCTCCAGCCCAAGGCGCTGGAGTGCGGGGCCTGCCACCGAGACGCAGATGACATAGGCCGCCGTGGTCGGCACCTCCATGCCGAGCACGAGGCAGGCGATCGCCGTCAGCACCAGCGCTGGCCACAGCGCATCGCCCGAAGCCGACAGGATCAGCGATGTCACCTTCACGCCAAGCCCCGTGAGCCCCAGCACGCCGATGACGATGGAGGCGCACAGGATGATGGAGGCGATCATCGCGATCTGCCGTCCGGCCGTGAGCGTCAGGGTTTCCAGCCGTTCCAGCGTGCGCGACCACGAGAGCGTCAGCCGCGCGTCCCACAGCAGCAGCACGAAGCCTGCGATGATGGCCGAGCAGGCGGCATATTGCGGCGTATAGCCGCCGATGAACATGCGCTCCAGCAACACCGCGAAGGGCACCGCGAAGAACGCCGCTGTGATGAGCACGTCACGCGCCGGGGGCTGGTCTTCCCTGGAGACGGGCTTCAGGTCGTGGCGGCGGGCGAAGGCGTTGATGCCGACCCAGACCGCGAGGAAGTAGAGGATCGCGGGCAGGAAGGCCGCCGCCATGATCTGCGTGTAAGGGGTGCCGGTGAGTTCCACCATGACGAAGGCACCCGCCCCCATGAGCGGCGGCATGATCTGCCCGCCCGAGGACGCGACGGCTTCCACCGCACCTGCTAGCGAGCGCGGATAGCCCAAGCGGCGCATGGCCGGCAGGGTGACCGCGCCGGTGGAGGCGACGTTGGCCGAGGCCGAGCCGGAGATGGACCCGAACAGCGCGGAAGCGACGACCGACACCTTCGCTGCCCCCGCCTTGAGGCGGCCCGCGACGGCAGTCGCGACATTCATGAAGCCCTGCCCCGCCTCTCCGGCATTCAGCACCGCGCCGAAGATGACGAAGATCGCGACGATCTCCACCGAGACGCCGGTGAGCGAACCCCACAAGCCACCGCCGGCGATCGTCAGCGTACCGAGGAAGCTGCCGACCGGCAGGCCGGGATGGCCGAACTCGCCGGGCAAGTACTGGCCGTAGAGGCCGTAGAGCAGCGCGATTGCGGCAACCGTCGGCAGCGGCCAGCCGATGGCCCGGCGCGCCATTTCCAGCACGGTCAACAGCAGCACGCAGGCCATGACCAACTGGCCGGTGCCATTCAGAAAGCCGTACTGGTCACCGAGCGCGTCCTGGTTCCACGCGATCCAGATGCAGATCGACACGGCAACGAACGTGAGCGCGATGCCGATGGCACGCGAGACCGGCCCCTTGGCCAAAAGGATCAGCACCCAGGGTGCTGCCAGCGCCATGTGGAGCGGGCGCGCAATGAGATGCGGCACGAGGCCGGAAAAGATAAGGCCGATGTGGAAGATGATGGCTGCCGCGCCGAGCGCGATCCAGACGTAGCGCGACGCCCCCGTCAGCTCGTCGGCTGCGTTGGCGGCGACGGCTGGCTCACCTGTCGCAAGCGCGGGCGCAAGCTCGTCAGCCTGCGCCCGCGACTCTGTTCCATCGCGCGATTTGTCCGAAAACCGGTTCCCACTTTTCGGATCGCGCTCAGGCATATCGTTGCCAGTCACTGTTGAAGGCAGCGACGATTACTTCGCGACATCCGGCACGGTGACGCCGGCTTCCTCGTAGTAGCGCAGCGCACCGGGGTGCAGCTTGCCGGTGAGGTTTTCCAGCATGTCCGGGGAAACCGCGTTCCACCATGCAGCCGAGCCGCCCATGGCTTCGCGCTGGTCCCAGAAGGTCTTGGTCAGCTGGTAGGCGGTGTCGTCGTCCATCGCGGTCGTCGTGTAGGCAACCACGGGGAGCGAGGTGGTGACGGTGTCGGTGTCGACGCCCGCATAGGTGCCGGCGGGAATGGTGATCTTCGTGCGCTTGGTCTCGGCGATTTCGTCGTCGGACAGCGGGATCAGCGTGATGCCGGTGCCGGCGGCCGCCTCGATGACGTTGGGCGCTGGGTAGGAGCCGGCGGTGACAAAGCCGTCGATCTGGCCATTCTTCAGGGCGGCTGCGGAGTTGCCCAGCTCGGCGTCGGCGATGGTGACCTTGCCTTCAAGGCCGAAGAGCTTGAGGTACTTCTCGCCCTCGGTCGCGCCGAAGGAGCCCTTGCCGAGCAGGATCGTCTTGCCTTCCAGCCCGGAAAGCGACGTTACGCCGGAATCGTCACGCATGACGAAGTGCATGGTCAGCGAGGGGATCGGGAACAGGGCGCGGATCTCGTCGAACTTGGGGTTGCCCTTGCCCTCGAACATGGCCTTGCCGCCCTGCGCAAGAGAGACCAGCACCGGCGGGGTCGTGAAGACGTAGTTGCCCTGACGGACGGCGGCTTCCATCACGTTCTGGACGGAGCCCTGGCTCTCTTCGAGCGTCACGATGATGTCGCCGTTGGTGCCGGCCTTCATCGCCTCGGCGATCTCGACGCCCATTTGGTAGTAGGACGAGGCCGATTTGGCGGACTTGTAGGTGACGCGGGTTTCGGCCTGCGCACCGGAGACGGCGAATGCGCCGGTGGCGAAAATGGCGGCTGCGAGCGCGCCACGCATGAATGCGCCGCGCGAAATGTTCTGTTTCATGTCTTTCCTCCCGGCCCGGCGTATGGCACCGGGCTTTTCTAGTGTTTCAGCGTTTCAAGCTAGCGAAGGATCGCCCGCGGGGGAACCGCAATCGCGGCCCGCGGGCGAAGGGCAGTCATGTGTTGCCTCAGCCGCGCGCGAGGCCTTCCAGGATCAGCTTGCGGCTCTGATCGATGCCATAAAGCTCGACGAAATTGCCGAAGCGCGGTCCCTGGTCCTGGCCAAGAAGCACCTGGTAGAGCGCCTTGAACCAGTCGCGCAGCGGCTCGAAGCCCGCCTCGTTGCCGATCCGGTAGACCTCGTCCTGGATCGTTGAACCGTCGGCATCTGGCGGCAGGTCGCCCAGCGCGTCATGCAGCGCCTGCAGCGCACCGGCCTCACGCTCGTCGGGCGCGCGGAAGGTCTTGTGGGGCGCGACGAAGTCGTGGAAGTAGCGCACCGCATAGTCCACCAGCCGGTCGAGTTCGGGGTGGTTCTCGGGCGTCATTGTCGCATCGTAGTTGCGGATGAAGCCCCACAGCACCGACTTGTCCTCGGAGTTGGATGCCGAGACGAGGTTCAGCAGCATCGAGAAAGACACCGGCATGTCCACCGTTGGCGGGTTGCCGGAATGGATGTGCCAGACCGGGTTCTCAAGCTGCTTGTCCGGCTCCTGCGTGCGGTAGTTCGCAAGGTGCGTGTAGTAGTCGTCCACGTTGCGCGGGATCACGTCGAAATAGAGCCGCTTGGCCCGACGCGGCTGCGAGAACATGAACAGCGACAGGCTTTCGGGCGAGGCATAGGTGAGCCATTCGTCGATGGTCAGGCCGTTGCCCTTGGACTTTGAAATCTTCTCGCCGTTGTCGTCGAGGAACAGTTCGTAGACGAAATGCTCCGGCGCGCGCCCGCCGAGGATATTGCAGATCCGGTCATAGACCGGGGCGTTGGTCTGGTGGTCCTTTCCGAACATCTCGAAATCGACGTCGAGGGCTGCCCAGCGCATGCCAAAATCGGGCTTCCACTGGAGCTTCACGTTGCCGCCGGTGACCGGAACCGTCTGCTCGCTTCCGTCTTCGTCCTCGAAGGTGATCGTGCCTTCCTTCGCGTCGACGTTCTTCATCGGTACGTAGAGGACGCGGCCCGTCTTCGGGGAGATGGGCAGGAACGGCGAATAGGTCGCCTGCCGTTCGGCGCCGAGTGTCGGCAGCATCACCTTCATGATCTCGTCGTACTTCCCGGCGGCGCGCAGCAGCACCTCGTCGAACTTGCCGGACGCGTAATAGTCGGTCGCGGAGGCAAACTCGTAGTCGAAGCCGAAGGTGTCGAGGAACCGGCGCAGCATCGCGTTGTTGTGATGGCCGAAGCTTGCGTAGTCGCCGCCGAAGGGGTTCGGCACCTTCGTCAGCGGCAGGTGCAGGTATTCGCGCAGGGCTGCCGGGTCCGGCACGTTTTCCGGCACCTTGCGCATGCCGTCCATGTCATCGGAAAAGCAGATCAGGCGCGTCGGCACCTTGTCGCCGGTCAGTACGTGGAAGGCGTGGCGAACCATCGTCGTGCGTGCGACCTCGCCGAAGGTGCCGATATGCGGCAGTCCCGAGGGGCCGTAGCCGGTCTCGAACAGCGCCGTTTCCTTGCCCGTTTTCTCCAGCCGCTTGACGATCTTGCGGGCTTCCTCGAAGGGCCAGGCGCGCGCTTCGGTGGCCAGCGCGAGCCAATCGGGTGTTTGCGGGTTCGTCGACATTTCGGTCCTGACAGCTGGAGAATGATCCTGCACAGCAAGGCTTTGCAGACGGCGCGGAACGTATGAAGCGCCGCGCGGGGCGTCAATCGCGGAAATGGCGGCAATCGGGCGCATAACCGCCTTTCCCTTTGCGGCACCATGTTCTAGCGTCCCGCCAGACCGATTTGCCCCGACGTGAACGAGGATCGACGATGACCGCGACGCTTTCGCCCGAAGAAGCCCTGATCTACGTGATGGTGACCATGTCCGCCGCTGAAGGCACGATCAGCGACGACGAGATCGCCGAGATCGGGATGCTGGTGCGCACGCTGCCGGTCTTCGCGGGTTTCGACACCAAGAAGCTGGTGGACACGGCGGAAGCCTGCGGCGAAATCCTTGCAGCCGAAGCCGACGGCCTGGAAAGCGTTCTCGACCGGGTCGCCGACGCGCTGCCGCCCAAGCTCTACGACACAGCCTATGCGCTGGCGGTGGAAGTGGCCGCTGCCGATCTTGAAGTCGCGCAGGAGGAGCTTCGCTTCCTCCAGCTTCTGCGCGACAAGATGGCGCTCGACAAGCTCGTCGTTGCGGCAATCGAGCGCGGCGCGCGCGCCCGGCTTCGCACCCTGTAACAATTCCGCACCAGCATGGCAGCCCTGCCTCACTTCGCGCTGAGCGGGGGTTTTCGTGCGCGTCTCGTCTGGTAGGCTTTGCCCATTCGGGATGCGGCATCATCCGTCTATCGCGGTTTGATTGAGGGCAGCGCTTCGCTGCCGGAACCGGTTCGGATTGCCGCGCGGGAACAAGCTGCCGGAAGGGGACAGGATGCTCACACGTCGCAACATTCTTTTGGGGGGCATCGCGTCTGCACTGCTTCCCGCAACAATCGCGCCGACCGAGGCGCAGGACCTGCCGGCCTTCCTGCGAGGGATCTTTCCCGGTGCGGGCATTCGCTCCGTGCGGATCTCCGAGAAATATGCACCGGGCACCATCGTCGTGGACCCGCGCAAGTACTCGCTCTACCTCGTGCTGTCGCGCGGGCGGGCGCGGTCCTACCCCATCGGCGTTGGCCGTGAGGGGCGTGGTTTCCGAGGCACGGCCACCATCCGGCGCAAGGCGGAATGGCCGAGCTGGACGCCGACACCGGCGATGATCCGGCGCGAACCGAAGAAATACAAGCGCTTTGCCGGCGGTGTGCCGGGCGGACGCTCCAACCCGCTGGGCGCGCGCGCGATGTATCTCTACCGTGGCGGGCGCGACACCTATTTTCGCATCCACGGCACCAACCAGCCCAACACGATCGGGCGCTCGGTTTCGGCCGGCTGCATCCGCATGCACAACTCGCACGTCACCGATCTCTATAACCGCGTCCGCATCGGCACGCGGGTCATCGTGATCTAGGACAGGTCCGTCAGGGCTGCGGGCCTTCGCCCAGCATGAACGCCGACGCCGCATCAGCTGCGGCATCGAGGTTGCTCGTCCAAGTGGCCGCGGCGCGGCCACGTGGTTTCAGGTCGTGGTCACCGTCATCCGACCAGACGAACCGGACGTGATCGGCAATGTCGTAACCTTCCACTTCCTCACGCTTGCCGAAGGGGTCACGGTCGCCCTGGCAGACGAGGACGGATGCGCGCGCCGCATTCAGCGGGTCGAGGCGCAGGGCGTCCGGGTTGCCAGGCGGGTGGAACGGGTAGCCGAGACAGACGACGCCGGGGATATCGTCGCGGGTGCCCGACAGCATCGCGGCAACGCGCCCGCCCATGGACTTGCCGCCGATGAAGAGCGGCATGGTGCCAGTGTCCTCGCGCGCATAGTCCAGCACCGCGCCATAGACATCGACCAGCTTGTCGGCGCGCGGCGGCGGTTTTCTCTGGCCCGCGCGGCGCGCCAGCATGTAGGGAAATTCAAAGCGCAGCACGCGGATGCCGCGCTTGCCGAGGCGTTCGGCCATGCCATCCATGAATGGCGAATCCATCGGCGCACCCGCCCCGTGGGCCAGCAGCAGACCTGCCGCCGCATCCTCCGGCCCGCTTGCCAGGAATTCCGCTTTCATTGCCTCAATCCGCCCGCGTCCGCCGTGCCTGCGTCAAACCGGCGCAAACACGCGCATTTGAGCGCCCATGTCCGCAACCGGCCTTGTTCACCCCGATAGGTAGGACAACATTGCGCTTGAGCGATATGGCGCGCAGGACACACGGAGCAGGCGATGCTTGAGCAGATCCCCGAAGCGACATTGCGGCTGTCGGCATTCGCCAGCGTGCTGGTGGCGATGGCGCTCTACGAACTCGCCTTTCCGCGCCGCAAGCTGGTGATCGGCCGCGGGCGACGCTGGTTCACCAATCTCGGCATCGTGGTGCTGGACAGCGTCCTGGTGCGGATACTGTTTCCCGTCGTCGCTGTCGGTGCGGCACTGTGGGCAGACAGCGAAGGCTACGGGCTGTTCAACCTCGTCGCCGTGCCCGGCTGGGTCGCCGGCGTTCTCGGGTTCCTGCTCCTCGACTTCGCGATCTGGGGCCAGCACCTCGCCTCGCACAAGATACCGGTCCTGTGGCGCGTCCACCGCGTCCACCATTCCGACCGCGATATCGACGTCACAACGGCTTTGCGCTTTCACCCCATCGAGATCGTGCTGTCGATGGTGTTCAAGATGGCGATTGTCGTCGTATTCGGAATCCCGCCGCTGGCGGTGCTGATCTTCGAGGTGGTGCTGAACGGCATGGCGATGTTCAACCACGCCAATGTCCGGATGCCGGTCTGGCTCGACGCCATCCTGCGCAAGTTCGTGGTGACGCCAGACATGCACCGGGTGCATCACTCGATCATCCACCTGGAAACGGATTCTAACTACGGCTTCAACCTGTCTGTCTGGGACCGGCTGTTCGCGACCTATATCGCCCAGCCGAGCGAAGGCCATGACGGCATGACCATCGGCCTTGCGGAGCACCAGAGCACCGAGCCGACGCGGTTTGCGTGGTCGCTGCTGTTCCCCTTCCGGCCCGTGCGCGCGCCCAAGCGCGATCAGTAATAGCCGCGCGGGAAGTAGCGCAGGAAAATCTCGAAATAGCGGCCGTTGAAGTAGATGCGGCTCATGGCGAAGTCGATGGCATCGCGCAGTTCCTTGCGCTGCGGATCGACCGCGACCGCAATCCCCTCCCCGAAGAAGCCGAGGTCGGTATAGGCCTCGCCAACGAAGATGCAGCACTTCTGCGCGGACTGGGAGTTGAGCCAGACGCTGGCGGACAGAGCATCGGTGAAGACCACCTCCAGCGCACCGCCCTGCAAGGCGGCGCGCAGGGCCGCGTGGTCCTCGAAAGGGACGCGCTCGGTCTGCGGGAAATAGGTTTCGATGAAGCGCGCATGCGGCGAGCCTTCAACCACGCCGACCTTGGTGTCGGCCAGCGTGGCGTTGCTGATGATTTGCAGGCGCGACTTCTTCGTCGCGACGAAGCGTGCCGGCCGTCCGAGATAGGGATGGGTGAAGAGGTACTTCTCGCGGTTCTCCGCCGTGATCGGCACCGGCGCGATGATGGCGTCGCCCCGCCCCTCCTCGATCGCCGCGGTAAGCAGGTCCCACTTCAACTCCTGGATGGTGCAGGGAATGTCGAGTTCCTCGCAGACCGCGCGGGCAATATCGACATTGAACCCGGCAGGCAGGCCATCGGGACCGGTAAAGCTGAAGGGCGGCGATTCCTGCTCGGTGAGGAAGCGAATCGCACGCACCTTGGTGCGGTCGGGCTTGGTGAAACGGCGGTTGGGGTCCCAGAACCCCGGCACGTTCACGCCGTCCGGCTCCTGCGCCCGGACAGGGCCAAAAACCGCCGTAGCGGCAAGAATTGCGGCCAGCATCAGCAAAGCCAGCGAACAAAACTTGAGGTTGGTCGCGGCTGGCATGTTTACAACCCTGATCATTCGCTGTGAAACTGTCGGCATGTTCGCCGTTTATAGGGGCATCGGCGTCAGCGCGTAAGGCCTCGCAACCAGATTTGGCAGGGCAGCGTCCATGACCAAACAGGCGCGAAGACCGGGACGGCCCATGCGCGAAGCGCAGGCTGCGGCGGACTTCCGGCTCGACCGCGCCGGGCTGGCGGATGCGCGGCTTCACCCTCGCATGGCGCCCGATACCCATCTCAGCGCCGCACGCATGGGCACCCACGCCGTGCTCGACAGCGGGGAGGGCCGGGGCCTGTCCGCCGTCCTCGCGGTGTCCGCCGAGCGGCTGGAACGCCGCCCGGGCTTGCGTGAAAAACTGCTGTCCATGCCGCAATGGCGCGGGCGGGTTGTTGCATCGTCGGCTGACGAGATCGCTGCGCTCTACATGCGCGATCCGCATGCCGGCATCGTGCCGCGCGCGGTCTCCACTTTGGCGGACCGGTTCCCCTCCATGAGCGCGCGGCGCACGCTGAGCGGCTTGCAGGCGCTGTGGATGGTGCTGCTCGCCTGCCTCATTGCCTACGGTGCCTATGCCGCGCCGGACACGACGGGACGCTGGGCCGTGCTTGCGCTCAGTCTCGTGTTTCTGTCGGCCACCGCGCTGCGGCTGGTGGCGATGCTGCTGCCGATCCCGGCGTCCCATCCCTGGCTCGACCTCACCGACGCGCAATTGCCGGTCTACACCGTGCTCGTGCCGCTCTACCGGGAAGCGGCAATGGTCCCGGGACTGGTCGGGGCGTTGAATGCGCTCGACTACCCGCGCGAGAAGCTCGACATCAAGATGCTGCTGGAGGAAGACGACCTCGAAACGCGGATCGCGGTGGATGCCGCTGATCTGCCGCCGGAATACGAGATCCTCGCCGTCCCTCCCGAGGGTCCGCGCACCAAGCCCAAGGCACTTTCGGTGGGACTGGCGCTGGCGCGTGGCACGCTGGTCTGCGTGTTCGACGCCGAGGACCAGCCGGACCCGGACCAGCTGCGACAGGCCGCCGGCGCCTTCGCGCTGGCAGGCCCCCACCTTGCCTGCCTGCAGGCGCGGCTCGCCTATCGCAACTGGAACCAGTCGCTTCTGACGCGGCAATTCGCGATTGAGTACGCCGCCCAGTTCGACGTGATGGCGCCGTTCATCTGCTGGAGCGGTCTGCCGCTGCCGCTGGGCGGCACCTCCAACCACTTCCGCGGCATTAGGTAGCAAACGCACCAACACAACGCAGGACCGTTTTTCGCAAGTTGCTTACAATGCGTTGTCATGAGACGCGCCAGAACAGACACGTTTGACCACACCATCACCGGCCTGCTTACGAAGCGCGCAGACCTGTTCAATGAAGCCGAGACAATCAGAGACCGGCTGGCAGAGATCAGGAACGATATAGACGCGCTGGACCGCTCGCTATCGGTCCTCGGCTATGACGGCGACCTGGATGCAGCCATGCCCCGCCAGAAGCGGCATGTGATCTTCGGCAGGGGTGAGTTGACCCGGCAGGTGCTATCGACGCTCAGGGCCGCAGGGAAGCCGCTCACAAGCCGTCAGATTGCGCAGGAGATCGTTTCGGCGTCCGGTATGGATGCGAGAGACAGGAAGTTCGTATCTGACCTGACAAAGCGCGTGGGCAAGGCGTGTCGGCAGTATCCCGATGGAACGATCATGAAGGCCACGGATAGCCACGGGAACGTGGTGTGGTCTACTTTTTAGTAGGTCTGTCGTCAGGGTGCACCCACCAATCAGGGGGAGTATACTCATTTGGGCGTCTGGCAGCAGGTTTTTGACCGGAGCCGTCAAGCACGATTGGGGGCAATAAAGACTTTTCGATATGATCGAGATTCAGGGCTATTTTGCCACTAGCATATTCAAGGACGTTATTTGAAAAGTCCCGGTTTGGTGGTGCTACAGATACTAGCGGCTTATCTGGGAAGGCGTTTTTCATCATCTTAGCTGTAGCAGCTTGGTCAGAATCTGCACTGACCAAATAACACTTGTCGAAGACCCCATTCACAGCGTCATTAAACAGGTGGAGCGCTACATTAATATCGCCTTGTTTTTCAGTCGGTTTTTCCCAACGTCTATTGCAGCCCTTGCAGTTCATAGGCTCGTGTACGTAGTGGCCCCAAACAGTTGTAACCCCAGAAAGTTCAAGGGCCTTCTTGTATTCATTATGACGCCACCATTTCTGAGAGTCGCCGGGGTAGTAAGCGCTGCAATAAACCACCTTCACCAAGGTTTCCGACTTACTTGGAATCAGCAAATCAGCCAACTTCCACAGGTTACACCATTTTAGGAAGTCTTCATTTAATTCTGATATGCCGTGATATAGATTGAAGCCATCAACATAAAATGCGGAACGAATTGGCACCTAAACATCCTTGACAGTTTGCCCAATCCGACTCATATATCACTCATCAACGCGATGCGGTACGCCGCTAGCAGGCCCCCGGCTCCGGCTGGGGGTTTTTATTTAGGCAGCTTTCCGCTGCCAATACCCCTTCCACTGACGGCTGATCGGGTGCGTTAAGGCAGCGCGCGCGGCCATGAGATACTGCTCGCCGTTGCTGACGCGGCGGTTATCTTCGCGCCACGCCATTTCGTTCGCATAGGCCGCGAGATAGCGTGCGCTGATGTGATGGTGCGTTCCGACTTCGGCACGACGCAGCCGGGAAAAGTAGGACTCCGCCTGGTTGGTGCAGGCCTCGTGAGTTGAATAGGCCTCTTGATGGTTGATGCGCTTGGTCAGGAAGCGGGCGTGCAGCACGTCCCAATGGGCGGCTTCGTCGGCGTACACGGTCGCGGTCGGGTGTACCGACTTCGCAATGGTCGCGACAGCCTGGCCCTCTGACTTGAAGACTTGAGTGCGGGTGCGGCCCTTGCGCTCGCGCATGACGACGACGACACGACGCTTGCCGGTCTGGTGACGACGCAAGCGGCGGTCAATCCGGTTCTCACGCTTGTTGGCCGGGCGAATGTGACCACCAAAGTACCCGCCGTCCACTTCAACGTCGCCGGTCAGGAGGTCGTCTCCAACCTGCTCCGACGCGAGCGCTTCGCGGATTTTATGCGCCATCACGAAGGCAGTCTTGTACTGGACGTCCAGGTCGCGAGAAAGCTGTAGCGCCGGGTATCCCTTCGCGCCGTTCACGAAAATCGCAATGGCAAGGAGATAGTCGCGGATCGGCAGCTTGCGGCTGGCGAAGATGGTTCCGCTGGTGACCGAGAACTGATGATAGCAAGCCGCGCACTTGAACTTCTTGCGGCTCTTGATCTCGTAATGGTCAGTGCAGCCGCAGCGCGGGCAAACCGGATTTCCTCCGGTCTCCGCCCACCGGATTTCCCGGAAGGCCTCGCGCGCCTCGTCCTCGCTCATTCTGGCGACTTTCGCCAGAGAGAGCGACCGGGCCGCTGAGGAAAGGAGAAAATGCTGCGTCATCACCAAGCCAACGATTATCGTTGACCTGATACATAATGGTTGAAATAACCGACGTCAACGGTTTACGTTGGCCTTGACGAAAATAATTCAGGTCGCTATGTGACATGCATGACACCGGAACAATGCAGAGCAGCGCGCGGTTGGCTGGACATTTCGCAATCCCAATTGGCGGAGAAAGCGAACGTCTCGCTATCGACTGTGCGTGACTACGAGAAGAAGCGGAGAACACCGATTGCGAATAATCTGAGTGCTATTCAAGGTACTCTGGAAGCGCATGGAATCTCATTTACCGAGAACGGAATCACCGGCCCCGCCTGAGCGGAGCCGGTTTGACGAAATACGCAAATCGCATTATGCATTTGTATAGGTGGACGTAGTCGGAATCGAACCGACCGGCGGAACTTGATGAGGGTCCCCTCCGGCGAACCTGCTACCCCCGCCGATCCCCCGCCATCGCCTCACGCGATGGCAGGGAACCCATGACAAGGGTTTACGCTGTTGTCATGTACCACCTCCCGGACCGGCTTCACGGCCCTGCGCGGGATTGGAAAACAAGCCTACTGGCCGGTCCTCGACAGACTCTTGGCCAGTAGGCTTTTCTTTTGAGGGGAGCGAGAACAAACCGCTGCTCTCGTCCTTCTCAATCTCTCCGACCTCCCGCCACATGCGCGAAGCGGTCGTATTGATCTGCTGCCCAACATCTCTGTGATAGTGATGAGCGATGTAATCTCGGATGTGACGCGGAGCCAAACCAGGAAGCCCCCGCTGTCGCGCGTCGAACAACGCTTCCTTTATCATGGCGCGGACCGTCATCTGCGTGCCACCCGCATCATCGCCAACTGACGGCGACGATTCCGGTTCGTCTGGCGAGCCAGCCGCTCGCCCATCCTCTCCACTCAGGCGCGCAATGACTCGCTCGGCAACAGTCAGCTCTTCCAACTCGCTTTGCAGCGCAGTGATGCGCTTCTCAAGCCGCTCCAGTTCGCGGCTGACTTCATGTCGGCGGAGCTTGATAATGTTGATATCCATCCGACCCGTCTAGACTGACTCGTGATGGCAGTCAAGCAGTTGTGAGGGGTATCCATATCAGGATGCCGATTTGTTCACCTTCTGGGAAGGGGAGGCATGGCCGTAACGTTGGTGCGTTTGCTACCTAATGCCGCACTTCCGCACCAGCCTGCTGCGCGAGGCCGGCGGCTGGGACCCGTACAACGTGACGGAAGACGCCGATCTCGGCGTGCGGCTGGCACGGCTGGGGTTCAGCGTCGGGGTGATCGATTCAACCACCTTCGAGGAAGCACCCGCAGGCCTCATTGCTTGGACCAAGCAGCGCACCCGCTGGATGAAGGGCTGGATGCAGACCTTCCTCGTCCACATGCGAAATCCGCTGAAGCTTGCCGGCGACCTTGGCCCCATCGCGGGCTTCGGCTTCATCGGCACGGTGGTGGCAAACCTGACCGCGCCGCTGTTGCACCCGGCGGCCATCGGTTTCGTCATCTGGCAGGCGCGCAGCGGCATCTTCCTGGCTGGCAGCGATCCGCTGACGGCGACCGTCGCGGCGATTGCCTCAGCCAATCTCGTCTTCGGCTACATCGCCGCGCTGCTGTGCGCTGGCGTCGGCACCTACCGCCGCCCCATGGGCGGGCTGGCGGCGCACCTTGTGCTGACGCCGTTCTACTGGCTGCTTTCTGCGGTGGCCTTCATTCTCGCGGCATTCGACCTGGTGCGGCGACCGCACTTCTGGGCGAAGACGGAGCACGGCACCGCACGGGCCAATGCGCCCGTTGCGCTTCGGCGCAAGCGCCCGGCGCGCGTCGCCTACAGGTAGCCGCGCAGGGACTCCGCGACCTCCGCCGGGTCGCGGTCGAGGGAGACCGGGCCGACGAAATTGCCGTCATGATCGAACAGGTAGACCACCGTGGAGTGGTCCATGGTGTAGTCGCCGTCGTCCAGCGGCACCTTCTTGAAGTAGGCGCGATAGGCGCGCGCCATGTCGGCGACCTCTTCGGTCGTGCCGGTAAGGCCGGTCACCTGCGGATGGAAGTAGCCGACATACTCGTTCATCACTTCCGGCGTGTCGCGTTCGGGATCAACCGTCACGAACAGCACGTCGAGCTTTTCGGCATCCTTGCCGAGTTCCTCAAGCACCGTGGTCGCTTCCGACAGCTTGGTCGGGCAGATGTCGGGGCAATGGGTGAAACCGAAAAAGACCAGGTGCGCGCGGCCTTCGTAATCGGCCTGCGTGACGCGGTTGCCCTCGTCATCGATGAGCGAGAACGGCCCGCCGATGGAGATGCCGGCATCGGTCGCGACCGAGCTTCCGTCCTTGCCCATGGTGATGAGGTAGATGCTGTAGAGCGCGAAAGCGCCTGTCAGCGCGATCAGCACGGAGGCCAGCAGCGTGATGGTTCTTTGCGCGCGCATGGGGGCGTCCCGCTTTCGTGAATGTCCGAGACGGCAGCCGGCGGCTACATGCAGAGCCAGCCGATGCCCGTCGCCATGAGGTGGAACAGGGTGGGACCCATCGCAAACCAGCCCGCGACGCCGGCGACCACCAGCAGGGCGATGCCGGCATAGAACACGTAAGCGGCGAGCCGGCTTTCGCCCGCCTCCTGCGCCTCGATGTTCGTGCCGTGCTGGGTGGTCTCGGCCATGATCGGTCCAGGTTGCTGAGGCGCGCAACGCGCCTCGGGTTTCCAGCCTTCAATATATGCGGGGGAAGCCGTGCGGTCCAACGCAACACATGTCTTCCTTCAGTGACGGAAGGTCACACTTGCGGCAAAATCGCCCGATACAAGGCTTGGTCAGGATGCCGCCTCCCTTCGTGTTCGGCGCGCCCTGCCCCTTGAAACAGACGAAACGGATTGGCTGACGTGCCACGTCTTCGCGTAGCCCTTGTCGCTCTGCCCGTGCTGGTCGGTACGGCGTATTTCGTGCTGCCGGAAGGCTGGCGCGCGGGCGAACTGATGCGCGAGCGCGACGCGCCCGAGGCCGTCGCCGAGTACCAGCTCGCCAGCCTCAAGCCGGAGACGTACGAAACTGCCATCCAGCGCGCGCTGGCAGCCGACGATCCGGAACTGGCGCAGAGCATCATCGAGCTTGGCGAATCCCGCGACATTCAGCTGCCTGGCAAGCTGAAGGCGCACGCGGCGCTCGTTGCCGCCGCCAAGGACGACCGCAAGGCCGAGGAAGCCTGGAACGGTTTCGTCTCCGGCAAGGCCGACAGCGAGGCGGCGCTGGCGGGCGCGATTGCCGCCGACCTCACCGGCTACGGCGACATCCGCGACCTCGTGGTGCAGGCGCGCCATCACCAGAAGGGCGAGCCGGTCGACCACCTGACCATTGGCCTCGCCGCCGTCGGCGTCACGCTCACCGCGGCCACGCTGCTGACCGTTGGCGCGGCCGCGCCCGCCAAGGCCGGCATGTCGACCGTGAAGGTCGTTCACCGCACGCGCAGGCTGTCGCCAACCCTGACGAAGCAGGTGACGCGGCTTGGCCGGAACGCCGTCGACATGAGCGCGCTGCGCTCCATGACAGGCTCGCTGAAGAAGCTCGATCTCGTTGCCGCCCAGCGCAGCGCGCGGCTGATGCTCAAGCCCGGCCCTGCGCGCGCGCTTCGCCAGCTCGGCGACGATGTTTCGACGCTTGGCCGCAACACCGGCTATCGGGGCACGCTGCAGGTGCTGGAAAGTGCAGATTCCGCCCGCGATATCCAGCGCGTGGCGCGTGTCTCCAAGACATTCGGCCGGCGCACGCGCGGCGTGCTGGCGGTGCTCGGCGGCGCGGCGCTGTCGCTGGCATCCATCGCCACCACCGCGACCATGTGGATGATCTCGGCCATCATCTGGCTCGTCAGCGCGGCGTGGATGATCTCGCGCTTCGGGGTGTGGACCCTGCGCCGCATTTTCGGGTGAGGACCGGCTGGAGCGGGCGATGGGAATCGAACCCACGACATTCAGCTTGGGAAGCTGACGTTCTACCTCTGAACTACGCCCGCGCCGGAAACGCCATTTACGCGGTTTGGCCCGCCTCGCACAAGTGGCGCGCGCGACAGCGGCTGCATGTATCCTGTGCCGGACCGATCCGCTTGACGGCGGGCAGGCATTGACCACATGTCATCGAAACCTCCCAGCCCTTCAAGAATCCCCCGATGAGCGAACCAGAACCCGCCCCCCAGGACCCTGACATGAGTTTGCACGGCCGCGCCCTGCGGATGCTGAAGGACCCGCGGTTCGACCGCACGATCATGGTCCTCATCATCATCAACGCCATCACGCTCGGTCTCGAGACCAGCAAGACGGCGATGGAGAATTTCGGGCCGCTGCTGGTTTTCCTCGACCGGGCGATCCTCGCCATCTTCGTGGCCGAACTGGCCTTGAAGATGTTCGCCTATCGCGGCGATTTCTTTCGCGGGCCCTGGCGCATCTTCGATCTGGTGATCGTCTCCATCGCGCTGATTCCGGCGACGGAAAACTTCTCGGTGCTGCGCGCACTGCGCGTGTTGCGTGTGTTGCGGATGATATCGGTGGTGCCGTCGCTGCGCCGCGTGGTGGGCGCGCTGGTCTATGCCCTGCCCGGCATGGCCTCGATCATCCTGCTGCTGTCGCTGGTCTTCTACGTGTTCTCGGTGATGGCGACGAAGCTCTACGGCGAGACGTTCCCGGAGTGGTTCGGCTCCATCGGCGCGAGCCTCTACACGCTGTTCCAGGTGATGACGCTGGAAAGCTGGTCGATGGGCATCGTGCGCCCGGTGATGGACGAGCATCCGCTGGCGTGGATCTTCTTCGTGCCGTTCATCCTCGTCACGTCGTTTGCGGTGCTGAACCTGTTCATCGGCATCATCGTCAACGCCATGCAGAGCGAGCACGAGGACACCGCACATGCCGAGCGCGAGGCGCTGCAAGTGGGGACGACGGCACTGCACGAGGAGGTGCGCGAGTTGCGCAAGGAAATCCTGTCGCTGCGCCAACTCATCTCCGCAACGCGCAAGAACCAGCCAAAGAGCGGCTGAACACGCGGACAATAAAGCGAACGTGATGGGTTCGTGTGCGCTACGGACTATCTTTCACAAGTCGGCACTGTGATAGCTTCGCGCATATTCCAAGCACGGGGCCGCACCACGCATGAACGATCTTGAATCCGAACGCCGCCTGCACGCGGAGCGCCTCGACCCGGCGAAGTTCCGCGACCCGGACGTGACCGCCAAGGGCGACACCCGGGCGCGCGTCGGCCTCGATCATCTCGACACGCTGTGGATCAACACCGGCACGCTCTGCAACATCACCTGCCGCAACTGCTACATCGAATCGAGCCCGACCAACGACCGCCTCGTCTACATGAGCGCCGGGGAGGTTGCCGCCTATCTCGACGAGATCGCGGCACTGGACTTGCGGACCCGCGAGATCGGGTTCACCGGCGGCGAGCCGTTCATGAACCCCGACATCCTCGCCATGCTGGAGGACGCGCTATCACGCGGCTTCGAGGTGCTGGTGCTGACCAACGCCATGCAGCCGATGATGCGCCCGCGCCTGCGCGAAGGGCTGCTGAAGCTGAAGCCGCTGGCCGGCAAGCTCACCTTGCGCGTCAGCCTCGATCACCACTCGGCGGAACTCCACGACGACGAGCGCGGCAAGGGCGCGTTCACGCGCTCCATCGCCGGCATGACGTGGCTGAGCGATAACGGCTTCCGGCTCGCGGTCGCCGGTCGCACCTGCTGGGGCGAGACGATGGATGCGGGCCGCGCGGGCTACGCGAAACTGTTTGCCGAGTACGGTTTCGACATCGACGCCCACGACCCGGCGATGACGGTGCTGTTTCCCGAAATGGACGAGACGCTCGACGTGCCGGAGATCACCACCGACTGCTGGCGCATCCTCGACAAGTCGCCATCATCGGTCATGTGTGCATCGAGCCGCATGGTGGTGAAGCGCAAGGGCGCGGACCAGCCCACGGTTCTGCCCTGCACGCTGCTGCCCTACGACGAAGCCTTCGAGATGGGCGCGACGCTGGAAGCCTCGCTTGGTGCCGATGGCGGCTCGTTCGAGAACGGCAAGGTGAAGCTGAACCACCCGCACTGCGCGCGCTTCTGCGTGCTTGGCGGGGCAAGCTGCTCGGCCTGAGGAAATGGCCTCTTCCCAGATTCAGCGCTCGTAGGCGCGGAAGTGCTTGGAAAGCTTGAGGCCCTGTCCCTGATAGTTCGATTTCAGGCCCGAACCGTAAAGCTGGGGCGGGGTACCGGCGAGGTGTTCATAGACCAGCCGGCCGACAATCTGCCCGTCCTCGATGATGAACGGCACATCGTGGCTACGCACCTCCAGCACCGCGCGCGAGCCTGACCCGCCCGACGCCGCATGGCCGAAGCCCGGATCGAAGAAACCCGCATAGTGGACGCGGAACTCGCCGACGAGCGGGTCGAACGGCACCATCTCGGCTGCAAAATCCGGCGGCACGTGGACGGCTTCCTTCGAGGCAAGGATGTAAAACTCGTCCGGGTCGAGCACCAGCTTGGCGTCGCGGGCGCGGTGGATCGGCTCCCAGAAATCCAGAACATCCAGCGCGCCGACACGGTCGACATCGACGACGCCGGTGTGGCGCTTGGCGCGGAAGCCCACCAGCTGGTCCTGTCCCGACAGGTCCACCGAAACGGCGATGCCGCTTTCGATGCGCGGCTCGGTGGCGGCAACCAGCGTCTCGCGCGCATGCAGCCGCGTCAGGTCTTCGTCCGAAAGGCGCGCATCGCCCCGGCGAAACCGGATCTGCGACAACCGCGAACCGGTGCGCACGAGGATCGGGAAGGTGCGCGGGCTGATCTCCAGGTAAAGCGGACCGGCGTAGCCCGCCGCCACCTTGTCGAACACGCGCGAGCGGTCGGTGATGACGCGGGTGAAGACGTCGAGACGCCCGGTCGAACTCTTCGGGTTGGTGTCGGCGGCGATGTCGTCGGGCAGGTTCAGCGATTCCAGCAGCGGCACGAGGTAGACGCAGCCGGTTTCCAGCACCGCACCTTGCGACAGGTCGATCTCGTGCAGGGCAAGCTCTTCCAGCGGTTCCGCGACACTGCGCGTCGGGCCGGGCAGGAAGGACGCGCGCAGCCGGTGAGCCACCGTGCCGAGCCGCAGATCGAGGCTCGCGGGCTGGACCTGGTTCTCGGCAAGCGGGGCGGCAATGGCCACGTGGCGCTCGTTGAGAAGGCCGGAAATCTCGTCGGCTGGAAAGATGCCGGTCGGTGCCGTCGAGGCAGAATTCATCGTTAAGCCTTCACCCGTTGCGGCCAACCCATGTGCGACACGGCGCTTGACGAAATGGCAGCGGTCTGAAAAAACCGCCGCCGTGGTCATTTGAGCCGGCCGGCTTGCAGCCACGTTAAACAACTCGCTAAAAGGCCGGGCGGACGAAATCCACCCGGCATTGTCATTAAGACGCTTAGGGCATATCGCGAAATGCCCGCAAGTCTTTGACTGCCGGTTTTTTTGTATCCGCCCGCTCTTTTTTGAGCGGAAGAGGACAGGACATGACCGACCTACCCGAACACCTCGCCAACGCCGGCGACGAGACCCTTCTCGTGCACGGCGGGCAGACACGCAGCCCGCACGGCGAAACAGCCGAGGCCCTCTACCTGACATCCGGCTTCGTCTACGAGAGCGCGGAATCCGCGGAAGCCCGCTTCAAGGGCGAGGAAGACGGCTACGTCTACTCGCGCTACGGCAACCCCACGGTTTCCATGTTCGAAAACCGCATGGCGGCGCTTGAGGGCACGGAAGGTGCGCGCGCCACCGCCAGCGGCATGGCAGCGGTCAACGCAGCGCTGATTTCCAACGTGAAGGCCGGCGATCACGTCGTCTCGTCACGCGCGCTGTTCGGCTCCTGCCGCTTCATCGTGGAAAACCTGCTGCCGGGCTTCGGCGTGGAATCGACCATCGTCGACGGTGCCGACCTCGACCAGTGGCGCGCCGCGATCCGGCCCAACACCAAGCTGCTGTTCCTGGAGACGCCGTCGAATCCGAACCTGCGACTGATCGACATCGAGGCGGTCGCGAAGATCGCCCACGATGCCGGCGCGCTGCTGGTCGTCGACAACGTCTTCGCGACGCCGCTGCTGCAGAAGCCCTACAAGCTGGGCGCCGACATCGTCGTCTATTCCGCGACCAAGCATATCGACGGACAGGGCCGGTGCCTCGGCGGGCTGATCCTCGCCAACAAGGAGATTCTCGACGGTCCGCTGAAGGACTTCATCCGCCACACCGGCCCCTCGCTCAGCCCGTTCAATGCCTGGGTGCTGCTGAAGGGGCTGGAGACGCTGCCGCTGCGCGTCGAGCGCCAGTGCGCGAACGCCGCTGCAGCAGCCGACCTGCTGGCGGACAGTGCGAAGGTGGACAGCGTGCTCTATCCCGGCCGCGCCGACCACCCGGATGCCGAGCTGGTGAAGAAGCAGATGCTTGGCGCCGGCACCATGCTGGCGGTGGACTTCAAGGGCGGCAAGAAGACCGCGTTCGAATTCCTCAACGCGCTGAAGATCATCCGCATCTCCAACAATCTCGGGGATTCCAAGTCGCTCGCCACCCACCCGGCGACGACCACGCACCAGCGGCTGACGCCGGAGGACCGTGCGGAACTTGGGATCGGCGACGGCATGGTGCGCATCTCGCTCGGCATCGAGAGCGTGGACGACCTGAAACGCGACATCGAGACCGCGCTGCACGCGATCGGCTGATCCCCGAGCAGCATCGGTCTTGCTCCCCCAGCGCCCTTGGTTTACGCCCAAGCGCTGGGGAAACAGCGCAAGCCAAGGCAGCATGACATTCAGGGCGACGACGCAGGGGGTCGAGGTGACGGCGGAACCGGAGTTTTCTCCGGAGCGCTCCGACCCCGATGCCATCCGCTATTTCTGGACCTACACGATCACGCTGCGCAACACGACGGCGCAGCGCGTGCAGCTGCTGACGCGCCACTGGGATATCGTGGACGAGACCGGGGCGCGGCAGGCGGTCGACGGGCCGGGCGTCGTTGGCGAGCAACCGATACTCGCACCGGGCGAGCAATTCCGGTACACAAGCGGCGTACCGCTGGCGACGCCGTCCGGCGTCATGCGTGGGCGGTACGGAATGCGCGGCGAGGACGGAACCTCCTTCGACGTGGAGATCCCGGCATTCTCCCTCGACAGTCCGCACGCCGACCGCAGCGTGAACTGAAGGCGACAGCGTGAGCGATCTGAGGCCGATATTCCTCGTCAACGGCATCCTGCTGGCGACGCTCGGCGTGCTGATGATGATCCCGGCCTTCGCGGATCTCTTCTACTACAATCCCGACTGGGTGGTCTTCGCGGCCTCCGGGCTCATCACCGTCTTCGTCGGCGTGCTGATGTGGGCGACGGCGCGGGGCAAGTCGATGCGTCTCACCACCCGCCACGGCTTCCTGATGACGACGACGGCGTGGATCCTGCTGCCGGCCTTCGGCGCGGTGCCATTCGTGTGGTCGGAGCCGGGATTTGCCATCACGGATGCCTATTTCGAGGCGGTGTCCGGCATCACCACCACCGGCGCGACGGTCTTCACCGGGCTCGACACGATGCCGCCGGGCATTCTCACCTGGCGGGCTGTGCTGCAGTGGATCGGCGGGCTGGGCATCATCGTCATGAGTATCGCGGTCCTGCCCATGCTGCAGGTCGGCGGGATGCAGCTCTTCAAGGCGGAAGCCTTCGACACGCCGGACAAGATCCTGCCGCGCGCAAGCCAGATCGCGGCCTCGCTGGTGGGCATCTACGTGCTGTTCACCGCGCTTTGCGCATTGGCCTACCACATGGCCGGGATGCGGCTTTTCTACGCGATCCTGCACGCCATGTGCACGGTTGCGACGGGGGGCTTCTCCCCGCACGACGCCTCCATCGGCTACTATCAGTCGGCGGAAATCGAGATCGTCTGCATCATCTTCATGCTGGCCGGATCGCTGCCGTTCCTGCTCTACGTGGATTCCTTCCGGCGCGGACCGGGGCGGCTGTTCAAGGACGCGCAGGTGCGCACGTTCCTCGCTCTGGTCGCCACCTTCACGATCCTGATCTGGCTGGAGCGCGTGGAAGAAGGTGCAGAGCCTGTCTTCACCCTGCGCGAGACGATGTTCAACTTCGTCTCGGTGATGACCGGCACCGGCTTCGCCACAACGGACTTCAATACGTGGGGCGGCTTCGCGATGATCGCCATCTTCATGGCCATGTGCATGGGCGGCTGCGCCGGGTCGACGTCGTGCGGCATCAAGACCTTCCGCTTCATGGTGCTGTGGGAGGACATCAAGCAGCACCTGATCTCCATCGTCTCGCCGCACCGCATCCACGTGAAGCGATACAACGGGCGCCCGCTCGGCGATGACGTCTCCGCTGCCGTGCAGACCTTCTTCTTCCTCTACGTGGCGTCCATCCTCGTGCTGGCGACGCTGCTCGGCATGGTCGGTCTCGACCCGCTCACCGCGCTGTCCGGTGCGGCGACGGCGATCTCGAATGTCGGTCCGGGGCTCGGCGATGAAATCGGGCCCGCGGGCAATTTCGCCGGCCTCCCGGGCTTGGCGAAATGGATGCTCGTCGGCGGGATGATCCTCGGCCGGCTTGAGCTCTTCTCGGTGCTGGTGCTGTTCCTGCCGCGCTTCTGGCGGGGCTGATCTATTCGGCAGGCGCTGCGTGATCGCGGCGGCCGGGGAACAGCGCGTCGCGCATCCACGCGAATATGCTCGAGATATCGTGCCCGATGGCGAGATAGGCCGGCACGAGGAACAGCACGAAGAGCGTCGCCACCGCCAGCCCGAAGACCAGCGTGATCGCCATGGGCAGCAGGAACTGCGCCTGAAGGCTCTTTTCCGTCAGCAGCGGGGCCAGCCCGCCGACCGTCGTCAGCGAGGTGAGCAGAACCGCGCGCAGGCGGTCGCAGGAGGCGTTGATTGCGGCCACGTCATACGCCTCACCCATCTCCTTTCGCTCGGTGGCGCGGCTGACGAGGATGATGGAGTCGTTGACGAGAATGCCCGACAGGCCGAGCAGGCCCATCAGCGACAGGATCGTCAGCGAAAAGCCCATCAGGTAGTGGCCGAGCACTGCGCCGACGAAGCCGAACGGAATGACGAGCATGACCGCCAGCGGCGTGAAGTAGCTCGCGAAGACCCAGGCCAGCACGAGATAGATGATGCCAAGGCCCATCATTGCGCCGAATTGCAGGTCCTCGAACGATTTCTTTCGCTCCTCCTCCCGGCCCGCATAGCGATAGTCGAGGCCGCGGCGGCCCGCGATCTCGCGCACGATGCCGGACTCCTCCAGCGCGCCGATCAGTTCGGTCGGGGTGGCAACATCGGTGTCGAGGTCGGCGGAGACGGCCACCACCGTGCGGCCATCGAGGCGCTGGATGATCGAAAAGCCCTGCCGCTCATTGAGCGTGACGATCTCAGTCAGCGGCACGAAGCTGCCGGTCGGCGATTTCAGTGCAAGATTGGTGAGCGCGGCGATGCCCTCCTCGGCCTGCTCGCGCACGACGCGTATGGTCACTTCGTCGTCACCATCGGCAAAGCGGCGCGCGATGGCACCATCGAAGGAGTTGCGGACCTGCTGGCCGACACTCTGGAGGGTGAAGCCGAGCGCAGTGCCGCGCGGCGTCAGCTCCATGACGATCTCGGGCTTGCCGTAGGACAGGTCGTCGCTGATGGATGACAGCCCGGGATAGGAGGCGAGCGCATCGCGCAGTTCCAGCGCGGCGGTCTTCAGTACCGCCGGTGAGCCGTCGCTCAACTCGATCTCCACGTCGCGGCCGGGAGGCCCGCCGCGCGGGAAGGTGATGACGAGGTCCTCGATGCCGGGGATTTTCGGTGTCGCCTGCCGCCAGCCGCGAATGATCTCGGCGGTGCGCACCGAGCGCGACTCCGATGCCGTGAGATGGACCGTGAGCGAGGCGGCATTGGTGCCGCGCGTGTTGCCGGCAACGCCAAGCTGGGTAAAGCGGGCGCGCACGAGTTCCTCGCCTTCCGGCGCGAGGCTTTCCACCGCTTCGTCAAGCGCCTCCTCGATGCGGTTCATGGCCGACAGCACATCTTCCTGCGGGGTGCCGGCAGCCATGACGACGCGGGCATTGATGCTCTCGGCCTCAGGCGAGGGAAAGAATTGGAAGCCGACGCGTCCGCCGCTGATCGCGCCAAACGCGATGATGATGCTGGCGATTGCGAGCGCCACGGTCACGTAGCGCGCCTTCACGGCGAGGGTCGCCAACCAGCGGAACGGCTTGTCGCGGAACCAGTTGAACGCGCCATCGAGGATGCGGCGGACGCGACCCGGCTCGGTTCGCATCCTGGCGAGCGAATGGCGCAGGTGGCCCGGCAGCACGAAGAACGATTCAACGAGGCTCGCAAACAGCGCTGCTATGACAACGAGCGGCAGCGCCGACATGATCTGCCCGATCGTGTCGCGCACGAAGAACAGCGGCAGGAAGGCGGCCTGCGTCGTCAGCGTTGCGGCGACGACCGGCCAGAACATGCGCCCCGCGCCGCGTTCGGCCGCCAGTGCCGCACCGTCACCCTCGGTGAAGCGGGTGGCAGTGTGCTCGCCCACAACGATGGCATCGTCCACGATGATGCCGAGCATCATGATGAGCGCGAAGAGCGAGATCATGTTGATGGACTGGCCGGACAGCAGCATCAGCCCCAGCGTTGCCATTACCGCTGTCGGAATGCCGACCGCCACCCAGAAAGCGACGCGCGCGTTCAGGAACAGGAACAGCGCGATGAGGACCAGCGCGAGGCCTTCGAGCCCGTTGAAGACCAGCAGGTTGATGCGTTCCTGCACCCGGTCGGCGCGCACGTTGTAAAGCGAGATGTCGAGGGACGGCGGCAAGGTGCCGCGCAGGTTCTCGATGTAGTCCATCACCAGCGCTCGGCTTTCCAGCGTGTCGGAATTGAGCGCGCGCTGCACGTCCAGTTCGACCGCACGGCCCATGCCGCGATAGCCAGCGGACTGGTTCTCGTCGAAGGTGGTCGAAACCTCCGCGATATCGCGCAGCAGCACCTTTTCGCCGGTGATGCCGGAGACGATCTCGATCTCGCCGACCGCGCCGGGAGTGTCGTAGTCGGTGAGCGAGCGAAGCTGCTTCTCGATGGCACCGTTGAGCGTGCCGGAGGGCGTGTCGCGCGTTGCCTGCCCGATGCGGGTCGCGACATCTCCGACAGAAAGCCCCAGCCGCCGCAACTGCCATTCGGGAATGACGACGCGGAACTCGCGGTCGCGCACGCCGGTCATCTCGACCTTGTCTATACCGGCATCGAGCAGCCCGTCGCGAATGTCGCGGGCATGGGCGCGAATGGCTTCCTCGGAGAACGGCCCGGAGACGGCGACGGTGGCGACCGTCTCGTACCAGACATTGCGGGTGACGATCGGCTCTTCCGCCTCTTCGGGCAGCGTGGTGATCTGGGACAGCGCCGTCTCGACGTCCGACTGCGCCTTCTGCATGTCGGTGCCCTGCTCGAACTCCATGGTGATGGAGGCGGAGCCTTCACGCGCGTACGAGCGCAACTCGTCCAACCCGTCGAGGAAGCGCAGGTTCGGCTCGACGGATTCCAGGATGTTGGCTTCAATGTCTTCCGCGCTCGCGCCCGACCACGTGACGGAGACGGAAATGCGCGGCGTGTCGACGGTCGGGAAGAATTGCGTGTTGAGCCGCATCAGCGCGAATGCGCCGAACAGCAGCAGCATCGCCATCAGGAGGTTGGCGGCATTGCGGTGATGGATGAAGAACCCGAGGATGCCCCGGTTCGGCTCCGGTTTCATCGCGTCGTGGCCCGGCTGTCGGCAGCGGACGTGCGCTGGCCGCCACGCTGCGAAGTTTCATTGCCGGAAGCATCGTCCTCGGCGGGCGGCGCGGAATCGTCGCGCACCTTCAGGCCCTCGCCGGCTTCGGTGATGCGGGTGGTGACGACGCGGTCGCCCTCGGCAAGGTTGCCGCGCAGCAGCAGGTCGCTCCCCGCACGGCCCAGCACCGTCACCTCGCGGGCGCGCAGGCGGCCTTCCTCGACCACGTAGACCGTGTTGGTGCCATAGAGCGCGGTTGCGGGAACGCGGGCAGCATCGCGGTAAGTGCGGTCGGCAATCTCGACCTGCACGAATGCGCCGGGGCGCGGCAGCAGGGCCGCGCCGCGCAGATCATCCGCGCCGATGCTGGCGAAAACCTCGACGCCGCCACGCGCGGCCTCGATTTCCGGCGTCACCCGGTCGACGGTCGCGGAAAACCGGCGCGGCTCCTCGCCCGCGTACCAGGTCACCTGCACGTCGCGGCCGACAACGCTGCCGGCGTCATCGGCGATGCGTCCAAACTCGGAATCCGACAGCACGAAGCGGATGTCGAGCCGGTTCGCGTCGATCAGCGTCGCTACAGCGTCGTTGATGCCGACGAGACGACCGGTCTCGGCAGCAGCGTTCGCGACATAGGCATCGAAGGGTGCGCGCAGCGTGGTGTTGGCCAAGTTGCGCTCGGCCTGCCGCTGCTTCCATTCCAGCCGCTCGATAGCCGCTTCCTGCTGGTCGCCACGAGCCCGGTCGATGGCCTGCTGGTTCTCGCGCTGGGAGACGGCCTCCTTGCGCTGGTTCACGGCGATGCGGCGGTCGTCGACCGTCTTGGTGGAGACCGCGCCGCGCTCCGACAGGTCCTCGGCGCGCTTGAGATCGCGCTCGGCAAGTTCAAGCTGCGTGCGGGCCAGCTCCAACGCGTCGACCTCTAGCTCGATCTTGGCCTCGATCTCGGCCAGCCGCGCGCGCGCCTCGGCGAGGTTTGCGCGCGCTTCCACGACCGCGCCCTCGTAGTCGAAGGCGTCGATTTCCAGCAGCTCCTGCCCCTTGGTGACGATGCCGCCCTCGCGCAGTTCCGGCGCGACCGAGACGATCTCGCCGGATACGAGCGCGCGCAGGTCCACCTTCCGGGCTGCCGTCGTGGTGCCGTAGGTCGTCAGTTCCGGGCGGTGGTCGGTGTAGTCGGCGACGACGGTGGACACGGTCCACTCGCGCTCGACCGGCGGCCTGCGGGCAACCTCGGGCCTGGTTTCCTTGAGGTAGCGATAGCCGTAGAAGGCCCCCGCCAGCGTACCGACGAACAGCGCTGCCAGCACGACGACGCGAAACAGCCGGGCTGCCAGCGAAGGGCGGGGCATATATGTGTCAGTTGGCGGCAACGCTCGTGCCTTCCTCTTCCGGGTTCAGCGCGGTTGCGCAGACGTCTCAGCCATTATAACGCAGGCCTCGCGCCGACCTTACGCACAATTGCGGCGCATTGACGCGCGATGCGGCGGGTTTATCCTGTGCATCCCGCCGCAGGACCGGACGTCATTCAAGAAGGACAAAGCGTGACCACGCAGGCAGCCGCCAAGGAGCTGATCGCGCGCCTCGTCGCGTTCGATACGACCAGCCATCTCTCCAATGTCCCGATCATGGATTTCATCCGGGATTATCTCGCCCGGCACGGCGTCGAAAGCACGCTCCTGCCCGACGAAACCGGCGAGAAGGTCAACCTGTTCGCAACCATCGGACCGTTGGACAGGCCGGGTGTCGCGCTGTCGGGGCACACTGACTGCGTGCCCGTGATCGGCCAGCCTTGGGACACGCCGCCCTTCACCTGCACCCAGAAGGACGGACTGCTCTACGGGCGCGGAACCTGCGACATGAAGGGCTTCGTCGCCATCTGCCTTGCCATGGTGCCACGCTTCATCGAAGCGCCCTTGCTGACGCCCATCCATCTCGTGTTCTCCTATGACGAGGAAATCGGCTGCACCGGTGTGCGCCCGATGATCGAGAAGCTCGGCACGGACCTGCCGCTGCCGAAGGCGGTGATCGTCGGCGAGCCGACAGGCATGGAGGTCGTCGACGCCCACAAGGGCATCAGCGATTTCAGCACCGAGATCATCGGTCACGAGTCGCATTCCTCCATGGACCTCGTCGCAGGCAATGCGCTGGTTGCCGGCGCGCGCTTCATCGGTGAGCTGATGCGGCTGCGCGAGCAGTACGTTTCGCGTGGCGATGCCAGCGGCCGCTTCGTTCCGCCCTATACGTCGATCCACGCGGGCCAGATCAATGCCGGCACGGCGACCAATATCGTTCCGCGTCGCTGCGAGATCGGCTGGGAAGTTCGCTCGCTTCCCGAACACAAGTCCACGGACGTGGCCGATGCCATGGCGGATTTCTGCGCGCGCGAACTGCTACCCGTCCTGCAGGCGGCGTCGCCGGACACGTATATCGAGACGGTGATGAAGGTGGATGCGCCGGGCCTTGCACCCGATCCGGGGTCGCTTGCCGAGACGCTCGCCAAGCGGCTGAGCGGGCACAACGACACGCACACGGTCTCCTACGCGACCGAGGCCGGGCTGTTCCAGCTTGCCGGATCGCCAACGGTTGTTTGCGGGCCGGGCGGCATCGCGCAGGCGCACCGCCCCAACGAGTACATCTCGCTGGCGCAGGTCGATACCTGCCTGCAATTCATGGAAAAGCTAGCGCAGACCTGCCGCGCCGGGCTCTAGGCCGAGGTCCCGCCCTCGTCCGTGCCGGGGTTCTCGATCTCGCTGGGCTTGAACTCGTAGGCCTGCGAGCAGAACTCGCAGGTGATCTCGAGCATCCCGTCCTCGCGGGTCATGTCGGCAACGTCGTCCGCGGTGAAGCTCAGCAGCATGTCACGCACCCGCTCGCGGTTGCAGCGGCAGCGCTCGACCAGCGTCAGCGGTTCGAACACCCGCACGCCGCGCTCGTGATAGAGGCGGTAGAGCAGCGCATCGGAGCTGACGGAGGGGTCCGTCAGTTCGTGGTCTTCCACGGTCTCGCTCAGGAAACGGGCCTCGCGCCAGTGGTCGTCTTCCTCGACCTGCGGAGCGTCGGCGCCCTCCGGCGCATCGCCGGGGTCAATGTCGCGCGGCGCAGCGCCGCCTTCGGGCAGGTGCTGGATCAGCAATCCGCCGGCGCGCCATTCCGGGTCCTTGCCGGCGACGAACATCTCGGCGGCAGCCAGCCGCACGAAGGTCGGTATCTGCTCCGACTGCTTGAAATACTGGTGGGCGGCATCTTCCAGCGTGCCGCCGTCGAGGGCGACAACGCCCTGGTAGCGGTTCATGTCCGGGCCCTGGTCGATCGTCATGGCCAGCACGCCCTTGCCGAGAAGATCAGCGGGTTTGGCGTCCTCCGGCAGTGCGGCGACGGCCTCTGCATCGAAGCGGGCACAGGCGCGTATCTGGTCCGGCGTATCGAAGTCCACCACGAGCATGGAAACCGCGCCGTCCGTCTGGGTCTGGACGATGAAGCGCCCGTCGAACTTCAGCGACGTGCCGAGCAATGCGGTGAGCGCGACGGCTTCCGCCAGCAGCCGCGACACCGAATGCGGGTAGCCGTGGCGGCGGATGATGCGGTCGAGTTCCGGGCCGATGCGGACCAGACGACCGCGCACGTCGAGCGCCTCAACCGCAAAGGGCTGAATGTAGTTGTCTTCCGGAAGACCCGGCCGGGATGCGTATGCCTGTGCGATTCCGGTCACGCGGAGGCCTGCCCCAGACACCACGCCAGAATGCCCTTCTGCGCGTGCATGCGGTTTTCGGCCTCGTCGAAGACGACAGACTGCGGCCCGTCGATAACGGAATCCGTCACCTCCTCGCCGCGGTGGGCGGGCAGGCAGTGCATGAAGATCGCGCCGGAATCGGCAGCCTGCATCAGCTTGTCGTTGACCTGATAAGGCTTGAGCATGTTGTGTCGGCGCTGGCCTTCGGTATCGCCCATGGAAACCCACGTGTCGGTGACGACGCAATCCACGCCATCGACCGCCTCGAACGGGTCCTGCGTCACGGAGACATCCGCTCCGTTGCTGCGCGCCCAGTCCATGAGTTCATCTTCCGGGCCAAGCTCGGCGGGCGCCGCGATCCGCAACGCAAAGTCGAAGCGCTGGGCGGCATGCACCCAGGACGCGGTGACGTTGTTGCTGTCGCCGGTCCACGCGACCGTGCGGCCACGGATGGGGCCCTTGTGCTCCTCGAAGGTCATCACGTCGGCCATGATCTGGCAGGGATGGCTGTCGCGCGTCAGGCCGTTGATGACCGGAATGGTGGCGTGGGTCGCCAGTTCCTTGAGCGCTGCGTGGTCGAGAATGCGGATCATGATGGCATCTACATAGCGCGATAGAACGCGGGCGGTATCCGCGATGGTTTCGCCGCGACCAAGCTGCATCTCGTCGGCGGAGAGATAGAGCGTTTCGCCGCCGAGCTGGCGCATGCCCACATCAAAGGACACGCGCGTGCGCGTGGAGGGGCGCTCGAAGATCATGGCGAGCGCCTTGCCGACCAGCGGCTTTTCCTCGGGGCCATTGGCCTTGATCTGGTGACCGGCGTCGAGGATCACCCGAAGCTCGTCGGCGGAGAGTTCGTGAAGATCGAGAAAGTGACGGGGTGCGTTCATGCCGCATCTCCCGTCAGCGCCGATTCCGCAACCGTGAAGGCACGGTCGAGGCGCGCAAGCGCGTCGGCCACATCGTTCTCGTCGATGACCAGAGGCGGCAGAAGGCGCACGACATTGTCGCCGGCGGCAACCGCCAGCATCCTTTCATCGCGCAGCGCGGCAAGAACCGCGCGGTTCTCGACCGAATTGCAGCGAATGCCGAGCATCAGCCCGTCGCCACGAATTTCGGCGATGGCACCGGGATGGGCGTCCTGAAGTTCGGCAAGGCCCTGGCGCAGCCGCAGGCCGATGTTCTGCACGCGCTCCAGGAATCCATCTTCCAGCACCACGTCCAGCACCGCGTTGCCGACGGCACAAGCCAGCGGATTGCCGCCAAAGGTGGAGCCGTGCGTGCCGGCGACCATGCCGGATCCGGCTTCTTCTGTGGCAAGGCATGCCCCGATGGGGAATCCGCCGCCGATGCCCTTGGCGATGGCCATGATGTCGGGCGTCACGCCGCTCGCCTCGTGGGCGAACAGATGGCCGGTGCGCGCCACGCCGCACTGGATCTCGTCGAAGATCAGCAGCAGGCCGTGCTCGTCGCACAGTGCGCGCAGGTCCCGCAGGAGCTGCGGCGGGGCAACGCGCAGCCCCCCCTCGCCCTGGATCGGCTCGATGAGGATGCCGGCGGTCTCCGGGCCGATGGCCTTGCGCACGGCGTCGAGGTCGCCGAACGGCACCTGGTCGAAGCCCTGCGTCGCCGGGCCGAAGCCTTCCAGGTACTTGGCCTGCCCGCCGGCGGCGATCGCAGCCAGCGTGCGCCCGTGGAAGGCGCCCTCGAAGGTGATGAGACGGAACCGCTCGGGCGCGCCCTTGGAGAAATGATAGCGCCGCGCCATCTTCACCGCGCACTCGATGGCCTCGGTGCCGGAATTGGTGAAGAACATCGTGTCGGCGAAGGTCGCCTCGCGCAGTCGCTCGGCAAGACGCTCCTGCTGGGGAATGCGGTACGCGTTGGACGTGTGCCAGAGCTTGCCGGCCTGCTCGTTCAGCGCCGCAACGAGGTGCGGGTGGGCATGGCCGAGGGAATTGACCGCGATGCCGGCAGAGAAATCGAGAAACTCCTCTCCATCGACCGTGTAGACGCGCGCGCCCTCGCCCCGCTCGAAAGCGAGTTCGGCACGGGCATAGGTCGGCAGGATCGCTGTGACCACGGGTAATCCTCCACTCCACGGTCCGCACGCCACGCGACCCCGTTTCAACGGGATGGGCGCGGCGTGCGGACCGTCCAGTTCCGGGCCGAAAAGGCCCTGAAACGAAAGACGCCGCCCCGGCGGGCGGCGCAGCATTGCCCCACATTTTATTTGTTGAGCACGTCAAGTCAATCAGACCGCACGAAGCGGATAAAGCAGGTTCTCCACCGTCGATTCCATGTTCCGGCCAAGTTCTGGGGATAAGAGCATGTGTTGCATTTCGGACTCTTGCAGCGGAGTCCGGCGATGCGTTAAGTTTTGAATAAAGCACACTACATATTGTGCGGCGGACAGTTTCAGCCTCAAGCTTTCGTTCTGGCGTGATCGTGTACGGATCGCGGACGGGGACGGATTCTATCCAGGGGTCAGCTGCCACCGCCAGAAAGCGGCGAGGAGCATTTTTCCATGAGTTGGACTGACGAACGGGTCGAGTTGCTCAAGAAACTGTGGGCCGACGGGCTGAGCGCAAGCCAGATCGCGGCGGAACTGGGCGGCGTCACGCGCAACGCGGTGATCGGCAAGGTGCATCGCCTTGGCCTGGCCGGGCGCGCCAAGAGCACCCGCACCACAACACAGCGCCCGCGCGCCAAGCCGCGCCCGGCGAAGCCGACGGCGCGTGTCCCGCAATTTTCCGGCAACGCCGCACTGCGCATGGAGCCCGAGGCCGCTCCGCAGCCGGTGGTGACGCCGCGTCCTGTCCTGGAAGAGATCGTCATTCCCGAGGCCGAGCGTGCCACGATCCTCGATCTGAACGAGCATCGCTGCAAGTGGCCGGTGGGCGATCCAACCCGCGAGGACTTCTATTTCTGCGGGCGTCATTCCGGCCCCGGCGGGCCCTATTGCGACGATCACGCGAAGGTCGCCTTCCAGCCGAGCAGCGACCGCCGTCGCAGCTAGGCCGCGTTCATCGCCCGGTTGGGCGTGATGGAAAATCCGAAAACGACTTCAGCGGCCGCCCCTCAGGCGGCCGCAAACCGTTCGTCAAAGGCGTAGCCTGTCCCGCGCACGGTGCGGATCGGGTCCTTGGCGCGGGCGCGGTTGATCGCCTTGCGCAGGCGGCCGACATGCACATCGACGGTGCGCTCGTCGACATAGACGTCGCGACCCCACACGCCATCGAGCAATTGCTCGCGCGAGAAGACGCGACCGGGCGCGCGCATCAGGAATTCCAGCAGGCGGAACTCGGTCGGCCCGAGGTGGATCTCGCGCCCGGCCCGCTCGACGCGGTGCGTCTCGCGGTTGAGCACGATGTCACCGGCAGACAGGATGTCGGACATCAGCTCGGGCCGTGTCCGGCGCAGCATGGCCTTGATGCGCACCATCAGCTCGGGGATCGAGAACGGCTTCACGACATAGTCGTCGGCCCCTGTGGAAAGCCCGCGAATACGCTCGCTCTCCTCGCCGCGCGCGGTCAGCATGATGACCGGCAGGCGCTGCGTCTCGGTGCGCGCGCGCAGTCTGCGGCAAAGCTCGATGCCGGAGAGCCCCGGCAGCATCCAGTCCAGCAGCAGCAGGTCCGGCGTCCATTCCTTCAGGCGCGTTTCCGCCTCGTCGCCGCGCGCCACGGATTCCACCCGGAAACCCTCGGCCTCCAGATTATAGCGAAGCATGAGGGTCAGGGCTTCCTCGTCTTCGACTATGAGAATGGTGGCGGTCATCTGCGCGGGTTCGTCGACGCGGAGCGGGGCGCTCAATCGTCGGATCCTTCTTCAACGGTCGTCATGGAGGATTCATCGCTCTTGGGACGGTCCATGGCGATGGTCTCACCGGTTGCGACGTAGTGGATGTTTTCCGCGATGTTGGTCGCGTGGTCACCGATGCGCTCGATGTTCTTGGCTGCGAACAGCAGATGGGTGCACAGCGTGATGTTGCGCGGATCCTCCATCATGTAGGTCAGCAGTTCGCGGAAGATCGAGGTGTAGACAGCGTCGAGATCGCTGTCGCGCTCCCACACGGCGAGCGCCTTGACGGCGTCACGGCCGGTATAGGCGTCCAGCACGTCCTTCAGCTGGTGAAGGGCGATCTCGGAAATGTGGTCGAGGCCGCGCACGATCTGCTTGGGCTGACTCTGGTCCTGCAGCGCGATGACACGCTTGGCGATGTTCTTGGCGAGGTCGCCGATACGCTCCAGGTCGGCGGCGATCTTCACCGCGGCGACGATCTCGCGCAGGTCGCTGGCCATCGGCTGGCGGCGCGCGATCATCTGGATGGCGCGCTCTTCGACCTCACGTTCGAGATCGTCGATCTTGTCGTCTTCGTCTCGCACGGTCTGCGCGAGTTCCGCGTCCTGCCGCTGAAGCGAGGTCATCGCGTCGGTCAGCGCCTTTTCGCACAGCCCGCCCATCTGCGTGATGAGGACGGCCAGCTCACGCAGCTCGTTGTCGTATCGCGTGACGATGTGTTCGGTCATGGGAGCTCTCCGTTCCCTTCAACATTCTATCAGCCGAAGCGGCCGGTAATGTAGTCCTGCGTCCGCTGATCCTGCGGATTGGTGAACATGCGGTCGGTGTCACCGACCTCGACGAGAATGCCGAGGTGGAAGAAGGCCGTGCGCTGCGAGACGCGGGCCGCCTGCTGCATCGAGTGCGTGACGATGACGATGGAATAGTTCTCGCGCAGTTCGTCGATCAGTTCCTCGACGCGGGCCGTGGCGATCGGGTCGAGTGCCGAGCACGGCTCGTCCATGAGGATGACTTCCGGGTTCACGGCAATGGCGCGCGCAATGCAGAGGCGCTGCTGCTGGCCGCCGGACAGGCCGGTGCCAGGTTCGTGCAGGCGGTCCGACACCTCGTTGTAGAGCCCGGCCTTCTTGAGGCTGGAGACGACGATATCGTCGAGGTCCGACTTGTTGCGGGCCAGCCCGTGAATGCGCGGGCCATATGCGACGTTGTCGTAGATCGACTTGGCGAAGGGGTTCGGCTTCTGGAACACCATGCCGACGCGGGCGCGCAGTTCCACAACGTCGACGGCGGGGTCGTAGATGTTCTCGCCCTCAAGCTCGATCGTGCCCGTGACGCGGCAGATGTCGATGGTGTCGTTCATCCGGTTGAGGCAGCGCAGGTAGGTGGACTTGCCGCAGCCCGACGGGCCGATCAGCGCCGTCACTTCGCGGTCGCCGACGTCCAGCGCCACGTCGAACAGGGCCTGCTTCGCGCCGTAGAAAACCGACACGTCCTTCGTGTGCATCTTGATGTTGTCGGGCTTCGGCCCGGTCATCACGGTTTCCCACTTCTCGTAGGATTTCGGTTTTGCCTCGGCGACGCTCATTGACGTGCTCCCACTCAAATCGAACTTGATTGCGACAGACTACCAGCGGCGCTCAAACCGGCGGCGAAGAAGAATGGCTGCGAGGTTCATCATGAAGAGGAACACAAGCAGCACGATGATGGCACCGGACGCCCGCTCCACGAAGGCCGGGTCGGCGCGCTGCGTCCAGTTGTAGACCTGCACCGGCAGGGCGGCTGCCGGATCGAAGAAGCCTTCCGGCGGCGCATCGGGGAAGTCGCGCACGAAGGCGACCATGCCGATCAGCAGCAGCGGCGCAGTTTCACCCAGCGCCTGCGCCAGGCCGATGATTGTGCCGGTCAGGATGCCGGGCATGGCCAGCGGCAGGACGTGGTGGAACACCATCTGCATGCGCGATGCACCGATGCCGAGCGCGCCTTCGCGCACCGAGGGCGGTACGGCCTTGAGGGCAGCGCGCGTCGCGATGATGATCGTCGGCAGCGTCATCAGCGTAAGCACCAGGGCGCCGACGATGGGCGCGGACTGCGGCAGGCCGGCGAAGTTGATGAAGATCGCAAGGCCGAGCAGGCCGAACACGATGGAGGGCACGGCCGCGAGGTTGTTGATGTTCACCTCGATCAGGTCGGTGAACCGGTTGGTCGGCGCGAATTCCTCAAGATAGATCGAGGCGGCAACGCCCAGCGGCAGCGACATGGCGAGCACCAGCAGCATCATGTAGGCGGAGCCGATGATCGCGATGCCGAGGCCCGCGGCTTCCGGGCGCAGCTCGGAGGCATCCGGGCCTGTCAGGAAGCCCCAGTTGAAGCCGATGGTCAGCATTCCGGCATCGCGCATCCGATCGGCAAGCTGCAGCTGGCCGGGGCTGATGTTGCTGTCGAGTTCCGCGCTCGCCATGCTCACGCGGTCCTTGTAGTAGCCGTCGACGCGGCCGTTGGCGTAGGTCTTGAAGGAGATGGTCTGGTTGAGCAGGCCCGGATCGGCCAGCACGCGGTCGCGCAGCTGGGCCGGGGCTTCCTTCGACAGCAGGCCGGCGATGTCCTTGTCCGACAGGCCGCCCGTGTCGATTTTGTTGCGCTCCAGCGCGGCGACCAGTTCCTTGCGCAGGAAGTTGCCGTAACCGATCGTGCTGACCTTCGCCATCTCGCTGGGGTTGGCATTGCCCTTCTTGTCGAGCGTGCCGGAATCCAGCGTGACGTCGAACTGCAGGAACGTCTGCGAAAAGGCGCTGAGGCCATTCGACAGGATCGAGATCAGCAGGAAGACGAGCGCCAGCACGGCAATCGACACCGCGCCGATACCCATCATCTTGAAGCGGCGTTCGGCGGCGTAGCGGCGCTTGAGGCCGATATCGCGGCGGCGCGGCTTGCTCATTTCGCCGGTCGTCACCGGGACGGAAGCGGAAATCTCGGTCATTCGTACTGTTCCCGGTATTTGCGGACGACAAAGAGCGCGACGATGTTGAGGCACAGCGTCACGACGAAGAGCGACAGGCCAAGCGCGAAGGCGACGAGCGTTTCGGGCGAGGCGAACTCGGTGTCGCCGGTCAGCTGACTGACGATCTTCACGGTGATGGTGGTCATCGCCTCGAACGGGTTGAGGCTAAGCTTGGCGGCAGCGCCAGCGCCCATGACCACGATCATGGTTTCGCCGATGGCGCGACTGGCGGCCAGCAGGATGGCGCCGACGATGCCCGGCAGCGCTGCCGGCAGGATCACCTTGCGGACCGTTTCCGAGCGCGTCGCGCCGAGACCGAGCGAGCCGTCACGCATGGCTTGGGGCACGGAATTGATCACGTCATCCGACAGCGAGGAGATGAACGGGATCACCATGATGCCCATCACCAGACCGGCGGTCATCACCGAGGACGACGATGTGCCGAGGCCAAGCGGCTGGGCGAAATAGTCGCGCAGCATCGGGCCGACCGTGATCAGCGCGAAGAGGCCGTAGACAATGGTCGGGATGCCAGCGAGCAGTTCGATGGTCGGCTTGGCGATGGAGCGCACCGTGGACGAGGCATATTCGGCGAGGTAGATCGCCGCCATCAGCCCAATGGGCACCGCAACCAGCAGCGCGATGAAGGACACGTAGAGCGTGCCCCACAGCAGCGGCAGGATGCCGAGGTCGGAGCCGCCGCGGAACTGCGGGTTCCAGGTCAGGTTGAAGAAGAAATCCTCCGCCGGATACATGCGGAAGAAGTGGATCGTCTCGAACAGCAGCGAGGCGATGATGCCGACCGTGGTCAGGATGGCGACCGTGGAAGACAGGATCATCAGCGCCTTGATCGCGCCTTCGGAAATGTTGCGTGCCCGGTAGCGCGGAGCGATCTTGGAGAAGGCGATCGCGGCACCGGCGGCAGCCATCAGCAGCACGAGGGCTGCCATGATGATGCGGCCAAGGTGGCCCATGTCGCGGTAGGCCTTGGCGGCCTCGAATACCGACTGGCTGACATCGGACCCGATGGCGACTCCGACTTCGGCGAGGCGGCTGCGCACGTCGGTCACGTCGGTGCGCAGGGTGTCGAGTTCGTCCTCGGTCATCACGCCGCGCTCGACCGCGACGTCGAGGCCGTCGGCGATGCGGTGGACGTCTGCCATGACGAGACTGAGCGAGCTGCCGTCAGCGACCTCGGAGGGCGGGATCATGGAGGAAACCCGGCTCTCGATGATCATCGGCTGCGCCAACAGCCAGACCATCAGCGTGAGAAAGGCGGGAACGGCCGCGAAGATGAAAACCGACTGGCCGTGGTAGCGCGGCAGGGAGTGCATGAGGCGGATATCGCCACCGGCGCTGGCGAGCGAGCGCGAGCGCCCGATCACGTATCCGGCAACGGCAATCGCGAGCACGATCAGGATGAGAAGACCAGTGTTCATGTAACCCTCGCCCGGACATGGAAACGGGCGGCGCGAGACCGCGCCGCCCGCGAGTTTGTTGGATTAGTTGAGCGCGCCCATCGGGGTGCCGCCCTCGGCGACCATTTCCTGGGTCTTGGCGAGCTCCGGGTCAGACACGAGGCCATAGGCGGCCAGCGGGCCGTCGGGGCCGGCAATGTCGTCGGACACGAAGAAGTCGACATATTCCTGGAGGCCCGGGATCACGCCGAGATGCGCCAGCTTCACGTAGAAGAACAGCGGGCGGGACACCGGGTACTCGCCCTTGGCGATGGTCTCGGTAGAGGGCGTGATGCCGCTCATCGTGGCAACGCGCAGCTTGTCGGTGTTGTTTTCGTAGAAGGACAGACCGAACACGCCGATGCCGTTCTTGTTGGCGTCGAGGCGGGCGAGCGTTTCGGTGTAGTCACCGTCGACGTCGACGGAGACGCCGTCGGTGCGCAGCTGGATGCAGGCCTTCTCGGCGGCTTTCTCGTCGCCGCCGTTCTCGGCCGTGTAGGCCTCGAGCGCGCCGGTGGCTTCGCAGCCGGCTTCCAGAACCTTCTCGTCGAAGACTTCGCGGGTGCCGTGCTTGGTGCCCGGGATGAAGGCCAGGATTTCCTGCTCCGGCAGATCGCCGTTAACTTCGTTCCAGGACTTGTTCGGGTTGTCGACGAGCTTGCCGTCGACGACGACCTTCGCGGCCAGTGCGGTGTACCAGTCAGCCGGGGTGAAGCCGAATTCCGCGCCGTTGATGTCGGAGGCGAAGACGATGCCGTCATAGCCGATGCGCACTTCCATGACTTCGTCCACGCCGTTGGAGGCGCAGTTGTCGATGTCGGACTGCTTGATACGGCTAGAGGAGTTGGCGATGTCGATGGTGTTCTCGCCGACGCCTTCGCACAGGGCCTTGCGGCCTGCGCCCGAACCACCGCCCTGGACAACCGGGGTGGGGTAATCGAAGTTTTCACCGAACGCCTCGGCAACGATAGTGGCGTAGGGAAGGACGGTCGACGAACCCTTGATCTGGATTTCGTCACGCGCCATGGCGGGCGCGGAGGCGACTGCGCCGGTGACGGCGAGCGCTGCGATAGCGATGATGGAAGTGGTCTTCACGACGACTCTCCTGTTGGTGATGCGGGCCGAACCATTGGCGGAGCGGCATCTTCCCCCGGCCCTCGCCGGAGATTGCGGGCTGCCCTCGCCGCGGTTGCGTAGCGGGCTAGCGAGGCGGACCCTAGGAGCCTTCGATCAAACTTATATGACGGTTGGATATCGGTTTTGTGACAGTCCAGGTATCTGAAATATAATATGAATTTAATCTGGCCGCTGTGGACTGCGACAACCGTCACGACAAGGGGTCGAAGCCCACGCGGAATGTGGCCCCCTCGCCCTTCACGGAACTGATGGACAGGGTGGCGCGGTGACGGTTGAGAATGTGCTTGACGATGGCCAGTCCCAGCCCTGTCCCGCCACGCTCGCGGCTGGTCGCGACGTCGGCGCGGTAGAACCGCTCGGTCAGGCGCGGCAGGTGCTCCGGGTCGATACCGGGGCCGAAGTCGCGGACACGTGCCTCGATGCGCCCGGCCTTGGTGCGATCATGCACCCGCCGCACGATGGCGATCTCGACCTTTTCGCCCGACGCGCCGTACTTGATGGCGTTCTCGATAAGGTTCTGGAACACCTGCATCAGTTCGTCAGGCTCGCCGGCAACAGCAAAGGCGCTCGTGTCAGTCGGCGGGTCGTAGATGAGTGCGACACCGTTTTCACTGGCAATCGGCTGCAAGGCATCGACGACGTGGCCGATGGTCTTCACAAGATCGACCCGGCCTGACGGCCGCAGGTGGACCTTCTGCTCGATGCGGCTCAGGGACATGAGGTCGTCGATAAGACGCGCCATGCGGGCCGCCTGCGTCGACATGATGCCAAGGAAGCGTTCGCGCGCGACCGCATCTTCGCGAGCCGGGCCCTGCAGCGTCTCGATGAAGCCCATGACGGACGCCAGGGGCGTGCGCAACTCGTGGCTGGCATTGGCGATGAAGTCGCTACGCATCCGCTCCAGCCGCTGCTGGCCGGTCAGGTCGCGCAGCACGATCAGCACGTCGAAGCCTGACGGGTCGCCCTCTCCGGGCACCGGTGCGACGTGCGCCTCCAGCAGGCGGTCATCCGGCACCTTGGCGGAGTAGGTCACGCGGGCAGGGGCCAGGTCGGCGCGGACGCTGCGCACGGCTTCGGCCACCTGCGGGGCGCGAATGGCGAAGCTGAACGGCGCGCCGGCTGCGTGCTCCCCAAGCAGTTCGGTCGCGGTGGCGTTGAGCGCACGCAGTCGCATGTCGCCATCCACGAGGAGGGCCGCGTCGGGCAGGGCCGAAATCAGCCGTGCGAAGTCGACCGCAGGCGCCTGCTCGGCGATGGTCACGGCGGTCTTGTTCCGGTTCGCCTCGTTCACCGCCTGGCGGCGCAACCCCCACGCAGCGAGCGCCAGCAGCAGGCAAAGCGGGATTGCCACGGGGAGGGCGAGCGTACCGACGCTGGCGAACGCGCCCGTCGCGATGGCCGCGCCCGCAAATGCCGGCCACAGTTGCGCAAACGCCGACACCGTGCCCTCGCGGCGCGGGGCTTGCGTATCGTTCGTCCGGGAAACCGGGGTCGGGTCGAGCATCGTTTCGCAATCTGGAGAAGCGGTGAAAAGGCCTGAACCGTTGGTGTTATCTACTATCGGTAACGGTTGAATGATAGGGTCGGAACAAATCCGCAATCTGGAGACGGCATGGGCAAGAAGAGCAAGAAGTCAGCTTCCACGGACGTGGTGGAGCCGTTCGACATCGATGACCCGGAGCTTCCCGCCTGGGTCGAGGAAGATGCCTTCGAGTCCGGCGGGTACCCGTACGACGAGCGCATGAAGCGCAAGAAGTACAACAAGAAACTCGTGCAGCTGCATATCGAGCTGATGAAACTGCAGCGCCACATCGTGGAGACCGGCGAGCGGATCGCCATTGTCTTCGAGGGGCGCGATTCCGCCGGCAAGGGCGGTACCATCAAGCGGCTGATCCAGCACCTCAACCCGCGCATCGTGCGTGTCGTCGCCCTGTCCAAGCCGACTGATGAAGAACAGGGGCAGTGGTATTTCCAGCGCTATGTCGAGCACATGCCGACCGCCGGCGAAATCGTGATCTTCGACCGCTCCTGGTACAACCGGGCGGGCGTGGAGCCGGTGATGGGGTTCTCGACGCCGGAGGAAACGCGGCAGTTCCTGCACGCGGTGCCATCGTTCGAGCGCATGCTGACCGATGACGGCATCCGGCTGGTGAAGTTCTGGCTCGATATCGGGCAGGAGATGCAGCTCAAGCGGCTGCACGCGCGCCGACATGACCCGCTGAAGCAGTGGAAGCTCTCCGATATCGACATCAAGGGCATCGGGCTGTGGGATGCCTACACCCGGGCGCGCGATGTCATGCTGCGGCGCTCCGATACGGTGCATGCGCCGTGGACCATCGTGCAGGCCAACGACAAGCTGCGGCTGCGGCTCAACGTGATGCGCTGCCTGCTCAACGAGTTCATCTACCAAGATCGCGACACCGAATTGATCGGCATGCCGGACCCCAAGCTGGTCCATTCCGCCGACCAGTTCCTGGCGCAGGACTAGGCCGATGGCGATCGGCGGCATACCGGCGGGGGGCGGCGGCAATGCCACCCCGGCCAATGCCGCAACCGCGACCCTGCTGGGCGAGCTGAAGTCCGGCGACGTGCTGACCGCGCGCGTGCAGCAGGGGCTTGCCAATGGCGTGCGGCTCGCCGTGGGGCGCGCGGTGCTCGACGTGGTGACGACGCTCGCCCTGAAGCCCGGCACGACAGTCAACCTGCAGGTGCAGCGGCAGGGCGCTGAGGTGCAGCTTCGCCTGCTCGACCAGCCGCCACAGCAGGCAGGCCGCGCGCAAGGCCAGCCAACGGCCCAGCCGCAGACAACCTCGCAACCAACGGCGCAACCTGCCGCCACCCAGACCGGCCAGCCACCAGCCAGCGGCACCACGCAGGCCTCGACAACACAGACACCGGCACCGCAGCAGCCGCCACCGTCCGCCGCCGCGCCGCGCGGGGCAGAGCCTCCCGCGACGCCAGCGCAATCGACCGCACAACCGGGCACGCAGCAGCAACCACCTGCCCAGACGCAGGCCGTTCGCGTCACCCTGTCGGCGGATGCGCCGCGACCGGCGTCACCAGTCGCGCAGGCTCCGGCCGCCCCGCAAGCACCTGCCCAACCGGCACAGGCCGCGCAGCCCGCGCCTGCGAGCGTGTCGACACAGCCGCCGACGCCGGGAAGCGCCGCAACAGGCCCAACGGGCGCGGCACCGCAAGGCGCGCCAACAACAACGGGACAACCTGCCCAGGGCAGCACGGCACAGGTCGCGCAGCCGACGGGGCAACCGGCGTCCCCACCGGCCGGCACCGCAACCGCCGGCAATCTGCCGCAGACTGGCACCGGCGCTCCGGCAAGCGGCAATTCCGGCACAGCATCGCAGGGCCCGGCAACCGCGCCTGCAAGCACAACGACGCAGGCCACAACGCCCGGCGGCGCGGCCCCGACCGGGGCAGCGCGCGCGAGCGCAGCGCCAACAGGCCAGCAGCCAACCCCATCGACAGCAGTCCAGACGGGCGCACCGGCACAGGCCGCATCAACGGCGCAGGCCCCTTCCCTTCCAACGACGATTCAGGCCGTTGCGACCGCGCGCGCGCAGGCCTTGTCGACTCAGTCGGGGTTCGCGCCGCTCTTTGCCAATCTGCAGGCCGCTGTCAGTGCGTCCGGCCAATCGAAACTCGATCCCGGCGTGGAGGCGGCAGCGCGGCAATTGCTCGGGCTTCGTGTCAATTCGGATGCGCTCGGCGACGGGCAGCAGTTGCGCGCCGGGCTGCAGCGCAGCGGCAATTTCCTTGAATCGAGCCTTGCGCGGCAGTTGCCTTCTGGCGGCGACCTGAAAGCGGCGCTGCTCGGGTTGAAATCCGTGCTGTCTTCGCTCCTTGGTGACGAGGCCCGCACGAGCGGCGAGCCGGGCGCCGGCAAGGCACCGGACCGGGGCAGCAACCCGCAAGCCGAGCGCCCCGCCACGGCGACCTTGCGCCCCAACGTACCGATTCCGGAAATGATGCGCCAATTGCTCGGTGAGACCGACGGCGCGCTCAACCGGATGCGGCTGCTGCAGATCGCGAGCCTTCCCGACGGCGACGGCCAGCCGCGCACGGATGCGCAAGAGCCTGGCGGGCGCGTGTGGCAGATGGCCCTGCCCATTGCCGATGCCGGACGGACCGCAATTGCCGGTATCCGCATCGCGGAAGAGCGCCGCCAGAACGACAAGGACGAAGACAGGCGCGCGTGGCGCGTGCGGCTGTCACTTGACCTCGACGGGGCGGGGGCGATCGCCGCCAGCATCGTGTACGCACCACCCAACGTGTCCGTCGCGCTGTGGGCGGAGGAAGACGAGACGCTCGCGCTGCTCAAGCGCAATGCGGGCCTGTTGTCGGATGCGCTGACGGCGGCTGAACTGGATGTCGACAGCATCGACATCGAGGCCGGTCGCCCGCCGGACATCCCGCGCGCGAAGAAACAGGCCGTCGCCGGCAGCTTCTACAACCGGGAGGGCTGAGACATTGAGTGGCTCTCGCGACAAGGACCCGACCGGCCGCGATCTCGCGGTGGCGCTCGGCTACGACCATGGAACCGGCGATGCGCCGACCGTGCTTGCCAAGGGGCACGGCGAGACCGCGCGACGCATCATCGAGAGCGCCAAGGCCCATGGCATCCACATCGAGGAGAACCCCGTTCTCGCCGAGGCGCTGGCACAGGTGGAACTCGACGAGACGATCCCGCACGAACTATACGCCGCCGTGGCGCAGGTCATCTCCTTCGTGCTGCAACAGGCCCGCAAGCGGCGCTAGAACGAAAAAAGGCGGGCGCCGAAGCGCCCGCCCGATGTTCTCGTCACTCAATCCGGCATCACTGGATCTGGATCGTCCCGATGTTCGGGATCCGGATCTGTGCTCGCACGCAGCGACCGTTCACCAGGGTCTCCCCGCGCTTGCAGATGATCGGACGCGTCTGCTGCGGGTTGATCTCCGAGGGACCCGTGCGAACCGGGCGGCACCGACCGTTGCGAAGTTCCTGACCACGCGGGCAGGTGATGCGGATCGGCTGGCACTTGCCGTTGCGCATCTGGGTCCCCGGCGGGCAGGTGATCACGATCGGACGGCACCGGCCGTTCACCAACTGCTGACCACGCGGACACGTGATGCGGATCGGGCGGCACTTGCCGTTGCGCATCTGGGTGCCCGGCGGGCAGATCTGCGGCTTCACGCACTTACCGTTGATCAGGGTCTCGCCAGGCTTGCAGAAGACCAGGATGGGCACGCACCGGCCGTTGACCAGCCGCTGCCCACGGGGGCAGACGATTGGACGGCACTGACCGTTGCGCAATTCCTGGCCGGCGGGGCAGTCGACACGGACCGTGCGGCAGCGACCGTTGCGGAACTCGGTTCCGGGCGGGCACTTGACCACGATGTCGCGGCAACGACCGTTGCGGTACTCCTGCCCCGAAGGACAGTTGACCACGACGGGCCGGCAGCGGCCGTTGCGCCATTCGGTGCCGCGCTTACAGACCGAGACGCACTGGCCGTTCTTCAGCGTTTCGCCGGCGTCGCACTTGGGCGCGGGCGGAGCGGTGACCTTGGTGGTAACACAGTAGGCATTGTCGTCGGCAAAGTCGTCGACGAACGGTGCCGAAAGGCTATCGTCACCGGTCAGGCCCAGGCGGTCCAGCGTGTCCGGCGTGATGGTGCCGGTCACGGGCAGGCCGTTGTTTTCCTGGAACCGCCGCAGGGCAGCTGCCGTCTGGCCGCCATACAGGCCATCGACCGGGCCGGGATCGTATCCAAGCTCGTCGAGTGCCTGCTGGACGGCCCGGGTATCGGCGCCGGAGCGCACGCTGCCTGCGGCCTCGCCACCGAGATAGCCACAGTTCTCAAGGCCATCGCGACGCAGGGTCGTGTTGTTGGGCACGCCCAGCGTCACAGCCAACGACACTGACTCGCCGGGGGCGAGGACCGTGTCGGGACGGCTGCACGCGATGCCGTTGCTGGCCTGCACGCAATCCCAGTCCGAAGGCGAGTGGCCTTCATAGGTGATGCCGGGACCGGCGGGGACGTCGGAGATGACCAGGTCGCCATTGTATTCGTCCTGGCTCTCGTTGCGCACGGTCAGCGTGAACGTGCAGTCACCATTGGCCTGGCAGCTACCGGGCGCGACCTTGCGGATCGACAGATCCTTCTTCGGGTCGGCCTGCGGCTCCGGATCGGGTTCCGGGTCCGGCTGCGGCGGCGGCACCTTGTCGTCGGGTCCGTCCTGAAGCGGCATCGGGGACTTGGCGCAATCCTCGTCGTTGGACGCGTTGTTGTCCTTGCTGCCGGGGCGCTGGTCGATCTCGGCGCAGTTCTCCACCTCGACAGGGCCCAGCTTCTTCAGGGTGGAGATGACCCGAACGGGGAGTTCGACGAAACCGTTCACCGGCAGGTCCGCATCCGGGTAGGTGCATTCCAGCATGGTCTCGTCGCCCACGCAGGCCCACGGGGCGGGTGCGATCACGGGAGCGAAGACGAACGGCTTTCCTTCCGCCGAATCCACGACCTTGATGTCACCCTTGTGGGGATCGGGGCCGAGATTGGTGACGCGGATCTTGAAGTCGCATGCCTCGCCGCCATTGCACGGACCCTGGCCGTTGTAGATCTTCTCAAGTTCAAGATCCCAGTCCGACTGCGGGTCGGGGTCGCCGCCGGGACGGTCCTCGCATTCCGGCGGAATGACGACGACCAGTTCCGTCGAGCAGCACAGGGCGAAGCCGTCCGGCAGATCCTCGACCACGCCGACATCACCGCCGCCATCGACCGACAGCGTGATGGCGCTGCCCGGCGTCGCACCGACGATGGCGAGTTCGGTGTAGTAGGTTCCGGCGATGGCCGGGACCGCGACCTCTGTTTCCAGCGAACCCATCACGTCGATGGAGACGCCCGGCGTCAGCACCGAGACGACGACGAAGTCGGTCGAGGTGGTCTCGCCGGAGACGATGACCGTGTATTCGCCGTCCTTCTCGCCGCAATAGACGACCGCGTTGCCGGACAGGCAGGCATCGCCGCGATCCGGGCGACCGGGGTCGGCCGGGTCGGGCACGCAGGCGTCGGGGTCAACGGTGACCTCGGTCGGCGTGCCGGTCTTGGTGATGGTGCCGAGACCGCCACCGGGCGGCTCGGATTCCAGGCCCAGCGCATAGTCGATGAACCCGCCACCGGAATGGATGAGCACGTCGAGGTTCGCCTTGTGGGCGAAGGTGTGCGGCAGGGGCATGCCCGGCTGCACCTCGGCGATGCCGGTCAGGTGGATGGTGCCGACGTCACCGTCGCCATTGGCATCCACTGGAAGCAGAGCGATCCGGTTGGAATTCAGCCGGTCGCTGTCGCGCAGACGGCTCTCGATGACGTCGCCGCCAGCACCCAAACCGATCCCGTCCGCAACCATGGTGGAAGAAATCCACTTCAGGCCGACAGGCAGGTCGCTGGTGATCTGCAACACGAGCTGACCCCCACCCTCGGCCTGAACAGCGGCCTGGATTTCGGGCGGGATAGTCACCTTGATGTCGTAGCGCACCGTGTTGGTGCGGCAGTCATAGGTTGCCGACTGCGTGAAGGAGCCGGCGATCTCGTCCGCCGCACGCGCCTGCTGAACAGACAGCGCGGACAGGACGAAGGCGAGTGCGAACGCAAGGGCAGCAAAGACGCGTGCCTTCGAGTTGCGGGCGGAGAAAACGAAAGCTTCAAGCATCGTCATCACTCCCCAAGCCACAGAGCTTCAAGCTCTTCGTCTGACAAGATGCCGCCGTCCGGTCCCTCGCAGAGGACTTCCGGATAGACGTCGACGATGGTCGCCTTGCAGCACGGGAACGTGCCTCCGGCAGCCGCGTCCGCGCCACGGAAGACGCAGACGTCCATTTCGAACGCGTCTCCGGGCGGTCCGTCGACCGCAACCGTGAGGTTTCCGTCGCCAAGCGGCTGGCGGCGCGGCAGCACCGAGAAGCCGGGCGTCGGCGTCGTCGTCTGCACCTGGTCGAGCGGCAGGCTCGAACGGTTGCGGACATAGAGGCGGTAGTAGCGTCCGTCGGGGCCGACATCGCAGCTCCAGCGACGCTCCAGCGTCAGGCAGGCGCGGTCACGGGGAACGGGATCGCCGCCGAAGTCCACCGGCGGGCGGAACGCGCCCTCGCAGACACGGAAGGCTTCCACGTCGCCCATGTGGCCGAAGGTGTCGCCAACGCCCGTCTCGCCGTCGAAATCGGCGTAGTAGGCGGTGAAGGGCGGCACGTTCTGCGGCTTCACGAGGCGCAGGTCGTTGCCTTGCAGACCGTCGATCTCCAGCGCGCCCCCGGGACGCAGCGCGTCCTGCATGGCGGCTGCTTCCGGGTTGCGAAGCTGCTCGCCGGTTGACCACAGGTAGCCGCCGCAGGCAGCCGTGTTGAGGTAGTTGTCGGAGGTGTAGTCGTAGTTGATCGTCACGCCGCCATTGGCGTTGCGCAGATCACCACGGAAGCCGATGGCATATTCGTCCGGCGCCTCGACCCAGCGGGACTCCGTTGCCGGATCGTCGGGGTCTTCGAGTACGAAGCGGATGACACGCGCCTCGCCTTCCTCGGCGAAGGTCTTGTAGTCGTATCCGCCGGTCTCCGTACCGCGCTGGGCCAGGATCATGCGGCCCTGCGGATCGAACACGATGTCGGAAATTTCGAACGGACGCGGCGCGGGCGGTACGTCGACCTCCCAGCGCGGATCGTCGCCGAAGCTGCCATCCTTCGCGAGACCGACAGACCAGATCTGCGGACCGGCAGCCACCGCGTAGTAGAGGCGCCCGCCATGAACGGCGAGGCCCCAGACACGGCGGCGCGCGTCGGGCAGCATCCAGGTGCCGGAATCGGTTGCATCGAACGCACCGTCGGCGATGTCGAGACGCCTGGAGGAATCGAACGGGCGCGGGCTCATGCCCGCCGCGTTGCGGCCGGCCACACCATGATCGAAGGTGTCCTGCTCCTCGCCGTTGCGGTTGAGGCGATGGATGGTGCCGGTGTCGCGGTCGGACACGTAGAAAGAGCCGTGCCGCGAGCTGAAGGCGATGTTGCCGAGACCGGCGCCGGTATTGGCGAAGCCTTCCAGCGCGATGTTGGCAAACAGCGTCACCTCGCCGGTGCGCCCGTCGATCTTCCAGACCGAGCCGGGCCCGCCTGCGGGGTCGGCTGCGCCCCACTGGCCTTCCATGAACTGCGCGCCGGGCGCACCGTTCATCAGCCTTTCGGGGCGGGTGTCGTCGTCAGCGTCCGGCAGCACGATGTGCAGGCCGAAGGCCGACGTCGCCGTGACGTAGATGTTGGGATATTTCAGGTCATCCATCGCGGTGCCGAACACAAGCCCGGTATCGGCGACGGGGACCTCGAACATCGTCGGCGCATCGAGTTGCTGACCGCTCGGCGGGTCCTCGGGGAAGGACACGTCGATGATCCGCACCGCGGCGCGCTGCGTATCGATGAAGGTTTCGTCGATCATTTCAGGGCCGGGCGGCACCTCGCCGCCGGGAACGTGGGTTCCCGGAAAGCCGGTCGTGACAAGCTGGCCGGGATACATGATCCCTTCCCACTCGTCGCCTTCCTGTGCCTCGATTGAACCTGAAGTGCTGATTAGTGCCGCTGTGGCAAACGCCGCGACAAGCCCGATGGAACGCAAGGTGCATCCCGCTTGCCGCGCCGAGGTGATCCGCTTCGCGGAAATCCCTCTCATGGCCTTCCTCACCGTTGGCCGGTTTCCCGGTCGTGGTGCCCCCGCTGACGGGAGCTTACGCTACGAGATCATGGCGGCACAACCTGCACGCCATACGTAAAAGTACGTAGCGAAAGGAAATGATTAGTCAGCGATTGCGGGCTTCAGCGCAATTTTCGGCAACCTTCTCTTGGTTTTATGGCGGAAAGTTGCATTGGCAAGGCCCGCCCAATCTCTGGCGTTTTCTAGCCGTCTCGGCGAAAGTGTTTGCACAAGAAGACGGCCGGGGAGACGGCAAACATGCGCAGCCAGGTGGGAATCATCGGGGCGGGACCTGCGGGCCTTCTGCTGGGGCGACTGCTGCATCTCCAGGGAATCGACACCATCATTCTCGAGCGCCGATCCGGTGACTACGTGCTGTCGCGCATCCGCGCCGGCGTGCTCGACGGCGCGTCCGTGCGCGCGCTGGACGAAGCCCAGTGCGATGCCCGGCTGAAGCGCGACGGGCTGTTCCACGACGGGTTCGACATCGTCGCCGGCAACGACCGCTTTCATATCGACCTCACCCGACACACGGGGAAACAGGTGATCGTCTACGGGCAGACCGAAGTCACCCGAGACCTGATGGAAGCACGCGCCGGGGACGGCGCGCCGACGCTCTACGAGGCCGAAGTGATCGCGATGGAAGACATCGCGGATGGCCCGGTCCGCATCACCTACGAGCAGAACGGACAGCGCGGCGAGATCACCTGCGATTATGTCGCGGGCTGCGACGGGTTCCACGGCATCGCCGCCAAACAGATTCCTGACGATATCCGCCGCACCTTTGAGCGGGTCTACCCGTTCGGCTGGCTGGGGCTGTTTGCCGATGTGGCGCCGTGCTCGCCCGAACTGATCTACGCGAACCACGAGAACGGGTTCGCGCTCGCCAGCATGCGGTCGGCGAAGCGCAGCCGCTATTACATCCAGTGCCCGATCGATGCGGACCTGAACGAATGGAGCGACGAGCGGGTGTGGGACGAACTCGCCGTGCGCCTCGGACCGGAGGCAGCCGAGCGCATGCAGCGCGCCCCGTCCATCGAAAAGAGCATCGCGCCGCTGCGCAGCTTCGTCGCCGAGCCGATGCGGCACGGGCGGCTGTTCCTTGCGGGCGATGCCGCGCATATCGTGCCGCCGACCGGCGCGAAGGGACTGAACCTCGCCTCTGCCGATGCGCTGGTGCTGTCGCGCGCGCTGACCGCGCTCATCAAGGACGGTGACCCCAGCCTCGCCGACAACTATTCCGCCGAACGCCTACGTCACGTCTGGAAGGTGGAGCGGTTCTCGTGGTGGATGACGTCGATGCTGCACCGGTTTCACGACGACGACGCCTTCGGCGCGCGGGTGCAGCTTGCCGAACTGGACTATCTCAGCGGGTCGGAAGCTGCGCAGAAGTCGCTTGCCGAAAACTACGTCGGGCTGCCGTTCTGAGAGGCAGCGTCAGTCGCCGTCGCTTCCGGCTTCCGCGATGATGCGGTCGATCAGTTCATCGGCGAGGCCGATGGCGTTGGCCGGGTTTTCCAGCGCGTCCCAATCGATGCGCCTGCCCGGCACAAGTTCGCGCAGGACGACGATCAGGCCGCCAGCCGGCCCTGCCTGCCTGCAGGCGCGCTTGACCAGTTCGGCGGCCTCTGTCCGCGAGTAGCCCGCTTCGAGCAGAGCAAAGGTCGCGGCTTCCGCCAGCACCGTTCCGTTCGTCGCATCGAGATTGGCGCGCATCCTTCTTGCATCGACGCGCAGCGCGCCAACGGCTTCCAGCGCGCGGGCTGAAGCCGCCCCGCAAGCGCAGACCAGCGGCGGCAGCGTCAGCCATTCCAACATCCATGCCGCACCGTCACGCTCGTTGGCGGCCAGTTGCATATGGGTCGCGGAAGACGCCAGCGCTGACGCATGGTTTGCCAGCGCGACCAGAAGTTCAGCCGAGACCGGGTTGGCCTTGTTGGGCATGGTGGAGGACCCGCCAGCGCCTTCAAAGCCGATCTCGCCAACCTCGCCCTGCGCCAGCACCATCATGTCGGCGCCCATCTTGCCGAATGCACCGCAGGCCATCGCCGCCCAGTTGGCGATGCCGGCCATGCGCTCGCGCTGGGCATGCCATGGAGCGGCCGGCTCGCCGAGCCGCAGGATGCGGGCCATGGCCGCTGCGGTTTCAAAGGCAGCAGGACCGAGCGCGGACATGGTGCCCGCCGCGCCACCGAGCGAGACGGCCAGCACGTTCTCGCGGGCGGGGTCCATCTCGTCGCGGGCGAACGCAATCGGGGCCAGCCAGTTGGCGGCTTTCAGACCGAAGACAGTCGGCACCGCCGCCTGCCCGCGCGTTCGCGCAAGGCACAGCGTCGGGCGGTGCGCGTCGGCAAGGTTCGCCAGCATGGCGACGAGTTCGTCCATGCGGGTGCCGACCACGTCGAGCGCGCTCTTCAACGACAACAGGAAGGCCGTGTCGGCGATGTCCTGCGAAGTCGCGCCGAAATGAACATAAGAGGCCGCCTCTTCGCCAACCGCCTTGCGCAGGCCTGCCACCAGCACCGGCACCGGAACGCCGTCGCGCGCGGTACCGGGTGCAAAGTTACCCGGGTCCGGGGACCATGCCTCGCAGACTTCCTCGATCCGCTTGGCGCAATCGGACGGGATGATGTCGAGCGCTCCCTGGGCGCGCGCCAGCGCACCTTCGACCCGCAGCATGGCCGCGATCTGCGCATCGTCGGAAAAAAGTTGGGAAACCTGCGGATCGTTCAACCCGCCGACATGCAGCGCGGAGTCGAGTGGCGAAACGCTCATGCAGCGCCGCTTTCGAACTTTTTCAGGAAGCCGCCCATCAGTTCGATGAGCTGTGCGGACTGGTCGATCATCGGCAGATGCCCTGCGCCATCGACCTGCGCGAATTCCGCACCGGGAATCAGCCCGGCCAGTTCGCGGCCAAGTTCGGTGGGGGTTGCCATGTCATGTTCGCCGGTGATGCAGAGAACGGGCACGGCGACGTGGCCCGCGGCCTCGGTGAAATCGGCATCGCGGATCGCCGCAGACGTGCCCGCGTAGCCTGCCGCCGTGGTGCGCGTCAGCATGGCGCGCCAGCCGACGAGCTGTTCGGGATACTGCTCGCGGAAGGGTTCCGGGAACCAGCGCTCCAGCGTGCCTTGCGCCAGCGGGTGCAGCCCCTGTTCCATCGCCGTCTCGATGCGGGTATCCCAGAGTTCCCGCGTGCCGATCCTGTGGCCGGTGTCGCACAGCATCGCACCGGCAACCCGGCCCGGCGCGCGCGCCAGCAGCCCCAGCGAGATCATGCCGCCGACGGAGACGCCGGCGACCACGACGCGGTCGATGCCGAGATGATCGAGCAGGCCGAGAAGATCGTCGACGTGATCGTCCATCGCGTAGGGAAACGGCTTGGCCTGCGACAGGCCGTGGCCGCGCTTGTCATAGGCGAGGATGCGCCAGTCGTTCTCGATAGCCTCAATCACCGTGTTCCAGATGCGGAAATCCGTCCCCAGCGAGTTGATCAGCACAATAACCGGCCTGCCGTCGTCTCCGCCACCGGGCGGCGTGAACAGCTTGTGATGGATATTGACGCCATTCACGCGGGCGAAGCTGAGCGGGGATGTGGGGGACATTCGGTTTCCTCAGTTGGTCGTCAGGGTCCGGCGCACGGCATCGCGCCAACCCGCAATCTTTCGGCTTCGCGTCTCGTTGTCCATGCCCGGCTCGAACCTGCGTTCGCAATTCCAGCTTGCCGCGAAGCCGTCCATGTCGGGCCACACGCCGGCCTTGTAGCCGGCGAGCCATGCGGCACCGAGCGCCGTCGTCTCCAGCACATGGGGCCGGTCGACGGGTGCGTCGAGGATGTCGGCGAGGCGCTGCATGGTCCAGTCGCTCGCGACCATCCCGCCATCGACCCGCAGTACCGTGTCGCCGCCGCTCCAGTCGCGGTGCATGGCATCGAGCAGGTCGGCGGTCTGGTAGCAGACCGATTCCAGCGCGGCGCGGGCGAGTTCGTTCGGCCCAGTGCCGCGCGTCAGCCCGAAGATCGCGCCGCGCGCCTCGGCGTCCCAGTGCGGCGCGCCAAGCCCCGTGAAGGCCGGCACGAGGTAGACGTCCTGGTTGGGGTCGGCTGCTTCTGCCATGCGACCGCTGTCGGATGCCTGCTTCACCACGCCGAGGCCGTCGCGCAGCCATTGCACAGCGGCACCGGCTACGAAGATCGAGCCTTCCAGCGCATAGGTCGTCTCGCCGCCGATGCGGTAGGCGATCGTCGTCAGTAGCCGGTTGGTGGAGGGAACGGCCTGCGTGCCGGTGTTCAGCAGCGCAAAGCACCCCGTTCCGTAGGTCGACTTCATCATGCCGGGCTGGAAACAGGCCTGCCCCACCGTCGCCGCCTGCTGGTCACCCGCGATTCCACAGATCGGCGTGGCGGCCCCGAAGATGGATGTCTCGCAGGTGCCGAAGTCGTGCGCGCTGTCGCAGATCTCGGGCAGTACAGCGCGCGGCACGCGCAGCAGCTTGAGAAGCTGCTCGTCCCACTCGCCGGTGTGGATGTTCATCAGCATGGTGCGCGACGCGTTCGTCGCGTCGGTGGCGTGGACCTTGCCGCCGGTGAGGTTCCACATCAGCCACGTATCGACCGTGCCGAAGGCCAGTTCGCCATTTTCGGCGCGGGCGCGCGCTCCGTCGACCTCGTCCAGTATCCACGCGAGCTTGGTGCCGGAAAAATACGGGTCGAGCAGCAGGCCGGTCTTCTCGGTGACGGCGTCTTCCGCGCCCTGCCGTTTCAGCGCGGCGCAGATCTCCGCCGTGCGCCGGTCCTGCCAGACGATGGCGCGGTGGATTGGCGCGCCGGTCTCGCGGTCCCACACCACCGTCGTCTCGCGCTGGTTGGTGATGCCGACGCCGGCAATGTCGCGCGCGTCGATCCCGGCAGAGGCGATGGCCGCGCGGATAACGTTGGCGGTTGAGGTCCAGATTTCCTTCGCGTCGTGCTCGACCCAGCCCGATTTCGGGAAATGCTGGGTAAATTCCTGTTGCCCCACCCCGCGAATGGCATAGGTCTCATCGAACACGATCGCGCGCGAGGACGTCGTTCCCTGGTCTATGGAAAGAATGTATCCGCTCATTGTGGACCTCCCGCCAGCCTTGCAGCGGATCTTCGTGCCCGCCCTGCCGAACTGCTGAGTTAATCACCTTGCCGCTTCACACGAAACGACGTGCTTGATGTTCGACACCGAAACCTGGGGTGAGCTCGCCGCCCTGTTCTTCTCGGCGCTGGGCGCGGCGACCCTCATTCCGGGTGTCTCGGAAGCGGTGCTCGTCGGCGTGCTGACGCTCGGCGACGTTCCGGTGTGGCAGGCGATCACGGTCGCCTCCATCGGCAACACGCTCGGCTCCGTCATCAACTGGGTGCTCGGGCGCTTCTTCAGCCACTGGCTCGGCCACAAGTACTTCCCGATCTCGCGCGAGAAGTTCGAACGCCTCCAGGGCTGGTATTCGCGCTGGGGCGTGTGGACGCTGCTGACCTCTTGGGCACCCATTATCGGCGATCCCATCACCGTGGTCGCGGGCATCATGCGCACGCCGCTGTGGCTGTTCGTCCTCATCGTCGCCTTTGCCAAGACCGCCCGCTACATCCTCGTCGCGCTCGGCGTTGCCGCCGTCGGCTGAACACCTCACATGAAATGGCCGCCGCCGGTTCTCCGGCGACGGCCCTTGTCCTCGATCAGCGCTTAAGCCGATCAGTTGTTCTGCCAGCGCGCGACGAGTTCGTCGTAGTTGACGGTCTCGCCCTGCGGCTTCTCGTTTTCGAGCTTGGCCTTGGCGCCGCCCTTGCCGAGCCACTCGGACGGGTCCTTCGGCTCGTTCAGGCGCGGTCCGCAACCGCCATAGACGTTGGCGGCCTTGTCGGCCTGCTCCATGCGCGCCATCGTCACGTCCATCTCGTTGGCGAGACGGTCCATGGCTTCCTGCGGGGTGAACGCACCGGAGTTCACGTCACCGATCTGCTGCCACCAGATCTGGGCCAGCTTCGGATAATCCGGCACGTTGATGCCTGTGGGCGACCAGCGCACGCGGTCCGGCGAGCGGTAGAACTCGACGAGACCGCCGAGCTTGGGCGCACGTTCGGTGAAGCTCTCGTGGCGCACCGAGGAGTCGCGGATGAAGGTCAGGCCCACGTGGGACTTCTTCACGTCCACGGTCTTCGACGTCACGAACTGCGCGTAGAGCCATGCCGCCTTGGCGCGGTCATCCGGCGTGGACTTCAGGAACGTCCACGAACCCACGTCCTGGTAGCCGACCTTCTGGCCTTCTTCCCAGTACGGGCCGTGCGGGGACGGAGCCATGCGCCACTGCGGATTGCCGTCGTCATCGACGGTGTTGTTGCCTTCCGACTTCGGCGCGACCATCGAGGCGGTGAAGGCCGTGTACCAGAAGATCTGCTGGGCGACGTTGCCCTGGCTGAGCGCCGGCAGCGACTGGTAGAAGTCGTAGGATGCGGCACCGGGAGGGGCGTACTTGCGAAGCCATTCGTCCCACTTGCGGATGGCGTAGACCGCCGCCGGGCCGTTGGCCGCACCACCGCGCGACACCGAAGCGCCGACCGGGTTGCACGAGCCCTTTTCCATGCGGATGCCCCACTCGTCGATGGGCACGCCATTGGGTTCACCCGGCGAACCGGCGCCGGCCATCGAGAGCCATGCGTCGGTCATGCGCCAGCCAAGGTCGGGCGCGCGCTTGCCGTAGTCCATGTGGCCATAGACCTGGACGCCGTCGATTTCCTTCACATCGTTGGTGAAGAACTCGGCGATATCCTCGTAGGCCGACCAGTTCACCGGAACGCCCAGCTCGTACCCGTACTTTTCCTTGAACTGCGCCTTCAGGTCCTCGCGGTCGAACCAGTCCTTGCGGAACCAGTAGAGGTTCGCGAACTGCTGGTCGGGAAGCTGGTAGAGCTTGCCGTCCGGGCCGGTCGTGAACTGGGTGCCCATGAAGTCCTCGAGATCGAGGGTGGGCGAGGTCACGTCTTTCCAGTCGCCTTCCATCTGGTCGGTCAGGTTGTAGGCGAGCTGCAGTCGCGAGTGGGTGCCGATGAGGTCGGAGTCGTTGACGTAGGCGTCATACAGGTTGCGGTTCGTCTGCATCTGGGTCTGAACCGCCTGCACCACTTCGCCTTCGCCGAGGATCTGGTGGTTCACCTTGATGCCGGTGATTTCCTCGAAGGCCTTGGTCAGGGTCTTGGACTCGTAGTCATGCGTCGGAATGCCTTCCGACAGAACGTTGATTTCCAGGCCGGCGAAGGGTTCCGCCGCCTTGATGAACCATTCCATCTCCGCCTTCTGCTCGTCCTTGGTGAGCACGGACGGCTGGAATTCGTCGTTGATCCACTTTTCCGCGGCGGCCATGTCTGCCATCGCCTGGCCGGGTAGCCAGGTGAGTGCCAGAACGGCTGCCGTCGTCAGCAAATGCCGTTTCATTTCAGCTTCCTCCCGTTGCGGTCTTGGCTCACGGGTGTACCCGTGTTCTTGCCCGCGGCCCGGAACCCGCAATTTGCTCCGGAGCGGATTTTCGGAACGGGCATGTCGGTTGCCCGCCCCGGTTTTCTTCCCTCGCCTTACACCCAGCGGAAAACCACCACGGCGAAGACCAGCGAAATCACGGTTGCCCACCACAGCGGGCCGGCCGCGAAGGCAAGCCAAGCGAGGTGGATGTAGGCGCTGCCAAGCAGCGACACGAAGAGCCGGTCGCCGCGCGTGGTGTGCAGGCCGAGGACGCCGTCGCGCGGGGCACCGCCCGGACGCGCCCATTCCCACACGGCCATGCCGGAGATGAGCAGCGCGATGACGGCGAAGAACGACACCGTCTGCCACGTCCATGCCATCCATGAGAGGTCAAACATTGCTTCCTCCCTCAATATTGGTGGAGGAATCCGACAAGTTCATTCGGGACGGAGCGGCCCAGCCGACAAACTTCCATCGGCAGTTTCGGGGTGTCGCAGCAACTCGAATCCAATGAGTGTGTGGGTCGTATTCTTGGACGGCCCTGGCCGGTGCGCGAATCTCTTCGCCCGGTTGAATTACGTTTGGCTCTTCGCGGAACGTATTGACCTTGTTTTCCACCGGAACCAATTTAACCGACGGTTTCCAGTTAGAGCCTTCGTTGAACTCCGCCTTTCCGATCTCTTTCCCCCAAAACCATCGAGCTGTTCGAAATGACACATCCAGACTTTGGACAACTGTTGGAGTGCTCCCTGAATTCGTTACTATGCAAAGAAACGAGCTATTTCCTCCCATACTGGTCTCGAGAGGATTGAAAACGGTGACGGCTAGTTTTGGACCAGCAAGTAACCACCTCACCGCTCCGACTAAAGCGAGAGCGGTCGACAATAGAGCTGCGTAAAGGCCAATCCAATCGCTGAGTTGAATAGTGCTACTAGCCATCACACCCTCCCTAGGGCAAAGCCCTTGGCGATGTAGTTGCGCACGAACCAGATCACGATCGCGCCGGGGATGATGGTGAGCACGCCGGCGGCTGCCAGCAGGCCGAGCTCGTAGCCCGACGTGGAGGCGGTGCGCGTCATGGTCGCGACGATGGGCTTGGCGGCGACCGATGTCAGCGTCTTGGCGAGAAGCATCTCCACCCACGAGAACATGAAGCAGAAGAAGGCCGTGACGCCGATGCCCGACGCGATCAGCGGCATGAATATCTTCACGAAGAACTTCGGGAAGGAGTAGCCGTCGAGATAGGCGGTCTCGTCGATCTCGCGCGGGACGCCGGACATGAAGCCTTCGAGAATCCACACGGCCAGCGGCACGTTGAACAGGCAGTGCGCCAGCGCGACCGCCAGGTGCGTGTCGAACAGGCCGATGGCCGAGTAGAGCTGCAGGAAGGGCAGCGCGAAGACCGCCGGCGGGGCCATGCGGTTGGTCAGCAGCCAGAAGAAGAGATGCTTGTCGCCGAGGAAGCGGTAGCGCGAGAAGGCGTAGGCCGCCGGCAGCGCCACGGAGACCGACAGCACCGTATTGATCGCCACGTAGGTGATCGAGTTGATGTAGCCGTTGTACCAGGTCGGGTCGGTGAAGATCTTGGCGTAGTTCTCCAGCGTGAACTCGTTCGGCCACATGGAGAAGCCGCCGAGGATCTCGTTGGTGGTCTTGAAGCTCATGTTCAGCAGCCAGTAGATCGGCAGCATCAGGAACACGATGTAGATGATCGGGATCAGGGCCGAGGCGCGCTTCATTCGTCTTCTCCCCGCATCATCACCGAGTAGAAGACCCAGCACACAAGCAGCGTCATCAGGAAGTAGATGATGCTCATGGCCGCAGCGATGCCGAGATTGAACTCGCCAAGCGCTGCCTTCACCAGGTCAATGGACAGAATGGTCGTCGTGTTGCCCGGCCCGCCGCCGGTCAGCACGAAGGGTTCGGTGTAGATCATGAACGAGTCCATGAAGCGCAGCAGCACGGCGATGGTCAGCACGCGCTTCATCTTCGGCAACTGGATATGCCGGAACACGGCCCAGCGCGATGCGGAGTCGATGCGCGCTGCCTGGTAGTAGGCATCGGGGATCGAGCGAAGACCCGCATAGGCCAGCAACACGACCAGCGAGGTCCAGTGCCACACGTCCATGATGATGACGGTGAACCAGGCCGAGACCGGCTGGCGCGTGAAGTTGAAATCGATGCCGAGCGCGTTGATGACGTAGCCCATCAGGCCGATGTCTGGCAGCGCGAAGATGTTCCACATCGCGCCGACCACGTTCCACGGCACCAGCAGCGGCAGCGCCATCAGCACGAGGCAGACCGGGACCCAGATGCCCTTTCGCGGCATGGCCAGCGCAATGATGACGCCGAGCGGGATTTCGATGAGCAATATTGTGCCGGTGAAAAAGAATTGGCGCAGGAGAGACGCGTGGAACCGCTCCGAGTGGAGGACCTCACGGAACCACTTCACCCCTTCGAAGAAGAACAGGTTGTTCCCGAAGGTCTCCTGCACCGAGTAGTTCACGACCGTCATCAACGGAATGACGGCGTTGAAGGCCACCAGGATCAGGACCGGGGCGACCATGAACCAGGCCTTGTTGTTCCATGTCTTGTTCATGCCGCGCCGCCTTTTTCCACGAGCCAGGAATCCGCGTAGAGATTGACGTTGGCGGGCTGGAGGATCACCTGCGGGTCAGCGGGCACTTCCGTGCCTTCCGGCAGGGTCGCGGCGATGTCGGTCCCGGCGAGATCGGCATGAAGAATGCGGAAGCGGCCGATGTCCTCGACGCGCTTGACCGAGACCGGGATGCCGGTCCCGTTTTTCGCAAGCGTCACGAATTCCGGGCGGATACCGAGTTCAAGTTTCGATGCCCCGGAAGGCGCGCCGACGGGCAGTGCGATCTCGTGGCCACCCACATGGGCGCGGTCGCCTTCCACCGCGCAGGGCAGCACGTTCATGCCGGGCGAACCGATGAAGTAGCCGACGAATGTGTGCTTGGGATTGTTGAAGAGTTCCGCCGGCGTACCGGTCTGTACCACCTCGCCCTCGTACATGACGACGACCTTGTCGGCGAAGGTGAGCGCCTCGGTCTGGTCGTGGGTCACGTAGATCATCGTGAAGGCGAAGCGCTGGTGCAGTTCCTTCAGCTTGGAACGCAGCACCCACTTCATGTGCGGATCGATGACGGTCAGCGGTTCGTCGAACAGGATCGCGTTGACGTCCGAGCGCACCAGCCCGCGACCCAGCGAAATCTTCTGCTTCTCGTCCGCCGTCAGGCGGCGGGCGCGGCGGTCCGCCTTGTCCTTGAGGTCGATGATCTCCAGCGTGTCGTTGACGCGCCGGGCAATCTCGTCGCGCGGGACGTTGCGGTTCCGCAGCGGGAATTCGAGGTTCTGTCTCACCGTCATGGTGTCGTAGATCACCGGGAACTGGAACACCTGCGCGATGTTGCGTTCCTGCGTGCTCAGACCGGTCACGTCCTTGCCGTCGAACAGGATTTTCCCTTCAGACGGCTGGAGCAGGCCGGAGATGATGTTGAGCAGCGTGGTCTTGCCGCAGCCGGACGGGCCCAGTAGCGCGTAGGCGCCGCCATCCTCCCACGTCATCGAGAGCTCTTTCAGCGCGTAGTCGGCTTCGCTCTTGGGGTTCGCCATGTAGGCGTGGCGGATCTTGTCGAATTCGATGCGTGCCATTCGCCCCTCCCTCAAGCCGCTGCCGGTTGCTCGGCCGGGCGCGCGAGGTCGCCATCGGCCGAGAAGAACATGAAGCGGGCGGGATCGACCCAGACGTCGATGGTCTCGCCAACGGGGTGGTTGTGCACGCCGTGGACCAGCGACACCCAGCGCGCATCGCCAACATCGAGGTGGATGAAGCTTTCCGACCCGGTGATTTCGGTGACGGCGACCGTGCCGGTGAACTTCAGCGCCCCGCGTCCGGGGTCGCGCCGCAGCAGGTGGTGCGGCTGGAAGGCGACCGTGTAGGTGCCGTCCGGCAGATCGCTGCCTGCGGGGACGCTCGCACCGCCTGCGGCATCGGCAAACGAGAGCGTTGCGCCACTCTTTTCCACCTTCGCGGTGTTGATCGGCGGATCGGAGAAGGTGCGCGCGGTCGTGAGGTCGACCGGGTTTCGGTAGACCTCGATGGTCGGCCCGAACTGGGTCACCGCACCGTGGTGCAAGGTCGCGGTGTTGCCGCCCAGAAGCAGCGCTTCCGACGGCTCGGTCGTCGCGTAGACGAAGACCGCGCCGGATTCGGCAAAGATGCGCGGCAGTTCGGCGCGCAGTTCCTCGCGCAGCTTGTAGTCGAGATTGGCGAGCGGCTCGTCCAGCAGCACCAGTTCCGCACCCTTCACCAGCGCGCGGGCGAGCGCGGTGCGCTGCTGCTGGCCACCGGACAGGTTCAGCGGCGTGCGGTCAAGATAGGGGCCGAGCTGCATCAGGTCGGCGGCCTTGCGAACACGCGCGTCGATCTCGTCCTTGGCGACACGGGCAACCCGCAAGGGAGACGCGATGTTCTCGTAGACGCTCAGCGTCGGGTAATTGATGAACTGCTGGTAGACCATCGCGACGTTGCGCTTCTGGACCGGCCAGCCGGTAACGTCGGTGCCGTTGACCAGCACCTGACCGCTGGTGGGCTGCTCCAGCCCTGCCATCAGGCGCATGAGCGTCGTCTTGCCGGCAAGCGTCGGCCCCAGCAGCACGTTCAGGCTGCCGGCCGTCAGCATCAGCGACACGTCGTCGATGTGGGTGTCCTCACCCACCACCTTCGACACGTTGCGCAATTCAAGCATCGCGCACCTCCCCGGCCGGCCAGGTGCTGCATGCGAAGCGCTGGTTCGCGCGTTTCGTCATGCCGCCGCATCCCCGGCCTTGCGCCGCCCCGGTTCTTTGCCGGGTGCGGACAATTCCTTGACAGCATTGTGCACGAATTTTTCCAGCCGCGCAGTTTCGCTCGCAGAAAAACGCAAGCCGAGCTTTGTCCGCCGCCACAGGATATCTTCTGCGGTGCGGGCCCATTCGTTGGTCACGAGCCATTCCACTTCGCGAGCATAGAGCCCGGCGCCAAATTCTTCGCCCAGGTCGCCCAGCGACTTGGCGTTGCTCAGCATCTGGCGCGTATCGGTGCCGTACTGTCGCACCATGCGGGCAATGATCTCGCGAGCAAGCCACGGGAAGATGCGCGACAGTTCATCGGCCAGTTGCGCCTGGCCGTCGAGCGGCATGTCGCCGCCGGGCAATGCGGCATCCCGCGTCCACGGCCTGCCGCGCGCGCCGATCACGTCCTCCACCTGCTCCAGCATGGATTCAGCCAGACGGCGGTAGGTGGTGATCTTGCCGCCGAAGACATTGAACAGCGGTGAGGCTGCCTGCTCGTCGCGCGCGATCACGTAGTCGCGGGTGGCTTCCTGCGCCTTGCTCGCGCCGTCGTCGTAGAGTGGGCGCACGGCGGAATAGGTCCACACGGCATCGCCCGCCTCGACGGGCTTGCGGAAATATTCCGAGGCCGCATTGCAGATATAGGCGGCTTCGTCGTCGGAGATCGCGGCGTCGGCCGGGTCGCCCTCGAAATCGCGGTCGGTGGTGCCGAGCAGGGTGAAGTCGTCTTCGTAGGGAATGGCGAAGAGGATGCGCCCGTCGGCGTTCTGGAAGATGTAGCAGCGGTCGTGCTCGTAGATCTTCGGCACGACGACGTGGCTGCCCTTTACGAGCCGGACATTGTGCGCGCCGTTGCGGCCGGCAGCGCCGCGCAGCACTTCGTCGACCCACGGACCGGCGGCATTGATGACGCAGCGCGCGGCGATCGTGCGTTCGCCGCCTTCGGCATCGCGCACCGTGACCTGCCACCCGTCGCCGGAGGGCTTGAGACCCACGACCTTGTGGCGCACGAGTATTTCCGCGCCGCGATTTTCCGCGTCGCGCGCGTTCAGCACCACGAGGCGGGCATCGTCGACCCAGCAGTCGGAATATTCAAAGCCGCGCTGGTAGTCCTGCTTCAGCGGTTCGCCGAGCGGGCCGTTGGCAAGGTCCACGGTGCGGGTTGCGGGCAGGTTCTTCCGGCCGCCGAGATGGTCGTACATGAAGAGCCCGAGCCGTAGCATCCAGGCCGGACGCAGGCCGGAGTGGTGCGGCAGAACGAAACGCAGCGGCCAGATGATGTGCGGCGCGTTGGCCCAGAGCCGTTCGCGCTCCATGAGCGCCTCGCGCACGAGGCGGAACTCGAAGAACTCAAGATAGCGCAGGCCGCCGTGAACCAGCTTGGTGGAGCCGGAGGAGGTCCCACTTGCCAGGTCATCCATCTCCGCAAGGCACACGTCATAGCCCCGGCCCGCCGCGTCGCGCGCGATGCCGCAGCCGTTGATGCCGCCGCCAATGACGAAGATGTCGCAGCCTTGCGCCACGCCTGCCCTGCCTCCCCGCTGCGCATTCTGAGCCGTGCAGCTTCAGCCGCCGAACCGCGCGCAGACTTATGCTGCACTTGCGAATGTAATTTCGCATTGCAGCAATTATCATTAATATCGAAGCCTATTACGAAGCAAACGAAAGTCAAGTGAAACCGAGCGCGCTATTCCGCGTCCGTCTCCGACATGACCTCGATGAGGTCGACTTCCGATTCCGCGCAGATCGCGCGCAGGTTCTCGTCCGGGCAGCGATCCGTAACGAAGCTGTGGACCTGCGAGATATGGCCGATGCGCACGGGCGCGCGGCGTTCCAGCTTGCTGCAGTCCGCCACCAGGATGACGTGGCGCGCGTTGGCGATGATCGCCTGCGCAACCTTCACCTCGCGAAAGTCGTAGTCGAGCAGCGCGCCGTCGGAATCGATTGCGGAGACGCCGATCACCGCGAAGTCCACCTTGAACTGGCGGATGAAATCGACGGCCGCCTCGCCAACGATGCCGCCGTCCGCCTTGCGCACGACGCCGCCAGCCACGACCACTTCCATGCCGGGGTAAATCCGCAGGGAATTGGCGACATTGATGTTGTTGGTGATGACCATCAGCCCGGAGTGACGCACGAGCGCATCCGCGACGGCTTCCGTCGTCGTGCCGATATTGATGAAGAGCGATGCGGAATCCGGGATGATCGCGGCGGCACGCTCGGCAATGGCAAGCTTTTCCGACCGCGCGAGCGTGCGTCGCGCCTCGTATCCCATGTTCTCGCGCGACGGCGCGATCATGGCGCCGCCATGAACCCGGAACAGGAGCCGCTGGTTGCAGAGCTCGTTCAGGTCCTTGCGGATCGTCTGCGGCGACACCTCGAACTCTTCGGCAAGCTCATCGACGCTGACGCGCCCCTGCTGGCGGGCCTTTTCGAGGATCGTCTGTTGGCGTTCGATCAGCATGGTCGTGTCGTTTTCGCTTTTCAGGGATATCGAAACTAGTCGAAAGCGGGCATCCTGTCAGCAGGATCGGGAGGCATGACAGCATGGACCGGGGCAAAGTGACGGATCTGTTTCGGCAAAACGCCTTCGCCGGGGTCGATGTTGCGATCACCGGCGCGCGGCGCGGCATCGGGGCCGGCGTCGCCCGCGCATTCCTTCATCTCGGCGCGCGCGTGTGTGCGCATTGCGGGGTCGATCCGGCCAAGGACAGCGATCCGCTTGTTGCTGGCCTCGATGCGGAGGACGCAGCGCGCCTGACAATTCTCGATGCCGATCTCGAAGACGAGAGCGACACGGCACGGCTGGCCGCTGATATCTCTGCGGCCATGCCGCGCGTCGACGTCTTCATTCACAATGCCGGCACGATGCATGGCCGCGTCATGACCGGGGAGATGACGGCGGCTCATTTCGACAAGGTGAACCGGTTGAACGCCGGATCGACGGTTCTGCTCACCTCGGCACTGCTGGACAACCTCGCCGACGGCGCATCCGTGATCTTCACAAGTTCGATTTCCGCGCGGACGGGCGGCAGCCCCGGATCGTCCGTCTATTCGGCATCGAAAGCCTTTGTGTCGACCTATGCCCGGAGCCTTGCCCGCGAGCTTGCCCCGCGCGGCATCCGCGTCAATGCGGTATCACCCGGCACAATCGACACCGACTTCCATTCCCGCTACTCGAGCGCTGAGAAACTTGCCGCGACCGCCAGGGCGATTCCCCTGCAACGACTTGGCACCGTCGGCGACTGCACGGGCACCTACCTGTTCCTCGCCGCGCCGGCCCTTTCCGGCTACGTGACAGGACAGGTGATCGAGGTGAATGGCGGTCAGTTCATGGGCTGAATGCTGCGCCTCGGACCACCCCGACTGGGCCGGAGATAACGCCAGCAGATCAATACCTTACCGCGCAGCATGGCCTGCGAAATGCTGCACCCCTGTTGCGCAGCATAAATTCATGCTGCACTCCAGCATATTCAGCTTGCTGTTCGAGCCCTGTGCCGCACGCGATCACATTCTCTGAGCCGACTAATATTGCAGCGTCGTCAGGGCAAGCAGCGCCATCAGCGCGAAGACGAACAGCAGCCGCATCCGCAGCTTCTTGACAAGTTCCCGCGTTTCCTCGTCCTTGGCGACGCTTGGGCCCGCGATGGCCGTGCGGACCATGTTCGTGTAGCGCGGCACGCCGTATCGCATGATCTTGCCGTCGCTGCGACGCTCGATCTCATAGGATGTCACGATTGCTGCGATAAACGCGATGATTGCGCCGATGCCGGCTGCAGCGCTCATCACAATTGTCATCACCTGGTCGCTCACCGGCCAAACTCCCGCTCAGGCTGCCAATAGGGGGCGTTCTACTTGCCTTCGGAGGATTCGCCCATCTCGGCCTGCACGCGCTGTATAAAACTCTGCTGCATGGACTGCATGAGCGGAATGATCTGCTGCATGGCCTGCGCCATGTAGGGCTGCATCTTCTCGGCAATGGCGGCGCCTTCCTCGGAACTGTAGAAGGCCGTCAGCGCCTCGATCTCGTTCACGGTGAAGTTCGCCGCGGTCGATTCCAGCATGACGCGCTCCATCTGCGGACGAATCTTGGCAAACTCCTCGCTGAGTATCTTCGCAAGCTTGTCGCGCTGCTCATCCGTCACGTTGGCGGAAACCTGCATCTGCTGCAGCATCGCGCTCACATATTGCGGAGACAGCATGTCGCTCATCATCTTCTGAACCGTCGGCGTCTCCAGGTATTTCTGCGCCGCAGCCATGCGCTCGGCATCCTGCGCCTGCGCAAGGGACCCACTGGCGATCGGCGCGAGCGCGATCGACGCCACAATCAAAGCTGTCTTCAGAAATCGCATAATCGGTTCCGTTTCCTTGCGGCGCCGCGCCGCGGGCCACGTTGAGAATTGCATGTCAGTACTGTCCGCTGCACGGACCGGCATGACAAGACCGGGTAAATGTGCCGGCAAAGGGGCGCTGCCCCGCGCGCCGGCACTCGCCTGCCGGTCTCAGGTGATGGAGACCTCGATCTCCCCGACCCCTTCAACGCCACCCTTGAGCGTCTGGCCGGGGCGCACGGCCCCGACGCCTGCGGGCGTGCCGGTCATGATGAGGTCGCCGGCCTCCAGCCGCATGGACTGCGAGATGAGGGAGATGATGTCCGGCAGCGGCCAGATCATTTCGGACAGATCGCCGTCCTGTCGCATGTCCCCATCGAGTGAAAGCCAGACGCGGCCCGTCTCCGGGTGGCCAGTCTGCGAAACCGGCTTCAGACCAGACATGGGGGCTGAGTTGTCGAACCCCTTACCCCAATCCCACGGGCGGCCGAGCTTCTTGGCTTCGCCCTGCAGATCGCGGCGCGTGAGGTCGATCCCGACGCCGTAGCCGAAGACGTGGGACAGCGCGTCGGCAATCGGAATATCCGAGCCGCCCTTGCCGATTGCGGCGACAAGCTCGATCTCGAAATGCATGTCGCTGGTCTGTGGCGGATAGGGAATGGATGGTCCCGTCGCCACTGCGTCGGCCGGCTTGCAGAAGAAGAACGGCGGCTCACGGTCCGGGTCGTGCCCCATCTCCCGCGTGTGGGCGGCATAGTTGCGACCAACGCAGAACACGCGCCGGACGGGAAACACAGCGTCTGTTCCCTCGACCGGCAAGGTCACGCGCTGCGGCGGTTCGAATATGAAGTCCATCGGTGCTGGTCCACTCGTTCAAAGACGGCTTGACACGCTAACCCGGCACCCCGCAAGCCGTCACCAAAATTGCAAATCATTGATTTCGTCAGTATACTGACTTTCAGTAAACTGATTAGCACTCTGTTAAGACCTGTCGCCGGAAAAGCGCGGAGTTCCATGTGCCCATTTCCCTTCCCGACCTCTACGACCAGCCTTCGCATCTGCTGCGCCGCGCGCAGCAGATTTCCATCGCGGTGACCGGCGAGGCGTTGCGGCCCCATGATGTTACGCCGGCGCAATTCGAGATCATGCTGGCCATACGCGCGCAGCCCGGCATCGACGGTGCGGGGCTGACCAACGCCGTCGCCTTCGACCGGTCAACCATGGCGACCGCCCTGGAACGGCTTGAACGAAAGGGAATGATCGAGCGCCATTCCGGCCCGCATGACCGGCGCTCCAAGCAGGTGTTTCTGTCGCCCGCCGGCAACCAGACGATCCTTGAAGCAGCCAGCGCCTATAAGGCCGCACAGAAGCGCATCCTGCAGGGTCTCGCACGCAGCGAGCAGTGGCAATTGCTGACGCTGATGGAACGGCTCGTCTCGCTTAACAACGATCTGTCGCGCGCACCGCTGCGCACCGCGCGATCGGATCAATGATCGCGGGTCAGCGCCCTGCCGCCAGCCGCGCCTTTGCGCGAGCTATGGCGACCGCATCCGTGGTGCCTTCGCCGCCATCGGATGCCGCGAAGATTTCCGACAGGATGCCGCCTAGCTCCCCCACGCGCTCCTTCATGGCGTCGGGAGATGCGAATCTGTCCGCCAGCGCAATCGAGATCACGCCGCCGGAATTGATGACGAAGTCCGGCGCGTAGAGGATGCCGCGCTGCTGGAGACGCGCGGCATCTTCGGGCGTCTCAAGCTGGTTGTTGGCGGCACCGGCAATGACGCGGGCCTTGATATCGGGGATGGTGCGCGGGTTCAGCGCGCCGCCGAGCGCACAGGGTGCAAGGATGTCCGCCTGCACGGCGTGGATCTCATCGACGCTGACCACCTGCGCGTCGAATTCGCTTGCCAGAGCCGCGACCGCATCCTCGCGGATATCGGCAATCACGATGCTGGCGCCATCTGCCTTCGCCATGCGCGCGACGTCCGCGCCGACATTGCCCACGCCCTGTACCGCGACGGTGAGGCCGTCGAGGGTTTCCGCACCGAGCGCGTGTCTCGCTGCGGCCTTCATGCCGATATGGACGCCCCACGCCGTGTAGGGCGATGGATCGCCAAGTCCGGAGGCAGACGTCCCACGCACGTGGGCGCTGGTTTCGGCGATATAGTCGACAGCCGCCTGGCCGGTGCCGACGTCCTCGGCAGTGATGTAGTCGCCGCCGAGCCGGTTTACGGCCTCGCTGAACGCGCGCCACATGTCGGGTGTCGCGTCGTTGCCGTCCGACAGGATCACCGCCTTGCCGCCACCGAGATCGAGCCCGGCCGCTGCGTTCTTGAAGGTCATGCCGCGCGACAGGCGCAGCACGTCCTTCAGGGCTTCGGCTTCGCTCGCGTAGGCCCACCTGCGGCAACCGCCGAGAGCAGGACCAAGCGTCGTGTCGTGCACCGCGATGATGGCACGCAACCCGCTGGCTGCGTCGCTGCAATAGTTCACGGCCTTGTGGCCGGCGAAATCGGGATGGCTGAAGACACCGGACGGCACCTGGTCAGCCTGCATGGCGGTTTCGATCTTCACGGCGATCCTTTCCCGCAAAGCGCGCGCGCACTTCACGATGAGCTTGCCTCGACCCTCGCATCGATTATCGCGCAGTCGGCAACTCATTTTGCTGCGAAGTCGGTCGCCAATCGGCGCGAAGCGTTCGAATCCGCACGCCTTTGCGAACGATTTCGCTGTTTCGCCAATTGATATCGGGTTTGCGCGGCGCCTTTTCAAAGCGGGGCCTGTGGACATCTTTCCCGATTTACTGCAAATTCTGGCTATTCGAACGAACTCTGGTGAGTCTTTTGTAATTCATGCATGATTTTGCATCATCATTCAGCATGGCGGTGTCCTTGCTGCTCTCCGGCGACCCGGTTCTGTGGGGCATCGTGGCGCTGTCATTGCAGGTCAGCCTCAGCGCCGTGGCCATCGCCGCGCTGCTCGGCATGCCGCTTGGCGCCACGCTCGCGGTGGCCCGCTTTCCGGGCCGCGGCGCGCTGGTCGTGCTGCTCAATGCGCTGATGGGCCTGCCGCCGGTGGTTGTCGGCTTGCTGGTCTACCTGATGCTGTCCAATGCCGGGCCGCTGGGCGTACTGCAACTTCTCTACACGCCCGGCGCGATGATCATCGCGCAGGTCGTGCTGGTGCTGCCGATCATCGCCGCGCTGACGCGACAGGTGATCGAGGACATGGATTCCGAATATGCCGACCAGCTCCGCTCGCTCGGCGTGTCGCGGCTGCAGAGCGTTCCCACGCTGCTGTGGGATGCGCGCTTCACGCTGACAACCGCGCTGCTTGCAGGCTTCGGGCGCGCCATCGCCGAGGTCGGGGCCGTGATGATCGTCGGCGGCAACATCAACCACGTCACCCGCGTCATGACGACGACGATCGCGCTGGAAACCTCCAAGGGCAATCTCGCGCTCGCGCTGGCGCTGGGCGCGATCCTGATTTCCATCGCCATCTGCGTGAACGCCCTGCTTGGCACCGTTCGCTCGACCGCGCGCCGCGCGGCTTTCGCGTGAGGCCGGCATGAGCGACGCGACAGCAACCATTCCCACGATCTTCCCCCGCGAGGTTGCGCAGGCGCCCGACCGGCCCCTGCTACCGCTGGTCGCGCGCGACCTGCGGCTGGTCATCGACGGGCGCGACCTCGTCGATGTCGAGGAACTCACCATCCGCGATGGCGGGCCGACCGTGGTGATGGGCCCAAACGGCGCGGGCAAGAGCCTGCTGCTGCGGCTGCTCCACGGGCTGAGCGAGCCGACCACCGGCACCATCTGCTGGAACGGCGCCGTAGCCGACGAGGCAGCACGCGCCCGGCAGGCCATGGTTTTCCAGCGGCCCGTCCTGCTGCGCCGGTCCGTCGCCGCCAATGTCGACTACGTATTGAAACTGCGCGGTGTCGCGCGGGCCGAGCGACCCCGGCGCGTTACCAGCTGGCTCGACCTCGCCGGGCTGGGCGACCTTGCCCGCCAGCCGGCGCGCACCCTGTCCGGCGGTGAGCAGCAGCGCCTCGCGATGGTTCGCGCGCTCGCCACCGAGCCGCGCATCCTGTTTCTCGACGAGCCGACCGCGAGCCTCGACCCGGCTTCGACCCACGCCATCGAAAGCCTGATCCGCACGGCGACCGGCAACGGCGCGAAGATCGTGATGATCACCCACGATGTCGGCCAGGCCAAGCGGCTGGCCGAGGACGTGGTCTTCATCCACCGCGGACGCGTCCTCGAGCACGGACCCGCGACCGACTTTTTCAACCAACCCCGATCGGACGCCGCGCGCGCTTTCCTCGCCGGCGGCCTGGTCATCTGACCAACCAGAAGATCAAACCACGGAGACGTCCATGTTCAGACGCACATTCCTGGCAGCCCTCGCGCTGCTGACACTCGCCGGCGGCGCACTCGGCAGCGCCCAGGCACAGGACAAGTTCATCGTCGTGCAGTCCACGACGTCCACGGCCAACTCCGGCCTGCTCGATGCGATCCTGCCGCAGTTCCAGGAGAAGACCGGCATCGAGGTTCGCGTCGTTGCCGTCGGCACCGGCCAGGCCATCAAGAACGCCGCCAACGGCGACGGTGAAGTGCTTCTCGTCCATGCCAAGCCGGCTGAAGAAAAGTTTGTGACCGATGGCTGGGGCGTCGAGCGTCACGACGTCATGTACAACGACTTCGTCATCGTCGGCCCGGCTTCCGACCCGGCCGGTGTCGCCGGCACCGAGAATGTCGTCGAGGCGTTGAAGAAGATCGCCGAGAGCAAGTCGGCGTTCGCCTCGCGCGGTGATGATTCCGGCACGCACAAGGCCGAACTTCGCCTGTGGAAGCAGGCCGGGGTTGATGTCGGCTCGGCTTCGGGCGACTGGTACCGCGAGACGGGTTCGGGCATGGGCGCGACGCTGAATGCCGGCGTCGGCATGGATGCCTACGTCATGACCGACCGCGCCACCTGGATCTCCTTCGGCAACAAGGGCGACTACAAGGTCGCGGTGGAAGGCGACCCGAAGATGTTCAACCAGTACGGCGTCATCCTCGTGAACCCGGAAAAGCATGCCAACGTGAAGGCCGAGGAAGGCCAGGCGTTCATCGACTGGCTCATCGGCGGCGAAGGCCAGAAGGCGATTGCCGATTTCAAGATCGACGGGCAGCAGCTCTTCTTCCCGAATGCCAAAGCCGTCAACGGCTGACCTGACGACGGGCGCGGCGTGAAACGCGCCGTGCCCGGTTCGCTTCCCCTCCCCCAACACACCAAGGACAAGACCATGCGTACAGCCATGTTCATGGCCGTCGCGATGCTGACGCTCGCCCGGCCCGCACTTGCGGCAGACGATGTCGTTCTCTTCGCAGCCGGCAGCCTGAAGGCCGCCCTGAGCGACGTTGCCGACGCCTTCACCGCGCAGACCGGCACTGCCGTCACCACCCAGTTCGGCCCATCGGGCCTGATGCGCGAGCGCATCGAAGAGGGCGAGCCAGCCCATATCTTCGCATCGGCCAACATGAAGCACCCGAAGACGCTGGCCGAAGCCGGCAAGGCGGGCGACGTGACCCTGTTCGCGCGCAACCGCCTGTGTGCCATCGCGCAGCCGGACGTCGAGGTTTCAACCGAAACGCTGCTCGACACGATGCTGGACGAGAACATCCGCGTCGGCACATCCACGCCGAAATCCGATCCCGCAGGCGACTATGCCTTTGCGCTGTTTGCCAAGGCGGACGGCGTGAAGCGCGGCGCGAAGGAAACGCTGGAAGCCAAGGCACTGAAGCTGACGGGCAGCGAGGATTCCGCCAAGCCGCCGGAAGGGCGCAATCCCTATGGCTGGGTGATGAGCGAGAAGAAGGCTGACATCTTCCTGACCTACTGCACCAACGCGCTGCTGGCGCAGAAGGACAGCGACAGCCTGCAAATCGTCCAGATCCCGGAGGAGATCGCGGTCGGCGCCGACTACGGCCTGACCGTGCTGACGGGCGCGCCGGACACCGGGGCTGCGCTCGCGGCCTTCATCCTGTCGCCGGAAGGACAAGGCATCCTCGCCTCCTACGGCTTCTCGACCGTGTCGGACGACTGAGGCAGACAATTCGCGGGCCGGCGCACAGCCGGCCCGTCACAGACCGCCGGCGTTGTAGTGAACCGTGCCGGCTGCGGACGTGTCATAGCCGCCCATGCCGGCGGCGTGCTGGCGGAATTCCCCGGTTCCAAGGAAGCGCATCAGCGCCTGCATTGCCGGCTCGAAATAGGCCTGCCGCCAGACGGCCAAGTCGTAGCGTTCCTGCGCGATCGGCAAGAACTTGAGGCGGAACTGCCGCGCCATGGACTCCAGCCCGAACGCGGCATCGGCCTTGCCGTCCAGCACCGCGAGCGCAACGTCCATTTCGCTGCGCGCCGGGTTGGCCGCGAACGAAAGTCCCTGCGGATCAAGGCCGGACTCTTTCGCCAGCTCTTCAAACCAGACCTGGCTCGCGGCACCGGGCTGGCGCTGCGCGAATCGGCGGCCTGCCAGGTCCGCGATGCCGGCGACGTTCTCCGGGTTTCCCTTCGGCAGGATCAGGCCGCGACTGCGCCTGGCGAATTCGACCAGCACCACGGGCTTGCCCACGAGCAGGCGCGCCGTCGTCTCGGCATTCCACTGCCCGTCGGCTTCGTGAATATGGGTGCCGCTTGCCGCGCACTCGCGCCGGGCCATGCGCTCCAGCCCGTCCATGCTGCCATCCATGAAGGCGGCCAGCCCCGAGCCTGACTGGCGCAGCGACCATTCCAGCAGCGGGTCGTGGCTGCCCGCGACAATCGCCGGCAGGGGTTCGATGGCCGCCGGGCCGGACCGGGCCTGCGCGATCCACGCCTCGATCTCGCCGCGCGGAAAGAGGAGCTTGCCGACCACCCGCGTGCAGGGCACTTCACCGCTGGTCGCGAGGTCATAGACCTTGCGCTCGCCGATGCGCAGAAGTTCGGCCAATTCCTTCGTCGTCAAAAATCTCGGAAGCGTCTCGGTCATCCGGTCTCCGTGTGGGCTCGCGCCGCGCCGACAAATGGTGTGCATTGCGCAAGCCATCGCGATGCGCCAAATTTCGAACGATCATGCCAAACCTGCAACCCGCTTCGTGTCATCTTTTGCGTCTGCGACGCCACTTGCCGGTGGCGCGATGGACCTGACCGGATTCGAAAGCAGGATTTCGGATGCCTTCCGGCAGCTTGCCATCCTGGCAGACAGGCTGACGCAGCCCTGGTCGATCATCCAGGTCTGCATCATTCTCGCCTGCCTTGCCATCGCGCACGTGATCTCACAGCGACTGGAGCCGCGAATCGACGCCTGGATGCGCGGGTTCGATGACAAGCGCCCGTCGCGGATGCGCATGATCCTCGTCGTCGCGCGGCGGCTGCGCCCCATCATCTTCGTGCTGCTGATCGGCCTTGCGCTGTTTGCCATGCGCACGATGACATGGCCGAGCCGCAGCTTCTATCTCGGAATCGCGCTCAACCTCGCAGCCGCCTGGGTGTTCGTAACCATCGCCTCACGGCTGGTGCGCAACAAGCTGCTCCGGTTCATCGTCACGTGGTCTGTCTGGATTTTTGCGGCGCTCACGGTGCTGGGTCAGACCGAGCGGGCGTCGCAGGTTCTCGACGGGCTCGCGCTGAACCTTGGCGAAGTGCGCATATCGCTGCTGCTGGTGGTGAAGGCCGCACTCATGCTGGCGGTCCTGCTCACGGCGGCCGGCTGGCTTTCGGGTGCCATCTCGCGGCGCGTCGAGGCCATCAACGACATGTCGCCGTCCATGCGGGTGCTGACCGACAAGATGGCGCGCCTGCTGCTGTTCGGCACCGCGATCATCATCGCGCTGCAGTCCATCGGCTTCGACCTGACGAGCATCACCGTGCTGTCGGGCGCCATCGGGCTTGGCTTGGGCTTCGGCCTGCAGAAGGTCGTCTCCAACCTCGTGTCCGGCGTCATCCTGCTGGTCGACAAGTCGATCAAGCCGGGCGACGTGATTTCGCTTGGGGAGACCTTCGGCTGGATCTCCTCGCTGGGGGCGCGATACGTCTCGGTCGTCACACGTGACGGCAAGGAATACCTGATCCCGAACGAGGATCTCATCACCGGGCAAGTGGTGAACTGGTCGCACACCAACAACCTCGTGCGGCTGGATATCGCCTTCGGCGTCTCCTACGAGAGCGATCCGCACCAGGTCCGCAAGGTCGCGCGCGAGGCTGCCTCAAATGTGGAGCGCGTCTCACAGAGTCCGGCGCCTGTCTGCCACATCGTCGGCTTCGGGGATTCCGCCATCGACCTGCTTTTGCGGTTCTGGATTCACGATCCCTCGAACGGCATCACGAATGTGCGCGGCAATGTCTATCTCGCGCTGTGGGATGCACTGAAGGCAGCGGAAATCGACATTCCCTTCCCGAGAAGGGACGTGCGGATCATCGAAACCGTTCGGCACGAGGCGGCCAAGCGCCTCAACGACTGAACATCCTCGGGCGCCGCATTCAGCGGACCGGTTCTTCCTCAGCGACACCATGCCATTGACAACCATACCAACTGGTCGGTATGTATATCGTCATGAGCAAGCAACCACGCATCCCCCGGGGCGAAGCCCGACGGCGCATCCTCGATGCCTCCTTCAACGTGATCCGCAGCAAGGGTTACGGCGCGACGACCGTCGACGACCTTTGCAAGGCGGCGGGCGTCACCAAGGGCGCGTTCTTCCACCATTTCGCCAGCAAGGAAGACCTCGGCATCGCCGCCGCACAGCACTGGGCGGAGGTGACGGGCGGGATGTTCGCCGCAGCGCCCCATCGCGCGCTGGAGAATCCGCTGGCGCGGGTGCTCGGCTATCTCGACCTGCGCCGCAACATCCTCGACGGGCGCATCTCCGAGATCAGCTGCGTGGCGGGCACGATGCTGCAGGAAGTGCACGAGTCGCACCCTGCCATCCGCATTGCCTGCGAGCACACCATCGCGCTGCATACCGAGCCGATAACGGCCGACCTGGCAGCGGCGAAGGCAATGCATGCGCCCGATGCAGCCTGGTCGCCTGAAAGCCTCGCATGGCACACGCAGGCCGTGCTGCAGGGCGCGTTCATCCTCGCCAAGGCGAAGAACGACCAAGCCATCGCCGAACAGAGCGTCGATCACCTGATTGCCTATGTCTCATCGCTTTTTCCGGCCGATGCGGTTGCCGCCGCGCGCCAGCAACAAACGGAGCACTGAAGGAAGATGTCCGAGCAAACAGAAAATGGCCCAGCCCCCTTCGCCATGGCGCCGCACATGGTCTGCAATAGCGCGCATAAGGCCATGGATTTCTACGAGACGGCATTCGGCGCGACCGATCCCGTTCGGCTGACCGACAAGGCCGGCACGCTGCTGCATGGAAGCGTCACCATCAACGGCGTCACCATCATGCTGGCGGAAGCGCATCCGGAATGGGGCACGCGCTCGCCGAAGGAACTGAACGGAACGCCCGTCACGATCCATCTCTGCGTCGACGATGCCGACGCGTGGATCAACCGGGCGGAGGTCGCTGGCGCGAAGGTAGTGATGCCCGCTTCCGACATGTTCTGGGGCGACCGCTACGGCGTGATCGAGGACCCGTTCGGACACCGCTGGTCCCTCGCCCACCGTCTGCGCGAGATGACGCCTGCCGAGATGCAGGCCGCCTTCGACGCCATGTGATCCCCCACACCAACCGAAAGCCCGACGAATGACCACTCCGACCCACGAGTACGAACTGTCCATCGACCGCGTGCTGGATGCGCGCCGCGAGAATGTCTGGCGCTGCTGGACGGAGCCGGAACTGCTGAAACGATGGTTCACGCCCAAGCCCTACGAGACGCCGTCGGCCGAACTCGACGTGCGTCCCGGCGGCAAGATCCTCATCACCATGCGCAGTCCCGAAGGCGAGGAATTTCCCAATCCCGGCGTCTACCTCGAGGTGGTCGAGAACGAAAAGCTGGTGATGACCGATGCCTACACGCAGGCTTGGAAGCCCTCCGGCAAGGCCTTCATGACGACGATCATCGAGCTGGAAGATGCCGGCGAGGGAAAGACCCGCTACCTCGCGCGCGCCCTCCACTGGAGCGCCGAGGACCATGAAAGCCACGAGAAGATGGGCTTCGAGGAAGGCTGGGGGAAGGCCACCGACCAGCTTGAAGAACTGGCGAAGTCGCTGGAGGTGTAGATGACCGACAAGCGCAAGACCGGCGGGGCCGCGCCGACCCTGTGGTTCTACAGCGAGGCGGAAGAGGCGGCAGACTTCTACGTGAGCCTGCTGCCGGGCTCCCGCATCCTCAGCCGCGTGGGCAACCACAATGGCCGCCCGGTCCTGGTGGAGTTCGAGCTTGGCGGCACCGTCTACATCGCGATGAACGGAAATGCCGACCAGGACTTCAACGCCTCCTTCTCCATCTCGGTCTGTGCGAGGATCAGGCGGAGGTGGACCGGTTGTGGGACGCGCTGACCAGCGCGGGCAAGCCCGGACGCTGCGGCTGGTTGACCGATCGGTTCGGCATCTGCTGGCAGATCGTGCCGAAGGTGTTGCCGGAATTGATGAGCGGACCGGACCCGGATCGGGCGGCCCGCGTTATGCAGAAGCTGATGACAATGACCAAGATCGATGCAGCCGCGCTTGCCGCTGCCTGAAAGGATAAGATCGATGAGCTACGTGGATGGGTTTCTCGTTGCGGTGAAGACGGACAAAAAGGACGTCTACATCGACATGGCGGAGAAGGCCGCGGCCTCGTTCCGCAAGAATGGTGCGACGGAAGTGATCGAGTGCTGGGCCGAGGACGTCCCGGACGGCAAGGTCACGTCCTTCCCCATGGCGGTGAAGAAGGAAGCCGACGAAACGGTGGTGTTCTCGTGGATCCGCTGGCCGTCACGCAAGGTGCGCGACGAAGGCATGGCCGCCGCCATGGAAGAGATGAAGCCGATGTTCGATCCCGATACCGTTCCATTTGACGGAATGCGGATGATCTTCGGCGGCTTCGACGTCATCGTCGAGAAATAAGCCTACGGAGCATCAGCTCTCGTAGCGGGTGTTGCCGCGCCGGCGGGTGTCGATCGGCAGGTCGACGAGGATCGGCTGGTGCGCGCGCTGGGAACAGGCCTGGCGCGGGCACAGGTGGCAGTTGATCCCGATGGGGCTGAACAGCGCCTCGTTTTCCAGGTTGAATGACTGGGCATAGCCGATCTTCGGCGCGTGCTTGAGTTCACACCCCAGCGCCAGCGCCAGCCGCCGGTCCTGCGTCTGGCTGGAGAAGGCCGGACGCTCGGTCGTGCGTGAAATGGTGAAGTAACGCTCGCCGTCAGGCAGTTCGACGAACTGCGGGATAATGATGCCCGGCGTGCGGAACGAGGTATGGATGTTCCACACCGGGCAGGCGCCGCCATACTCGGCGAGCGTGAACGACGTCGAGTTGAAGCGCTTGGTGACGTTTCCCGCCTTGTCCACCCGCAGGAAGAAGAACGGCACGCCGCGGCAGCCGCGCCGCTGCAATGTCGTCAGCCGGTGGCAGGCCTGCTCGAAGGACACGCCGAACATCGCAGCCAGCATGTCGACGTCGTAGCGGGTGTCCTCCGCTGCCTTGTAGAAGGCCTTGTAGGGCATGAGGTAGGCGGCGGCGAAATAGTTCGCCAGTTCCACCTGGCAGCGGGTGATCTCGCGCTCCGACATGACGCCTGAATCGCGCGTCAGCTTGTCGAGCGTCACCGCGAATTCGATCAAACACAGGGTGTGGGCAAGCTGGAACGAGCGGTTCTGGTAGTCCAGCACTTCCGACAGGTAGACGATGCCGGCGCTCTCGTCGTGGTAGCGCAACGTATCCTGCATCTTGCCGACGGGCAGCATTTCCACCTGCGTGCCATGGCGTTCCTGCAGGCGGCGCTTGAGCATGTAGTAGACATCGTCGGACCCGAAGGGCTCGCTGTCGCGCAGGTTCTCCGCGGCCTTCTCCAGATCATGGAAATAGTTGGAGTGATCGCGGAAGAAGTCGTGGATCACGGTCTCGGGCGCCGAGCGCAGCAGGTCGCCCGCGCTCGCCTCACTGCCAAGCTGCATCATCTTGTCCAGCGCCGCGCGGTGGCTGCGATACAGGCTGAGGAACTGCTCGACGAGCTTGGGCGCGTGGTCGAGGGCTGCGCGCAACTCCTGGATATCCGGCACGTCGTCGCCGAAGATAGGATCGCGGCTGACATCGCGCAGGTTTGCCAGCCGGTGCGCGGAATCGTCCTTCATCAGGTCGCGCCAGTCGACGCCATAGGCGGTCGACAGGGCCATGAGCATCTTCACGGACAGGCTGCGCTGGTTGTTTTCCAACAGGTTGACGTAGGCGGTGCTCACGCCCAGTGCCTGCGCCATCTCGGCCTGGGTCTGTCCGCGCTCGCGCCGCAACTGGCGCAACTGCGGCCCAATCAGTGTTTTTTCCATGCCTCGAGACCCGCGTTAACAGAATTCACATAAATTAACATTTTAACAAAACATTGGTAATGTCAATTACACTGGTATCACATTTACACGAATTATGCTGCCTTTGCAGTCACCGACTGTTACCTTTTCATCAATCAGGTGTTGAATCGCTACGCAGTCAGCACTGCAAAACGCGAAAACCCCGCACACGAGGAGGAAACATAACATGGCTTACAACGTCCTCATTCTCGGCGCGTCCTACGGCTCGCTTCTGGGAACCAAGCTTCTCATGGCCGGGCACCACGTAACGCTCGTGTGCCGCACGCAGACCGCCGAACTCATCAATTCCAAGGGCACGGAAGTCCGCATCAAGCTGCGCGGCGAAGACGATTTTCGCGCGATCCGCTCCGGCGACCTGCCGGGCAAGCTGAATGCCGTGACGCCGGAAGATGCCAATCCGGGCGACTACGACATGGTCGGCCTGGCGATGTCCGAGCCGCAGTATGGCGCATCCAGCGTTGCCACGCTGATGAAGCGCATCGCGGAGGCCCGCGTGCCGTGCCTGTCCATCATGAACATGCCGCCGCTGGCCTACCTGCGCCGCATCGAAGGCATCAACTGCGACGACCTGGAAGGCTGCTACGCCAATCCGCGCGTGTGGGACGGGTTCGACCCGGAGCTCGTCACGCTGTGCAGCCCCGATCCGCAGGCTTTCCGCCCGCCGGAATGCGAAGCCAACGTGCTGCAGGTCGGCCTGCCGACCAACTTCAAGGCTGCCGCCTTCGCCTGCCCGGAGCACAACGAGATGCTGCAGGCAATGGAAGACGACATTGCCGCCGTGACGATCGACGGCAACGACGTGCCGGTGAAGCTGAAGAAGTTCGATTCCCTGTTCGTGCCGCTTGCCAAGTGGAGCATGCTCATCACCGGCAACTATCGCTGCATGACCAAGGACGGCCTGCGCTCCATCAAGGACGCGGTGCACACGAACCCGGAAAAGTCCGAGGGCCTGTACCACTACGTTGACGAGATCGCCCGCAAGCTCGGCGCCGATCCGGAAGACCAGGTGCCCTTCGAGAAATACGCCAATGCGGCGAAGAAGCTGCTGAAGCCCTCGTCTGCTGCCCGTTCCGTGGACAGCGGTGCGACCCAGATCGAGCGCGTCGATTGCCTCGTGCAGAAGATCGGCAAGCAGCTCGGCCTCGCCAACGACGAAGCCGAAGAGACGATCGCAATCGTCAACGCCCTGTTGGCGCGCAATTCCGCAGCCGAGAAGGCTGCCTGAGACTGACACGGTTCCGGCGGCTTCGGCCGCCGGCCCACACGACCTTCTCTCCCCTCTGTGAGAACAAGGCGGTGCCGCTTGCGGTACCGCCTCTTTTTTTTGGCGGTCATCAAAGCAGCATTCCGATCACTCGACCTCCAACGCTCGATCCTGTAACCCGACCCCTGCGTTGCGGCAGTGGGCAAGGTTGGAGCGGGTGACGTGAATTTCCTGATCGTGGGCGCCGGCATTTCCGGTGCAACCATCGCCCGTGTACTGGCCGAGGCCGGCGCGAACGTCCGCGTGCTGGAGACGGAGGCCCATCCCGGCGGCAACTGCCACACGGCGCGTGACGCCGAAACCGGCATCATGGTGCACCATCACGGGCCGCACATCTTCCACAGCTACAATCCAGCCGTCTGGGATTTCGTCGAGCGGTTCGCGGACTTCATGCCCTATCGCCACAAGGTGGTGGCGAGTCACGACGGGCAGCATTTCCAGATCCCGATCAATCTCGACACGATCAACGCGTTCTTCAAAGACCAGATGGACAGCGCGGAGGCGGAGGCCTTCATCGCCAGCCGTCGCGTCGTGCTCGACCATGAGCCGCGCAACTTCGAAGAAGCCGCGCTCGCAACCATCGGGCCGGAACTCTATGGCGCGTTCTTTCGCGGCTACACCCGCAAGCAGTGGGGCCGCGCGCCGACGGACCTGCCAGCGAAGGTGTTTGCGCGGTTGCCGGTGCGCTTCAACCACGACGACAACTACTTCCACCATGCCCGCATCGCGATTCCGCGCGAGGGCTACACCGCGATGACGCAGGCGATGCTCGATCATCCGGGCATCGATGTTCAATACGGCTGCGACGCGGCGGCATTCCGGGCAGAAGCCGGCTTCGATCACACGATCTATACGGGCCCGCTGGATGCCTATTTCGACCATGCCCACGGGCGGCTCGCCTATCGCACGCTCGACTTCCGGCACGAACGCCAGCGAGGGACGGCACTGCCAGCGACGAGCGTGAACTATCCCGGCGAGGATGTTCCACAGACGCGCATCACCGAGCACAAGTGGTTCGCGCCGTGGGAGAGCCACGACGAAACGATCATCTCGTATGAGATACCGCGCGAAGCAGGACCCGGCGACCGGCTCTACTACCCGGTCAATCTCGCGGACGGGTCATCGACGCTGTCAGACTACGTGTCGGCGGCGCGGGGCACATCGGGCGTCAGCTTCGTCGGGCGGCTGGCGACCTTCAAGTATATCGACATGGACGTCGCCATCGGCCTGGCGCTGTCGGCAGCAGACCGGATCGTGAAGCACGCGGCAAACGGTGCGCAGATACCGGCTTTTCTCAATGGCGAATTCGAGGGCTGACGCAAGCCGCGCGGCGAGGCATTCTGGCCCCTCGTCGCTGGCAAGGACAGGAGATGGATAATTGGCAAGATCAGTTCCGACACGCCCATTCCGGGCAGGGGCAGTTGGCCTCGCAACACTGGCCGCAGCGACGCTGTATCCATTCGCTGGGCAGGCGCAAAGCGTCAACGATTGCGACTGGGTCGCCTCGGCGCGCAACCTCGTCGAACCGTGGGGTGACTACACGCGCACCTTCTCCAACGGGGAGGTCCGCATCGCTTTGTTGGACACCGTGGAACCGGCTGCGGGGGCCTTGCATTCACTGGTGCTGTCGCCGCCGCGCAGCGAACTCGGCGACCGGCAGTGCCGCGTGATTTCGTATGCGCCGGGCATCGGGTTTCCGGGGCTGGACTTCGGGCAGCTGGACGCGAGCTACGATCCGGCGACCGGGCTGACGTTCACGGTGCCGGGCAGCATCTTCGAGAACGACGTGCAGGTGCCGCGCATCATCGTCTTCACGCTCAATCAGGCAACTGGCGAAATCCTGACCGGGCTTCGCTGACGCGCTGACATTCATCCGACGAAACCGGAGGCAGCCATGGCTATCTTCGATCCAGACAACCGGCGCAAGACACCGCGCCATGAAGCTGTTTACGCGGCTTATGAAATCGCGTTCACGGCGGCAGACGTGACCGCTGCGGTGCTGTTCGTCGCAGGCTCCGCGCTGTTCTTTTTCCAGCAGTACCAGACCCCGGCGATCTGGTGCTTCCTGTTCGGCTCGCTGTTCTTCCTCACCAAGCCCATGCTGCGGCTTGCACGCGAATTGCACTACGTCGCGCTGGGCGACGTGGAGAGCGTGGCGCGAGCCTACCAGAACGAACCGTGAGGCGCGCCGGCGCCAACCCTCAGGCCGCGCGCTGGCTTGCGTTCCAGAACCTTTCGAGATTGGAAATGAGCGCCGGCGAGAAGTGGCAATAGGCCTGCTCGCGGGCATAGACCGCCATGTACTCACGGAAGACGTCCAGCGGCTCGGCGGCGATGCGGAAACAGCGCCGGTTGCTCGCCGCGCTGACCACGCCGGAGTTCGTCAGCCGCGACGTCACGTCGGCGAGCGCGGATTCCAGTTGCTCAGGCGGCACCACCTCGTCGCAGATGAGCCTGCCTTCTGCTGTGTCGCAGTCGATGCGCCGGTCATACATCACCGCCTGCCGCGTCAGCCGGTCGCCGGTGAATTTCCACATGCGCAGGTTCGCAGCACCGGGGATGATCCCCTCCTTGCGGGCCGGCAGCGTGAGGTAGGCATCGGACCCGGCCAGCACGTAGTCGCAGACCAGCAGGTACTGGCAGCCGCCGCCAATGGCGAATTTCTCGACCAGTGAAACCCACGGCTTTTCGTGCGTGTCGCCGAAGATCTCGTCGGGGGGAACGCCGTCGCGCGCCAGGCCGCGATACATCTTGTTGATGAAGCCGAACTCGCGGACGAGGTACCAGATGTAGGAGATGTTGCCGCGGTAGAGCTGCGTGAGGTTGATGCCGGTGCAGTAGACCCCGCGACCCTCGTACTTGCCGCGGTCGATGGCCGCGCCGCGCAGCACGCAGATCGACGTGCGCTCGTCCAGCAGCGCGAGGTCGACAGCCGTCTCCACGCTGTGAACGGTGCTGTCGTCCTCGGCGTTCAGGTAGCGCGGGTTCTTGATGTAAACGGTGGAGACGTCGCCCTTGCGCTCGTAGACCGCCGTACCAAGGTCGATGCGATCCTCGGTCTTGAGGCGCGGCGCGAGCTCCAGTGCCTCGGCGCGCGGCAGCATCATCGTGTGGCACAGGTGCAGCCCGCAGTCGCGATCCGCCAGAAAGTAGTTGAACAGGTAGCCCTGGTCGATCTCGTGGCCGTCCTTGTCCTTCTGGTCGAGCTGGTTCTCCGCCTCGATCCGCGCCCGGTCCGGCACCAGCCCCGGAACCTTGTCGGCGGCATCGAAGCAAAGCGCCTCCATGCGCACGTGTCGTGTCAGATCATCGGTTAGCGCGCGATAGAGTGCGGCGGCGTGACGCCGGAGATAAGCCTTTCGCGCTTCGCGCCCTGCCTTCAACAGGGCCACGGCCTGCTCCTGCTGCGCCGCACTGCGCTGCGCCTTTGGCGGCAGGGCGTCGAGTTCGGCAAGTTGCCCGGTCCAGTGGTCCGAGAAGGCTGCGCTGTCCACGTCGAAATCACCGGTGAGGTCAGGGCCGCCTCGCCCCGCGTCCATGATCTCCGATTGCGCACCCGTCATGACCGCATCTCCTGCCTGCGACAATTCCAATGACCATCTCATCGCATAAGTGGTTCATATTCGCAATTAAGGCGGCGCATGGTGGGGAAAAATCGTGTTACGAAGGATGGTTGCACGGGTTTATTGTGGGGGGCAATGCGTATACGCTTTCCATGACTGGAAAAGACGCCAGCGCTGATTTGCATATATGAACCACAACGGAGCCAAGATGAGCAGTGACGACGTACTGGAGCGCGACCTCGTGATCGACGAGGCTCGGCTGGTGACATTTCTCGGGCCGGACCTGCGCGTCTACGGCACGCCGCGGATGCTGCTCGATGTAGAAATGGCCTGCCGCGACCTGCTGCTCCAGCACCTGGCGGACGGCAACGACAGCGTCGGCGTCGGCGCACAGCTCCAGCATCTTGGCGGTGCGGTGGAGGGCGACACGGTTCACATTCGCGTGCACATGACCCAGTTCGACGGCCGGCGTGCCGAGTTCGAAGCCGAGGTCAGCCGCAAGGGCGCCGTCATCGGGTCCTTCACGCACCAGCGCGCGGTCATGCCGCTCGACAAGCTGAAGAAACGCATCGCGGCCATGAAGCAGGACCAGGCCTGAGGTCCACCGCCATGCCCGAGCGCTCGTTCCGCAAAGAGGTCGAACAACTCACCCTCGGTGACGGCGAGACCTTTACCGGCGAGGGCATTCTCGCGGTCACCAAGGCGCTGCTGCAATCGGGTGTGTCCTATGTCGGCGGCTACCAGGGCGCGCCCGTTTCCGCTCTGGTGGACGTTCTGGGCGACGCCGGCGACCTGCTGCGCGATCTCGGCATTCATCTGGAAACCAACGCCAACGAGGCCGGGGCGGCAGCCATGCTGTCGGCCTCGGTGAACTATCCCATCCGGGGCGCTGTCACTTTCAAGTCCATCGTCGGGACCAATGTCGCGGCGGACGCGCTGTCGAACCTCTCATCGCCCGGCGTTGTCGGCGGCGCGCTGGTCATCATCGGCGAGGATTACGGCGAAGGCTCCAGCATCATCCAGGAGCGCACGCACGCAATCGCGATGAAGTCGCAGCTCTGGCTGCTCGACCCGCGCCCGGACCTGCAACTGATCGTCGACATGGTGGAGAAGGGCTTCGAGCTTTCCGAGGCCTCCAACACGCCGGTGCTGATGGAGCTGCGCATCCGCGTTTGCCACATGACCGGCGCGTTCACCGCGCGCGACAACAAGCAGCCGGAATTCAATCTCAATAACGTGATTCCCGAGCCGGTCTTCCACAAGGACCGCATCTCGCTGCCGCCCGCGACCTACGTGCAGGAAAAGCTGAAGGTCGACGTGCGCTGGCCGGCGGCGATCCGCTTCATCGCCGAGAACAAGATCAACGAAATGCGCGCCGGCGAGGCCTCCGACATCGGCATCGTGCTGCAGGGCGGCATGTACAATCACGTCATCGCCGCGCTGCGCGCACTCGGCCTCGCCGACACGTTCGGCAACAGCGATATCCCGCTCTACGTGCTGAACTGCGTGTATCCGCTGGTGCCAGACGAGGTGGAGGAGTTCTGCAAGGACAAGCGGGCCGTCCTCGTCGTCGAGGAAGGCCAGCCGAACTTCATCGAAAAGGACATCAAGGCGCTGCTGTCGGATGCCGACGTCTCCACCCGCGTCCATGGCAAGAACGTGCTGCCGATGGCGGGCGAATATGTTGCCGGCGTATTGATGGAAGGCATCTCGAAGTTTCTCGGGCTTGCCAAGTCGGCGCAGATCGCCGCCGCACCGCCAATGAAGGCGGTGAAGGCAATCGATGACCGCAAGCGCGCAGCCCTGGACGTGCTCGGCGAACCGGTGCCGGGCCGCCCGCCGGGCTTTTGCACCGGCTGCCCGGAACGGCCCGTTTTCGGCGCGATCAATCTCGTCGAGGAGCAGGTCGGAAAGCTGCACGTCAGCGCCGATATCGGCTGCCACAGCTTCGCAACCCTGGAGCCGTTCAAGGTCGGCAACACGATCCTCGGCTACGGGCTGGGTCTCGCCTCCTCGACGGGGCTGTCGTCGATGATGAAGAATCCGGTCGTCTCGATCATGGGCGATGGCGGGTTCTGGCACCAGGGGCTGACGACGTCCGTCGCCAACCACGTCTACAACAAGGACGAAGGCGTGCTCGTCATCCTCAAGAACGGCTATTCCGCCGCGACCGGTCACCAGCACATCCCGTCGACGGGTACTAACTCGCGCGACCAGGCAAGCGAGATGAACATTGCCGCCGCGCTGAAGGGCATCGGCGTCAAGTGGGTGCGCGAGATCCCCGCCTACCGCGTCGGGCGGATGGTGGACGCGCTGAAGGATGCCGTGCGCGCCAGGGGCAAGGGCTTGCGCGTCATCATCGCCGACGGCGAGTGCATGCTGGCGCGGCAGCGGCGCGAGAAGCCGAAGACCGCCAAGGCGCTGGCCAGCGGAAAGCGCGTGGTGCGGACCCGCTACGGTGTCGACGAGGACACCTGCACCGGCGACCATTCCTGCATCCGGCTTTCGGCCTGCCCGACGCTGACCATCAAGCAGCCGCGCGATCCGCTGCGCACCAGCCCGGTTGCGCATGTCACCAACGGGTGCCTGGGCTGCGGCAATTGCGGCGAGATCGCCCACGCGGCAATCCTGTGCCCCTCCTTCTACCGCACCGACATCATCCAGAACCCGAACTGGTTCGACCGGGCTTTGGCGCGCGTGCGCCGCATGGCCATCGGTGCGATCAGCCCGGCGCGGGAGATGGCACGGTGAGCGCAACGCGCGACGAAACAGGCTCCATCCTCATCGCCGCTCTGGGTGGCGAAGGCGGCGGCGTGCTGGCGGGATGGATCACCGACGCGCTATGGCGCGCGGGGCTCTATGCACAGGGCACGTCGATCCCCGGTGTGGCGCAGCGTACCGGCGCGACAACCTATTACATCGAGTATTGCCGCATCCCGCTGGACGAGCTTGGCGAGCGGCGGCCGGTGCTGGCGCTCAACCCGGTTCCGGGCCGCGTCGACGTGATGGTGGCGTCCGAGATCGTCGAGGCCGCGCGCGCGGTGCAGAACGGACTTATCTCGCCGGACCGTACGACGATGATCGCCTCGGCGCACCGGGTGTTCGCGACGCCTGAAAAGATCCAGATGGGCGACGGGCGCTTCGATACCGAACGGGCGCTGAAGGTCGTCCACGACTTCTCGAAGCGCGCCATCGTCTTCGACATGAACGCCGTTGCCGAGCGCACCGGCACGGTGATGAACTCGATCCTGCTGGGCGCGCTCGCCGGCTCCGGTGCGCTACCCGTGGAGCCGCTGCATTTCGAGGACGCATTGAAGGCATCCGGCAAGGCGGTCGAGGCGAACATGGCCGGATACCGGACCGGCTTCGATGCGGCGAGCCAGGGTCTGCTGCCGGACGTGCAAAGCGAAGGGCGCGGCGCGCTTGAACTCGACACGGCGAGCGAGAAAGCCGTGGCCAACCTGCCGCTGGAAACCCGGTTCATCGCTGGCAACGGTTTTGCCCGCTGTATGGACTACCAGGACCAGGACTGGGCCGAGCAATACCTCGCCTGCGTTTTCGATGTCGCCGATCTCGACCGTGACCTTGGCGGTGCAAGCCGGGGCTGGATGCTGACCAACGAGGCCGCGCGCCACCTCGCACTGCGCATGACCTACGAGGACGTGATGCGGGTTGCCGACCTGAAGACGCGGCCCGATCGCCTCGCCGGCATCCGCGCGGAATCCATGGCGGGCGACGAGACCGTCATTCACGTCACCGACTACCTGAAGCCCGGCCCGGAGGAGCTTTGCGCGCTGCTGCCGGAGCGCATGGGGCAGCGCCTGCTCGACAGCCTTGAAATGCGCGGTCGGCTGGAGCGCTTCCACGTCGGGCTGCACCTGCGCGCAGATACGCTCACCGGGCACCTGATGTTCCGGCTGCTGGCGCGGATGAAGGCGCTGCGGCGGAAATCATGGCGGCACGCGCGCGAGTGCGACCTGACGCGCCGCTGGATCGATGGTGTCTGCAGCGCCGCGAAAGTCGACTACGCATTTGGCGTGGAAACCGCGCGCTGTGCCGACCTCGTGAAGGGATATGGCAGCACCTACCGGCGCGGCGTGGAGAACTTCGAGCGCATCTTCTCGCAGCTCGTGGAGCCGGCGATTCAGCGCGGGGAAGCAATCGCCCCGCAACTGGCGGCAGCACGCACCGCGGCACTTGCCGACCCGGAGGGGACCGCACTCGACGGCGCGCTTTCCACCACGACACAACAACGGTCGGCGGCCTGAGCGATGCGCGAGCCTTCCATCATCTCCGGCCCCGCCGAGCCGCCGCTGCTTGAGATCAGCATCGGCGCGGCACTTCGCCGTACTGCCGAAACCCATCCCGACAACCTTGCCATCGCGAGCCTGTTCGAGAACCGGCGACTGACCTATCGCGAGCTGGATGCCGAAGTGGACTGCGTGGCCCGCGCGCTGCTGGCGCACGGCGCGGCGAAGGGCGACCGGCTGGCGATCTGGAGCCCGAACCGGATCGACTGGCCGATCCTGCATCATGCTGCGGCGCGCATCGGGCTGATTGTCGTCACGGTGAACCCGGCCTTCCGAGCGGAAGAAATGGCCTATGCGCTGAACGATTCAGGCGCGCGCTTCCTGTTCGCTGCGCCTGCCTTCCGCAACTATTCCTACGTCGACGCGGTCGCGGCGGTGCGTCCACGTCTCACAGCCCTTGAGCACGTGGTATTTTTCGGCACGCAGGACCGTGAAACCGGGTGGGCGCAGTTCCTTTCCAAAGCCGCCGAAGTTTCCACTGCGGCACTGATCGACACGGAAAAGAAGGTCACCGCCGAAGACGCTTGCAACATCCAGTATACTTCAGGAACGACGGGCAAGCCCAAGGGCGCGTTGCTCACCCATCGCAACCTGCTCAACAACGGTCATTTCGTCGGCGAACGGCAGCGGTTTTCTCCAGACGACACGATCTGCCTGCCGGTCCCGTTCTTTCACTGCTTCGGGATCGGGCTTGGCGCGCTCGCCGCACTGACCCACGGCAGCGCCATCGTCCTGCCGGGCGAGAGCTTCGACCCCGTCGCCTGCCTCAAAGCAATTGTGTCGGAGCGCTGTACTGCCTTCTACGGCGTGCCGATGATGTACATGGCGCTGCTCGATCACCCCCACTTTGCAAAGGGCGACTTTTCCTCGCTGCGAACCGGCTGCATGGGCGGCGCGCCTTGCCCCATCGAGACCATGCGCCGGGCGGTGGCACGTATGAACATGGGCCAGATCACCGTCGTCTACGGGATGACGGAAACCTCGCCGATTTCCTTCCAGTCGCTGCCGGATGACAGCAACGACATTCGCGTCTCGACCGTCGGCTGCATCCACCCCCACCTGGACGCCAAGGTGGTGGACCCAGCAAGCGGCGAGACGTTGCCGCGCGGGCAGCGCGGCGAATTGTGCGTGCGCGGTTACTCGGTGATGCGCGGTTACTGGAAAAAGCCGGAGGAAACCGCGCAGGCCATCGATGCCGAGGGCTGGATGCATTCCGGCGACATGGCCGTGATGACGGATGACGGCTACGTGCAGATCGTCGGGCGCATCAAGGACACGATCATCCGGGGCGGCGAGAACGTCTATCCGCGCGAGATCGAGGAATTCCTGCTCACCGTGCAGGGCATCGGCGAGGCCTATGTCTTCGGGCTGCCTGACGACAAGTATGGCGAGATCGTCGCGTGCTGGTTGAAGCCGGCCAGCGGCGCGGATATCGATGCCGACAGCGTGCGAGCCGCCTGCAAGGGCGAAATCGCCACCTACAAGATCCCGGCGCTCGTGCGAATCGTGAAAGAGTTTCCCGCAACCGCGAGCGGCAAGGTGCAACGCTTTCGCATGCGCGAGATGGAACTTGCCGGCGAGGTTTCCGAGGCATCGCCGCGCTGACGAGAGAAAGCCCGAATTCACCGTGACGCCTGCCTCCCCCGCCATCATGACGCCTGATACCGCAGCGGGTGAGCGGCCGGACCGGCATGTCCCGTCCGGCTGCGAGCGCAACTGCGCGATGGGCGACACCATCACCCTGCTCTCGCAGCCCTGGGCCTTCCTCATCGTGCGGGAAATCTTCTTCGGCGCGCGGCGCTTTTCCGATTTCGTGCGCACGCTGGAAATTCCGCGCGCAACGCTTTCGACCAGCCTCACCAAGCTTGTCGAGGACGGGCTGATCGAGACGGAAAGCCACGCGGAAGGCTCGTCATGGAAGACCTACGCTTTAAGCGAAAGCGGGCGCGAGCTGTTCCCGATCTACCTGGGGTTCATGCGCTTCGGTGATGACTGGCTGGCGCAGGGCGTGCCGCCGCTGGCGCTGTTCCACCATGACTGTCGAAGCTGGTTCTCACCGCGCATCGTGTGGGCCGAGACCGGCGAGCGGGTGGACCCGCGCCACATGGCGGTGCGGCTTGAAGCGAACTACTGGCGGGCGAAGAGCCGCCAGGAACCGCGACGGCGGCGCATCGTGAAGGCGCAAGGCCACATGGGCGTGCGCGCCTGCTCCATGGAGCGATTGCTGTCCATCGTTGGTGACCGCTGGACCTTCCTCATCCTGCGGGAGATGTTCCACGGAAACCACACCTTCCAGGACTTTCTGGAAAACTTGCAGATCGCCAGCAACATCCTTGCCCAGCGGCTTCAGTTCCTCACCGAGGCGGGCATGGTGGCGCGCCCGGCCGGCGGCGGTGCGGGCTACGCCGTCACCGCCATGGGCCTCGAGATCTACGGGCCGATGATCCTGATGAAGACGTGGGGCGACCGCTGGCTGATGCCCGGCGCGCGCCCGACCATGCATTTCCTCGACAAAGCCGACGGCACGCCGCGCACGCCAGAGGTTGTGTGTTCGGCTTGCGGCCAGCCGCCGCTGCCCGCGCGAACCGGCTACCGCGAAGGCGAGGCAGGGACATTCGAGGGGTGAACGGCGCGGCGTAATCCGGCCCCACTTCGCGGGAAGTCAGTCCGGGTTCGTCTCGGCAAGGGTATGAGCCACGATGGCATTGGCATGGCCATGCCCCAGCCCGTGCTGCTCTTTCAGCATGGCGACCAGTTCCATGTGCTTCGCGGGAAGCCCTGCGCGGACCATATCCTTCCAATGGGAAATGGGCTGGCCGTATTTCGTCTCGATGGAGGGAAAGTAGGACGCCGGGCCCTTGATCTTCTCGTCGCTCATGGAATGGCTGCCGCTTGCTGAATCACGGTCGTCGACCGATTGCCGAGCGGCCATCGTAACGCAATCCGCCTCACCGCGAGAACAATTCGCAGCCCGGTCGTCCCGGATTGGCATTCGATTCTACTCGGAAGTCGGAAATGCCTGCCAGGACGGGATGGCGGAGAGAGAGGGATTCGAACCCTCGATACGGTTGCCCGTATACACGCGTTCCAGGCGTGCGCCTTCAGCCACTCGGCCACCTCTCCATACCAACTCACACGAAGCGCAGGTCCCTGGTCGTCGTATTCAAGCGTACGTCACCATCTCAAGTGATGCATATCCTCAAGGGGATAAGCCGTGCGCCTTCGACCAACCGGGTCAAGCTCCATGCCACTGATGCGGACAGGGTCCGGCATTGGCGGCAAACAGGTGCGACGGGGCAGCCCGTTTCCAGAGTCAGGGGCCGTGTTTAAGCGAGTGCGCGAAGTGTTGCAACTGCATGAACACGACAAAGTTTCCGTGATCCGCACTTGCTGATACCCCTTCCGCTGACTAACTTGAGACGAGGCAATTCAACGGCCCGTCGGCGGCGGGCGCGCAAGGTTTCAACGGCAAACATGTTCCGGCTTCTCGCCCGCCTCCTGGGCTTCATCATTTTCGCGGCCGCACTCATCACCATGGTGCATGACGGCGCGCTGTCGATCGCGGCGTCCGAACTCGTCATCACGTCGCTGGGCGAAATGTGGTTTGCCTATTCCCCGCCGGGTCTGAACCTGACGCAGGCGATCATCGAGCGGAACATCCATCCCTACCTGTGGGACCCGATCATGCTGTCGATCCTGAAATCGCCGGCAGCGCTGGTCTTCATGGTGATCGCGCTGATCTTTGCCTTCCTTGGCCGCCGGCGCACGAAGGTGCGCGCCGGGCTAGACCTGCGCTGAGCACCACCCCATATCGGCATCTAACGAAAGGTGCCGAGAGATGTTCTTTCTACGCAAATCCGTGACCATGCCGTCCGCAGCCGATGCGCTGCCGGGACGCGACACGCCGATCCAGACGGCAATCGACCATTTCGTTCTGGGGACCCCGATAAAGGGTCCGTACCCCGAAGGCGCCAAGCAGGTGATCTTCGGCCTCGGCTGCTTCTGGGGGGCCGAGCGCGTCTTCTGGAAGATGGACGGCGTCTTCACCACCGCGGTTGGTTACGCCGCAGGCCACACACCGAACCCCTCCTATGAAGAAGTCTGCAGCGGCCAGACCGGGCACAACGAGGTCGTGCTCGTCGTCTACGAGCCTGAGAAAGTGTCGCTGGAGGCGCTTCTTTCCACGTTCTGGGAAAGCCATGACCCCACGCAGGGCATGCGCCAAGGCAACGACGTGGGCACGCAGTACCGCTCCGGCATCTATCTGGACGACCGGGCGGACATCGCGCAGGCGGAAGCCTCGCGCAAGGCCTACCAGTCGCGCCTGAACGATGCGGGCTACGGCACCATCACCACCGAAATCCAACCGGCGCCGACGGTCTATTTCGCGGAGGCCTATCACCAGCAGTATCTCGCCAAGAATCCGGGCGGCTATTGCGGGCTCGGCGGAACGGGCGTCACCTGCCCCACCGGCGTTCTCGACGCAGCCTCCTGAGGCTTCTACTCGGTGACGGCCGGCTCGATCGTGCCGCGCAGACCCTGCACGGTTGATGGTGACGGCGTCTCCGTCATGTCGGCAATGACCTTGCGTGCGGCGTGCGCGGCAGGCGTTGGCCGGCTGATGCTGCCGGTCGCAACCGGGCTGCCGTCGGCGCCGTAGGCGACCACTGTGTCGAACTTCACCGGCGGGTTGGCCAGCGCCAGCTCGATGAGCGCGACGCGGCGCTCGGTTTCCAACGCGTTCTCGCCCTCGTCTTCGCCTTCAATGTCGGCGAGCCCCGCGAAGACGTGCTTCTCGACCACGGGTCCAAGGCTGGGCGCGGTGACGACCATGATGGCCGCAAACACGGCCATGGCCGCCGTGGTGGTGAGGGAGGACGTCAGGTCCGACTGTCCGGAAATGGCGCGCTGTTCGTAGAACTCGGCGCGCGCGCGATCGAGGCCGTCAGCGGCCTCCGCTTCGATACGCGACATACTCAACTCCAACTCGATACTTCGCGGCGATACACCCGCATGCGAAAACCCATCCGCATGGCCGCGTTAGGGAAGTATCCACCACGCGCGCTAATGGCGGATTAACGCTGATCGCGCAGGTTCCTGACCTTTAGCGAACCGGGCGCCGTCGCGGCGAGGGAACGTTGCCGATCGACGAGGGATCACCGCTTCCGCCGGTGATCGTCGCGGCGCTGACGCCGCCGCCGCCGACCTGCAGGACCGTGCCGCAATCGCGCGGCAGCGACGACATGGTTATCGGGGGCTTGGGCTTGCGCTTGGGCGCGTCGGCGGGCGGTGGCTGGAACCACAGGTCGAGTTCGCGTCCGCACCCATCGCCGGGGGGCGGCGGGCTCTGGTCCTGGCAACCTTCGGAATTGGGCGGGCAATTCAGCCGGACGTGGAAGTGGTAGTGGTGGCCGCCCCAGGGGCGGATCTTGCGCAGGAAGCTGCGGTCCGACCACTGGATATCGCAGAGCGCGCGCTTGATGCCGGGATTGATGAAGATCCGCGCGACTTCCGGGTAGCTCGCTGCCCGCGCCAGCAGCTTTGCGTGCTGCATGGTGAAGATGGACGGATCGACCTCCATCTTGCCGTTCTTGAGCATGGATACCGCGCTGATGTCCTCGCGCTCCTGCCGCGTGAGTTCGCGGTCGGGCATGGGCGTCAGCCAGATATCGGCATCAAGACCGATCTGGTGGGAGTTGTGGCCCGACAGCATCGGCCCGCCGCGCGGCTGGGCGAGATCGCCCACCAGAAGCCCGGACCAGTCGCCGCTGCTGACCGCGTCGCGCGCGAAGCGCTCGAGGTAGTCGATCAGCGCGGGGTGGCCCCAATTGCGGTTGCGCGACAAGCGCATGGCCTGCCAGTACTGGCCGGTGACCGGAAGCGGCTGCGCGCCGGCGAGGCACCCGCGCGCATAGGACCCGATGGACCGCGCCGCGAGATTGGCCGGCTGGGAGACCTTGCCGAACAGCTGCTTGGCCGGCCGCTCGGCTTGCGCCTCGCCGGCGGCAAGGCCCAGCGCGAGACAGGCCAGCGCCGCCACCAAAAGCCGCCGCAGGGCCGTAAAACGCGAAGAATTCCACATCGGGTCGTTACCTCCCCTCGCACCGGCGCATCCGTCGAATCGCCATTCAATCTTTACCATGGCGCGGATTGCGGCGTGAATCCGGGTGTTGGCGCCACCATCTCGGGCTTTACACAACGGCAAGTGCGACGGATGATGTTTTTCGTGGCGGCTGAGGCCGGTGTATTCTAGGGCAAAAGCCCAAAAAGGGAGGGGCGGCATCGTGCCGGCCCGCTTTGACCTACGAGGCAATACCATGCGTATCATGGCTCTCCTGATTGCCGGTCTTGTGGCCGGATTCCTGACACTGCAAAGCGCCCCGGCGGAAGCCGGTGTCGTGGCTCAGATCGACATCTCCCAGCAGAACATGCGCGTCTATGTGAACGGACGCCACAAGTACACGTGGAAGGTTTCCACCGGGCGGCGCGGCTACGGCACGCCCACGGGTTCGTATTCCATCAAGCGGATGCACCGCACCTACTACTCCAAGAAGTATCACGGCGCGGCCATGCCGCATTCGCTGTTCTTCCGGGGCGGCTATGCGGTCCACGGCACCAGCTACGTGCGCCAGCTTGGCCGTCCGGCCAGCCATGGTTGCGTTCGCCTGCACCCCTCCAACGCACGCACGCTGTTCAACCTGGTGCGCGCGCATGGTGCCGGCTCCTCGCGGGTCGTGCTGAAGCGCTGAACCGGGACGCTCCCGACATACGACCTGCCCCGGCGGACGCCGCCCGGGCAGCCCTTTCCCGGCCGCGCCCTTGCCGCGTCCCATCGCGCCCAAGCGGTTGCTCTTGCGCGTTGCGGGACCTATTCCCTGTACAGGCTGGATTGATCGCGGCTTGCGGACCAGATCGTCCGTAACAGCCATGCGGCACGAAAGGATCACACCATGAAGACCTGGAACATCTACCTGTCAGGGGAAATCCACACCGACTGGCGCGACGAGATCAAGGCCGGTGCGTCCGGGCTGCCGGTTGCGTTTTCCGCACCCGTAACCGACCACGATGCCAGCGACGATTGCGGCGTCGTCATCATGGGTGCTGAGAGCGACAAGTTCTGGCATGACCACAAGGGTGCCAAGCTGAACGCCATCCGCACGCGCACGCTGATCGAGGAAGCCGACATCGTCGTCGTGCGCTTCGGCGAGAAGTACAAGCAGTGGAATGCCGCCTTCGATGCCGGCATGGCAGCGGCGCTCGGCAAGGCGCTGATCATCGTGCACGGCGCCGACCACCAGCACGCGCTGAAGGAAGTCGACGCGGCCGCGCTGGCTGTCTGCAGCGAGCCTTCGCAGGTGGCCCAGATCCTGACTTACGTGATCGAGGGCCAGTTGCCGACGGCAACGCGCGCCGCCGCCGAGTAGTCAACCCGTCCGGAAATGCCGGTTCCGGCGGTTGTCTCGCCGGGCCGGTACTTGCGCACAACGACGCCGCCGGGGTCCTGCTTCGCCTTTTGCTTGACCATGGCGATCTGGCGGCTGAGGGCATCGGTGTCGTCCACCGTCACGCCCTGGGGCATGTGCAGGAGGGAGACGGAACATGTCAGCAGGCGAAAGCGGCGGGAGTTCCCGTCCCGGTCGCGCGCCAGCACGAAGCCCTGCCTGCGGTGGTGCGGCTCGTAGAAGCTCTCCGCTTCAGCCGAGAAGTTGCGCCGGAATTCCTCGGCCCGCATGACCAACGCATCCACGTCTTCACCGCGAACGCCGATGAAGAAGTCGTCGCCGCCGACGTGGCCGAGGAACGCACCCGGCTGCGCCATGTCGCGCTTGATGAGTTCCGACAGGAGGATCAGCGCGCGGTCGCCGATGCGGAAGCCATAGGTGTCGTTGAACGGCTTGAAGCTGTCGATGTCCACATAACAGAAGAACCGGTCCTGCGTGTCGTCGCGCATGGCGGTCGCGGCATAGGCGTTGATGCTGGCATTGCCCGGCAGCTTGGACAGCGGGTTCATGTCCACGGCGGCGCGCACGCGCATCTCGTTGGCGATGTCGAGCAGGGCCGCGGTCGACAGAAAGCCGCAATAAAGCCCGCCGCAGGTGATGATGAGGCCGTCGTCGAGGCCGTCGGTCGTCAGGTCGATCAGTCGGTCGAGCCGCGCGTTCACATCCGCCGTCGGGCACCAGCCCACGTAGCGCTTGATGGAATTGACGAAGGTTCGGTTGCGCAGCAGATCGCGGCCGAAGGGCGTGTAGAGGAATGCCTTGAAGTCGCGCTCGCGCACGATGCCGACCGGCTCGGAGCGGGTGTTCAGGACCGGGATGACCGACTGGCCAGAATTGACGAAGATTCCGAGCGCATCGTCGATGGTGGCGTCTTCCTGAAGCGTCGCGACCTTGTCGAACTTGGCCTGGACCAGCTCGGCATCGGCGCTGGTACGCCCGGCCCGGCGTTCGCCGTTGCCGGTGATCGTGGCATAGGTGCGCGGCAGCAGGTCGAGGTCCAGTTCCGGCTTGGCGAGCAGGTAGCCCTGCACGAGGTCACAGCCGACCTCCCGGCACGAATGCAATTCCTCCACCGTCTCCACGCCTTCGGCGACGATGCGCATGCCCATGACGTGAGCAAGGTCGACGAGGCTCGCCACGAAGAGACGCTTCTTTGCGTCCTTCTGGATGGAGGAAATGAAGAAGCGGTCTATCTTGAGGATGTGCGGGGAATACTCGTAGAGCAGCCGAAGCTGCGAGTAGCCCTGGCCGAAATCATCCAGCGCGAAGGGGAAGCCCAGGGTGCGCGCGCTGGTAATGAAATGGTCGATGGCCTCGGCGCTGGCCGTGTTGCTCTGCTCGGTCACCTCGATGCAGAAATTCGACGGGGCAAGCCCGTGACGCATCAGCAGCGCGGCGGTTTCAGCGAGCAGGGAATTGTCGCGCTCTATGAGCCGTCCGTCGATGTTGAAGAACAGCTTCAGCTCGGCGGCGTCGGGGACTGCCAGGAATTTCTCGATGGCCTTGGCGCGCAGCACGAGTTCGAGCCGCGCGAGGCAGCCGATCTCGTCGGCCTTGTCGAACACCTCGTGGGGCGTCTCGCAGTCGAGCGCCTCCACGTTGCGCAGAAGCGCCTCGTAAGCGTAGGTCTTGCCGGTCGAGATATCGGCAATCGGCTGCAACGCGTATTGCAGCTCGCTTGCGGCACGGTTCATGAACAGATTGGGATTGCGCAGCGTGCGCCATTCCCACTCCATTTCACCGTCGTGGAGTTCGTTGGGACTCAAAGTCAGACTGCCTGCCTGGGGACATTCGGCGGCAAGACTATGTGTCAAATCTCTAAGATTCGTTTCCCCAACGGCTGAAACTCTGGAAATACGTAGCGGAAAGCGGCGTCAATCGCTCATTTTCAGCGCAGAAATGAAGGCATCCTGCGGGATTTCGACCTTGCCGAACTGCCGCATCTTCTTCTTGCCTTCCTTCTGCTTGTCCAGAAGCTTGCGCTTACGCGTCGCATCGCCGCCGTAGCACTTGGCGGTGACGTCCTTGCGCAGGGCCGCGATCGTCTCGCGCGCGATGACCTTGCCGCCGATGGCCGCCTGGATCGGGATCTTGAACAGGTGGCGCGGGATGAGCTCCTTGAGCTTCCCGCACATGGCGCGGCCACGGCGCTCGGCCTGCGAGCGGTGAACCATCATCGACAGCGCATCGACCGGCTCGGCGTTGACGAGAACCTGCATCTTCACGAGGTCGCCCGTCCGGTAGCCGGTGATCTGGTAGTCGAACGAGGCGTACCCGCGCGAGACCGACTTCAGCCGATCGTAAAAGTCGAACACGACCTCGTTGAGCGGCAGGTCATAGGTCAGCATGGCGCGTGCGCCGGCATAGGTGAGTTCAACCTGGATGCCGCGGCGCTCCTCGCACAGCTTCAGGATCGCGCCGAGATGGTCGTCCGGCGTCATGATGGTGGCGCGGATCCACGGCTCCTCGACCTCGGCGATCTTCACCACGTCCGGCATGTCGGCCGGGTTGTGCAGCTCGACCACATCGCCGTTGTTCATTTTGAGGTGGTAGACCACCGAGGGTGCCGTCGCGATCAGGTCGAGATCGAACTCGCGCTCCAGCCGCTCCTGGATGATTTCCAGGTGCAGAAGCCCGAGGAAGCCGCAGCGGAAGCCGAAGCCCAGCGCGGCGGAGGTTTCCATCTCGAAGGAGAAGCTGGCGTCGTTGAGGCGCAGCTTGCCCATGGCGGCGCGCAGGTCCTCGAAGTCGGCAGCGTCCACCGGGAAGATGCCGCAGAAGACCACCGGCTGCGACGGGCGGAAGCCCGGCAGCGGCGTCTCGGCGCGGCGCTTTTCCTCGGTGATGGTGTCGCCGACATTGGTATCGGCGACTTCCTTGATCGAGCCGGTGAGGAAGCCCAGCTCGCCGGGCCCGAGTTCGCCCCAGTCCACCAGCTTCGGCGTGAAGATGCCGACCTTGTCCACGTCGTGGATCGCGCCGGTGCGCATCATGCGCACCTTCATGCCCTTCTTGAGCACGCCGTCCACGATTCGCACGAGCACGACAACGCCGAGATACGCGTCGTACCAGCTGTCCACTAGCATGGCCTTGAGCGGCGCGTCACGCTCGCCCTTGGGCGGCGGCAGGCGCTTGACGATGGCTTCCAGAACGTCCGGCACACCGAGGCCGGTCTTGGCGGAGATTTCGACCGCCTCGGACGCGTCGAGGCCGATCACGTCCTCAATCTGCGCCTTGATGCGCTCCGGCTCGGCAGCAGGCAGATCCACCTTGTTGAGGACTGAGACGATCTCGTGATCGTTCTCGATGGCCTGGTAGACGTTGGCGAGCGTCTGCGCTTCCACGCCCTGGCTGGCGTCCACCACCAGCAGCGAGCCTTCACAGGCTGCCAGCGAACGGTTCACCTCATAGGCGAAGTCGACGTGGCCGGGGGTGTCGATCAGGTTCAGGATGTAGCGCTTGCCGTCCTTGGCATCGTAGTGCAGGCGCACGGTCTGCGCCTTGATGGTGATGCCGCGCTCGCGCTCGATATCCATGGAATCGAGCACCTGCTCCTTCATCTCACGCTCGCTCAGTCCGCCGGTCATCTGGATGAGCCGGTCGGCGAGCGTGGATTTGCCGTGGTCGATATGGGCGACGATCGCAAAGTTGCGGATCAGGGAAAGGTCTGTCATGGCGCGCTAGATAGCACCGGTTTCGCGGGGCGGGAAGATGCCGGATGCGCGCAGGCGCGCGGGAATTGACGGCCCAGCCACCCGCACCCATCCTGAAGCCCGAGGAGGCGAATCGGTGGTGCTGGATTCTGGCCGTTTTCCGCGACTTGTGACGCGGCTGCGCGACAGCGCGGCGGTTTGCGCCCTGCTGGCTGCAATGCTGGCGGCCGGCGCTCCGGCAACTTTCGCCCAGCAAAAGATCCCCGCGCCGCGCATGACGGAGCGCGCAAAGGCGATTTCGCGCGAAAGCGCGCCGGCCAACATGATCGAGCGCGCGCGGCAACTTGCCGACACGGCCATCGCGCAGCGCGGGCCGGAGCGGCTGTCCGGGCTGCGCGCCGCGCTCGACACCCTCATCGACATCGTCGAACAGCATCCCGCCAGCGACATCGCCGTGCAGCTTCGCAACGGACGGCACGTCGGCGGGCTGTCCATCGTTGACCTGAGCGTGCTGATCGACGGACTTGCCGACGATGCCCCTCTGAGCGACCGGCAGGCTTCCATCATTGCCGACATGCGCGAACGCGCCGCCCGCGACGATCCACCGGAACAGATAGCCGAAGCCGACGACAGCATGGTGACCGGCTCGGTGAAGTTCGCGCCGATGGAAGAGGGCTACACCGACTACGAGGTGCCGTCCGGTCCCAACGCGGAAGTCGCGCCGGCCATCTCGGCGGAAGAGGCAATTGCCGCCTGCGACCGGCTGGCGGCGAGCCCCAACGATGCTGGCCGCACCGCAGATGGAATCTGGCAGACGGTGATGGACGCCGATGCGGCGGCGCTCGTGTGCACGCAGGCGGTGAAGGCCGCGCCCACAGAAGGCCGTCTGCGCTTCCAGCTAGGGCGCGCGCTCTACCGGCAGAACAAGTACGAGAGTGCGGCCCTGCAATTCGGCCAGGCCGCCGCCAACGGCCACGTCCCGGCGCAGGCGCAGCTGGGCCTCATGCTGATCGCCGGTGAGGGCACCGACCGGGACGCGGCGAAGGGTTTCGCGCTGGTGGAAGCCGCCGCCGCGCGACAGGACCCGTTCTCCATCGCCATGCTTGGCGAACTGACCATGCGCGGGATCGCCACCGCGCGGGACGAGTCCGAGGCCAAGACCCTGTTCCACAAGGCGGCGGCGCTTGGCAGCCCCATCGGGATGCAGCGGCTCGGCGAAACGCTGTCCGCGCAGAACGGCGGCGCTGAGGTCGATGCCGATGCGCTTGACTGGCTCAACAAGGCGGTGAGCGCCGGTGCGCCGACGGCGCATTACACCATCGGCACGTTCCACCGGGACGGGCGGGTGGTGGAGAAAAACCCGTCGACCGCGCTGTCGCATTTCCGGTTGGCAGCGATGGCGGGTGACGCTCGTGCGCTCTACGAGGTCGGCGCGTCGTATCTCAACGGGCGCGGCGTGCAGGCCGACCAGCGCGAGGGAGTCTCGTGGATGCGGCGCGCGGCAGAGGCCGGCATGACCGACAGCTACTATTCGCTGGCTTATGCACACGCTTTCGGGCGCGGGGCGGACCGCAACCCGCAACAGGCGGCGCGCTACATGTTTCTGTCGCTGAAGGCCAACAGCGAGACGGCGCGCGCACAGATGACGCGCAACCACACGCAATGGCCGCCGGACATGCGCGAGGCGCTGCAGCAGATGATGACCGACAGCGGCGTCTACAAGAGTTCGGTGGACGGGAATTTCGGTCCGGCAACCATTCGCGCCATCGCGGAACTCGCGCACCAGTGACCAGCAACCTCCAGCCGAAATTCCTGGCCTAGCCGACCGTAAGCCCTGCGCCCTCGCGCCGTGCATCGCCCGCCGCATCGATTTGCCCGCTCGGCAGGCAGGCGGCAGCATGCACTCCGCCGAAATAGAGGCTCGGTTCGGCCCATGCGCGATGCTCCTCGAAGGCGCGCACGAGTTCGTCGCGCTCCTCTTCCTCGAAAAGCTGCTCGATCAGGATGTCCTCGAAATCGAGGAAGCCGCGCTCGATGTGCATGCGCGGGGCGGCAACGGCATCGCCGAGCGGCAACTCCCGCAAGCCAATATTCGCCAGCACCTGCAGAATGGCCGTGCGGATGCGGTTCGACCCGCCGGAACCGACAGCCAGCGTTCCGCCGGTGCGCCACGTCCCAACGCTCGGCGCCATCATGGAAGACAGCCGCTCGCCCGGCTCCCACGCGTGGAAGCCGCGCGGGTTCACGTCTTCCTCGCCCAGCATGTTGTTGATCATGAAGCCGCAGCCGGGAACGATGCGCCCGTTGCCCTCGCCGTTCGATACGGTGACGGCGACGGCCTCGCCGCGGTCATCGGCAACGGACACATGCGTGGTACCGCGCTGGGTCACATGCCCGCGGGATGATGCCATGCCAAGCAACCGGCCCGCGTCCTGCGGGGCCTGCCGCCAGAAGCGGTCCACCTCGTCGATGGCGCGCGCGACGGCCATTGCAAAGGAGCCGCCGCTTTCGCGCGACAGCACCCGCGCCATGGCGGCGATCAGCGCGCCGCCGAGTGCCGGTGGCGGATTGGTCCAGACCTTCAGCGGCCCGAGACGCAGTTCCACCGGCGCGCGCCAGCATGGCTTGAAGCTTTCCAGATCGGCGCGGCGCAGGTGACCGTTGAAGGCCTCCGACTGCTCAGCCATCAGGGCTGCGATCTCGCCGTGGGTCGCAAGCCTGCTGCCCTCGCGCGACAGGGCATCGAGCGTGTCGGCAAGCTGCGGGTTGGCCATGGTCTCGCCGGCAGCGAATGTCTTGCCGTCGTCGGCGCCGAACAGGGCGGCAGCTTGCGGCGTGAATGTCAGGATCGGCGAGACGACGGCGAACAGCTTCGCCTGAAAGGCTGAAACCTTCACGCCTTCGCGCGCGGCGATGATGGCGGGTTCGGCAAGCACGCGCATGGGCGTGCGGCCGTAGCGTTCGTGCAGCGCGAAGAGACCGGGCACGAAACCCGGAACTGCGCTCGCACCAGCCCCGACATGGAAAGCCTGCGTCGTGGTGCCGAAATCGGCGAGCACTTCGCTGAATTCGATGGACCCTTCGGGCTGCTTCCTGCCCGGCGCATCGACGAAGAAATCGAGAATTTCGGCCCGGCCACGGCCCATGACGGTGGCGAATCCGCCACCGCCAGGAGACGCCAGCACGGGCTCGCAGACGCACGCCATCCACAAGGCTGCGATGGCCGCGTCGGCGGCGCTGCCGCCGTCGAGCAGAATCTGCTGGGCTGCGCCAGCGGTCGCCGCATGTCCGGCCGCAACGCTTGCACGCGGCCTGGCCGACCGCGCGCTCATGTCACAAACCGGGTTGCCTTCATTCGGCGGCTATACGCAAGCCCGGCGCTGCGCTCAAGACCTTGCCGTCCACGTGGTCAGCGAAGCGCTTGAAGTTGTCGTTGAACATGCGGGCCAGCGACATCGCCTGGTGGTCGTAGGCGGACTTGTCGTCCCACGTCTCGCGCGGGTTGAGGATCGCCTGGTCGACGCCTTCGACCTGCAGCGGCACCTCGAAGCCGAAGATCGGGTCGCGGCGCATCTCGGCGTCACGCAGGTCGCCGTCGAGCGCGGCGGACAGCAGCGCGCGGGTCGCCGAGATCGGCATGCGCGAACCGACGCCGTGCGGGCCGCCGGTCCAGCCGGTGTTCACCAGCCAGCAGTCGACGCCGTGCTTGTCGATGAGGTCGCGCAGCAGGTCGCCATACACACTGGGGTGGCGCGGCATGAACGGTGCACCGAAGCAGGTGGAGAAGGTCGCCTGCGGCTCGGTCACGCCCTTTTCTGTCCCTGCCACCTTGGCAGTGTAGCCCGACAGGAAGTGGTACATGGCCTGGCTCGGGTCGAGCTTGGCGATCGGCGGCATCACGCCGAAGGCATCGCAGGTCAGCATGACGACGGCGGTCGGCTGGCCGGCGCGGCCGGTGAGGCTTGCATTCGGGATCGCCTCGATCGGATAGGCAACGCGGGCGTTCTCGGTGAGGGTCGCATCATCGAAGTCCGGCATGCGGGTGCGCTCGTCGATGACGACGTTTTCCATCACGGATCCGAAACGCTCCGTCGCGCCGAAGATGGCCGGTTCCGCCTCGCGCGACAGGCGAATCGTCTTGGCGTAGCAGCCGCCTTCGAAGTTGAAGATGCCGTTCTCGCTCCAGCCGTGCTCGTCGTCACCGATGAGCGTGCGGGCGGGATCGGCGGACAGCGTCGTCTTGCCGGTGCCCGACAGGCCGAAGAAGACGGCGACGCGGCCATCGTCGGCGGCATTGGCCGAGCAGTGCATCGGCATGACGCCCTTGGTCGGCAGCACGTAGTTGAGCGCGCCGAAGACGGACTTCTTCATCTCGCCCGCATAGGACGAACCGCCGACGAGCACGATGCCGCGCTCAAGGTCACAGGCGATGACCGTCTCGGAGCGGCACTCGTGGCGCTCGGGGTCGGCGCGGAAGCTCGGCAGGTCGATGATGGTGATCTCCGGCACGAAATCGGCCAGCGCGTCGATCTCCGGGCGGATCAGCATGTAGCGGATGAACAGGGCGTGCCATGCGAACTCGCAGAAGACGCGCACCTTCACGCGGTGTTCCGGGTCGGCACCGCCATAGAGGTCCTGCGCCAGCATGTCCTTGCCCTTGGCGTGTTCGAGCATGTCGGCGTGCAGGCGGTCGAAGGCTTCCGCACTGATGGCCTTGTTGTTGTCCCACCAGATCTGGTCTTCGGTGCCGGAGGTGCGCACGAGGAACTTGTCCTGCGCGGAGCGGCCCGTATGCGCGCCGGTTTCGGCGCAGACTGCGCCATGTGCGGTGAGCTTCGCTTCACCGCGCGCCACGGCCTTTTCCACCAGAACCGGTGCAAGGTCGTTCCAGGCCAGCGAACCAAGGTCGGAAAGGCCGAATTTGTCGGCCCCGTGGGCTTCGTTATGGATACCGGTTTCCACCTGCACGTTTGCGTTCACGCCACATCTCCCCTGATGTCGAACTGCCCGTCGTGCGGCGTTTGCCGCGATTGTTTGAGTTTGCGGGCCTTGCGGATTCCTCCCGGACCCAAGAAACGGGCCGGCTTTTCAGGGCGCGGACCCTAAGCCGAAATCCATATCTCCGGCAATAAGCAGTTATGCCGAAACGTCATAAATCGTTAACTTTTGCACGGGCGTCCTCGGCCATCTTCTTGAGAACCATGCGCAGCACCTGCGGCGAGGTGACGGTTCGGGGATAGGAAATGCGCTCCAATGCCATTCCCCGGCGAAGCGTCAGGCCGGTCATGTCGCTGGCAACGCAGGTGAAGCCGTCGCCCTGCGCACCCGCCAGAACCTGCGCATAGAGTTGCAGCGCGTCGGCGTGGTCCTCGTTCATGTGGGCGACGGCACCGGCCTCGGCTTCAGCCAGGTCACCGGCCCCGGACGTGTCGTCGAGCATGTCAGCGGGTTCGAGATCGACGATGCGCCCGAAGCCCGCCACGAGATGCCCCGCATCGATCGCCACCCGGTAGAACGAGAAATCCTTGAAGCGGGAATAGAAGCGCGCATCCGGGTGGTGGCGCAGGTAGCGCTCGGCAACGGCCTCGTCGTCGGTGGCGGCAATCGTGCCCGTCAACGACACGCGCGGGCGCGTCATCGGGTCGGCGCTGCCGTCATCGTCGGTGCGCGCATCCAGCAACAATGACACACGGGCGTCGGCCGCGATGTTTTCCGTGTGGCGGGCGAGGGTGGACAGCAGCAGGATCGGCGATCCGTCGAAATCCGGCGCGACCGCGGACATCGAGGCATAGGGTGCACCACCGTCGCGGCTCAGGGTCGCGAGCGTGCCGACCAGCGTTGCCCGCAGCAGGTGGCGGGCGGCTGCGGAGGCATCAAACTCGGGTTCTGCGGGCTGTCCGGCTTGCCGTGCGTCCGTCATGGGCTACCTTCGTCCTTGTACAGTTGTTTCAGATTTCGGCCCGTTCCCGTTCGCGACGGGGGACGGGGCGTGACCGTGCGTCATAATTCTGCCGCAGCGCAGGGTGAATTGCGCTGGTTCATGCGGTATTCAGGCAGGCAGGTTTATTCCTGCTTCAGGTAACAACGCTCCTGCCCGCTTTCGGGCCGCCTCTCAACAGCTGGCGTTCCGCAGGACGGGTGAAAAGAACATTCCTTGAAGAGATTCATAAACCGCCATGCCCACAATTGCCCTTGTCGATGACGACCGCAACATCCTGACCTCCGTTTCCATTGCTCTGGAATCGGAAGGTTACCGTGTCCAGACCTATGCCGACGGCGCCTCCGCACTGGACGGGCTGAAGTCCAGCCCGCCGGACCTTGCCGTGTTCGACATCAAGATGCCGCGCATGGACGGGATGGAGCTGCTGCGACGGTTGCGGCAAAGCTCGGAACTGCCGGTGATCTTCCTCACCTCCAAGGATGAGGAAATCGACGAGCTGTTCGGCCTGAAGATGGGCGCGGACGATTTCATCCGCAAACCGTTCTCTCAGCGCCTTCTGGTGGAACGCGTGAAGGCCGTGCTGCGCCGTGCCCAGCCGCGCGACAGCGCCGCGCCGCGCACCGATGCGGCCCGCGTGCTGGAACGCGGCTCGCTGCTGATGGACCCGGAACGCCACACCTGCACCTGGGACGGGAAGAACGTGACGCTGACCGTCACCGAGTTCCTGATCCTTGAATCGCTGGCCCAGCGCCCCGGCGTCGTGAAGAGCCGCAATGCGCTGATGGATGCAGCCTATGATGACCAGGTCTACGTGGATGACCGCACCATCGACAGCCACATCAAGCGCCTGCGCAAGAAGTTCCGCGCCGTCGACGGGACGTTCGACATGATCGAGACGCTTTATGGGGTAGGATACCGGTTCAAGGAGGCCTGACCTCCTGCCGCAACCCGCGAGACTGCATGGCGATAGAGACTGACACGCGCTGGCCGACTCGGGCCGCGCCGGACAAGCCGGAGACGAAATCCGGCACGTCCGAAAAGCGCGCAAACAAGGCTGCGCGGCTGCTTCGGCCGCTGCGCGGCCTCGGCCATATCGTCTCCTCCAGCCTCACCCGCCGCATCGTTTTCCTCAACCTCGCCGCCATGCTGGCGCTGGTGTGGGGCATTCTCTACCTCAACCAGTTCCGCGAAGGCCTGATCGAGGCGCGCGTCGAGAGCCTGCTCATCCAGGGCGAGATCATCGGTGCGGCAATTGCCTCCTCGGCGACGGTCAGCACCGATTCCATCGTGCTCGACCCGGAACGGCTGCTGGAACTGGAAGCCGGCGAGAGCCTCGTGCCGAGTGAACCGGATTCGCTCGACTTCCCGATCAACCCGGAAGACGTCGCGCCGATCCTGCGAAGGCTGATCTCGCCGACCAAGACGCGGGCGCGGATCTATGACCGCGAAGGCATCCTGATCCTCGACTCCCGGCATCTTTACTCGCGCGGGCAGATCCTGCGTTTCGACCTGCCGCCGCCGCAGACCGAGGCCGACGGCTGGTATGGCTGGTTCAGCGCCAAGGTGCGGCGTTGGCTGCAGCGCGCGGACCTGCCGGTCTACGAGGAACTCGGCCCCATGGAGGGGATGCAGTATCCGGAAGTCGCGGCGGCCTTGAGCGGCACCTCGGAGAGCATCGTCCGGGTGAACGCCGACGGGGCGCTGATCGTCTCGGTCGCGGTGCCTGTGCAGCGCTTCCGCGCGGTGCATGGCGCGCTGCTGCTGTCCACGCAGGGCGGCGACATCGATGCGATCGTCCATGCCGAGCGGCTTGCCATCGTGAAGATTTTCATGATCGCCGCCGGCGTCGCGCTGGTGCTGTCGATCCTGCTGGCGCAGACCATCGCCGGCCCGGTGCGCCGGCTGGCAGCGGCTGCGGAACGGGTGCGCGTCGGCGTGAAGTCGCGAACGGAGATTCCGGATTTCACCGTCCGCCAGGACGAGATCGGCCACCTGTCCGGCGCGCTGCGCGACATGACCAACGCGCTCTACATGCGCATGGAAGCCATCGAGCGGTTTGCCGCCGACGTGGCGCACGAGATCAAGAACCCGCTGACGTCGCTGCGCAGCGCAGTGGAGACGCTGCCGCTTGCCAAGAAGCCGGAAGACCGCAAGCGGTTGCTTGAAATCGTCAAGCACGATGTCGGTCGTCTCGACCGGCTCATCAGCGACATCTCCGATGCCTCGCGGCTGGACTCCGAGCTTGCCAAGGCCGATGCACGCCCGCTCGACGTGGAATCGCTTCTGCACGCGGTCGTGTCCATGAGCAACGAGATGCGCGCCGACGAGCATTCCATGATCGAGTTCGACATTCGCGACCAGGACCGGCCGCTGGTGATCCTCGGGCATGACAGCCGGCTGGGGCAGGTCTTCCACAACCTCATCGACAACGCGAAGTCATTCAGCGACCCCAATGAGCCGATCCGCATCTCGACGGCATCCGACAAGCGCTGGATCGAACTGCGCGTTGACGATACCGGGCCGGGCATTCCGACCGAAAATCTCGAGCGCATCTTCGAGCGCTTCTACACCGACCGTGGCGAGGACTCGCCGTTTGGCCAGAATTCCGGGCTCGGCCTCTCCATCTCGCGCCAGATTGTGGAAGGCCACGGCGGAACGCTGCACGCCGAGAACCGCTTCGACGCGGACGGCGAGCGGGCTGGTGCGCGCTTCGTGGTCCGGCTGCCGCGCGCGTGAACGACCAGGCGACGATCCATGCCTGCTGCGTCGTGATCGCGACCGAGGGTGTCCTCATTCGCGGGCCATCGGGCAGCGGCAAGACCGCGCTGGCGCTGGCGCTCATCGCGACATCAACCGACACGACACAGGCCCGGCTCGTCAGCGACGACCGCACCGTGCTGAGTGTTTGCAACGGCGTGCTGCTTGCCACCGCACCCCCGCCGACGGCCGGACTGGTGGAGGTTCGCGGGCTTGGTGTCGGGCAGCTCAGCGCCCTGCCCGCTGCGCGCATTTCACTCGTCGTCGATTTCGTTCAGCCGGAAGAAAGCCCGCGCTTGCCGGAAGACGATCAAGCCGTCACGAGCATTGAAGGGATCACGGTCCCCCGCGTGCTGCTGCGTGCCGGGGACAGCGCTTCGATGCAGGCGGAACGGGTGCGCATCGCACTGACCCGATCGACGGCTGGAATCGTACTGGCTGTGGATGTCTGACGCGCCAAGGTGTCTCGCCGGGTCCGCGCGCTTGAAGTTTCGGTTTCTTGCTGTTCAAGTGCACGGTCACGAACTCAACCGATCCGCCGCCGGCTTCCGCCCCTGGCGACATGGCGCAGCAAAAGAGTGCAATTGTTGAAATGATTGGTCTCGTCGTCGTTACCCACGGGCTGCTGGCGCGCGAATTCCGGGCCGCGGTCGAACACATCGTCGGCCCGCAGGATGCGTTCGAGACGATCTCCATCGGACCGGATGACGACGTGGAGCAGCGGCGCAGCGAAATCCTCGATGCGATTTCCAAGGTCAATGACGGCGACGGCGTCGTCGTGCTCACCGACATGTTCGGCGGCACGCCCTCCAACCTCGCCATCTCGATCATGGAGAGCGCGCCGGTGGAGGTGCTGGCCGGCGTCAACCTGCCGATGCTGGTGAAGCTTGTCAGCGTTCGCTCCGACATGAACCTCAACGACGCGGTGCGCGCCGCAAGCGAAGCCGGGCGCAAGTACATCAGCGTCGCCAGCGAAATCCTGTCAGGCAAGTAGCTTGAGCGAGGACGCCGAAAAGGTCTTCGAGGACCCTCAGGCCGTTTCGCAGTCTGCCACCATCTGCAACGACAAAGGCCTTCATGCGCGCGCGTCCGCCAAGTTCGTGCGCATGGCCGAGCAGTTCGATGCGGAGGTCGCCGTGCGGCGCGAAGGGGCCGTTGTCGGCGGCACGTCGATCATGGGCCTGATGATGCTCGCGGCCGCCAAGGGCTGCGAAGTCGAGGTCGCGGCGAGCGGCGAGGAAGCCGGCACCGCCCTGCAAAGCCTGATCGAACTGATCGAGCAGGGATTTGGCGAAATCGAGGATCTTCCGCCGAAGGGCTGACGCGCCGCGTTCCGATCTATATAAAGATATGTTTATAAATCTATTGAACGTTGTCGCCAGTGCTGCTACGCGCCGGGGCAGATGATCTCCGGCGCGCGCGGATGCGTACTGGAACCGCTGAGACGAAGCGGTATTTTTCACGAAAGGGCAGACCTGTGAGCGCAGACAAGGACCACGTGGTGGCCGACCTCTCCCTGGCGGACTGGGGTCGCACGGAAATCGAAATCGCCGAGACCGAGATGCCGGGCCTCATGGCCACGCGCGAGGAATATGCCTCGGCACAACCGCTGAAGGGCGCGCGCGTCGCAGGCTCCCTGCACATGACCATCCAGACGGCGGTGCTGATCGAGACGCTGCAGGCGCTGGGCGCGGACGTGCGCTGGGCCTCGTGCAACATCTACTCGACGCAGGACCATGCGGCGGCCGCCATCGCCGCCGCCGGCACGCCGGTCTTCGCCTTCAAGGGCGAGACGCTGCAGGAATACTGGGACCTCGCCGACAAGATCTTCGAATGGCCGAACGGCGAGACCGCCAACATGATCCTCGATGACGGTGGCGACGCGACGCTGCTGATCCTGCTCGGCGCGGACGCCGAGAAGGACCCGAGCGTCCTCGACAACCCGTCGAACGAGGAAGAAGAGGCGTTGTTCGCGACCATCAAGAAGCGCCTGGAGAAGAACCCGGGCTGGTATTCGAAGGTGAAGGCCAACATCAAGGGCGTCACCGAGGAGACCACCACCGGCGTCCTGCGCCTCTACCAGCGGCAGAAGGCAGGCACCCTGCCCTTCCCGGCGATCAACGTGAACGACTCCGTCACCAAGTCGAAGTTCGACAACAAGTACGGCTGCAAGGAATCGCTGGTCGACGGCATCCGCCGCGGCACCGACGTGATGATGGCCGGCAAGGTCGCGCTCGTCGCCGGTTACGGCGACGTCGGCAAGGGCTCGGCCCAGTCGCTCAAGGGTGCGGGCGCACGCGTCATGGTCACCGAGGTCGACCCGATCTGCGCCCTGCAGGCGGCCATGGACGGCTTCGAGGTGGTGACCATGGATGAAGGCGCACCGCGCGCCGACATCGTCATCACCGCGACCGGCAACAAGGACGTGCTGACGCTCGATCACATGCGCAAGCTCAAGGACATGGCGATCGTCGGCAACATCGGCCACTTCGACAACGAGATCCAGGTCGAGTCCCTGCGCAACCTCAGCTGGAAGAACGTGAAGGACCAGGTCGACATGATCACCTTCGCGGACGGCAAGCGCATGATCCTGCTGAGCCAGGGCCGCCTGCTGAATCTCGGCAACGCGACCGGCCACCCGAGCTTCGTCATGTCGGCGTCCTTCACCAACCAGACGCTGGCGCAGATCGAGCTGTGGACGAAGGGCGAGGAGTACGAGAACAAGGTCTACGTGCTGCCCAAACATCTCGACGAGAAGGTCGCGGCGCTGCACCTGGCCAAGGTCGGCGCCCAGCTTTCCGAGCTTTCCAAGGAACAGGCCGACTATATCGGCGTGCCGGTGACCGGCCCGTTCAAGTCGGACCACTATCGCTACTAGGCGACCCTGCCAGCGGGAAATTGCCGCGCGGATGCATCGGACTCCATTTGTTCCGGTGGGCAGCCGCGCGGCAACCGGCTAAAGTTTTCGAATCATCCGGCCTGAGCTGAAGCGGGCCGACAGGCGCGGCGAGCCGCCCTGCGCACGGATACCGGGCCAAGTTGCCCGTGCCGGGCGCTTTGTTGATTCTGAGTTTTCGGTTGTGGCGTGCGGGTCTGGGCGGTCGGAGCGGACGACGGTCGAAGGCCCGGTAGACATTGGAAGCACTTATATCGGGGGAACGGATGGATCGGCTGGGCCGAGGGCATATGGGTTTGCGCTACCGCGTAGTGACCCGCATTTGCTCGGCAGCCGCAGCAGGCATCCTGATACCATCGACGGCCAATGCCCAGAACGCCCCCGGACGCTTCGCCGAAGCGGTTATCGATGCGTTGAGCGCAGAGGAAATGGCCGCGCTCAGCCTGACGCTGTCGCTCGTCGCCTTCGCGGTTCTCGCCGCCATTCTCTACATCCGCACCAAGAACCAGTTCACCGATTACCGGCGCAAATCCGAGACCCAGCGCGCGGCGCAGCAAGCGCGGCTTGACCGGGCGGAGAACCTGCTCAGTGCCGAGCCGCAGATCCTGATTGCATGGTCGAGCAGCGCTGGCACCGCCGACGTCCAGTACAACGCCGATGCGATCCAGGGCGGCCCGCGCAACGAAGACGCCATCCTCGACTTCGAACAATGGCTGACGGGCGAGGCCGCGCAAGCCCTTGCCACCGCCATCGCCCGGCTGCGCGAGCGCGGCACCGCCTTCGACCTGACGCTGACGACCCGCGCAGGGCACCCGGTGGAAGCCAACGGGCGCACAGGCGGGGGACGCGCGCTGGTGCGGCTGCGCAGCGCATCGGGCTCGCTGCGCGAACTGGCCGAACTGCGTGACAAGCAATCCCGGCTGTCGCGCGAGATGCAGGCGGTGCACCAGCTTTTCGATACGCTCGACTTTCCCGCATGGCTGCGTGACGAACAGGGCGCGCTGAGCTGGGTCAACCAGACCTACGCGCAGCTTGCCGGCGCCAAGACGCGCGACGAGGCCGTTGCCGGTCGGCTGGAGATCGCCGCCGTCAAGATTCAGGATGAGATGGCGCAGGCCCGACTGGAGGGCCGCACCTTCCACGGTGAGGCCTCGCTCGGCCACGACAACCGCAAGCTGGCGCTAACGGAAGTTGCCACCCGTACCGGGGCAGCCGGCCTTGCACTGGACGAGCAGGCCTCGGCGCGCATGAAGGCGGCGCTTGAGCGGGAAGCAACGATCCGCGCTGAAATCCTCGACCGCATCGACACCGCCGTCGCCGTCTTCGATGCCAACCGCCGCCTGACCTTCTGCAACAAGGCCTATCGCAGCCTGTGGCAGCTCGACCCCGCCTTCCTCATCATGAAGCCGGAGTTCGACGAGATCCTCGAACACCTGCGCGCCGACGAACGCGTCCCCACGCCGCCGGACGGCATGACCTGGCGCGACTGGGTCGCTTCGCTGATCGACAACACCGACGGCGAGGTACGCACAACCGAATGGGACCTGCCGAACGCGTCGCTTTCGCTCAAGCTGGTGACGATCCCGCATCGCGACGGCGGCTCGACACACCTTGTCCACAACCTGACCGAAAGCCTCGACCTGCAGACCAAGCTTTCCGCTCAGGCGCGCGTGCAGCGGCAGACGCTCGAAAGCCTCAGCGAGGCCATCGCGGTGTTCGGGCAGGACGGCAAGCTGAAGCTCTCCAACCCGCAGTTCGCCGCGATCTGGGACCTGGACCGCAAGGACCTCAAGGCGCGCCCGCACGTGGACGACATCATCGCCGCGTGCCGCAAGCTGTATCAGGGCGACGACGACTGGCTGGCGCTGAAGCAGAATGTCTGCGGGTTCATGGACGCACGCGAGCCGATTTCGCGCATGATCGAACGCGAGGACGAGAAGACCTTCGAACTGACCACCGTGCCGCTGTCCGACGGCGCGACGCTTGCCGTCTTCACCGACATCACGGCGGCCAAGGAAGTGGAGCGCGCCCTGCGCGAGCGCAACGAGGCGCTGGAACAGGCCGATCAGCTGCGCGGCAACTTCGTCTCCAACGTCTCCTACCACCTGCGCGATCCGCTGCAGTCGATCATCGGCTTTGCGCAGGTCCTGTCGGGCGACGCCATGACGCCGAACGAGGAGCAGCAGCGCGAATATGCAAGCTACATCCTCGCCTCCTCAACCTCGCTGATGACCATCGTCAACGACATCCTCGACCTCGCCTCCATCCAGGCGAACGCGCTGGAACTCTCCATCGGCGACGTGGAATTGCGCGACACCATCATGACCGCGCTGGACGCCCTTAAGGACCGCATCGGCGAGAAGAAGGTGGAAGTCACCATCGACGTCGCGCCGCGCGCCGAGCACCTGCGCGGCGATGCCCGCCGAATCCGCCAGATGATCTTCTCGCTGGCCGCCAACGCCATCGCCTTCTCCAAGGAAGGCGGCAAGGTCGGCATCGATGCCTTCGCCGATGGCGACATGATCGCCATCCGCGTCGCGGACCAGGGCGAAGGCATTCCCGACCACCTGAAATCGCGCGTGTTCGGCAGCTTCGAGACCCACGGCGATGGCCAGCGCGGTCCCGGGCTCGGCCTGTCGCTGGCGCGCGGCTTCGCGATCAAGCACGGCGGCGAAATCACGCTGGAATCCGAGCCCGGACAGGGCACCACGGTCACCATCCGCCTGCCGCGTGCGTTCGAACCCGACGCCCTGCCCGCTGAACCGGCGGAGCCGACCGAGGTCAAGTCGGAGCCTGCGGAGATGCAGCCGCATGGCTGACAAGGACGGCGGGTCGCGCGCTCTTCCCGACGAGGAAGCGACGCAGGCGCTGGCGCGGGAGTTTGCGCTGTTTGCACGCCCCGGTGACTTCATCGCGCTCTCCGGCGATCTCGGGGCGGGCAAGTCCACCTTCGCCCGCGCCTTCATCCGCGCGCTTGCCGGGGACGATGCGCTGGAGGTGCCAAGCCCGACCTTCACCCTTGTGCAGACCTATGACGAGACGCGGCTGCCTGTCCTGCATTGCGACCTCTACCGGATTTCGGATGCCGGCGAGATCGATGAACTGGGGCTGGACGAAGCCCTCGCCGAAGGCGTCGTGCTGGTCGAATGGCCGGATAATGCCCCCGGCAGCCTCGCCACCACGCGGCTGGACATGCAGCTGGACATGGATGGCGCGGGACGCATCGCGCGCTTCGCTCCGCATGGCGAGACATGGGCTTCGCGGATTGCCCGCATGGGCGAGATCAGTGCGTTCCTCGATCGCTGCGGGCGGACAGGCGACAAGCGCGGCCACCTGCAGGGCGATGCCTCGACGCGGCGCTACGAGCGGCTGAACGGGGCAAGCGGCAAGGCGATCCTGATGGATTCACCGGCCCGCCCCGATCCGGGCAAGCCGGGCGAACCCTCCTACAGCCAGATCGCGCATCTGGCCGAAGACGTCGCGCCCTTCGTCGCGCTCGCCAACGGCTTGCGCAAGGCCGGTGCCCACGCCCCGGAGATTCTCGCCCAAGACCTCGATGGCGGCCTGCTGGTGATCGAGGATCTCGGCGGCGGCACGATCATCACCGCAGACCGCAAGCCGATTGCGGAGCGCTACATCGACAGCGTCAGGCTGCTTGCCCATCTTCATACGCAGGACCTGCGCCAAGTTCTGCCGGTCGACGGCGTCACCTCGCACGAGGTTCCCGCCTTCGATGCCGGCGTCTTCCATGCCGAGGCATCGTTGCTGCCGCAATGGTACTGGCCGCACGCGAAGGACAGCGAGATCGACGCGGAGGCGCGTGCCGATTTCGTCACCGCGTGGGACGAGGTCCTCGCGACGACAGGGGTGCTGACGCGCCAGCCCACATGGGTGTTGCGCGACTTCCATTCTCCCAACGTGGTGTGGTGCGAGGAGACGCAAAGCCCCCTCAGCCCGCTCGACCGGGTCGGTGTCATCGACTTCCAGGACGCGCTGTGGGGGCCTGCCGCCTACGACGTGGTGTCGCTGGCGCAGGATGCCCGCATCACGGTGCCGCCGGACCTCGAGCGCGACATCCTGAACGCATATTTCGCGGCGCGCGACGGGGTCGACGAATCCGCCTTCCTCGCCGACTATGCGGTGATGGGCGCACAGCGGAACACCAAGATCCTCGGCATCTTCGCGCGGCTCAACGCGCGCGACGGCAAGCCGCACTACCTTGCGCACCTGCCGCGCGTGCAGGCATACCTTGCCCGCGACCTCGCGCACCCGGCGCTTGCACCGGTGGCGGCGTGGTTCGCGCAGCACCTGCCCGACATCGTGACGGAACGAACAAGCGCATGAACACCGAACAGCAGCAGGCAGCAGGCGCCAACAAACCCAGCGCGGCCATGGTCCTCGCGGCGGGGCTTGGCAAGCGCATGCGCCCGCTGACCGACACCACGCCCAAGCCTCTCGTGCCGGTGCGTGGTCGCGCGCTCATCGACTACGTGCTCGACAAGGCGGCGGAATCGGGCATCGGGCAATGCGTCGTCAACGTGCACTATCTTGCCGACAAGCTGGAAGCGCATCTCGCTTCGCGCCAGAGCCCGAGCATCACGATTTCCGATGAACGCGGGCTTCTGCTGGAAACCGGCGGCGGCGTGAAGCATGCCCTTCCCGCGCTGCCGGACGATGCGTTCTTCGTGCTCAATTCGGATTCGTTCTGGATCGAGGGTGCCCGCCCGCTGCTGACGCGGATGGCGGAAGCCTGGGACCCGGAGCGCATGGACATGCTGCTGGCGCTCGCCAACTCCGCCACCTCCACCGGCTATGCCGGGAACGGCGATTTCCTGATGGATCCGGAAGGGCGGCTCTCGCGCCGACCGGAAAGCATCGTCGCCCCCTTCGTCTACATGGGCGTTTGCATCCTCAAGCCGGAACTGTTCGACGGGACGCCCGACGATGCGTTCTCGCTGAACGTGCTGTTCGACAGCGCCATCGAGGCGGAGCGGCTCTTCGGCATCCGGCTCGACGGATTGTGGATGCATGTCGGCACGCCCGATGCCATCGCGGAGGCCGAAGCCGTCATCGAGGACAGCATTTCCTGATCGGCCCCACCCTGAGAGCCCCATGACCGACACCGCGCCGCGCAGCAGTATCGTTTCGATCCCCGCCGGCGTGGCGTTTCTGGATTGCCTCTGCGAACGGCTGATCGACGGGACGCTGCTTTCGGGCGCGGACGGGGAACCGGCGGCCCAACTGGCGGATGCGACCGTGCTGTTGCCCAACCGGCGCGCAGCCCGCGTGCTTGCCGACATGCTTTCAAATCGCGCGGGCGGTGCGGTGATCCTGCCGCGCATCGCGGCCATCGGCGACGTGGACGAGGATGCAGCGCTTGCCGGACAGTTCGCCGACCCGGAGTTCGACGCGGGCGCAGCACTCGGGCGGGGCATGCTGCTCCCCGTTCCGCCTGCCGTCAGCCAATTGGAGCGCCACCTCGCCCTGACGCGGCTCGTCTACGAGTTCGGCATCCACAAGGCTTCTGCCCTGAGCTATCCCAGGCGCGACGAGGCGATCCTCATCCCGACGGGTGCGGCGGATGCCAGCGCGCTTGCCCGCGACCTCGCCCGCCTGCTCGATGCGATGGAGACGGAGGAGGTGGCCGCGTCCGCGCTGACCGGCCTCGTGCCGGAGAACCACGCCGAGTACTGGAACATCGCGCACGCCTTCCTGAACATCGTCGTGGAATCCTGGCCGCAACATCTCGCCGAGCGCGGGCTGTCCGACCCGGTCGCACGGCGGAGCGCGCTGATCGGAGCGGAGACGGCACAGCTTGCCGCGCGCCGCGAGGAGCGACCTTACATCGTGGCCGGTTCGACCGGCTCGGTTCCGGCCACTGCGCGGCTGATGAAGATCGTCAGCAACCTCCCGCGCGGCTGGGTGGTGCTGCCCGGTCTCGACCGGGACCTCGACGACGCCTCGTGGAAGGCGGTCGAAGCGCAGGCGCAGACCCACCCGCAGCACGGTCTGGCGAAGCTGCTGGCCTCGCTCGGCGTGGACCGCGCCGACGTGCCCGACTTGCTGCCCGCGCACGATCACGCGACGCCGCCTGCCGCGCTGATGACCGAGATCTTCCGACCGGCGGAGACCAGCGAGCTCTGGCAGGAGCGGCGCGGCACAGTGGCGAAAGATGCCGCCGGTCACCTCGCCCTGTGCGAATGCGAGACCCCGCAGGAAGAGGCGCTGACCATCGCCTTCGCCCTGCGCGAGGCGATCGAGAGCGGCAAGGCGACAGCGGCCCTCGTCACGCCGGACCGCAACCTCGCGCGCCGGGTCTCCGCGCAGCTTCGCCGCTGGAGCCTGAACGTCGACGACACGGCTGGCCGGCCGCTATCCGCGACACCAGCCGGGACGTTCCTGCGGCTGGTCTGCGAGGCGGTGGCGGAAGCGTTCGCGCCAGTGCCGCTGACCGCACTGCTCGACCATCCGCTGTTCCGCAACGAGGCGGGCGACAAGACCCGCTCCGGCGTCGAGGCGCTCGAAGTCATGGTGCTGCGCGGCCCGCGCCCGCAGCCGGGCATCGTGGGCCTTCGCCTGGCCTACATGGGTGCCGCGACGGCTGAACAGTTGCACAACCGCGTCGCGGCCCGCCTGAGGGGCAGTTCGACCGCAGAGGCCGGCGCGCTTATCGACCTGCTCGAGAGGGCGACGCAGCCGCTGGCGCCTGCGACCTCCGGCAAGGCGCCCTTCATCGAGACCATGAGCCATCTCGCGCAGGCTGCCATCGCGCTATCAGGCGGGCGGGACGCGGCGGGCACGCCGCGCCTCTTCACCGGGGAGGACGGCATCCAGCTGGCGCGGTTCCTCGCCGAGATCGAAGCCTGTTTCGACACCGGCATGGAGCTGCCCTTCGGCGCACTGCCGGCCTTCATCGGCAGCCTGATGGATGGGGTGCCGGTGCGCGGCTACGCGCAGGACCGGCGCATCGCGATCCTCGGCCCGCTGGAAGCGCGCCTGCTGCAATTCGACCGCGTGGTCCTGGGCGGGCTGAACGAGGGCACGTGGCCAGGCGACGCGAAGACCGATCCGTGGCTGAGCCGCGCCATGCGCGCCCAACTCGGCCTCGACCTTCCCGAACGCCGCATCGGTCAGGCGGCCCACGATCTCGCGCAGCACATGGCGGCAGGCGATGTGGTGGTGACGCGCGCAGCGCGCAACGAGGGCGCGCCGGCCGTCGCCTCGCGCTGGCTGCAAAGGCTGGAAGCGGTGATCGGCGCGGATGCCTATTCGGACATGCGCGGCCGGGGGCGGCACTTCATCGACTGGGCGCGGGCGCTCGACCATGCGCCGCAGGGACCGGTTCCCGTCGAGCCGACGCCGAAGCCGCCAGTTAAGCAACGCCCGCGCAAGCTCAGCGTGACGCAGGTCGAAACCCTGATCCGAGACCCTTACGCGATCCACGCCGCGAAGATACTCGAACTCGATCCCCTGCCCCCGCTGGAGGAAGACGCCGATGCCGCGTTGCGCGGCTCCATCGTCCATGACGGGCTGGCGAACTACATCGAAAGCGCGCTGCTCAACAACGGACAGCTTGGCGATGCGGCGGGCCTGATGACGCTGTTCGAGGACGAGATGAGCGAGGCGGAGGTGCCGCCGCACACCCGCGCGCTGTGGCGGGCGCGCATGCAGCGCATTGCCGACTGGTTCGTGGCGACGGAAGCCGAGCGGCGCGCGAGCGGGGCAAAGCCGCTCATCATCGAGCAGTCCGGCTATCTCGACTTCGATGCGCCCGCCGGTCCATTCACGCTCAGCGCGCGCGCCGACCGGATCGACATGCTGGATGACGGGTCCGCAGCACTCATCGACTACAAGACCGGCGCACCGCCCACCATCAAGCAGGTGGCGGCAGGGCTCTCGCCGCAATTGACGCTGGAAGCGGCAATTGCCGAGCGCGGGGGCTTTGCCAATTCGGGCGCGCTGGTGCCGGGCGAACTGATCTATATCCGGCTGAGCGGCGCATTTCCCGCTGGTGAAATCAGACGTGTCGCGCCCACCGACGAAGGCGACACGCAGACGCTCGCAGACGAGGCGCTGGCGGGCTTCAAGGAACTCGTGGCGCGCTACGACGATGCCAACCAGCCCTACCGGCCCAGACTGTCGGCGAAGCTGTCGCGCGCCGAAGAGCCCTATGACCACCTGTCGCGTTTCAAGGAGTGGAGCACGGCGGATGGCGGTTCGGAGGGCGGCGAATGAGCGTGCGCGACGACATCGTCATCGACGCGCGGACGCGCGACGAGCAGAAGAAGGCGACCGATCCTTCGTCCTCGGCGTGGGTCACGGCCAATGCCGGGTCGGGCAAGACCTACGTGCTGTCGCGCCGCGTGCTGCGGCTTTTGCTGGACGGCGCGGACCCCGGCGCGGTGCTGTGCCTGACCTTCACCAAGGCGGCCGCCGCGCAAATGCAGACCCGCGTCTTTGCCGAGCTTGCCGACTGGACGCAGCTGGACGATGCGGCCCTCGAAAAAACGCTGACGGATTTGCTGGGGCACGCGCCGGATTCAAGCGAGATGCGGCTGGCGCGGCAGCTCTTCGCGCGCGCCATCGAGACGCCGGGGCGGCTGAAGATCCAGACTATTCACGCCTTCTGTGAAAGCGTGCTGCAGCGCTTCCCCTTCGAGGCCGGCGTTCCGGCGGGCTTCAGCGTACTGGACGACGACACCGCGCAGGCACTGAAGACGGCGGCACGGCATGACGTTCTAGCCGATCCCGGCAGCGACGCGCTGGCGCAGGCCATCGGGCAGGTCAGCCAGTACATCGACGCGCGCGGTTTCGGCGAATTGCTGGCAGCAATCACCGACCGCCGCCACGAGTTCCAGGCCTGGCAGTACGAGAACAATTTCGATCGCGGCTACGTCCGCTCGGGACTTGCCGACCTGTTCGGTGTCTCGCGATCTGTGAACGCGGACGCCATCGAGGCCGAGATTCTCGACAGCCCGCACCTGCCGCGCAGCGAGTGGCGGGCCATCGCCGACACGCTGGAACACGCGCGCAAGACCGGCACCGGCAATGCCGTCGACCAGTTGCGGCTGGCAGCGAGCGCCGCAGACGAGGAGCTTGCACGCGCGGCCTACCTGCTGGTGTTCCTCACCAAGGACCATTCGCCGCGAAAGTCGCCCGTCACCAAGGCTGAAGCCGAGGCGCACCCCGATATCGCCAACGCAATTCTGCAGGAGCAGGCGCGCGTTGAAGGACTGGTCGAACAGGGCAAGCTTGCCCGCCTCATCGACCTGACCTGCGATCTCGCCATGGTGGCCGATGCCGTCATCGACCGCTACGAGCGGGCCAAGCGCGAGCGCGGCATGCTCGACTTCGCCGACATGATCGCCCACACGGTGAAGCTGCTGGAAACGTCGTCGGACGCGGCGTGGGTGCTGTTCAAGCTCGATCCCGGCCTCGACCACATCCTCGTCGACGAGGCGCAGGACACCAGCCCCGATCAATGGCGCATCGTGCGCGCGCTGACGGAAGAATTCTTCGCCGGCTCCGGCGCCAGCGTGAAGGACCGCACGGTCTTTGCGGTGGGCGACCCGAAGCAGTCGATCTATTCGTTCCAGGGCGCGGACCCGGCGGGCTTCATCGGCATGGCGCGGCATTTCGAGGCGCGGCTGCGCGAGGCGTACCGATTCGAGCGCGTCGGGCTGTTCCGCTCGTTCCGCACGGCCCCGGCGGTGCTGGATGCGGTCGACAAGGTCTTCGCCAATGCCTCCGCCGCTGCAACGGGCGTCATGTTCGACAACGATCCGATTTCCCATTCGGCGGCGCGCGAGCGGGCACGCGGCACGGTGGAACTCTGGGAGCCGGTCCCGCGTCCAGACACGCCGGACGAGCGCCCGTGGGACGCGCCGCTCGATGCGCAGCGCAGCGATTCCGCCGAGGCGGTGCTTGCGAAGAACATCGCCAGAGCGATCCGCGCCAGCATCGAAGCCAAGGAAATCCTGCCCTCCAAGGGCGCACCGGCGCAGGCGAAGGATTTCCTGATCCTGCTGCGCAAGCGCAACCGGCTGGCCGCGCCCATCATCCGCGCGCTGAAAGCCGAGGGCGTGCCGGTTGCCGGTGCCGACCGGATGAAGTTGACCGACTCCATCGTGACGCTCGACCTGATGGCCTTGATGCAGGCCGCCTTGCTGCCGGAGGACGACTATTCGCTCGCCTGCGTGCTCAAAAGCCCGCTGTTCGGACTGAACGACGACCACCTGATGGAGCTTGCCATCGGGCGGCCCGGTTCGCTGGCGCTGGCGCTGCGGGCAAACAAGACCGAGAAGATCCGCGCGGCGGCGCAGAAGTTCGAGGAGCTGGCGCGGCTGGTGCGCACCGAGCGGCCCTATACCGTCATCGCGCATGTGCTGGGTGCTGCCGGCGGCAAGGGTGCCTATCGCGAGCGGCTCGGTAACGAGGCCGACGACGTGATGGACGAGTTGCTCGATCGCGCGCTTGCCTTCGAGCGCGACAACGTGCCGACCGTCTCGGGCTTCCTCGCGTGGTTGCAGCGCTCCGGCGGCGACATCAAGCGCGACCTCGACGAGGGCGGCGGCGCGGTGCGGGTGATGACCGTGCACGGCGCGAAGGGGTTGGAGGCCCCCGTGGTCTTCGTTGCCGACACCTGCTCGCCTGTCACCTCCGGCCGCCAGAATCCGCTGCAGGTCCTGCGGCAGGGCGACGTTCTGGATTCGCAGCCCTTCGCTTTCTGGGACGCGGGAAAGATGTTCCGCACGCCGACGATCCAGGGATTTCTGGATGATGCCAAGGAGCGGTCGCGCGAGGAGTTCCACCGCCTGCTCTATGTGGCGATGACGCGTGCCGAGGACCGGCTCATCATCTGCGGGGCGGAGACCGGCAATGGCCGCGGCAAGGGCTGCTGGTACGAGCTGATCGAGACCGCACTCGGTGAACAACTCGAAGAGATCGGCGAGGGCCGCTTCCGCTTCGTGCCGGAAGTCGACGGCGACGAGCCAAGCGCGAAAACAGCCGGCGCGATTGCGCCTGCCGGTGCGCCATTGCCGAAGTGGGCGACGACACCGATGCAACCCGCCCCGGTGCGCACCCGCCGTGCTGCCAGCGCCCTTCAGGAAACCGCAGCCTTTCACGCGGGCGCAGGCCAAGGCGGGCGGGCGCGCGGCACCCTCGTCCACATGCTGCTGGAACATCTGCCCGAGGTCGCACCCGACCGCCGCCGCGAGGCCGGTGCGGCGCTGCTTGCCGTCAACGCGACGCACTGGACGGATGAGGAGCGCAGTTCACTTCTGGCGTCCGTCATGTCGCTGCTGGAAGACAGCTCACTTGCGTTCCTGTTTGGCGCCGACAGCCGGGCGGAGGTGCCCGTCGCCGGCACGCTGGAACGCGAGGAAGACGGCGAACGCCTGCAGATTGCCGGGCGCATCGACCGGCTTGTGGTGACGCCGGACGCGATCCTGATTGCCGACTACAAGACCGGCCAGCCGCCGGCGACGCCCGAGGCGACGCCGCAGGCCTATGTGCGCCAGCTTGCCGCCTACCGAGCGCTGCTCGGCGCGATCCATCCGGGCAAGCGCGTGGAAGCCGCGCTGGTATGGAGCGATGCGGCGGACGGCCCGGCGGTGACCCGGCTCGGCGCGGATGCGCTGCGCGGCTTCAAGGTCGTCGCACCGGATTGACCGGGGGCGGCTGAACGCATAAATCCCGCGCCATGGCCATTCGAGAAATCATCACGCTGCCCGCGCCGCTGCTGCGCGAGGAGAGCGCTCCCGTCGAGCGCATCGACGACGAGCTGCAGACGCTCATCGACGACATGCTGGAGACGATGTACGACGCGCCGGGCATCGGCCTTGCGGGCGTGCAGATCGCCGTGCCGCGCCGCCTTCTGGTAATGGATGTGTCGCGCGACGAGGATGCGCGCAGCCCGCACGTGCTCATCAACCCCGAGGTTGTGTGGACGTCGGAGGAGATGTCAGCTTACGAGGAAGGCTGCCTGTCGATCCCGGAATACTATGCCGAGGTCGAGCGTCCCGCGACATGCAAGGTCAGCTACACGGATCGCGACGGCAAGCAGCAGGTGATGGAGGCCGACGGGGTGCTGGCGACCTGCGTGCAGCACGAGATCGACCACCTCAACGGGCAGCTTTTCATCGACTACCTGTCGAAGCTGAAGCGTGACCGCGTGGTCAAGAAATTCGCCAAGGCCGAGCGGCTGAAGAGCCACACGCTCTAGAGCCAGAGTCGTGCGCGCGGACCGCGCGCCTCACGTTCACATCAACGAGGACCAGCCAGCCGTGCGCGTCATCTTCATGGGAACGCCCGACTTCGCCGTGCCGACGCTGGTGGAGATCGTCGGACAGGGCCACGAGGTGGTCGCGGTCTATTCGCAGCCGCCACGCCCGGCCGGTCGCGGACAAGCAGAACGCCGCTCGCCGGTGCACGAGGCGGCAGCGGGTTTCGGCCTGCCCGTCCTCACCCCCGCCAGCATGAAGGACGACATCGCGCAGGCGGAGTTCGCCTCGCACGAAGCCGACGTCGCGGTGGTCGTCGCCTACGGGCAGTTGCTTCCGCAGGTCGTGCTGGATGCACCGGAACACGGCTGCCTGAACCTGCACGCCTCGCTGCTGCCGCGCTGGCGCGGGGCCGCGCCGATCCAGCGTGCCATCATGGCGGGGGATGCTGAAACCGGCGTCATGGTCATGCGCATGGAAGCGGGCCTCGACACCGGCCCCGTCGCGATGACGGAGAAACTCACCATCGGCGAGAACGAGACCGCCGGTGAATTGCACGACCGGCTGATGCGCCTTGGCGGCGACCTTGCCGGGCGCGCGCTGGCCGCCTTGTCGCGCGGCACCCTCGACTTCCACCCGCAGGACGGCGAGACGACATACGCCAAGAAGATCGAGAAGGCGGAAGCCCGCATCGACTGGAACCGGCCCGCCCGCGAGGTTCACAACCACATTCGCGGCCTGTCGCCGTTTCCCGGCGCGTGGTTCGAGGCGGAGCTTTCCGGTAAGGCCGAACGGATCAAGGCGCTGCGCAGCGAGTTGGACGATGGCTCGGGCGAACCCGGCACGGTGCTCGATGCGAACCTGACCATTGCCTGCGCGGATGGCGCGGTGCGGCTCACCCAATTGCAGCGCGCAGGCAAGGGCGCGATGGCGGCGAGCGACTTCCTGCGCGGGACGCAAATCCCTGCCGGCGCGAAACTGGCCTGACCCATGCCGCGCTACCGCCTCGACATCGAATATGACGGCACGCCGTTCCTGGGCTGGCAGATGCAGGTCGAGGAACCGACCGTGCAGGGCGTGCTGAGCGCGGCTGTGAAGAAGTTCTGCGGCGAGGAGGTCATCCCCGGCGGGGCGGGGCGGACGGATTCCGGCGTTCATGCCATGGGGCAGGTCGCTCATCTCGATCTTGAAAAGGACTGGCCGGAAGACACGGTCCGCGACGCCCTGAACGCGCATCTGCGCGGCCACCCGGTGACGATCCTCGACGCGCGCAAGGTTGACGAGACGTTCGACGCGCGCTTCTCCGCCACCGCGCGGCACTATCGCTACCTGATCGTCAACCGCCGCCCGCCGCTGGCGCTGATGGCGAACCGGGCGTGGCTGGTGCATGTGCCGCTCGATGCGGACGCGATGGCGCAGGCCGCGCCCGCGCTTATCGGCAACCACGACTTCACCACCTTCCGCGCCGCCGCCTGCCAGGCGAAGTCGCCGGTAAAGACGCTCGACAAGCTGAGCGTGCGCCGGTCGGGCGAGACCATCATCATCGAGGCGTCGGCGCGCTCGTTCCTGCACCACCAGGTGCGATCCATGGCGGGCGCGCTGAAATTCGTCGGCGAAGGAAAGTGGACCGCTGGCGACCTGAAGCAAGCACTCGAAGCGTGCGATCGCAGGCAATGCCCGCCGCTGGCACCGTCCGCCGGGCTGTACCTCGTCGGCGTCGACTACGCGTCAGATCAGGCGTGAGGCGATTTCGCCGAAAGTCAGGCTCAGCAGCGCATTGAATGCGACCAGCCCCGACGCAAGCCCGAACGGGGCATCCAGCGCCACCCGGGCGACCTTGTAGAACACGTGCAGGATGAACGCGAAAAGCGCCAGCGACATGAAGCCCGCGATGGCACCGGGCACGACTCCGCCAGCGTAGAGAATGGCGGGCGCGACGAGGATCAGGTTGGCCAGCGCCGCCGTCCAGTTCTGCGCTGTAATGTAACCGGCGACCTTGTTCTCGATGCCAAGCTGGCGGGCAAAGAGCAGCACGATCAGCGGAAATGCCAGCCAGTCGATTGCCGTGACGACGACCTGCACAGCGATGTAGCGGCCGACGGCGCGTTCAGCCGTGACGTTCAGGGCGGCATCCTGCTCGGCGATGATTGCCCACTCCGCCGGCATGTAGATTGCCAGCGCAGGGATGACGACCAGAATCGCCAGGAACGATTTCCAGAAGCCCTCGAAGGTGAGGTCGAACCGGTTCATCGGGTCCGGCTGGTTCTGCGCGATGGCAATCGCGCCGCTGAAGCCAGCCCGAATGTCTGCGAGTGAAAGCATCAGCCGAAGGTCGCGAAATAGCCGCCGATGAAGCGCTCGTAGATGCGCGTCAGGGCTTGCAGGTCGGCGGTCGGCACGCGCTCGTCCACCTGGTGCATGGTCTTTCCGACCAGGCCGAACTCGACCACCTCGCAATAGTCCTTGATGAAGCGGGCATCCGACGTGCCGCCGGAGGTGGAAAGCTCCGGCGCGTGGCCCGTCTCCGCCTCGATGGCCGCGCTCAACACCTTCACGAGGTTGCCCGGCTGGGTGACGAAGGCTTCCGAGACCGTGTTGACGAGGGACAGCTCGAAGTCGATCCCCGTTTCGCCGGACACCTTGTCGAGCGTTTCGCGAACCCTCGCGAACAGGCTGTCCGCCGTGTGCAGGTCGTTAAAGCGCACGTTGAAGCGCGCGCGCGCCTGCCTCGGGATGACGTTGGTCGCCGGGTTGCCCACATCGACGGTAACGAAGGCGAGCGTGGACGGCTGGAAGTGGTCAGTGCCCTCATCGAGCGGTGTTGCGGAAATTTCCGCGACGGCCTGCGCAAGCGCGGGAACCGGGTTCTTCGCCAGGTGCGGATAGGCGACGTGGCCCTGCACGCCGCTGGCGACGATCTCTCCCGATACCGAGCCGCGCCGCCCGATCTTGATCATGTCGCCGAGCCTGTCCGGGTTCGTCGGCTCGCCCAGCACGCAGTGCGAAAAGACCTCGCCGCGCGCCTTCGCCCATTCCAGCAGCTTCACGGTGCCGTTGACGGCGGGGCCTTCCTCGTCGCCGGTGATGAGGAACGAGATCGAGCCGTTACCCGGCTTGCCTACCTTTTCCATGTGCCGCAGGACAGCTGCGATGGAGGCGGCGACGCCGCCCTTCATGTCGGATGCGCCCCGGCCCCAGATCTCGCCGTTGACGATCTCGCCCGCGAAAGGGCGGTGGGTCCAGTCCGCCTCGCTGCCCGGCGGCACCACGTCGGTATGCCCCGCAAAGCAGAGCGCCGGTTCGCCGGAGCCGATGCGGGCGTAGAGGTTTTCCACGTCCGGCGTGTCGTCGTCGCTGAAGGTGACGCGGTGGACCTCAAAACCGGCCTTGTCGAGCCAGCCCTCGATCTGTTGAAGGGCGCCGCCCTCGTCCGGGGTGACAGAGGGGCAGCGGATGAGCGCGCGCGTCAGCTCAATCGGGTCGAGAAGATCGGTCATGCGTGTTGTCTGCAATTTCCAGGCACGTGGTCAGTCCCAACAGACTTAGCGCAGCTTTGCGACAAATGGCACTGCCTGCGGCCTGCACGTAGCCCGATTCACGCTGAATGCCCGCGCAACTGGCGAGCGCGACCAAAAGCGGTTATTGAGCAAGGACTTCAACCGGAGAGATGTGTTCGCGTGACCAACCGCTTCGAGGGCAAGACCGCAGTCGTGACCGGCGCCGCACATGGCATCGGCGCTGCGACCTGCGCGCTGATCGCGCGAGAGGGCGGGCGCGTCATCGCCGCAGACATCGACGCGGACGGGCTGGCGCAGCTTTGCGAAGCCTCCGAAGGGCGCATCGTCGCGGCAACTTGCGACGTGCTGAAGACCGCCGAAATCACCGCGGCCATCGATGCTTGCGCCGAGACCTTCGGCGGGGTCGATATCGTCTTTTCAAACGCAGGCGCGAGCGGACCGTCCAGCACCGTGGACGAGGCGACCGACGACGACCTCGACCGGATGATGCACTTGCACCTGCGGGCCGGCGTCGCGGCAATCCGCGCGGCCGTGCCGCACATGCGCAAGCGCGACGGCGGATCGATCATCCTCACCACATCGGTTTCCGGAATGCGGCAGGGCTACGCGCCGGTGCTGTATTCCCTGTCCAAAGGTGCGCTGATCCAGCTTGCGCAGATTGCGGCAGTGGAGCTTGCCGGCGACATGATCCGCGTGAACTGCGTGTGCCCCGGCTTCGTGCCGACCGCCATCTTCGCCCGCTCCATGGGCTTCACCGAGAAGACCTCGGCCAAATTCGCCAAGCGGCTGGATGACCCGGCAAAAGCCGCGCAACCGCTGCCGCGCGCCTGCACGCCGGACGATATCGCGCAGGCCGTCGGCTACCTCGCCTCGGATGCGGGAAGCTTCGTGACGGGGCAGAATCTCGTGGTGGACGGCGGACTGTCGCTGACGCCCGGCAGCGGGGATTCCCGCGCCGTCTACGCGCCGATCATTTCGGCGCTGGGCCTGAACCCCGATGAGGTCGAGCCCGGGCCGGCGGTGTGGTCAAAACTCGGCCTCGGCAAGACGTCGAGCAATTAGTCTCTCTTCTTTGCGCATAGCCTTGTCCGAAAAGTCTGCAACTTTTCGGGGCTATGCGGCTAATCCCGCAACAGCTCGTTGATCGAGGTCTTGGAGCGGGTCTGCTCGTCGACGCGCTTGACGATCACCGCGCAGTAGAGCGAGGGGCCGGGCGTGCCGTCGGGCAGCGGCTTGCCGGGCAGCGAGCCGGACACCACCACCGAGTAGGACGGGACTTCGCCCATGAAGATCTCGCCGGTGGACCGGTCCACGATCTTCGTCGACTTGCCGATATAGACGCCCATGCCAAGCACCGAGCCTTCGCGCACGATGCAGCCTTCCACGACTTCCGAACGCGCGCCGATGAAGCAATTGTCCTCGATGATGGTCGGGCCGGCCTGCAACGGCTCCAGCACGCCGCCGATGCCGACGCCGCCGGACAGGTGCACGCCCTTGCCGATCTGCGCGCAGGAGCCGACCGTCGCCCAGGTGTCGACCATCGTGCCCTCGTCCACGTAGGCGCCGAGGTTCACGAAGGACGGCATCAGCACCACGCCCTTGCCGATATGGGCGGAGTGGCGCACGACGCAGTTCGGCACCGCGCGGAAGCCCGCCTTGCGCCAGTCGGCCTCGCTCCAGCCAGCGAACTTGGAGGGCACCTTGTCCCACCATTCCGCGCCGCCGGGGCCACCGGAAATCGTCGCCATGTCGTTGAGCCGGAAGGACAGCAGCACCGCCTGCTTCAGCCATTGGTTGACCGTCCAGTTGCCGTCGGCGCCACGCTCGGCCACGCGGGCCTCGCCCGAATCCAGCATGCCGAGCGCCTTTTCCACCGCATCGCGCACGTCGCCTTTCGTGTCGAAGCCGATATTGGCGCGATCCTCGAAGGCGGCCTCGATGGTGGAAGCAAGCTGGGCGTGGGACATGGGTCTCGGGTCCTTGGGTACTATTGGAAAAATGCGCGCGCGGAACCTATTCGCCCTTGGCGGGCGGCGCAACGATGTCGGCGAGAAACTGCGCCAGGTCGCCGGTCACGTGGTCGATGTGATCGTCATCCGCGCCGGAGACTTCCCATGCCGAGCGACTGCCGGACTGCGGGTTGTCCTCGTCCACCACCAGCACGGTCGCCATGCCGAGTTCCTTCGGAACGCTGAGATTGCGCGGCAGGTCCTCGAACATGGCCGCGCGTTTCGGCTCGATGCCGTGAAGAGCAAGGAACATATCATAGGGCTCGCGCCGGGGCTTGGGCTTGAACTCGGCCGCGATGATGTCGAACACGTCCTCGAAATGCTCGGCGATGCCGAGCCGCGCCATCACCGCGCCCGCATGGGCAACAGAGCCGTTTGTCAGCACGAACTTGCGGCCCGGCAACTCGCCGAGGATCGCGCCCAGCGCCGGGTCCGGCTCTATGGGTGAGTGGTCGATGTCATGGACGAAGTCGAGGAAGGTGTGCGGGTCGACGTCATGCTCCGCCATCAGCCCGTGCAGCGTGGTGCCGTGGACGCGGTAGTAGTCCTTCTGGATGCGCCGGGCTTCCTGCGGCGCGACATTCAGCAGGTCGGCGATGAACGCACCCATGCGCTGATCGATCTGCGCGAACAGGTTGGATCGCGGCGGATAGAGCGTGTTGTCGAGATCGAACACCCAGGTGTCGATCTCCTGATGCCATGACGTCATCGAGCGCCGTTTCCAATTCCGGTTAGTAGGTGATGAGCGTGCCGGCGCCGTGCTCGGTGAAGATTTCCAGAAGCACCGCGTGCGGTGCCTTGCCGTTGACGATAACCACGCCCTTCACCCCGCGCTGCAGCGCGTCGATGCAGGTCTCGACCTTGGGGATCATGCCGCCGGAGATCGTGCCGTCGTCGATCAGGGCCTTCGCCTCGTCGACGGTGAGCTGGTCGATCAGCTTGCCGGACTTGTCGAGGACCCCCGGCACGTCGGTGAGGAACAGCAGGCGCTCGGCATTCAGCGATCCGGCGATGGCACCGGCGAAGATGTCGGCGTTGATGTTGTAGGTCTCGCCGTCGCGGCCCGGCGCGACGGGGGCGATGACCGGGATCATTTCCGACTTGGCCAGCAGGTCGAGCAGCGTGCGATCCACCTCGACCGGCTCGCCGACGAAACCGAGGTCCACCACCTTCTCGATATTGGAGTCAGGGTCGCGCATGGTCTTCTGCGCCTTTTCGGCGAAGACCATGTTGCCGTCCTTGCCGCACAGGCCGATGGCCCATTCGCCCTCGGCATTGATGAGGGCGACAATTTCCTTGTTGATGGAGCCGGCGAGAACCATCTCGACGATTTCCACCGTCTTGCGGTCAGTGACGCGCAGGCCGCCGCGGAACTCGCTCTCGATGCCCATCTTTTCCAGCATCTTGCCGATCTGCGGACCGCCGCCGTGTACCACGACCGGGTTCACGCCGGACTGCTTCAGCAGGGCAACGTCGCGCGCGAAGGCGCGGCCAAGCGCCGGGTCGCCCATGGCGTGACCGCCGTATTTCACGACGATGGTCTTGTTCTCGTAGCGCTGCATGTAGGGCAGCGCCTTGGCGAGCAGGGCGGCTTCGGCCATGCCTTTTTCGGGCGTCTTGTCGGTCATGTCTTTGAGTGTCACTTCGCGGGTTGCGCGTTTCAGATAGCGCTGGAACGGGCGTGGTCGATATAGATTTCGCGCAGGCGGCGCGCGACGGGGCCGGGCTGGCCACCGCCGATCATCTTGCCGTCGATTTCCACCACCGGCATGACGAAGGTCGAGGCGGCGGTCACGAAGGCCTCGTCGGCGGCAAGCGCCTCATCGACGCTGAACACGCGCTCCTCGACTTCCATGTCGCGCTCTGCCGCGAGCTTCAGGACGGACGCGCGCGTGATGCCCGACAGGATCTTGTTGGAGACGGGCCGCGTGATGATGCGGCCATCCTTGATGATGTAGGCGTTGGACGAACCGCCCTCGGTCACCTTGCCGTCTTCCACCATCCAGGCCTCATTGCAGCCGGAATCGGCTGCCGCCTGCTTGGCGAGCACCTGCGCCAGCAGCGCCACCGACTTGATGTCGCGGCGCGCCCAGCGGATGTCCGGCACGGTCTTCACCTTGTAGCCGGTCGCAGCGATTGGAGCTTCGGCGAGGTTCTTGGCCTGAGTGAACAGGACAAGGCTCGGCTTGGCGTCCTTGGGAAAGGGAAAGTCGCGCTCGCCCGCGCCGCGCGTCACCTGCAGGTAGACGAGGCCCTCGTCCACCGCGTTGCGCTTCACCAATTCACGATGGATTTCGAGAAGCTCGTCGTCGCCGACCGGCGGCGCGATCTGCAATTCACCCAAGGATCGGTGCAGGCGGGCGACATGGCCCGCGTAGTCGGCGAGCTTGCCGTCGAGAACGGCGGCGACTTCGTAGACCCCGTCGGCGAACAGGAAGCCGCGATCGAGAATGGAAATCTTTGCGTCTTCGAGCGGCGAGTATTCGCCGTTCACGTAAGCAATGCGCGTCATCTGTCTCACCTGATTGCAGATCGCTTCAACGAGCCCTGATCTTGAAGACCCAGGCCCCAATGACCTAGGCCCAAGCCGCGGGCATTGCAATCGGTTGGCCCTCAAAGCCCGAGCTTGTCTTCCAGCATCTCGTGATCGTCCACCAGCGGCTTCAGCGCACCGCGATAGGTCACCGCGCCTGACGCGAGCACGATGGCACTGTCGCAGACGAGGCTCGCAAAGCGCAGGTTCTGCTCCGACAGGACGATGGACAGCCCCTCGCCACGCAGCTTGCCGATGGCATCCGCCATGGCATCGACGATGACCGGGGCCAACCCCTCGGACGGCTCGTCCAGCAGCAGCGCCTTGGGGTTTCCCATCAGCGTGCGGGCGACCGCCAGCATCTGCTGCTCGCCGCCGGACATTTCCCGCGCTGAGCGGTTCTGCATGGCGGCAAGGTTCGGGAACAGCGCGAAGATGCGTTCCGCCGTCCACGGCTCGACACCCTCGCGTTCAACCTGCCGCCCGGTTTCGAGATTTTCCGAGACAGTCAGGTTGGTGAAGATGCGCCGGTCCTCCGGCACGAAGCCGAGGCCCCGCTTGGCAATCTCGTGGGTGGGAAGCCCGGCGATGGATTGTCCGTCGAAGGTGATGGCCTTGGCGCGCGCCTGCTCCAGCCCCATGAGCGCCTTCATCAGCGTCGACTTGCCCGCGCCGTTGCGCCCGACCAGCGCCAGCGCCGCGCTGCGCGGAAGCTCAATATCCACGTCGAACAGGACCTGCGCGCGCCCGTACCAGGCGCGCAGGGCGGTCGCGGTCAGGATCGCGTCACCGGTGCTCATGCCGCCGTCCCGAGATAGATCGCACGCACGGTCTCGTCGGCGCGAATTTCCTCCGGCGTGCCGCGCGCGACGACCTCGCCCTGGTGCAGCACGATGACGTGGTCGGCATGAGTGAAGACGGCGTCCATGTCATGTTCGGTGAAGAGGACGCCGAGACCTTCGTCGCGCACGAGATTGGCGACCTCCGCCATCAGAGCCTTGCGCTCGCCAGCCGCCATGCCGGCGGTCGGCTCATCCATCAGCAGCAGCTTCGGCGAGGCTGCGAGCGCCAGTGCCAGTTCGACGCGTTTGAGGTCGCCATATGCGAGTTCGCCCACCGGGCGGCGGGCAACGGCGGCAAGGCCGACCCGCTCGGCCAGCGCCAAAGCATCGTCAGGCCGCACGTTGGCCGCGCGCGAAAACATGTCGAAGTGCCGTCGGGCCGCGCCCACCAGCGCCGTCTGGATGTTCTCCAGCACGGTGAGCGAGGCGAATGTCGCGGTGATCTGGAAGGTGCGCCCGACCCCTGCCCGGCTGATACGGCGCGGGTTGAAGCCGGTAACGTCGCGGCCGTCGAGCATGACGCGGCCCGCATCGGGGGCAAGCTGCCCGCCGACCATGTTGAAGGTCGTCGTCTTGCCAGCGCCATTCGGGCCAATGAGCGCGACGAGTTGCCCCGCATCCACGGTGAAGGAGACGCCCTGGGCGGCCTTCACGCCGCCGAATGTCCTGGTCAGGCCCTGCACATCGAGAAGGGTCATGCCCGGCCCTCCCCCTCGCCACGGCGGGCGAGAAGCTGCCGCACGGTGCCGGCGAGACCAGCCGGGAACAGCAACACCAGTGCGATGATGAGACCGCCGAGCAGCGCGCGCCAGTAGTCCGTCAGCGGCATGACGAAATCCTTCAGCAGGTGCAGGCCTGCCGCGCCGAGGATCGGGCCGGTCACGGTCTGCACGCCGCCGAGCAGCGCCATGGTCAGCGCATCGACGGACATGGGGATTGCCAGTGCCGTCGGGTCGATATTGCCCTTGGAGAAGACGTAGATGCCACCGGCAAGCCCCGCCGCCGCACCGGCGATGGCGAAGGCCGCCAGCCGCTGCCTGCGCACGTCGATGCCGAGGCTCTCGGCCCGCAGCGCGGAATCGCGGGCAGCCCGCAGCGCCAGCCCGAACGGTGTGAACAGCAGGTTCATGAGGAAACCGGCGGCAAGCGCGGTGAGGCCCAGAGTCATGTAGTAGTAGGCGACGCGGCTGTTGGCCCAGTCCGATGGCCAGATGCCGAGCAACCCGTTGTCGCCGCCCGTCACCTCCACCCACTGGAAGGCGATGGCATAGGCAAGCTGCGCGACGGCGAGCGTCAGCATCGCGAGATAGACCCCCGACAGCCGCACGATGAACCACCCGGCGGCCAGCGCCAGCATGCCTGCGGCAACCGGAGCCGCCAGCAGCGCGAGTTCCATCGGCGCATCGGCGTGGCGCACAAACAGCGCGGCCGCATAGGCCCCGATGCCGAACCATGCCGCGTGGCCGAAGCTGATGACGCCGCCGTGGCCGATCAGCAGGTTCAGCGACAGCGCGAAGAGCGCGAAGACCATCACCTCGATGGCGAGCTTTAGGGAAAATGCATCGGCCACCAGCGGGAACAGCGCCAGTGCAACCAGCGCGCCCAGCGCGATGACTGTCGCCGTGCGGTCCCACGGGCGCAGCGGCACCATGAGCGCTGCTTCGCCGCGCAGTTCCGGCTCCGGCTTTCCGAGCAGGCCCCAGGGGCGGACCACCAGCACGACGGCCATGACGAGGAAGACCAGCACCAGCGTGATCTTCGGGAAGATGAGGATGCCGAAGGCCTGCAACAGCCCGATCAGCAATGCTGCGAGGAACGCACCGGTCACCGATCCCATGCCGCCGATGACGGTGACGACAAAGGCCTCGGCGATGATGTTGACGTCCATGTGCGGGTTGGCGGGCTGCTTGGGGATTTCCAGCGCACCGCCAAGCCCCGCCAGCGCGCAACCGAGGAACACCGTGCCCGTGAACAGCAGCTTCTGGTTCACGCCGAGGGCTGCCAGCATCTTGCGGTCGTGGGTTGCGGCGCGCACGAGAATGCCGAAGCGCGTGCGGTTGAACAGCAGCCAGATCGCGCCAAGCACCACAGGACCTGCAAAGACCAGCAGCAGTTCGTATTGGGGAAAGCGTTCGCCCGCGATAAGCAGCGAACCGCGCAGGCCGGGCGCGCGGGGCCCGAGAATGTCCTGCGGGCCGAAGAACCAGATCACCGCGTCCTGGATGATGATGACCACGGCGAAGGTCGCCAGCAACTGGAACAGTTCCGGTGCTCGGTAGATGCGCCGCAGCAGCAGCACCTCCATGAGCGCGCCGAGGATGCCTGCGCCGAGGGCTGCCGCGACGATTGCCGCCCAGAAGGAAACCGGGCCGTACCACGCGTCCATGAACCGCTCGGCGAAAAGCACCCCGAGATAGGCACCCACCATGTAGAACGAGCCGTGGGCGAAATTGACGATGCGGGTGACACCGAAAATGATCGTCAGGCCGCAGGCCGCGATGAACAGCGAGGAGGCCGAGGCAAGCCCGTTCAGGGTCTGGATCAGGAAGAAGGACAGGTCCACGCCACAGGCTCGCGGTTCGTCAATGAAAACGCCCGCCCGGTGTCCGGGCGGGCGCAACAATGGGTCCCGCCAAAGCGGGGGTCAACCAAGCCGCAAGCGATCAGTCGCTGCGCGCCTCGCCGACCTTGTCTTCCGCGTGCATGAAGTCGGCACCGTCATAGAAGGTCCAGTCGACCATCTTGCCCTTGCCGCCTTCCATGGTGAGCTTGCCGACCCATGCGCCCATGGTGGCCTGGTTGTCTGCGGCGCGCATGGTGACGGGGCCTGCCACGGTGTCGATCTCGAGGCCTTCGAGCGCCTCGATCATGGCTTCGGTGTCGGTAGAGCCTGCCTTCGCCAGCATGTCGCGGATCATGTACATGAGCTGGTAGCCGAGCAGCGAGCCGAGGCGCGGGCTGTCGTCATACTTGTCCATGTAGGCTTCGACGAAGGCCTTGTGCGGGGCATCCTCGATCTGGTCCCACGGGTAGCCAGTCACGACCCAGCCTTCCGGCACCTCGTCCTTGAGCGGCAGCATCCATTCCGGCTCACCGGTCAGCAGGCTGGCGACGGTGCGGTCCTCGAACAGGCCGCGCGTGTTGCCCTCGCGCACGAACTGGGCGAGGTCGCCACCGAACAGCACGTTGAAGATGGCGTCGGGCTTGGCCTGCTCGATGGCAGACGCGGTTGCGCCCGCGTCGATCTTGCCGAGCGCGGGATACTGCTCGGCAACCACCTCGAAGCCCGGAATGGCCGCGGCGGCGAGCGCCTTGAAGTTCTCCGCAGAAGACTGGCCGTACTCGTAGTTCGGCGCGACGATGGCCCAGCGCTTGGCGCCGGTTTCCTTGATCGCGTCGACAAGCATGCCGACCTGCATCCAGGTGTTGGCGCGCAGGCGGAACGTGTAGCGGTTGCCCTTGTCCATGGTCAGCGCATCGGTCAGCGGTTCGGCGGCGATGAACAGCACCTTGCGCTGGTTGGCGAAGTCGCCGACCGCAAGGCCGACATTCGACAGGAACGTGCCGAAGATGAAGGAGACGCTCTCGCGCGTCACCAGTTCCTCGGCGATGCGAACCGCATCACCGGTCGTGCCGCCGTCATCGCGGGAAATGACTTCCAGCTTCTTGCCATCGACGCCGCCGGCGGCGTTGATTTCCTCGAGCGCCAGTTCGAAGCCCTGGCGATAGGGCACGGTGAAGGCAGCGAACTTGCTGTAGGAATTCAGCTCGCCGATCCGGATCGTGTCCTGTGCGTGGGCAGGTTGACCCGAAGACAGGGCGGCGGACAGCGCGGCTGCCGCGGACAGGGCCGCGAAACCACGCCGCGACAGGCGACCGGACAGGATGGAAAGCTGGCTCATGGGGGTATCTCCCTCGCATGGGGTGCTGGCAAATCATCGGTCCGGGCGGCACCCTATCTGCCCGTCCGAAGTGCGCACGGTTTCGACGCACGGTTGGCGTCGTCGTGGTGACATATCGTCGAACACCACGAATTCGAGCACGTGAGGCGGATGAACATGATGCATGTCGTTGCCGGGCCTATCCGCCCAAGACAGCATCTCCTTGCACCCCAGCGAAGACGGCCATAACCGGCCTAAATGGTGGCCCTGCAAACGGTTTTGCGGGGCGGGGGTGCGATTTGAGGTCGCTTTGTCTCCCTAACATGCGTATTCCGCATCGAAAGCGCAAGTTCACAGTGTCTTTCATTCCGGCGGCGTCCCGATGAACACCTTCTCCGAATCCTCACCGCTGAAACGGCTCTACGGGCCGGAAGCCTATGGCCCCGAACCTGTGACAAGCTGGTGGGAAGCGTCCGCGCCGCCGCTTTCGTTCGAGACGCCGCAGCTTGCCGGCGAGACGCAAGCCGACATCGCGATCATCGGCGGCGGCTATACGGGCATGAGTGCGGCGATCGAGCTTGCGGAAGCCCACGGGGCGAAGGTCGTCGTGCTTGATGCCGCGCGACCCGGTTGGGGCGCGTCCGGGCGCAACGGCGGGTTCTGCTGCTTCGGCGGCACGCGGCTCGATCCAGCCGGCCTCATCGCACGGCACGGGCTGGAGGCGACGCGCGAGGTTGTCGGCGCGCAGGTCCGCTCCATCGACTTCGTGGCAAGCCGGATCGAGGCGCTCGGCCTCGACGTGGACCGCCATGGCGAGGGCGAAGTGCTGTTCGTGCACCGGGAAAAATTCATCGACGAGGTGCGCGAGGAGGCATCGCTTTACCGCGACAAGCTGGGCATCGCAGCTGCCTATTGGGACAACGATCGTTGCCGCGAGGCCGGACTGCCCGGCGACCTGTGGCATGGCGGATTCTTTCTGCCGCACGGTTTCGGGCTGCACCCGCTCAAGTACCTGCGCGGGCTGGCGGAAGCCGCGATCCGCCTCGGCGTGGTGATCCATGGCGGCAGCGAGGTTCACGCAGTGGACGAAACGTCCGATGGCGTGGTGCTGACGACGCCGGGCGGCACGGTGAGGGCGCGCGCCGCCATTGTCGCGACCAACGGCTATCTCAGCGAAAACCTGCCGGGTTGGTTTGGCGGGCGCTTCATGCCGGTGCTCTCCAACATCCTCGTCACGCGGCCGCTGACCGACGACGAGCGCGCAGCGCATGGCTGGACCGGCGACATGATCTGCGCCGACACGCGCGCACTGCTGCACTATTTCCGGATGCTGCCCGACGGGCGGATGATGTTCGGCGGCCGCGGCGGCACGGCGACGGATCCGGCGAGCGTTGCGAAGATGAGAGACACGCTGCGCCGCGCCTTCGACCGCATGTTTCCGAACTGGGCGAACGTCGAGACGACGCACTTCTGGAACGGGCTGCTGTGCATGCCCTCCGACATGAAAGCCTTCTGCGGGCAGGTGCCCGGCAGCGCCCGCGTCTTTGCTTCCATGGGCTATTGCGGCAGCGGGGTCGCCATGTCGAGCCTGCTCGGCACCGCGACCGCGCAGATGGCAATCCAGGCGACAACGGCAAACGAGCCGGGCCGCATTGCGGTACCGGACAGCATCCCGTCAGTCTTTCGCAAGCCGCCGGCGCGCTTTCCCTTCGCCGCGTTCCGCAATCTCGGTCTCAAGCTCGCCTACGGAGTCTTCACGCTGCGCGACGAATATCTTTAGACGGCGCAGCACGATCTTCGCCTCAGGGGAGAAGAACATTTGCGCTCGCGCGCGATCCGTTGCTAGTCTCGCTCAGCGGTCATGCAGAAACCGCAGAATGACAGGGGCGAGCAAGCGAAGACGCAGGGGTGGACACGTGAGAACCGCGTGTCGGGCCGGCGCATTCGGGATTCCGGCATTTTACGCGCCGGATGCACTTCTCCTTCCATTTTGCGCAACCCGTTCCCTGAAACGGGCGTGGACGCTGACCTTGGCGTCGATCGGCGTTCGGGCACTGGCCCGGACCCCGCATCCCGCATTCTTGACCTGCCGCCACATGACCGGCGGCACCAAAGGAGGAGTTTTCAGAAACATGCGTATGGATCGCACCATTTCATGGATCGCAGGTGTCGCGCTCGCCGCTGGCGTCGCTTATGGCGCAAGTGCCCAGGAGCAGCAGTTCATCTCGATCGGCACCGGTGGCGTCACCGGCGTCTACTACCCGACCGGCGGCGCCATCTGCCGCCTCGTGAACAAGAACCGCAAGGAACACGGCATCCGCTGCTCGGCGGAATCCACCGGCGGTTCGGTCTACAACATCAACACCGTGCGTTCCGGCGAGCTGGAATTCGGCGTTGCCCAGTCCGATTGGCAGTACCACGCCTACAACGGCACTTCGAAGTTCGAGGATCAGGGCAAGTTCGAAGGTCTGCGCGCGGTGTTCTCCGTGCATCCGGAGCCCTTCACCCTGCTGACCCGCAGCGACACGGGCATCTCGAAGTTCGAGGACCTGAAGGGCAAGAAGGTCAACGTCGGCAACCCGGGTTCGGGCCAGCGCGCGACGATGGAAATCGTCATGGAAAAGTACGGCCTTGCCATGTCCGACTTCGCGCTCGCAGCCGAGCTGAAGGGCGCCGAAATGGCCCAGGCCCTGTGCGACGGCAAGATCGACGCGATGATCTATACGGTCGGCCACCCGGCCGCAGCGATCACGGAAGCCACCAACACCTGCGACGTGAAGCTCGTGCCGGTGGATGGCGATCCAGTGAAGAAGCTGGTGGATGACAACGCCTACTACCGCATGGCGACCGTTCCGGGCGGCATGTACAAGGGCAACGACGAAGACGTCGTGACCTTCGGTGTCGGCGCGACGTTCATCTCGTCCGCCGATGTCTCCGACGAGGTCGTCTACACGGTCGTGAAGGCCGTCTTCGACAACTTCGACGACTTCAAGAAGCTGCACCCCGCCTTCGCCAACCTGAAGGAAGAGGAAATGATCAAGGACGGCCTGTCCGCTCCTCTGCATCCGGGTGCCGAGAAGTACTACAAGGAACGCGGCTGGATGTAACAGCCTTCCGGCGGGCGGCCCCAACACGGGCCGCCCGTTCTTCATGGTGCCTCGCGGAGACACCATGACGAGCGGGAACGACCGGAAACGAAAGCTCGGCGAGCGGACGCGAGATTCGCGGCCAGGCGTTTCGGAACCGGTCCATTCGGGGGAATGGCTGGAATGAACGAAGTCAGCACCAAGGCCGACGTACAGGCCGAGACGGCACGCAAGAACATCGACGTCGACGATCTCGTCGCTTCCGTCGATTCCGGTGCGCGGGACGTACCCGGCACCATCGGCAAGTTCATCGCGGCGCTGGCGTTTGTCTGGTCGGTGTTCCAGCTCTATATCGCCTCCGGCGTGCCCTTCTGGGTGACACAGACCTTCGGCTTCAACGCCGTCTTCAACAACTCCGAAGCGCGCTTCGTGCACCTCGCCTTCGCCATGGCGCTGGCGACGTTCGCCTACCCGCTGTTCAAGTCGAGCCCGCGCCACAAGATCCCGGTCTATGACTGGGTGCTTGCGATCCTCGCGGCATCCAGCTGCCTCTACCTGCTGGTGTTCAAGGACGACATTGCCAGCCGCGCCGGACTGCCGACCACCGGCGACCTCGTGTTCTCGACCATCGGCATGATCACCATTGCGCTGTCGGTCTACCGCTCGCTCGGCCTGCCGATGCTGATCGTTGCCGGCGTCTTCGTGCTCTACGTGTTCTTCGGCCATGCCAGCTGGCTGCCCAACGCGATCCAGTGGAAGGGCGCATCCTTCGGCAAGGCCATGTGGCACTACTGGATGCAGACGGAAGGCGTGTTCGGCGTCGCACTCGGCGTCTCCGCCACCATGATCTTCCTGTTCGTGCTGTTCGGCGCGTTGCTGGAGAAAGCGGGCGCGGGCAACTACTTCATCAAGCTCGCCTTCGCCCTGCTCGGCCACCTGCGCGGCGGACCGGCCAAGGCCGCCGTCGTGGCATCCGCCATGTCCGGCCTGTATTCTGGCTCGTCCATCGCCAACACGGTGACGACCGGCACGTTCACGATTCCGTTGATGAAGCGCACCGGCTTCTCGCCGGAAAAGGCCGGCGCTGTGGAAGTCGCCTCCTCAACCAACGGCCAGCTGACGCCGCCGGTGATGGGCGCAGCCGCGTTCCTCATCTCCGAGTTCACCGGGATCAGCTACACCGACATCATCCGGCACGCGCTGGTGCCCGCGCTGATCTCCTACATCGCGCTGGTCTACATCGTGCACCTGGAAGCGCTGAAGCTCGGCCTGAAGGGCCTTGAGAAGCCGCCGGCGCGCGTCTCTGCGATGCAGAAGATGATCGGCGTGCTCACCGGTTTCATCGCGATGGCCGTGCTCGGCATGCTCGTCTACTACGTCCTCGGCTGGGTGAAGGTCGCCTTCCCCGACATGACGCTGTGGATGGCCATTGCGCTGTTCCTCGCCGGTTACCTGCTGCTGGCAGGCTATGCGGCCCGCCATCCCGACCTCGAAATGGACGATCCCGACGCACCGCTGCTGGTCCTGCCGCGGCCGGGCGAGGTTGCCGTCACCGGACTCTACTTCCTGCTGCCCATCGTCATCCTGCTGTGGTGCATCCTGATCGAACGGCTGTCACCGGCGCTGTCTGCCTTCTGGGCGACCTGCGCGATGATCACCATCGTGCTGACCCAGCACACCGTGAAGAACCTCTTCCGGGGTGTCGGCGATGTGGCCGGCGCACTCAGGCAGGGCGTGCGTGACTTCGTCGACGGCATGATCGCCGGCGCACGCAACATGATCCCCATCGGCGTCGCGACCGGCGTCGCGGGCATCATCATCGGCACCGTGTCGCTGACCGGCGCGCACCAGGTGATCGGCGAGTTCATCGAACTGCTGTCGGGCGGAAGCCTGATGCTTATGCTGTTCCTCGTCGCGATCATGAGCCTGATCCTCGGCATGGGCCTGCCGACGACCGCCAACTACATCGTCGTGTCCTCGCTGATGGCGCCCGTCATCGTCACGGTCGGTGCCCAGTCGGGCCTCGTCGTGCCGCTCATCGCGGTCCACATGTTCGTGTTCTATTTCGGCATCCTCGCCGACGACACGCCACCGGTGGGCCTTGCGGCATTCGCGGCCGCCGCCATTTCCGGCGGCGACCCGATCAAGACCGGCCTGCAGGGCTTTGCCTACGACATCCGCACCGCGCTGCTGCCGTTCCTGTTCATCTTCAACACCGAACTGCTGCTCATCGACGTGACCATCTGGAAGGCGATCTTCGTCTTCTGCGTCGGGGTCATCGCGATGATGTTGTTCGCCGCGGCGACCCAGGGCTACTTCTTCGCCAGAAGCCGCATCTGGGAATCCGTGGCTCTCGTCCTCGTTGCCTTCACCCTGTTCCGGCCGGGCTTCTGGCTCGACATGGTGCAGCCGCCCTATGACCACCGGCCCGGCAGCGAAGTTGTCCAGCTCGCCGCCGACCAGCCCGTCGGCCAGCCGCTGCGCATGATCGTCTCCGGTCCCGACTTCGACCGGCCAGACGAGATGTCGCAGATCACCGTGATGGCCGATCTCGAGGCGGAGGGCGACGGCGTCACGCGTCTTGGCCAGGCCGGCCTGCCGGTTGTCGAGGAAGCCGACCGCACGGTTCTGGAAGAGCCGTTCGCCGGCACGCCGTTCTTCACCACCTTCCAGATGTTCGACTTCTATGCGGACGAGCCGGTGGTGATCGAAACCGTCGAACTCGAAGCGGAACGGATCCCGAAGGAAGTGTTCTACATCCCGGCCCTGCTGCTGCTCGGCTTTGTCATCGTCATGCAGCGGCGTCGCCAGACGCAGCCCGCGTTCTAGAGGACCGGACCCATGTACCAGCGAATCCTGCTTCCCATCGACCTTGCACAGGACAGCTCCTGGACCAAGGCCGCACCCGTGGCCGTGGCGCTGGCGGAATCGTCGTCCGCCGAACTGCACGTGATGACGGTCATCCCCGACATGGGGATGTCCATCGTCGGCAGCTACATGCCCAAGGAGGCCGAAGCGCAGGCCATCGAGGACGCCAAGGTCAGGCTGAAGGCGTTCCTGGACGAAAACGCGCCGGACAACCTCGTCGTGAAGGGCCACGTGGCCAAGGGCACCGTGTACCAGGAGATCATCAAGGCCGCCGAAGCGCTCGGCTGCGACCTGATCGTGATCGCCTCGCACCGCCCCGAACTGCAGGACTACCTTCTCGGGCCGAATGCGGCGCGCGTCGTGCGCCACGCCACCCAGTCGGTCCACGTCGTCCGCAACTAGGCGGATCGCACGCTACAGCCCGCCGGCGTCCTCCAGGGCGGCTAGCACGTCTGCCGGTTCGATCCGGTCCATGGCGGGCTCGCGGCCTGCCGGCCTGTCGGCAACGATGCGCGCTGCCGGAGAGAGCGGCGGGTTGACCTTCTCGCTCGTCGGCCCGTAGAGGGCGACCGTCGGCTTGCGCATGGCGGAGGCCACGTGCATCAGGCCGGAATCGTTGCTGACGATGCCTGCGCTCATGCCGATCAGGTCGATGGCCTGCACGAGGCTGGTGCGCCCGGCGAAGACCTGCACGTCCGCATTGCTGCCGACGATTTCCGCGATTCTCTCGCAATCCTCGCGGTCGCGCGCTGAGCCCAGCAGCCAGACGGGCCGCCCCGTTTTGCCGACCTCGCTGGCCAGCGTCGCGAAATGCTCCACCGGCCACTGCTTGATGGGGCCGGCCTCGGCTCCCGGACACATTGTGACGGGAGAGGCGTCATCGGAAATCGAGAACGCATCGCGCGCCTTGGCCTCGCTTGCCATGTCGCGTTCGATCTTCGGGGCTTCCTCGGCGCGCATTTCCGGTTCGCTCGGGTCGGCAAGGCCGACGAACTCATCCACCGTGCGCGGCTTGTGCGCGCCGTCATGGGCAACTGCGCGGCGCGGCACGATGTCGTTCAGCAGCCAAAAGCGCATCTCGCCGCGATAGCCGATGCGGCGCGGCACACCGGCAAAAAACGGCACCAGCGCGGACTTCCACGAGCGCGGCATGACGAAGGATGCGTCGAAGGCCATCGGCCGCAGCGCCTTGCCAAGCATCCGGCGCGCGCCGAACCCGAAGCTGCCATGCGGCACGTCCAGCACGTAGGCGCGCGTCACTTCCGGCATGCGGGCGGTGAGCGGGATCGACCATTCCGGCCCGACCACGTGGATCTCGGCGTCCGGGTCCATGCGCACGATGCGCCGGAACAGCGTCTGCGCCATGACCATGTCGCCGACCCAGGACGGCGCGATCACCAGAACCCGGCTCATGGCGGCTACCTGTTCGCCCCGTGCAGCACGTCGAGATAATCGCGCACGCCCTGCTCGACGGGGCGGAATTCGACGTCACATCCGGCTTCGCGCAGGCGCGTCAGGTCCGCCTGCGTGAAGGCCTGGTAGGCGCCCTTCAGGTGTTCGGGGAAGGCGACATACTCGATTGCGCCGCGACCGTGCCAGCCGGTGACGGCATTGGCGATATCGTTGAATTCCTGCGCGCGGCCGGTGCCGCAATTGAAGATGCCGCTGACTTTCGGGTTGTCCATGAACCACAGGTTCACGGCGGCGACGTCATCGACATGGACGAAGTCGCGCAGCTGCCCGCCATCGGCGTAGCCGTGCGAGCCCTCGAACAGCTTCACCGTGTCGGTCTCGGCAAGCTGCCGGTCGAGGTGGAAGGCGACGGACGCCATCGACCCCTTGTGCTGCTCGCGCGGGCCGTAGACGTTGAAATAGCGCAAGCCCACAATCTGCGATGTGACGCCCGCCTGCATTCGCTTGCGCACGTGGGCATCGAACAGGGCCTTGGAGTAGCCGTAGACGTTGATCGGCTTCTCGCCGCCGGGCGTCTCCGAAAAGGCGGTCTCCGCACCGTAGACGGCGGCCGACGAGGCATAGATGAACTGGGTTCCGTGGCGCAGCGCCCAGGCCAGCAGGTCGCGCGAGAACTCGAAATTCGTGTCCATCATGTAGCGGCCGTTCCACTCGGTGGTGTCCGAGCAGGCGCCCTGATGGAAGACGATTTCAGCGGAAAGCCCCGCGTCATCGCGGCGGATCAGATCGCGAAAGGCATCCTTGTCCATGTAGTCGGTGATGTCGAGATCGGCGAGGTTCTCGAACTTGTGGCCGTCGGTCAGGTCGTCGACGACGAGAATATCGCCGATCCCCCGCGCGTTGAGTGCGCGCACGATGTTGGAACCGATGAATCCGGCGCCGCCGGTCACGATGATCATGGCTGAAAAGATGCCTTTCGCTCAGGTCGCAGCGAGTGCGTATTCCACGGCGCGCAGCACGTCCTGCCGCTTGATCGCGTCCATGCAGCAGCGCCCGTCGGGGGTCAAGTCGCAGGTTCGCTTGTAGCACGGCGCGGCAGGCCCCTTCGAGACAATGGTGCGGAAGGTGTCGCCGATGGGGCCAGTGCGCACCGGGTCCGTCGGCCCGATCAGGAAGACGCCGGGGCGGTTGAGCGCGACACCGAGATGCGTCAGGCCGGAATCAACCCCCAGCACGAAGCGCGATTTCGCCAGCACTCCCGCAAGTTCATGCAGGGAGAGCGGCGGCAGCACGTAGGCGCGCTCAAGACCATCGATGATGGTCTGGGCGGTTTCGAGTTCTTCCGCGCTGCCGGCGGGCACCACCAGCGGCACGCCGCGCGCGTCGATCATTTCCGCAACCTTGCGCCATTCCGCCGGCGACCAGGTCTTCGTGTGCCAGGCGCTGCCATGAAGGATCATCGCGGGCGGCTTGGTGATCCCGAGCTTGGCGAGGGCGGAGCGCCCGATGGACGCGATGTTGCGCACCTTCAGGCCGTGGTCGAGCGGCAGTTTTTCGAGATCGTAGCCGAGCGCGTCGGCAAAGAGCTTCCGCGTGCGGGTTGCCGCGTGCTGCATGACGGAAATGTCGAATTCGTCGCGATAGGCGACCGCCGCCAGCTTCTCGCGGGCGTGGTCGCGGCCATAACCTGCGACGCGGGCACCGGCGAGCTTTGCCACGAGCGCACTTTTCATCAGGCCCTGCGCGTCGATGACGAGGTCGTAGCGGCCCTTCAGCTTGCCGCGCAGTTCCTTCAGGTGGGCCAGTTGCGCGCGCCATCCGGCCTTCTTCAGTGCGCGAAGCCGCACCGGGAAAATCTCGCCGACAGCCGGGTGAAGCGCTGCCAGCGGGGCGAAGGCTTCCTCCACGACCCAGTCCACTTTCGCGCCGGGAACCGCGCGCGCAAGGTCGGTCAAGGCGGGATAGGTGTGAACCACATCGCCCAGCGAGGACAGTTTGACGAGGAGAATTCGCTTCGACATTCAGGAACGGACCTGCCCTCCCGAAGGAGGCACGCACCACGCGCGCCAATCGACAGGGCGTGGCCGGTGATTAAGGGTCGCGGCGCGCCACGGCAAGCCCGGTGGTGGCGGAATCGGTTGAGCCGCGCGCCCGGTTGTGGGAAGAACCGAGCCGGTTGGGCCGCCACCACGGCCAGGCGTCTTCAAGGTTTGCGGATGATCCAGCGCGCTTCGAACCCGAACGATCTGTCGGCGGCCATCGACCGGCTGGACACCGTCCATGTCTGCGTGGTCGGCGACGTGATGCTCGACCGGTTTGTGCATGGCGGCGTGGCACGCATCTCGCCGGAGGCCCCGGTGCCGGTCGTGGCGGAAGCCCATGTCCACGAAATGCCGGGCGGCGCGGCCAATGTCGCCATGAACCTGCTCGCTTACGGTGCGCGCGCAACATTGATCGGCGTCTGCGGCGCCGGCCCGGACGGCGAAACGCTGATCGCGCGCTGTGCCGCCGAACCGGGACTGGAAGCCCGCCTCGTGCGCGAGGAGGACCGCCGCACCACGGTGAAGACGCGGATCGTCGTGCAGAACCAGCAGATGATCCGCCTCGATTCTGAAACCGCCGCGCCCGTCAGCGCCGCGACGGCTGAACAGATCATCGCAGATGCACGCAAGATCATTCCCGGCTGCGGCGCGCTGATCCTCTCCGACTATGCCAAGGGCGTGCTGACGCCGGATATCTGCAAGGAACTCAGCCAGATCGCGGCGGAGGCCGGGGTGCCGGTTCTCGTCGACCCGAAGCGGCAGGACCTCGACGCCTATTCCAGCGTGCATATGGTCTCGCCAAACCTGCGCGAGCTGGCCGAGATCACCGGCATCAACGTGCGCTCCGACGCGGATGCCGCGCGCGCCTGCGACCTGCTGCTCGACCGTTTCCCCGGTGTTGCAAGCGTGCTGGCGACACGCGGCGAAGCGGGCATGACGCTGGTGGAACGCGGCGGCGAGCCGCTGCACGTGCCGGCCATGGCGCGCTCTGTCTTCGATGTGTCGGGCGCAGGCGACACGGTGATCGCCACCGTTGCCGCGGGTCTTGCGACCGGGCTTTCGCTGGCGGACGCCGTGCGGCTCGGCAACGCGGCGGCCGGCATCGCGGTGGGCAAGGCCGGCACCAGCACCGTCAGCCGCGAGGAACTTCGCCACGGCGTCGGCATCGACGCACCGCATCGCCCGGTCAGCCGCGAGCAGGCTGCCGCCATCGCGGGCGGGTGGCGCGAGGCCGGCAAGACGGTCGGCTTCACCAATGGCTGTTTCGACCTGCTGCATGCGGGCCACCTGCACGGGCTGGAATATGCGCGCAGCCGCTGCGACGTGCTGATCGTCGGCGTGAATGCCGATGCTTCCGTCAAGCGGCTCAAGGGCGAGAGCCGCCCGGTGCAGGACGAAGCCTCGCGCGCAAGGCTTCTCGCATCGCTGCGTTTCTGCGATCTTGTCGTGATCTTTGACGAAGATACCCCGCAGGAGCTGATCGCGGCGGTGCAGCCGGACGTGCTGTTCAAGGGCGCGGACTACGAGGGCAAGCCGGTCGTCGGGCGCGACGTGGTGGAGGCGCGCGGTGGGCGCGTGGAACTCGTGCCGCTGCTGGACGGGCACTCGACCACCAACCTGGTGAACCGGCTGCGCGGCTGAGCGGATGGAACGCTTCTGCCCGAAACTGATTGTTCCTGTGACGCTCTCAACGGAAAGACACCCGACATGACCGGACTTCTCGCCCTGCTGGACGATGTTGCTGCCATTGCCCGCGTGGCCGCGGCTTCCGTGGACGACGTCTTCGGACAGGCGGTGAAGGCATCGACCAAGGCAGCGGGTGCGGTGATCGACGATGCCGCCGTGACGCCGAAATACGTGCACGGCTTCTCCGCCGACCGCGAGCTGCCCATTGTCTGGAAGATCGCCAAGGGCTCGCTCTTCAACAAGCTGGTCATCCTGCTGCCGATCGCGCTGCTGCTGTCGGTCTTCGCGCCGTGGCTGATCGCGCCGCTGCTGATGCTGGGCGGTGCGTATCTTTGCTTTGAAGGCGCGGAGAAGGTCTTCCACGCCATCAACCCCGCCGACCACACGGTGGAAGAGGTCTACAAGGAAAAGCTGAAGGACGCGCACCTTGAGGAATCCAAGGTGCAGGGCGCAATCAAGACCGACTTCATCCTCTCCGCCGAGATCATGACCATCACGCTCGCCGCCCTGCCGCCCGACATGGGGCTGGCGATGACGGCCGCCTCGCTGGCGATTGCCGGCGTCATCATCACCATCGCTGTCTACGGCGCGGTCGCGCTGATCGTGAAGGCCGACGACGTTGGCATCCGCATGGCCGCTGCCGGCAACGCCGCCATCACCCGCCATATCGGGTCTTGGATCGTGAAGGGCATGCCGTGGGTGATGAAGATCCTCGTCGTCGTCGGCACCGCCGCGATGATCTGGGTCGGGGGTTCGATCATCGTGCATGGCGCGGACGAGTTGGGCTTCCATGCGCCCTACGACGTGATCCATTCGATCGCGGTGAACGCCGCGCAGGCAGTGCCGCCGTCGCTGGAAGGCTTCGTCGAGTGGTTCGTGACCGCAGCGCTCGACGGCGTCATCGGGCTGGTGCTCGGCCTGCTGCTCATCCCCATCGTCACCAAGGTCATCCTGCCGATTGCATCGATCTTCACGGGCAAGCAGGCCGCTCATTCCTGATTGGGCCTTTTCATTGCGCACCAATCGCGTTTAGCCTGCCGCTTCGTTTTTGAATACGCATGCCCGGGAGGCCAGACGACCCATGGAAACACGCGCCGCCGTTGCCGTCCAAGCCGGCAAGCCGCTTGAGGTCACGACCGTCAAACTGGACGGTCCGCGCGAAGGCGAGGTCCTGGTCGAGATCAAGGCGACCGGCATCTGCCATACCGACGAGTTCACCAAGTCCGGCGCGGACCCGGAAGGCATCTTCCCGGCGATCCTGGGCCATGAAGGCGCGGGCGTCGTCGTCGAGGTCGGTCCCGGCGTCACCAGCCTGAAGAAGGGCGACCACGTCATTCCGCTCTACACGCCGGAATGCCGCGAGTGCGACTACTGCACCTCGGGCAAGACGAACCTGTGCCAGAAGATCCGCACCACGCAGGGTCAGGGCGTCATGCCGGACGGCACGTCGCGCTTTTCGGCCGGCGGCGAGAAGATCTTCCACTACATGGGCACCTCGACCTTCGCCAATCACACGGTCGTACCGGAGATCGCGCTCGCCAAGGTTCGCGAGGACGCCCCATTCGACAAGATCTGCTACATCGGCTGCGGCGTGACGACGGGCATCGGCGCGGTCATCAACACGGCCAAGGTCCAGCCGGGCGACAACGTCGTCATCTTCGGTCTCGGCGGCATCGGTCTCAACGTCATCCAGGGCGCGCGGATCGCCGGTGCCGACATGATCGTCGGCGTCGACCTGAACCCGGCGCGCAAGGAGATCGCCGAGAAGTTCGGCATGACGCATTTCGTCAATCCCAGCGAAGTCGAGGGCGACCTCGTCCCCTATCTCGTCGACCTGACGAAGGGCGGCGCGGACTATTCCTTCGAGTGCATCGGCAACGTGAAGGTCATGCGCGATGCGCTGGAGTGCTGCCACAAGGGCTGGGGCACCTCGATCATAATCGGCGTGGCGCCGGCTGGCGCGGAAATCTCCACCCGCCCGTTTCAGCTCGTGACGGGGCGCAACTGGCGCGGCACCGCCTTCGGCGGCGCGAAGGGGCGCACGGACGTGCCGAAGATCGTCGACTGGTACATGGACGGGAAGATCAACATCGACGACCTGATCACCCACAAGATGCCGCTGGACAAGATCAACGACGCCTTCGACCTGATGCACGAGGGCAAGTCGATCCGCTCGGTCGTGGAGTTTTGATGCGCACATCCGCGATCACGACACTTGTCGCTGCCGCCGCCGGTTTCGTGCTGACGATCGGGGCTGCTCTTGCAAACCCCGAGGGCACGTACCGTGTCGAGGGCACCAACCCGGATGACGGCAACGAATATGCCGGCACCGTCGAAGTCACCCGGACCGGAAATACCTACAAGATCGTGTGGGATGTCGGCAGAACGCGCTACGAAGGCACGGGCGTTGGTGCCGTCTTCGAGGACGGCGCGCTGCTGGTCGGGGAGGCTCAGGACAACGATGTCGTCCTGTCCGTCGCCTATGTGGCAGGCAACACCTACGGCACGACGATCTACGTGCTGCAGCCGAACGGCACATGGGTTGGTTCCTGGACCTATGGCGGCGGCGAAGACATCGGCTACGAGACCTGGACACGGAACTAGGTCGACTGGAAGGGGGCCGGGCGCAGCGGGATATGCGTATCCCGCACGCCGATGCTGTCGCATTCAGCATACACCGCGTCGTGTGACGCGAATGGAGCGCGTCACTTTGACGCGTACCATGCCCATACCGGCCCCCAAGGCACGCTGAGCCCTCGTGGCCGGCGACGTGCGTAGCAGCGCACGCAACAATGGGAGGCAACTCATGTATTCGAAAATCATGGTCCCGGTGGACCTTGCCCATGTCGAAAAGCTCGACAAGGCGCTGAAAACCGCCGGCGACCTCGCCAAGCAGTACGCCGCCGAGATCTGCTATGTCGGCGTCACGTCGACGGCACCGGGTTCGGTGGCACACAACCCGGAAGAGTTCGGCCAGCGGCTGGAGGCGTTCGCACGCGAGCAGGCCAGCGGCCACGGCAAGACGGCTTCGACGCACACCATCGTCAGCCACGATCCGGCCGTCGATCTCGACGCAAAGCTTCTCGAAGCCGTCGAGTTGACCGGGGCAGATCTCGTCGTCATGGGCTCTCACGTGCCGGGCGCGCTGGAGCACATGTTCAGTTCCAATGCCGGCCATGTCGCCAGCCACGCGAAGGTTTCCGTCTTCGTCGTGCGCTGAGCACCGCGCGCCAAGCGCGGACCTGAACTAATAACGGGGGAGAAATTTCAAAATGAGCGATTCAACAGAGGGAAGCCCGGGCATTCCGACGCCCGAAGGGCCATCCGAGGTGATCACCACCGATTACGAGATCGGCCAGGACAACATCACGACTCAGGTCGGGCCGTTCGGCCTCGACATCCACAACCCGGTCTTCCTGATCTCCGGGCTGAGCATAATGGCCTTCGTGTTTTACGCGCTGGCGCTGCCGGAACAGGCGGAGTCCTTCTTCGGCTGGCTGCGGCCCGCCCTGACCTCGACCTTCGACTGGTTCTTTCTGGGGGCTGCGAACATCTTCGTGCTGTTCTGCCTCTTCCTGATCGTCAGCCCGTGGGGCGGCATCCGGCTTGGCGGCGCGCACGCAACGCCCGACTACGGCTATGTCGGCTGGTTCGCGATGCTGTTCGCAGCCGGCATGGGCATCGGCCTGATGTTCTTCGGCGTTCTGGAACCGGTCTACCACATGGCCATTTCCGAACCGCTCGGGGTGCCATCACCCTTTGCCGAGGACGGCACGATCATCGCTGAAAACGTGGAAGCGGCCCGTCAGATGGGCCTTGCAGCCACCATTTACCACTGGGGTCTGCACCCGTGGGCGATCTACGCCATTGTTGCCCTGGCGCTGGCGCTGTTCACCTACAACAAGGGTCTGCCGCTGACGATCCGCTCCGCCTTCTACCCGATCTTCGGGGAGCGCGTGTGGGGCTGGACCGGCCACATCATCGATACGCTGGCCGTGTTCGCCACGCTCTTCGGCCTCGCCACGTCGCTGGGCTTCGGCGCACAGCAGGCGAATGCCGGCCTTGAGCACATCTTCGGCATTCCCAACAACGTCACCGTCCAGGTGATACTGATCACCGTCATCACGGCCATCGCACTCATCTCGGTGGTGCGTGGTCTCGATGGCGGCGTGAAGGTGCTGTCGGAAATCAATATGGTGATCGCCGCCCTGCTGCTGCTGTTCGTGTTCATCGCGGCAGGCCCCGGCAACATCCTCGGCGACTTCATAAACGGCATGGTCGGCTACGTGGTGGACCTCGTTCCGCTGTCCAACCCGATCGGGCGTGAAGACACCGGCTACATGCAGGGCTGGACCGCGTTCTACTGGGCGTGGTGGATTTCCTGGTCGCCGTTCGTCGGCATGTTCATCGCCCGCGTCAGCCGTGGCCGCACGGTCCGTGAGTTCATCATCTGCGTGCTTCTCATCCCGTCCGCGGTCTGCGTGCTGTGGATGGCGACCTTCGGCGGCGCGGCCATCGACCAGGTGCTGACCGACCCGGTGAACTCCGCCGTCAAGGCGCAGGTGATCGATGCCTACAACCCGCCAATCTCGCTGTTCGCGATGCTCGAGGGGCTGCCCCTTTCGGCCATCACGTCCACCATCGGCATCGTGCTGGTCATCGTGTTCTTCGTGACCTCGTCGGACTCCGGTTCTCTGGTCATCGACACGATCACCGCCGGCGGCAAGATCGACGCCCCGGTCCCGCAGCGCGTGTTCTGGTGCACCTTCGAAGGCGCGGTCGCCATCGTGCTGTTGATCGGCGGCGGCCTGACCTCGCTGCAAGCCATGGTGATTTCAACCGGCCTGCCATTCACGGCGGTGCTGTTGTTGATGTGCTGGGCGATCCTGAAGGGGCTGATGTCCGAGCCACGTTGACGCGGACACCCACATTCACGACAAAGGAAACGGCGGTCCCAGTGGCCGCCGTTTTCGCATCCGGACGCCGCGCACCACATGACCACGATCTACATCGATGCCGATGCCTGCCCGGTGAAGGAGGAGGCGATCCTCGTTGCCGGGCGAAACGGTGCGGACGTGCTGGTCGTCTCCAATGGCGGCATCCGCCCCTATCGCGACGACCACGTGAAGATGATCTACGTGCCGGACGGGCTGGACGTTGCCGATGACTGGATCGCGGAACGCATCGGGCCCGGCGACATTTGCATCACCACGGACATTCCGCTGGCGAGCCGCTGCGTGAAGGCGGGCGGCCTCGTGCTGAAGCCCAACGGCGAGGCGCTGACCGATGCCAATATCGGCGCGGTGCTGGCGACGCGAAACCTGATGACGGACCTGCGCGAACAGGGCGCGGTACAAAGCCGGCACGCGTCGTTCGGCGCGCGCGAGCGGTCGAATTTCAAACAGGCGCTGGAGCGCGTGTTGCGTCAGCTTCGCTGATCGGCAACCCTGCGGGGCAAGGACAATCAAGGAGAACGAGATGGCGGCAGAACTGGAAACCGTGTCGGAGTGGACGTCGCATGGCGGCACGCAAAAGGTCATCAAGCATCCGTCGGATGCCTGCGCCTGCGACATGACGTTCTCGGTGTTCCTGCCGCCGCAGGCCAAGGACGGCCCCTGCCCGGTGCTCTTTTACCTCTCCGGGCTGACCTGCACCCACGCCAACGTCACCGAAAAGGGCGAATTCCGGGCCGCCGCCGCCGAGCACGGCATCATCATCGTGTGTCCGGACACCAGCCCGCGCGGCGAGACCGTGGCCGACGAGGATGTCTACTATTTCGGCTCCGGCGCTGGGTTTTACGTCGATGCGACGCAGGACCCTTACGCGGCTAACTACAACATGGCGCGCTACGTGACCGAGGAACTGCCCAGTATCATCGCGGCGAACTTCCCGGCGGAAATGGACCGGCAGTCGATCTTCGGTCATTCCATGGGCGGGCACGGCGCACTGGTGCTGAGCCTGCGCAATCCCGGCCGCTATCGCTCGGTCTCCGCCTTCGCGCCGATCTGCCACCCCTCCGTCGCCGAGTGGGGGCGCAACGCCTTCACCAAGTATCTCGGTGACGACGAAAGCGCGTGGCGCAAGTGGGACAGCGTCTCGCTGATCGAGGACGGCGCGAAGCTCGACGAGATCCTCGTCGACCAGGGCAATGCGGACGAATTCCTCGCCTCCGGCCTGCGTCCGTGGTTGCTGGAGGAGGCCTGCGACAAGGCGGGCATCCAGCTCACCCTGCGGATGCAGGATGGCTACGACCACTCCTACTATTTCATCTCCAGCTTCATGGCCGACCACATCGGCTGGCATGCGGACCGCCTGAAAAAATGAGCGGCGGCGTTCCCGAAACGCTGGAAGAGGTCCACGCCTATATCTGGATGCTGCTGGGCGCGGGCGTGCGCGACCGCAAGAGCGCGTTCCATGCGCCGACGCTTGCCACAGTCGATGCCGATGGTCGTCCGCAGGCGCGCACCGTCATCCTGCGCGAGGCGGACATGGACGCGCGCCACCTGCGCTTCAACACCGACACGCGCGCGCCCAAGCACGCGCAGATGTTCGATGGCGGCCCAGTTGCGCTGCACGTCTACGACCCGGACGCGAAAATTCAGGTGCGGTTCCACGGGCGGGTTCGGTTGCACGCAGGCGACCAGCGCGCACGTGACGTGTGGGACGCGATGAAATCCATGTCGCGGGAATGCTACCGGCAGGGCTGCCCACCGGGCACGCCGCTCGACAGCGTCGAAGATGTGCCGCGCGACACGCTGGATGACCTTCAGGGCTTCGCCAACATGGCGGTCGCGGACGTCACCATCGAGCGCATCGACTGGCTGTACCTTCGCCACGAGGGACACATGCGCGCGGGCTTCGACCTCACGGCGGAGCCTGTTGCGATGACCTGGCTCGCACCCTAACGCCGGAATATCAGCCGACTTATTTCGGTTCTATCGCAGCGCCTGCCGAAACGAGCGCTTCGATCTGCGTCGCGTCCAGGCCGGCCTCGGCGAGTATCTCGCGGGTGTGCTGGCCAAGCAGCGGCGCGGGGCGGCGCGGGGTGTCGGCTGCATCGGAAAACTTCACCGGCATGCCGAGCGTCTGCATCCTGCCGGCCTTGGGATGATCGAGTTCCGGCACCATGTCTCGAGCGACCGCCTGCGGATCGTTCTGCATCTCGGTGATCGTGTAGACGGGACCGGCGGGCATGCCGCCGCCTTCCATCACGTCGAGCCATTCCTGTGTCGAGCGCTTGCACAGGATCGCGTCCAGTTCGGCGGCGAGCGCCTCGCGGTTGGCCATGCGGTCCGCGTTGGTCACGTAGCGCGGGTCCTCGGCGAGATGCTCGGCATCGATGAGCTTTACGAAGCGTTCCCAGTTGGACTGGTTCGCCGCGCCGATATTGATCCAGCCGTCCGACGTGCGGAACGCCTGGTACGGCGCATTGAGCGGGTGGGCCGAACCCATCGGCTGCGGATTGATGCCGGTCGCGAACGCAATCGCCGACTGCCAGTAGGTCTGGGTGATGGCGGCCTCGAAGAGCGAGGTATCCACGCACTGCCCCTCACCGGTCTTCAGCTTGTGGGCATAGGCGGCAGCCGTACCCATGGCGGCGAGAATGCCGGCGGTGATGTCGGAGATGGGGGCGGCCACCTTCACCGGGGGCTGTCCCGGCCCGACGCCGGTGCACGACATCAGTCCCGACATGCCCTGCGCGATGAGATCGAACCCGCCACGGTCGGCGTAAGGCCCGGTGCGCCCGAAGCCCGACAGGCTCGTGTAGATGATGCCGGGATTGGTCTTGCGCACCTCTTCGTAGCCGATGCCCAGACGCTCCATCGTGCCCTTTCGGAAATTCTCGATGACGACGTCGGCATCCTTCAAGAGGTTCTTCAGCGCCTGCAGCGCCTCGGGCTGCTTCAGGTCGAGCGAGATGCCGCGCTTGTTGCGGTTCATCATCATGTAGGCGGCGCTTTCGCCGTTGATCTCAGGCGGCACGGTGCGGCGCGTGTCGTCTCCGTTGGGACGTTCCACCTTGATGACGTCAGCGCCCATGTCGGCGAGCATCAGCCCGCAGACCGGCCCTGCCATGATGTGCGTGAGTTCGATGACCCGGCATCCCTCCAGCGGTCGCGCCATTGTCGTTTCTCCCCGTCTTTTTTGCGTTCGAAGTTTTCGCGACAATACACCAGCGCCGCGCGATGCCGAGCGAAACAGGCATGCAAATGTGCAGACCGGGTTCACGTTCGATGTTCCCCGCGACGCCTGCTTGCTCTAACCTTTCATCAAATCGAGCCACATGGCTCCCAGGGAGCACTTCGCCATGATCCGCCTTTTCGCCGTGTCCACCTTGCTGACCGCCCTCGCCGTCCTCCCTGCGCAGGCAGGCTGCGGCGACCGCGCCAAGCCTGGGGTCGACTGGTCTGGCTGCGAAAAGAAGCTGATCGTGATCTCAGGCTCCGACCTGACCGGTGCACGGCTGACGGATGCCAACCTGACCAGCACGGACATCTCCGGCTCCAAGCTGGTCGACGCGGTGCTCGACGGCGCGAATGTGACGTACACATCGTTGCGGGGGGCGGACCTTTCCAACGTCTCCATGCACAAGACGTTCGGCGTGCGGACGAACTTCGCCGGGGCAAAGGTAACGGACGCCGACCTCGGCTACGCGGAATTCTATCGCCCCAACTTCGAGGGCGCGGACCTCACCGGCACGGATCTGTCGCGGGCCGGCCTGCCGCGCAGCAACTTCAAGGGCGCGGTCCTCGTCAACGCCAACATGGCGAAGTCCGATGCGATCCGCGCCGACTTTACCGGCGCGAACCTTTCAGGCGCCGACCTCAGCTATGCGATCGTGGCACGCGCCACCTTCGACGGCGCGACCCTTGCGGGGTCGAACTGGGAAGGTGCCTATCTGTACCGTGCGGAATTGTCCGGTATCGACCTTTCAGGCGTGAAGGGCCTCACCACGCAGCAGGTTGCACTGGCCTGCGGCGACGGCGGCACGCAGCTTCCCATGGGCGTCGAAGCCCCGGCACAGTGGTTCTGCGAGGACTGATCTCGCAGGACACGGGAACTCGCGCCACGCGCTCACGTTGACCGAAAAGATGCGCGCCGCGTCCTGCGGTGCGCGACCCGAGGGTGGCTCCCATCACCGACGACACCGGCAAGAGCGACACGGAAGGCGAACCGGAAACGGCGGAAGAACCGCCGCCCACCCAGTCGATTCCGGATGGGCACGGTCGCTACGCGCGCAGGCCGCTGGACATCCCGTTCTCGGGTTGGCGCGATATCGCGTGGCGGCTCTACCAGTATTCCACCGAGCACAATCTCAGCCTGACGGCAGCCGGCGTCACCTTCTACGCGATGCTAGCGCTGCTGCCCTCCATGGTCGCATTCGTGTCCATCTACGGGCTGATGACGGACGTCTCATCGATCCCGGGACAACTCGATACGCTGATCGGCATCGTGCCCGGCCCGGCACTGGACCTGATGCGCGAGGAAATGACACGCATCGCGCTGGCCGAGCGCGACGCCCTGAGCGTGTCGTTTGCCGTGTCACTCGCCATTTCACTGTGGAGCGTGCGTAACGCGGTGGTGGCGATGATCCAGGCGATGAACATTGCCTATGGCGAACAGGAGGCACGACCTTTCCTGCATCAGCTCGTCATCTCGCTGCTGTTTGCGGTGGGTGCGGTGCTGTTCGGGATACTGGCGGTCAACGTGGTCGTCATCGCGCCGGTCATCCTGCGATTCCTGACGCTCGGCACCATCCAGTATGTGAGCGGCATCACCATCCCGCTGGTCATGGCGCTGCTGTTCAATGTCGCCGCTTCGATGCTCTACCGCTACGGGCCGAACCGGAAGCCGGCGAAGATCAAGTGGATCACGTCCGGCTCGCTGGCCGCGACCCTGATCTGGATTGCAGGTTCGGCGGCCTTCGCCTTCTACCTGGCGAACTGGGGCGACTACAACGCCACCTATGGCTCGCTCGGGGCGGTCATTGGGTTGATGATGTGGCTCTACATCACCGCACTCGCCATCGTGGTGGGCGCGGAAATCAACGCGGCAATCGAGCACCAGACCAGCATCGACTCGACCGTTGGTCGCGAACGGCCCATGGGCCAGCGCGGCGCCTATGTTGCGGACACGATCGGCCGCAGCCTCGACAAGGACGAGAACGCATCCAAGGATGCCCATGCCTCCGCCTGAAGAATCAGTTCAGCCGCTGTTCCTCGTCTATGTGCGTGATGCCACTGCCATCCCCGACGACTTCGACCCGCATGGCGATGCGCACCGGGTGGCACAGGGCGTCTATCTCGTGCGCAGCCCGCTGAGCCGTTCGAAGCTCTATCACCGCATCAAGTGGCAGCTGAGCGCCGGCGCCGGGCTTCTCGTCGCGCCACTGGCGGACGATCCGAAATTCAAGGGAATGGATGAAGGCGCGCTGGCATGGTTGCGGGCGGGTGCGCACACGCCACCGGCCTGAGGCGCGCATTCGCGGAGGCGCTGTTGCGCCCCCGCCAGTTTTCGATGCGTCGATCCTTCAGGACACCGCGAGATCGCGCACGCTCATCAGTTCGACGTCGCCACCGCGGGTTCCCGCTGCAAGCACCATCCCGTCTTCCGCCCACGCCAGCGATGAGATTTCCGACCCGTCGGCGGTGCGTGCAAACATCGCCTCGCCCTTCGCCAGTCCACCGACCAGCACGGTACCGACGGTGTAGCCACCGGCAACGAGCGGGCGCACCGGGTTGGCCGCGACCTGCGTGACGCGACCGGTATAGACGTAGCCGATCTCGACCGGCGGCAGGCGGCCTGGCCCGACATCGCCGAAGGGCCAGGCGGTGATGACGTCCGCACCGGAACAGGCAAGTTTCACCGGTCCCTGGTCGGGCATGGTCCAGACCATGGAATGCGTCTTGGCCGGGTAGCCGCCGAGCCGGTAGTCCTTCTCGGTGACGAGATCCCAGACGTGGAGTTCGCGCTCCTGCGTCGCCGACACGATGAAGCGCCCGTCAGGCGACCACGTCACGCCTATGTGGGAACCTTTCCATTTCAGCACTTCGCCATCGCCGGACCCGTCCAGCGGCCACAGCGTGATGCCATCGTAATGTGCGACCGCGATGCGCTGCCCGTCGGGCGAGAACGCAACGCCCGATGCCGAGCTTGGATGGGTGTCGAAATGGAAATCGGCCATGTCCGGCCCGCTGCCGTCCGGCAGGACGTGAACCGCCTTGCGAGCGATGCAGGCGATGCGCCCGGTGGCGGCCGAACGGGTCAGCCCGTGCAGCCATTGGCCTGCCACCTGCAGCACCGTTTCGCTCTTGCCGGCATCAAGGTCGTGCCGTATCAGGCAACTGTCCTGCGCCGTGGTGAAGACGGTCCCTGCGTAGCCGACCATGCCAGTTACGGCGGCGCGGTGGCCCACCAGATCCGAGCCCGGTTCGCCGTCCGTGTCGAACGAAACCAGCTGGCCGTTGCCCAGCCCGGCGACGAAGCCGGCCTGCCCATCGCCATGTGAGACCGGCCGCAGCATGGTGATGTTGGCGGCAAGCTTGAGACGGGCCGCAGAGATGCCCTCGGGCACCGTTGTTGTCCCGTGATCGACCTCCGCGATCGCCATCATGTTCATGCCGCCGCCTTTGCTGCCGTGCAGCCGGCAAAGGCATGCTGCAGCGCTGCTTCATCCAGGTTGCGCCCGATGAAGACGAGCCGGCTGACGGGGACCGGTTCCTGCCACGGCACGCCCCACTCGGAATCCATCACCATGTGGACGCCCTGGAAAACGTAGCGGCGGTCATCGCCGGCAATCTTCAGGATGCCCTTGGAGCGGAAGATGTCGGTGCCGCGCTCGCGGATAAGGGTGCGCATCCATTCCGAGAAGCGCCGCCCGTCGATGGGTTCGTGAGCGGTGAGCGAGACCGAGGTTATCGTGTCGTCGTGCTCGTGGTCTTCCGGGTCTTCTTCGAGGAAGCCCGGCTCAACCGACAGCAGGCGCTGGAGGTCGAAGGACCCCTGGTCGAGGATGGCAGCCAGCTCCACGCCAGAATTGACCGTGCGATGGACCTTGGCGTGCGGATTGATCTGGCGAATCTTTTTTTCGACCGCGTCCGCGCCATCCTCACCGACGAGGTCGACCTTGTTGAGAATGATGGTATCGGCGAAGGCGACCTGCTCCTCGGCTTCGTGCTGCTCGTCCACCTTGCCGAGGAAATGCTTGGCATCGACCACGGTCACGACGGTGTCCAGCGTGACGCGGTCGCGCAGGTCGTCATCGACGAAGAATGTCTGCACCACGGGGCCGGGATCGGCGAGGCCGGTCGTCTCGATGAGAATGCCGTCAAAGGCTTCGGCGCGGTCCATCAGCCCTGCGAGAATGCGGATCAGATCGCCGCGCACGGTGCAGCAGATGCAGCCGTTGTTCATCTCGAAGATTTCTTCCTCGGCATCGAGCACCAGTTCGTTGTCGATGCCTTCTTCGCCGAACTCGTTGACGACCACGGCGTAGCGCCGGCCATGGTTCTCGGTGAGGATGCGGTTGAGAAGCGTCGTCTTGCCCGCCCCCAGGTAGCCGGTGAGGATCGTAACCGGGGTCTTGCCACCGGCAGCGGTCTTCGCGCTCGCCTGGGCTGCATCGTTGCAAACCGGGTCGGCGCAGCTGGTGGTCTCGCCCAGCGTCTGGCTCTGTGTTTCGCTCATTTGCACGCGCTCCTGGAAGATCGGTTTATCCAGCGGAATGGCCCGCCGCCTGAAGGCGGATGCAGCCGCACCCCGAATGGATCGAGGCGCGGCCGGATTTTGCTTGGGGCGTTCTCGCCTCAGGCCAGGCCGAGCATCGTGAAGGCCGCGCCCTCGATGCCTTCCAGCGCCAGCAGCGTGCCGACACCGGCAACCGCCGCACCCGCCATGCGGGGCATGACGGAGCCTGCATCCGACGCCTTGTAGAAGGCAGCGGTTGCAAAGCCCGCACCCAGCGCGATGGCGTACTGGATGGCGCCGAGGCCAACGAGGTAGCCGGCAAGGACGGCTGCACTGACGCTTTCCTGCTCGGCCAGCGCGCCGCCGAAGGCAGTGCCGTGGAACAGGCCGAAGATCGCGAAGGCCGGTAGAACCATGCGCATGTGGAGGGTCTTGCCGGTGACGAGCATGCCGCCGACCACGAGCAGCGACACCACGATGGCGGCTTCAGCCATGGGCAGGCCGAGGCCGGACGCCGAGAGGCCGACGCCCGCGATCATCGCCGCGATATAGGCAAACGGCGCGGTGAGGCCGCGGCCCGCGACCATTGCCGCGACGCCGACCGCCAACACGAAGAACAGGTGATCGAAACCCAGCACCGGGTGACCGAATCCCGACAGCAGGCCGTCGGCGAAGCTGGTCATCGGCGCGCCGCCCAGGGGGTGGTGGGCAAAGGCCGGAACGGCGGAGGACACGGCGGCGAGAGCGCCGAGTGCAAGGGAAGCGGATTTGCGCAATGTGATCATGGGTGAACTCCGTGGGTTCGATTGTGTTGCTTGCCTGGTCTTTGTTGTCTGTGTGACGCGGTGTGCCTCCTGCGCCGCAGTGGTGCCGCCGTCAGTAACTCTTGTAGGGAAGGAACTTGCCGGACATCGTCACCTGCACGCGGTCGCCCTTGGGATCGGGGATGCGGGTGATGTCCATGTCGAAGTCGATGGCCGACATGATGCCGTCGCCGAACTCTTCCTCGATGAGGCCCTTCATGGTCGTGCCGTAGACCATGACGATTTCGTAGAGACGGTAGATGAGCGGGTCGGTCGGCACCGAGGAGGGCAGCGAACCGCGATAGGGCACGGTCATCAGCTGGGCGATTTCCTCTTCGGAAAAATTGATGCCGATGGCGGCACCCGCCTTTTCCGCCTGTTCCTTGGTCAGCGAGATCTGGCCCAGCAGAGCGGCTGTGGTCCATTCCTTGGACTGGCCGACGGCCTCCGCGATCTCGGACCATTTCTTCCCGTTGAGCGTCTTGTAAGCGACGATCTTCTCGGTGAGCTCTTCGCGGGTGATCATGACGCCTTCTTCTCCTTTGTCGCCGTTTCATCGGATGCGGGAGCCGGGTTGCCGGCCGCCGCGGAAACACTGGCCGCGGGCCGCACCACAGGCGGGTTGCGCGGGTCGAACCCTTCAGCGGCAATCTCCTCGGCGAAGGTCTTCGAGCGGTTGACGAGGAACTCGATGAGGTGATTGCGCATGGGGTAGTAGTTCGGGTGGTTGTGCATGTCGGAGCGCGTGCGGTCCTCCGGCAGCGTGTTCTCCACGATCTCGCAGACGCGGGCGTGCGGACCGTTGGTCATCAGCACGATCCGGTCGGCCAGCAGGATGGCCTCGTCAATGTCGTGGGTGATCATGAAGGACGTCTGGTTCGTCGCCTGGCAGATGGAGACGAGTTCGTCCTGCAGGCTGCCGCGCGTCAGCGCGTCCAGCGCCGAGAACGGCTCGTCCATCAGCAGGATTTTCGGCTCGATGGAGAAGGCGCGGGCGATGCCGACTCGCTGCTTCATGCCGCCGGACAGCTGCGAGGGCTTCTTGTGCTCGGCGCCATCCAGATGAACCATGTCGAGATATTTCTGGCACTGCTCGCGCACCTTGGCGCGGCTCCAGCGCGGCCAGCGCGATTCCACGGCGAAAGCGATGTTGCCGAGCGCCGTCATCCACGGCATCAGCGCGTGGCCCTGAAAGACCACGGCGCGGTCGAGGCTCGGGCCGGTGATTTCCTTGCCGTCGACGATGACGTGCCCGCTGGAGGGGCTGTCGAGGCCCGCGAGGATGTTCAGAAGCGTGGTCTTGCCGCAGCCCGAATGGCCGATGAGGCAGACGAACTCGCCCTCGTGGACAGTGAAGTTCACTTCGCCGAAAACCTGGGTTTCGCCCTTGCCTTCGGGGTCGGGAAACCGCCGCTCCAGTCCTTCGACGCGGATCATCTTGCGTGCGGTCTGTTCGGGGGCGTCCGGCATGGACTCTCCTTCAGTGTCAGTGTTCGAGATGGCGAGTTGCAGCGAGGCGGGCGTCATGGAGTCACTCCGCGTAGGCGACGAACTTCGCCGCCCGGCCAAGCGCCAGATCGAGCAGCATGCCGACCAGCCCGATGAAGATGATCGCGGTGATCACCCCGGTGATGGACAGGTTGTTCCACTCGTTCCACACGAAGTAGCCGATGCCGGTGCCGCCCACGAGCATCTCGGCAGCAACGATGACCAGCCACGCGATGCCGATGGAGATGCGCATGCCGGTGAGGATCGTCGGCGCAGCGGCAGGCAGGATCACCCGGAACGCGGTGCGCAGGGAGCCGACTTCCAGCGTCTTGGCGACGTTGAGCCATTCCTTGCGCACGCCGGAGACGCCGAAGGCGGTGTTGATGAGCATCGGCCAGATGGAACAGATGAAGATGACGAAGATCGCCGACAGGCTGGAATCCTGGATCGTGTAGAGCGCCAGCGGCATCCACGCGAGCGGGGAGACCGGCTTCATGATCTGGATGAACGGATCGAGCGCCCGGTAGATGATCGGGCTCATGCCGATGACGAAGCCGAGCGGTATCGCGACCAGCGCCGCCAGCCCGAAGCCCGAGAGAACGCGGAACAGCGAATAGGCGAGCTGGATGCCGATGCCCTTGTCGTTGGGTCCCGCGTCATAGAAGGGATCGGAGATGTGGCCCCACAGCGCCTTTCCGACTTCCAGCGGCTTGGGGATGGCGCTGTCGCCGTCCGTCGCCTGCTTGCCGAGCAGGGCTGCATATTCGGGGTCGAGACCTTCGGCGGCCGGCCCCTGCTGGGCCAGCACCAGCATGTGCCAGGACAGGAGGAATAGAACGAGGATGACGATCGAGAGAACCCCCGACTTCAATCCCAGATTCTTGTCTGTCATGAGCGCTCACCCCGTGTTGCGTCTGGTTGGAAAGTCCGGGCGGCACCCCGCCGCCCGGACCGTTTTGGCAATCAGCCCCGCTTGATGTCGAAGCTGTCGATGTAGGCTTCCGGCTCGGCCGGATCGAAGGTCTTGCCCATGATCGTGTGCGACTTGTAGGTGATGTCCGGCGGGGTCTGGCCCATGTCCTTCATCACGTCCTGCGCATCGGTCGCGAGGTAGACCTGCTCGGCGATCTGCTTGAAATCGATATCGCCTTCCACGTAGCCCCAGCGTTTCATCTGGGTGAGAATCCAGATGGCGAAGGAGTGGTAGGGGAAGGGGTCGAAGTCGATGCGCGTCGGCTCGTTGCGCACCTTGCCGAGACCGTCGGCGAAGCGTCCGGTGAGAACCTGCTCGACCACGGTGGTGGGCTGGTTGAGGTAGTTCTTCGGCGAGATCGCCTCGGCAATCTCGGGCCGGTTGGCCAGGTCCTGCGAGTAGGCGGTCGCATCCAGGATCGACTTGAACAGCGCCAGGAAGGTGTTGGGCGTCTCGTCGATGAACTTCTGGCTGGCGGCGAAGGCGCAGCAGGGGTGCCCGTCCCAGATTTCCTTGGTCAGCTTGTAGATGAAGCCGACACCGTCGAAGACGGCACGCTGGTTGAACGGATCGGGCGAAAGGTAGCCGTCGAGATTGCCGGCCGACAGGTTGGCAACCATTTCCGGCGGCGGAACCACGCGGATCTGGATGTCCTTGTCGGGGTCGAGACCGGCTTCGGCGACGTAGTAGCGCAGCAGGAAGTTGTGCATCGAGTACTCGAACGGCACGCCGAAGGTGAAGCCCTTCCACTTTTTCGGGTCCTGCTTGTCCTTGTGCTTGTTGGCGAGGGTGATCGCCTGGCCGTTGATGTTCTCCACAGCCGGCATCGTCCACGGCACCGAGGTCGAACCCGCGCCCACCGTGATCGCCAGCGGCATCGGCGTCAGCATGTGGGCGGCGTCGTATTCGCCCGACAGCGACTTGTCGCGCGACACGGCCCAGCCGGCCGTCTTGATGACCTCGACGTTCAGGCCGTAGCGCTCGTAGAAGCCGAGCGGCTTGGCCATGATGATCGGCGTGGCGCAGGTGATCGGCACGAAGCCGACGCTGAGATCGGTCTTTTCCAGTTCGCCCTTCGCCTCGACGATGGCTGCCTTCAGCTTGTCGAGCGGGATGAACTGGGAGACGGCGGCCAGCGCGGTGGCGCTGCCGACGCCGCGCAGGAAGGAGCGGCGGTTGGTGTCGGTTCCGAAGAGACCCTTCATGACGGCGGATTCGACGCAGCGCGCGAGAACCGCTTCCTGGTCGTTCCAGTCGACGTCGGGATCGGTGTCGGCGACTTCGTCCACCTTGTCGGCGCTCATCGCCTGCTGGCGCTGCTGGTGTGCCTGTTGGGCGGTTTCCGCGCCGGTCGTCTCGGAGGAATAGAACCGCGAACCCATCTGGGCCTGCGACATGGCGGCCTGATGCTCGAACATGGTCGCGTGCATGCCGCACGGACAACCGGTCCAGAGGATTTCGTCGGGATTGAAGGGATTGCTCAATGCACCCATTGGAAGTGTCCTGTCTTTTTCGTGGGAGTGCGCCAGACGTTGCGGCGGCCCCCGTTCGGCCTTCTTCAGCCCTGCATTGCCCGACCCCCATCAGTCGAACGCCGCGGCGAGTGCGCCCTGCCCATTGCCATCATCAGCCTGAGGACGCGCGTCGAGTAGACGGTCCTTCCCTTCCAAGAGTCGTGCCAGTTTCCGTCGCGGGGAAAATTCCATTCGGATTCAAAGGTTTGCGCAATCCGCGCCGAAAAATGCTGCTTTGCAAAAAAATGTAATTTGCAAAAACTGGTAATTGCGATTTACGATTTGTTGAAAATTCCGATGAGAGACGGAAATTCGGTCGCCAATGTGCGCGACGAGCTGCGCAACAGCGATCAAACGGCCTGAAACCAACTGTTTTTCGAGCAAAAGTGAGTTTTGCGCGTGCGAAATGACGAGACGGGCCATGCCGATGGCGACGTGACCGGCCAGGAAAGCGAACATCTGGCGGCGACTGCGGCCTTCGCGGACGCGGAGTTCGGCGTCATCGTCGTCGATCCGTTCGATGACCGGATCCTCGCCGCCTCCAGGCCCGCGACGGCACTGATCGGCGTCAGCGAAGCCGAACTGCTGGGCATGAGCGTGCGCGGGCTGTTCCGCACCGCAATCGCCGATCTCTTCACGATGACGCTCGCCTGCCTCGACGGGCCGGGCCAATGGCAATCGGAATTCGAGCTCCTGACGCCCAATCGCGGCCCGGTGCTGGTGGAATGCCACGCTTCGCGGTCCGGCCCGGAGGACGCGCGCCGCATCGTCATGGCGCTGTTCGATGCCCGCAAGATGCGCCGCCGCCACGCCCGCGCCGAACTTGCCGCCATGTACCGGGGCGATGCGGCCACCATCCGCGAAACGGACCGGCTGTTCCGCGACCTGGAGCGCGGCAACCGGCTGATCCTCAACGCAGCGGGCGAAGGCATCTACGGGGTGAACCGGTTCGGGCAGACCACCTTCCTCAACCCGGCGGGCGAGCGCATGCTCGGCTGGAAGGCGGAGGAGATCGTCGGCCAGGTCGCGCACGACATCATGCACCACAGCCAGAACTGCGGTGACCCCTACCCCATTGAGGATTGCCCGATCTACGCCGCCTTCAAGGACGGCGCGGTACACGAGGTTCGCGACGAGGTGTTCTGGCGCAAGGACGGCACGTCCTTCCCTGTCGAGTACACCTCCACTCCCATCGAGGACGAGGGCAAGCCGGTGGGCGCGGTCGTCGTCTTCCGCGACATTTCCAAGCGCCGCGAACAGGACAACGCGCTGAAGACCGCGCTGGAGGAAGTGCAGAAACTGCGCGCCCGGCTGGAGATGGAAAAAGCCTACCTGCTCGACGAACTGGGCGAGCACCACAACCGCCACGAGATCGTCGGCTCCAGCCCGGCCATCGCCCACGTGGTGCAGCAGATCGACCTCGTCGCGCCAACCGAGGCGACGGTCCTCATCACCGGGGAATCCGGCACCGGCAAGGAACTCATCGCGCGCGCCATCCACAATGCGAGCCCGCGCCGCAACCGCCCGCTGATCCGCGTCAACTGCGCCGCGATCCCTGCTGAACTGTTCGAGAGCGAATTCTTCGGCCACGTGCGCGGCGCCTTCACCGGAGCTGTGTCGGCGCGCGCGGGGCGCTTCGAACTGGCCGATGGCGGCACGCTGTTTCTCGACGAGGTTGGCGAGCTACCGCTCGAGCAGCAGGGCAAGCTTTTGCGGGTGCTGCAGGAAGGGCAGTTCGAGCGAGTCGGCGACAACAAGACGATGAATGTCGACGTGCGCGTCATCGCGGCGACGAACCGCGAGCTTCGCAACGCCATCATGGAGCAGCGCTTCCGCGAGGACCTCTATTTCCGCCTCGCCGTCTTCCCGATTCATTCCGCGCCGCTGCGCGAACGTCCCGAGGACATTCCCCCGCTCGCCAGCGTCTTCCTGGAGCGCGCCGTTGCCCGCCTCAACCGCACCATCGCGCCGCGCCTCAGCGTCGCAAATATCGAGCAGCTCCAGACCTATCACTGGCCCGGAAACATCCGCGAACTGGAGAACGTCATCGAGCGCGCGGTCATCGTCTCGCAGGACGGACGGCTGCATTTCGACCTTCCCGCCAGCCGCCGTCCGGCGCAGCGCGATGGCAGGGGCGAGGCGCTGTCCGGCGAAGCCGCGCAGCCGCAGATTTCCAAGCGCTCGGATATCCACAAGCTTGAATCGGATGCCATTGTCTCAGCGCTGAAGCGCAGCATGGGCAAGGTGTCGGGACCGGGCGGGGCGGCGGAGCATCTCGACATGAAGGCGACGACGCTCTACGCGCGCATCAAGCGTTTCGGCATCGACCCGCGCGACTACAAGGGCTGACGCGCTTCAACGCAGCGAGTGGTTCAGCCGAGCAGTTCCTTGGCCTCGATGATGGAGCGCGCGATATCGGCCATGGGCGTGTTGCGCGTCATCGACAGCTTCTGCAAATGGGCAAAGGCGTCGGCCTCGTTCAGGTCGCGCGAGGCCATGACGATCTGCTTGGCGCGGTCAATGAGCTTGCGCTCGGTCAGCGCGCGCACGGCATCTTCGCGCTCGGCTTCCAGCGCGCTGATGCGCTTGTGCAGGCTGATCGCGCCGACCACCCCGGCATGGACGCGGTCAGCATTGACGCCGAGCGGCTGGCAGAAGGTCGCGCCCGCCGAGACCGCCCTGGCGATGACGTCCGGGTCGCCGCTTTCGGTCACCACGAGGATCGGCTTGTCGGCGGCACCGGCCAGCTTTCCGATGGCCTCTATGTCCTTGCCGTTCATGGAGTTGGTGTAGAGCACCAGCAGGTCGATCGCGGTTGCCTGCTTTGCCGCATTGGCGCTGCCCAGCATCAGGATCGCCTCGTCGACGCTGGCGACCGTCTGCGCCACGGCATAGCCGCGGTCGGACATGATGGATGCGAAGAGCCGGGCGCGGTCGCCCTGCGCGTCGATCAGCAGCGCGCGGTATTCCGCGCCGGGCTTGAGGCGGACATTGCCCTGGTCACGCATGGGTCGCGTCTTTCCAAGTGCTAGAACGGGTCGGCCCAAACCTGCACCAAGCGAACCGGTGCGGCAAGCGTGGGGAGTTGGAGACTCTCTCTACAGCTTCGCGCAATCGACCCAAGACACCCGATTGACTCTTGGCCGGACTCACAGTCTGATTAGAACAAAACAGGAACATATATGAATCGATGCAGGACACGCTCGCAACATTGCGGCGCAGGATGGAGGCCGTGCAGGCCCGCCCGCGCGCCCGCGGCGCCATCGCCTTCGGCGAGGAGGAGATGGACCGCGGGCTGAACGGCGCGTTCCGGCGCGGGGCGCTGCACGAATGCGCGGTGGGCGAGGAGGCCGAAGGCGCGGTGCTGAGCGGGTTTGCCGCCGGGCTTGCGCACCGGATCTCGCCGGGACCGGGGCGGATCGTGTGGATACGCCAGACGATCAGCGAGCTGGAAACCGGCGCGCTCTACCCGCCGGGGCTGGTGGCGCTGGGGCTCGACCCGGACCGGGTGCTGGCGGTGCGCACGCGGCGCGCGGAAGACGCCCTGCGCGCAGGGTTGGAGGCGGCGCGCTGTTCGGCACTGCCGGTCGTCTTCATCGAGACGTGGCGCTCGCCGGGGCCGCTCACACTGACGGTGAGCCGGCGGCTTGGACTGGCGGCGGAGCGGTCCGGCGTCACCGTCATCGTGCTGCGGGTGGGCGGCGAGATGCGCCCGAGCGCGGCCTTCACGCGCTGGCAGGTGCGCGCCGCGCCTTCGCGCGCGCTGGGAGCCAATGCGCCGGGCCTGCCGGCCTTCGAACTGACCTTGTTGCGTAACCGTGCCGGGGCGAGCGGACAGCGCTGGTGCGTGGAGTGGGATCATGACAAACGCCAATTCCGGACCCTCCCGCCGCTACCTGGCCGTGTGGTTCCCCTTCCTGCCGAGGGACCGGCACGCATGGCAGGCGCGCCGCTGCAACAGACCGGTTGAGACGCCGCTGTGCTTCACCACCAAGGAGCGCGGGGCGCTGCGGATTTCAGCCGTCGATCCGGCTGCCGCCGACCTCGGTATCGCGGCGGGGATGAAGCTTGCGGACGCGCGCGCGCAGCTTCCCCGGCTTGCGGCAATCGACCATGACACGGCCGCCGACCAGGGCTGGCTGGAGCGCCTCGGCACCTCCTGCGACCGCTACACGCCGATGGCCTCGATTGCCGGGACTGATGGGCTGATCCTCGACATCAGCGGCTGCGCACACCTGTTCGGCGGGGAGGAGGCGCTGCGGGCGAACCTGCTGGCGTGGCTGTCGCGCCATGCCGCCCACGTGCGCACCCACATTGCAGGCACACCCCATGCCGCCGACGCGCAGGCCCGCTTCGGCGCGCCGGGCATCACCCCTTCGGGCGGCGAGGCGCAGGCCGCATCCCCGCTGCCGGTCGAAGCGCTTTGCTGCGAGGCGGAAGCGGTGACGGCTCTGCGCCGCGCGGGACTGAAGACGCTGGGCGACCTTGCCTGCCGCCCGCGGTCAGTCCTTGCCGCGCGCTTCGGGAAGGAGGCGGTGTCGCGGCTTGCGCGCATCCTCGGCGAGGAGGATATCGGCATCACGCCGCGCCGCCCCCTGCCCCCGCTGAGCCTTGAGCGGCGGCTTGCCGAACCCATCGCGGACGTGGACACGGTCCTCGATATCATCGGCCAGCTTGCGACCGGCATGGCGGACGAACTGCGCCGGCGCGGCGAGGGCGGGCGGCGTTTCGCGGCGCGCCTCTTCCGGGTCGACGGACACGTGACGACGCTGGAGGTGGAAACGGCGCGCGCCTCGCGCGATGCCGATGCCGTCATGCGTCTGTTCCACGAGCGCATCGAGACCATGAACCAGCCGCTGGAGCCGGGCTACGGGTTCGACCTCGTGCGCCTCGCGACCCCGGCGGTGGAGCAGATGGACGCGCGGCAGAACAGCCTCGACGGGCACGCGGAGGAAGACGACGCGGTCAGCGATCTCGTCGACCGGCTGGTGACCCGGCTGGGGCGCGAGGCGGTGCTGGAATACGGCGCCAACCAGTCGCACCTGCCGGAACGCGCCGCATCGGAACACGCCGCCGACACGCACGGGACAAATCGCGCGCAATGGATCACCCCGCGCGACGGGGAGGCGCCGCTGCGCCCCGTCCACCTGTTCCGGCGGCCCGAACCCATCGAGACGCTGGCGCAGATTCCAGACGGGCCGCCGCTGCGGTTTCGCTGGCGGCGGGTGCTGCACGAGGTCGCGCGCGGCGAAGGGCCGGAGCGCATCGCGCCGGAATGGTGGCAGCCGGGCGAGGACATCCACATCCGCGACTATTACCGGCTGGAGGACAGCCAGGGCCGGCGCTTCTGGGTCTACCGGGAGGGCACCTACGAGGACACGCGCCAGCCGCCGCGCTGGTACATGCACGGGCTGTTCGCATGACCGCCTATGCGGAGCTTGCCGCCACCACCAACTATTCCTTCCTGCGCGGGGCCTCGCACCCAGCCGACATGGTGTGCCAAGCGCTGGACCTGGGACACACCGGCATCGGTATCGCCGACCGCAACTCGGTGGCCGGGGTGGTGCGCGCCTACAGCGCGCTGAAGGACGCGCGCGAGGCGTGGCGCAAGGCCGGAGAAACCCGCCCCCTGCCCTTCACGCTGGTGGTGGGGGCGCGGCTCGTCTTCTGCGACGGGACGCCGGACATTCTCGCCTACCCGGAAAACCGCGCCGGGTGGGGGCGGCTGTGCCGGCTGCTGACGCTCGGCAAGCGCCGCGCAGCCAAGGGCGCGTGCGACATCTCGCTGGATGACCTCATTGCGCACGCCCGCGACCTGCTGCTGATCGTCATGCCCGGCCAGATGCGGGGCGCGGCGCTGGAACCGCTGCTGCGCCGGCTTGAAACCCATGCGCCCGGCGCGGTGTGGCTGGCGGCGCGGATGGCCTACGAGGGCCAGGACCGGCGCAGGCTTTGCAGCCTTGCGGAGATCGCGCGCGCGGCGGGCGTGCCGCTGATCGCGACCAACGACGCGCTCTACCACGACCGCGCGCAGCGCCCGCTGCAGGATGTCGTCACCTGCATCCGCGAGGGCGTCAGCCTCGATGCGGCGGGCTACCGACTGAAGGCGAATGCCGAACGCCACCTGAAGGAGCCTGCCGAGATGGCGCGGCTGTTTGCCGATGCGCCGGGCGCGATTGCCGAGACACAGGCGCTCCTGTCGCGCATTGGTTTCTCGCTCGACCAGCTTTCCTATAACTACCCGGACGAGCCGGTTCCACCGGGCAGGACCGCGCAGGAATGGCTGGAGGAACTGACATGGCGGCATGCCGCCTTCCGCTACCCGAAAGGTGTGCCGCAGAAGGTGGACGCTGTCCTGCGGGACGAGCTTCGCCTGATCGAGGAGCTGAACTACGCGCCGTATTTCCTCACCATCCACGACATCGTTCGCGTTGCGCAGGACAAGGGCATCCTGTGCCAGGGGCGCGGATCGGCGGCCAATTCGGCCGTGTGTTTCGTGCTCGGCATCACGGTGGTGGACCCCGCCGACCACGACCTGCTGTTTGCCCGCTTCATCTCCTCGGAGCGCAAGGAGCCGCCGGATATCGACGTCGACTTCGAGCACGAGCGGCGCGAGGAGATCATCCAGCACATCTACCAGCGCTACGGACGCCACCGCGCCGGCATCGCCGCCACCGTCATCAGCTACCGGCCGCGCAGCGCCATGCGCGAGGTGGGAAAGGTCTTCGGCCTGACCGAGGACGTGACGAACCGGTTGTCGGGCACGGTGTGGGGCGGCTACAACCGCGACATCTCCGACCGCTACATCCGCCAGGCGGGGCTGGACCCGGAGAACCCGACCATTCGCCGCACGCTGGACATGGCGCAGCGGCTGCTGGGGTTTCCGCGCCACCTGTCGCAGCATGTCGGCGGGTTCGTGCTGACGCAGGACAGGCTGGACGCCATCGTGCCCATCGGCAACGCGGCGATGGAGGATCGCACCTTCATCGAGTGGGACAAGGACGACATCAGCGCGCTCAGCCTGATGAAGGTCGACGTGCTGGCGCTCGGCATGCTGACCTGCATCCGCAAGTGCCTCGACCTGATGCGCGCCCACTGCGATATCGACTATGCGCTGGCCGACGTCCCGCGCGAGGACCCCACCGTCTACGACATGCTGTGCCGGGGCGATTCCATCGGCGTCTTCCAGGTGGAGAGCCGGGCGCAGATCAACATGCTGCCGCGGCTGCGCCCGCGCGAGTTCTACGATCTCGTCATCCAGGTGGCGATCGTGCGGCCCGGCCCCATCCAGGGCGACATGGTCCACCCCTACCTGCGCCGCAGAAACAACGAGGAAGAGGTCAGCTTCCCCTCGCCAGCGCCGGAACACGGACCGCCGGACGAGCTTGAGCAGGTGCTGAAGAAGACGCTGGGCGTGCCGCTGTTCCAGGAGCACGCGATGAAGATCGCCATCGTGGCGGCGCGCTTCACCCCGGACGAGGCGAACGCGCTGCGCCGCGCCATGGCGACGTTCCGGCGCGTCGGCACCATCGACACCTTCTCGCGCAAGATGGTGGAGGGCATGGTGAAGCGCGGCTACGACCGCGACTTCGCGGCGCGCTGCTTCGAGCAGATCAAGGGCTTCGGCGAGTACGGCTTTCCCGAAAGCCACGCGGCCTCCTTCGCCAAGCTCGTCTACATCTCGTCATGGATCAAATGCCACCATCCGGCGGTCTTTGCCTGCGGGCTGCTGAACGCCCAGCCGATGGGCTTCTACGCCCCGGCGCAGATCGTGCGGGACGCGCGCGAGCACGGCGTGCCGGTGCTGGCCACCGACATCAACCACAGCTTCTGGGACAACACGCTGGAGCGCGACGGGGACGGCGTGCTGGCGCTGCGGCTGGGGTTCCGCCAGATCGACGGCTTCCGGCAGGACTGGGCGCGCGCACTTGAAGCAAAGCGCGGGGCGGGCCTTGGGAGCGTCGAGGCGCTGTGGCGGCACGCGACCATTCCCAAGGACGGCCTGAAGCGGCTCGCCAATGCCGATGCGCTGCGCTCCATCGGGCTCGACCGGCGCAACGCATTGTGGGCCGTGCGCCGCCTGCCGGACGATGAACCGCTGCCGCTGTTTGAAGCCGCGCGAGCGCGCGAACTTGCCGAAGAGCGCCCCGCCGACCTGCCGCAGATGGGGCTTGGGGAGCATGTCGTCGCCGACTACCAGACGACGCGGCTTTCGCTGAAAGCGCACCCGATGGCGCTGCTGCGCGGAGTGTTTTCCAACGAGGGCATCCTCACCAGCGAAGAGATGGCGCGCCAGCGCGACGGGGCGTGGGTGCAGGTGGCCGGCGTCGTCCTCATCCGCCAGCGGCCGGGCAAAGGCAACGCCATCTTCATGACGCTCGAGGACGAGACCGGCGTCGTCAACGCGGTGCTGTGGGCGCGGCGGTTCGAGAGCTTCCGGCGCGAGGTGATGGCCGCCAAGCTGGCGCTGGTGCGCGGCCATGTCCAGCGCAGCAAGGAGGGCGTCATCCACCTGATGGCGACGTCCATCGACGATCGGACCCGCGAGCTGGACCGGCTGTCGGACAGCCACAAGGCCAACATCATGCTGTCGCGCGCCGACGAGTTCACCAACCCGCAATATCCGCGCGGCTACCAGCGCAAGGAGGACCTCGTGCCGAGCCGCGCGCAGCACCCACGCGACGCGCGCATCATTCCCAAGTCCCGCGACTTTCACTGAACGCGAAGCTCAGGCGACCTGTCCAAGCTCCAAAGCGTTCTGCAAGGCTGCGACATCTGCCTCGGCAAGATCGAAATAGAACGTTGCGCCCTGGCCCACGTCGGAGATGACGTGGATGCGGCTGCCGTGATGCTCGGCGATGAGCTGCGCAACCGGAAGCCCCAGACCGGTGCCTTCCTGCTGGCGCCCGTCGGAGGAATCCGCCTGGCGGAACTTCTCAAAGATGCGCTCGTGCATGTGCTTGGGAATGCCGGAACCGACATCCTTCACCGAGACACGGAACTTGTGGCCGACACGCTCGGCAGCAACTGTCACGACGGAGCCGAGCGGCGAGAACTTCAGCGCGTTTGACATCAGGTTGTTGAGCACCTGCGTCATGCGCGCTGAATCGGCAACGACGAAAGCCTCCTTGACCCAGTTCTCGAAGACGAGGCCCACGCCACGCGCCTGCGCGAAGCCGGAACACTCCTCGATGGCGGTGCTGATCACATCGCCCAGTTCGAGACGCTCAAAGCGGAACTCCATGTGTCCGGCCTCGATCTTCTCGATATCGAGAATATCGTCGACCAGCACGGCGAGCCGCTTGCCGTTGCGCTGCGCCATGTCGATCATCATCTTGACCTTGGCCGGCAACTCACCGAAATGCCCGCTGTTGATGAGCGACAGCGAACCGTTGAGCGAGGTCAGCGGAGTTCGCAACTCGTGGCTCACGACCGCAATGAACTCGTTCTTCAGCTTCTCGACCTTCTTGCGCTCGGTGACGTCTCGCAGCACGGCGGTGAACAGACGTTCGCCACCCACTTCCATCGACGAAATACTGATCTCCATCGGGAAAACCGACCCGTCAGCCCGCACGCCTTCCACATGGGCGCAAGTGATCCTGGCGTCGGTATCCCTGGTCGTGATCGCGGTAATCAACCGGCCTTCCCGCCGGTTGCGCGATCGCGGCGTCAGAAGCCGGCCCACCGTCATGCCGACGATTTCATCCTCGGGATAGCCGAAGATGGACAGGGCAGCCGGGTTCAGCGTGTCGATCAGCCCGCGCGAATTGAGCGTCACGATGCCTTCCTGCGCCGTCTCGACAATGGCGCGCGTACGCGCCGCCTGGTTGCGGAAGGATGCCGTCATCCTGTTGGCGCGCGAAAACTCGCGCGCGTGGCGCCGTCCCAGGGTCGAGATGACGACGAAGACCAGCACGTCGATGAGGAGGCCGCCGGCGGCAATCACCATCGGCTGCGCCTCTTCAGCCATGGACAGGTAACCCGGATGCGCGTGGAAGCTCAGTGTCCAGTCGTGACCGCCGGCCGCAAACGACAGCGTGCGCTGAAACTGCGATTCGCCGCCATCAGGCTCGGAGATGGAGTCCGTCGAGTAGAGCTGCAATCCACCCTCCGTCGACGTGCCGTCGTAGATATCGAAGTCGATGCTGGCGTTGCCGGCACCGAGGATTCCGCTCATCAGGTCGTTCATGCGGAACGGGCTGTAGACATAGCCCAGAAGCGCGGCCCGGCGCTCCTCGACCGTGGTCAGCGGTCTGAACCGCTTGTAGACGGGCAAGTACATCAGGAAGCCGAGCTGGACGTTTTCGTCGGTTTCCTGAACCAGTGTGACGGCGGAGGTGACGGCGGCCTCGCCCGTGTCGCGCGCGCGCTCCATGGCAGCGCGGCGGGAGGGTTCGGAGAACATGTCGAAGCCGAAGGCGCGCCTGTTGCGCCAGTCGAAAGGCTCGATGAACTCGATGGAGGTGTAGACGTCGCGCTCGCCCTTCGGGCGAACCTCGTACATCGGGAAGCCCTCGCCACGCACGGCTTTCTCGTGGTCCGCGAGTTCATCCGGCTGGATCACCCGGCTGAAGCCGAAGCCCTGAAGCCCCGTGTAATACTTGTCGACGTTAAGCGCCTTCACGAATTGCCGCCAGTCGGCGCGCGTGACGGTCTGGCTGGCCGCGAACAGGCCCACGCCGGCAATCAGCGCCTCTTCCTGGTCCTGCAGCCGCTTGAAGATGGCGGTCCGGATGTCTTCGGTCTCGAAAGCGAAGCGCTGCTCGGCGCTGCGCTGCACGAAGTCCTCGGCAACCATCCAGGCCCCGGCCGTGATCATCAGCGAAATCGCGAAGACGACCCAGGCCGACGTGGGGTGGTGGTTCGGATTGAGCGCATCGGCGATCCGGGCAAGCCAGCCCGCGTGTTCGCGCGTGTCATTGTTTGCGGAGTCAGGCATGGCTTTTCCGGATTCGCTTCTGGTGAGGCCTATCGGGCCATGGCCGCGAGATCGACGTTGAACAGCGATGAGTGACGCGGCTCGACGCCATGACTGGCGGTTGCGAGGTCGTTGTAGAGCGACTGGACGTGCAGCAGGTCGAAGGGCGGATAGGGTGCGGGCTGTGCCGACATCGGCTTCAGCTTTTCTTCCAGCACCGCGGCCGCCGCGCTGACTTGCGCAAAGCCCATCGTGCCGCTGGACCCGGTGATCTCGTGGGTCAGTTCATAGGCGCGGCGCGCCACCTGCCTGTCGGTGTTCAGGTTGGCAACCAGCAGCCGGATTTCGCCGACGGTTTCGGACAGCCACTCACAGTGGCGCTCGATCAGGGGATGAAGCGGATTGGTCATTCCGCGGCCTCGCTCTTCAGTGAATTCCAGATGCCGTTGATGCGGTCCGGCAGGGTCGACGGGTCGAACGGTTTCACGATCACGTCCACCGCGCCCATGCCGAGATACTGTTCGACTTCCTGCGTCTGCGCCTTGGCCGTCATGAAGACGACCGGCGTGTGTTTCAGGCTGTCGAATTCGCGCAGCCTTCGGAACGTCTCCAGCCCGTCCATGCCCGGCATCATCACATCGAGAATGATCATGTCCGGACCGAAATCGGCTGCGCCGGCCACCGCCATCTCGCCAGATTCGCAAACGTGAACGGTGAACCCCGCGATGTCGCTGAGGACGATTTCAGCGAGCGCGCGGATGTCACGGTCGTCCTCGACATAGGTTATCTTCTCAAGTTGCTTCATGGCCTGGTGTCCAGCTGTCAGTTCTTGATGTAGCTCAGCGGGTTGAGGTGTTTGCCCCAGCGCGAAATCGTGGAAAAGGCATTCGTTCTGCTTATCCTCACCTTCTGATGATAGGGAAACGACAGATTTTCATCGAATTTGATGTAAGCGATCTGGCTGCGGTCCCGCGGCTTGAAGGTGTTCTGGAATTCCTCCGGCAAAGCTTCCGTAACGGGCAAAATCTGGCTGACGACACCGGTGGTGTCGCGCTGGCCGTCGCTGACGCGAACCGACATGCCGACGTCGATGGAGAAGAGGTAGCTGCGCGGCAGGTAGGCCAGGACGTAGGGGCTGCCGTGATAGATGGAGAGGATCTGTTCGCCGGGGCGGTAGACCTCGCCACTGCTCGGAATGGACGTGCCGACGGTGCCGGAGACCGGCGCGCGGACAACACCGCCCGCATAATGGGCGGCGAGATCGTTGAACGCGGATTCCGCCGTCGAGCGCGCCTGCTCCAGCGTCGTCAGTTCGGAGGCGAGCGTGTTCGCTTCCGCCGACAGCTTCACGTAGTCCTGCCGAGCATCGAAGCTGGAGCGCATTGCCTCCTCGCGCCGGGCCGAGGTGATGAGCTTCTGGTTCGACAGGTCGTCGAACTTCGCGAGCATTTTCGTCGCTTCCTGTTCGCGGCGCTCGGCAAGCGGCAGCAACTGGGTCACCGTGGCAGCGCGAATGGCGAACTGGGCCGCCTGTGTCGACAGCACCGCGCGGCGCGCGGAGAGGTCGGCGAGCTGCTCCAGGATATGGGTGGACTGGAGCTGCAGCAGCGGTGCGCCAGCCTCCACCGCCTCGCCCTTTCCGACATTCACCGTGTCAATGCGCGCGAGGTAGGTCGTCGCAATGGTCGAGCGGTCGCGCACGACGAGGCCGTCGGCGCGCAGGAACACGTAGTCGCCCACGACATAGTCAAGCACGGCCAACGCCATCAGCGTCAGCAGCGTGCCGTAGATGATGCGGCCGGTGCGGTTGGTGGTGCGCCGCTGCTGGTTGACGAGATTGTCGGCTCTTGGCCGTTTGCGCAGTGTTTTCATGGCTACCACTTCCGCATCAGCCGGACTTTCGCCGGCACGTATTCATCGAAGACAGAGGCGTTGACGACGAGTTCCTGCACGTAGGCGTAGAGCCGCACGATGCGCAGCGCGGTGCCGTAGAACAGCGCAAGGCCCGGCAGGTAGAGAAGCTGGACGGGCGACGACAGCTTCGGGTAGGCGAGCGCGGCCATGCAGAAGGCGAACAGGTCGAGGAAGAACAGCGCGAAGGTCGCGGCCATCAGGATCGGCAGCGACAGGTCGGCATAGGACATCACCAGCCAGATGACGTAGAACGGCAGCATGCAGGCGGCGGCAAGCTGGAAGACCAGGTAGTCCAGCGCCGGAAGCAATTCGCTCCACCGGAAGTCCGGCGAGAACGGCGACAGCACGCGCAGGTGCTTGCGAAAGCGCAGGCGCAAAGCGTCCCGGTCCCAGCGCAGGCGCTGGTTGACGAGGGCGCGCCAGGTTTCGGGCACCTCCGTATAGCTCACCGCATCGTGGGCGAAGCGGATGCGCCACCCGGCCTTGCGCAGCCGCAACGTCACGTCGAGGTCTTCGCCGCCGCCCACATCCAGCCCCTGGATCTGGTCCAGCGCGGTTGCGCGGAAGGCGGCGAACGCGCCGGACGCGCAAACCACCTGCTCGCGGAAGTCAGCGGCGTGTTTTTCAAGCGACAGGCCGATGAGATACTCGATGGACTGCATCATCGTCAGCAGGCCGACATGGGCATTGCGGACCGAGATGTTGCCCGACACCGCGCCGACCGACGGGTCGGCCAGGGGCGCGACGATGTTTTCCAGCGCGTGGCGGTCGAAGGTGCAGTCACTGTCGATGTTGACCACGACATCGCCGGTTGCGTAGCGCAGCGACAGGTTGGTCGCCGCCGCCTTGCCCGCGCGCAGGTCGGTGCCGTGGTAGCCGTGGATGAGACCGGCGGCCAGCAGCGCCTGCATCCGCTCCATCATCTTGTCGCCGGAGCCATCGCTGACGACGATGATCTCGTCGGGCGCGCGCGTCTGCTCGCGGATCGCGCGGACGACGCGCTCGATGGAGTTTTCCTCGTTGTGACCGGCAATGACGACGCTGACCGTGCCGATGGGTCCGGTCGGCTTTTCGCGGTTGAAGACCATGTTGAGGATCGCCGCAATGGCAGAGATCGTGTAGCGCGGGATCTCGAAGATTGCGGTGAACCACAGCAGGGCCAGCAGGCTCGCGCCGCTCTGCGAGGTGAGATAGTTCAGGCCATCTGCGACAGGCCCGGTCATGCGGCAAGCTCGCTTGCGCCAAAGACGCGCAGGGTGCAGCCGGGATCGCGGGCGAGCAGTTCGACCGCCTCTGCAATTGCGACTTCCAGCCCGCGACGGGTGACCGCGGCATTCGCCCCTTCCACCAGCACGTAGTCGGCGTGGCCGCCGCGATGAACGCACTCGCTGTTGCCAAGGGCCGCGCGCAGGCTGTCCATGATGTTCTCGCGCGTGTTGCGCAACTGGCGCGGGCCGTCCGCCTGCTCGATCTCGTGCGCGTTGGCGTAAGTGATCTCGGCCAGCGCGAAATCGATTGCCTCCGCGGCGTGCCGCTTCAGTGCGCCATTGAGCGCGACCGCAAGGGCGAGCGGCAGTTCGGACATGCGCGTCACGGCGGACGTGTCGCCCATGATCGCGCGCCCGTTCTTGAGGACAGCGGTGCCCTGCTCGCTCAAAGCATAGGAATGGACATCCTTGTGCTTCACAGCCTCGCCCTTGTGATGGGCGTGGCAGTCGAGGCAGACGAACCCGACTTCCGGATCGGCGGCGGAATGGCCGCAGGAGCCGCAACACACCATCGAACCGGGACGATCATAGTCGATGCTGAAATGTGTCAGCTCGCGCCGGCACTTGGGGCAGACTAGGTCGTTGTCCTCGCGGAACTGCGACTCGGGCGCTTGGAACGCACAGACGAAGTGGTGGAGATAGCTCTCCTCGTGCAGATTTGCGCTGCCGCAATGGCGGCATTCCTCGCGCACGTGCAGGCGGGAGGACTTGCAGCGGTCGCACTGGTGAACGCGCTCGAAGAACTCGGATTTCAGCAGCCCGCCGGTGACCAGCGCATCGGCCTCGCGCTGCACGTCGGCGCTGGGCAGCGCGACGTTGTAGGCAACCAGCGTCGGGTCCTCGGGCCAGTAGTGCGGCTTGAGGTCCGATCCGCTGACGCGAACGCGGCCAAGCAGCTTGTCGGCCATCTTGTCGGACTTGCGGAAGTCGCGGCTCAGGCTCCGGCGGCGATTGTTGAATGCCAGCACCAGTCGCTCGACGGCCGCCGTGTCCGTGATGCCGAGCTTGGAGGCATCAAGGTCGGCGCGCGGGCCAAGCGTGCCCGACAGGTCGATGACGGGGAGCAGATGCAAGTCGTGACCGGCCCACAGGAAGGACAGGTCGGAGACGGTCGCGCGCTCGCACACGAGCACCGCGTCAAATCGTTCGAGGTCCAGTTCGCTGCCCGTCGTGCCGCCGGTCTCGATCAGTTCGAGGTCGTCTGGCCAGCGAAACAGGCGAAAGCCCTGCTGGGCGAGACCGCCGTCATATCGCGCGACGCTCCTGGATTCGGTTTCTGCCGGGACCGCCGCGGCGGCGGCAGCGGGCTGCGCCGGCCGGGCGGATGGCAGCGGGCGCGCATCACCGGGCAGGATCAGTTCGCCTTCGACCACCTTGCAGACATTGTCGAGGTTCAGCGGCTTGGGCACCACCGTGTCGAAGGTCTCGCAGTTGCCTTCGTGGCCGAGCAGGCCCTTCATGTCGGCGGTGATGGCAACCAGGCGCGGCGCGTCCGGCCCGTCGAGTTCCGCACGGAATCGGCGGGCAACCTCGATGCCGTCGAGTTCGGGCAGATGGAAATCGAGCAGGACAACGTCGTACTCGTTTTCCTGCAGCGCCTTCAGGGCCGCGCGTCCATCCTGCACGATGTCGACTACGTGTCCGCGCTGAGCCAGCAGGATGCGGAGCAGGTCATTGGTGACGGCGTTGTCCTCGGCCACGAGAACGCGCTGACCGCCTGGAAGGTACTCGACCTCTCCCAATACGGATTCCGCCGGTGGCGCATGCGAAACGGATGCGTTGTCATCGGCGTATTCCGGGTCGTGCAATTCTTCGGCTTTGAACATTTGGCACCCTGTTGGCTCTTCAATCGAAGATGGGCTTGCCCCCTTTAACTACCGGTTGATCGGAGAACTCGGGCGCAATCGCGCCCAACGCCTGGAAAGCGAGCGAAATCACGCGATTTTCTGGTATTTTAATCGAAATCCCGCGTTATTCTCTTAAATATCGCCTATTCGGCCCGTTTTTTCGGCTTTTGCGGCGTTTTGGGGCGCATTTGTTTGCCGGGAAAACTGCCGCCGATCGTTAACAATTGGCGACGGTCCGGTTGGCAGATGCGGGCGTACGCTTCCGACGTCCGGCGTCGTCAGGCTCCAACGCAAGGGTCCGTCACGGGGCGTGGATCAGTTGCCGGTGAACTCGAGCCCGAATTCCTTGTTTCGACCGACCCGCACCACGCGCGCGTGCGACCTGCCGACCGTCAGGGTCTCGTTGTGCTTGAGGGGCACGTCGGTGGTGATGGACGCGCCGAAGATCGACATGTTCTGGACGTAGCATTCGCCCACGCTTCCGGCGTCGGTCACGAGTGAGGCACCACTGATGGAGGTGATCTTCCGCTCGGCCCGGCGGCGGTCATACATGACGCCGTGTTCGTCGTGGTCAACACGCTTGGGGGCGTCGGGATCATGCGCGACCTCTTCCAGCCGCTTGACGGCTTCCGCGATGCTGCGCACGTGGGGATCGCTGGTCTCGATCGCGGTGTAGACTTCGGTCGCGACGATCGGCTTGGAGAACACCAGGTCCAGCGTCTCGCAATTGCGCGGGTCGGACAGCAGCCCCTCGATATCGGTCGTCATGCCGATGAAACGCGGCAGCTGGCGGCCGGGTCTGGCGCTCGCGCGGATGTGCTTGACGACCGAAATCCCGTCCATGTTGGGCAGGTGGTAGTCGATCAGGCAGGCCGCGTAGTCGTTGTCCTGCAGCTTCTTGAGGCCGGCAGCGCCGGTGCTGGCGGTCTCGACCCGGTAGCCGCGCCGTTTCAACAGCATCGACAGCAGGTCCCTGGTCACGTCGTTGTCTTCAACGACGAGAATCAGCGGCGTGGCCGTGTTGGCCGTCATCACCGGCAGCGTTTCCGCATCGCGTTCTGCTTCAGCGTACATCGTATTCAATTTGCGCTCCCCGTCTTCAATATTGGGATTCAACCGCGCCAAGCCCGCTGCTCCCGGCGGGTTTGGCCCATTGAGCCGCAAACTAAATCAGAAAGATAAAATGACGTTTTTCGAGATCGTCCGTTCTCAATCAATCCAATCCAACAACGATTAACCTTGCGGCAGAGCGGCGTTTGCGGCTTGAGCTGTTCAATAAGTGCCGGATCATCTTCGACCACCTTCGCCCTGCCCCAGATCTTCACGCGGACACGGCTTGCGTAGTCGATGAGGAACAGGAAGGCTGACGGGTTCTCCGACAGGTTGCCGACCGTGACGTATTGCCGGTTTCCGGCAAGGTCCGCGAAGCCGATCGTGCACTCGTCCAGCACATGCAGGAAGCCGGACGGGCCGCCGCCATGCTGGATGTCGGGCTGGCCTTGCAGGTTTGCCGTCCCGAGAAACGCGCTGTCCCGATCTTCAACGAAGGCCGCGATATCTGGCGTCAGCCGCGAGGCCCAGGGCCGCTTCTGCGTGAAGCGCTCCATCGCCTCGCGCGAGCCGTTGGCAGCCTGCGCTTTCTTCACCGCATCGGCTGGGCGCGGTGCGCCAGGTCGTCTGCGCCAGTCCTGGCAAGTGAGATCGGCAAGCCATGTTGCCGGCGAAGCTTCGCCTGCAGTTGCAGCGATAAAGACGGGTTGGAAGAAGGAAATGGCGCGCCCGAAAGGATTCGAACCTCTGACCCCCAGATTCGTAGTTTGAATCGCTTAGTACCGCACACATCGACACAGTATCATCAAGCCTCTGTTTTCTCTGCAATTATTTTGTCCCCGTTGCTGCGAGCATACCGGGGATTACGCACTGTTTCGCATTCATTTGCTGACACTGTGCTGACAAAACATGGCACATTCCGTGCGTCGTGATTTGCGGCAACCGAGGAAAACGAGTCAGCCATGCCAAGCCTCAGCAAACGTGTTGTCGACGCAGAGAAAGCCGACGGAAAACGAAGGATCGTTTGGGACAGCGCCATGCCGGGCTTCGGGCTTTTGGTGCTTCCATCAGGAACGAAGTCTTTCGTGCTCCAGTATCGCAACAGCCATGGCCGCTCTCGACGCATGACGCTGGGTCGCTATGGAACGATGACCGTCGATCAGGCCAGGAAACGTGCCCGTGAGTTGCTCGTCGATGTGTCGAAGGATCAGGATCCAGTTGCACTCAAGGCGAAACAACGCACGGCCCCGAAGGTCGACGATTTGCTCGATAAATATCTCACCGACCACGTCGAACGGCACAACGCGCCATCCACTCAAGCCGCCGTTCGAGACATCGTGGATCGGATAATCCGGCCCAAGATCGGGAAACTGCGCGCCGATGCTGTGACGCGCTCTGATATTGCCAAGCTGCATAGCGGAATGGCTGGCACCCCTCGACAAGCCAATTTCGTACTGTCGGTTATTTCCAAGGCCTTCAATTGTGCCGAGGCGTGGGGGATGCGGGCGGAGTTCACCAATCCGGTCCGTGGCATCAAGCGCTACAAGGAAAACCACCGGGATCGCTTCCTGAACGATCAGGAGCTGGCGAGGGTCGGTGCGGTCCTGAACGAAGCGGAGAAGCTTGGATTACCGTGGGCGATCAAAGCATCAGAGGCGACGCGAAAGCACCTCCCAAAGGATGCCAAGTCTCGACGCACCCCAGTCGACCCGTTCGTGCTGGCGGCAATCCGCCTGCTGCTGTTCACCGGTGCGCGCTTATCCGAAGTCCTGTCACTTGAATGGCGTCATGTCGATCTGGATGCGCGCACACTCTCGCTGCCCGCACGCAAAGGCGGCGGGCGAGCGCTGCACCCGATGAACGAAGCCACCGCCGATATTCTGGCGGGGCTACTCCGATTCGAAGGCTCCCCATTCGTTTTGCCGCGCGTGCGCGATCCTCAACGACACCTCGCCAAAGAGGTTGTCGAGAACGCGTGGCAGCGGATCCGCCACCATGCGCAGGTTCCGGATGTGCGACTTCATGACCTGCGCCACACGGTCGGTACCTTCGCGGCACGTAGTGGCGGCAACGCATTCCTAATCGGTCACTTGCTGCGGCATGCCAACATCTCGATGACGAGCCGGTACGTGAACCGTGACATGGACCCGATCCGTGCACTCTCCGATGAACTCGGCGAACGAATTGCGGCCGGATTGTCAAGCGCTGGCGGCTCGTCGAGTGGATCGTCTGAACAATGACCGAAGCGCTGGATCACGCTGAAGAGACGACGCCGACCGGCTTCCGGCGCTACAAGAGGAAGTATGACACAATCCGTCGACCATGGTGGATTTTCGAGTGGATCGTCGGCGAAGATCAGGACGCCATACCGCCATCCGCAAGTGAGTCACTGGCCAAACTTGATGAACTCGCCTCGGGGCTGATCGCAACAGAAACACGGCAGATGCGGTCCCGGAAATCTTTCCCGCATGTTCGCAGTCCACAAACCCAACAACTTGATACCCAGTTTGAGTACCTGTTCCGCATGACGTTCGGCCTGGATCAGAAATCCCCTGTCATGCAGCTGCGTATGGCGGTGGCAAGAGCCTGGCTGATGTCATGGTGTTACGCAGATTTATGGCTGACGCGGAAAGAACATGTGCAGAGGCTGAAGCAGCTCAAGGATCCCAACCGGGTCGAGGCGATTATCGCCTCCACAGAGGACTACTCGCTCCTTGTGCAAGCCATCGATCACATCGAATACGCCGATCACAGCGACTGGGTCGTGTGCGCTGAAGCCATTAGGTTGCAGGGCGATTGTCTCCGCAAACTCGCAGTGATGCTCGATCCAGACCGAACCCTGAAAGACCTCACGCAACAGAAACCAGAGAACTTTTTCTTCAGCAAACTTGCGGAGCTCTACACGTTCAGCTTTGGACGTGAGGTCCCTTTTCACGCCTCAGACAAGCACACGGTGCGCGGCAAGTCCCCGGACAGGCAGCTTTCAGAGTTCATCGAAACAGTTCTCCAACTGATCGGATATCCGGATCCGCTGGCCAGCAGGGATAGAAATCTCCGAGAGATCCGAAATCAGTCAGTAACATGCCTCTTCAACGCGCTTGGGAACATCAAGTATCGCATCCCCAAACTCGAACCTCACCTCTACGCCAAAGCGAAGGGGGAAGCGCGCAAGCTCGAGAGCTTCGATTTCTGCGCGAGCTATGACCAGCTCCATTCAGCGGCCTTGGTGAGCGAGTACGGGTTGACGCTGGACGAGCAATCCCTGCTCTACGCCTCCTGTCCGGCCTAACGTGCACGAAAGCGTGTATCGCAAATCCCTTCGTACAAGAATCGAGGCTGGCAGCCGCAATAGCGTCTGAAGATTCCTCTGCCACCGATGTGTTGTGTGGGTGATCCCTCGTACTCCAAGGATCACCACGATGACTGCACCCAACGCACAGATTGATCGCCTCCTGCGGGAGGCCGAAGTTGCCGACCATCTCGGTATTCCGAAGCGAACCATTCAGGCTTGGCGTCTGCGGGGCGAAGGTCCGCCCTTCTTCAAGCTTGGAAGGGCTGTCCGGTATCGCCATTCCGATTTGGAAGCTTGGCTTGCGGACAATCGCGCAACGTCGACTGCCCCGCTCGCAGTCCGGTCCTGTGAATAGCGGGTCCGGCCGATGCGCTATGATCTCCAAAAATGGGCGCGCAGTTTGGAACTGCGTCCTCCGAGCCTGAAGGCCGTGCTCGTCTATCTCGCCTCACGGGCAAACAAGGAAAACTGCTGCTGGCCGAGTCAGCAGACGATTTCTGCAGATACCGGACACGGCGAGTCGACCGTGCAGCGCGGGCTCGCTGAGCTCGAGAGCCTTGGATATATCCGCCGCGAAAAACGCAACGCCAGCAAGCGAGGCCCCAGGACAGATCTGATCTATGTTCTTGGGCCCGCTCCAGCCAAGCCGCAATGCCAACCCGTCCGCGAGGCGAAGAGGCGCGCTCGGCAGGGCGCTGACGCAAACGAAGGTACCCCCCAAATTGGGGGGAGCATCCCCCCAAATCAGCGGGGGGCACCTCCCAAATCGGGGCCTCTGTATAAAGAAGAACTATCAGAAGAAATATCAAAGAAGGGCATCCGAGACTGCCAGGCGGGAGTGGCGCGCGATGATGGGAAGGTTCTCGTCGAGCGCGACAGTCCGGAATGGTGTGCCTGGCAGACCTATCTCCGCACCGTACTGGGCAAACCGGGGTCGGCGTACGCCACGCTGACCGCTGATGATGGCAGGCTCGTCAGCGGCTGGCGATTTGCAAGCCGTTGGCCTCCGGGGCATGTCCAGTTCAGTGAAGCCGCAGAGTGAGCAGTCATGAAACTTTGGCCACAGAATTGGCGGCTGATTTGCTCAGCGAGATTAGGGAGGAGCCTAATTCCACTCGATCACCTCGGCATGGACGTCTCATGTTTGGAGATCGTGCAAGTGAGATGCCGAACTCCTTGTGCGGACCGCGTGTCGGCAGGTGGAGCCTGTAGCCCTGCGAGTCCTGACGAGCTCGGCGCCGGAAGTCGGTACATTCGAGCCACGGCATCATTGGTGCGGGATCGACACGGGTTGCGAAGTGGTGCCTGTCGATGTTGGGAGCCCAAAGCTGAACCCTGCAAGTAACGTATTAGCCCGCGTGCTGAGTCAGACTGCTTACACTACTCCGACTAGCCCCCCCATTAGGGACCGTATTCCGGGGTGTTCCGAGTACGGGCGGGCGGGCTCCCAACGCTTCGCTAGTAGGTCACCTTGCAAGCGGTACACGATATCGGACCATGCACGTGAACATTGAAATACCGGTCATTCTTTCGTTCCAGAGGATAGAACTCTTGCATTGTTTTCTGGAGACTTTCAGATGGCATACGTGCTGCATACAGCTTGCAATCGCGATGTTTCGAGGCCCGTGATGGAGACTACAAGTAATGGTCGGGAGTAGGACGTTAGGCATCCGCCGGTTCCGACGCGTGCATAGGTAAGGCGCATCGGAACTCGACGGGAGGATCAACCAATAGGCACTTCGAAAAGAACTCAGTTGGCTTTGCCGGTGATTGCTGCCGCAGGTCCGGGGATTCTTCTGTCCGGCTGCTCCGGTCCGCAATCGGTGCTCGACCCCGCCGGCAAGGAAGCAGGCGAGATCGCCTCGTTGTTCTGGTTCCTCGCGGTGGCCGCCGTTGTCCTGTGGCTTCTCGTCATGGGACTGTTTGTCTACGTGACGCGGCTGAAGCGCGAACCGCATTCGCGCAACCTTGCAGAAGTTCTCATCATTGGCGGTGGCGTTGTTTTCCCGGTCGTCGCGCTTGCCGGGTTGCTTGCCTATGCGCTGCCCATGATGCCGGCGCACCGCGAACCCGGCAGCGGTCTGACCGTCACGGTCATCGGCGAGCAGTGGTGGTGGCGCGTGACGTATCAGCGCGACGGCGAGGACGAGGCAATCGTCAGCGCCAACGAGATCCGCCTGCCGCGCGGTGCGCGAACCGAGATCGTGCTGGGGGCGAACAAGGTCATCCACTCGTTTTGGGTCCCGGCGCTTGCCGGCAAGCTCGACATGTTTCCCGGCCGCACGACGCGCATGGCGCTGGAGCCGACGCGCAGCGGCATCTTTCGCGGTCAATGCGCCGAGTTCTGCGGCGAGAGCCATGCCCTGATGGCGTTCCAGACTGTTGTGATGGAGCCTGACGAATTCGACGCGTGGCTCGAACGCGAGAGCGGCGATGCGCAGGAGCCGGTCAGCGAAAGCGCACGGCGCGGTCGCGATCTCTTCCTCGCGCAGGGGTGCGGCGGGTGTCACGCGGTGCGCGGCACCCCGGCGCGGGCAAAGATCGGCCCGGATCTGACGCATGTCGGCGGCCGGAAGAGCCTGGGAGCGGGCATCCTTCCGGTGGATACAGCCTCGCTGGCACGGTGGACGCAGCACGCGGAAGGAGAGAAGCCCGGCGCGAAAATGCCGTCCTACGATAAGCTGAGCGCGGATGAACTGAGCGATATCGCCGCCTATCTTGAGGGTCTGAAATGACGGGCCGTGACGAGACACATGCGCGCGGCAGCGCCGCCGATCCGGCGCCGGGCGACGGGCAGGGCACCTATCCGCCGAGCGAGGAGCAGATCGCGGCGCCCGTTGATCCTGAGTTCCGGGAAGCCTCCGCCGACCGCCTTCGCAAGGCATGGAAGACGCCGCAGGGGCTGAGCTACTGGACGGCGGTGAACAATTCCGAGGTGGGGCTGTGGTACTCGCTCACCTGCTTCACCTTCATGATGGCGGCAGGCGTTCTGGCGCTGCTGATGCGCGTGCAACTTGCGGTGCCGGACAACGACTTCCTGTCGGCGGACCGGTTCAACCAGCTGTTCACGATGCACGGCTCGGCGATGATGTTCCTGTTTGCCGTGCCGCTGTTCGAGGCCATCGCCATTCTCATCCTGCCCGCCTTCCTGGGTGCGCGCGACATGCCGTTTCCGCGCCTGTCGGCCTTCGGGTTCTGGTGCTTCGTGATCGGCGGTGTCTTCGTCTTCGGATCGGTGCTGTTCGATGCCGCACCCAATTCCGGCTGGTTCATGTACCCGCCGCTCGCCATCGAGGCGGAAGGGGTCGGCTCCGACATCTGGCTGCTGGGACTGTCCTTCATCGAGGTCGCTTCGATTGCGGCTGCTGTCGAACTGATCGTCGGCGTTCTCAAGTGCCGCCCGCCTGGCATGCGCATCAACATCATGCCGCTCTATGCTTGGTACGTGCTGGTGGTCGGCGGCATGATCCTGTTCGCCTTTCCGCCGCTGATCGCGGGTGATTTCCTGTTTGAACTGGAACGCAGCTTCGACTGGCCGTTCTTCGATCCGGAGCGCGGCGGCGACCCGATGCTGTGGCAGCATCTGTTCTGGATCTTCGGCCACCCGGAGGTCTACATCATCTTCCTGCCGTCCATCGCCATTGCCGCGACCATCGTACCCACCGCCGCGCAGCGCCCGATGGTCGGCTATTCGTGGATCGTGCTGTCGGCGGTGGGGACCGGCTTCATCTCGTTCGGCCTTTGGGTCCACCACATGTTCGCGACGGGGCTGCCGTCGATTTCGCTCGGCTTCTTCTCGGCGGCGTCGGAAGCCGTGGTCATCCCGACCGGCATCCAGATATTTGCGTTCCTCGCGACCATGCTGGTCGGGCGGATGAAGCTCACCGTGCCGCTGCTGTTCATCGCCGGGGCGCTGGCGATCTTCACCGCAGGCGGGCTGACGGGCGTGATGCTGGCGCTCGCGCCCTTCGACTGGCAGGCCCACGACACGTATTTCGTCGTCGCGCACCTGCACTTCACGCTGTTCGGCGGGATGATCTTCCCGGTGGTGGGCGGCGTCTATTACTTCTACCCGTTCTTTCGCAAGAAGATGCTCTCGCGCCGCCTGGGCCTCTGGGTCTTCTGGCTGCTGATGGTGGGCTTCAACTTGTGCTTCCTGCCGATGCACCTGACAGGGCTGCAGGGCATGCCGCGCCGGGTCTTTACCTATCCGGAAGAGCTCGGCTGGGGCATGCTCAACATGATGTCGACGGTGGGTGCCTTCGTCATGGCGGCGGGCTTCGTGCTGTTTGCCTGGGACCTGCTGCGCCCGAAGAAGTCGCAGCCCTTCGCGCCGCGCAATCCGTGGAACGCGGGCACACTGGAATGGAGCCACAATATTCCTGAGGAAGCGTGGGGCTCGCGCTCCATTCCCTTCGTGACGTCGCGCTACCCGCTGTGGGACCAGGAAAAGATCGTCGAACGGATGGACGCCGGGCACTACTACCTGGCCGATGCGGCGGAAGGAAAACGCGAAACGCTGATCACCACGGTTCTCGACGCGCGTCCCATCCAGTGCATGCGGGTGACCGGCCCGGCCTGGATCACGATCCTCGCTGCGGCCTTCACCGGCGGCGCCTTCATCTTCCCGACCTTCCACGTCTACTGGCCGGCGATCGTCTGCGGCATCTGCGCCATCGCCTGCATCATCTACTGGCTATGGACGTCGACCGCGCCGATCCCCGAGCAGGAGATGAAGGATGTCGGCCTCGGGCTGAAGCTGCCGATCTATGCGTCGGGCGTGGATTCCGCCGGCTGGTGGGGCGTGTGGATCACCATGCTCGCGGACATGACCGCCTTCGCGAGCCTGATCTTCGGCTTCTTCTTTTACTGGACGGCGAATGACGGCTTCCCACCGAGCGGAAGCGCCCACGCGACCGGAACTTGGGTCGCCATCGGCGGGGCATCGCTCGTCGCCTCGTGGGGGCTGACATTCGTGGCCCAGCGCGTGAACAAGGCCGGGCAGGTCGGCATCGCCCGCGCGAGCCTCGCCGGGGGCATCGCCTTGACGGCAATCGGTATCGCCAGCCTGATCTGGTCGGCCTACGGGCCGGGACTTGACCCGACGGCTCATGTCTACCCGGCGCTGGTCTGGGCCTTCATCGTGTGGGCGGTGGTGCATGTCGGAACCGGGGCCATCATGCAGGGTTACTGCCTTGCGCGCAGCCTCGCCGGGCGCATGACGCCGGACCACGATGCCGACATCTGCAATGTCCTGCTCTACTGGCATTTCATGGTAGTCACGGCGCTGGGCACGATGATGGTCATCGGCGTGCTTCCAAGGCTGGTGTGACATGGCGCAGGCAAGCGGAACGGAACGGCGGGAATTCAGCGAGGCGGCCAGCAGCCTCTGGCTGATCACCATCGCGCCGAGCCTGTGGGCGCTGCACTTCGTGATCGTCTATGCCGGTGCCGCGGTGCTCTGCGCCAAGACCGAAGGCTGGGTCATCGGCTTCGCCGAATTGCGCATCGCCATTGGCGTCGTCACGGTCGTGGCGCTCGCCGGGATCTGCTTCGTCGGCTGGCGGTCGTGGCGGCAGTGGGACTACCGGCACCTGGGCGAATATTCCCACGGCGAGGCGAGCAACGAGCACCGGCACTCGTTCCTTGGACACGCGGCGTTCCTGCTCGCGACCATGTCAGCCATCGGCGTTCTCTACACGGCGCTGCCGGCGCTGCTGATCGGGGATTGTTCGTGATGCGCCCGGCTGCGCTCGCAGGTGCCGGCTTCGTGCTGCTGGCGGTTTGGGTCTGGCCTGCGCCGGCGTTCGGCCTCCCGCCGTTCACCCTCTTCATGCTGCGCCACGTGGTGACAATCGCGATCGTTGCGCCGCTGCTGGTGCTGGCGGCTCCCGCGACCTTCCATCGGTTCGCGCCGTCGCCGCTCATCGCCACGCTGCTGGAATTTGCAATCGTATGGGTCTGGCACCTGCCGGCGCTGCATGAGCGGGCTGCGTTCTCCTCGACGATCTTCGCAGGCGAACAGGTCTCGTTTCTCGTGGCCGGAGTGCTGCTGTGGGCTTCGGTGCTTTGGGCCGGCAACGGACTTGCCGGGGCAGGCGGGCTTCTCATCACCTCCATGCACATGACCCTGCTCGGCGCGCTGCTGACGCTGGCGCCGCGCCCGCTTTACATCGCGACATGCCTCGGGCCTGACCCGCTGGCCGACCAGCAGATGGGCGGCATGGTGATGCTGGCAGTGGCAACGCCGGTCTACCTCGTCGCGGGGCTTGTGCTCATGTACCGCGTCCTTTCCACCCCGGCGCAGGCGGAGCAGGCGGCATAATGCGGTTCAGGCAATTCGCGATCCACGTGTTGATCCTTGCTGGGCTCGGACTTGCAGGCGCTGTCGCGGTGGTCGGCATCGGCCTCTACAACGTCGCGGCGAGTTCCGGGCACTGGCCGGGTGTCTCGTGGGTCCTGCACATGGCGTTCACACAGTCGGTGAAACTGCGTGCCCCGCCGGAGAGCGCCGTCCCGCCGCTCGATGATCCCGACTTCGTGGCGCTCGGTGCAAGGCACTATGACAGCGCCTGCAAGACCTGCCACGGCGCGCCGGGTATTCCGCGCAGCGCAACGGTCCGCCGGATGGTGCCCGAACCGCCGCAGATCGCGGACGCCGCCGGGCACTGGGAGCCGCAACACCTGTTCTGGATCGTCAAGCACGGCGCGAAGATGACCGGCATGCCGGCCTGGCCGAGCAAGGAGCGCGACGACCACGTGTGGCCGGTGGTCGCGTTCCTCGAACAGGTCGGCGGCATGGACGGCGGGGCCTACGCGAGGCTGGTGCAGCCGGAAGCGCCCGACCTGAGCGACACGGGCGACGGCGAGGCCGAACTCACCGCCTATTGCGCCTCGTGCCACGGGACCGACGGTCAGGGGCACGGCAACCAGCACGTGCCGCGCCTCGACATTCTCAGCGCCGACTACCTCGCCCTGTCGCTCGCGGCCTACCGCGATGGCTCCCGGCACAGCGGCATGATGCAGCATGCGGCCTCTGGCCTGAGCGGCTACGAGATCGTGGAGCTTGCGAAGCAATTTTCGGACGTGTCCGGGCCGTCTGGCGGCGGAAACGAAGCCAGTCCCGACGCTTCACCCGCGGAACAGCCGGATGTCCTGTCGCGGCTGGTTGCCGAGGGTGAAGCGGCCGACTGCACGGCCTGCCACGGTCCCTGGCCGCAGGCCTTGCCGGATGCGAACCCGGCGCTGGCGGGCCAGCGGGAAGCCTACTTGGCGAACCAACTCGAACTGTTCCGGGACAAGAAGCGGGGCGGTGCCGACAAGGCGCGACAGATGCACGACGTCATTGGTTCGCTGGATGATGCGGAAATCGCCGCGATCGCGAAATTCTACGCCGGTCTTGGAAACTGACTGAGGCGAGCGCACCCCTGCATTTCGGCGATTGCGCTTGTCTCAGGCCACCTCCTCGTCGTTTCGCTTCATCCAGATGCGCGTTGCAAACCAAAGCACGATGCCGATGCCGATCAGCACGGCGGCGATGGCGTATTGGGCCGGGTCGCGCCCGGTCCACGGCCCGACCAGGAACGCGCAGGTGATCGCGCCGCCGACGGACACGATGGTCGGGCTCTTGAAGTGGTCGTGATCGACCTTATCGCGGCGCAGGACGAGGACCGCGACGTTGACCACCGTGAAGACACCGAGCAGCAGCAGCGCCGTGGTTCCGCCCAGCTGCGGCACCGCGCCGACGAAGGTGATGAGGCCCGCCGCGAGCAGGGTGGTGAAGACGATGGCAACCGTGGGCGTCTTTCGCTTGCTGTCGACCCGTGACAGCACGGAGGGCAACACATTCTCCTCCGCCATGCCGTAGACGAGACGGCTCGCCATCAGCAGATTGATCAGCGCGGAGTTGCCGACCGCGATCATGGTGATCAGCCCGAACACCCAGGACGGGAAGCCGGGTGCGCCGGCACTCACCACCTTGAGCAGCGGCGTGTCGCCCTCGGCGAGTTCTTCCACCGGCACGATGGCGACCGCGACGATGGAGACGAGAACGTAGAGGATGGCCGCGATGACGAGACCGGTGAGCAGCATGACCGGGAAGGTGCGGCTCGGGTTTTTGGTCTCCTCGGCCATGTTGACAGAATCTTCGAAGCCCACCATGGCGAAGAAGGCGAGCGTCGTCGCTGCCACGACTGGCCAGAAGATGCCGCCGTCGCTGCTTTCGAAGTCGAAGGCGCGGCCCACGTCGGCCTCGCCGGCGCCCAGCACCATCGCGCCGATCACCAGGATGATGATGAGGCCAGTCAGTTCGATGCAGGTGAAGACCGCGTTGACCACGACGCTCTCGCTGACGCCGCGCATGTTGATAAGGGCGATGGCGCCCACGAAGGCAAGCCCGATGACGGTGATCCAGAAGCCGCCGAGATCGAGTGCAAAGCCGGTGGACAGGTTCTCGGCAAAGGCGCGCGCGGCCGTGGATGAAGACGTCAGGCCCGAGGACATGACTGCGAAGGCGACGAGGAACGTCACGAAGTGGATGCCGAAGGCCTTGTGGGTGTAGAGCGCGGCACCGGCGGCCTTGGGGTACTTGGTGACAAGTTCGAGGTAGCTGAACGCGGTCATGGTTGCAACGATGAAGGCAACCAGGAACGGCAGCCACGCGATACCGCCAACCTCCTCGGAAACCTTGCCGGTCAGCGCGTAGATGCCGGTACCCAACACGTCGCCGACGATGAAGAGCAGGAGAAGGCCGGGACCGATGGCACGCTTGAGCTTGCCGTCGGATTCACCGGCGCCAGCATCACCGCCGGATGCAGTTTCAGTGTCGGCCATTGGCGCTCTCCGATCGCATTGTCGTTGTCATTCAAGGCGCCGGTTCGTGGCCGACGCTATTCCTGCTTGCGTATATCCTCGACATCTCCGGCCGCGACCGCCGGGGCGGCGTTGCCGAAGGCGTTGCGCACGTAGGTCGCCACGTCGGCAATGTCCTGGTCCGTCAGCTTCCAGCCGAATGCCGGCATGGCGTGGGGCGTGGGGTACTTGTCGGTCGGCACCGCGCGCACGCCCTCAATGATGAGGCGAACCAGCGTCGTGGTGTCGGCGGAGTGCACCAGCGAGGACCCCTTGAGCGTTGCGAACATGCCGGGCACGCCTTCGCCCTGCTGGCCGTGGCAGGCGCCGCACTGGGTCGCATAGATCGTCTCGCCGGCAATCATCTGTTCGTCGTCGGAGGCAACCGGCTCCGGCCGCTCGGCGGCTTCCGGCTCCTCGGGCAAGTCGCGGATATAGGTGACGATGGCGTTGAGGTCGTCGTCCTTGAGGTGGCGGGTCGACTTGTCGATGACCTCGGCCATGGGGCCGAAGGCGGCGGTGTGGTCGTTGCGGCCGTGGCGCAGGAATTCGGCAAGATCCTGTGCGCTCCAGTCGCCGATGCCTTCGCCGCCGTTGCCCTGCCGCAGGGACGGGGCATACCAGCCTTCCGCAAAGCCGCCGGTGAAGCGCGCCTCGCCGTCCTTTTCCGCGCCGGTGAAGTTGCGCGGGCTGTGGCAGCCCGAACAGTGGGCGAGGCCTTCGACGAGGTAACGCCCCCGGTTCCAGGCTGGGCTCTTGTCGGACTTGTTGACGAAATCGTCTTCCTCGAAATTCAGGAAGTTCCAGACACGGAGCGTCGTGCGGTCCGACATCGGCCAGGGGAAGTCCGGTTCGCGCACGATCTGGCGCACTGGCTCAAGCGTCCGGAGATAGGCGAAGATCGCGTCGGAATCCTCACGCGTCACGATGTTGAAATGGGTATAGGGAAAGGCCGGGTAGAGCCGCTCCTCGTCGGGGCGCACACCTTGCGTCATCGCGCGGAAGAAATCATCCGCCGTCCATGTGCCAAGTCCGGTGTCCTCGTCGGGCGTCAGGTTCGAGGTGTAGATGTTACCGAAGGGGGTCGGCAGCTCGAAATTGCCGGCAAATGGCTTGTCCTCTTCCACCGTGTGGCATGCGGCGCAGTCCCCCACGCGGGTGAGATAAAGCCCGCGTTCAATGGCCGCCTGCGTGTTGGCTCCCTGCGCCAGGGCAGGGCCTGCGAACAGCGCGGCGGCAATGGCGAGGGCTGCGGTTCTCATGCATCCACCAGCCGCCCGGGATTGGGGCGGTACTGCTCCACGATGGCCTTCGCCGAGTGGTACGCGAGGGCTGCGACCGTTCCTGTCGGGTTGTAGCCGGGGTTCTGCGGGAATGCGCTCGCGCCCTGCACGAAGAGGTTGGGCAGGTCCCAACTCTGCAGGTACTTGTTGATGACGCTGTCAGCGGGCGTGGCGCCCATGATGGCGCCGCCGGTGTTGTGCGTCGTCTGATAGGGCGCGATGTCGTAGGGCACCTTTGCGGGCTTCACCTTGATCTCGCGCCCGCCCATGCGTTCGGCGATCTCCTTCGCCCGTTGGGTGAGGAATTGCGACATCGCCACCTCGTTCGGCTTGTAGTCGAACGTCATGCGCAGCAGCGGACGGCCATAGGCGTCCTTGTAGGTCGGGTCGAGATCGAGATAGTTGCCGCGATAGCTCATCACCGCGCCGTGGGTGCCGACGCCGATGGTGTGGTTGTAGTTGTCGCGCAGGGCCTTCTTCCATTCCGCGCCCCAGGAGGGCGTTCCTTCCGGAACGGGCGCGTACTCGATTGGCCGGCCATGGGTCTGCCATTGGGCAATGTAGCCGCCGCCAATGAAATCGACGTCGGAATGGTCGAAATTGTCGCCGTTGAACTCGTCGATGCACATGCCGAGCGCGCCGGCCCCGATGAACGGGTTCACGGCGAGATCGTCGTAGAAGACATCGACGCCGGAGACGATCTGGTAGGCGTAGTTCTTGCCCACCAGGCCTTCGCCCGTCTGCGGATCGTAGATATCGCCGATGCCTGAAACCATCAGCATGTGCGCGTTGTGGTGGGCATATGCGCCGAGGATGACCATTTCGGCCGGCTGCTCGAAGATCTCGCCTTCCGGCGTGATGTACTCCACGCCGGTTGCGCGTTCCCCGTCGTGGAGGATACGCAGCACCATGGCTTGTGTGCGCAGGGTGAAGTTGTCGCGGCGCATCAGCGCCGGGATGATGGTGGTGGAGGCGGTGGCCTTGGAATAGTTGCCGCAGGCGAATTTCTCGCAGAAACCGCAATAGGTGCAGGGGGCCATGGAGACGCCGAGCGGGTTCGTGTAGGCGCGGCTCATGTTGGCGGAGGGGCCGGGGAACGGCTTGTAGCCAAGCTGGCTGGCGGCCTGCGCGAATTTCTCCGAGGCGATCACCTGCTTCATCGGCGGGTTGGGGTAGTCCCGCGACCGTGCGCCCTCGAACGGATTGCCACCATCGACGATGGAGCCGCCCACATTGCCCGCCTTGCCCGCGATGCCGCAGATATCCTCGAAGGTCGTGAAATGGGGCTCCAGCTCGTCATAGGTGACGCCCCAGTCCTGGATGGTCATGTCGGCTGGCAGCTTGTCCTCGCCGTAGCGCTCGACGTTGTGGGTACGGGCGACGAAATCGGACGGGAGGAAGCGCCAGGTCTGGCCGTTCCAGTGGACGCCCGACCCGCCGACATTGGTGCCGGGCAGGAACGAGCCGAGCATGCGCATCGGCAGGGCGCGCTGGTCCAGCGTGTTGCGGAAGGTCAGCGTCTCGCGCGACAGCACCTCGAAGAGTTCGTCGCGGTGCCGGTAGCGCAATTCGTCCTGGGCGTTGGTGACCGCGTAGTCCGTGGACGTGTCGCGCCACACGCCGCGCTCGAGCGCCAGCACGTCCATGCCGGCGGCGGTCAGCTGCTCGGCCATGATCGCGCCGGTCCAGCCGAACCCGATGATGACGACTTCTCGTTCGGGAAGCTTCCGGGCCATCACTGCCCCTGTTGTGGGTAGCCGGCGACGGAGACCGGATCGAGCTTCACGGGCTGGCCGTTGTGGTCGATCCACGGGCGGTAGTCATAGCGCGCGCCGGGGAACCCGAGCATGCGCCAGCCCGCCATGTCACGGTTGCCGCCATACACGGGATCGCCGAAATAGCCTTCGCGGGTGTTCTGCCAGAGCATGTCGAAGAATGTCTTGCCGTCGACGGTGGGCAGGTCGGCCTCACCTTCCGACAGGCGCTTGAGCACCGTGTCCTGATCGGTTTCGGAAAGCTCCGAGAACCGCTTGCCAGCGGTGTCGGCGAGGCCCTTGTCGATATCCTCGATGGCCTGCCGGTAAAGCAGCGCAGGGGCTTCGCCCTGATAGCCCTGGGTGGGAAGCCCGTCCTCGAACGGTCCTTGCAGGTAGTAGATGTCGCCACGCCCGAAGGCACCGGCCAACTGGTAGTCGATGAAATCGACGACGCCAGCCTGCGAGGCGGAGGGGTAATCGTCCTCGGGGATCAGGCGGTCGACGGCTGCGGTGAGGAATTTGCGCTCTTCGGCGGTGAGATAGCTTTGGCGGTGGTCAGGCTCCTGCGGCGGCAGTGCGGCCTTCGGCGTCCATGGCACACCGCCGGTGTACTCACGCGCCTTTGCGATGGTGACCATCGCGGTGGAGGAAAAGGCCAGAATAAAGGAGCGCCGGGATAGTCGCATGGTGCATATCTCTCGAGAGTATTGCTGAACAACCGTCGAACAGGCCCATTGTTCCACCCCAACGTCCGATATTTTGAGCTATCGACCAAGCTCTTCGATGCTCTCCCTTTGCGGCTTCTCACTTCCGATTGCATAACAAATGTTACCGGGAACGGAGGTCCGGCCCCCGAGATTGTCGAGCCAGTACGCACCCATCGGTGGTGCGGTTCGCTTCTTGGAGACCCCCGCATGTTTCGGCTCGACAGCAGAGGAGTATTCCTCGCAACCATGGCGCTTTGCCTCGTGGCCCCGCGCGCGGCCATTGCAATCGTCGCACTCGCCCTTTGCGCACAGGGCTTGATCGCCGCGCTTCAGGTTGCCGCCAGCGTCTCCTTTCGCAGCCCCGTGCGCCAGGACGATGCCGCCGGAACGCCGTCGCCGGTCTTCTCCGTTCACATTGCCACCCATGAAGAACCACTTGCGCTGGTCTCCCGCACAGTCCGCTCACTCGCCGAGCAGGTGGGCGCGCCAGACTTCGAGGTCATCGTTCTCGACAACAACACGGCGAACCCAGCGCTGTGGAAACCGGTGGCGGACCTGTGCGACCAACTCGGGCCGCGATTTCGCTTCTTTCATGAAGACGGCGTAAAGGGCGCGAAGGCCGGCGCACTGAACATCGCCCTGTCGCGCACCGACCCGGCTGCGACGCACGTGGTGATCGTCGATGCCGACTACGAGGTCTCCCCGGACTTCCTGACGACGGCGGCGGCGGAGATCGCCCGTCGCGACGACGACTTCTTCCAGTTTCCCCAAGCCTATCGAAATGACGGCGCGCAGGTCGCAGGCATTTCGCTGGAGCTTGCCGACTATTTCCATCGCCACGCGCCGCAGGCCGATGGCGCAGACGCCATGCTGCTGACGGGCACCTTGAGCGTCATCCGCCGCAGCGCGCTGGAAGCTGCAGGCCGATGGAGCGGCGACACCATCACCGAGGACGCGGAACTCGGTCTGCGGCTGCGACGTCTGGGGTTCCGGGGCCGTTTCGTCGACCGTGTCGCCGGGCGCGGATTGCTGCCGCTGGATGTCTCGGGGCTTGCCCAGCAGCGCTACCGCTGGGCGGCAGGCAATGTCGGCACGATCCTCACCGGCTTCTCGGGCCTGCCCCTTTCGGCAGCGCTTCATGTCGCCGCGCAACTGACCGCCTGGACCAATTTCGCCCTGCCGATGGCTGCCGGGCTGATCGGCGGTGGGCTGGCACTTGCCGCGGGCCTCGACACGGTCGCGGCGAAGAACCTCGCGTCACTGTCGGGCTTCGGGCTGCTGCTCGTCGGCGTCTCGGTCTGCCTGCCGCTGTTCATCTCGGTTGTGCGCTCGAGCCGGGCCCGGTTTCCGGCCCTGCTGGTCGCGCTCGCATCGCGGCTCGTGCTTGTCCTGCCCTCGGCCATGGGAACCGTGGACGCGCTGCTCGGGTGTTCTGGAGGCTTTCGGCGCACGTCGAAGGATGTCGGCTCCGGTGACGCGTCTCTTGGCCCGGTGCTGCCGGCGCTGGCGCTCGCGGGACTTCTCCTGCCGCTCGTTCCCGGCCTTCCGCCGCTTGCCGGTCTCGGCGCGCTGCTTCTCGTCCTGCCGTTCCCGTTTGCCCTCGGCACGAGGCGCCGCCTGTCGGCCTATCGCGCCTCACTCCAGCTTGCATAGGAGCACACCATGCTGCCCAGCGTCGCAATCGTCATTCCCACGTTCAATCGCGCTCACATCCTGCCGCAGGCCATTGAAGCCGCGCTTGGCCAGTCTCACCCGGACACGACGGTGTTCGTGATCGATGACGGTTCGAGCGACGACACCGGCGATGTCATCAGCCGCTTTGCCGATCACCCGCGCTTCGTCGGTGTGCGGCTCGCCCAGAACGTGGGTACCGCGCAGGCCAAGAATGTCGGCATCTGGCTGTCAGCCACCCCGACCACCAGCGCGTGTGACGGCTTGCCCAATGGCTCGCCGCGCGTCGGCGTATTCCGAGGGTGTTTGGCTGCCCGGTCTGGGGGCGCGTGCAGACGCCGGTCGAGGGGGCCTCGAGCGAGGGAATGCTGCGCTTTACGACCGCCGACTACCGCTTCATCAAGGCGCGTGCCATCGCAGCCCACGGATCGCAGATGACCGGGCTGATCGAAGACGATCCCGAAGGCTTCCGGATGCCGTGCGACCTTGTTCAGCATTTCGTCGAAACCGACGAGATATTCATTCCCGCATGACCCGAGACGCCGCATCCTTCGACCGCCTCTACCGGGAGAACCCGGACCCGTGGGACTACGAGACCAGTGCCTACGAGGCGGACAAGTACGCCCGCTGCCTTTCGCTGCTTCCGCGCGCCAGATATGGCCGTGTCCTGGAAGTCGGCTGCTCGATCGGTGTCATGAGCGCGCAGATCGCGCGCCGCAGCGATGCCTTGCTGGGGCTGGACTTCGCCCCGACCGCCATCGAAGTGGCGAGGGCGCGCCATATCCCCAACGCCCGCTTTGAGGTCGCAGCCGTCCCGCAGGACTGGCCGTCAGGGCAATGGGACCTGATCGTGCTATCGGAAGTTCTCTACTACCTGGAAGACGACGCGCTGGCGCGCACCATAGCCTGCGTTGGCCGCGATCTTGCGCCTGACGGGGACTGCCTTGTCGCCGGCTATACCGGGGAAACCGAGACCCGATTGACGGCGCGCGATGTGGAAACCCGGCTCGTGGGGGCACTGAGCGAGACGCGGCCGAACCATTCCATCAAGCGGTGCGAGGGGGATACTTGGATCGCGGCGTTATTCTCATCGCGACCCGCTCATTCAACCGGAGCGGACTCCGGCAGGTACAGATAGGCCGGGTCATATCCGGCGATCTTCCGCAGGCCGGGCCGGTCGTGGATTTCCGCCACGCCATTTCCAAACGAGCGCAGGTCTCTGATCCAAATCGGAGACGAGCGAGCCTGCAATATGTTTCGTAATCAATCGCCGATCGGTGCTCCGCCGTCGGGGTGCAGGACATGTCCGGTCATGTAGGAGCTGTCCTCGCAGCTCAGGAACAGGATGGATGGCGCCACCTCGTTTGGCTGGCCGGGCCGACCCAAGGGAGACGACTCCCCGAAGCTCTCGACCTTGTCCGGCGGGAAGGAAGCTGGGATGAGCGGCGTCCAGATCGGTCCTGGCGCAACGCCGTTCACCCGGACGCCTGAGCCTGCAAGTTTCTGGGCAAGGGCGCGCGTAAGGGACAGCACGGCACCCTTCGTCGATGCGTAATCGATCAGCAGGTCCTGGCCGCGATATGCGGTGATCGACGTGGTCGCGACGATGGCCGCACCTTCTCCCAGATGCGGCAGTGCTTCCTGGACCATGAACATCTGCCCGAAGACGTTTGTACGGAAGGTTGCCTCGATCTGCTCCTCGCTCACGTCCTCGAACGCGTCCTGGCTGTGCTGCTCGGCGGCGTTGTTGACGAGAATGTCGAGGCGCCCCCATTCCTTCACCACGCGGGCGACGCATTCGCGGCAGAAGGCTTTCTCGCCGACATCGCCGCGCAGGGCGATGCCCTGAGATCCTTCCGAGCGCACCGCTTCCAGCGTGGTTTCGGCGTCGTCGTCCTCGTTCAGGTAGATGATCGCGACCCGCGCGCCCTCGCGTGCGAACAGGACGGCTGTCGCTCGGCCGATGCCGGAATCTCCGCCGGTGATGATGGCGACCTTGCCCTCAAGCCGACCCGACCCGGGAAAGCGAGGCATGTAGTCAGGGGGTGGCGACATCTCGTCTTCGAGACCGGGTTGCTGATCCTGAACACGATTGGTGGAAAACTGAGTCATGGCCGAACTCCCGGCACACATGGGGTTTTAAGTTAACGGATCGGCTGGGCCGCCGCGAAAGGCATGTTGCGTGCAGCCATGCCGTCGCTCTGGTGGTTCTCAAAGTGCACCTGCCTGACCGCCGAACTGTTGTTGCAACGGCCTTATGGCACCATGGTTCCGCTGCGGGACAAACGCTTCCGCGGTCGTCACACCAGTGCCCAGATCAACAGTGCCACGCCGAGCACGACGAGCACTGCAGCCGATACGACACCAACGAAACGCATTGTCCGATCCTGCGATCGGGCGGTCGAGACCGGTCGCATGGCTGGACCGTCCGCGCTGCCGTGCGCATCTGGCGCCTGACGGTTGAAATCGGCTGGGGCGGATCCGGGCGTTTGCTGACCACCGGCTTCGGCGTCGGTTTCCATGGGTGCTGCCGCCGGATCGATTCCCGGTACCTTGTCGCCCGTGCGTCCCTCTTGCACCGCGGCGCGGTGGGAGGCCGGGCTGGATGCCTGCTGTGTCACTCCGGCATCATCGTTGGAGCCAGTAGGATCCGATACTTCGTTGTTATTCCTCGACATCGGCGCTCCAAACCCGACACAGGCCGCGGCGCGCTGGCCATGGACCGGCGGAGGCCTCAAGATTTGAGATGCTTGTGTTCATGAGCCTTTTGGTTCTTGCGAGTGAGTTGCAAAGGTCCCGCCTGCCCTGCCAGGCCCGCATATCGCGGGTCTCAATGAATATGGGCATCGCAACCCGCCCGGCCCGGCGCAAAGTCCGGTGCCGCGAATGTCGCGGCACCGAAGAGGATTACGCCGCAGCCTGGTTCACGCGGCTCTCGGCCAGATCCGACAGCTTGTCATCCGTAGCTTTTTCCTCCTCGAGCGTGTCGCGGAGAATGGCGGCGGACTGGCTGCGTCCAAGTTCTTCGGCCCAGCTGATCAGGGTGCCGTAGCGGGTCATTTCGTAGTGCTCGACTGCCTGCGCAGCCGCGATCAGTGCCGCGTCGAGAACGTTCTTGTCGTCGACCTCACCGGCGATCTCGTTGGCTTCATCGATGATGCCATCAATGGCAGGGCAGGTGACGCCCTTGGCCTCGACGCCCTCCAGTTCGAAAACCTTCTCGAGCCTGGATACGTGGGTGCGGGTTTCCTCGAGATGCGTCTCGAAGCCCTGGCGAAGGTTCGAGTTGGTGGCCTTCTCGATCATCTTCGGCAGCGCTTTCACGATCTTCTTCTCGGCGTAGTAGATGTCGCGCAGCGTATGGATGTAAAGGTCGTTCATGTTTTCGATATCTTTTGAAAACAGGCCCATGACGGTCTCCTTTGGGTTTGAGGTGTCGTGTTGCCCACCACCCAAACCCTCGTGCGATGAAGACGTTCCAATGCTGCCACCTATCAAATGTTATCTGCTGGCACGACCAGGCGAAGATAAATTGGCCGGCTGGGTAACCAGACTATGGGGCAACCAGTTGTTGCAAATGGAGAATGCACAAATATTGGTCGAGCACATGCAATGGGTGAACGGGATCCCGCTGGTCTGGGAAATTCATTTGACGCGGGGCGAGTTTACGTTACGTTAGCGTCATATTGTTGGTGGTGTGCTTGTCGTTTCTGGGATGGCATGCGAGCGTGACGATGCACTCTCGCTGGCCTTTCAGCTGGAGCGGGGGGATTCCGCATGAATCAGTCATTCCAGTTTCTGGTCGGCGGAGGCGAAATGGGTGAAGCTGTTCGCGCCCATGACTGGATGGACAATCCACTTGGCCCGATCGAAACCTGGCCATCGGCGTTGAAGATCGCCTTGGGGATGGCATTGAATTCCAGGTTCCCCAAATGCGTCGTTTGGGGAACGGACCTCATCACGCTGCACAACGATGCATTCACGCCCATCCTTGGCGAGAAGCCATCCGCACTCGGTCGATCCTTCCGTGATGTGTGGAGTGAAGTCTGGGCCGAGATCGGCCCGATCGCGGAGCGGGCCTTCGCCGGAGAGCCGACCTTCATTGAAAACTTTCCCCTGATCATCAATCGGCATGGGTATCCCGAGCAGGCCTATTTCACCTTCTGCTACAGCCCCATCCGGGATGAGGACGGCATTGTCAGGGGGATGATGGACACTGTCATCGAGACGACCGCCACGGTTGAGGCGGAGGAACACGCACGGTTGCTGAGCGCGGAACTCGGTCACCGGATCAAGAACACCCTGACCATTGTGTCCACCATCGTCCGCCAGACACTCAACGCCGCCGAGACGAAGAAGGAGGCTGGCGTGGCGGTGGCGCAGAGAATCGATGCTCTCGCCAAGGCGCAATCCGTACTCACCGGCTCGCGGCGGGCTGATGGGGACCTGAGCGAGGTTGTGGACCATGCACTCCGTCCATTTCGGTCCGGAGACGACCAGTTCGTTATCGATGGCCCTCCTGTGCGGCTGTCCGCCGGGCAGGTCTTCACAATGATGCTGGCGCTCAATGAGCTGGCCACCAACGCGCTGAAATATGGCGCGCTGTCTCATGCTGACGGCAAGGTTCACTTGTCATGGTCGGCTGGTCGACCGAATACGGCGGACCCGTTTCGCATGGTTTGGGCCGAGGTGAATGGCCCCCCGGTTCACCAAGGGAGTCGCAAGGGCTTCGGCTCGCGGATTCTCGAGCAAGTGGTCCCGCTCGATTTCATGGGCGAGAGCGTTCTTTCACGGGACTCAACCGGCGTTAGATTTGAGCTCAAGACGCAAATGAACCGGCTCGGCCATTAGCTGGCCCGCACTTTCCAATTGATCACCTGCGGGTGATCTTTAGATAAGATTGACAGGCATTTATGTGCATGCGCAATGGGGCCAGCAGAAGACTAGATCGAGGCCGAGGCCTGCAGGTAGAGATAGGCCGGGTCATATCCGGCGATCTTCCGCAGGCCGGGCCGGTCGTGGATTTCCGCCACGCCGTTTCGAACGGTGCAAAGGCCAGCATCGCGCAGGTCCTTCAGCACGCGGCTCACATGGACCTTGGACAGGCCAGTGACCTCGGCCAGGTCGGACTGCATCAGCGGCATCGGCAGCCGGTCTTCCACCGCGCGCCCGGCCTGCTGCATGCGCAGATCGTACTCGCACAGGAAATCGGCCATGGAAGCCAGCGCGCGCAGGCGACCGCTTCGGTAGGTCCAGTGCCGGTGAATGGCCGCGTCGATCATCGTCAATTCCCACAGCGAGCGCGCATGTTCGACGTCTTCCATGATCTCTTCGAGCGCAGCATGGGGAAAGAAGGCGATGCGCGAGGCCGTCAGGGTTCGCACGTCATGGTCCAGGCAGCCCAGCGGCAGACCGTGCAGGTCCACGAAATCGCCCGGTACCTGGATCGCGACCATCAAGTGGCTGTCGGGACGCACCGCGTTTGGGGCGATGCACAGCACCATGATGCCGTCGAGCAGGAGCGCGCTCTCGGTGATCGGTTCACCGGCCTTTGAGAGGTACTCCTTAGGCCCCACGAGGCGAATGTCGCTGCATGCTGCGCACAGGCGGTCCCACAGATCTTTGGAAAGCCGTCCGACCATGCCGATGTGGTCATCTTCGCCCATTCGCGCACGAGTGGTGCTGACTATCATTCCGCTCCCTCCCGTGCGTCGATCCGTTCGTTCGGTCAGCACCTGGATCAGCGCATTGCCGGCAGCATTCGTCTTGTTCTCGCGCGCGATCACCGACAGTTCGCCATTGTTCTCGATGACGACCCAGGCGGCTTCACTGCGGTCGGGAAGCCCGGCGCGGCGAAGTGCGGAGTCGATTTCCTCGCGCGAAATGCGCTCGCTCGAGACGGCGTCCGGCTGCAGTGCGCCATGGCCGCCCATGTGGTCAGCCACTGCAGCGCGGCCAGCACGGCAACCGCTAGCATCGCATCCACCATGGACACGTTGCGCAACAGTATTCCCGATGCCATCAGTGAGCCAATACCGACAGTAATTATCCAGTCAAAATTGTTTAAGTTTGCTGTCGTGCGCTTCCCCGACAGCCGGGTCAGCGCCACGATGTAAGAGAAGAACACCGCACAGGAGGCGGCAATGTGGAGCAGTCGGTCTGGCTCCGATGTCCAAGTCTGAGCCGGTTCCATATTTAATGCACTCGTTTGTCTGATCCGTCAGCTAGCACCTGCCCCTACTTGGTTGGGGAGGTGCATAGTCCCCACACCACTTCGCGAGGTTCATCGGCGGGGTACTCGTCGCCGTGCCACTCGACTGCTTCATACAGCTTGATGTTGCGAAATGCGCTGGCGAACTCCGTCGTGGTTCCGTGCGACGGCTTGGCGTTGATGTCGTGAAAGTCGACTTCGGCCTCGCTGGCCACCACCCGCGCGTCGGCAGGCGAGTGTGCGCGAACCCAGACTTCGCCGCGGTTCGAGGCGAGGTCCCACTGCGGGTCGTTGGCGTCCGCGCCGGGCTTCAGCAGGTAAATGCGCGTTTCCATGCGAAACAAATGGAAAGCGAGAAGAATGGTTCCACATCAGTCGAACGTCAGTGAGCATGCAGCTATTAACCCCCTAATTCGGGGCACTGCTCGTTGGAGCCATACTCGAGGCGTTGATAGTGCCCCTGACCGTTGCCGATCCTTAGGAGGTAGCTCGGCGAGCGACTTTGTTAGCCCGAATGCATGATGAACTCTCGACGCCGGAAGACAGATGCACGCCTCATCACCAGCCAGCGCGAGGTGAAAACCAATCAAGCCTCGTTTTAGCCATCCCGTTCGATCATGGTCGATCGCGACCAATATAGACGTACTACGACGCTATAGATCATGTGCCAGCAAGGCTTGGTCTGAACTTCGGTGATCATTGGTATGATGTGAGGCTTTGTCTTGAAGCCCCCCGTGAAGGGACGACCATCGCAAGTTTGAAACGGACGTCGCGGTTCTTCCGACGGCAAGCCTAGGTCATCATATGCAACGCTGACCGCTGATGACGGCAGGCCGGTCGGCGGCTGGCGATCTGCAAGGCGCTGGTTGGGAACCGCAAGCCGAACCAGTCAAATAAAGGACTGGCTCGCGTGCTGCGCTAGAGACCGACCACTACCCCCGCCCCCTCAAGGGACCGTATTCCGGGGCGTTCCGATTACGGGCGGGCGAGCTCCCGACGCTTCGCTAGTAGGTCACCTTGCAAGCGGTACACGATAGAAGCGGGCTGCACGCAAGCCCTGCTTGTTTGGAGGAACACTTCTTAGATTATGGCCATCTAGCTCACTCGATTGCCATTTAGCTGTTTGCATTAATGCAATGAGCGATAGCGCGAGCCCGGTTACACTTCTGCATCTCTTAGAGGCTTGTATGATGCCGGAAGCGTTGATGGCCACTCTGAAAAGGGGATCTGGAACAATTTCACCCAGCACGAAAATGGATGAATTGCTGACCGGGCATCCTGAAGTGATCGCCGTCATGAAC